>NZ_OZ245846.1:2232500-3535000 GCF_965228935.1 Ulvibacterium sp. | reverse complement strand
TCTGTCAAAGGAATTGTTAAGTGGCCAAATAAAGGCAGATAGTGTCGTTTTGATCGATTCATTTGACGACACCCTCGTCTTTAGAAACCAGGATCAGCTGGTAGGATAGGATTTGATACATACAAATTAAAGGTCGGTCTCCAAAGTATTTATGGGGACCGACCTTTTTTATCAACATATATACCATACAGTATGTAGTTTTTTTATATTCGTATAAAATTGATTGCCATGACCACCAAAGCCGAAAGAACCACTGCCTACATCATAGAGACCGTTGCACCTATCTTTAACAAATTGGGCTATGTAGGTACCAGTATGAGCGATCTTACCGAGGCTACAGGGCTTACAAAAGGGGCGCTTTACGGGAACTTCGAAAACAAGGAAGCACTGGCTTTGGCGGCTTTTGAATACAATCGTGGCAAATTGCTTTCATCCGTAGAGCAGCATCTTAACATAGAAGGGGCATCGTTGGAAAAAATTTTCAACCTTTTAAAATTCTATAGAAATTACGACGTATATACCATGGATATGGGCGGATGCCCAATTCTCAATGTTGGTGTGGATGCGCAGCACAACAATACCCTTTTAGCCGCTGCCGCAAAAGAAACCATAAAGGAAATTGAAGGAAAAATTGCATTGGTGCTTGAAAATGGAATTAAGGGAAATCAATTGAATCTTCCAGTGACCCCATTGCAATTCGCCAAGCAATTATTTACGATGTTGCAAGGTGCCATCGCCATGTCCACAATAACCAGGGACCGGAAATATTTGGTAAATACCGTGGCTTACCTGGAAGTTCTCATACACAGGGAAATTAAAAAATAATTCCTCTACGTTTAATTGCCCACAACCCTAAAAATCCAGGTTTTATCCGGATATTTTCCATCAAAATTACTATCCCTGGCATTTCGCGCCTCGTTCATAGTATTATAACGTTCCAAGTAAACGTAGTTATAGTTGTTCCTGGCCCTAACGAATGATTTTGGCGCAAGACCCCGGTTCTGCAGATCCTTCATGAAGGCCTCATAGTATTTTTTTGTTCCGAATACGTTGGTAATAAGATAATAACCCGGTTCCAGGTCGCCCTCTGCCCGGACTTCCTCATATTTTTCACCGGCCTTTGGTTTATCCTGTTCTTCTTGTTGGGCCACTTGATCTTGTTCAATTTGTTTTTGGGCAGCCTCGGCTTCAGCAATTTTTATACTTTCCAAGGAATCCTTCTCTCTTTGTTGTCGAAGTTTTTGGACCGCTGCCAACGCCTCGGCGCGTCTAACGTCATTAATGGAATCCAGTTTTCGTTGCTGCTCATCCCTTGCCTTGGCCAAGTCTTCTTCTTGCTTGGCTTGTTCAATAGCTGCTTTTTTACGTTCTTCCTCAAGTCTAGCTGCCTCCGCCAACGCTTCTCTCTCCCTTTTGGCAGCCGTTAGGGAATCGCGTCGTTGTTGTTTTGCCAATGCCCTCTCTTGGGCGGCCAATTCCCTTGCCTCCCTCTTGGCCTGTTTTTGTTCGGCCCTTTCAGCAGCTTCCTCTTGTTTGGCAATTGCTTCGGCCTTCTCGATTTCCTCCTTGGTTTCTTCCTCGGTAATCAATTCTTCTTGCTTCGGTTCCTCTTCCTCTTCCAAGAAACGTATTTTACGGCGCTCCTCAGGTTTTCCTATAAAATACGAAGCTACAAACTCAAAGGACGGATCTTCGGAACTAATGGCCGAGTTCGTCCCAAATTCTACCAGGGCCCCTACAGAAAATCTTTTAAAAAAAGTTCCTCCCCCTCCAAGGGAAATTCCATAAAAGTTGTTGTAACCCATTTGTGCCCAATAGGCCGTCTTGCTAAGAAGAACATTAAGACCTACTTGGTTCTCAAGTTCCGGTATGGTGCGCAAATACAGTAATGGTCTAAGAAAAGCCGTGGGATCCCTACTAATACCTATCGGTATATCATAAGAGACCATTCCCATATAAATCTTATCGGCCGGAACCGTGTTTCTACCCTTGTCCGTAAAGTTGTAATCAAAAAGGTTTTCCGAGGCCAGGCCAAAAGAAAAATTTTCGACCGACAACCGGACTCCGGGAGCCAATTGCAAGATAAAATCCGTTGAGGGTTGTAATATCGGTATAGGGATATCCGGATCTATCTGAAAGCGGTCATCCGCCAGCTCTTGCTGGAATCCAAAAAGGTTAAACCCAAAACCAAGGCGTATAAGGGCGTTCAATTTTATCTCCTGGGCATAATTTAGAATCCCTCCGGTATTAAAAAAGATACCGGTATTATGTTGAAAAAATGCAACACTTGCCGCTGAGGATTCATTAATCTTTCGGGTATAATTCAAAAACAAGGTCGTGGGGTCGGCATCTATACTTTGCCACTGCCAACGCGTCCATAAGGAAACGGACTGCGGATTATTACGATCTAGGGAAAAAGCCGGATTAAAAAAACTGGAATTATACTCGGTTAAATTATGCTGTCGAAAATCCACCGGGAGGGAGACCTCCTGTGAACGGGCGAAAAAAAAAGTTACTATAATTAGAAAAGGGGTGCCAAGTTTAATCATACGCAAAAAAACAAAAAACTGACTGGTTTACATACTATTTAGCGGTAATTTTAGTTACAGTAAAAAGAAAATTTCCCTCAAGGGGAAAACCCAATACTTTGGTTCTGGGGCAAAAACGATAAAAATTATACGGGGCGACATGGACAAAGTGTGGGTATTACTTACTTTTTCCGGGGCTATCAACATAAAACAATCAAGCCAATAGATGAAACCGATCAAATTAGTATCGACATTAGTTATACTCTTCCTTTTCTTAGGCTGTAAAGAAGATAAAACCGCATCCGAGGAATTTTATTCGAATCAGGGTATATCTACTTTTTACTTTATCCGCCATGCGGAAAAGGATCGTTCAAATCCGGATAACATCGATCCCGAACTCAATCAAAAAGGTTTGGGACGTGCCATGCATTGGGCCGAGATACTGGATGATGTTGCTTTGGATGCCATTTATACCACCGACTATGAGAGGGCAACCATGACTGCTGCACCGACATCGGTAAAGCAAGACATCATAATGCAGTACTATGTTCCTGAAGAAATCAATATTGAGCAGTTCAAGGTGGATAATCTCAACAAGAAAGTCCTAGTTGTAGGTCACAGCAATACTACGCCCCAATTTGTAAATCTTATGATAGGGCAAGACAAATATGGGCCTATGGACGATTACGACAATGGAAGTATGTACATCGTACAAATTATAAATGGTACCGCAACCGACATGCGATTACAGTTTAATTGTAATTGTCCGGAAGGACGGTAATATTCTTCAATTCTATTTGGGACAATAGTTCCAATTGATCGGCCATAAACAGGCTATCCATTTCCTGAACCACAACACCTTGATCAAAAGGTTTATAATTATTGTAGTCAACAAAACGTATGCCGTTTACATAACGTTCGTTATAAGCCTCTCTAAAACGTTTACCTCCACCGTCCACATGAAACTCATAAGCTAGATAATCTGGTTTCAAGGTAGTAACATTAAACCAGTACACATAGGTATCATCATAATCATCACCCCCTCCTTCCTTGTCAAAGGTCACCTCTATCTCATAGTAGTCTTTCCCTTTGATCCGTGACCGACCCAAATATTTCTTATTTACCGCTGAGTCATTAAGACCATAGGGCAAATAGGCAAAGTAGTGAACGGAATTGACGGAATTGGCGTATTTAGTTGCCATGGAATCAGGAATGGATATCAGGCTGTCGTTGACGAAACGTTGAAATCCGTTATATTGTTTAATATCCAAAACCGTATTGGAATCTATTTGGGAAATCCGCTTTAAAACTTTCCGTCCATCATGGCGCTCCATTGTGTAAGACCTATCCCTAAAGTCAAAGGAGATAGCGCTTTTTTTGTACGCCTCCCCCCCACTTACCTTAATGCTTGCATCCACAATTTCCTGAGCGGAAAGCTCCGTTTTGGCCTTTTGCCCGCACGCCAGGATGATGCTGATACAAAACAAAACGATTCCCTTGTTCATACGATGATATTATGATACTATGGTACGTAAATATGCACCAATCTTACAAAATAATAGGGAAGTATCCCTTTTTTGCCGGATTGTTGTACGAATTATTGTTCTTATTTTTGTGATTCCATGCAACAGAACATCAATATAAAGAATAAAAGAGCACGTTTTGAGTATGAATTCTTGGATACCTATACCGCCGGAATTGTACTTTCGGGTACGGAGATAAAGTCCATCCGACAAAGCAAGGCTTCTATTTCCGAGAGTTTTTGCGAGTTTAATGACCGGGGCGAGCTTTTTGTAATCAATATGCAGATTGATGAATACTCGCACGCCTCCCATTTTAATCATCGTCCAAAAGCAGAAAGAAAGCTTTTACTGAACAAAAGGGAACTCAAAAAATTGGAAAAGGAAGTGAAGACTTCGGGCTTGACCATAATTCCGCTAAAACTTTTTCTAAATGATAGAGGGCTCGCCAAACTACAAATTGCCCTGGCCAAGGGTAAAAAGCTTTATGACAAACGGGAAACCATTAAGGATAGGGACAACAAAAGAGACCTAGACCGAATCAAAAAGAATTTTAACCGCTGAACAACGGAGTCGCATCTATCGAACAATATCAGTTTTTATCCTCCAATAACGGAACAAACCGAAACGAGCCGTATTCTTTTTTTTCAAATTCCTTTTCGGATTTTCTTCTATATACCGTCATAATCTGCTCATCAACTCCTACAGGTATCACTAGTCTGCCGCCAACCTTTAATTGGGACATGAGTGCCTTAGGTACCTCCGGGGCCCCTGCGGTTACGATGATACCGTCAAACGGGGCTTCTTCCGACAGGCCTTTGTATCCATCGCCAAAAATGAACTTTTTGGGACGATATCCCATCTTTTTGAAGAAAATATTGGTCTTTTTAAAAAGGGTCAATTGACGCTCTATGGTAAAAACCTTTGCCTTTAAATGGATGAGAACAGCGGTCTGGTAACCACTTCCCGTGCCTATTTCAAGGATTTTTTGATTGGGCCGAATTTTCAACAATTCGGTTTGAAATGCCACGGTATATGGCTGTGAGATGGTTTGTCCGGCAGCAATGGGAAAAGCCTTGTCCTGATAGGCATGCCCTTCAAAACCGCTGTCCATGAACAAATGTCTGGGGATGGCACGAATGGCATCCAGCACTTTTTGATCCTTGATGCCCTTGGCGACCAGAACATCCGCTAATTGGTTGCGCATTCCCTTATGCTTTAAGGTATCCTTCAATGGTTTGGTTTTATAAAACGAATTTAGAACGGAAAATATCAATATCCAAGTTCCAAATTCCAATTCTCCTTTCCACATAAATATTCCGACATAGAAACACAAAGACCCTACAACAAATCGTTAAACTCACAAACTATCCTTACTTTTGAAAAAATTAAAACATATGCTCAAAGTCGGTGTTTTGGGAGCGGGACATTTAGGAAAAATACACCTGCGATTACTCAATGAATCCTCTAAATATGAGTTGATAGGCTTTTATGATCCCGATGTTATGAACGGGGAAAAAGTGGCCACGGAATTTGGTTATTCCTATTTTGAAAACATGAAAGCCCTTATGGATACCGTAGATGTGGTGGATATCGTTACCCCGACCCTTTCCCATTACGAATGTGCCAAAAAAGCAATGGAAAAAGGCAGGCATGTGTTTATTGAAAAACCGATTACCAATACTTTGGAGGAGGCCCAGGAACTAATGGCACTGGAGAAAAAGTTCAATGTAAAGGGGCAGGTAGGGCACGTAGAGCGGTTTAATCCGGCCTTTACGGCAGTAAAGGAAAAAATAAAGGATCCGATGTTCATTGAAACCCATCGGTTGGCCGAATTTAATCCCAGGGGCACCGATGTACCGGTGGTACTTGATCTAATGATACATGATATTGATGCCATTCTTAGCGTAGTGGACTCAAAAGTAAGCCAAATTAATGCCAGTGGCGTATCCGTAATAAGTCATTCCCCGGATATTGCCAACGCACGTATTGAATTTGAAAACGGGTGTGTGGCCAACCTGACGGCTAGTCGGATTTCATTGAAAAACATGAGGAAATCCCGTTTTTTCCAAAGGGATGCTTACATTTCCGTTGACTTTTTGGAAAAAAAGGTCGAGGTAGTAAAGATGAAGGACGCACCAAAGACCCCGGGACAATTTGATATGATCCTACAAAATGCTGAAGGGGAAAAAAAGCAAATTTACTTTGAGAATCCTGAAATTCAGGCGAACAATGCCATTTTGGACGAATTGGAGACCTTTGCAGATGCTATAAATTCGGATAGTGTTCCCATAGTCACCTTACAGCAGGGAACACAGGCATTGCAGGTAGCATTACAAGTAATCGAGTGCTTCTAGGAATATCTATCTTCCCTAGGGCGAGAAGTAAAAATTGGATGTCTCGGAATCAAAAAAAATTTTTAAATACATACCACTATCATGAGTAAGATAGCAGTCATAGGTTCGGGGACCATGGGAAATGGAATCGCCCATGTGTTTGCCCAAAATGGAAGTCAGGTAAATCTAGTGGATATTTCCGAGGATGCCCTACAGAAAGGGCTTGTGACCATATCCAAAAATTTGGATCGAATGGTTGCCAAGGAAAAAATCGATGAGAAAACAAAGAGGGCTACCCTAAACAACATTAGCTCCCATACTTCGCTTATTGATGGAATACAGGATAGTGACATAGTAATCGAAGCCGCTACGGAGAACTTGGAAGTTAAACTCAAAATCTTCAAAGATCTTGATGTGAACTGCAATCCAAATACGATTTTGGCGACCAATACCTCCTCCATATCCATTACCCAAATCGCCGCTGTTACCAGCAGACCAGATAAGGTTATCGGGATGCATTTTATGAACCCCGTGCCCATTATGCCCTTGATAGAAATAATTCGGGGTTACAACACCTCGGATGCTACAACCGATACGGTGATGGAGCTTTCAAAACGATTGGGGAAAACACCGGTGGAGGTAAACGACTATCCCGGATTTGTGGCCAATCGTATCCTCATGCCTATGATCAATGAAGCTATAGAAACCCTATTCAATGGAGTGGCCGGGGTAAGGGAAATCGATAAGGTAATGAAGTTGGGAATGGCACATCCCATGGGCCCTTTGGAGTTGGCCGATTTTATTGGATTGGATGTGTGCCTGTCTATTCTGAACGTTATCTATGATGGGTTCAAAAACCCAAAATATGCGCCCTCTCCCCTATTGATCAATATGGTGACCGCAGGAAAATTAGGTGTAAAATCCGGGGAAGGATTCTACAATTATTTGGAATCGCGAAAGGCGGAAATAGTTTCCCCTCAATTTAAATGAACCCAAATGGCAATAGTAAAACCCTTTAAGGCCATACGCCCCGCCAAGGATAAGGCCCCATTTGTGGCTTCTCGATCATACCAGGAATACTCCAAAAAAGAACTGGAAGCCGTGTTGAGCTTCAATCCGTTTTCCTTTTTGCACATTATCAATCCCGGGTACAAGTTTGACAAAAGGGTTTCCGGCCCCAAGCGTTTTAAGTTGGTATACAACCGATATTTGGAATTCCTGGAAGACAATATCTTTTTAAAGGACGCGAGGGATAGTTTCTATCTGTACGAGGTTAAAAAAGATAGTTTTCAGTGTTGCGGGCTCTTTTGCGCCACCAGTGTTGAAGATTATCAAAACGATATCATCAAAAAACACGAAGATACCATCCGTCCCCGGGAAGAATTGTTCGCCAACTATTTGGAAACTGTGAAATTCAACGCGGAACCCGTTTTGATGACCTATAGGGACCATGAAACTATTTCGGAAATCATAACACGTGAAAGACGGGCCGAACCTGAATACCACTTTACTACAACGGATAAGGTCACCCACAGATTATGGGTCATTTCCGAAACGAAAACGGTGAACCAACTGGAAGATGCATTCACCAAGCTAAAGACCCTGTACATTGCCGATGGGCACCATAGAAGTGCCTCATCCGGTCTTTTGGCCAAAACGTCCAGGGAAAATAATCCAAACCATACCGGAAAGGAGCCTTATAATTATTTTATGAGCTATCTAATTCCGGAATCCGAAATCAAGATCTATGAATTTAATCGTATGGTCAAAGATTTGAATGGGTTGACCAAAAAGGAATTTCTTATACGGCTGGATGGTCTTTTTAGAATCGAAAACAAGGGAAACACCCTATACAGGCCCACAAAAAAGCATCATTTTAGCATGTATTTGGACGGGGAGTTTTACTCACTCTACCTTCGGAAAAAGGTGTATCGTTTTACCGATGCCTTGAGTAAACTGGATACCCAAATTCTGTTCAAGACGGTTTTGGGGCCCATTTTGAACATTAAGGATTTACGGAACGATAAGCGTATTCGATATGGCTACGGAAAGCACAATATTATCCATATGAAAGATGAAGTGGATCAAGGCAACTTTGCCGTAGGGTTCAGTCTGGTTCCCATAACCATGGACCAAATCAAGGCTATTGCCAATGCGGGCTTGACCATGCCGCCCAAAAGCACCTATATTGAGCCCAAACTGCGAAGTGGGCTTACCATTTATGAACTATAATTTCAATACTTTTCACTAGAAGATGTCCATAGGCGAAAATCTTAAACATATAAAGCATACGCTACCAGAAGATGTAACCTTGGTTGCGGTCTCCAAAACAAAGTCCATTTCCGAAATCAAGGAAGCTTATGACACAGGGCATACGGTCTTTGGCGAGAACAAAATTCAGGAAATGGTCCAAAAATGGGAAAGCATGCCCGAGGACATCCAGTGGCATATGATCGGACACGTACAACGGAACAAAGTCAAGTATATGGCGGAATTTGTCTCTTTGATCCATGGAGTGGACAGCGTAAGGTTGCTCCAGGAAATAGACAAAAGGGCCCAACAACATGATCGGGTGATAGAATGCCTTTTACAAATCCATATTGCCGAGGAGACTACCAAATTTGGATTGGATGCCGATGAACTGAACGAACTCATCCATTCGGATACATTTCATAAAATGAAAAATATCGCCATAACAGGGTTAATGGGCATGGCTACTTTTACGGATGATACAGACCAAGTTAGAAGGGAGTTCAGGCTGTTGAAAACACTTTTTGATACTACTCAAAAGGTGCTTCCCCACATTTCTGTTCTTTCCATGGGCATGAGCGGGGATTACAAAATAGCCATTGAAGAAGGTAGTACCATGGTACGTATAGGAAGTAGTATCTTTGGGGCGAGAAACGCACATTAAAGGATTTACAAGGTTAAATTTCCTTGAAGTTTCTGGAAAAACAATTTAATGCATGTATGCAGTTTTAGATATTGAGACCACAGGTGGCAAATACAATGAAGAGGGTATTACGGAAATCGCCATACATAAGTTTGATGGCCACCAGGTAGTGGACAAGTTCATTAGCTTGGTCAATCCGGAAAGGGAAATACAACCCTTTGTCGTAAACCTTACCGGCATCAATAACAAAATGCTTCGGACGGCCCCAAAATTTCACGAGGTGGCCAAGCGCATTGTGGAAATTACACAGGACAGTGTGTTGGTAGCCCATAATGCCCAATTCGATTACAGAATACTTCGAACCGAGTTCAGAAGGTTAGGCTATAACTTTGAACGTAAGACCTTATGTACCGTGGATTTGGCTAAACGACTCATACCCAATGCCGAATCACATAGTTTGGGCAAACTGGTGCGCTCTTTGGGGATTCCGGTCAGTGATAGACATCGGGCCAATGGGGATGCATTGGCCACTCTAAAGCTCTTTAAGGTATTGCTTTCCAAGGATATGGATAAATCCATACTCTCCCATGTGGTACGTTCGGAAACACAAGGGGAGCTTTCACCAAGACAATTGGATATCGTTGAGCAGATGCCTTCGGAAACCGGTATTTATTATATGTACAATAAGGAGGGGGAGCTTATATTTCTTGGGAAATCCAACAACATCAAAAAAAAGGTCAACCAGCACTTCATAAAAAACGGAGATAGGGCAAGACAAATTCAAAAAGAAACCAAAAAGGTAATCTTTGAAAAAACCGGGAGCGAATTGGTAGCCCTATTAAAGGAGAACGAAGAGTTAACTCGTAACAAGCCTAAGTATACCTACCACAAGAGACAAAAGTTGTTTTCCCATGCAGTCTATCAGGCCGTGGATGAAAGGGGTTATGTTACCCTAAAAGCGGCATCCCATACTTTTTCCAAAAAGGTGGTCACTACTTTTAATAGTTTTCAAGGAGCTCAGAATTTCATTCATCAAATCACTATTGAAAACGGACTATGTGATAAACTGAATGGCCTTCCCGAAGCTAAAAGCAAATGCAACGAATCCGGACAGACCTGTTGCAAAGGAGGCCATACCAGGAACAAGGAAGATGTTTTGGATTATAACAAGAGAGCCCGGCAGGCAATAGCAAAGTTTTCATTGGCGGGCAAAAATGTGGTTCTTGTGGACAAAGGAAGGGAAACAGGGGAATATAGTGCCATTCTTATAAAAAACGGAATCTTTCAGGGCTTGGGTTATTATGACCTAAACCATCAAATTAATAATATTCATATCTTAGAATCCATTATAACACCTATGAAGGGTGATGCGAATACCACCCACATCATAGAATCGTATCTCAGAAAAAAACGAGTTATAAAGATTTTGGACCTAAATTCTTGATGTTTGGAAAGCCAAAATACGGATAAGAACTGGAGGTATAAGCTTCATGCACTCATTTACGGAACACATACCCGTGCAGGTAAGTTATTCGATATAATCCTACTTGTAGTCATTGTCTATAGTATTATAGTGGTAATGTTGGAAAGTGTTCCCCGTTTTGATGTAAAATACCATAGGTTTTTGGATATCTCGGAGTGGGTAGTCACCATACTTTTTACCATCGAATACATTTTGCGTATTGTTTCCATAAAAAGGCCTTTCAAATACATTTTTAGTTTCTTTGGCATTGTAGACCTACTTTCCACCATTCCAAAATATCTGTCCTTTTTTCTGATAGGTTCGCAATATATTACCGCTTTTAGGGCTCTTCGTCTACTTCGGGTTTTTCGAATATTGAAGTTGGTACGATTTGTAGGGGAATCCAATAATCTTATCAGGGCGCTAAAGGCCAGCCGTACAAAAATATTCATCTTTGTTTTCTTTGTTCTGGTCATCTCTATCCTATTGGGTACTACTATGTATTTAATAGAGGGGCCCCAACACGGTTTTAACAGTATTCCCCATAGCGTTTACTGGACCATAGTAACCTTAACTACTGTAGGTTATGGGGATATATCCCCTGAAACTGGTCTTGGACAGGTTATTGCCACATTGATCATGATCATTGGTTATGGTATTATTGCGGTCCCCACAGGTATTGTTTCGGCAGAATATGCCTCCTCGAAAAAAAACCTCAAGAACGTGGACGAAGGTAGGTGTTGCCAAAATTGCAGTTCGGAAATCATGAGGAGCGATGCACGTTACTGCCGTGTATGTGGCTATAAATTAACGGATGATTAATGACCGGTAAATTTTTGATCAATGTCGTTGGACCTACGGCCATTGGAAAGACCAAAATGGCCATTGCCCTTGCCCAACATTTTAATACGGAAATCATTTCGGCGGATTCCAGGCAGTTCTATAAGGAAATGCATATAGGAACTGCAGTACCTTCTCGGGAAGAGTTAAATGCGGCACCACATCATTTTATACAATGTAAAAGCATTTTTGAATCCTATTCGGTAGGGGATTTTGAGCGGGATGCCTTATCGCTCTTGGAACAACTTTTCGCCCAAAAAAATACAGTCGTCATGGTAGGCGGAAGTGGATTGTACATCAATGCCGTGACCAAAGGCCTGGACAAATTTCCAGAGATAGCTCCGGAAATTCGCCAGAATCTAAACAAACGATTGGAAATTGAGGGCATTGAAGCGCTCCAAAAGCAATTAAAGCGATTGGATCCCTTATATTATTCCAATGTAGATCTTGAAAACCCTCATCGCCTTATACGCGCTTTGGAAGTTTGTATCGGAACGGGGAAACCCTACTCCTCGTTCTTAAAGGGAAAAAATCAAAAAAGATTCTTTTCTACAATAAATGTAGGGCTTCAGGCGGATAGAAAAGTGATTTATGATCGGATCGACCAACGGGTGGATCTCATGATGGAAGAAGGTCTTTTGGAGGAAGCTAAATCGTTGCATCCACATAAAAAAGAAAATGCCTTGCAAACCGTTGGATACAAGGAGCTTTTTAATCACCTTGAGGGTATGTGGGAATTGGATTTTGCCATAGCGGAAATAAAGAAGAATACCAGAAGATTTGCCAAAAGGCAACTTACCTGGTTTCGAAAGGATGAATCCATCCTATGGTTTCCCTATGATGGCGATGTGGACGGAGTGATTCGGTCTATAAAAGATAAAATGAAAAGCAGCAATGGCTAAAACTACGGTTTTGCTTGTTATGGGTGTATCGGGTTCAGGTAAATCCACAGTCGGTAAACTATTGGCTACCGAACTTAATGTCCCCTTTTTTGATGGAGATGACTATCATCCTGAGGAAAATGTGGCGAAAATGGCCGCAGGAAACCCGCTTAACGATACCGATAGAATCGGATGGCTAAAACGTATCAACACTTTGATAAAGGAAAATTTGAAATCGGGAGCCGTTATTGCCTGTTCGGCCTTAAAAGAGAGCTACCGTTCCGTAATCGCCAATGGTGTGCTGCAAAAGATCAGGTTTGTGTATTTAAAAGGTAGTTTTGAAGAAGTCCAGGATAGAATGCAAAAAAGAAAGGGACACTTTATGCCGACCGCATTATTAAAGTCCCAATTTGATACTTTGGAACCCCCGCAAAAAGCTATTTCAGTCTCCATACAACAAAGTCCATCGTCCATTGTTTTGGAGATTCTGGAACATATCGACCAAAATTAAAGGGGCCGACATTTAATGTCGGCCCCTTTAATTGATGGTATTACGGAGTTAATTAACTTTCAGTCTTTACGACCAACCGAAACCCTTCCCCATGAATATTCAATATTTCCACCGTATCGTCCAGTTTTAGATATTTTCGCAATTTGGCGATATATACATCCATGCTTCGGGAGGTGAAGTAGTTGTCATCCCTCCAAATCTTGGTCAAGGCCAATTCCCTGGGCATCAAATCATTTTCATGCAAGGCCAATAAACGCAATAATTCATTTTCTTTTGGAGACAGCTTTATGGCCTCTTCATCCTTAAATTTCAAGAACCTTAATTTCGAATTCAAATGAAAATTGCCTATTTGAAACTCAAACTTTTTGCTATCTGCCAACGAATTGGAAGCTTTTCTTTGAAGTATTGCTTTAAGTTTCATAAGAAGCACTTCAGAATCAAAAGGTTTGTTAAGGTAGTCGTCCGCACCGGCCTTGTACCCTTTTAGGACATCTTCCTTCATGGTTTTTGCGGTAAGAAAAACTATGGGCACGTTCTCGTTCTTTTCGCGTATTTCCTTGGCAAGTGTGAATCCATCCTTGTAGGGCATCATTACATCTAGGATGCAAACATCATAATTGTCTTTCTTGAATTTCTCAAAACCCTCCATCCCGTTTTTGGCCAAAGTCACGTCAAAATCGTTCATGGACAGGTAGTCCTTAAGAACAATCCCGAAATTCGGGTCGTCCTCGACCAAAAGTATTTTCTTATTTACTGTTTCCATAAGTTGTTAAATTAAAGGTAGTTTTATGTAGAAAATGCTTCCTTTTTCTTTTTCACTTTCCGCATAAACCTCACCTTGATGATCTTCAATTATTTTTTTTACATAAGCCAGACCTAAGCCATGTCCCTTTATATTGTGTATGTCCCCTGTATGTTCCCTATAAAATTTCTCAAAAACTTTTTTTAATACCGCCTTGCTCATTCCTGCACCCTGATCCTGAATTTTTACGATAATGAAGTTCTTTGCGACTTCCGTATACACATCTATTTTTGGTGCTTCCGGAGAATATTTAATGGCATTGTCCAAAATATTGACGACTACATTGGTAAAATGCACATCATTTGCAAGGACCTCCGTTCTATCAGCTTCTAAATGGGTATTTATATATCCTCCACGATCTGCTACAATAAGCTTTACATGTGCAATGGCCCTATGGATAATGTCGTGAACGTCGACCCTGTCCTTACTGATATCCAATTGGTTTTTTTCCAGTTTGGAGATACGAAGTACATTTTCCACTTGGGCGTGCATGCGTTTATTCTCGTCCCGTATCATTTGCAGGTAGCGCTGCACTTTTTCCTTGTCCTCAAATGCCTTGGGGTTTTTTATAGCCTCGACAGCCAGATTTATTGTGGCGATGGGCGTTTTAAACTCATGGGTCATATTGTTGATGAAATCCGACTTTATTTCAGAAATCTGTTTCTGTCGAATGAGTTGATATATTGCACTTGAGTAGGCCACTACGATAACCAGGGTAAACAACAACGATAAGATTGCCAATCCTAAAACAGACTGTATCAAAAATCGCTTCTTCTTGGGAAAGGATATCAAAAGGGAAAAATTGGAATTACCATCACTATCCTTGAATATAGGACTCTTATAAAATGTGCCTTCCTCAAACTTGAATTTTCTAGATCGCACCTTGGTAGGGAGCCCCTTACTGTACACCCCATATTCAAAGTCTATTTCCATACCGCGATTCCTTAGCTCGCGATCCAGAAGCAATTCTATCTCCTGTCTGGAAACCCTCTTATGAATTGGAACTTGCTTTGCGTACTGACTAAAAACATCTTCAAATTGGGCTCTTTCAATAGAGGACAACCCTCCTATTTTCTCCAATTTCTGAATAGGATTAAGCTTGTACTGCTTACCGTCCAAACCAAAGTCCTCTTTAAAAATGGTTTTGGTACGTTTGCTAGTATAGCTTTTAATCGTGGTGGTATCGTCGCCGTTACCATTGTCAAAGAACGTGGATGCTATGTTATAATCTTCCTCCAAGATACCATGGGAATAAAACAGTATCTCGTTGGAATTTATATCACGATCTATAAAAAAAATATTTCTAAGGTGAGACCCCTGGAGCTCCCCAATGCTATCTTTTTGGTTAAGGTACCTATCAAAATAATCCTTGGTTTCCCTTTCGGTTATTTTATCGGTTACCCTATTCAGTATTTCGCCAATAGTGTTGGAGAATTGTTCTTCCCTGTCCTCTACCGACCTTTTTATCCAAAATACCTGGACGAAGATTATCCCAATTAGAGATAGGCTCATTAGGATGACCAAAAGAACAAACAATCTCTTATTCATCTTCGGGTAAAATTAAATATTTAACAACTAGTATTTTGTACGTTTAACCTAACCTTAACAAAAATGTTAAAACGTTAAACTGTCAACTATTATCAAGGAGAAGGCGATGTATATCCTCAACTTTTAGGCGTGTTTCACTTAGATTTTCATTGTTCACGACAAAATCGGCCAAAGGGATTTTTTTCGAATCGGGCCATTGGTAGTTCATACGCTCCAAGATGTTTTCCCGCTGGGAACCATCCCTTTTCAAAATTCGATTTACACGTACTTCCTTTGGGGCTGTTACCAAAACAATTTTGTCATAAAAATCCTGATTTTTGTTTTCAAATATGATGGCCGCTTCCTGGATAACATAGGGGTATTTCTGTCTCCTTGCCCAGGAGATAAAACTTTTTCTCACCAATGGGTGGACAATACCATTGAGCTTTCTAAGCAGCCCTTCGTCCTTAAAAACTTTCTCCGCGATATAGGAACGATTCAGCTTTTCACCGGAATAGGCCTTGTCCCCCAAAAGTTCGGTTATCTCCTTTCGCGCCGTTTTGGACGAAACCATCATTTTTTTGGCCCGTTCATCCGAATTGTACACAGGCACTCCCAGCTCCTTGAACATCTGGGCAATGGTGCTTTTGCCACTTCCCATACCTCCTGTAAGACCAACAATCCTCATTCCCGTTTTAATATGAATTCCACTTCGGCCTCCAAAAGATTGGCACTATGGATATTCTCTGGTTTTTTCGATAATTGTAAAGAAAGCGTTTTCGCATTGTCCTCTTCTGTCAAACCGTAATCCGCAATGACCTGAAAGCTGGAATTTTCCAAATTCCTCAGCTCTTTGATCTTTGCTTTACATAAAATTGAGGCGCTATCCGGAAAAGTCCTGATTTGGGTCCCTTCCGGCAAGTTGATCACCTCTATGGGCACTTGGATCATTTTTTCCGAAAAACGTGCAACCTTACCCTTTATGGAAACGGACTCTGAAGAAAATGTGGTATACTTCAATTGCTCCGGCCTTATAATCATCGCTTTTTTGGCAAAATCGGTAGTAAGATCCTTCAAATCCAATTTTGAGCTCCTGACACTTTGAATAGTATCGATTTCTTCCCTGGGCCCTTTAATGGTTATTTTTTCCGGTCTTACCTCAAGATCGCCGTCCAACAAATAGTTCTGTACGAGATCTAATTTTATTTGGGGCTTTACCGGAACCTCCTTGGATTGGAGCTTAAGAAAATCGAAGAAAAGGGTATCCCTATCCATTTCCAAAAGGGTCATTGAGCCGGAAAGTTGCCTTTCGATTTGTCTGCGATACACTTCCTGTGGGATATAAGGCTTGGAGGTTATCCCGGCAACCTTGGATAAGTCGATCTTCACGGATTTATTCTTAAAGTTAAACCCAAGAAATTGAAATCCCACTGCCCTTAATTTTACATTCACCGTGTTCCTTGAAGCCTTATCCAACAAAAGGCTGTCCGGCACGTTCACATACTCCAAATTAAATACCGCATTGTGCACATAATTCTCAGACAGATTACTGATAAACCAGGCCAATCCCGAACAAAGCAAAAACAATAGGAATATTTTTACCTTTCGTTTCTTTAAGCTCCGCTTTATCTTATCTATCACCTTATTGATCTGTTTTAAAGAACAGTTTTGGGAAGAGTTCCCAAGGTTGCCGTTTGCTAAAATTAACCCAAATGGTCGACTTTAGAAAACCGTAGCCATAACCAAAGAACTGTATACAGACCGCCAATAGGGAAAGAAGGGCCACGAACAAGTTTTTCGTTTTTAGCAGTGCATCCAAAAAAAGCAATAGGAAATAAATGCCGTAGCATAGGATGGGAAGAAACAATCCAACTGCCATCAAAAGCAAGGACAGCAACAGACCTAAACCAAAAAGAGTGGGGAACCAATAGGTTATTTTAGCGGTCTTCGGGTGCCATTTGTTTAAAATGGGGCGAACCATTCCGAACTTGTTCACCTGTATATAGAATTTATTCCAATCGATTCGGCGTTTGTGATATACATAGGCATCCGGTATCAATTTTGTCCGGTACCCTTTGTTCCAAATGCGGATGGTAAGATCGGGATCCTCGCCCGGATGGATATTGCCAAATCCCCCCACATCTTCAAAGGCTTTCTTGGAAATTCCCATGTTAAAGCTTCTAGGCTGAAATTTGCCCAGACCTCTTTTGTTACCCCGTATTCCTCCTGTGCTCAAAATAGAGGTCATGGCATAGTTGATCGCTTTCTGTACCAAACTAAACGATTCATGGGCAGCATCCGGCCCACCGAAACAGTGCACAAACTCTTGCTGTAGCGATTTCTCAACTTCTTCCAAATACCCCGGCGGCAGAATGCAATCGGAATCCAGGATGATGAAATAGTCGCCTTTGGCCCTTTGCATCCCGTAATTGCGGGAATCCCCTGGTCCTGAATTTGTTTTTTCAAGATAGGAAATCGTAAGTCGGTCGCTGAACCCAAGTACCACATTTTTGGAATCCATCGTGGAACCATCCTCTACGATTACCACCTCAAAAGGTTTGATATAGGTCTGTTGCACCATACTCTCCAATAGCTCCTTTATTTCGTCCGGGCGATTGTAAACAGGGATTACAAAGGAAAATAAGAGGTTCATAGACGGATACTAAAAAAGCAAAAGCCATGCACTAAGTGCATGGCTTTTGAACAAATTATTCTTTTTATTTGGAAAATGCATCAACAACTTCTTGACTCACGCCGGTATTGGAAAAGCCCCCGTCATGAAAAAGGTTCTGCATGGTTACCTTCCGAGTAAGGTCGGAAAATAAGGATACCGTATAATCCGCACAGTCATCTGCGGTAGCATTGCCCAAAGGGGACATCTTTTCCGCATAGCTAATGAATCCGTCGAATCCTTTAATGCCCTGGCCCGCAGTAGTTGCTGTAGGAGACTGGGAAATGGTATTGACCCTAACCTTCTTTTCCTTTCCGAAAAAATACCCGAAACTGCGGGCAACGGATTCCAAATAGGCCTTATTATCCGCCATATCGTTATAATCCGGAAAGCTTCGTTGTGCGGCAATATAGGTCAAGGCCACCACACTCCCCCACTCGTTCATCGCATCGGCCTTATAAAGGCTTTGCATTACCTTATGAAAGGAAAGTGCGGAAACATCCCATCCTTTAGTAGTAAAGTCGTAGTTCTCGTCCACATACTGCCTGCCCTTACGAACATTTACGGACATCCCTATGGAATGGAGTACAAAATCCAATTTACCGCCCAGGATCTCCATAGATTTTGACACTAAATTGTTGAGATTGTCCTCGTTGGTCGCATCGGCCGGCACTATTTCCGAGCCCGTGCTTGCGGCCAAATCCTTGATTTGACCCATGCGCATGGCAATAGGTGCATTCGTCAAAACAAAGGCACCTCCTTCCTCATGAACCCGTTCTGCGGTTTTCCATGCTATGGAATTGGCATCCAATGCCCCGAAAATGATTCCTTTTTTGCCTTTCAATAAGTTGTAAGCCATAAATACGGTTTCTTAGGTTGATGCGCAAAGATATTAAAATTAACTGCGGCTTTTGATTGTGAAAACCCGGAAAAATCAAAACCCGATTTGGTACTTTGTAATTCTTAATTCAACAATTGCCGTGCATGGGCCATGGCCGAATCCGTCAGATCCTTGCCCCCCAACATTTCCGCAAGTTCCACTACCCTTTCGTCCGGATTCAACTTTTTCATTTGGGTACGCGTGGTTCCATCTTTTTCCGTTTTGTAGACCTTGAAATGATGGTCGCCTTTTGAGGCCACTTGTGGCAAATGTGTTATGGAGAAGACTTGCATGGTTTTGCTCATACCTTGCATGATATCTCCCATACGGTTGGAAATCTCACCTGAAACTCCGGTATCGATCTCATCGAACATAATGGTCGGTAAATTTTCATATTGCGCCAAGATTGCTTTTATGGTCAACATAATGCGTGAAAGCTCCCCTCCTGAAGCCACTTTCTTCAAATCACCAAAGTCCGTTCCCTTATTGGCCGAAAAAAGGAAGACTAGATCGTTCTTCCCATTGGGCCTGAAATTTTGGGAATCCTTTATCTCCAATTTAAAGGTTGCGCTGGGCATACCCAAGGAAGCCAAACTCTCCTCCAACTGCCCCTTTAATTTTGGAAGTACTTCCAACCTCCGTTTTCCCAAGGTAGCCGCAATTTTTTCCAAAGCCTCTTTCTTGGCTTCCAATTGCATTTCTTTTTCAGCTATGGCAGCATCCAGATTTTCGGTGGCCATCACTTTTTCTTTCAATTCCGCCTTTATGGTGACGAGTTCCGATACATCATGGGCCCCATGCTTTTTTTGTAAATCGTATAGCAATTGCAACTTTGTACTGGTTTCTTCCAACAATTTGGGATTTACTTCCACCTGCTCCAGAGTGGACTCCAACTCGGAACCAAGATCGTCTATTTCTATATAAATGGACTGTATCCGCTCATCTAGTTGCCTATATTGATTGCCAAAACCTGATAATTTAGTGGAGACCTGTTTTAATTCCAACAATAGGTTAAGGACTCCCATCTGCTCATCGTTCAGCAATTGATGCCCTTTTGAAAGTTGCTCCAAAATGGTTTCCACATTACTTAACTGTTCGTGTTGTTCCTCAAGCCTTTCCTGAATTCCGGGTTCCAATGGAGCGGCTTTCAGTTCTTGTAATAGAAAACTGTTGTAGTCGTGTTCCTTTATGGCATTTCTTTGGAGTTCACTGAGTTGTTCAAGTTCCCTTGAAATGTTTTGATAATCGTCCAATCTATCGGAATACTCGGAAACAATTTTCTTATTGTCCGCAAGTGCATCGATTACCTTTAGTTGGAAATCGTTTTCCGTAAGTTGTAAAGTCTGATGTTGGGAATGCACATCGATCAGACGGTCTCCCAATTGGGAAAGCACGCCCAAAGTCACGGGTGTGTCATTAATAAAAGCCCTGGATTTGCCACTGGGGAGTATCTCACGTCTTATGATGGTCTTGGGTTCATAATCCAGGTCATTTTCCTCAAAAAGCCCTTTTATGTCATATTTCCCGATTTCGAACTCCGCCTCAACAATACACTTTTTCTCCTTATTACGGAGAGAGGACAAGTCTGCACGTTTACCCAGTACCAAGGACAAACCTCCCAACAAGATGGATTTGCCCGCTCCGGTCTCCCCGGTAATACAGCTAAAACCATGGGTAAAGGAAACGTTAATATCGTCAATAAGGGCGTAATTGTTTATGAGAAGGTTATTCAGCAATGCACTACAGGATTAGTGCTGCAAAGATAATCGATATTCCGATGAAAAAATGGGAGGCTCAGTATTTTATGTCATTCCAGGTACTGGAATATAGGGGAGCGATACGATTAAGCGTTTCCTTTAACTTTACAATATCCACTTTTGGGCCATCGCTAAAGATATTTTGAATCTCTTCGGATTTGGCATCAAAAAAGGTTTGGATCAAGAATGCATTGGGCCTGCGCTTAATCATGGTCTCGAACAAGTTCATGGTACCAGCTATGACCTGCTTGCCCGTACTGTTGTTATCCCCAAAAATATCAAGCCCCTTTCTATGGTAATTGTACATGGCCACCCGATATTCCCTGAAGGTATTGGACAGCAGATTGTCCACAAGCTCAAAGCGACTGCGATTACTGGACTGACTCCAGCCTGCCGAATTACTTCCTTGGGCCTGGGTGACAATACCTTGTGCGGTTCTGTAGTGTTCGGTACCCCCCTCAAGTGAGAATGTATCCGCATCCAGCCCCAAAATAATGTAGACGTAGTACGAGATTACACTCACCAAATTGGACTCGTACACGTTCTGATTAAAGAAGAGCGGTTGAAATTCAATATATTCAAAATTGAATTGATCGTCCTTGTAATTGAAGATCGGAGTTTCATAGGAGGTATTGAATACCGGGCGGGAGGACTGAATTTGGATATTGGCCTCAAATCGGTTATTCTCAAAGTTGGTAACCGTAATAAACATTTGGGCATTGACCCTTTCGTTTTCCTGATATACCCTGTTGGTCCATTTGTTCTTATTGATGAAGTCCGTTAGGGAACGCTCCAATGTTACGAATATCTGCTGGTTGGTCTGCGAAACCTGGTCCGAATTCACGGTAACCGTACAGTTCATTTCCTGTGCCAATGCACCTGAAAAAAATACGGTACAAAATAGGATGATTAGAATGCTACGCATGGATTCTGTTGATAATTTCCTTAAGGATGTCAGAGGCTACCACCGACTTCTCCTTTACATCAAACGCCGTTAAGTTCAAATTCTTGTCTATAAAGGTGATTTTATTGGTCGATTTTCCAAAACCGGCCCCGGTATCGTTCAAGGAATTCAAAACAATGGCGTCCAAATTCTTCTTCTTCAATTTTTTCTTTGCATTCTCGATTTCATTTTCGGTCTCCAATGCAAATCCAACCAAATACTGATCCTTCTTTTGTTCCCCTAAGGACAAGAGAATATCCTTGTTCTTGACCAGTTCCAAGGTAAGTTCGTTTTCTTCTTTTTTGATTTTTTGATCGGCCACGGTTCTTGGTCTATAATCGGATACAGCGGCCGCACAAACAGCAATGTCCGTTTCCGGAAAATGTTCATGTGCCGTATGGTACATCTGTTCCGCGGAGACCACCCTCTGAAGATTTATCGCCGGGTGCGTCACATTTAAATGCGAAGGCCCCGATACCAAAATTACCTGGGCACCCAAATCGGCCGAGGCTTTTGCAATTTCATATCCCATTAGACCAGAGGAATGGTTACCGATAAACCGAACGGGATCAATGGCCTCATAAGTGGGCCCGGCCGTAACCAATACCTTTTTGTTGTGTAATGGCAATCCTTGGGCCAAGTGCTCCTGTATAAAGACAATTATGTCCTCTGGCTCTGCCATTCTTCCTTCCCCATATAATCCACTGGCCAACTCGCCGGAAGTTGCGGGTATTATAACATTGCCAAAAGATCGCAATTTCTCAAAAGATACCTGGGTGGATGGATGTTGGTACATATCCAAATCCATGGCGGGGGCAAAAAAAACCGGACATTTTGCAGAAAGATATACGGCCAACAACAAGTTATCACAAACGCCATTGGCCATTTTGGAAAGCGTATTGGCAGTTGCGGGAGCTATTAGCATTAGGTCTGCCCAAAGCCCAAGTTCCACATGATTGTTCCAGTCCGTGATATGTTCCTCCTCTTTGACAAATGAAGTTAACACCGGATTCTTGGAAAGGGTGGCCAAGGTCAGGGGGGAAACAAAGGAGCCGGCACTTTCTGTCAAAACAACTTTGACATCGGCGCCAGCTTTGATCAATAAACGAACGAGAAAGGTCGTCTTGTAGGCCGCAATCCCTCCGGTAATTCCTAAGAGGATGTTTTTGCCGCCGAACATGATACTAAACGTCTTTCTCCGTATTCCTATGATATATCTTGTCCTGTAACCATTCCTCTATGGCCAAGGCATGGGGTTTTGGTAATTTCTCGTAGAATTTGGATACTTCTATTTGTTCCTTGTTCTCAAAAACCTCTTCCAAACTGTCGCTGTAGGTAGCGAACTCTTCCAGTTTTTCCAACAGTTCCTTTTTAATTTCAGAATTTATCTGTATCGCTCTTTTAGCGGTTATGGATATAGCCTCATAAATGTTGTCCGTTTTGGCATCAAACTCGTTCTTGTTGATGGTAATGGTAGAGACTGGAGCCTTTGAATTCTTTAAATCATTCATATTCATGTGGAATAATGTTATTTAGCTTCCTTGTTATCGTTTAGTACCGTGCTGTTGGCGAGTTCCTTTTCTATGGTCTCCAAAAGATTGTCCGCTTCTTCCGCATATTTGGTTTCCGGATATTGCTTTTTCAACACATTGTACGCGGCTTTTGCCGTCTGTAATCGTTCAGGTTTTAAGGACTCAAAACTGTTTAACGCCAGATTAGTGGTAGCTTCGACCTTTACGTACAGAGCCTCTTCCCGATATATGGAACCTGGAAAATCCGAGACAAAATTGTCCAAGGAGGCGACTGCCGACTTCAACATATCGTAGTTGAATTCACCCAACTTGTTATACTGCTTGGCAATTTCAAAAGCCTTTTTTTCCTTTTTTGTGGTAAGTTCCTGGGCCATATCATTGGCTTCCGGAAAAAATTCCGAATCTGGATAGGTGTTTATAAAGGTTTGCAATTTTGCCAAGGCCTTATCCGTATCCGTTTGGTCCAAGGAATATTCGGGAGATAGTTCATAATAGCTTTTGGCACCCAGGAATGAGGCTTCGGGTACTTTGTCACTTTTGGGATACGACTTTATAAACCGTTCAAATTGGTAGCCGGCCATATTGAAATCCCCTCGCTTAAAGTAGGTGTTTGCCAAAAAGAACATGACCCGTTCCCCTTGTGGCTTTCCTACATATTTGGGAGCTATTTGTTCAAATAAACGATTGGCTCGTTTATAGTCTTCCTCTTCATAGAACTTTTGGGCCAAATCATATTTTGGCTTCACTTCTTCGTTTTTAAGTACTTTTTGATATTCACTACAGGACTGAAGGGCAAATACAATAATTGCCATTATTACTACGTAGGAAAGTCGACCGATTTTCGAAAACATTTTGCAAAATTAGGAATTCTTAATGGATATAAAAAACAAATTATATACCGCTAAAATAACGCCTATGTTCCTTGTTCCTTATATTTTGGCTAAGATTTAACGTTCTGAATCCAAACGATTTAGGCATGAACCTCACTAAAAGGTCGGACAAAGTCCTTTAGAATTTGCTTCAATTGTGGTGTTGCTTCTACCAGGGGCAGGCGAACCGTTGCGGCACATAGACCCAATATCTCAAAAACCGCCTTGATACCGGCAGGATTACCCTCTTGAAAAATAAGGGACATCCCTTCTTGTAGTCTATAATGTAATGCGTAGGCATCGTCCGGCCTATTTTCAAGACCCAAGCGAATCATCGTTGAAAATTCTCTGGGAATGGCCTGTCCCAAAACGGAAATCACCCCAGATCCACCGGCCAAAACGGTTGGCAGTGCGGTAATATCATCTCCGGAAATGACCATGAAATCCTTGGGCTTTTTCTGTATAAGGTCCATCACTTGGATCATATCGCCCGAAGCCTCTTTAATGCCAACGATGTTTTCAAAATCGTTGGCCAACCGAAGCACCGTACCCGGCAACATATTACTACCTGTCCTGCCCGGTACGTTATACAGGATTATAGGCTTATTGGTGACCTCGGAAATGGACTTAAAATGCTGGTAAATCCCTTCTTGCGTAGGTTTGTTATAATATGGTGAGACGGAAAGTATGGCTTCAAAATGCTCGGATTCAAAGGCCTTTACCTCATCAACGATCCGGTAGGTACTATTTCCGCCGATACCCAAAACCAAGGGCAGCCTTCCGGCATTTGCAGAGATAACCGCCTCCATGACCACTTTCTTCTCGGCCTTGTTCAAGGTAACGGATTCGCCGGTAGTACCCAATACTACAAGATAATCCACCCCACCATCAACACAATAGTCAACGATGCGTCCAAGGGCTTCGGTATCTATTGAAAAATCCTTGTTAAAGGGAGTCACTAAAGCAACACCAGTACCTTTTATAGTATCCATCATCAAATCTCGTTAAGTACGCCCAAGTACTTTTTCAGTTCCATTTTAAAAGTCTTAAAATCCTCCAAGGGTGAATTTAATATGATATCATTAAAGCTTTGATCTACAGTTTTGAATCCTACCCTGACCCGGGCCTTCGCCTTTATACTCATCAACTGGATGAGCAAATTCTCCTCATCAAAATAATTGACCAATAAATCATATTCCCTACTCAAAAACTCAAGGGCATAACTGTTTTCAATATTTCCGTTCCAACCCAAATCCTTATCGGAGAATACCGGCGTAGAATAGGGGGAATTCTTATCATAATAACTTTTGTACCCAATGATTTTTACGGCATTCGGGCGTAATTTATATTCCTCCACAAACTCGAAAAAAACCTCGGCCTTATCAAATTTATCCAGATCCACAATACAACCTACCGAGGTTATACCACTGCTCCGATTTACGATCGGTGCAGGTTTGTCCATTTCTTCCTTAAGAAATTTAACGGCGGATTTATGCTTGAATTTATCTTTTATTCCCTTAAACATTTACTTTTACATTTTGTAGGTATTCAAGTCCTTGATTTTCAAAAACGGGGTTCCACAAATGTAAAGAATATCCACGCATATCCATTTGCTAAGATAAAAAGGTTTAGGGTTTTAAAAATGAAACATTTTGTTACATTTATAACAATTAGTTCTTTGCTGGCTTGTAAGCAAAATCCGCCTGTACTCACAAAACTAGAAGCCACCCAGGTACAAATAGATAATTCGTTAATTTCATCGGATTCCGTGGAAGCTTTTCTCCATCCATATAGTAAGCGATTGAACCAGGTGTTGGACAGTGCCCTGGCCTATGCCCCCAAAAAAATCTCGAAAGGGGACGGTGAATACAATACCAGTGCCGGAAACCTGTTGGCGGATATCATGCTCTCCGAAACCCGGTCCATTTTTAAATCCCGTACCGGAAAGGACATTGATTTTGTTTTGTTCAATCACGGAGGTATCCGGTCTATCCTTTCCAAGGGCAAGGTATCGGCTCGGAACGCCTATGAAGTTATGCCCTTTGAAAATGCGGTTACTGTCGTAGCACTCAAGGGAACCTCGGTTCGGGATTTGGTGTCCTATTTGGTGCGAATGAGACGCGCGCATCCTATTTCCGGGATGCAGGTTGTCCTCAACCGGGACGGAAGTCTTTCATCCGCCACTGTTCAGGGAAAACCTATTGATGATAAGCGCATCTATTATATTGCAACATCCAGCTATCTGGTTTCCGGAGGGGACAATATGCTATTCTTTAAGGAGGCCCTTGAGGTCTTTGAAACCGATTATAAAATTCGCAATATGCTCATTGATTATTTTGGAAAAGTGGACACTTTAAATCCAAAGATCGATGACCGATTTGTACGTTTAAAATGAAAGGGGAAATCTCAAAAAACAAATAACAAATACCAGTAAATTCAATTAGAGTTTGGGATTTGGTGTTTGATAGTTGAAAATGAACCGACGAGACTTCATAGCAAAAACTACCGCATCCTCTGCACTGTTGGGGTTGGGCGGGCTTTCCATGGGTTCATGTTCCGAACGGCAAAGGCATATCACCATTCTTCATACCAATGACGTACATAGCCATATTGAACCCTTTCCCAAAAGTCACTCGAACTATCCAAACTTGGGAGGGGTGGCGCGGAGGGCGACCTTGATACAACGTATTCGTGAAGAAAACCCGAATACCCTATTGTTCGACGCAGGCGATATTTTTCAGGGCACGGCTTATTTCAATTTTTACGGCGGTGAACTGGAATTTAAGCTCATGAGCATGTTGAAATATGATGCCGCTACCATAGGGAACCACGATTTTGACAATGGTATCGAAGGTTTGCTCGCGCAACTTCCCAACGCCTGTTTTCAGCTGCTTTCGGCCAACTATGATTTTAGCAATACCCTTATGGACGGTCATACAAAACCCTACTCTGTGTATACGGTGGACGGGATAAAGATCGGGGTATATGGCCTTGGGATTAAATTAGAGGGCTTGGTCAACCAAAAACATTATAAGGAGACTCTATATCTAAATCCCTATGAAATGGCGTTGGATAGCGAGCGGATTCTAAAGGAAGACGAACACTGTGATCTCATTATATGCCTATCCCATCTGGGATATAAGTATAAAAATGAAAACCGACCCAGTGACGTGAAACTGGCAACCTCTACACGATATTCGGATTTGGTCATTGGAGGCCATACCCATACATTCTTGGAAAAACCGACCGTGGTCAAAAATCGTAATGACAAAGACGTATTGGTAAACCAAGTAGGGTGTTTTGGTATAAATTTAGGCCGAATTGATTTCTATTGGGATGCCGCCAAGAACAAAAACGGAAATGGAGTTACATTGACCATCTAAATTACCTATCACATGTCCACTGACATCCCTATTGTAAAGGAAGCCACTTTTAATCCAAAAATCAAAACCTATATTTTGCTTACGGTGGCATTTTTCTTGACCATTTCCGTTGCTGGAATCCCCTTGCTCCTGCCCTGGTTTTTGGGTTTAGGGCAGGCCATGTCCCATCGCTATTACCAAAACCTCAAATGTTCGTTGACCCAAAAACATTTGGAGTTTAAAAAAGGGGTATTGTTCAAGGTGGAAAAGACTATTCCCTTGGAAAACATACAAGACCTTACCTTTATTGAAAATCCCTTGTTGAAATATCTTGATCTACGTGTCTTAAAGATAGAAACCGCCGGAAATAGTAATCTCAAGGGGAGCGATATGAAATTGATCGGAATCGTTGACGCATCGGATTTTAAAAAGCAGGTACTGCATCAAAGGGAACTGCTTGTCAACGAAAACAGGAGACCCGGACATGGGGAAGGAGAGGACATCCAAAAAGAAACGCTCAAGGTACTTGGCGAAATTCGGGATATTTTGAAGGATATGCAAAAAGACACTACCCAATGATAACATTTAAGAGAACGGACTCCTCCCATCCCGACTTCATTCAACTCGTGGCCCTATTGGATGCGGATCTGGCAACTCGTGATGGAGAAGACCATGCTTTTTATGACCAATTCAATGGGATAACGGATATTGGTCATGCCATAGTTGCATTCCGTGAAGAGATTCCGGTGGGCTGTGGGGGCATTAAGGAATTCAAAAACGATATGATGGAGGTAAAGCGCATGTACGTAATCCCGGAGGCCCGTGGAACTGGAATGGGAAGCGCCATACTGCAAGAGTTGGAACGATGGACCGCTGAATTGGGGTATACCCATTGTATTTTGGAGACGGGAAAACGGCAGCCCGAGGCCATTGCACTCTACAAAAAGAACGGATATACCGTAATCCCCAATTACGGACCTTATGAGGCCATGAAAAATAGTGTCTGTTTTCAAAAAGATGTATCTTTCAGCAAAAACCAAGACCAATGAAAAAAATAGGCCTTTTTGTAGTTACCCTTATCTGTTCCCTTTCGCTAAATGCCCAGGCCCGGGAATACTACCAGCTTAAAATCTATACGTTTGATACGGAGGCTCAGCAACAGAGTACGGACGATTATCTAAAAAATGCCTTCTTGCCAACCCTAAAACGTTTAGGTATTGAAAATGTGGGTGTCTTTAAGCCCCATCCCAAGGATGATGGCGAGACCCCCAAGCAGACCTATGTCTTGATTCCCTTTAAATCGATTGTGGAATTTGGGTTACTGGACGATACCCTGGCCAAGGACAAGGCCCATCAGGAGACCGGGAAAGCGTATTGGGAAGCAGCCCATGATAATGCGCCCTACAAACGCATAGAATCCATTTTTATGAAGGCCTTTGTGGATATGCCCAAAATGGAACCTTCAAAATTGGATGGTCCCCGAAAGGACCGTATCTATGAACTACGCAGTTATGAGGCAGCCACGGAAAATCTATATCGAAAAAAAGTGGACATGTTCAATGCTGGAGGAGAGGTGGAACTTTTTGATCAGCTGGATTTCAATGCCGTATTTTATGCGGAAGTACTCTCAGGGGCCAATATGCCCAATCTGATGTATATGACCACCCATGCCGATCGGAAAATCCGTGATGCCAATTGGAAGGCCTTTGTAGAATCTCCGGAATGGGAAAAGCTAAAGGTGATGCCCAAATACCAGAATACCGTTTCCCGGAATGATACGCGATTGCTGTACCCTACGGAATATTCGGATTATTAAGACAATACCCCTTCCGTCACGCCATAGGCGTGACAACTTCCTCTGCTAGGGAAGGAACACATATATATCCCATAAAAAGTATTACGGATTTTGGATGACGAACTCAACAATCCCTTTAAGTTCCTCCTCCAAACTAACTTTAGGAAAAGGTTTCCCCGCCCTGCGGTACCAATACCCGGCATTCCATTCATCCCCTTCCTTGCGGTGGAGGTATCCATGAATCCAGCTGCCCATATCTGTATGCATTTCCTGGGCGATGTCATGGGAAGCGCCCCAGTCCCCTTTGGCATCGTACCATAAAGCTCTTAGGCTTTCCGGCCAATCACCAGGCGCTTCTTGATTCGATAGCGAATTTTCAAATTCATTATAATCCCTAGGAATTTTCATAATCAAGGTCTTAAATGATAGGATTTAGGTTGTACAAAGGCACGGATACCTTGGGCCGATAGCGTAGCCCCCAGTCCCGAATGCTTTCGGCCGGACCATGGTACATTGGGACTTACCTGATCACAACAGTTCCAGTAGGCGGTACCTACATCAAGTCGCTCCAGGACTTTTAATGCCCTTCTTTGGTCACTGGAAAAAACTGCGGCGGTCAACCCATAGTCGGTATCCTTCATCAACTCCAAAGCTTCGCTATCCGAACTCACCTTTTGAATCCCGATAATAGGCCCAAAAGACTCCTCCTGCATCACTTTCATTGAAGCGTCGCAATTGACCAAGACAGTGGGCTCAAAATAGTAGCCCTTTCGATCCATCCGCTGCCCTCCAGTTTTGAGAATGGCTCCCCTATCCAAGGCATCAGCAATCTGATTTGTAAGAACTTCCAATTGTTGCACTCGCGTCAAGGGGCCTATATAAGTTTCCAGATCCGTTGGATCTCCAACGGTATAGGAATTTACTTCCGTCACCAAAGATTGGACAAACTCATCGTGAATAGCACTGGAAACATAAATCCGTTCCACCGCACAACAACTTTGACCATTGTTATAAAAGGCACCCTCGGCCGCATTTATGGCTGCTTGCCGTACATGGGCCACATCGTCCATGACGTATAAGGGATCCTTACCTCCCAGTTCCAACTGTACGGGAACCAGTTTATGGGCGACCGTCCGTGCAATATGAAGTCCTGTCCTATATGAGCCGGTAAAAAAGTAGCCATCCAGATCTTCTTTCAATATGTGCTGCCCAAGGTCTCCACCTCCGATTACACAGCGAAATACATTTTTAGGGACACCGGCCTGCCACAGATACTTTTCAAATTGTTTCCCTGTCAAGGAAGCAAATTCCGAAGGTTTATATAAAACGGAATTGCCAGCGGTCAGGGCATACAAAAAAACATTATAGCCTACGTTGTACGGGAAATTCCAAGCCGATATATTGGCTATTACTCCCAAAGGCTCATACTCGATTTTTTCATGGGTATTTCCTGAATCGACCAAAGTTTCGGGGGCCAACCATTTTTCCGCATTGTCCTGCAAATGGTCGATCCTATTTTGTGCCCCTTGGATCTCATTCAGGGATTGTTGTAGGGGCTTACCGGTTTCCGAAGTCAATATATGGGCAAGTTCTTCCAAATTCTGTTGTATCAATTCCCCAAAACGAATAATACAGCCCAGCCTCTCCGTCACGGGTTTTTTAGCCCAGTTTTTTTGCCCTTCCCTAAGGAACCCTATAATTCGGGGCAAGTCTTGGGCATCCATTGTCTGCAATTGGGTAATGACTTCTTCAGTTGCGGGGTTTATTACCTTCATTGTTCGTCTTTTACATGTTCTAGAAACGCATCGTAAAGCGTATGGGCATCTATCAATTCCCCATTAAGGGTATGGGAAAATTCGGGATGCCACTGAACTGCCATGACCTTTCCATTGGGCTCTTTTGTATATCCGAATGCCTCAATAATTCCGTCGGGTGCAGTAGCGTACACTTCCAAATGGTCTCCCAAATCCTTAACCGCCTGATGATGCACGGTGTTCACATAAGAATCCTTTGTATTGCCGTAGCGTTGGGCCAGAAAGGTGCCTTCTGTCCATACTATGGGGTGTTTTATGGTATCGTACAATTGTGCCGAGCGGTGTTCCATGGCCTCTTGGTTTTGGGTCACCGTATCTTGGTAAAGGGTTCCCCCAAAATAGACATTCATCAACTGCAACCCCCGGCAAATACCCAAGACCGGTCTGGAGTTTTTAATGGCATAATCCAGCATTTTTAGTTCGTACCGATCCCTATAGGCATCACCTTTCCATTTGCCCAAAGGCTTTTCGCCATAGGTTTCCGGAGCTATGTCGCTCCCCCCTTGAAAAACAAATCCATCCATTTCCGATAGGATATCATGCAACAATTCCTCTTTCACATTGGGAATGAGGACGGGTAACACGCCCTTTTGAGTGACATATTGCGCCATGTCGTTCTCCATATATGTAAGGGATTTGGGCCCAAATACGGTTCGATTCCCATCGGGATATAAAAAACAGGCAGAGATTCCTATTTTAATCATAAAGCTTGTGTATAAAGCATTTTGAAATCTTCTTTTGTTACGGGTCTTGGATTATTTGGATGACAAAAGTCCGCTTCGGCCAGGCCCGATAGTTGTGCAATGTGTTCTTGGGTGACACCGATATCGGATAGTTTGATCGGCAGGTTCAATGTATCGTTCATTTCAAAAAGATGCTGCACTACCCTATTTCCCTGTTTGTTTCCCAATCCAAAGGCATCGGCCATTTTATCAAATCGGTCTTCACACCCCTCATAATTAAATTGCATACCATACGGCAGATTAACCGCATTAGCCAAACCATGATGCGTATCCAAAAGGCTGGAAAGCGGATGTGCCAGGCTGTGTACCACCCCTAGGCCTTTTTGAAAAGCTACGGCCCCCATTAAAGAGGCCAACAACATTTTGGCCCTAGATGTAACATCAGGCCTGTGCGTTGCTATTTCCAACGAATCGGAAATCAATCGTATGCCTTCTAGGGCAATACCATCGCACATCGGATGAAAATTTTTGGCCAGGTACGCTTCCATATTATGGGTCAAAGCATCCATCCCCGTGGCCGCCGTAACAAATGGAGGCAATTCCATAGTGAGCAAAGGGTCGGCAAAAACCATTTTCGCCATCAATTTGGGGCTAAAAAGGATTCTTTTCTTTTTGGACTCGTCCTCTGAAATTATGGCACTTCGCCCAACTTCGCTTCCGGTTCCCGCCGTAGTGGGAATAGTTACAAAATGGGGGACTTCTTCGGTTACATATTTATCCCCTCCAATTAAATCGTCGTAATCGAACAAATCCCGCTTATGGAAAATTCGTAGCGCAATGGCCCGTGCCACGTCCAATGCCACACCTCCGCCTATCCCAACAATACAATCCCGATCGGTTTCATGATAGGCCTCTCCGCCCTTAAGCACATCGGATTTTACAGGATTTTTATGCATCTCATTAAATACCTGTACGCTTAATACTTTTTGTTCCAAATCCTGTTGTATGTCCTTAAAAAAAGGCAGTTGGGAAACGGTGCCATCCGTTACCAGTAAAGGTCTTGAAAGGGCATGATTTTTTAAATAATCCGCCAACTCCTTGCTGGCACCCGGACCAAACCGTATGGGAGCAGGAAAATTGAAGCTGTAAACTTGATTTACATCCATATTAGATAATTTCGAAATAGCGTTTGGTTTCCCAATCGGTAACCTCCCCCGAAAACTGTTGCCACTCCCATTCCCGGGTTTTTGTAAAATGATCTACAAAATCGTCCCCAAAAAGCTCCTTCGCAATTTTTGACCTTTTCATCCTTTGGGAGGCCTCCCATAGATTAGTGGGTAATAGGCCCTTTTTAACCGCATACCCATTGCCTTTGGTTTCCGGAGTATCCAATTTCAGCTGGTGTGTAATGCCATACAATCCGCTGGCAAGACAAGCGGCCATGGCCAAATAGGGATTTACATCGGATCCCACCACCCGATGTTCAATGCGGGTCGATTTCCTATTCGAAGACAAAACCCTTAGGGAACAGGTTCTATTATCATGCCCCCAAGTTTGATTGATCGGGGCCCAAGCGCCGATGACCAATCGTTTGAAACTATTAATGGTGGGTGCGAACATGGGCAATATTTCCGGAAGACACTTTAATTGACCGGCCAAAAAATGTTTCATCAAGGGGCTCATGCCATCCACCGCCTTTTCGTCATAAAACAAGTTCTCTTTTCTTGTTGAATTCCAAAGGCTCTGATGGATATGCCCCCCACATCCGGGAAGGGTACTCGTCTGTTTGGCCATAAAACTGGGGATAATCCCATGCCGATACCCTATTTCCTTTACCGCGCTTTTAAATAGAACGGCCCTATCGGCGGCCTCTAAAATTCCACTATACTGAATAGCGGCCTCAGTGACCCCGGGTCCCGTTTCGGTATGCAAACCCTCCAAAGGCACTCCAAAGGCTTCCAATAGGTGGAACAGGTCGTTAAAATACTCGTGATTTTCCGACATTCGCAAAATGGAATACCCGAACATTCCGGGAGTCAATGGCTGTACGTCCCGGTATCCCTTTTCATTAAGGGAATCCGAGGTTTTACGATAGTTGAACCACTCAAATTCCTGTGAGAACATGGGTGTAAAGTCCATATCCCGAGCTTGGGCTATAACTTTTCGAAGCAGACTTCTGGGGCACATCGCCAAATCCTCGGCTTTATCGCTTTTAAAATCCACCAAGAAAAAAGGTGTATCCTTCTCCCAGGGGATGGTACGAAAAGTGTTTAAATCCACCCTGGCGTCAAAATCGCCATAACCTGTATGCCAACCCGTTACTTTGATATCATTGGTATAGTCCTTATCCTCCATGTCCCATCCAAATACCACAGAGCAAAAACCGAATCCATTGTCGACAGCCGACAAAAACTTGTCCCGATGCATATACTTACCTCGTAATATTCCATCAATGTCCACCAGGGCCACCTTTACCTTGGTATACTTTCCTTCCTGTATTACATTGATAATCTGGTCTTTGTCCATGAGAAGTGATTCTGAAAGTTTTAACGCGCCTCGCTACCTAGCACTACGGTATAAAAATATCACTTTACGCCAAAAAACCGAACGTTACAGGAAGCTCATTCCATTTTTTTATTGAGAAAGAGTAGAAAGAAAATATAGGATAGCCCTACAATACCAAAAAATATAGCCGCCAAGGTCGGGTTGTAATAGCTCATGGCCACCAGGGCAACCACGGAAATTACCAAGGCGACCATTGGGAAAAACGGGAACAGGGGCACTTTAAAGGGACGTTCCATGTCCGGTTCCTTTTTACGCAACGCGAAAAAAGAACACATGGATACCACGTACAGTCCCAAGGCTCCAAAACAGGCAATGGTAATGATTTCTCCCGTAGCCCCCGTAAATAAGGCTATAATACCAATGGCGGTATTAAAGACCAAAGCATTTGCAGGTGTCCTAAAACGCGATTGTACCTTTCCCAAAGGCTTTGGGGCATAACCCCTTCGACCAAATTCAAATGTGGCACGGCCACCGGCCAAAATAATGCCATGAAAAGAGGCGATCAGGCCTAGAAGTCCAATGCCGATCAAGAGTTTATACAGAAAATGTCCACTATCCACTATTTGGGAAAGGGCCAAGGGCAAGGGTGAATCCGAGGGCATATCACTCCCCTCCGGATAGACCACCGCTTCCCAACCTGCGACGCCTACCGCGGAAACAAAGGTCAATACACAAAGAAAGACCAAAGTCGCTATGGCCGACCCAAACCCGATCAGAATACTGCGTTGGGGATTAATTGCTTCCTCCGCCACATTAGCCACCCCTTCTATGGCCAGAAAAAACCAAATGGCAAAAGGTATCGCGGCAAAAATCCCCTCATAACCATTGGGGAGCGGATTCATGCTTAGGTTGGCCATCTCGAATTCCGGAAGGGTGACCCCGGCAAATATCAAGAGTTCCAGTACCGCCAAAATGGTCACGACCAATTCAAAGGAGGCAGCAAGCTTAACCCCGAGGACGTTGATGATGGTAAAAATCAGGTAAGCCCCGATAGCAAAAACCATGATGTCGATCGTGGGATACACCAGATTGAGATACGCGCCAATAGCGGCCGCTATGGCCGGCGGGGCAAAGATAAATTCGATATTCTGGGCAATACCGGCAATAAACCCCAAATGCTTGCCTAGCCCACGATGGGCATATTCAAAAGCGCCTCCTGCCTTGGGTATGGCACAGGCCATTTCGGTATAGCTGAAGGTGAAGGTAACGTACATAAGAATGATAAAGGCCGTGGCAATGGCCAGGCCATAGGTACCTCCCTCGGCAAGGCCTAGGTTCCATCCGAAATACATTCCCGAGATGACGTAGCCCACCCCAAGTCCCCAGAGCATCAAGGGATTCAATGCTCTTTTCAATCGGACTTTCTCCATATCTATTTTTTGGGTGGCTTAAGGTATTGGCGTGAGTCGCCATCGCGACAAAAGTAAAAGAAAATGGGCAATAGTCTAGCGGGTTGGTACAAATTACCCCTTCCGTCACGCTGAAAGCGTAACACCTTCCCCTCTCAAGGGGAAGGAGCATTTTAAATCAGAATTCAAAATATGAAAACAAAAAAAAGCTCCCCACCCTTTTAAGGGAGGGGTGGCTTCCGTTCCGCCAAGGGCGGAACGGGAAGACGGGGCGGGTCAAGCCACGGTTTCCCATTTGCTTGAAAGTACTATTGTTTACATATAGGCACGACCCCTTCCGTCGCGCTATAGCGGACACCTGCCCCTGACAGGGGAAGGAACATATAAAGAATCAAAAAACTATGGAAGCATTCGAGAGGAATCTTCTCCCAAGAATAGGTAGAGAAAGCTTCGAATGGCACCGAAAACGATATAATCGTTTTTGGCGAAGTTTCGATACCGGTTTGCGCTGTGCAAGGCGCGAAAATTCCTGGGGAGAAGTGTACTTTCTTTGGTTCGTTTCTTTGTACAAGCAAAGAAATGAACGTAAAGCTACCCCTTCCGTCACGCCTTAAGCGTGACACCTTCCCCTGAGAGGGGAAGGAACATATATGTCATGTGTTTTGGGGTTACGTAGGATTACCATTTCCAAAATGCCTATTTTCATGGGAACAAAATCGTTGCGGTTGTTCCGAAAAGTAACCATACCACCCATACTTTCCAAGGGCCTGCCTTGGATATTGTCGCTTTCGTTTACCTTGTTCATTTACCAGATTCATATGACCCCGAATGTGGACAGTATGTTGAACGAGAACAACGACCGACTTTCCCTGGTCTTCCTCAAATCCCAAATCCGATACCACCAGGAATTCGCTCCTTTTGCCCGAAGACCCTTAACAAGCAGTCTTATTGAAACCACAACGCAGCTTTTTGATATCCCCTTGGGACAAGCCTTTGTCTGGGTCAATTTTATCTTGCTGTTCTGTAGTGGTGTTCTCCTCTACATCCTGTCCAGGGCATTGCATGCGAGCCAAAAACATGGATTGTTGAACATGACGGTTTATTTTTTGAGCTTCTCGGTGCTGTTTAGCTTTTTTCCACCGGTCTTTAGTTATGACGAACCCTTGCAGTATTGCCTGATCCTATTGGCCTTATGGGCCTTTGTCTTAGGGAGATGGTGGTTCTATGTGCCCTTCTTTACCCTAGCTTTGATATGTCGGGAAACCTCGGTATTGTTGCTCCCGGCCCTTTTCTTCTTTTGTCCAGAAAAGAAACCATCCCATACCCCTTTACAGCAATTTGCCGTTTTGTTTTTACCCCTACTGCTCTACGGGCTTTTTATTGGCTACTACCTAGAATCGCACGACTTATGGGGCGTTACCCAAAATGAAATGAACTCCCGTTTTGGCTGTTTTCTGGAGAATTTTGAAAATCCCAAAAACACAGTGGAATCCCTGACCTCACTATTCCTGACCCTAGGGCCTTTTCTTTATTTGACCGTTGTAGTTTTAAAAAGAAAAACGGTTTCTGCGTATCAGAAAAAATGGCTCCATGCCTTTTTGTTGACCGTAGCCTTAAATACCCCCTTGGTATTCCTGACTTCCTTTGCTCGGGAAGCCCGACTCTTTGCCTTGCCCTTATTTTTTCTCTGGCCGGTCTTTGCCCAACTTTTTGACAAGGAATTGCTCCTTCTAGTCCAATGGAAAACCTATATCCAACTCGCAAAAGAGTATAGACACATCCTTATTTTATTAGGACTTACCTTATTCAACTATCTCTTTTGCTTTCAAATCTACCAAAAATTGAGGCTGGGGGAAAACAATTACTTTACGGAATATCTCTTTGTTCTGGTACTTCTGCTAAGCATACATTTCATAGCGAAGCGGTTAAAAACTTTTTGACAATTCCTGCAATAGGATTTTGTGCGCTTTACTTTTTGTAGGATTTTTAGGGTATCCTATTACCGGCAAACATATATATCCAATAGCCCAATTTATGTCACATTAGAAGAAGATGAGCGAAAATTTTGAGGACTTTCCCACTCTAGATGAAACAAAAGTAGCAATCGAAAGATTGAAAAAAGTTGATTGGCCAAGAATTTCGGATTATAAAAACGCTGATGATTTCTTAAAAGAAGTCGAGGGAATATTTTTTCAAGAATTTAAAATTCTACCTAACATCTTCAAACTATTCAAACCTGAAGAATTTAAACTTCCAATATTTCGAGTTAGAGAAGTAAATTCTTTTACAAATATCAGCCAATTTTCTGAACATAGTTATCCGCCAATAAACTTAACGGGATTTAATCGTTGCAATTTCCCAAAAAGCCCTGTTTTCTATTGTTCTGACAATCCAATGACAGCTTTAATGGAAGTTGTTAGGAACACTGATTACAAACAAAGAAAATTTTGTATTTCAAAATGGGAGTTAATTAATTCTGACGAACAGTTTGCTTTCCAGACTTTTTTGCAAACCGAACTTCATCGAGACAATTATTACGGAGTATTGAAAAACGCAGAAATAGACCAATTAGATGAGCCATTTGAGAATAAACTTGATAGAGAAAGAAAGGCTGGATTGCTGGAATATTTAAAATTTCTTCATTCAGTATTCATAAGTGATGAAAGCTATGCCTTATCTGCAAGTATTGCTCATCGAACATTAAACGCTAAACATAATTTAGCAACAGATATTTTAATGTACCCAAGTATTCAAACACAGTACAAAGGAGTAAATATGGCAATTAACCCAAACTTTGTTGATAATATGATGAGAGTACAAAGATTCTATATTGTTGAATTAGAAAACTACAATATAGAAAATGGAAAATTCAATGTGTCTATTTCCAAGTATGGGGACATTAAAAAAAATATCATTTTCTGGAAAAACTTAAATCCAGAAGATCGTATATATAAGAATTATATGCTGACTGATTTCAGAAGTCTACTAGATGACAATTTTAAATGGGAGTTTAACAAAGTAAAAGATAAAATTCCACGATAATGGTTATAGTTCACTACGGCTACACCAACTAATCTGAATTTTAAGCCTTTTTGTTAAATTTACCTTTACGACAGAACGATACTTTTACACAATTCAGTAACGAAACCAAGATTATGATAGAGTATAAAAAGAAATGAGTAGTTTGACAAATAGGATATATGATGAATTGAATGAATGGAAGTATTCGCAGTTGGCAATTAGTGCTGCCCTAGAAATACAAAACAGAAATCATAAAATTCTGGATTTCGTTCTTGTATTAATATCATTAATTGGTATTGCAGGTTGGTTTAGAAATGAAGAATTGAAGATTATATGGACTACAGTGCTAATAGCCGTTCAGGGAACCAGATTGTCAAAAAATCTATTTCTAAAATCTTCAAATGAACGCTTTAGTATGAAGAATTCTTTAGATTTTTATAACTATCACCTTAGGGACCTCGAAAACTTGTTCTTCGACTTTTATGATGGGAGGTTCCCAAATGAAAGTGTGGACAAAAAGCTTAGAAAATTACAAGATGAAGAGAGGAACATATTTGGAAATCAATCCTTCGGGACAATAAATCTGGGTAAAAAGAAACAATCTCAAATTGAATCTCAAACGGATAAGTATTTACTTAAAATAAAACGTATCATTAATGTTTAACTATTCACCAATGAGTGCAGACAAGCCATTACGACCAAATAATCCTCGAAGCCCTTCTAGGCCTGCAACACCTAGGCGAGAAGAACGTTCAAATCCCGCAGTACCCCCAAGAAGAACACCTCCTCCGCCACCTCCGCCGCCTCCGAAAAGAGATTAATCAATAAAAATAGAGTGAGCAAAAATTGTTATGGTTGCGTATCATTCCCAATAAAAGCACTTTAAATTTGAAAAAGGTGGAAATTGTAAAAAGAGGTAGGTGGCTTTATGACCGGACGGTTGAGAAACACGTAGTCATAATAAAACAAAACTGGGATTATTATTTCGATAAAGGATACGACGATTCTCCGCAAGATTTAAACTCAAAAGGTTCTGCATATTACGCAATACTTGATTGCGTCGACCTTAACACTTCTATAAGATCCCGTACTTGCCTATCTTTGAGCGAAGCAATCAATCTTTCAGAAGAAAAACTACCTAGTAAGGTTGTTTGGGACGATTGAAACAAAGACTAGAAATTTTATATTACTTCATACAGCCAAAATCGTATTTGAAACACGCCCCTACACCATCCCCAAAAACTCCGTCTCTGAAATAATAGGTACCCCCAAACCTTCCGCCTTGGTGCGTTTACTAGGCCCCATATTGGCTCCAGCTACCAGATAGTTGGTCTTGGAAGATACCGAGGAGGCCACCTTGCCCCCATTGTCCTCGATCAGTTTTTTCAATTCGTTGCGGCTTATGGTCTCAAAGACTCCCGAGACTACGAAGGTCTGTCCCTTTAGGGTATCCGTTTGGTTTTCCAACTGGGCCTCGGACAACGAAAATTGGAGCCCATAACCTTTGAGTCGATCTACAATTTGTCGATTTTCATCCTTGCCAAAGAATTCCACGACACTTTGGGCGATCCGTTCCCCAATTTCATCCACGGCTACCAGTTCCTCTTCCGTAGCGGTCATCAAGGCATCGATATGTTTATAGGCCCGGGCCAGTTTTTTGGCCACGGTCTCCCCTACATACCGTATCCCCAAACCGAACAATACCCGCTCAAAGGGAATCTGCTTGGAGGCGGTTACCCCGTTTACCAAATTCTCGGCGGATTTCTCCGCCATCCGTTCCAAGGGCATCACCTGTTCCTTGGTCAAGGTATAGAGATCGGCATAGTTGGCAATCAAACCTTCCTTAAACAAGAGTTCCACCGTCTCGCTCCCCAAACCTTCGATATCCATGGCCTTTCGGGAGATAAAATGCTGGATACGCCCGGTAATCTGGGGCGGGCAGCCTGTATCATTGGGACAAAAATGCTGGGCCTCGCCCTCCTTACGTACCAATGGCGTACCACATTCCGGACATAGTGCAATGTATTGGGTCGGTCGGGAATCCACCGGACGTTTCGTAAAGTCCACGCCCATAATCTTTGGAATGATCTCGCCCCCTTTTTCCACAAAAACAGTGTCCCCTTCCCGGACGTCCAACTTGGCAATCTGATCGGCATTATGTAGGGAGGCCCGCTTTACCGTGGTACCGGCCAACAACACCGGTTCTAGATTGGCCACAGGCGTTATGGCCCCCGTACGCCCTACCTGATAGGTGATTTCGTTCAATACCGTAGACACCTGTTCCGCCTTAAACTTATAGGCCAGGGCCCATCGTGGGGATTTGGCCGTATAGCCCAGCTCCTCTTGATGGCGAAGGTTGTTTACCTTTACCACCACCCCATCCGTCTCATAGGGCAGTTCATGCCGATGGACTTCCCAATATTCCACGAATTTCAGGACTTCGTCCGTGGTATTGCACAACTTTGCAATCGTGGGTACCTTAAAGCCCCACTCCCGGGCCTTTTCCAACATTTCGAATTGGGTGGTGATATCCAAATCCTTCCCTACGATACTATACAATAGGCACTCCAAGGGACGTTGGGCCACAAGGGCACTGTCTTGTAACTTTAAACTTCCGGCTGCCGTATTCCGGGGGTTCATGTAGGGTTCCTCCCCATTTTCCACCCGTTCCGCATTCATTTTGGCAAAGCCTTCAAAAGGCAACACGATTTCTCCCCGAATATCGAATTTGGGGGCATAACCACCCTTCAGCTGTAAGGGCACGGAACGAATGGTCTTTACATTGGTGGTCACGTCATCGCCTTGAAAACCATCACCCCGGGTTACCGCCCGTACCAATCGCCCATCCTCATAGGTAAGGCTAATGGAGGCTCCGTCATATTTGAGCTCGCAGGTAAACTGAACCTCCACATTGCCCAAAATACGTTGGATTCGCTTTTCCCAATCCATCAAATCTTCCTTGGAATAGGAGTTGTCCAGGGAGTACATGCGTTCGTCATGGGTGACCGTTTCAAAATTCTTGGTGACCATGCCCCCTACCCGTAAGGTGGGCGAAGTGGGGTCGTGGAATTCCGGATGTTGTTCCTCCAGGGCCTGAAGTTCCTTGAGCTTCATATCGAACTCATAATCCGATATCACCGGTTGATCCAGTACATAATAATTGTAATTGTGTTGGCGGAGTTCTTCGCGGAGAGAGGTTATTTTTTGTTCAATACTCATTGTTGTTGGGTTCGATGGTTGGTGTCAGATGTTAGTTGTCGGTTGGCAATTCTAAGTTTCGAGTTTCGAGTTTCGGGTTTCGGGTTTCGGGTTTCGGGTTTCGGGTTTCGGGTTTCGGGTTTCGGGTTTCGGGTTTCGGGTTTCGGGTTTCGGGTTTCGGGTTAAGGAACTAAAAAATATAGTTCTAAATCTTATGTCCTATGTCTTTTTATCTTTCGTCTTTTGATCCGAGGTCGGATTGTCAGTTTAGGTTCAAGGTTTCAAGGTTCAAGGTTCAAGGTTTCAAGTTTAAACTCGTCCTAATTCCCATAACACATTGTTCATTGTTCATTGTTCATTGTTCATTGTTCATTGTTTATTGTTAACTGTTCGTTGCAAAAAATCTTACTTCATACTTTTCACTTCCTACTCCCTACCTCTTTCTTCCTTCTGTCTTTCATCTTACATCTCACGTCTCACGTCTCATGTCTTCCCATCTCCCTTTCAGCATTCGATCGTTCCCAAATAAATCTTTTCGGAGTTCAATATCCGTAAAATTTTGGTCTTCCAAAAGTTGCTGGGTTTCCTGGGCCAAATACTGGTTCACTTCAAAATATAGACTCCCTCCTTTTTTCAAGTTGTTTATCGCAAAACGGGCAATGGCTTTGTAAAAGAGTAAAGGGTCGTTATCCGGGACTAACAAAGCCTCCTTAGGTTCATATTCGGTTACATTGGCCTTCATCTTCTTTTTTTCCAACTCCCGTACATAAGGCGGATTGGAAACTATGATATCGAAGGATGTATCAAGTATATCCAAAGTCAGGATATCCGCTTGTATAAAAGTAACGGCTACTTCGTTTTGTTCGGCGTTGTGTTGGGCCACTTCCAGGGCCTTCCCCGAAACATCCAAAGCGTGCACCCGGACATCCGGACAGTTTTTTGCCAAGGCCAAGGCAATACATCCACTACCTGTGCCGATATCCAGAATCGTTATGCTTCGACTGCGCTCAGCATGACAGTCGTTCAATATCCAGCGTACCAGTTCCTCGGTTTCCGGTCGGGGAATCAGTACTTGATTAGTGACCATTAGTTCCAAGTCCATAAAATGGGCCTTCCCCATGATATATTGTACCGGTTTTTGTAGCCGTAACTCGCTCAACGCCTCGAACAGCGGTTGTTCTTCCTCCTTGGAAATGATAAAATCCGGTTGTAGGGCCAGTACAAAACGTTCCAACCCCAAATAGTGTTCTATGAGCAAATAAAAAAAGTTATCCACCTCTTCCTTGGGATAGAGCGTATCCAATTCCTTATGAAAAATGGCCTTGATCTCTTTTAACAACATCTTCCTAATTCAGTTGGCGGTATTTTGTGGCGGTCGTGAGATTGCCCAATGTAATTCCTTATTGAATACTCTTCAACATCCAGACCGGGCAGGAATAATGGCCCGTATCGCCCATGGGGGCATCAATATATTTAAATCCCGCCCTTTGATAGAGCTTTTGGGCCGCCTTCATATAGGGCATGGTCTCCAGATAACAGTGTTCAAAACCAAAATCCTTGGCCCGTTCCAAACATACTTCCATCAACCTGGCGCCCAATCCCCTACCCCTAGCCTCCCCCAGCAGGTACATTTTTTGTAACTCGCATACATTGCCTGAGTAATTTTCCAATTGGGCAATCCCCGCACATCCGATAATACGTCCTTCGTCTTCGACGATATAATAGGCCGCCCTGGGCACATTATAGGTTTCGAACATCCGGTCCAGGGCCGCATCCGCATAGGCCGTCCCCACCTTGGGCACACCCATCTCCACTAAAATCTTTCTAACGACACGGGCCACTTCGGCATTGTCCCCTTTTTGGATTTCCCGGATGATTGCGGTTTCCATATTTTTTAGATCGGTCTGTTTTAAAGTCCTATTTTTGCGAAGTGAAGATACAGCAAAAGGATATATCCCAAAAGACAAATGCGGCTACCCATGAACGCTATATGCGGCGCTGTATCCAACTCGCAAAAAACGGCTTGGGCACCACTGCCCCGAATCCTATGGTAGGCTGCGTTATTGTGCATCAGGACAAAATTATCGGGGAGGGTTTTACCAGTCCTTATGGTGGTCCACATGCCGAGGTAAATGCTATTGAAGCCGTGCGGGATAAATCGCTTTTACGGGAAGCTACGTTATATGTTACCTTGGAACCTTGCTCCCATTTTGGAAAGACCCCGCCCTGTGCCGATTTGATCATCAAACATACCATTCCGAAGGTCGTTGTTGGAATTTTAGACCCTCATGACAAGGTTTCCGGTAGAGGTGTTGAGCGCTTGCGCAATGCCGGCTGTGAGGTTGTTTTGGGGATACTTGAGGGTGCTTGTAGGCAGCATCACAAACGTTTCCTGACCTTTCAAGAAAAGGCAAGGCCGTACATAATCCTTAAATGGGCACAGACCCTGGATGGGTATATTGCGCCGGATAAATCCGTTAGAAATGAAGACCCGGAACCTTATTGGATCACCAATACGCATTCTCGACAGAAGGTCCATCAGTGGCGTAGCGAGGAACAGGCCATTTTGGTGGGTAACCAAACCGTTTTGGAGGACAATCCGAGATTGGACGTACGGCATTGGCATGGAAAGTCGCCCTTACGCGTGGTGCTGGATAAAAATCTGAAAATCAAAAAGGATTTCCATATCCTGGACGGGAGTATCCCTACCCTTATCCTTACCACGGTTACGGATAGTTCCCGATACGTGGAAGGAATACTGTATGAAGTCCTAGATTTTTCCGCCAACTTGGCCGAACAGATTTGCGATGTCCTCCACAAACATCAAATTTTAAGTGTTTTGGTAGAAGGGGGTGCACAAACGCTTCAAACTTTTATAAATTCCGGCCTTTGGGACGAAGCGCGGGTTTTTACGGGAACCCGGACATTTACAAACGGAATTGCTGCCCCAAAACTTTCAGGCAGCCTTTTACAGACCGAATCTATTCATACGGACACTTTACACACCTATCAAAATGATTAAGAACATAATTTTAGACTTTGGAGACGTTTTCATCAATCTGGACAAAGAAGTTGTTTTTCGGGAAATACCCAAATGGGGCGGCACTGGTTTTACCACCGATTTATGGGCATTGAACGAAACCTATGAAGTAGGTGGTATAAGTTCCGAAGAATTTGTACGGGAATTACAATCGGCTTTTCCAAAGGCATCGGCAGACGAAATCATAGCCACGTGGAATGCAATGTTACTCGATTTTCCGGAAGAGCGATTGGAGTTTATTGAAAATCTGGCCCAAGAAAACCACTTTCGGCTGTTCCTTCTAAGCAATACCAATGCGTTGCATATTCCCCATGTGGAGCAACTTATGGGAACACAAAGGTACTTAAGGTTCAAGAACTCCTTTGAACAGTTTTATCTTTCGCATGAAATACACTTGAGAAAGCCCAATGCGGAGATCTTTCATTTCGTTCTGGAGGAAAACGGTTTATTGGCAAATGAAACCTTTTTTGTGGACGATACCCAGGAGAATACAGAAGCCGCTCAAAAACTGGGTATTCGTACTTGGAATTTACAGGTAGGCCAAGAGGATATCCTCCAATTAAAAAGCAAGTTAAAGGATGTTCTATCTAGCACTTAGCATACTTTTTTCCAGCCTTATTTTTGTTATTTTCAAGCTTTTCTCAGTACATAAGGTACATACCCTTTACGCCATTATTGTAAATTATATGGTTGCCTTTGTAGTCGGGGTTCTTTTTTACAAAGGTAGGGTCACCCTTGGTGAGGTTCCACAAAAGTCCTGGTTCTGGGGTACTTTAGTATTGGGATGTCTTTTTATCGTAGTATTCAATCTTATGGCAGCGACCGCCCAACGTGTTGGGGTATCCGTGGCGTCGGTAGCTACAAAAATGTCCCTTGTGATTCCCGTACTCTTTGGAGTGCTCGTTTATAGGGAGCACTTAAGTCCATTGCAGGTAACAGGCATTGTATTGGCCCTTGCGGCCGTTTACTTTGCATCGGTAAAAGGAAAATCAGTGAGCTTGGGAAGAGCTTCCCTTTGGTTGCCAATACTGGTCTTTTTAGGTTCCGGCATTATAGACACCAGTCTTAAATATGTACAGGAAACCCATATTGAGACCGATGAATTTCCCCTGTTCTCCGCTACGGTCTTTGGTGCCGCAGCGATGGTAGGTGTGTTACTTCTAGTCTCAAAACGTTTTAAGGAACCTCTAAACCTCGGGGTCAAGGATATTCTGGGCGGTATTGCGTTGGGCATACCCAATTATTTCTCCATTTATTATTTGCTACATGCCCTACAACATCCCAGTCTTAGCAGTGCGGCAGTATTTACGATCAATAATGTGGCCATAGTTATGTTTTCCACACTTTTGGGCATTGCACTCTTTAAGGAGCACATTAGTCCAAAGAATTGGGGTGGAATTGCCCTGGCCGTAGTCAGTATTGTTTTGGTAGCCTTATTTTAATGGAAAAGAAACCCCATAGCCACAAAACCCTGGCCCACCCTTCGGAGGAGGTACTCTTTGTGGACAAAAAAAGTAAGTTCTATGGATATGCCTTTCCCGTAGATACGGTAGAGGACGTAAAGCCGCTTATCGAAGAATTAAGGAAAAAGCATCCCAAGGCCAACCACGTTTGTTATGCTTGGCAAATAGGGACAGACGATATCCAATATCGTACAAATGATGATGGCGAACCCAGAAATTCTGCGGGGGCACCCATATACGGTCAAATACAGTCTTTTGAAATCACTAATGTATTGGTGGCCGTAGTTCGATTCTTTGGAGGGACCAAATTGGGCGTCGGTGGGCTTATCAATGCCTATAGAAGCACGGCCCGGATGGCCTTGGAGGCAGCGCCTATGGTGGAGAAAAGAATAAAAATACGTTTGAAACTTGCCTTTGATTACGTCGCCTTAAATAAAGTGATGCAAGCCATTAAACGACAAAAACTGGAAATCGTATCCCAAAACCTGGAAATGGATTGTAGTATTACCCTCTTGTCCGATAAAAAGAACCTGGAAAATACCCAAAGAATCCTAGGCGGCATACAAGGATTGGACATAGAAATCTTGGCCTAAAGACCACTCAATTTTTCCAAGAGATAATCAGGGCATCTTCTAGGGCGTTTGGTATCCCGGTCCATAAAGGCCAAAACCGTATTCGCGGTGGCTAAAATTTCATTGGAATTTCGGTAAATGACATAGTCGAATTCGATACGTGCCATGGGTGGTTTTTTGAGTATGGTTTTTACCGTGATCAAGTCGTCATAGAGCGCCGATTTTTTGAAGTTGATCTGCAGGGAAATTACAGGCAGCAATATTCCACTTTCCTCCATGGATTTGTAAGAAATTCCAAGGACCCTTAACCACTCAATCCTTCCCATCTCCAAATATTGCGGGTAGTTCCCGTGATAAACAATTCCCATTTGATCGGTTTCGCCGTAACGAATTCGAAAAGAAATTTCGTTAAAATCCATATTTTTTCAACTAAAAAGTATATATTTAAAAGCTTTGTACGAATAGCCCGGAACATGCGAAAAAAAAAGGGTAAATTCAATAGGGATTGATTTTTTTTTTAGGATTATTGTTCACATATTTGTCCCACTCAGAAAGTATGGTTCGCTCCGACCAATTTTCGACCAACTAGCGAAGTCACTAACCAACAAAATAAGATAAACTTAAAAATGAGTGTTACTGCAAATTCCGTATGGAACAATTGTTTGGCCTTTATCGAAGATAATATCCAACCGCAGGCATTCAAAACTTGGTTCGAACCGATAAAACCGGTCAAATTAACGGACAATGCGCTGAGCATTCAAGTCCCCAGTAAATTTTTCTACGAATGGCTGGAGGAACACTACGTAAAATTATTGAAGGTAGCGCTTACCAAGGAATTGGGGGAGACGGCCAAATTGGTCTACATCATACGCATGGAAAACACCTATGGGAACCGGGAACCTTTTACCGAAAAGATACCCAGTTCCAATAGAAGCCATGTTGGGGCCCAGGAAATGGACGTTCCGATCAAATCCAAAAACCCGGAATTGCGGAATCCCTTCGTTATTCCCGGAATCCGGAACATAAAAATTGAATCGCAACTAAATCCCAATTACAATTTTGATAATTTTTTGGAAGGGGACTCCAATCGTTTGGCCCGTTCGGCAGGTATGGCCGTAGCCAATAAACCGGGAGGCACCTCGTTTAATCCACTTTTGGTATTCGGGGGCGTAGGCTTGGGAAAAACGCATCTGGCACATGCCATCGGGGTAGAGATCAAGGACAAATATCCGGAACGTACGGTACTTTACATCTCTGCCGAAAAATTCACACAACAGTACATTGAATCCGTAAAAAAGAATACGCGGAACGACTTTATCCATTTCTATCAGTTGATCGATGTCCTAATCATAGATGATGTACAGTTCCTATCTGGAAAATCGGGTACCCAGGATGTGTTCTTCCATATCTTCAACCACTTGCACCAAAATGGAAAGCAGGTAGTCCTTACCTCGGATAAGGCCCCTGTAGATATGCAGGATATTGAACAGCGTTTGTTGTCTCGTTTCAAGTGGGGGCTCTCCGCGGAATTGCAGAATCCGGATTACGAGACACGGATATCCATCCTCAAGAATAAGTTGTATCGGGATGGGGTAGAAATGCCCGATGATATCGTGGATTATGTGGCCAAACATATAAAGACCAACATTAGGGAACTGGAAGGGGCCATCATATCGCTTATCGCCCAGTCTTCCTTCAACAAAAAGGAAGTGACCTTGGAACTTGCCCAACAGGTAGTGGAAAAATTCGTAAAGAACACCAAACGGGAAGTTTCCATTGACTATATCCAAAAAGTGGTGTCCGACTATTTTGAGATGGATGTGGCCACGTTACAATCCAAAACCCGAAAAAGACATATTGTTCAGGCAAGGCAATTGGCCATGTTCTTTGCCAAAAAATTTACCAAGGCCTCCTTGGCCAGTATCGGTTCCCAAATCGGGAAACGTGATCATGCTACGGTATTGCATGCCTGTAAGACCGTGGACAACCTAGCGGAAACGGACAAGCAATTCCGTAAATATATAGATGACCTAACCAAAAAGCTTTCCTGATCATCTATGGCCACCAGGATATTAATGGTCTGCCTGGGGAATATCTGTAGGTCGCCTTTGGCCGAAGGTATTTTACAGAGCAAAGTAAATCCCGAAAAAATTATGGTAGATTCCGCAGGCACGGGAAGTTATCATTTGGGGAACAAACCGGATGAACGTAGTATTGCTGTGAGCCGAAAATATGGAATAGACATTTCCCATCAACGATGTAGACAATTCTCCCCCAAGGATTTCGATAATTTTGACGTTATTTATACGATGGACCGTAGTAATTACAGAAATGTAATTTCATTGGCGCGGAACGAAGACCAGGCCCAAAAAGTAAAAATGCTGTTGGAGGAGGTGGAATCCGAAATTCGGGAAGTTCCCGATCCCTACTATGGCCCAGGGGATGGTTTTGAAAAGGTATTCCACCTTATCGACAAGGCCTGTTCCGAAATTGCCCGAAAGTTAGAAAACCAACCTTAATTACAAATGGCCAAGGCCCAAGGCAAATTGTATCTCATTCCATCCACCCTCGGGGATATCGCCCCTCTTGAAGTATTGCCCATTTCCATAAAACAAGCCATTGAGGAAATTGATCATTACGTGGTGGAAAATGAAAAATCCGCCAGGCGTTTTATCAAAAAAATAAGTCCTAGAAAGTCCCAGCCCAATTTAAAGATGCAGGTTTTGAACAAGTATACGGACCCGCAGGAGATTCCCGGTTTTCTCTTACCCTGCCTTGAAGGTCTTGATGTAGGCGTTCTCTCCGAAGCGGGCTGTCCGGGGATAGCCGATCCAGGGGCCGATGTGGTCCGTATCGCCCACGAAAAAAATATTCGCGTTGTTCCCTTGGTCGGTCCATCCTCCATACTATTGGCCATGATGGCCAGTGGTCTCAATGGTCAGGATTTTGCCTTTAACGGTTACCTGCCCATAGATGCCTCGGAACGAAAGAAAGAAATAAAACGTTTGGAGCGATTATCCATTGAAAAGGGACAGTCCCAAATATTTATCGAGACCCCTTATCGAAATGATAAATTGCTCGGTGAACTTTTGAGATCCCTGTCCATTAATACCAAGCTTTGCATTGCAACGGATATTACCCTTCCTACCGAGTTTATCCTTACTCGGCCCATTCGGGATTGGAAGAACAACAGGGTTGAATTGCACAAAAGACCCACCATATTTATCATACAGGGATAAAAAATAAATCCGGTCGTTTCCGACCGGACCTACCCATTTTCATATATAACTAATATCTTAAACTTTTGGGTTACGTTTGGAAGCAACATAGGAAACGTCATAGCCGGAGAATTTTCTAATGTAATCGGCTATGCATGTACCGTATTCATCCGATACGTCGACCTGCCCATACGACCTAAGGTACTTTTTCACATTACCCGGTCCGGCCAAATGTGCCGCTGCCAACATTCCAGATTCCGTAATCTCCACGCCTCGAATCCGTTTCCCGACGAACCGTGCGATATCCCTTCTAAGAATCCATTTGTTCCTGGCCATATTGGTGTAGAACACTTTTTCCTGTAGAATGGGGTCGTTCAGAAAACGTGTGGCACTGTAAACTCCCATGAGTTGTAGCGTTCCAATACCGAACTGATATTTTCCCAAATATCCCAGGGTATTGGTGGTAAAGTAGTTTCCTTGCGACTCCTTGAAGGCCAGGGCCTCCTTAAAGCCAATGTAGGAACTCCCCAGAAAGGGAGGTACGACCATGGTCGCGCTAATAGCAGTTTTGTTTTTGGGGAACAAAACTTCAGTAGGTTCTTTTACTTTAAGGGTCTCCGGAACTTTGACCGTTGTGGCTTTATTCCCAAAACTCGTTAAAATAAAAAGTAAGATCAAGGGACAAAAAAAGATTATACCTCTTTTCATACCATGATTTTCTTAAGACTTACGGCCAAAATGGCTTGCTTAAATTTCACGGGACAAAGATAAATCCCATTTCACCGTTGTTCTCCAAGACTTTGTTAAAAATATCCAATTTTAGTTAACATGTCTTAAAAACTGGATTAGTGGCCTATCTTCTAATTTTTTGTGCATTAATCCAACGGATGTACTGCACCTTATTTCGGTTGTGCTGCGCCAAAGTCTCTGCAAATTTGTGATAGCCAAAATTCTCTACATTGGCCACAAAATAATAGTAGTCGTGTTTTTCCGGGTTTAGGACGGCATCAATGGCCGAAATATCGGGCATGGTTATGGGACCTGGCGGCAGACCGTTATACTTGTAGGTATTATATGGTGAATCGAGCTCCAAATCCTTGTACAGCACCCGTTTAATGACCATGTCAAAGTCATCCGCATGCTTTTTCATAGCAAAAATTACGGTGGGATCGGCCTGTAAACGCATATTTTTGCGCAGTCTGTTCAGATATAATCCCGCTACCTTGGGCCTTTCATCGATTTTAGCGGATTCCTTATGTACAATAGAGGCCAAAGTTACTACTTCCTTTGGGGAAAGCTCCAATTCCTTGGCCTTATCCAAGCGTTCCGTATTCCAAAATCGATGGTATTCCTTTAACATCCGTTCTCGGAATCCTTGGGCAGAGGTATTCCAAAAAAACTCATAACTATTCGGGATATACATGCCCAAGCTAGAGTCATCATCGAAATTATTGGGCTTTAAAAATGCATTATCCTTAAACGCCCGTACCAGGGATGTACTATCCGCCTCAATTTGGGAAGCTACCCTACCGGCCAAATTTTCCAAAGTCTCCTGATTATTAAAGGAAACCTTTACCGGAATATTGGCACTACGTAGGGAATTGATTATTTCGTTGTTGTTCATTCCCTTGGTAATGGCATATTTGCCCCCCTTTATGTTGGAGGCATACCCCTTTCTTTTGGCAATCTGTTCAAAAGAATCCAAATCTTCCAATAAAGGATCTAAAACTTCCCTTACTTCGGCAAAGGATGCATCTGATTTGATGTAGACAAAGGCTTCATCATTCGCAAAGGAAGTATTTGGAGAAAAAATGGCGCTATATACCTTATAGGCAAATAGCCCCCCAGCAACCAGTCCAATCAATACGATAACCAATAAAATCCTTTTGATATACATTATGTGTTTATCTTTTGAAACAAAATTTCGTCCCTATAGTTTCCATTGAAAAAAATCCAGTCCTTTTTAGTTCCAACTTTTTCAAACCCCAATTTGCGAAATAGGTGTAGACTTCTCTCATTATCCGTAGTCACATTGGCATATAATTGCCTTAAATCCAACACGGAAAATGCATAGTCGCATAAAAGCCGTAGGGTCTCGGTACCCACACCTTTGCCCTGCTCACCTGCTATTAAGATAATCCCGATACCGGCTCTCCTGTTTTTGGGATCAAAGTCGAACAAATCCACAAAGCCGATGACAACATCTTTCGCAGTGCATATGCATAAACGCAATTGTTTTACATCATAAATGTCGCGATGGGCGTTTTCCAAATACTGTTTTAAAACGTGTTTGGAGTATGGAGCTGTGGTTCCACTGATTTCCCATACCTCAGGATTATTCTCCAATTGGTATAAGAATTCCAAATCCTCTGGTTCCAAAGCCCTTAAATGGATATGTTCGCCCTTGAGCCTCAACATTCAATTTCACCTTTATATACCAATTTGGCCGGACCGATAAGATGAACATCGGTATATTCCCCGTTTTCAACATTGAAGGTTACCTTTAGTTCTCCTCCCTGAGTCCGTATTTTGGCCTCGTTGTGCTGTAATTTTCCTATACTATGCATAGCCAGTGCTACGGCGGTAACTCCGGTACCACAGGAAAGCGTCTCATCCTCTACACCCCTTTCATAGGTTCTTACGGCAAATGAGCCATTTCCGGAAGGCTCCACAAAGTTAATATTGCTTCCAGACTTGCCGTAAAGCCCATAGCGCAATCTGGCCCCTTCCCTGTATACTTGAAAATTGGATAGTTCTTCAATTAATTGGACATGGTGTGGAGAACCCGTATCCAAAAAAATGGCATTTGGCTTTTGCCTTATGTCCGACACATTCTGCATCCTTAAACTCACCATATCCCCGGTAATACTTGCCTCATGAACGCCGTCCGCAGCCATAAAAACCATGGTATCCTCAATGAGGCCCAAATGTTTCGCAAAGGTCACGAAACATCTTCCGCCATTACCACATAGACTGCCCTCGTTTCCATCTGCATTGTAATATACCATCCCAAATCCGGAATCCTGATCGCCTTCCAATAAGATAAGTCCGTCCGCACCGATCCCGAATCTTCTATCGCACAAGGAAGACACCAAATCCGAATCCTTTTTCGGGAAAGTTTTCCGGCGGTTATCGATCATTACAAAATCGTTGCCGGTTCCCTGATATTTATAAAAAGTAAGTTTCATGCCACTGTTTACAGTACAAAGATAGGACTTTATTTAAGCTAATTTTAGGAGTTAAAAAGTCGTTAAACGGATGCGAATCCGCTTGGAATTCTGTTAATTTTATGCCGTATTTTAAAATTTTTAGAAAAATTACGTATGAAAAAAATAGGAAGTTCTTTATTGGTTGCCATTTTTGCGGGGGTCATTACCCTCGGTGCCTATAAGCTATTTTTTGAAAAGGCCAACTACACGGTGGTCTCCAAAACCAATGAAACACCAGTTTTTGCAACAAGTACAAGTTATACACCTACATCTGCCAAAGGTTCCGGTATCAACGAAGTGGATTTCACCGTTGCCGCCGAAAATACGGTCAATGCCGTGGTACACGTAAAAAATGTAACCCTTAGCCGGGGGCCGAGTAATCTGTTCGATTTCTTTTACGGATCGGGAGGCACCCAAAAAGCGCAGGTCGGTTCCGGGTCTGGAGTCATTATTACACCTGACGGTTATATCGTGACCAACAATCATGTAATAGACAAGGCCAATCAACTGCAGGTGACCTTAAACAATAACCAGACCTACGAAGCGGAACTCATTGGGGCCGATCCCAATTCGGATATTGCACTGCTAAAAATAGATGCAGACCGACCTCTGCCTTACTTGGCTTTTGGAGACTCCAATGATACCAAAATTGGGGAATGGGTACTAGCCGTGGGCAATCCATTCAACCTTACCTCCACGGTTACTGCCGGAATTGTAAGTGCCAAGGCCAGGGCATTGGGAAAAGCGGATCAATCCTTTATTCAAACGGATGCGGCGGTAAATCCGGGTAACAGTGGTGGGGCCTTGGTAAATACCAATGGAGATCTTATTGGCATTAATACGGCCATAACCTCGCAGACAGGTTCCTATGTGGGCTATGCCTTTGCAGTTCCTAGCAATATTGCCAAAAAGGTCGTTGAGGACATTATGGAGTATGGGAATGTACAGAAAGGTCTGCTGGGCATCAACCCAATTCGATCAAACACCCCATATGGTCTGGAGAAAGGCGTAAAGAATATAGATGGAGTCTATATCGATGGTATAGAGAAAGGAATGGGCGCGGAAGAAGCGGGTCTGCAACGTGGGGATATCATAAAGCAGATCGATAATATTCAGGTGCACAAATTACCCGATTTAACGGGTTATATTTCTACCAAAAGACCGGGCGATACCGTTGAGGTTACCATTGAACGTGATGGGGAGACTTTACAGACAGAGGTCTTATTGAAGGAGAGGCAGACTTTGATAGTTCCCGTAATGGGATTTGAGGTAAAAAACCTTACCGATCATGATAAAAAACGATTTAGGACAAAAAAAGGCGTAAAAATTGTCGGAGTCCCAGAAACCTACCGCGGGTACGGACTAAATGGCAAGGTATTGCTTGCCGTAGATGGTGAGGAAATCAATGATATACAGGAAGCGCGAATCCTATTTGGCGCCATTAGCAGGTATGGCAAAACAAGTATTACCATGCTCAATGAGGATGGGGAAAGGGAGCGACTCATCTTTCAATAAAACAGTATCGATTAAAAAACGCCCTTGATAAGGGCGTTTTTTTTGTATTTTCCATGTATTACAAGGTTGGAAATCAGTAATTTTGTAGGATATTTTCATCATTTATGTTCAAAACTCCCCCTATGGAACATATGAAATCTTACCAAAAGGAATCGGCATTTCAGGCCGATAGAAGAAAAGCTACCACCGAATTCATCAAAATCGTAAGTGATTTATGGTACGATAAGGCCATTGAAGTGGTTTTGTTCAAAAATCAAATCATCGACAAAAATGTAAGCGACATCATTCATTTGCACGAGTATGCCGGTGAATTTGTACAAAAACCGATTTCGATTTTTGATTCCTTGGAGATTCTAAGAACCGTAAATGATTTAAGATTACCTCCCTCCAGGTTGGATATTGGTAAACTCACCTATGAGTATCACTCGGACGGGAATAACTTCAACGATGTAAAGGCTTTTGTCGTGGACAAATTGAAGGGAGCCAATAAGAGTACGCATGTAGGGCCCAAAGATGTTGTACTCTATGGATTTGAAAGAATTGGAAGACTCCTTGCCCGGGAACTTTTGGTACAAGTCGCAAAAGATGCCCAATTAAGATTAAGGGCGGTAGTCATACGGGAAAGGTTAAATGCCGAGACGTTGGAAAAAAAGGCCAATTTGCTTAGCATGGATAGGGTACATGGAAGATTTATGGGGACGTTGGACATCGACCCGGAAAACAATCTCCTCATCATAAATGGAACACCGGTACATTTTATCCAAGCGGATAAACCGGAAGATATAGATTATACCCAATATGGGATTTCCGATGCCTTGGTCATCGACAATGCGGTTGCTTTCCGTTGCCAACATGAACTTGATCGGCATTTGAAATCCAAAGGGGCGGGCAAAGTTTTGCTCACTGCACCGGGCAGGGAGGTGCCTAACATAGTACACGGGGTCAATCACCAGGATTATGATTCGGATTATACCCATATTTATTCCGCCTCTTCATGCACCATTAACGCCATAACACCTATTCTTAAGGTGATGGAGGACTCTTTAGGCATTAAAAAGGGGCATTTGGAAATCATCCGCACCTATACCCATGATCAGGATATGATGGATGATCCATATGAAAACTATGGATTTGGAAAGATTACGGCCCCAGACATTACCCTTGTAAAAACATGTGCTGGACGGAACGCCGCAAAAATCCTACCTTCCTTAAAAGGTAAACTTACCGCTAATGCCATACACGTACCTGCCCCCAGTGGTTCGTTGGCCGTTTTAAATTTGGAGGTAAAGAACAGAACCTCCTTGGACGGTATAAATACGATAGTGAAGAAGTACGCGCTCGAGGGAGATTTGGTAGAACAGATCAAATATTCATTAAGCAAGGAAATGGTATGCTCGGATACGGTGGGAACTTCGGCTTCCACTATTTATGACAGCAATGCCACCATAGTTTCCAAAAATGGAAAAAACATCGTGTTATATATCTGGTACAACAATGAGTGCGGATATATACACCAAGTCATACGACTGTCCAAACACATTGCCAAGGTAAAACGGTATACCTATTATTAGTCGAGAATAGGATTGAAACGATAACTTCCTGTTCAGGTAAGGGAAATTCTACACAAACCCTACCTAATCACTGAATTTTTTTCTTAATTAATAATATTAGGTTACTTTAGTCCCACTCTAAATCATTAATTTAACATTACTTAAGAATTACTTAAAAATGAAAAGTTTTAAGATACTGTTCACCATTATGGCCCTATTTGCATTTCACCTACAATTTGCTCAGGGTCAAGGCTCTCAACCAGAACTGTCCTTGGACAAAGGTCCGATAAACGATCAGTTCGAGTTTATCTATAAAAAATCAGGAAATTACCGTGCGGATGGTAAGCGCTATGAGGTGGTACGGGTTATCTCCTTGGACAAACTTCGTAAAAATGTCCTGGACACTTTGGACTCCTTCAATAAAAGGGCCAATGAACTTAGAGCCACTATCTCTGGCCATGAAACTACCATCGCCTCCTTGAACAAAAAATTGGAGGAGACCACCAACAACCTGACTAGTGTCACACAGGAAAAGGATAGTATGTCGCTGTTGGGCATTCAAGTTTCCAAGGGAACCTATAATTTTATTTTGTGGACCATAATTATGGGGCTTTTGGTGTTACTTTTACTGTTTATCTATAGATTCCGAAAAAGTAATATCCTAACCCAGGAGGCCAAGCAAAATCTTTCCGAGCTGGAAACGGAATACGAAGACCACAGAAGAAGGGCCTTGGAACGGGAACAACGAATCAGTAGACAACTACAGGACGAAATAAACAAGTACAAAAAATCCAAATAAGGCATAGCCCTATATCTATTCGTTTTAGGTGAGGCTTTTTTACGTAGTCCAATGATTTCCATTCTTAAGGCCGATAGGATCCATATTCCCTTAGTCGTTCCTTTATTTGATGGTTATCGGGTATTTTATGGCCAGAAGTCGGATTTTGAGGCAGCCCGGAAATTTCTTGAAGAAAGGTTTAAACGCAATGAATCGGTGCTATTTTTGGCATTATATCAGGGAAAACCTGTCGGTTTTACCCAATTGTACACCACATTTTCCTCCGCTTCCCTACAGTCTATTTTTATCCTTAACGACTTGTTCGTAGATAAGGCATTTAGAAAAAAAGGAATAGGCGAAGCTCTTTTGCAAAGGGCACAGGAACATTGTGTGAAGTTAGGCTACAAAGGACTGGCCCTGGAAACTGAAACCGATAATCCCGCCCAAAAACTCTATGAAAGATTGGGTTGGAAAAAGGATTCAAGCTGGTTTCACTACTTTTGGACTCCGGAATGAATCCAAAATTTTTTCCCATGCGTATCGATATCATTACCGTTCTGCCGGAATTACTTCGTAGCCCTTTTGAGGCATCCATCTTAAAAAGGGCCATTGGGAAAGGACTGGTAGAGGTTCATTTTCACAATTTAAGGGACTATACGGACCATAGCTACAAGCAGGTAGACGACTATCAATTTGGTGGAGGAGCGGGAATGGTACTAATGATAGAGCCTATAGATCGCTGTATCTCGGCCCTTAAATCAGAACGTAACTATGATGAGGTTATCTATATGACGCCCGATGGTGAAACATTGAACCAAAAAATGGCCAACGGACTATCCCTGCTAAAAAATGTTATTGTGCTATGTGGCCATTACAAGGGAGTTGACCAAAGGGTAAGGGACTCCATGATTACCAAGGAGATTTCTATAGGGGACTACGTATTGTCCGGTGGTGAGTTGAGCGCTGCCGTTTTATGTGATACCATCATCCGATTGATTCCCGGCGTACTTAACGATGAAACTTCCGCCCTTACGGATACCTTTCAGGACAATCTTCTGGCCCCACCGGTATATACCAGACCATCCGAATACAAGGGCATGAAGGTACCGGATATTCTCCTGAGCGGTAACTTTCCCAAAATTGAACGTTGGCGGGAAGAAGAGGCCCTTAAAAGAACGGAAAACCTAAGGCCAGATCTTTTGGAATAACTTGATATCAGGTTATCGGTATACCATCAAAAATTATAAGGAATAGCTTGTGGTTTCTAATTTATGGACTATTTTTGCACACTGTTAAATCAACCTCTGACGAAAATCGTGAATGTTGATTTAAGTAATACAATAAATATCAGACCATGGAGTCATTGTTAAAATTTGTTGAAAACGAGTTTGTTCCCAAAAATGAATTTCCTGAATTTTCCGCGGGAGATACCATTACGGTTTACTATGAAATAAAGGAGGGTGAGAAAACGCGTACCCAGTTCTTCAGGGGCGTTGTAATACAGAGAAGGGGCTCCGGGGCCACAGAGACGTTCACCATTCGCAAAATGTCCGGTACCGTTGGCGTAGAGCGTATATTTCCAATTAATATGCCCGCCCTACAAAAAATTGAAATCAATAAAAAAGGTAAGGTGCGCAGAGCACGGATCTTTTACTTCAGAGGCCTTACCGGTAAAAAAGCAAGGATAAAGGAGGTTCGATCATAGTACTTCACAAAAGTTTTAATTTGCAACCCTATCATGTAAGACCTGATAGGGTTTTTTGTTTATGAACAATTGTTAATAATAATAGTTCATATTATGTTGATTTTTAATTTTTTACAAATTTTTGCTGTTACGGATATTTATGGTATATTTAGGAGTGATTTAAAGGAAATATTTGGAGAAATATGATTTTAGATCGCTATAAAGTTCACGTTCTTTATATTGTTGTTTAGCAGATTGGAATTTTGAGTTGCAATGTAAATTGCTTCCAGTTTTTCGGTCAGGCGAGCATAAAAGCTTGGGACTGTCGTTCTTGGCAAACTTTATGTGGATGTTCTTTACATTAAATGCAACGCTTCGGCAATGTATTTAGGATAAGTACATTAAGATAACAAGAAGGAACATTGAGTAGTTGCTTGGTTTCATAATTAAGGACAAAAGATGTTTCAAACGTATGAGCGGTGATGCAAATGCAGTCAATGGCTGCGGTTTTGTTGTAAATACAAAACACAAAGTTTGCTAGCTGTCTCTAGAAAGCCATGTCAATGTATCCGTACAATGATATGGCTTTTGTTCTTTTCGATACGTTTCCTTCCGCCGAGTTCGCTGCGGCGCCTTTCTTTCAATTGCGAATGGATAAATCAAATTATGCTACCCGCTAGGCATCTATAAAATTGTATATTTGCTCCGCCTAATACAAACCGAGAGTATAGATGCCAAAAATTTTATATACCCAAACCGATGAGGCTCCGGCCTTGGCCACCCAATCCTTCCTTCCTATAGTAAAAGCATTTATCAAATCATCTGGAATAACCATTGAAACCAAGGACATTTCCTTGGCAGGAAGAATTATTGCCAAGTTTGCGGATTTTCTGACCCCAGAGCTACAACTCCCAAATAATTTGGAAGAATTGGGAAATTGGGCCAAAAGTCCGGAAGCCAATATCATTAAATTGCCCAACATAAGTGCATCTATTCCCCAATTGAAAGAAGCCATTGAGGAACTTCAGGGCAAGGGATATACCTTACCCGATTATCCAGATGAACCCAAAAACGAAAAAGAACGGGAAATCAAGTCCCGATACGACAGCATAAAGGGGAGTGCCGTAAATCCGGTCTTACGTGAGGGAAACTCAGATCGTAGGGCCCCAAGGGCCGTAAAAAACTATGCCAGGAAAAACCCCCACCCAATGGGAAATTGGAGTTCCGATTCCAAGACCCATGTGGCTACCATGGGCCATGGGGACTTCAAATCCAATGAAAAATCCCTCACCTTGGCCCATGCCACGGATGTAACCATAGAATTGCTGAAAAACGATGGTACATCCCTTAGGCTAAAGGATAAAGTGTCGCTCTTGGAAAAGGAAATCATCGATGCTACCGTCATGAGCAAAAGGGCCTTGGTCGCCTTTTTAAAAGAACAGGTAAAGGATGCCAAGGAGAAGGGTGTCTTGTTTTCCCTACACATGAAGGCCACTATGATGAAGGTTTCGGACCCCATAATCTTCGGTCATGCTATGAAGGCCTTCTTCGCAGAAGTCTTTGAAAACATGGAGATACCCTTGAGGCTATTGGTGTGAGTGCCAATGACGGATTGGAAAATCTCCTAAATAGATTAAAGGAACTTCCCCAAGATACAGGAGCGGAAATAGAATCCGATATTGAGAAAGCCATTGCCCAAGGACCGGATTTGGCAATGGTCAATTCCGATAAGGGGATTACCAATCTTCACGTCCCGAGCGATATCATCATTGATGCCTCAATGCCCGCTATGATTCGTAATTCCGGGCAAATGTGGGACTCCGAGGGCAAATCAAAAGATACAAAGGCCGTAATACCGGACAGTAGTTACGCCGGAATTTATGAGGCTACCATAGAATTTTGCAAAGAGCATGGGGCCTTTGATCCCAGAACTATGGGCACCGTTCCAAATGTGGGACTTATGGCCCAAAAGGCCGAGGAGTATGGATCCCATGATAAGACATTTGAAATTCCATCTGATGGTATCGTAAAGGTAATCGACCTAAATTCAAATGAAACATTAATAGAACATTCCGTTGAAAAAGGTGATATCTGGCGTATGTGTCAAGTTAAGGACGCGCCCATACAAGATTGGGTGAAATTAGCGGTATCACGTGCCAGGGCCACCCAAACCCCCACCATATTTTGGTTGGACAAGAATCGCGCCCACGATGCCGAATTGATCAAAAAAGTGAACGAATACCTTCCGCATCATGATACTACCGGATTGGATATTAGAATTTTATCCCCAGTCGAAGCCACAAAATTTACGCTGCAACGCTTGAAGGAAGGCAAGGATACCGTGTCCGTCTCTGGAAATGTATTACGGGATTACCTTACCGATCTCTTTCCAATTTTGGAAGTGGGTACCAGTGCCAAGATGTTGTCCATAGTACCCTTAATGAATGGAGGCGGTCTTTTTGAAACGGGTGCTGGCGGATCTGCACCCAAGCATGTTGAGCAATTTTTGGAAGAGGGCCACCTACGATGGGATTCCCTAGGTGAATTTCTTGCTCTTGGCGTTTCGTTGGATTTCTATGGAGAAAAGAACAATAACAAAAAAGCCTGTGTTCTGGGGGACGCCTTGGATACGGCAACAGAAGTGTTTCTTGAAAACAATAAGGCACCTTCCCGAAAAGTAAATGAAAGGGGTACAAGGGGAAGCCACTTTAAACTGGCCATGTACTGGGCCAGGGCTTTGGCCGATCAGGACAAAGATCAGGAACTAAAGGACACTTTTACTACCGTTGCACAGGAAATGGAAGAGAATGAGTCCAAAATTAAAGATGAATTGATAGCGGCCCAAGGAAGTCCGCAGGATATCGGTGGTTACTACAAACCTGACGAGAAAAAGGTCTCCGATGTTATGCGACCAAGTGCTACATTGAACAAAATCCTTGCGGAAATCTAGAAAATACATCAAGATTTTGATTGAAAACTCTAGGGAATCCTAAATTTTTAATCTAAAGAAATGTTAACATTTTCATGGATTGAACAGACTTGTAGATTTTTCGTCTAAAGAAATGTTAACATTTTCCCGATCGTTTTTTTTCTCTTTACATTTAGAAAAAATTGCTTGAATGAATCGACTTTCGGGAACGCTTTTGATTGTTCTTTTCTGTTTTTCCTTTCTTTCGTTTTCACAACAAAAATTTACCTTAAGCGGTACCATCTCGGAAGCATCCAGCAATGAGACCCTGATCGGGGTAACCCTAGTGGTTCCCGAACTGGGGACCGGGGTCACTACCAATGAATACGGTTTCTATTCCCTTACCCTTCCCGAAGGTGAGTACAATATTCTGGTAAGTTATTTGGGCTTTCAGGACATCATTACAAAAATTGTATTGTCCGAGAACCGGAAGTTCAATTTTCAAATGACAGAGGAAGCTGAGCAATTGGAGGAAGTAATCTTAACTGAAAACGCGGAAAAGCTGGATATAAAAAAACCGCAGATGAGCGTAAACACCTTATCCGTTGGAACCATAAAGAAAATACCCGTAATCCTGGGGGAGGCCGATGTTATCAAATCCATTCTGCTGCTTCCTGGAGTTACCAATGCAGGCGAGGGAGCATCGGGCTTCAATGTCCGGGGCGGAGCCGTAGATCAGAACCTCATATTGTTGGACGAGGCAATCATATTCAACTCCTCACATCTCTTTGGCTTTTTCTCGGTGTTTAATCCGGATGCCATCAAGGATATTAAGCTGTATAAGGGAGGAATTCCGGCCAGATACGGCGGCAGGGTATCTTCCGTACTGGATATTTTCCAGAAGGAGGGCAATAGCAAGGAACTTAAGGTAAATGGTGGTATAGGAGCCGTGGCCAGTCGCCTGCTTGTCGAAGCCCCCATTATAAAGGACAAGGCCGCATTTCTCATTGGTGGCCGGGCCTCTTATGCACATCTTTTCCTGCCGTTGTTCGATATTGATAATACGGCCTATTTCTACGACCTGAACACCAAAATCAATTTTAAGCTTAACGAAAGGAACAATTTGTACCTATCGGGATATTTTGGAAGGGATGTTTTCGGAATCAGCGATAATTTTGTAAACACTTATGGCAATTCAGTGGGTAACTTAAGGTGGAATCATCTGTTCTCGGACAAACTCTTCTCCAACCTCTCCCTTATCTATTCCGATTATTATTATGGTCTAAAGCTTGATTTTGTTGGTTTCAATTGGAATTCAGGCATTCAGAATTTCAACATTAAATACGATTTAAAACATTATCTCAGTGACAAGCTACGAATCAATTATGGGGTCAACAATGTCTACTATGGCTTTAATCCTGGAAAAATAGAACCTAGTAATAGTAGTTCGGGTATCGTAGAAGATCAATTGACCGAGAAGTATGCCAACGAATTTGCGGCCTATGTGGACTTTGAACATCAGGTAACCGAAAACCTCAGCCTCGGTTACGGGTTCCGCTTCAGCAATTTTATTCGCTTGGGACAGGATGAACTATTAGTTTATCAGGATGATAATCCCGTATTTTTCAATCCTCTTTCGTTGATCTATCAAGAAGCCATTCCAATTGATGTCATTAACCCTGGAAGAGGGGGTAGTTTGGCTACTTTCAACAATTTTGAGCCTCGTTTTTCACTGGCCTATACCCTAAGCGGAAATAGCTCTATAAAAGCAAGCTATACGCGCCTGGCCCAGTATCTTCATCTGCTGTCCAATACCAGCTCCCCTACCCCATTGGATGTCTGGACACCTAGCGGGCCGTTCATTGAACCACAATTGTTGGATCAATACGCCCTTGGTTTTTTTAGGAATATAAACGGTGGGGAATTTGCACTGGAAGTGGAGGCATTCTATAAGGATATCCAAAATCGTATAGACTATATCGATGGTGCCGACCTTATTGCCAACGATGCCATAGAACAAGTAATCTTGAATGGTACGGCAAGGGCATATGGTCTTGAGTTTCTATTGCGTAAGAACGAGGGCGACTTTCAGGGTTGGTTGGCCTATACCCTTTCCAAATCCGAACAGCGTACCCCTGGAAGGACGCCGGAAGAAACAGGTATCAACAATGGGGACTGGTATAGGACCCCATTTGACAAGACACATGACCTTTCCTTTTTTGGAAGTTATAAATTGAACGAAAAGTGGAGCTTCAACACTAATTTTGTTTTTCAAACGGGGCAACCGACCAATTATCCTATTGGCCAATTTGAATTCCAAGGGCTTACCGTACCCTTTTATGGCCCCAGAAACGCCGAACGTTTGCCATCCTACAATCGTTTGGATCTTTCGGCCACCCTCACCCCACGTAAGAACAGGAACAGAAAGGTAAAGGGTGAATGGGTATTTAGCATTTACAACGTATACAACAGAAGAAATGCGGCATCCATAAATTTCCAAAGAAATGTGGATACCGGTGTAAATGAAGCCATACGTACCTCCATTTTCGGGGTAGTACCTGCGGTGACCTATAATTTTAAATTTTAAGACGATGAAAAAAATTGGGCTTCTTGGGTTGGTTTTCCTGATTTTTATTGGATGTGAGGATGTCGTTGATGTAGATCTTCCAGAAGTGGATTCGCGTCTTTTTATTGATGCCTTTATACGAATAGACGAAAGTGATCCAACTACCCGGGTTCGTGTAAATGCCGGGCTGACCAGTTCTTTCTTTGATGATATTCCCCCTGCGGATTTACAGAACATTATTATTGTAAATCTAGATCAACTTAACGGAGCGGGAATCCCAAGCTTTGTAACATTGACCCAAACAAGTCCTGGAGTATATGAGGCCCGGGAGAATACATCATTTTTTACTTCAGGCCGGCTGTTGCTCTCCATATCCCATGAAGATCAAGATTATGCCGCCCTTACGAATTATGTTCCGGCGGTTCCTATTGAACAACTGTCCCAGGGTGACCAGACCCTTTTCAGTGGAGATGAGACCGAGATAGTAATCTCTTTCGTAGATGCCCCAGATAGACAGGATTTTTATCTTTTTGATCTCGACTTTGATGAATATTTGGTTACCGAAGATCTCTTCTACCCAGGCCAGCGATTCGAGTTCTCCTATTTTTATGATGATGGCCTGGATGCTGGACAGGAATTGCAAGTAAGTCTAATGGGAGTGGATATCGGGTTTTATAACTACATGAACCAACTTATCGTTCAAAGTGGTGGTGATCAGGGCCCTTTTCAAACGCCCACGGCCACGGTTCGGGGCAATATCATTAATGTTACCGGGGTAGATATTGATACTATTGATTTTGAGAACATTGATTCCTTGGAAGAGGTAGAAGGCATAGATCCCGAAAATGTCCGAGAGGGATTTCCCTTAGGTTATTTTGCCGTGAGCCAGACTTTTAGCTCATCGATAATCATAGAGTAAATTTCATTTCCACGATATTCCAATTTTCCTAAGTTTCTATCAAGTTCCCAAAAAAGGTAGAGACAGCCTTTTCCGTTAAGTCTGCGGCATTTTCCATATTGTATTGCAAGGGTTTGGTCCCGTCCCTTATTTCCAAGATTGCGGCAATATCCATTAAGTTCAATTTCTCCATGGCGACCTCCGATTGTCCGCAGACCACAACCACGGGTACCCTATTGCTCTTGCCTAAATCCACAACTCCCTTGATCAGTTTTCCATGTAAGGTCTGATCATCGAACTTTCCCTCACCTGTGATGATATAGTCTATTTTTTCTTTTTGGAGCAATTGTCCGACTTGGGCCAGATTCAATATAAAATCAATTCCAGATACAAATTCGGCATTTAGAAAAGCCTGTAGCCCATAGGCCGTTCCACCGGCTGCCCCTGCTCCGGGATTCTGTGCCACCTTCTTGCCCAAATTGTTCCGTACTACGGTATCCAGATTGCGTAATCCCTCATCCAATGTATCGATCTGTGAGTCATTGGATCCTTTTTGCCGTGCATAAATATGGGCGGCTCCCGTTTTTCCAAAGAGCGGATTATCCACGTCATTTACGGCGTAGAGGGAAACAGCTTGTAGGTTTTGAACTGCTTCCCCACCTTTAATGGTCTTTATTTTTGATAAATTTCCACCATTCGGTTCCAAATCGTTCCCTAAACCATCCAGAAACTTATAGCCCAATGCCCGGGCTATTCCAATGCCCCCATCGTTGGTGGCACTACCCCCCAAACCGATGTAAATGGAAGTTGCACCTTTTGCAACGGCATCCTTTATTTGAAGCCCGGTACCATAGGTAGAGGTGGTCATGGCATTGCGCTCGTTGGCCTCCAAGAGTTCAAGGCCAGAGGATTTGGCCAATTCAATATAGGCAACACCATCTGGACGGTTCAAAAGATATTCGGCCTTTATCGTTCGACCTAAGGGATCAACGGTATTCATTGTAATCAATTCACAATCCAAGTTCTCGGATACGGCATTTAAAAAGCCATCCCCCCCATCCGACGCCAAAACAGAGAATACGTTTGCATTCGGAACTTTTTCTTCGATACCATTTGAAATTGCTACGATTACCTCCTTGGCCGTAAGGGAACCTTTGAATTTATCAGGGATTATAAGTATGTTCATAACGGAGCCTTATATCTCTAAATATAGGCGATATTCCTTACATTTGATTATTGGTTTTTATCATCGACAATGGAAACGGACAAAAAAATGTTGATCAAGGGAGTAAAGTTCCTTTTGTATACCGTAGCTTTAATGTTCACTGCTCCCGTAGTGTTGTTTCAAGCGTTTAAAAATCAAGATCACCCTTGGTATTGGCCTGTCCTGATTATGGGCCTGATTCTGGCCATAATGGCCATTTCAATGGGATTCTATGGTATTAAACTACTTGTGGATGCCTTGTTCAGCAAAAAGGTTCGGGATAAGTAGTAAACCAGGAACCGGAGTGTACAAAAAAATCTAATCTTTCTTTTGCTTATCCGTCACTTTGTTCCATTTGTTATTTAGCGCGGCATAATCATAATCCAAAACCGATTCTTGCCGTTCCAATCGGTACGAGGCGAAGGCACGTTGTAAAATATCCTCAATGAGATAATCTTCGTGTACCAAGTCCGGGTGAAATTCCTCCTTGATACTGATCTTGAACAGTTTGGCCGTGGTTTGATACCAAAAGGCACGCCAACCACTGCGAAGTTGTTTTACCAGGTTAAAAGCGGTAGTGCCGGTTTGGCGATAGATAAGTTTTACCAGTATTTGCCCTTCCGTACGTGTCAGTTTTTTGAGTTCCTCGGAAAATTCCCCTTCAATATACTTTTGAACCTTTTTGGTGTACTTTTTTCGCTTCCTCTTTCTTTTGATCTTTGAAAGACTATCGTTCAGTTCCACGAGACGTTCCGCCGCCAATTTGGCATAAGGGTACACTTTAAGCGTTTTGCGCCGCAATATATAATAGCGCAATTTTTCTTTATAGGAACCGAATTCAAGCTTGCTAAATACGTAAACCTCTTCCAAGGCTATAGAGCTTTGTAACAGCGAATCGCCTTCGATGATAATCAATTTCTCGGCAACCGAGTCCAAGGCCTTCTCCTTTATTTGTGCCCTGGCACAAATGAAAACCAAGGAAAACAGTGTTAAAAGAAGCCTTTCTTTCATATACCCAGTTTGGTTAAAGCCTTGCCAAAATTAACGATAAATAATCGCCCGTATTATTAATTAAAAGTGAATATTGCTAAGTTTGCATTCAAACAAAGATTACATGAGCGAAAAAAAAATATTGACCAAAAAGTCCCTCGATTTTTTTGAAAAATACCTCAACAATGCCTCCCCGACTGGATATGAGTGGGAAGGACAAAAACTATGGATGGATTATCTAAAACCCTACGTGGATAAGTTCATTACGGACACTTATGGATCGGCCGTCGGGGTCATCAATCCCGATGCGGAATACAAAGTGGTCATTGAAGGACATTCCGATGAGATTTCATGGTACGTAAACTACATTACGGATGATGGACTCCTGTATGTCATTCGCAATGGGGGAAGCGACCACCAGATCGCCCCTTCCAAATGGGTGAACATCCATACCAAAAATGGAGTTGTCAAAGGTGTTTTTGGATGGCCGGCCATCCATACCCGGGACAAAAGCAAGGAGCAACCCCCCAAACTGGACAATATTTTTATAGATATCGGCGCCAAGGATAAAGAGGAAGTAGAAAAAATGGGGGTTCATGTAGGTTGCGTGATTACCTATCCCGACGAGTTCCATATTCTGAACAAGGATAAATTCGTCTGTCGTGCCATAGACAATCGGGCCGGTGGATTTATGATAGCGGAAGTAGCCCGTTTGCTTCATGAAAACAAAAAAACGTTGCCTTTTGGGCTCTATATCACGAATTCAGTCCAGGAGGAAATAGGACTTCGTGGGGCCGAAATGATTACTGAGACCATACAGCCCAATGTGGCCATTATTACCGATGTTTGTCATGACACGACCACCCCCATGATCGATAAGAAGACACAGGGCCATACCGAAATCGGTGCCGGGCCGGTAATTTCTTATGCGCCCGCTGTACAGAACAAGCTACGGGAGCGCATTATTGAAACGGCGGAAAAGAACAAAATCCCCTTTCAGCGCTTGGCAGCTTCAAGATTCACCGGGACGGATACCGACGCCTTTGCCTATAGTAACGGTGGGGTGGCATCCGCTTTGATTTCCCTGCCTCTTCGGTATATGCATACTACCGTGGAAACCGTTCACCGTGATGACGTAGAGAATGTCATCCGATTGATTTATGAAACCGTTCTGAATATTGAAAGCGGAGAAGCATTTAGCTATTTTGAGTAAGTAGACTCCAATCTTTCCCCTAAGGCACCGTAAGCATGGACGAGCTTGTTGACATTCTGGATGACATGGGCAACCTGACGGGAAAGACAGCGATGAAGTCCATGGCACATGCCAAGGGATGGTTTCACCCGACCGTTCACGTTTGGTTATACACCAAAGATGGAAAAATCCTGATACAACAACGAGGCAAGGACAAGGATACCCACCCCCTACTCTGGGATGTCTCGGTTGCGGGGCATATTGCCGCTGGGGAAGCTATTGAGGCCTCGGCAATACGCGAAGTGGAAGAGGAAATAGGGCTTTCCATCTCGGAAAGAGATCTGGAAAAAATTGGGGTCTTTAGTTCTATTCATAAACATCGTGAGGATTTGATCGATTGCGAGTTTCATCACACCTTTCTGTGTGAGTTGAAGCTTCCTTTGGGAAACCTTCAAAAACAGGAAAGTGAAGTTGAGCGCCTGGATTTAATTCCGCTAATTCAGTTTTCCGAAGAGACCTGGGGCCTAGCGAACATTGAGAAGTATGTACCCCATGAAATTTCGTATTACCAAAGGATAGTAGAGGAAATACAGAAAAGGCTATAGTGCGGCAATAAAATCTTCTACGGAATCAAGGGAAAAAGTCTTTTGATCCCCACTGGCCATATTCTTGACCACAAAAGTATGTTCCACTAGTTCCTTTTCACCTATTAGGATTACATAAGGTACATTTCGGTTGTTGGCGTATTTAAATTGCTTTTGAATCTTGGTATTGATTGGATATAAATCAGTTTTGATTCCGGACTCCCGAAGTGTGCCGATCAACCTCAAGGAAGCCAAGGCCTCCTTTTCCCCAAAATTAAGGCAGAGTACCTCTATCGATTGTTCCAAGGTTTGGGGAAAAAGATCCAATTCCTCTAATACCAGATAAATGCGATCCAACCCAAAGGAAATCCCTACACCACTGACATCCTTTAAACCAAATATTCCGGTCAAATCATCATATCTACCGCCACCGCCTATGGAGCCCATTTTTACTCCCTCCGGGGCACCTACTTCCAAAATGGTACCCGTGTAGTAATTAAGTCCCCTGGCCAGGGTAACATCCAAGGAAAGTTGTGCCGATCGTAGGCCTGTTTCCTTAACCGTATCCATTATAAATTCCAGCTCCACAATACCTTCCAGGCCCTGTTCGGAATCTTGCAAAAGGCCCTTGAGTATGTTTAGTTGTTCCGCGCTACTTCCTGAAAGTGAAAACAAGGGAGCGGCCTTGGCAATGGACGATTCGGAAATACCTTTTTCCAACATTTCCTTTTTCACCCCTTCCTCCCCTATTTTATCCAATTTATCCAGGGCCACGGTAAAATCTACCAATAGGTGTTTTGCCCCGATAATTTCGGCAATCCCCACCAAAATCTTTCTATTGTTCAATTTTATATGGACACCTTTCAATTTTAGGTCGGTGAAAACGGCATCGTACAATTGTACCAATTCTACTTCCTGCAAAAGGGAATTTGCCCCGACCACATCTGCATCGCATTGGTAAAACTCACGGAACCGCCCTTTTTGGGGCCTGTCTGCCCGCCATACCGGTTGTATTTGATAGCGTTTAAAGGGAAAGTCGATTTCATTCTGGTGCATCACCACATAGCGTGCAAAAGGAACGGTCAAGTCGTAACGGAGTGCTTTTTCCGTGATTTTTGGAGCCAACGAATTTGAATTCTTGGAACTATAGGTTACATCATCGACCTTACCTAGAAAATCCCCAGAATTCAAAATCTTAAAAATGAGGCGGTCACCCTCCTCCCCATATTTGCCCAACAAGGTTTCGGAGTTTTCAAAGGAAGGCGTCTCTATAGGCTGAAAACCAAAAACCTGGAAGTGCCTTTTGATCGTATCAAAAATGTAATTGCGCTTGTTGACCTCTGTAGGTGAGAAATCCCTAGTGCCCTTGGGTATACTTGGTTTTTGTGCCATTGTAAATTTTTATTGCAACTATTTCTTTGGCATAGCCCGTAGGCCACAATTTGAAATCTGGACAAAGATAATTCTTTACCGTCTGTTGTCAAGCTCTCGGGTTGTCAAGGAGCTTGTATTGCTTTTTCAAACCATTGGTATAGTTCCCCTTTAGTAATGACCGCCCCCTGTTTTATCAGATTAAATTTATCCAGGTTCTTATCTTCGGAATAGGCCTTGGAAGCTGTGAGATACTCCACATAATCGGATTGCCAGTTCTTCTTAAACCAATTGAACCCGGCTTTTGTGGTCAGATCTGCCTCTGGATTCCTGACCTTCACGGAAATCAATTTCATCTCTTTTTCCGAACAATGGAACAAGTGCATATGTTGCGCCGAAACATTTTCCAAGTACCCCACTTTGGTCAGAACGCCTTCCCAAACCAAATCGCTAAAAACATCCAGCTCTTCTTCGGCCACTTCAGGTTTCTCTTCTTTCAAGGTTTTCCATTCGTCCGATGTAATGGATTGGGTCGCCAGGAAATTGATAAACTCTTTATGCAACTCTTCCAATTGTTGCTTGGTAAGTCTTGTGTATTTCATGGGGCAAAATTAAAAAGGCCATGCATTTTGCATAGCCTTTTCAATCAATTTTTATGTTTTAGAAGATATAGCGCAATCCAAACTGTGCCTGCCATCTGGATAAAAGGCTCGAATCAAAACCAAAGGTTTCGGTCAGGGCCGGGTTGAATGTATAGGTCGGAACATTATTGGCATCCACCGAAACGGACAATGGGTTTAGATTATTGGGTTGCTGTACCACGCCCCAATCCGAGTTCAACAAGTTTCCAAAGTTGAGAATATCGATGCTAAACTGAACGGTATGAACCCGATCCCCTGCCACATTGAAATTATAGTCCTGCAGGATTTTAACATCCCATCTGCTTCTCCAGGGTGCTAAGGCACCGTACCTGTCAAAATATTCCCCTCTATTATCGCTTAGGTAGTCGTCTTGTTGAATATAGGCCTCAAAAGCCTCTGCTTGACCTGGGCCCGAAAACTGCATCTGCTGTACCTCTGCCGCTGTTGGGATGTACAGCAAATCATTGTTCTGAAAAGAGCTATCGTTATTGATATTGCCTGCATAGGTATAATTAAACCTACCGCCCTGCGCATATTCAAAGAAGGTAGAAATAGTGGTGGCCCATTTATCCTTTCCATAACGAAACTGTTTGGATCCAACACCGATAAACCTATGGGTATCCCCATATCTGGAAAATGAAAGTACATCGTCATTGGCATTACCTGATATGGGATTAAAATCAAAGGCATCCCCCGTAATCTCAGCTTCGATGGAATTCACATCCTTGGCGTTCAAATAGTTATAGGCCAGACTGGCGAACAAACCATTGTTCCATGTTTTCTGCGCCTTTAGGGTGGCGTTCCAGATTCTTCCTTTGTCCGAATTTGTGAAGACGTAGGCATTGTTGCCTTTATCCGAATCCGCATAGACCGGACGATTGTCTCCCGGCGCGTCCAAGGTCAAGGAAGGATTGCGAAGACCCCAGTTCTGGACATGTGCCCCATTGATATCCTTGGTGTAGGATATGTCCGCCGATAAAATGATACCGTTTTCCAGGCGATGATCTCCACCTATGTTTGTGCGCCATACTTGGGGCCATTTGAAATCCGGATCCACGATTTGGTAAAAGAAGAAATCCAACCCCTGCACCTGGTTGCCCAACCAAACAAATGGAAAACGTCCTGTAAATATTCCACTACCTCCTCGAATTTGTGTAGTCTGATTTCCATTAACATCCCAATTGAACCCGACTCTTGGTGAAATCAAGAAGTCATTATTCGGCAAAGTCTCGGAATCCAAGGTGGTCTCCTGATCGGTCTGCGGATTAAAATATACAATAGTGGGGTCAAACGTAAAGGGTTTCCGGGCAATATTCTCGCGAATCTTATCCTCGGTATCAAAATACAATGGCTTGTCAAAACGTACCCCATAGGTCAATTTAAAGTCCGAGGTAACATTCCATTCATCTTGTATATAAAGGGCGAACTGCCCCACATTGGTTTCCGCCAAGGACCATCCGCCTTCGTTGCCTTCCCCTGCGGCATTGCTATTGGTAAAAATGGCCTGGGCATTGGCCAAGGCTGCTGCCAATGTTCCGTCATCGGCGTCCGTTAAAAAGGCGGCCAAATCCGGGTAAGCGGCAAAAGCACCGACTTCCTGATTAAAATCACCATCCTCGTCATAACCATAAGCCCCAAGGTTAAAGGAATTATCAAATTGGAATTTCTCAAAGGAAAAACCAGCGGTCAATGTATGGTTTCCCAAAAAATAGTTGAAGTTGTTGGTAACCTGAAAGACTTTCTGATCCAATCTGTTGTTTATGGAAAAGGGTTCATGACCTGCGATAATGTAATTACTTCCTGCTCCATCCTGTATGGTAATGGCAGGTGCAGGACTGGATAACGGATTCCTAAAATCATCAAAATGCGTATAGCCCACTTGCAATTTGTTGGTAGCCTTGTCCCCAAAAGTGGAGTTCAGTTCCAATTGTACGGATTGAATGTTGTTATTGATTTCATACCCGGAATTTTCAAACTGAAGGGTCTGAAAGCTAGGCCCCCTAATTCCCAGCGCCGTTGGATGTGCCGGTTTTTCTTTGGCCGCGTCCAAAAAATTATAGATTATGGCCAATCGATTTTTGTCATTGATATTCCAGTCAAGTTTCAAAATGCCTTTGGTTGATTCCGCACCGTAGGTAAAGCCTTGATATCTACCCGTATCGTATCCCAAACCTGAAAGTGCGGACTGAACCGCCAGCAAATCGGTTTCAAGTACACGGGACTCGTTTATAGCACCCGAACCCGTATTGGGTACCCATCCATTGGATCCCAAATCATCACGTTCGTCCCTTTCAAAATTGGCAAAAAAGAACAGTTTGTTTTTTATAATGGGACCACCGATGCTAAATCCATACTGATTTTGCTTAAGATCCGGTTTTACCACATCCTCGCCCTTTATTTTCCCTCCGGTCAAATCTTCATTTCTAAAAAAGCCGTACACCGTACCATGAAATTCATTAGTACCGCTTTTGGTCACTGCATTTATGGTTGCTCCCGTAAATCCGGACTGGGTCACATCATATGGAGCCAACGAAACCTGAATCTGGTCTATAGCATCCAAGGAGATAGGTTGGGCATCCGTCTGTCCGCCAGGGGTCGGCGCATCCAGACCAAACGGATTGTTGAAAATTGCCCCGTCCAGGGAAAAGTTGTTGAACTGATCGTTTCTCCCCCCAAATGAGTTACCGGTGGAGGAGGGTTCCAATCGGGTAAAATCCTGGGCCGATCGGGAGATGGTAGGAAGCTTGGTCAGTTCCCTTCGACCTACAGAAGTTTCCGCACCGGTTCGGTCGCTTCCAAAGGTACTACCGCGGTCTGAGATAACGATTACCTCGTCCAAGGCCTGACTTTCGGAAACCAGCTTTACATCAATAGTAAAGGTTTTCCCTAGAGTAAGGTAAACGTCATTTTGTACTTGATCGGCAAAGCCTACATAGGAAACCGTAACTTCATAAGGTCCCCCTACACGAAGGTTTAACATCTTAAAAAGTCCATCCTCATTGGTAATGGCCCCGTATTTGGTACCTGTAGGGGTGTGGACAGCTACAATATTTGCTCCCAATAGAGCTTGGTCTTGGTCATCGACCACCATCCCACTAATATTGGAGGTGGTTACTTGGGCCGTTATGGAACCTACCATAAAAAACAGCGCCGTACTTAGGAATACAGTTTTGAACATCGCTAGAGATTGAGTTAGTGGCGCAAAAGTAAGGCAAAAAAAAAGAGCTATGCACGCACAGCTCTTTAAAGTTTTTAATTTTTATTAAGACTATTTTTGCTCGGCAATAACCTCAAAGGGAAAATCCACAACTACCTCACGATGTAATCTAATTTGCGCATTATAGGGCCCTGTACGTTTTACAGTACCTCCCTGAATGGCAATGTATTTTTTGTCTATTTCATGTCCTTCCTTTTGAAGGGCCGCTGCAAGATCAATCGTGGTAACGGAACCAAAAAGTTTATCTCCGACACCTGTCTTGGCCGGTATTTTAAGTTCAAGCCCTTTTAATGTCTCGGCCGTCTTATTGGCTGCATCCACGATAGATTTTTCTTTATGCGCCCTTTGCCTTAAGGTCTCTGCCAAAACCTTTTTGGCCGAAGGTGTTGCCATGGTCGCCAATCCTTTGGGAATAAGGTAGTTTCTACCATAGCCATTTTTAACGCTTACCAAATCATCTTTGAAACCCAAGTGTTCCACATCTTGTTTTAATATAACTTCCATCTTCGGTCTCTTTTTATTTTAACAAATCGCCTACATATGGCATCAAGGCCAAATGACGGGCACGTTTTACGGCTTGGGCCACTTTTCGTTGGTATTTCAAAGAAGTCCCGGTAAGTCTCCTAGGGAGTAATTTTCCCTGCTCATTCACCAATTTCATTAAAAAATCGGCATCCTTATAATCGATATATTTAATGCCGGATTTTTTGAACCTACAATACTTTTTCTTGGTATTGGTCTCAATGTTCAAGGGGGTCAAATACCTAATTTCCCCATCCTTCTTTCCTTTTGCCTGTTGTTGTAATGTTGCCATGTTCCTTACGCTTTAGCCTTTAACCTTGTTCTTCTTTTTTCTGCCCATTCAATGGCATGCTTGTCCAACCTTACGGTCAGAAAACGCATTATGCGTTCGTCCCTTCTGAACTCCTGCTCATATGGGCCGATAACTTCGCCCGGAGCGGTAAATTCGAACAAATGGTAAAAACCACTTTTTTTGTGCTGTATGGCATAGGCCAATTTTTTGAGTCCCCAGTTTTCCTTGGAGACCATTTTGGCGCCATTCTTAATTAAGAAATCCTCGAATTTCTTAACTGTTTCCTCTATCTGAGTATCAGATAGAACGGGATTTAAAATGAAAACAGTTTCGTAATGGTTCATATGAATCTATATTTTTTAGGAGCGCAAAAATAAGAATATTTGATACACTTCACAAGAAAATGAAAAAATCTTCGTTATAGACTAACAATCGTTAAAATTGAACTTAACCAAATCTTAAACTATGGTCATTGCCAATTACACAGGATTCCGTACAATGTTTACAACTTTTATTGCAGTTGAACGTGTTTTTTCAGTAATTTGTCGATGATTTAACCCCACAAATCAACCTTTATGAAATTAAGAAGCATTATTGTTGACGATTCGTCGATGCAGCGGATGGCAGTCGCCAAGCTAGTCAACAACCACCCAAATCTTGCAATGGTTGCCGAATATAGCAATGCGATAGAAGCTAAGAATGGCATTAAGAATAACGAAATCGACTTAATTTTCCTCGATGTTGAAATGCCGATCATCAATGGTTTTGACCTACTCGAATCCCTTGAGAACAGTCCACAAGTAATCTTGATTACCGGAAAACCGGATTATGCCCTTAAGGCCTTTGACTACGACGTTACGGATTATTTGCACAAGCCCATTACCATGGCGCGTTTTGATGCCTCCGTAAGACGTGCCGTAGCCAAATACGAGCAGATGCATAGGGTAAATGAGGATGAGGAACATATCTTTGTTAAGAGTAACCTTAAAAAGAGAAAGGTTGTCCTTAATGACATTAAATGGATAGAAGCATTGGGAGATTACATCAAATTGGTAACGGACGAGGCCAATATCGTAATTTTATCAACAATGAAATCCTTTGAAAAACAATTGCCTCAGGAAAAATTCCTGCGAATCCATAAATCCTACATCGTAAATCTGGAAAAAGTGGAAAAGTTCAACAGTAAGAATGTTGAAGTAAGCGGGAGATCTATTCCTTTGAGCCGAAACAAGAAGACAGAATTGGCGGAAGCATTGAGCAACGTCTAGCATTTCTACTTCATTACAAAATACAGAACCGCCGTTCCCTTGGGGAACGGCGGTTTTTATTTAAATATGGTCTACATTGTAGATGACACGAACCCCCCGGTACTGCGATATGGCGTTGAATGACCTTTCTATCTTCTTAATCCCATCCTTGGTCTGGGAAAGTGCCCATTGCCTGTTTATTTTTATCAACACGTTTTTTAGATATTGATTTCGGATACGGGCCACCGGTGGATATTCCGGGCCCAGTACATTTTCGCCAAATATATTTCTAAGCGACTTGGCAAACCATTCGGCCGCTTCGTTGAGGACATTGAAATTTTTATGCTTAAAGGTGATTTTGATTATCCTATTGATCGGAGGGTATTTGTATTGTTCCCGCTCATAGATTTGTTCGGAGTACATACCCATATAGTCATTGGTAGAAACTTGTTTTAATATTTGATGATAGGGATTGTAGCTCTGAATAATGACCTTACCCCTTTTTTGGGTACGTCCTGCCCTACCGGCCACTTGGGTCATTAGTTGAAAGGCCCTTTCATGTGCCCTATAATCCGGAAAATTAAGCAATGAATCCGCATTCATGATTCCCACCAAGTTTACGTTCCGAAAATCCAACCCCTTGGTCAGCATTTGGGTACCTACAAGAATATCGATTTCCTGTTGTTCAAATGCCGAGATTATTTTTTCATAACCATGTTTTCCTCTAGTCGTGTCCAAATCCATACGTGCCGTTTTTGCATTGGGGAACAACTTCTGAAGCTCTTCCTGTATTTGTTCGGTTCCAAAACCCTTCGTATCCAAAGTGGGGCTGCCGCACGCCTGACACGTTTCCTGTAGCGCCATATGATAACCGCAATAATGACAGCGCAATTGCTTCCTATGTTGATGATAGGTTAGACTAACATCACAATTGGGGCATTGTGGCGAGTGTCCACAGGTGGTACATTCCATAATTGGGGCGTACCCTCTTCTATTTTGGAAAATGATAATCTGTTCCTTGGTACCCAGGGTTTCGGTAATTTCCTCCAAAAGACGTTCCGAAAAATGTCCTGTCATTTTTCGTTTACGGGTCTGTTCCTTTAAATCCACCAATTCAATATCGGGCATAAGGACATTTCCAAAACGTCTATTGATATTGGCATAACCAAACTTACCGGTCTGCACATTGTAAAAACTTTCAACGCTAGGCGTAGCGGAACCCAAAAGTACATGGGCCCCATGAAGGTTCCCCAATACTATGGCAGCATCCCTGGCATGATATCTCGGTGCCGGGTCAAATTGTTTAAAGGAGTTTTCATGTTCCTCGTCAACTATAATCAGGCCCAAGTCCGAATAGGGTAGAAATAACGCCGACCGTGCACCGATTATAATTTGGGCCTTTGCTTCCGTGGACAAAACGTTATTCCAAACCTCTACCCGCTCATGCAAGCTATATTTGGAATGATAAACCGATACTTTTTCGCCAAAATAATCCCTTAGCCTTGCTATAAGCTGTGTAGTAAGCGCAATTTCAGGCAAAAGATATAAGGCTTGTTTTCCAGAGTCAATACATCGCTCCAACAATTTAATGTAAACTTCGGTCTTGCCGGATGACGTAACCCCCTGTAACAAGGTAACCTTCTGCTTTTCAAAGCTTTTCAAGATATCATCTAAAGCACTTTTTTGATTTGGATTCAATGATTTTACTTCCGAGTGCCCATCATTTCCTTCATAAACCACACGATCCCTCCGTAAGAAATATTCTTCCAAAATCCCCTTTTCCATCAATGCCTTAACAACCGCCCTTGAGCTATTACTAGCCTTTTCCAAATCGGTAACTTTTATGGGCGCTTTTCTACTGGCCTGAAGTTGAAACAGGGAAAGTACAACCTGACTCTGTTTAGGGGCCCGGGCAAGGGACACCAATAGGCTTTCTAGTTTTTCCTCCGTAAGATATTCGTCACCAAGTTTTACGTAGCGAACCAATTTAGGCTTGTAGCGTTCATAAACTTCTTCCTTTAGAAGGATAATGTTTTTTTTCAATAATCGGTTTAAGATGGGGAGTACGTTTTTTTGGTCTACGATCGCGGATATCTCGTTGGCCTTTATTGAAGATTGATATTGCAATGCCTCATATACCAAAAACTCATCATCCTTAAGGTCATTCTCATTTACGTCAACATCCTGATTTTTTAAAACCAATGTCTCGCTCTCCAATAAAAACGCACTGGGCACGGCCGTCCTAAAGACCTCGCCCAAGGTACACATATAGTATTCGGCAATCCATTTCCAATGTTGCGACTGTAGCGGGTTTACGATGGGCTGCTGATCCAAAATCTCATGGATTTCCTTGGCCTCATAGACTTCAGGAGGCGTAGTATGGATCTCATGTACCAACGCGGTATATATCTTGGATTTCCCAAAGGGTACGGTAACCCGGATTCCGGGAGTAAGCCGTTCAGCTTCGGCCTGGGAAATACGATAGGTAAAAAGTTTTTCCAGGGGAATCGGTAAAACTACATTGATGAAGTGTTGCATAGTGCCATCGCCTTCTATCCCTCTACCCTTATCCAGGTCTGTGTCCGGTAAAAAAATGCCAAATACCCACGCACTTTTAGTTCGTTTTGATTTTTGGGATTCAACCAAATCTTACACTTGAAAGTCATTCCCTGCTCGGGATCGAATAAAGTCTTGCCCTTCCACTCCCCGTACGTATTCTCTTCAAGGCTATCTATTATTTTCATTCCAACTATAGGCTTGTTTTTTTGTGCGCCATCGCACTTTATACAAAGAGCATCCTCCTTACCTTCCTCCAAAATCTTGATGATTTTTCCATGCATCAATCCGTCCTTTTCATAAATGTCGACAATTGCCTTGGGATTTCCCGTTCTATCATCAATGGTCTTCCATTTTCCAAAGACACTTTGAGAATTTACCGTATAACTAAAAAACAAGCAAGCACCGACAATAAAAAGTCTTCTAATCATCATTCTTTTCATAGTTTTTTCTTAGGGAATTCAATGAGGCATTCAATTCAAAGCCTAGTAGCAATATATTTGAATTTAGCCATATATAGACCATTAAGATCAACAATCCGCCCAATGCCCCGTATAATTCGTTATATCGGGCAAATTTTTCCACATAGACCCCGAATAAGTAGGAGGTTAAAATAAACAATAGGGTCGTCATTAGGGCCCCCGCGGAAAAAAACCGGGCTTTTTTTCCTTCTGCCGTACCAAAGTAATACAGAATGGCAACGGTTAAATAGGACAAAATGATAAAAAACAAAAACTTGGCAATCTGAACCCCGATGATATCATCTTCTCCCAAAACATAACCTCCAGTCCTTGCGGCAAATTCACTTAGATAGCCCAGAACATACACCTCAAAGTAGACAAACGCCACGAAACCGACTATGATCAGGATGGATAGTATTAAGCCAACCATCAAGGCATATCCATATTGCCGGATGAAATTACGGGTAAGATCCACGTGGTATGAATTTTCAAATCCTCCAAAAATAGCATTTACCCCATTGGCCATCAGAAAGATAGAAATCAAAAAAGCGGAGGACAACAGTCCGCCCCGTTTTTGATCCTTTATCTGTTGATAGATCTCCCCAAAGTACTCCCCTGTCGCCGTGGGAAGGAACGATTCCAGAAAAGACAGAAACTCGGTATCAAAATCGGCATTTCCCAAACTGAGATAGGATACCAAAAATGGTACGAGCGTAACCATAAAGATCAGAAGGGGAAACAAGGCCATGAACAAACTAAAGGCTATGGCACTGGCCCGGGTGGAGAGAGCGCCCTGAAATATTCCCACGATGTACATTTCAATAAGATCGTACAAGGAAAGTCCTTCAAATGCCGGAAGTTTTATGCGTTTTAGGAGAGCCGCCAGCTTGTTTATTATTGGAATCTTTTCAATTCTTTCCTCAATTTCCAGCGACATCTATACGGCTTTTAGGCTTAAATCCATATTATAGACGGAATGCGTCAAGGCTCCTGAAGAAATATAGTCGACTCCGCATTCCGCATATTTGCGAAGCGTGTCTTCATTTATTCCCCCTGAAGATTCCGTCAGGCACGTATCCCCGATAACAGAAACCGCCGTTCGAGTGTCCTCATAGTTAAAATTGTCCAATAGGATGCGATAGATCCCCCCGGATTTTAAAATTTGATCTACTTCCTTTAAATTCCTGGCCTCTACAATAATCCTTAAATCCTTGCCCGTATTCGCTAGATAGTCTCGAGTCTTTTGAATTGCCGCGGGAATACCACCTGCAAAATCTATGTGGTTGTCCTTGAGCATGATCATATCATATAACGCAAATCTGTGATTCTCGCCCCCTCCTATCTTTACGGCCCATTTTTCAAGGGCGCGAATGCCAGGGGTGGTCTTTCGTGTATCCAAGATTTTTGTCTTGGTACCTTCCAATAAACGAACATAGGACTTCGTTTTGGTCGCTATGGCACTCATACGTTGCATCGCATTGAGCACCAGGCGTTCCGCCTTTAAAATGCTCTGAGAACTTCCCGAAACATAAAATGCCACATCACCATACTTTACAGGCGACCCGTCCGGCATCAAAACCTCCACTTCCATCTCCCTATCCACAAAGGAAAAAACCTGTTCGGCAAAATCCACACCGCCTAAAACGCCGGTATCCTTGACCAAAAGTTTGGCCTTGCCCATTGCCGAATTTGGAATACACGCCAGTGAGCTGTGATCACCGTCACCAACGTCCTCACGGATGGCATTCCGAATGATAATCTCCAACTCCCCTTGAAACTGTTCTTCTGAAATCATTAAAGAAAATTTGGTTCGGATAAAATTAGTGAAATGTTTTTTGGGTACCCGATTTAAATTCCAAACGGATAAATGAATTTTAAGTTATACCTTCCAATCGTTCCCATTACATTTGCATCGTGAAAATTAAGCTACTTGTTGTCGGGAAAACGGATAGTAAACCACTGCTTCAACTAATTTCCAATTATGAAAATAGGTTGAGACATTATGTGAAATTTGAACTGGAATCGATTGCCGACGTAAAGAACGTACAAAATCTATCGGAATCGCAACAAAAGGAAAAAGAAGGCGAAGCGATCCTAAAGAAAGTAAGTACTACGGATATTTTGGTTTTATTGGATGAAAAAGGGAAGGCCTACACCTCGGTCGAATTCTCCGAATTCCTACAGAAAAAAATGAACTCCGGAATTAAACAATTGGTTTTTGCCGTTGGCGGGCCTTATGGTTTTGGCGATGCGGTCTATCAGAGGGCCCAAGGGAGCATTAGCCTATCCAAAATGACATTTTCGCATCAAATGGTACGCCTATTCTTTGTTGAACAGCTATACCGGGCTTTTACCATTTTAAAGAACGAGCCCTATCATCACAGGTAAGGGTCTCCATTCAATAAAGTACCCTAAATTTAATGGTATGCTCTACCTTCTTTAGCGCCTTCATTACATCTTTATTGTATTCCTTGTCCAAATCGGTGATTACGTACCCTACCTCACTATCGGTAGAAAGGTACTGTCCTACAATATTCATCTCGTACTTGGCCAAAACCTCATTGATATGGGCCATAATACCGGGAATGTTTTTATGTATATGCAGAAAACGGTGGGCGTTGTTCTGTTTTGGCAGACGAATATTGGGGAAGTTGACCGCATCTACGGTATTACCCGAATTAATGTAATCCATAATCTTATTGGGCACAAAATCTGCGATATCCCGTTGAGCCTCCTCCGTACTACCCCCAACGTGAGGCGTTAGGATTACGTTTGAGAGCCCTTGCAAGTCCGTCCTGAATTCACCATTGCTCCTTGGCTCTTCGGGGTACACATCTACCGCAGCACCTGATAATTTTCCACTTTTGAGTGCTGCCGTCAACGCTGCAATATCGATAACGAATCCACGGGATAGGTTAATAAGCATGGCACCATCCCGCATCTGGTTAATTTCCCGCTTACCGATGAAGTTTTTGTTCGCTTGATTGTCGTCTATATGCAACGTAACCACATCGGAAACGTTCAAAAGGTCTTCCAATGTATCGCACTTAATCGCATTACCCAGCGCAAGCTTGTCCTCTATATCGTAGTAGTACACCCGCATACCGATAGCTTCAGCCAAAACGGACAACTGCTTACCGATATTCCCGTACCCGACAATGCCCAAGTTCTTTCCCCGGACCTCCCTGGAATTTACTGCGGTCTTGTTCCATTGGCCCTTATGTATCTCCGTACTACGTGGAAACACATTTCTCATCAACATAATAATTTCGCCTATGGCCAATTCCACAACAGAGCGCGTATTGCTATAGGGGGCGTTAAAGACTACTACGCCCTTTTTCTTGGCATAATCCAGTTCTATTTGTTTTGTCCCGATACAGAAAGCCCCGACGACCAACAACTTATTGGCCGCATCCAAGACCCGCTTTGTGACCTGGGTCTTGGAACGGATTCCCAGCACATGGACACCCTTTATCTTCTCAATTAACTCCTCTTCGGGGAGGCTATGTTTTACCAACTCTACGGAAAAACCATCCTCTGAAAGATTGTCGAAAGCTGCCGGATGAACATTCTCCAACAATAGGATCTTGATGCGGTTTTTGGGGTAGGATATATTCCTTGGTAAATCGTTCACGAACAAAAATTCATCCAGGTTCGGTGCAATATGGTCGGCATTGTTGGCCGCTTTTTCCCGATGCACATTCTCCGTGTACGCAAAGAATTTATGGGCTATTCCGGCCTCTCGCATTACATAATCGCTATATCCATCGCCGATAACCTGAACCTCTCCATCCAAATCCAGTTCCTTGAGACATTCTATTTTTCCATTATGGGACGATAGCACATTGGTCTCATCAAAACCAATGATGTTTCCGGTCTCGTCAAACTTAAAGGTATTGGCATATACGCGATCGGACGGAATATTGTATTCCGCCACAATAGGATCTATAAACTCCTTGAAACCACAGGAAATTACATAAATATCGTCCGAAAACTGCTCAAAAAACTCCTTGTTCGATGCTATGGATTTGGAGATTTTTTGACGAAGTTCTACCACCAGACCATCCAGATCCGTTTTTTTTGCATTTAGAAGTTTAATGCGGCGTTCCAAGGATTCCGTAAAGGAAATATCCCCGTCTATCCCCAAATTAGTGATTTCCTGAATCTTGTTGACGATTTCTTCCCGGTCGGATCTTCCCTCCAAAGTCATTTCGGCCAGAACATCCAGTGCCTCTACCCTAGTCAAGGTACTATCAAAATCGAAAACGTATTTTCGGCCCATTCGAAAATTTTTAAATAAATCAAAGCGCAAAAATAAAGATTAATTTTATCCCATTGGGAAGAAGCGGGAAATAAAACAAATTGCCATGGGTTTCGTAACATTCCATTACTTGGCCTACCTTTTAAAACTCTGGTAATTATAAGTTTTTGCTTTACGCGAATGTATTTGACTTGATCGGGGTAAAAGAGTGCTTTAGGTACCTAGTACGAAAACCCGATTCCTTTGCTTACCAACGCGTTGTATTTGGCCTTATCAAAACGATATAGGTAGGGTGCCTTATTGGCCGCTCCGGTCAATTGCTTTTCCAAACGGATAAAAATTCCCAAACTCAACATTTTTCGTTGAAAATTGCTGCGTTCCAATTTTTTCCGCAATAGGGTCTCATACAGTTTTTGAATATCTTGCATCGTAAATTTCTCGGGTAGTAAGGAAAGGCCAATGGGCAAATAATTCAGCTGTATCCGGAGGTGCTCCAGGGCTTTTTCAATAATTTGCCTATGGTCCAAAATCAATTCGGGTAAATCGTCAAGAGCTTTCCATTCACATTTTTCACTCAGAAAATCGGGGCGGGGATCGCTCCTCCTAATATCCGTAAGTGCAAAATAACCTGTCGTAATAAATCTGCCTTGAATCCACTGCACGAAGTTTGGATTATCAATTTCAAGCTCCCTTAAGATTTCCTTGGTACGCTTTGCTTGAATAACTCCGTTCATTTGTGAACGTTCCCTACTTCCGAACGTATAAAACTGATTCAAAAAAATGGATCTTAAACCCGTACGTTCCTCAAGAATACGGTGGGCTGCCTGATCCATGTCCTCTTCCTTAAGGATAAATCCCCCTGGAAGTGACCAGACATCCTTATACTTCCATTGTAGCAGCAATATCTTTAATTGTTGATGCTCATAGCCCAAAATGACACAATCGATAGAGTTTCCGGGGAGGCAGTCATTTACCAGTTGGGCAACATGTTCATTCATTTTTTTATCCATGGAACAAATGTAATTTTTTATTGTGTCAAAATACCACAATAATTCTTTTTTTCGTAATATTGTGTCAGAATAACAAAATAAGAATAGAGATGAAAAAATTCCTCAAAATCCTGAAGTATACCTTGTTATCCATAGTCGGTCTTCTGCTCATATCGGCCTTGGTCGTATACATTAACATGTCCAACTCATCCAGGAACAATATGGCCCTATTGGGTGACGAAGCCCCGGCGCTAACGGAAAATGGAACCACCTATCGGGATTTGAACAAAAATGGAAAACTGGACGTCTATGAAAATCCCACTGCCAACTTGGAGGAACGGGTGGACGATTTGGTTTCCCAAATGAATTTGGAGGAAAAAGCCGGTTCCATGTTCGTTACCATGATCGGCACCACTCCGGACGGTGAGCCTATGGAAACCCCTATCCTATCCACCGAACCTCTAAATCTTATCATGTCATTGGTACTGCCCTCTAATTCGGAGATGATCGCCCGAAAGAAGATGAATAGTTTCAATATTCTGGCTTCCTTGGAAGCCGATAAAATGGCCAAATACAATAATACTATTCAAAAAATGGCGGAGCGTACACGACTTGGTATTCCAATTACCATTGCCACGGATCCAAGACATGGTACAGAGAACAATCCCGGCGCTTCGCTGTATACCCCTTCCTTTTCACAATGGCCCAGTTCCCTGGGGTTGGCGGCAACAAGGGACACTCTATTGGTTAGGGAATTTGGAGACATTGCCCGCCAAGAATACAAGGCGGTAGGTGTCCGGGTAGCCCTGCATCCCATGGCCGATCTGGCCACGGAACCACGTTGGGGGAGATCCAATGGCACTTTTGGGGAAGACGCCTATTTGTCAGCAATAATGACCAAAGCCTATGTCCTAGGGTTTCAGGGCGATTCGCTGGATCAAAACAGTGTTGCCTGCATGACCAAACACTTTTCAGGGGGAGGTCCACAAAAGGATGGGGAAGATCCGCATTTCCCCTATGGAAAGGAACAGGTATATCCCGGTGATAATTTTGATTATCATGTCATTCCCTTTACCGAAGGAGCCTTTAAGGCCCATACGGCCCAAATCATGCCCTACTATGGTATCCCAGTGGATCAGACCACTGAGAACGTTGCTTTTGGTTTTAACAGGGATATCATCACGGGATTGCTGAGGGATTCCTTAAACTTCCAAGGTGTGGTATGCACGGATTGGAACATCATAACCGATTCCAAATTAGGTGAAGGTCGTGCTTGGGGGGTTGAGGACTTATCCGTAAAACAACGGGTAAAAAAAGTGCTGGATGCAGGTTGCGACCAATTTGGAGGCGAGAACATACCCGAATTGATAGTTGAATTGGTAAATGAAGGTCTTATTTCGGAAAGTCGATTGGACATATCCGTAAAACGCATTATGCGGGACAAGTTTCGTTTGGGGCTTTTTGACGACCCCTATGTAAATGAGAAAAAGGCCAGTGAAATTGCCGGTAAGGCGGAATTTCGAAAGAAAGGGCTCATAGCCCAAAGTAAAGCCACGGTTCTACTTAAAAACGAGGATTTGTTGCCTTTAAGAGAGGGAACAAAGATCTACGCCGAGGGCATGTTGACCCCTGAGGCACTCAATACCTATGGAACCTTGGTAAACAATCCCGATGATGCGGATATTATTCTCTCCCGGATACGAACCCCTTTTGATGAGCGAAATGAATACTTCCTTGAAAGCTTTTTTCACCAGGGTCGATTGTACTATACGGACGAAGAGAGAAATGAAATCCTAGACCTAATCTCCCAAAAACCAGCTGTAGTAGTAGCCAATTTGGAACGCCCCGCCATATTAACGGAAATAGCGCAAGCCAGCGGTGCCCTTCTCGCCGAATTCGGCACAAGTGATGAGGTCTTGGCTGACATTCTATTTGGCAAGCAAAGACCCATGGGGAAACTTCCGTTTGAACTGCCCTCGTCATGGAAGGCTGTGGAGAACCAGAAAGAGGATGTGCCCTATGACTCCGAAAATCCCCTATATCCATTTGGACATGGTTTGAGCTATTGATTTTTCGCCATATCTTTAGGAAAAGCAGCGGTTATTTATTTCCAAACGGCTATTTATGGAATTTGACATGACAGGGATTATACTTTTTACGATAAATTATGAACAATGTGTAAGCTTCTATGCGGATATTCTCGGTTTGCCGAAGCTTTTTGAAAAAGAAAAACTTACCTGTTTTGAATTTGGGGAATCCTATCTGATGGTAGAAGTAGATGACGAATACGTTGACTCGGAAAGTACGGATAACCGAGTAAAAACCTGTTTGCGTATGAACGTACAAAATGTCAAATCGTTGGTAAAACAACTTGAAAGCCATGATGTTCCAGTGGATTATCAGGAGCACTCATGGGGTATTACCGCGAAATTTACGGATCCAGACGGGAACTTATGTGCTTTTAAGGATTCCGAGAAGTTTGAACAACAAATTTTGGATTATAAAAATCGATAACGGATTGTTCCTCAATTTTTATCCTCTATAATAGCCTTAATGAATTCAACTTCTTCTTGGGAATAGGGCGTACCATCTTGCCGTAAAATATCATGATGCCATATCTTAGGTTCCGTCGTAAAAGTGGAATCCCAACTTTTCCAAGGGTAAATGGTATTGCTCTTTCCGGAAACAAAGCCCCAATTGATGGCGGCTATCTTATTTTCCTTTAAGATGGGCATCACACTTTCAAAAGTATTTCCGGTTCCCCTTGCCACATATTCCGTACACAGAAGTGGTCTTTCATAGTTTTTCAATAAATCTATTTTTTTTTGAACGTCGTTCATATCCCCATCATAAGCATGGAAAGACACCACATCAGAATTCTCGATCATGTACCGGTCCAAGGCAGGTAAGCTATCCAAATTGCCCCAATGATCAATATTTCCTCTCCATATTCCCGTGGTCAAAGGTTGTTTTGGGTTTACCTCCCTTGTCCATTGAAATACCTTCTTTAAAAGTGCCAAGGAGTAGTCGTGCTTATTCTTCACTTCCAAAGAAGCCCTACCTGGCTGCCCAGCCACATTGTCTGGCTCGTTGTACACATCCCAGACCAAAACCCTGTCGTCCGTTGCAAATTTTTTTGTTACCCCTTTTATATAGCCTTTCAGTTCATCATGTCTTGTGGTATCGCCCAGTATCTCGGCTCCGGGTGCCTGCACCCAACCGGAATTGTGTACATGGGGTACCGGTTCGGGCTGCTTGCCCAATTTGGGAATGGGATGCCAAACATCGTCCAGGAGAACGAACATGGTCTTAATACCATAGGAATCCGCCATTTTCAAGTAGTCATCCAATCGTTTTAAAAAACCTACAGAATCCTGTTCCCATAATAAATTATGAAGATATACCCTATGCAGGTTCATTCCCAGATCCGCGGACCATTTCAGCTCGCGATCAATGGTTTCGGGGTCAAAAGTATCTTCTTGCCAGAATTCCAGTTGGTTTATGGAGGTGCTTGGGTTAAAATTGGCCCCGACCAGCCAAGGTTGTTGATCGTACCACTCCCAAGCTTTTTCTTTGGACCAGCGCTGGGCTACTTCTTTTAAGGTTGGCTCTGGTTTTGTTTCCTTCTTCTCGGCACAGGATAAAACAAAAATGGCCAGCACGGCAAATAGTATTCTTTTCATCATTCTAAAATTTTGTGTAAATAATTCCGGTTATTATGGCAATACCAAAGCTTAATAGGGTACCTATCAAGATATACTCGGTTAGCTTTCGGCTATTGCTGTCCTTTAAGTCGTTGAAACGAAAAACAGATTTTGCGGTTATCAATAGGCCTATGACCTCCCATCGGCCCAGAATAATAAACGCCAACACGAACAGTCTTTCTATAATGCCAATATATTTACCTGCGCTGGGAAGGGATTTATGATCCTGTTCAATCCTATCCGACATTCCTTCCAGTAATTTCCCCATGACAATGGCAGCCGGATAACTCACAAAAACTATGGCAGTGAGCAAGGCCCAATCGATCTTCTCCAATAAGAAAATGGTCTGTCCGATTAAATTTCCAGAATAGGCACATATATATAGCACTAAAATGTGAAGTGCCTGGTCAATGAAAAAAGGAATGCTCTTTAATTTGAAATAGGGATTGGCATATAGTTTGGCCAAGTCGATCAAATAATGGGAAATGACAATGGCCAATACAAGTTTCCAGTATTGAACATTCCACAGCACCAACATCGTAATGACAAAATGCACCAATACGTGAAGATAAAGGTACTTGGAAGTTACTTTGTTTACCTCCTTATGGATCACCCACCTATTGGGCTGCAATAAAAAATCCCCTATTAAATGGGCCAATACCAATTTTATAAAAAGAATCATGATCGTAACTCCTTTAGGGTTTGGGTGTAATATTCCAAAAGTTCATACACCAGATCCAATCTGGCCCTTTTTTGACGTTGGCTTACCGCGGATTGTTGAATATTTAGTTGCTTGGCAATCTCTTGTTGCGAAGTTTGCGGGTTTTGCAAGGCCAAAGCCACGATTTCTGCCGAAACAGTGCTCCAATCATCCATGAAATCCAAGGCCAATTTCAACATTAGATTCAGTGTACGATCGTAAGACTCTTGGCCGGTGGCAATGGTTAAATTCGTTTTGTCTTCCTTAAGCGATTCAAAAGTTCTTCCCGAACGTTGATAGGCAGGGCCATTGGATTCGCTTACCCGATCACTGGTAAACGTCTCGGTACCCAAACCTATGCCCATACGAACATCTAGATTTTTAATGGACTTGATCAATGCCTTTATATGTATGGATACTTCCAATGCCCGTTCTTCTGAGACCCTTAACTGAAACTCATCACCTCTGTAGATTTCCCAGTCGTAGGGGGACTTTCCCAACTGTAGTAGATAATCTTTTAGAATATCCATCCACTTTGAGGTTTCGTGTTCCTCCGAATTTATGATATCCCCAGTAATTATTGCAATCATATACGTATAAGCTAAAACGCTAATATATACAAATATAAGTAAATTTGCTAATATTTAAAATTATAAGCAGAATTGCTTATACACAAATAGTATAAGCGATATCGATTATATCAGAACCATCGCCGTACATCAATACAATACCGGCTATACGCCTTGCCAAAAATTTTGAGCAGCGCCTGTTCCTCGGGTATAATCTGAAATCGGTTCATATAGGCCACAAATCCTGCAGCGACCAACGTATTAAAAGCATTGCCCAAAAGTAGGCCCAAGGCCAAAAGCAACAATAACATGGCCAAATACATCGGATTTCTAGAATATTTGTAGAGTCCGGTAACTACCAAGGCCGAAGCCTTTTCGGGATTCGAGGGATCCACGGTGGTCTTTGCACGATAAAATTGGAACAAAGCCAAAATGGTAATAATAATGGCCATACCCAATAGAAAACTTATCAAGTATTCGCGTCCAAAAAAATCAAAAGAACCAAAGGTCAAAAATTTGGCCACAAAATACATCAACAGTCCAAAGGACAAAAAGACAAGAACAGGCGGTACTTTCAACTTCATGGTATATATTTCCCAAATGGCTAAAATTAGTATTTTTGGGCTTATGCGAATAGTATTTGCCACACATAATCCAAATAAAATAAAAGAAGTACTCCATATATTACCAAAACATATTGACATTTTGTCCCTTACGGACATAGGCTGTACCGAAGAAATTCCGGAAACAGGACAAACCTTGGAAGAAAATGCCCTTTTAAAGGCGGAATACGTTGTTCGTAATTATGGATACCCATGTTTTGCGGACGATACCGGACTTATTGTCGATGCTTTAGGAGGTGCGCCCGGGGTATACTCCGCCCGATATGCCGGAGCGAACAAAAATGCCGATAAAAACATGGCCAAGCTTCTTTCGAAAATGGAGAAAAAACCAAACCGTTCGGCACGGTTCAAAACCGTTATCGCCCTGCTCCTAAATGGAGAACAAAAGCTGTTCACCGGGAAAGTAGAAGGTGAAATTCTACATGAAAAGAAAGGCGAACAAGGTTTTGGTTATGACCCAATCTTTAAACCCACAAATTTTGACCAAACCTTTGCAGAGCTGCCCTTATCGGTAAAAAACAAAATTGGGCATAGAGGAAAAGCCGTCCGGAAATTGGTGGACTATCTAAAACAGACAAACAATTCCGTGGAATAGGAAGCACCGGAGTGTCGTGAAGGTATTTATGGTATCTAGAACAATAATACAACTGTTGAACACCTGAATTTACATCTCTCCACGCCTTGGGCATTCCAAAGCCCATTCCATTTTAATAAATAACCGTACCTTTGCCGCTTAATTAACGCCGCCGGTATGGCAGGTGTTGCGCTGAGTCCAATGGGTTATATACGATAATCGCTCTATGCAACACACATATTTGCGATTAAGTAAAACACATTATGACAAAATTTGAAGCATTAGGGCTGCAAGAGTCCCTTTTGAATGCCGTTTCCGATATGGGTTTCGAGACTCCCTCGGAAGTCCAGGAAAAAGCAATCCCAATTTTATTGGAAGGAGAGACCGATTTGGTAGCCTTGGCCCAAACCGGAACGGGAAAGACCGCAGCTTTCGGTTTTCCCTTGATACAAAAAATCCATAAGGAAAGTAGAACTACCCAAGGACTCATCCTGTCCCCTACCCGAGAGCTCTGCCTGCAGATAACCAACGAAATGCAATTGTATTCCAAATACGAAAAAAGTGTTCATACGGTTGCCATTTATGGAGGGGCAAGCATTACCGATCAGGCCAGGCAAATTAAGCGTGGGGCCCAGATCGTGGTAGCGACGCCAGGTAGAATGAAGGACATGATAGGCCGAGGTTTGGTGGATATTTCAAAAATTGATTATTGTATCCTGGATGAGGCCGATGAAATGCTCAATATGGGCTTTTATGAGGATATAAAGGATATCCTGTCCAACACACCTAAGGAAAAATCCACCTGGTTGTTTTCGGCTACAATGCCCAAAGAAGTGGCCCAAATTGCCAAAAAATTCATGCATCATCCCCAGGAAATAACGGTGGGTGCCAAGAATTCCGGTGTGGATACGGTACAGCATGAATTCTATGTAGTGGGCGGAAGGGATCGTTACCCCGCCTTAAAACGACTGGCCGATGCCAACCCGGATATATTTTCCGTAGTTTTTTGCAGAACCAAAAGGGATACCCAAAAAGTAGCTGAAAAGTTGATAGAGGACGGTTATAATGCCGGGGCATTACACGGAGATCTTAGCCAAAATCAAAGGGATTTGGTAATGAACGCCTTCCGAAAGAAACAAATCCAGATGTTGGTAGCCACGGATGTAGCTGCTAGGGGCATAGATGTGGATGATGTTACCCACGTAATCAATTACCAACTTCCAGATGAAATCGAAACCTATACCCATCGCAGTGGACGAACTGGAAGAGCGGGAAAATCCGGTGTTTCCATGGTCATCATTACCCGTAGTGAGATGCGGAAGATAAATGCCATTGAGAAAAAGATAAAACAACAGTTTATTTCCAAAAAGATTCCGACCGGGATGGAAATTTGTGAAATACAACTATATCATTTGGCCAGTAAGATTAAGAATACGGAGATCGACAAGGATGTTGAAAACTATCTCCCTGCCATATATGATGTCCTCAAAGGTCTGGATAGGGAAGAGCTCATAAAAAAAATGGTTTCCGTAGAATTTACACGATTTTCCAATTACTATAACAAGGCAAAGGATTTGAATTCGTCCGATATTAGCGGAAGAAGAAAAGGTAAAGAACAAGATGGTTCTTTTTCTTCAAATGGATCGATTCGTTACTTTATAAATGTCGGTGAGCGGGATGGATACGATTGGATGTCCCTAAAAGATTTTTTACGTGACACTGTTGGCCTGGACAAGGAAGATGTTTATAAGGTAGATGTAAAGGAAAGTTTTTCCTTTTTCAACACGGATTCCGACGTTTCCGAAAAAGTCCTGTCCACCTTTACGGATCTTAAGGTAGACGGTCGGTTTGTCAATGTCGAAGTATCCAATAACCCAGGAGGTGGGCGTGGAAACCGAGGGGGCAAGGACAAAGGTAGAAGGAGAGATAGAGATCGCGGACGGGGGAAAAAAAGAGATAGAGCCCAGGGTCAGGCAACTTATTCAGGGAAAAGGAGGAGCAAAAAAAGAAAAAGTGATTTCTTTTAGTTAATTGTATATTAAAAAATACGCCAAGGCGTATTTTTTTGTTTTGTTTAGTAGCTTTATTTTGGAATTTAAGGGTTAATGGGGAAATACAAAATATTCATCTTCTTTGTCTTTCTAAGCTTCATGGGGATTTCCCAAGAAGAGGAAGAACCGTTGGAGGATGGCAAAATATCCGCAACGATAATCAACGCGCAGACCAATGTCCCCATGGAAAGTGTCCATGTGGTAAACCTTAATCAGGTTCTGGGCACCATAACCAATGAAAATGGCGAATTTTCCATAACCGCCGCAGTTAACGATACCCTATATTTTTCATTTTTGGGCTTCAAATCACAGAAAGTCAGAGTGACCAATGATATGTTCAAGTTCAAGGACACCAAAATTACACTTACGGAATTGGCCTATGCGTTGGAGGAGGTCATTGTTAGACCTTACCAATTAACGGGTTATTTGGAAATCGATGTAAAAAACCTTCCTATAAACAATGCCTATCAATATAGTATATCGGGGCTTTCCGTAAGTTATGAGGCCGGCAATAAGAACCCTAGTGCCGTCACCAAGGTATTGGGTGCTATATTGAATCCTGCCGATTTACTTCGAAACCTCTTTGGTAAAAAGCCGAACCAGATGCGAAAATTACGGAAGATGAAAGAAGACGATGAAATACGCAATCTTTTGGCCTCCAAATTTGATCGGGAAACTTTAAGGGAGCTGCTCCAATTGGAGAAAGTGGATATTGAAGATATCCTTAATAACTGCAATTATTCCAAATCTTTTATAAGAACGGCAAACGACCTTCAGATATTGGATGCCATCAGTAGCTGTTATGAGGAATTCAAGGTCTTGAACCGAAAAAAATAATTTTTTTGATTTCCCCACTGCATTTTATAGCTTTAGACAAAATAGAATGCCCATGAGAAAGCTACTTATTGCTAGTATTGTGCTCCCCATTTTTTTAGCCTGTAAAACCGAAAAAAAAGAATCCGCTCAAGAGACCCTAGTTATGAGAGATTCCATCCCCGAACCCAGCAATGAAAAACCCTTTGTGTGGGAAGGTGCCAATATCTATTTTTTATTGACCGATCGTTTCAATAATGGAAATCCCAAAAACGACATAAATTTTGAAAGAACCGATTCTACGGGGACGTTAAGGGGTTTTATGGGTGGTGATCTCCAAGGAATAACCAAAAAAATAGAGGATGGCTATTTCTCTGAATTGGGCATAAATGCCATTTGGTTCACTCCGGTCGTTGAGCAAATTCATGGTGGAACGGATGAAAGCACCGGTAATACTTATGGATATCACGGGTATTGGACAAAGGATTGGACTACTCTTGACCCAAATTTCGGGACAAAAAAAGACTTGGAAAATTTGGTCAAAACTGCACATAAAAGAGGGATTCGGGTTTTGATGGATGTTGTTTTGAACCATACGGGACCGGTTACCCCAAAAGATCCTGTTTGGCCAGAGGAGTGGGTACGTATAAACCCTACCTGCGAATTTACCACATACGATAATACCACGGCCTGCACATTGGTGGATAACTTGCCCGATATACGGACGGAATCCGACGAACCCGTAGAACTGCCGGATGCACTTCTTGCAAAATGGAAAGAAGAAGGAAGGTTGAGCCAAGAGTTGGACGAATTGCAGTTGTTCTTTGAACGAACGGGATATCCAAGGGCCCCAAGATTTTATATCATAAAGTGGCTTACGGATTATATACACGATCTGGGAATTGATGGATATAGGGTGGATACGGTAAAGCATGTAAACGAGAGTTCTTGGTCCGATCTGTACAAAGAGGCCACACATGCCTTTGAGACATGGAAGAAAAAACACCCTGATGATGTTTTGGACGATAAACCCTTTTATATGGTTGGTGAAGTCTACAATTATGGTATCTCGGGCGGTAGGGAGTTCGATTTCGGTGACCGGAAGGTGGACTTTTATGACCATGGTTTTAAAAGTCTTATCAACTTTGAGTTAAAAAAGGATGCCCTTAAGGATTATGAGACGATTTTTAAGAAGTATAGCACCCTCTTACACACCAAATTGAAGGATAAAAGTGTGGTAAACTACCTCACTTCCCATGATGACGGGAAACCTTATGATATGGAAAGAAAAAATCCGATAAAGGCGGCCAATATACTTTTGCTTACTCCCGGTGCTTCTCAAATCTATTACGGGGACGAAACCGCAAGAAGCCTTATTATAGAAGGCACCATGGGTGATGCCACCTTGCGCTCATTTATGAATTGGGAAGAATTGGACAGTTTATCCGCAACCCAAAGTGTTTTAACACATTGGCAAAAGCTAGGGAGATTTAGACGGGATCATCCAGCCGTGGGAGCGGGAAAGCATAAAAGATTGGGCAAAAAACCGTATGTTTTTAGCAGAACCTATATTGATGGGGATTTTAAGGATAAGGTAGTTATAGGTTTGGACTTGCCCAAAGGAAAGAAATCCCTCTGGGTCAAAGGTTTTTTTGGCGATGGCACCAGACTTTACGATACCTATTCCGGTACGGAAGTTGTAGTACAGAACGGAAAGGTGCTTTTGGAAAACGATAATGACATTGCATTATTGGAGCTTCCACAAGATTAATTTTCCACTAAGATAGATAGTCAATCGATTTCGTACATTTTTTACATTAAAAACCTTTACAACTCAATGATTATCTCGTACGGATAACCTTTGAACGGTAAAAAGAAGCAAAATTGTAGCACTTCCCTTAAGTACATATTTGGACATCCAAAATAACCACCATTAGGTCACCAATCATTAATATGAGATTTGGAAGAAGACACTTTATCAAAAAAACTGTATTGGCCGTCATAGGCTTGCTGGTCATAGATGTCTTTTGGTTTGAAAAGTATGTGGTGGAATGGAATGTTTTTGATGTGTCGGGAGGAAGAACGGATAAATTAAAGGTGATTCAGCTGAGCGATCTACATTTACGTGAACTAAAATCCGTTCATAAATCATTGGCAAAGCGAATAAATACCGAAATACCAGATGTTCTTTTCATCACAGGGGATGCCATAACCCGGCCAAGACGAATGGCACTTTTAAATGATTTTCTTCACTTGATAGACCCTAAGATTCAAAAAATCGCCATTTTAGGTAACAAGGAATACTCCGGACATATTGATCTGGATCTTTTAAGGCAAACCTACACGAAGCACCACGGGACGCTTTTGATAAATGAATCCTATGTACTGAATTTAAAAGGGAGAAAGGTCAATATCCTGGGAATCGATGATTTCGTCCATGGTACTCCCGATATCAACAAATCCTCGGAAAATCTTAATCCTTCCTTTACGACCATCATCCTAAGTCATTGCCCGGTATATAGAAGGGAAATCGACCAAACTAAATTTGCCGTGGCTTCCAAACCTCTAATTTTGGCCGGGCATACCCATGGCGGACAGGTTACGTTTTTGGGAAGACCCATCTTTATGCCATATGGTTGTGGTGATTACATTAAAGGCTGGTACACTAATGAAACATCCAAGATGTACGTGTCCAAAGGAATTGGAACAACCTCCATACCTATACGTTTTGGTGCTAGGGCCGAGGCCAATATGTTTTATGTATAATGTTCAGTTTCTGGAATGAAGGGCGATTCTGTTGTTTTCCGTATCCTTTACCAGGGCCATAAAGCCATGGCCGTCCCCAATCTCGGTTTTTCCCTTTAAAATTGTACCACCTGCCCCTTCTACCCTAGCGAGTTCTACAGCAACATCTTCGCTCGAAAAATAAATCAAGGGCCCATGGGTAGGGCTGGCGCTATACATTTCATGTTGGACCAATGAACCTGTTGCCCCGGTCTTTCCAGGAGCATCGGGAAACCATCCCATTATAAAACCATCCAAGTCATGGACTGAAATTGTGATATCAAAAACGGTTTCATAGAATTTCTTGGCCCGTTCCATATCAGTCACGGGTATTTCAAACCATCCCACCATATTGTAATCCATACCTCTCATTTTTCAAGATTTGACTTAAGGGTCGCAAGGCCTTCCTCAAAATCCTTTCCTACCATTTTATCCATGCTCATGAATAACATCATAATACTCATAGGAAACTTGTTTTTACCGGAAAAGCCCCATGTTACTTTGGTTTGCCCATCTCCATCCTTGACCTCCATATAACAATCCGAAGTGGATTTCCATGGTTTTAGAAAGCGTAATTCGGATTCTACTCGTTCACCTTCTACTACTTTGGTGATTTCTTGTTCCCCTTCCCCAACATCCTTGTTCCCGTTCCAATAACTTGTGGCTCCCACTTCACCGTCCGTTCCTGTAAATTTCTTCTCCATATTGGGATCTTTTTTTGCCCACGGTGACCATTCGTCCATCTTTTTCAACGATTTTAGATATTCAAAAACTTCCCCTTTTGGTCTGGAGATTTCAATTGACCTGGAAACGTTATAGGTCTTCGGCGCCAATAATGCCAATACTAAAAGTAATACAATGATACCCGCTAGAATGTAAAGTACAATAGTCATTTGCTTAATTATTAGTTAGTTATTGGAACAATGTAAGAAAAAAATCAGTTCTAGCTATGGTATCTTTTTAATATTTCCTCTATGCTTTTGATGGACTTTTTGGTCCAATCCAACCGCTTTTCCAGTTTTTCCTTTTCCGACAATTGCCAGGAAAGCTCTGACTTTCTCAACTTTTCGGTAAGCACCTGAAGTAGTATCGCAGCGGATACCGATACATTTAGGCTTTCGGTGAATCCGACCATGGGTATTCTTAAAAACCCATCCGCCGCCCGCATAATATCATCGCTAAGCCCCTCCTTTTCAGTACCAAAGAATAGCGCTATCTTGGATTCCACTTGAAAATCGTCCAATGGACAGGAATCCATATGAGGTGTTGTGGCAATAATTTGGTATCCGTTCCCTTTTAACCTTTCCAAACAATCCATGGAATTCCCATAGCGATGTACATCTACCCATTGTTGTGCACCCATGGCAATATTCTTGTCCAATCGCTTTCCAAACCGATTTTCGATGACATGGACCTCCTGTATCCCAAAAACCTCGCAACTGCGAATTATAGCACTTGTATTGTGAAATTGGAATACATCCTCAATTCCAACGGTAAGGTATTTTGTACGCTTTTCCAATACTTCCAAAAAACGTTCCTTGCGCTCGGGGCTAATGAACCCCTCCAGATATGTCAAAAGTTCCAGATCCGTCATATGTCGAATATAATAAAAACCTTATTTTTAGAACTATGAAGAAAAAAGTAGTCGTTCTTACCGGTGCAGGGGTAAGTGCCGAAAGTGGTCTCAAAACATTCCGTGACGCCGATGGTCTTTGGGAAGGGCATGATGTTACGGAGGTAGCCTCCCCACAAGGTTTTGCCAACAATCCTGAATTGGTATTGGACTTCTACAACCAAAGGCGCAGGCAACTCTTGGAGGTATCTCCCAACGCAGCGCATAGAGCGTTAGCGAATTTAGAGTCGCATTTTAGCACTACCGTTGTTACCCAGAACATAGATAATCTGCACGAAAGGGCCGGAAGTACCCATGTGGTACATTTGCATGGTGAATTGTTCAAAGTACGTAGCACAGGGGACCCAAACCTTATTCTAGATTGGAAAAAGGACTTGAAGTGGGGTGATGTTTGTGAGAACGGCTATCAATTGCGTCCACATATCGTTTGGTTCGGGGAACAGGTCCCTATGATAGAAAAGGCCATAGAAATCACTCGGGAAGCCGATGCACTGCTTATTATTGGAACCTCTATGCAGGTTTATCCGGCAGCCGGATTATTGCAGTATGCACCTAGCGGAGCACCTATTTACTTTATTGATCCAAGGCCCAATCTAGAATCAGGTGACTATGAAAATCTAGTTGTCCTGGCGGAACGGGCGTCTATTGGTGTACCTATTGCGGTATCTCGTTTAATTGATACAATGACCTAGTTTTTTGGGCCCAGGCAACTATAGCCTCGCGTTGTTCGCTGGTCAATCTTGCGCTTTCGTGGGTCCAGGTATATTCCTTTAACGGCATTTCGCCATTTTCGATCATTTCTATGACCTCCTCAAGTTTGTGATCCTTCTTTTTGACGGAATAATCATCCCACGCGGAAAAATTCAAGTGCTTTTTACCGTCATTTATATGATAGGCCAACCAAAAGGAAACGGGGGCAACATTATTGTACCAGGGATAAACCGTATTATTACTATGGCAGTCATAGCACGCTTCTTCCAATACCACCCTTAATTCCGTTGCCGGGTTGGTTTCGGCCAAAAAAATCTGGGTATGATCTCCTTGTGCAGAATTCTTTTCCGGTCTATAGAATTGTATGGCAACAAAAATCACCAATAGCACCAAAGAAATTTTTTTTACTGTTTTCATGATTCTATATTTGAGGCAAAACGAAAATACAACTTTTGTGACCAAAACGGAGTTATATCGGTCTTTAAATTATGTAGATGCCACAAGGGAAAAACGTACCCAAATGGCGTCACTGATTTCCGATAATCCGGATTTGATTCGTCCTCTGCTGGAAATTATTTTTGTTGAGGAAAACCCTATTTCCAGTAGGGCCGCTTGGGTATTGGAATTTACGTTGAAAAAAAAACTGCATTACATTTACCCCCATTTAGACTTTTTCACTTCAAACTTGAACAGTGTCCGCTTGGACTCTTCGGTAAGGCCTTTGGCCAAAATATGTGAGTTCCTTACAAAAGCCTACTTTTCAAAAACTAAGAGCGCAGCTCAAAATGTAATACAAGAGAAGCATTTAGAGTCAATCACCGCTGCGTGCTTTGATTGGCTTATAGGAGACCACAAAGTAGCGGCAAAGGCTTATTCCATGACCTCTTTACTTTTATTAGGGCAAAAATTCGACTGGATACACCCCGAACTAAAAATGGTGTTGGAGCAAAATTATTCGGATGGCAGTGCTGCCTATCAGGCCCGGGCCAGAATGACATTGGCTAAAATAAAATAAGAAATCACCAAAAATGGCGCTGTGGTAAAAAAACTTCCAAGATTGATTATATGGAGTGTAAACACTGGCCTTTGGAGGACTTAACTTATAAGGCATACGCTTTTAAACTCCCTCGCTTATAAGTATCTTTGCAACTTCCTTTAAACCACCAATTTTAGAATAGATGTCCTTGAGTCCTTTAAACGCAATTTCACCCATAGATGGCCGATATCGAGCCAAAACAGATGCTTTGGCCGGTTTTTTTTCCGAAGAGGCCCTGATAAAATACCGTGTACGGGTAGAAATCGAATACTTCATTGCACTTTGTGAGATTCCCTTGCCCCAGTTACAATCCTTTGACGTTTCCAAGTTTGACCGGCTTCGGGAAATCTATCAAAATTTTAACGCGACCCATGCGACGGCTATTAAGGAAATCGAAAAAATCACCAATCACGATGTAAAGGCCGTTGAATATTTTATCAAAAAAGAATTTGACACGCTTGGGTTACGGGAATACAAGGAATTCATCCATTTTGGTCTCACGTCCCAGGACATCAATAATACGGCCATCCCCCTTTCCTTAAAAGAGGCCTTGAACCAAATATACGTGCCCCACTATCTGGAATTATTTGAAAAGCTACAGGAATTGGCCGAGGAATGGAAAACAATTCCCATGTTGGCACGGACCCATGGTCAACCAGCGTCCCCTACCCGACTTGGAAAGGAAGTAGCTGTCTATGTAGAACGACTAAAGGAACAGTTTAACCTGCTTAACGACATTCCCAGTGCTGCCAAATTTGGAGGCGCCACAGGAAACTTCAATGCGCACAAAGTGGCATACCCCGGTTTGGATTGGAAACTGTTTGGAAAGGAATTCGTACAGGACAAACTGGGATTGCACCATTCCTTTCCCACTACACAAATAGAGCACTACGACCACATGGCGGCACTTTTTGACACCTTAAAGCGAATCAATACCGTTATTTTGGATTTGGACCGGGATTTTTGGACGTATGTTTCCATGGACTATTTTAAGCAAAAAATCAAGGCGGGAGAGGTTGGATCTTCGGCCATGCCCCATAAGGTAAATCCCATCGATTTTGAAAACTCGGAAGGAAACCTAGGCATTGCCAATGCCCTTTTTGAGCACTTATCCGGTAAGCTGCCTATATCCCGATTACAACGCGATTTGACGGATAGTACCGTCCTTAGAAATATTGGGGTGCCATTTGCCCATACCATTTTGGCTTTTCAATCCACTTTAAAGGGATTGAACAAACTATTGCTCAACAAAGATAGATTTGAGCAAGATCTAGAGAACAATTGGGCGGTGGTCGCAGAAGCCATCCAGACTATCTTACGCCGTGAAGGTTATCCCAATCCATATGAAGCCTTAAAAGGATTGACCCGGACCAATGAAAAAATCAATCAGGAATCCATTGCCAAATTTATAGATACCCTGGAAGTGTCCGATGCCATTAAAGACGAGTTAAAGGCCATTAGTCCAAGCAATTATACGGGTATATGAAAAAATCTGTCCATTAAAAAATGGACAGATTTTACTTAATAGTACTATGTAGATCCGATTAGCCTTCCTTATGAATTTCGACGGAATGCGGATAGGGAATTTCAATACCTGCAGAATCAAGTGCCAATTTAGCCCCTTCATAAGTCGCAAAGTATACATCCCAATAGTCCTCCGGCTTGCAATAGGGCCTAACGGCAAAATTGACAGAACTGTCCGCCAGTTCCATTACATTTACCGAAGGCGCCGGATTTGATAACACCTGTGGATTTGAGGTAAGGACTCCCATAAGTACCTCCTTGGTCTTTTTGATGTCCTCGCCATAACCGACCCCTACAACGGTATCCACACGGATTTTCCCTTCTTCGGTATAATTAATGATGTTCCCATTGGCCATGGCCCCATTGGGAACAATTGCCAACTTGTTTTCGGGCGTAGTAAGTTTTGTGGTAAAAATTTCAATTTCCTTTACCACTCCCAAAACCCCTTGGGCCTCTATAAGGTCTCCTATTCGGTACGGCTTAAATATCATGATCAGAACACCGCCTGCAAAATTGGAAAGTGATCCCTGAAGCGCCAAGCCCACCGCCAAACCGGCCGCGGCGATAACGGCCGCAAAGGTAGTGACGTCAACACCGAGGGTAGAGATAACAATGATAATAAGCAACACCTTCAATGCCCATGAGGCCATATTCAACAAAAAACGTTGAAGGGACTCGTCATAACTGCTTTTACTCATTACTTTACGGGTGGTTCCAATAATTTTCTTGATAATCCAGGAACCAATGATGTAAATTAAAATAGCGCCCAATACCTTGGGGCCATATTCGATGACAAAGTCTATGCCTTTGTTCATCCAAACTTCAGCTTCTTCCATAACGGTATAATTTTAGTTAGTGTTAATGGTGCTCAATATAGCAATTTAGCCCTGAAAAGAAAACGCTTTTGTTAACTCCCGAAATAGATTTGGCCTGTACTGACAAAAGCCGCTTTGGGAAATCCCAAAACGGCTTTTGTTCGATGCTCTTGATATTAAATCAGTCCTTAAAGAAGGAACCGATATCTGCAAGGCCCTCACCCCGGTAATCCGATTTTTCAAGGGCTTGTATAAACTGGACCAACTTAGCTGGGTTCATGTTTTTTCCCAAGATACGAACCAGCATAAATCCTTTGTCATCACTATCCCCATAAATAATAACTTCGTCAATGGCATCCTCATCGCCCAGATACTGCACCGTACCCTTTCCATAACTTGTATTCACCTTCATTAATTCGGTGAACTTGCCATTGCCAAGAATTGCCCTTACGTTGGCTTTTTCAATTTTGTACTCCGCCGCATTTTCTGCAGTCTTTTTAAATGCCAGAATATTCATTTTTCGCAAAGTTTCCAGTGCTTCGCGTTGCTCATCCGTTAGTTCTGTCTTTTCTACATTGAGCAGGCTTACCGGAAGATCCACCGATAAAAAGTTCGGATTATCCGCATTGTCCACATAGTATTCCTGAAGGCTGCGATTGGACGTACAGGCCGTCAAACCCAATAAAAGCGATAGGACAAAAATTGATTTTATGATTTTCATAGGTATTAGTTTAAATGGCCTGGATGTAGGCCTACTGTTCTTTAATTTCTTTACTTTTCACCTACCTTGTTCAATTCATCCGGGAGGTTCATTTTCCTGGTAAGGGCACTTACTTTGTTCAAGTCGATATCACCGGTAAGCGAAACCAATATGGATTCAAATTCTCGGCCATCAATGTTCATATGGGAATCATCAATTCCCTGGACGAACATTAGCAATTCATATACATGATCATCATCCCTTCCATTTTTGATATAGAATTTCACGTTGGTATCCTTATCCTTCACGCGCATCAATTCTTCCAACGAGGAGGATTTTATGTATTTCCTTACGGTTTTGTACATATCCGTAGACACTCCCTTGTCTTCGGTAATAAAGACCTTTATACCGTCCAGACCCCTGGCCACATCTAAAAAATCCTTGGCCTCCTGATCGCCATCATCAATCTCAATTGAACTTACGAGATTGATCAATCCCTTGTTGATGACCACAGATCCCACATTGTCCATGTCCTCATACTTATCAAAAATCGATTGGGAAAAGCCCAGTAATGGTGCTACGGTCATTAAAAATACTACAACTACTTTTTTCATGATGATTGTTTTTGATTGATGAACGATTCTATTAATTTCCTTTTTTCCCGGCTTTGTTCAATTCCTCGGGAAGGTTCATTTTATTGGTAAGGGAACCTATCTTGTTCAGGTCAATATCTCCGGTCAACGATAAGAGTACGGTTTCTATCTGTCGTCCATTGATCTCTACATCCTTCATTTCTTCCCGATCCTTTATCCCGGTAACGAACATTAGAAGTTCCCGAACATGGTCGTCATCCTTTCCGGGCCGTATATAAAACTTCACATTGGTATCCTTATCCTTTACACGCATCAGTTCTTCCATGGAAGCTGATCTTAAATATTTATCCACCGAAGATTTCATATCCGCGGAAATGTTCTTGTCTTCCGTAATAAAGACTTTGAGGTTGTTCAAACTTTTGGCGATATCCATAAATTCCTGTGCTTCAGGGTCATCTACCTCAACATCGATTTTGGCCAGGAGATTAAACATACTCTTGTTCACCACTACGGCGCTCACATTGTCCAAATCCTCATATTTATCAAACAGGGACTGGGAAAATCCAAGTAAGGGCAAAGCTGCTATTAGAATAGTTATAATAAACTTTTTACTGTTCATGATCTTAATTTTAATTGTTGTTGTAAATTTTTTGTTTTGTTTCTTCAAACTGATTTAAATAGGCCATTTTTTCGGTACCGCGACCAAAGTTCTCGGCCAAGAGGTTCAACGCCTTCCTAGTTTCCTGATAGGCAAATTCCGCCTCTTTTTGTTCTTGGTAATCCCGATAGCGATTGGGGCCAAAATAAACGCCAAATGCAAGAACTGCTACTGCTGCTACGGAAATCCACTTATAATAGCTTTTTCTAGGTTTTAGTGGAACCGATTTGGTAAACCGTTCTTCTTTGGCATTGGAAAAATACCGGAACATAGGGGCATATTGTTCAAGATGTGATGGCACCTTTTTCTGGGAAAAAAATGCTTTCAGCGTTTCCTCCTCTGCCACCGTGGTGGAAGCCTCAAAATACTTTTCCAATAATTTTTCTATATCATCCAATTCCATAACTATGTTTTTGCATCAATTTTTCCCTTACTGTTTTCCTTGCCCTGGACAGGGCCACCCTTACCGTACTGGGTTTCATATCCAGCATTTCGGCAATTTCATCATAATCGTACTCCTCTACGTCCCTGAGCTGTAGCACCATTTTTTGTTGTTCCGGCAATTCTTCCATTATTTTCTGTACCCATAAGGCACTGTCCTTAGCCTCGACCTGTTTTTGCAAGGGAGTGCCTGTTTCTCCGTAATTGCTATGGACCAATTTCAAATTCCCTGCCTGTCTTGACTTCAATCGATCCAAACAAAAATTTTTGGTCATGGTCATGGCAAAGGCTTCAACATTGTTGTAGCTCCCAATCATTTTATTTTTTGACCATAGTTTCAACAAAATCTCCTGTGTGGCATCCTCGGCCTCCTCGGTAGAGACCAATAATCGTTTAGCAAGCCTATACAGCTTATCTTTAAATGGCATTACCACATTTAAAAATTCCGATTGTCGCATTTTGGTTCGGTTATTGCTAATACTATGCCATAACGGGTTACAATAGCAAGACGAGGCACATCCAGTTTTGTTACAAAAATTTTTTTTTGCCCAATATGTAAGTAATTTGGGCAACCATAAACTAAATAACTGCGTATATTATACTCAAACGTACAATATAAATCCAATATCCTTTGTTATAATCATTGGAATGATTATTGGACGGGAATTTATTTTAAAATAAAGCTATGAAAAGAATACTGTTCCTGCTTTGGGCAGTACTATTGGTATTTGTCTCCTGTAAAAAAAGTGATGATACCATTGTCCCTGAAACAGATGGTCTACAGGAAGAACCACCACAGGAAAATACAAAATCCCTGGCCGATTATCCCGCACAGAATTTCATGTGGCAAACCATGAACACCTTTTATTTTTGGCAAGCGGACGTTCCCGACCTAGCGGATACCAAAATCGATGATATCGAAGCCTATGTGGAGTTCCTTTCCTCGGAATCAAATCCCGCAGACTTTTTTTACAACATATGCAACAATCATGAGGCTATTGTAGGTGAGGATGCGGCAATTGACCGTTTCTCCGTTGCCGTGGAAAATTATAAGAATTTGGTGAATAGCCTTCAAGGGGTTTCCAGAAGTAACGGCCTTGAGTTTCAACTGTACTTATTTCAGGACAGTAATGCCATCTATGGCGTGGTAACCTATATAGCCCTGGATTCCGATGCTTCAACCAAGGATATTAAAAGGGGGGATATTTTTGTAGGTGTCAACGGGCAAAATTTGAATCTCAACAACTATCTGGATCTTTTATTTGGCACCGAAGACACTTACACATTGAATATGGCCGACCTTGTTGACAACACCATAACCGATAATGGTAAGGAAGTAACCCTAACGAAGATTGAGAATTTTGCGGAAAATCCAATTTTGGTCTCCAAAGTAATCGAGCAATCAGGAAATAAAATAGGCTATCTCATGTACAATTCGTTTTTAGCGGCATATGATGAACCGTTGAATAACGTTTTTGGGGATTTTAAGAGCCAAGGAATCAATGAACTTGTTCTCGACCTAAGGTATAATGGAGGTGGCCGTGTTACTTCGGCAATCCAAATTGCCAGTTCAATCTACGGTGCAAAGACTGATGAAGTTTTTATACGGCCCCGTTTTAATAGCAAATTACAACCGGGTAATGGCCAACCGAATAACTTTACAGCCATTACCTTGGATGGTACCGCAATTAACGAATTAAATCTCACCAGGGTTTTTATAATCACGACAGGGGCTACAGCCTCGGCAAGTGAATTGGTTATCAACGGGTTGGAACCGTATGTTGATGTGGTACAAATAGGTACCACTACCGTTGGTAAGAACGAGTTCTCCAACACTTTCGTGGATGATCCCGAAAATGGAAATTTCTATGATCCCGATCGTGAAGACCGTATAAATCCGGATAATCAATGGGGAATCCAACCTTTATTGGGCAGAAATGAAAATGCCGATGGCTTTTCGGATTATACAGACGGTTTATCCCCCGATTTCGAACTTCAAGAAGATATTGCTAATTTAGGAACTTTGGGAGAACCTTCGGAGCCGCTTTTGGCGTTGGCATTGAGCCGTATATCCAGCGAGAGCTCTAAAATAAGTTTTCGACCCGCCTTTACGGCCGAGGTGTTTTCAAATTCCATATGGTTTAAACCTACAAACAACAAAACATTGATGGATGGCTTACTGGAACCGTTCAACTAAAACCCCAACAAACAATTGTATGATATTTAAAACTCGCCCCTTGATCAAGAAACTTAAATTGTTTCTTTTTTTATCAATAGCCCTTTTGGGCGTTTCCTGTAGCAATGATGATGGCAGCGGAGGATTTGTACTACCTAGGACGGCCAAAGCGGACCAAAGTTTGGTGGAGACCGATATTACGGTACAGAACTTTATGTGGAAGGCCATGAATTTTTGGTATTTCTGGCAGGCCGAAGTACCCAACTTAGCGGATGATGCTTTCGCTTTGGACTCCGAGGGTTCCAGACTGTATACCGAGTTTTTGGCCTCCGAGGATAATCCTGCCGATTTTTTCGACCGGCAATTGCTCTTTAATCAAGATCGGTTCAGTTTCTGGGCCGAGGATTATGAGACATTGACCAAATCCCTGGCAGGCATATCAAGAAGTAACGGGCTGGAGTTCGGGCTGGTCAGTTTTTCGGACAATAATGAAATTTTTGGATATGTTCGCTACATAGTACCCAACTCGGACGCCGCTACCAAGGACATCAGTCGAGGAGATCTTTTTACTGGTGTCGATGGCCAAACCTTAAACAATGACAACTTTGCAGATTTACTATTTGGGGACAATAATACGTATACCCTGAATATGGCCGATATCGATGGTGATGTTGTTACCCCAAATGACAGGGAGGTAACCTTGACCAAACAGGAGAACTTAGCGGAAAATCCGGTCTTTCTAACCCGTTCCTTTGATATAAGCGGGGAGAGAATCGGATACCTCATGTATAACGGTTTTACCAATGAATATGATGAAGACCTCAACAATGCGATGGGAGAGCTTAAATCGGCCGCAATTACCAATCTGGTACTTGATTTGCGCTATAACCCCGGAGGCTCCGTAAATACGGCCCGTCTACTTTCCAGTATGATCTATGGCACGAATACCAGTGACCTATTCTTAAGGGCAAGATATAATGACAGGCTACAGCCCTTGTTCAATGCCGACGATCTAGAACGTAATTTTACGGATAAATCAAGCGACGGTTCGGCACTTAATAGATTGAATTTGAGCAAGGTCTATATACTGACCACGGGAAGTACGGCATCTGCCAGTGAATTGGTCGTCAATGGGCTTGCGCCCTATGTTGATGTGGTACAAATTGGGGAGACCACCCGCGGAAAGAACGAATTTTCCGTGACTATGGTCGATGATCCTGACCATTCTGGAGCGCCCTACGTCTACAGCCCGGAACGTGAGAACAAAATAAATCCCAACAATCGATGGGCCATACAACCCCTTATCGGAAGGAATGAGAATGCAGATGGTTTTTCGGATTATACTTCGGGGTTGGCCCCGGATATCGCCTTACAGGAAGATCTGGCCAATCTAGGGGTACTTGGTGATTTGGATGAACCGTTGCTGGCCAGGGCCATTCAGGATATAACAGGATCTACATCAAAACGAAGTTTTAGCGTAAAACTACCTGCAAATGTAATAACGAGTTCCAAAATGTTCACCCCCGTTAAGGATAATATGTACGTGCATGAAGTCCCAAAATTGGATTTGTCCCTTTTGGAATAATACCGGGTTCTAAAAACAAAAAAACAGCTTGCCAAACCAAGCTGTTTTTTTGTTTATCAATTTTAGTTCAGTAATTCATTCTTTTTTCAAAGATACCCTTATTCAATCAACGAAATTAAAAGTCAAAATCCCCATTGAAATAGACGGCGGTCGGAATTATGGAAACCTCCTCAGAGGTCAATAACGAATTGTCCCCAAGGTCATATACTTCCAAGGAACCATTACTCAAAAAGTCCTTGGCATCTACTCCGAACAATCTACCTTCGTTGATGCTCATGTCGTAAAAGTTCAAATTGGTTATATCCGCCGTAGTAGGAAGGGCGGTATCGGTCATTCCCATGGAGAAAATACTTCCGGACATATAGTAATATAAATTATCACCGTCCAGGGATAAAAATCCAGGATGTTCCGTTTGGGCAAAGGTAAGGGTAGTTTCTACCGTGTTGGAAGTAGTATTTACCTTATCCAACTGTCCGGCGGTTTCATTCCCCGTCCAAGCGGGATTTCCTCCGGAAAGCACCCAAAGTTCATCATTTATCAATTGCATGGAGTTGGGCCTATCAGCAACCGTAATGGTCGTTGTTACCATATTGGTAACCGCATCGATTACCGAAACAATATTGTTTTGGCCAAAACCACCTTGATGGGCCACATAAATAGTATTTTCGTTGGCCAATATACGTTCGGGGCCTTCGGCCACGGCTATTGTTGATTCCACGGTATTGTTCTCCAGGTCTATCACGGCTATAAAATCGTCATCCGGATTAAATCCGTCTCCCCAATTGGTCACGTAACCTTTTCCATTGGCAATGGCCATATAGCGGGGATTCAAAAGGTTGGATTCGCTAGGTCCTCCAATGGTAGCCACGGATTCAAAAGTATAACGGTCTATCACCTCGATTTTTTGGGAGTTGTTCACCACAATATAGGCCATAGCTCCATTAAAGGTCATGCTTTGTGCCGTGTCGCCCCAAACGTCTACCTCGTTTACCGACTTGAAAATGCCGTTTTGAATGCTCGTTAAATCGTTCGACACAAAGGAAATCGAGGCATTTCCCGCTCCAAAATTTCCTTCATGTAAGACCAGAATTCCGTTTTCAAAAGGGAAGGAATCATTATCCGTGAGCGTTAGAGTCACGGAATTTGCAGAACCGATAAAATCTGTCCCTCCGTCCACAGCGGTCAGGGTAATGATAATCGCCTCACCGGATTCAACCTCATCATCATCGTTCAGCGCCAATTCCAGAGTCGTCGAAGTCTCTCCCATGGCTAGGGTAAGCGTTCCCGGTAAGGCTCCAAAGTCCTCACCGGAGGTTGCACTACCGGAAACTTCATACGTCAATACAACATCGGCTGCAAAGGCCTCGGTAGTGGTAAAGGTAAGTACAATAGTGCCTTCGGCTTCGGAAAACGTATCCCCGGAAACCGAAATTCCCACTCCAGGTGCAAAAGGCGCATCATTGTCATCATCGCTACATGAGGTAAACAACAATCCGGCCATGGCCGTAATCATAAAGAATCTGCTTTTTTTCATTATCAAAAGTTTACTATTAATTGGGTTTGAATATTTCTATTGGGCATTGGTCGTAAGGCGATGTTCTCGTAATAGGTATTGAAAAGATTGTTCACGGTACATCCTAGGCTATATTTTAATTTTCCCTTGGCAATCGGGGAATAGGTAATTCCCGCATTGGCAACTTGATAATCCTCCAACTCCCCTCCAATGATGGATACTGCCCCAGTATATAAATGCTGGTAGAATACGCTAAAATCTGAAATACGATAGGCAAGGGAAACGTTGCCCCGATGAAAGGGAACGTAAATCAGTTGTTCATTGGTTTCCCGATCTTCGGAAACGGTATAGGCATAGTTAGCCTTGAAATCAATTTGTTGTTTTTTATGGATGGGATATGTTACGCCAATTTCTCCCTCCAAACCGTAAATCCGCACCTGATCTACATTGGTGGGCGACCATAGCCCCTGACTATTGGGGAGCCAACGGATCATATCCTCGGTACGGATGTAATAACTGTTCAGGTTTAATGAAAACCCACCAAATCGTAGGCGATGACCCAAATCAACTTGATAGGAACGTTCCGGGACTAAATTCAGATTACCTCCAGGTTGCCAATAAAGGTCATTAAAGGTGGGCATCCTAAAGTTTCGGGATGCATTAATCTGTAGGGCATAATGGTCATTAAGCTTATATATGCCATCCAAGGAAAAAACCATGGGATTGGAAAAATCCGAAGAAAAATCCTGCCGAAGACTAAGATTATAAGTCATTTTTTCGGATACGGTATGCTTCAATACCGCAGTAACCGAAGCATCATTGCGTTCCGGGTTTCCGAAACTACTCCCCTTGCCTTTAAAATGGTTGTATTCCAAAAAAGAGTTTAATCGGAATACCTTCGAAAGTGCAGCATCCAAGGAATAACGGGCCAACAAAGTGGTGACCCTGCCACTTGAAAAAATATCCGAATCCTTATTCTCAAAATACTTGAACTCCTCATGCAAGTGGGCCAGTTTTATTTTTGAGGCGGCCTTTTCCCCAAAACGCCCCCACTCTAACTGGGTACGATAATGATTGTCTTTATAACGACTTCTACCCGGAGCTATCAGAGTACCCGAAAGATTGCGATCTCCGATAAAACTTTGGTGATACAGTCGCAAGACTTGTTTATCGGACAGAACATAACCCGTATTGAAGTTTAGGTTAATGTTTTCAAATTCACCATTACGATTTCGGTCATCGGTTTCCAAATACCTATAATCGTTATCCGATTGGGTGTAATTGATTCCGAAACTAGTGGACCATCTACCTGTTCCAAAACTCTGATTGTAGTTGGCATTCCGCGTATCAAAACTACCATAGCCTATAAACACCTGCTGGTCAAAATGCTTCTCAAAACGCAGGTCGTTGTTTAAATGAACACTGCCCCCTATGGCCCCTGTACCAAACTGGACACTCCCTCCCCCACTTCGGATGCCTACGGAGCTATAATTAAAGGGATTTATGGTATTGAAGTCTACCTGACCGTTCATTTGGGAATTGATATTTATCCCATTCCAAATTACGGCCGTGTGCGAGGCATTGGTACCCCTAAATGCCGGGGAAGATACCATACCCAACCCGTTTTCCTTAAAATAGATATTGGAATTAAAGGTAAGAAGCGAAGTAAGAAAAGAACCGTGGCGTTGTATGGTACTATCCTTTAGCTCGGTTACCTTATGTCCCTCGGCATAACGTTTTATCCGAGTATCGGATACGACGACCTCCTCCAGTTCCCAAATAGGTGTTTCCTGGGCGGAGAGTTGTCCTAAAATGGACAATGCAAATACTACTATTATGAATATATGGTTTTTCACCCTTTAAACCTTTATCCCGAAAGTTTAATACGATTTGTTTGAATTTGGCAGGTCTCCTGACTTGCTTTATGTTGTTTGGCCTTCCCATTTACACCGACTTTGTCTCAATGTGAACAGTGGCTTTGTAGAAAACAACATCCTTTCAAAGGAGCCAGAACCTGTCTGGCCTAAGCTTACAGTTGCGGGAACAGTCCCAGATTTTCACTGGATTCCCTTTTAATCCTATTGAACCAAATCAACAGGAACCAAAATTCATAGCGAAAGTAAACATTTTGTTTAATCTTTCAAGCGAAAAATTAAATAATACTACTTTTGAGGTGAACAAAAAATGGTTTCTTTTGAGAAAAATAACACTTGGTGTACTTGTAATCTTGGTATTCGCCTGTAAACCAGAAAAGAAAGAAGTACCCCGGCCAGCCTCTCCTTTTGAACAAATTAAGATAGCCCATGCCAAAGGTTTTTCGATCGAGAAAAATGATTCAGGAATCACTACGATACAGATAACCTCGCCTTGGCCCAATTCGGAAATAGCCTATACCTATGCCCTGATACCCAAGGATATTTTGGCGTATACCACCTTGAATAGGGATGCATACGATGCCATTGTAACCACACCGGTAGAGCGGATTATTGTGACATCTACCACCCATATCCCGGCCTTGGAAGCTCTGGGGGTTATGGATAAATTGGTAGGGTTCCCCACTACGGATTATATATCTTCCAAAACGGCAAGGAAGCAAATTGATGAAGGTAAGGTCAAGGAACTTGGTAATAATGAGGAAATAAACACGGAGATGACCCTTGCCTTGAATCCGGACGTTGTGGTAGGGTTTGGCATTAGCAATCAAAACAAGGCTTATGAAACGCTACAGCGGTCTAATATACCTGTGGTATACAACGGTGACTGGACCGAAGAAACTCCACTTGGAAAAGCGGAATGGATCAAGTTCTTTGCTCCATTTTTTGGAAAGGAAGCAAAAGCAGACAGTGTTTTCAAGGAAATTGAAAAATCGTATAAAAGCGCGAAAATCCTAGCCCAAAAAGCAAGTGTTAGACCCACGGTCCTAACGGGCGGCCTTTATAAGGATGTTTGGTACGTAGCGGGCGGTAATAGTTGGATGGCCCGTTTTTTGGAAGATGCCCAGACCAACTACCTTTGGGCGGATACAGAAGATACCGGCAGTCTTTCCTTAAGTATGGAAAGTGTATTGAGTAAGGCGCAAAATGCTGAATTTTGGTTGAATCCTTCTAGGATTACCTCCTATGATGAATTGAAAGAAGCCAACCGACATTACCTTCAGTTCGCCGCTTATGAAAACCGCAGCATCTATTCCAACACGATTACGCAGGGAGATACCGGAGGGCTCATATATTATGAACTGGCCCCTCAACGGCCTGATTTGGTCTTAAAGGACCTTATCCATATATTTCACCCAGAACTGCTACCCGACCACAAACTTTTCTTTTTTAAGCCCTTAGAGTAGTTGAAACGGAACAATTCATATTACATTTCATTCTTGATATTGACCCTGGCATTGATTCTTTGTTTTGGGCTTAACATAAGTTTGGGCTCCGTATCCATTCCGTTTTCCGCAACGATAAATTCACTTTTGGGTGAGCCTGTTCAAAATGATTCGTGGAACTATATTATATGGAACTATAGGGTTCCCAAGGCCTTTACCGCACTTTTGGTAGGTAGCGGACTTTCCTTGAGTGGATTATTGATGCAGACGCTTTTTAGAAATCCCTTGGCAGGCCCTTTCGTACTAGGTATTAGTTCAGGGGCAAGTTTGGGAGCGGCCCTGTTGATTATGGGAATTTCCCTTTTCCCAGGATTGGTAACTTTTGGATTTGTAAACGATGTTTCCTTGGCCATAGCCGCCAGTTTGGGAAGTTTCTTGGTATTGTTGATCGTCATGGTCGTTGCGGTACGCGTGAAGGACACCTTGGCCCTATTGATCATAGGGTTGATGTTCGGTAGCATTACGGCTGCCATTGTAAGCGTACTGTCCTATTTTTCCGATGCCGAAAAACTACAGCAGTACATTTATTGGTCCTTTGGGAGCGTTGGAAACCTGTCCTGGGGGCAATTATTGCTTTTGTTGGGAATAATTTTGATAGGAATCACATTGGGCATAGCCTCCATTAAATCCTTGAATGCCCTGTTGCTCGGTGAAAAGTACGCTCAAAGCCTAGGTATCAACATGAAGCGATCTCGATATGTTATAATCATTTCCGCCGGATTACTGGCCGGAGGGGTAACGGCATTTGCAGGGCCTATTGCCTTTGTAGGCCTGGCCGTCCCTCATTTGACCAGACAAATCTTTAATACCACCGATCATAAAGTTCTCCTACCTGCGGTTCTGGTGTACGGGGGCATCCTGATGTTGTTATGCGATACGGTAGCCCAAGTACCCAACTCGGCCAGTGTCCTACCCATTAATGCCATTACCAGTATTTTGGGGGCACCGGTGGTAATCTGGTTGTTGGTAAGAAAACGGAAAATGATTTTTTAAAAACGATATATGAACAAATATCTTGACGAAAACATAGACCTTTGAACTTTCCCTATTTAACTTTTTACCTTTACAGCACAAATCATAGACTATTAAATCTGCAACTCTACATAGCGCCCTGGAAATCAAAAACCTATCCGTAGGTTACCCGAGCAAAAGGGAGGATATCCTCATCGCCAGGAATATAGACTTTGGCTTAAACTCAGGGGAGTTATGTGCGATCATTGGTGTAAATGGTATTGGAAAATCCACGTTGCTACGGACCATAGGGAAAGTACAACCCAAACTATCCGGTGAAATCCTTATGAAGGGAAAACCCTTGAATACCTATAAGACTTTGGAACTGGCCTCCACGGTAAGCATTGTACTTACCGAATCTATTGCCTCAAAAAATTTATCGGTGTTGGAGTTGGTAGCCTTGGGCAGACAACCCTACACCAATTGGATCGGAAAATTGACGCAAAAGGACAAGTCCAAGATTTTGGAAGCGTTGGAGGTGCTGGAGTTGACCGAACTTCAACATAAAAAGTGCTACGAACTTAGTGATGGCCAATTGCAAAGGGCCTTGATCGCGCGTGCCTTGGCCCAGGAAACTACTTTGATGCTATTGGACGAACCCACTTCCCATTTAGATCTCTATCATAAGGTACAGATCTTAAAATTGCTAAAGTCCATTGCCCATAAAACCCGAACTACAGTTTTATTTACAAGTCATGAAATTGAAATGGCTATCCAATTATGTGATAAAATACTGATTCTGGGAAAAGGGGAAAACTATTTTGGAGATCCTTGTGAGCTTATTGAGCAAAAGGCATTCGAGAAATTATTCCCGACGGATACGGTAACTTTTGATGCGGGATCCGGTTCGTTCCGTATAGAAAAGTAGCTTCCGCAATATTCAGGTTTTAACGCTCAAACCTGTATCTTTACTTTTAAGAATTAGTAACAAGAATGAGTGAATCCGTAATATATCTTGTGGTCGGGCTGGTGTGTTCAGGACTTGGTTTTGTATTGGGCCATTATATCCAAAACTTAAAAACAAAATCCAACCAAAGTGCACTGGAAGAGCGTGAGCAGCAGTTACGGAACAATGTTGCGGTTCTTGAAGACAGATTGAACAATGCCGAAGAACTGCGGACACAACTGCAATCCGAAAAAGAAGCTTTGGGAAACCAAATTGTGCGGTATCAGGCCGATTTGGAAAACCTTCAAGCAAAAAACTCGGAACAAAAGGAAGAAGTAGAAAAATTACAGGACAAGTTTACTAAAGAATTTGAAAATCTGGCCAACAAGATCTTGGATGAAAAAAGTCTAAAATTTACGGAACAGAATCAAAAAAATATCAAGACCATCCTTAACCCCTTACAGGAAAAAATTCAGCTTTTCGAGAAAAAGGTAGAGGAAAGCCAAAAGGAGAATATCAGTATACATTCCGCCTTAAAAGAGCAACTGTTGAACCTCCAAAACCAAAACCTGAAGATTACCCAAGAGGCTGAGAACTTGACCAAAGCTTTGAAAGGCGATAGCAAAATGCAGGGAAATTGGGGCGAATTGGTCCTGGAAAGGGTATTGGAGAAATCGGGCCTGGAAAAGGACAGGGAATATTCGGTCCAACAAAGTTTTACTTTGGACGATGGGACCCGTGTATTGCCCGATGTCATCATTCATCTTCCCGATGGAAAAAAGATGGTCGTGGACTCCAAGGTATCCCTGACCGATTATGAAAGATATATCAATGCGGAAGATGAACTACGGGAAAAATTTCTTAAGGACCACATCAATTCCCTCAGAAAACATGTAGACCAATTATCGGCCAAGAAATACGAGGATCTCTATGAAATGGAAAGCCCCGACTTTGTGTTGATGTTCGTACCAATTGAACCTGCATTCGCCATTGCAATAAACCAGGATAACTCTTTGTATAACAAGGCGTTCGAGCAAAACATAGTTATTGTTACACCTTCCACCTTATTGGCCACCTTACGGACTATAGACAGCATGTGGAACAATGAAAAGCAACAACGGAATGCCATAGAAATTGCTAGACAGGCTGGGGCCCTATATGACAAGTTTGAAGGCTTTGTATCCGATTTGACCAAAGTGGGCAAAAAAATGGACGATGCCAAAACGGAGTACAAAGGGGCTATGAACAAGCTGGTAGAGGGCCGGGGCAATATCATCACCAGTATAGAACGACTAAAGAAAATGGGGGCCAAGGCCAAAAAGTCTATTCCCGAACCGATACTGAAACGCGCCCAAGAAGACGATTTTGAAGAACCGAAGTTAAAATTGTAAACGATATCTTCCCGAAACCTATTCCATGAAAAAAGCATTGTTTATTACCCTGGGAGCCATAGTAGTACTGTTTTTGCTCATCTATGCCTTTATTTATTTTGTTCCCTACAGTCAAGGCTATCGCTCGGGCGAACTTATCAAATTCAGCAATAAGGGCGTATTGGTCAAAACTTGGGAGGGAGAGATAAGCCAGGGGATATCCGGAGCACAGATTTTTTCCTTTTCCGTTTTGGACAAGGAAAAGGAGGTCATCCAACAATTAAAGGACTACCAAGGCAGGTATGTTAAAGTAACTTATATAGAGCGCTTTGCCACCTTTTTTTGGTTGGGCGACACTAAATACTTCATTACCGAAGTCCAAGAAGAGCAATCCCCCCATTTTAGAAACTGAATAGATTTAGGTGATGCGAACTTGAATTTGCGCTTGAATTTTAAATTTTTAACATGGAATCATTTAAAACCGCCCGCGAATCAAGGGTTTCTATTACAGAATTGATGCTCCCCTCCCACTCTAATTTCGGGGGAAAAATACACGGCGGTCATATCTTGAACCTTATGGACCAAATTGCCTTTGCCTGTGCCTCCAAACACTCCCAAAGATATTGTGTTACAGCTTCGGTAAACCGAGTGGATTTCTTAAGTCCCATAGAAGTAGGGGAACTGGTCACCTTAAAGGCTTCCATTAATTATACAGGGCGGACCTCAATGGTGGTAGGCGTACGGGTAGAATCCGAGAACATAACCACGGGGAAGCGAAAGCATTGCAATTCCTCCTATTTTACTATGGTGGCCAAGGATGGGAACGGTAAAAGCGTACCCGTGCCGGGACTAATCCTTGAGGGAGAACAAGGTATACGGCGCTTTGCCCGGAGCAAAATACGTAAGGAAGAGGCTTTTGAGCGGGATACCCGATTTGACGAAGCTACCTTTGTTCCAGAAGAACACCTTGGGCTATTGCAGGATGAAAACGTTAAGATTGATCTGGGGTAATTCCTTGGGCAGCGGCCTGATCCAAAAACCACTTTAAGTTCCCAGAAGTCGGGGATACCAAACTTGCCGGATACTTTTTGTAATCTCCCTCCTTTTGAATAACTTCCCGTACCTTTTCCACCTTACTATCCCCAGTGACCAAAAAAGCAACTTCCTTAGCCGTGTTTATGACCTGGCCCGTAATTGTAATCCGCTTTTGCCCACCTCGATGGCTATCGGGGGGATGTGTTGCCACTACACAGTGTTCCGCGGCATCCCAAAGGCTTATTTCATGTGGGAATATGGAAGCCGTATGGCCATCATCGCCCATACCCAAAATGACCAAATCAAATTGTGGGACGCCATTAACCCTATCCAAATTGATTTCCAAAAGATTGGCATAGCGGTAAGCCTCCCGAAGTGGTTCGCCCTCGCCCAAAATCCGATGGATATTTTCCTCGGGCACCTCAATCTTTGAAAAGAGATGTTCCATAGTCATTTTGTAGTTGCTCTGATCATCCGTTGGTGGAACACAGCGTTCATCCCCCCAGTAAAAATGAATCTTGGACCAATCGATTCCGTCCGCAAAATCCGACGCCAATACATCAAAGACTATTTTAGGAGTACTCCCTCCAGAAAGGGCAACGTGAAAGATATTCTTTCCTCGTACCAAATCCGCAAAGAACTTCGAAAACTCTTGTGCGACTTCGTTCTTATCCCGATAAACATTCGTTTTCATACAAACTTTTTAAACATTTATTACCCCTTCCCGCTAACCATCAACCAACATCTAACGACTGACAACCGACAACTCACCTCTAACATCTAACATCTAACATCTAACATCTAACAAATTACACAGAACCCTGGATCATCGGCCAAATTTTCACTTGGATTGCGCCACATCCCAACGCCATCAATAAGCTCGTCCGCATTGGTCGGTCCCCATACCCCGGCGGAATACCCATAGGTACGTACCTCCTTGCCATTTTTCCAATATTCCAAAATGGGGTCTACGAATTCCCAGGCGGCCTCTACCTCATCGGCACGCGCATATAAGGTTGCATCCCCTTGCATAGCGTCCAAGAGCAAGCGTTCATACGCTTCCATTACATGGTTCTCCACCAAATTGGAGTAGTAAAAATCCAAATTGGCCCGTTCCACCTTAAAGCCCTGTCCCGGAACCTTTACCCCAAATTTTATCAACATCCCTTCATCCGGCTGAATGCGAATAATCAATTTGTTGTCCTTGTTAAATACCCCGGAATCCTTAAAAATCTGATGATGGGGCGTTTTAAAATGGATGACGACCTCGGTGACCTTGGTAGGCATACGTTTGGCCGTACGTACGTAAAAAGGTACATCGGCCCAGCGCCAATTATCCACAAAGAATTTAATGGCCGCATAGGTCTCCGTGGTAGATTCCGGATCCACCCCTTCCTCTTCCCGATAGCCCTTTACCTTCTCACCGTCCACTTCAGAAGCTACATATTGCGCGCGAATGGTATTCTTATAGAGCGTCTCCTCGTCCTTCATAATACGGAGGGACTTCAGGGCCTTTACCTTCTCGTTTCTGATTTCCTCAGCATCGGGGCCAATGGGCGGCTCCATAATGACTAGGGAAACGATCTGTAATAAATGGTTCTGGAACATATCGCGCAACGCACCGGATTTGTCATAATATCCTCCCCTTTTCTCCACGCCCACGCTTTCTGCATTGGTAATTTCCACATGATGGATATAATTCCGGTTCCACAACGGCTCAAAAATGCTATTGGCAAAGCGAGTCACCAACAAATTCTGTACGGTTTCCTTCCCTAAATAGTGGTCAATACGGTATATCTGGGGTTCCTTAAAGTATTTCTGAAGTCCTTTGTTCAAATCCCGGGCACTCCTTAAGTCATAACCGAAAGGTTTTTCCACAATTAACCGTTTCCAGCCACGGGAGTCATCGTTAAGGCCCTGTTCCGCCAGGTTCTTGGACACTATCTCATACAGGCTGGGCGGTGTTGAAAGGTAAAAGATATAGTTGCCATCGGTTTTGAACGCTACGTTCAAGTCCGCTATCCGTTTGGCCAGAGCGCCATAGTCCGTATCATAATTGCTACCCAAATCCTCATAAAAAAGCTTGCTGGCAAAAGCATTTGCAAAATCCGTTCCTTGCTCCCCTATTCTGTCCGATAAATATTTGCTCTCGGTCACCACTTTTTTGCGAAATTCCTCATCAGAAAGGTTACTACGGCTTACGCCAAGTACCACAAAATTTTTGGGCAGATGCCCACCCTTAGCAAGATTAAAAAGCGCCGGTACCAACTTCCGGGCGGTCAGGTCTCCCGAGGCACCAAAAATGACGAGCATCTGATTTTCTGTTCTGTTCATGACTTAAACCTTCATTTAATTATGTGTTGTATCCAACATATCCCCGACTTTGGAATCGATAAACATGCCATCCTAATAATCCAATAGCTATAGTCGTATACCCTACGAAATGCTAACCTTTGGTTTACAATTGGGCGTTATTCCTCCCTACTTCCCGTTGTCCGTTTAAATATAACTATCCCAAGGGAGTTTCCAAGGAGAATACGAACAAAACCGGATAATTTCATTTATTTTTGAGTACATCCGATTTTCGGGTGGATTTTCTTTATAAAACACCAACAACTATATAGATTTACATGGATAAGAAATACGATTTTGGATTGATAGGCCTTGGCGTTATGGGTCGTAATTTTATTTTAAATGTGGCCGATAATGGGTTTACCGCCTTTGGGAACGATTTGGATGAGGAAAAGGTAAATGCCCTAAAAAAGGAGGGCGGTGATTTGGCCAAGGTGAATGCCACCTCGGATGTGAAGACCTTTGTAGAAGGATTGGCAACACCCCGAAAAATCATGTTGCTCGTCCCTGCCGGGAAAATCGTGGATGCCGTTATCGAAGGGGTGCTCCCCTATTTGGATAAGGGCGATATTTTAATCGACGGAGGGAATTCCTTTTTTACGGATACCGACCGCCGGGAGTCCTATCTACAGGAAAAAGGCATTCATTTTTTTGGTGCCGGGGTTTCCGGAGGAGCCAAGGGCGCGCGATTGGGGCCTAGCATAATGCCCGGAGGTTCAAAGAAAGGCTACGCTCCCGTACAACCTATTTTCGAGGCGGTGGCGGCCAAATATGAAGGAGAACCTTGCGTGGCCTATTTGGGGCCAAAGTCGGCCGGAAATTATGTAAAAATGGTGCACAACGGTATCGAGTATGGCCTAATGCAATTGACTTCCGAAATCTATGACGTGCTCAAAAAAGGGGGTGATTTCAATAATGACGAATTGCACAAAACCTTTGCCCAATGGAACTCAGGTCGCCTACAGTCCTTTTTGGTAGAGATTACTTCCGAGATTTTTGAAAAGGAGGATGATTTGGGCGACGGGCGACTCGTAGATCAAATTCTGGACAAGGCCAAACAAAAAGGAACCGGCAAATGGACCTCCCAAAATGCCATGGATCTGGGCATTCCTGTACCTTCCATCGATATTGCGGTAAGTATGCGGGAAATCTCGGCCCTAAAGGATGAACGCATACAGGCGGATGTCCTGTATGACCGGCCCACAGTCCAGAAAATGGATAAAGCAGGCTTGGAACGGATGGCTGAGGAAGCCCTTTATTTTTCTTTTATCGTTACCTATGCCCAGGGGTTACACCAATTGGCGGATGCCTCCCGGGAATATGGGTATGATCTGGATATCGCTACTATTGCCAAAATCTGGCGGGCCGGCTGTATTATCCGCGCCGGGCTTTTGGCAGATATTACCCAAGCCTTTAAAGCGGATGCCGAAATACCCAACCTGTTGCTCTCCCCTACCTTTGTGAAAAAGGTACAAAGTACCGTGAGAGCGGCTCGTGAATTGGTGGCCTATGCCGCCAAAAATGGGATTCCCGTTCCGGGACTTTCCAATTCGCTGACTTATTTTGATGCCTATACGGCTACCCGGCTACCCTTAAACCTCATCCAGGCGCAACGCGATTATTTTGGCTCACATACCTATGAGCGGTTGGATCGGGAAGGTATCTTTCATACGGAATGGGAGGGGTAACGTTAAAAAAGAAATAAACGTACCTAGGTACGCTTATACAATTGTTATCTTCAATAGCTCAAAAAAATATGAACAGAACCTTATTAATCTTAATACTTCTTTTTCAGACATCCTTTTTTATGGCAGGACAAAATGATAATAGTTTTGATATTCAAGCAGATAAGGTGGAGGAAACTTCTAACTCCGAAATTCAAATCTTTAAGAAAAAATTCGAAAAATGGGTTAAATCTTTCCAAAATGATTCCCTTAAACCAAATTTAAAAGTCGAACGAATGATAAACAACTTCATTCTATTTTCCGAAGACGGACTAATGATGAAGGATTTGAAATTTCATACTGTCGAATCCTGCAAAAATGAAATTATTGCCAATCTTCCAAGTCGAGAAGGTAAAACTGAGGAGAAAGATTGGGTTTATGTGACTTTGGAAAGTCAAGTGAATAAGTCCCAATTAATCGAAGTACTAAGTTTCCTGAGAGAAAAGAATATCGAGTACCAATTCGGGCAAGAAGATGAGTTTATTCCAAAAATGATTAAACAGTAAACCGTTGAATGACGGAATTGCCAATCTTAACGCAACTGTTGCACGTACGGACTTCTTACTCTGACGAGCATTCTCGTTGCCTTAAAACGTCTATAACCACTCTAATGGCAGAAACCACATCCTGAACTTCTTTTTGCCCGAAAGTATCTTCCTCTAGGTAAAAAAGCATTTCAATTCCCTTATCCAAGAAGTCCGCCAAACCTCTTGAGCTACCATAACTATCCTTGATCAGTTCAAAAAAATACTCATCGTTCATGGTCATAATATATTATGATACTAATGTATTGCTTTATTTCAAATAGTCATAATATAATATGACTAATGTCCCGTTTTATCTCGTCAATTTTGTTTTGTAAGTAAGATGCAATGTTAACAAAGAAAGAGTTATCGATTAAAATTGGAGACCGAATCAAACAGCTTAGAAAGGATAGAAATATCTCCCAAGCCGAGTTGGCCAGACTATGCGAAAGGGACAAACAACATATTGAACTGATAGAAAACCATAAAGTTTCCGCCAATACCTATACTCTTTACACCATTGCCGAAGCCCTGAACATTAAACTAAAAGAACTGTTCGACTTCTAGAAAAAGTGGGCCGCAAAGGACTTCACTCGGACGCAACTGTTGCGAGACTTTACTCAAGCCGAATAAAAATGAAAACGAAATTAGAACGTGCCTACTCACACGTGTCGCTACAGAAGATAACAATACCTATAATTCAGACTTCCCTCCCAAACCAATGGAAATTTCTTACTTTTAATCGGCTCGATTTTACAGCCTGAAAATACTACCGTATTTTCCAGACCGAAATCATAGCCTAACCGTTATCGGCAATTAAACTTCAACTAATACAGTGAAATATAATTATCCTGAACATTATGCCAATGATTTTCGGTCTGCTTTAAAACTTGCTGAAGAGCTAAAAGAATCTGGAGAATACGATTTATTTAGAGGACAAAGGCATACTTTTCCAATTCAACCATCTGCTCATCGAGATGGAGTAGATATAAAGGAAGTCAATCAAAGATTGAAAAAATTCGCAGAATGGGTTCACCAAACACCAGATCTGAATTCACTGCACGATAATGAAAATTCAATTATAGCAGTCGCTCAACATTATGGTTTAAAAACACCTTTTTTGGACTTTTCCTATTCTCCAAAAATTGCTGGATTCTTTGCGACAGATGGTGGCATACAGGGTGATACCGGAACTATTATATGTGTAAATAAAATAAGATTTCTCAATTCATGGAATGACATGAATCAAAGACGATACGAAAAAGAAGGTCACATATTGACTGATATTATAGAAATAGATGTAAAGAACCTATGGCGATTGCAAGCTCAAGAGGGTGCGTTTTTAAGGTGCCATGTTGACCCATCATATCTTGAAATGTTTTCTTGTTTTTTACACATTTATTTTCCACAAAACCCAAGCTTAGAAATTCTTGATAAAGAAAAAATTTATCCATCGTCCAAGAGTCATTTAGAAGTTCTACTAGATCAATATTTTTTGATTGAAGGCTACCCAGAACGCGATAAGAATATGCAAAAAATCTTTGTCCACAAAATCCATATTGGAAGAGAAGATAGCACTAAGAAGGAAATATCAAGTTTTTTTTCTCAAAATAAAATTCCTGATATGCATGAATCATGGTTATCAGAATTTGCTGAAACTTGGGCTAAAGAACCAAATGAAAGGTATTTTAGTAGTACATCTTTTGTTGAAGTAGAGATATCACTTCCTGATTTTAACAATAAAGATGATTTAGGAAATTATATTTTTAAACAGTTGAAAAAAGTCATTTCTGGAAGAGATGAATTTACAAGAAGTCACATAAAATGGAATATTCAGTCAGAGGACAGAATGCAACTTTATGTTGACGGAGAAGGTGGGATTTCAAAAAAGAAAGATGAGTTTACTGAATTTACGGTAGCTGAAATGGTGAATTCGATCTATTCAGGAATGAGATATTTACCATATAGCAATAATCAAATCTCTAGGACAATTGCAAGATATATAACAATAATTTCATTTAGACTCTATGATGTTTTTAGTGATCCTGAGGGAATTGAAATACTAGGTCGAAAAGTCAGAGGCAGGGGCTTTTGTAGTAAACAAAGAATATTAAATGCCCTTCGCCCAGATTTTTACAAATTGATTAAAAAGGAAAGACTAAATGATTCTGGGAAAATGGATTTCAGAGATACATTATATTGCGCTAGATATATTAAATCCGCTTACACTTTTGAAAAATTTATTAATCTAATGTCTGAAGATATAATACCTTCTACTGCCGCCACCCCAATAGAAGGCTTAGTTATAAACACCAATCCATATTATCTTGACATAATTGGAGAAAGTTAATTTTAAGCTTTCTATCTTATTAAAAAGCAAGAAAAAAGCCGATAACAACGTATATAAAAAATAGCGATATACCGCTTAATCGAGAGAAAACGAACAAATTAAAGGTCTGTTATAACCCGAAAAGTTAGTGTTTGAACCCGCTACCTTTCATATACAAACCGTTCTAAGTAAGTTTGAAGAACTAATCAGAATTTTAAGAAAGTTACAACCAAGAAATACTTATTTGTCCAATCAAATAGACCATAAATCGAAAAATCCCGTTTCGATTTTATAATGAAGTGTATTCTTAGTATTCTTGTCTACAACCCAAAATCAATAGCTATGAAGGTGATCCAAAAAAGATGGACTAATCGCCTAATGCAGTTTCTTTTTTTTAGCCTATTTCTTTCATGTTCATTTGAATTTTCGGAAGATTATTTTGTCGATTTGGAACAGCCTGAATCCAGTGCGATAATGACTGTCTCCTTATTAGAAAACAATATGATTGTTTCTCAACCTATAATGGCAAGCTATGTTTTTAACGGAAACAACAAGCATAGACTATATGATGTAAATGTGGCAATAGACGATCGGGGAATTTTAGGAAGTACAAATACTAGTGACTCTTTTGAAATTAGTCCTGATGCGTTATCAGAAGGGGAACATGAAGTTGTAATAAAATTTCAATATTCTTCGGGTTCAGGAAGTCTGGCCGACCTGAATGAAATTGAACGTTATGAAGGTGTTTTACGCTACACGATAATTGTCGACAAATCTAGCCCCAAGCCAATAACAATCTTAGGGGTAGAGGTAATTGACGGTTCCATTTTCCTTAATTGGAATTCAGTTGAAGACAATATTTTTCAAGAAGCCTATCTAAATGTATATCCTCCAGATGATTACCCGGCCCGGAGAAAAATTGAGCTCGACCAAGATATCATAAATAGCCTGCAGTTCAATGATACCATTAGCACAGATTTAGCCATGGATTTTAGCATAACCTTAAAAAATAGATATGGTGAAACGGAGGGTGAGCGAATTAATTTGACCCTAGAGAAACCAAAAATGTATGGAGAAATTATAGATGGTTCGAGCTATACGTTTATTTGGGAAGAACATCCGCTCTACAACAATTTTGAGAATTACAATTATAATGTGCGCCCAAATAACAATTTTGTTACACTTAGCAATAGAGGGGGCGAATATGTAGTCAACGATGCACCTACTTTTGGGCAGCAGGAATACCATTCGCTTGACTTACAAAGAAATAACAGTGGTTATGGCCTACACCATGTATCTGAACGAATACATTTCGGTAAGACTTTTGATGTGCCCTGGGGTAGAACTTACGTATTCGGCAAAGAAAGAAACTCAATTTTCACGGTAGTTTTAGATGGCTCAAGCTCTTTTAATGCACCAAGGGATGTCTTGTTATATGAGCTTGACCCCGAAAATCTAGAAGTGTTAAATTCAAGAAACCTCTTTACGATTTACGATAGTTATGTTGATTTAATAGTTGATCCCGTTACCAATGATCTTATTTTAGATTTATTTGACTCTTCATTCATTGTTGACCCTTCTTCACTGACCATCAAAGAAACTTTTGAATCAACAGATTACGTGCCCCCTTCAAATTTTATTTTTACCCGTTTGAGGAATAGATTCTTAATTATTGAAAGGACCAATGGCAGCGATGTTTCAATCTACAACACCGAGACTGATGAATTGGTATACCAAGACGTAGTGGATTATAGTTTTTTTATAGCTGAAGATGGTTCGGCGATTTTTAATCAAGGAACAATATATCTGCTTAATAATCAATCTTATGAAGCAATAGAAACATTAGAAACCACAAATAACGTTTCGGCTCATGAGGTCATTTTTATCCCAGAAAAGCAATTATGCGTATACAGTAATGTTTATGGCAATCCTGTAATATATAGTTACGGGCAAAATACTTCAATAAACGTTTCTGAAATAACCAACATATATAAAATAAAATATGATGCCGTAAACGAAAAGCTAACTATGTTTGAAAGGGATTATGACGGTTATCAGATTGACATGGCCCATTTGGTCAATTTAAATGGGCAAGTAGAAAAATCTATGGAGTGTTTTGAAAACAATACCGGGCTCCATTATTATCCATTGAACCGTAAGCTTATTTCTAACCAAGGTCTTTTCTTAGATACTTATTTTAACTAGACATATGAGATTCGTTTTTATACTAGGGTCTATGATACTTTTTTTTGTGCATCCAACAAATGCTCAAAGTGGAAAGCTGTTTTTTGAGTTCAACTACAACACTTTTTTCCACGGATCTTTAAAGAACTTTCAAGAAGAATTTGTAAATGATGTCACCGAGGTAGATGTTCAGATAAATGATAATTTTCCATCCAATTATGGGTTTACCATAGGTTATAAAATCAATTCAATAAATACTTCAATTTTCGGAAGTTATACTAATACGGGCGGTAAAATTTCATATTCAGACTTTTCAAGTACGATAAGATTAACCCAACCCTTAACTGGCTATACTTTAGGTGGTATTTATGAGTTTGCTCTTTTAGGAGATAAAAATACTGGTGAATTAATGTTGGGCGCAAAGGGTTTTGCCTCTTACAGCACTTTGGACATTGTAAGTTTTAATGAGATTAATGGTAGCGGAGAAACAGAAACGATATCAACTTCATCATTTGACCTGGGAGCAGGTATTGGTGTGATTTATGAATATCCTATTTCCATAATCAGGTTGAGGGCAAGTGTAGGGTTTGATGTGGTCTTTGGCGGAAAGCAATTCTTAAAAGAAGACCGTGACTTTTTTATTGAAGATAATTCAGGTAGTCCAGTAAGAACTGGTTGGACTGGGGCAAGATTAGGTATTGGCGCTTCGATACCTTTATAAATAATTCATTTGTAAAAAGCTGGAAGAACAAAACCTACGCACAAAACGCGTGTATAATTAATTACGTGCGGAAATTCAACAAGTAAATTTCCTGCAATCAATTATCTTTAGTACTGATGGATATTTCCGTCACGCAAACATGGTTAATTGGAAATGTATTTTATTACTCGTCTAAAAGATCACTGCACATTATTCAAGAAAATCATGCTGAATTAGAACTTAAAAGTTAATGAAATCAAATCGCGGAATTATTTGCCTCCCTAAAAAAGACGGCGAAAAACGATTTGTAATCGGAAAACCGGGGAAACGGAATTTACTTTGCGTGGGTATCAATCCAAACACCGCTGATAGGTCAAAACTTGACCCGACTTCCCGGAATGTAGAAAAAATTGCGCTGAACAATGGTTATGACGGCTGGGTATTGGTAAATCTCTATCCCAGACGCACCAAGAAAGTATCCTTTTTGGAAAGAGAACCGGACAAGAAATTGTTTTGGCAGAACTTAAACCTAATCCGATCCATTGCGAGCAAAAGCCAATTCGGATTTGACAGAGTTTGGCTGGCTTGGGGAAATGATATTGACGCTTTACATCAACCTTATCTAAAGGAAAGTGCGTACCATTTATGTGCGATGTTGCGAGAATTTGATTTGGATTTTGTTTCGGCCGGAACCAATAATTCCGGGCATCCCACACATCCAAGCCCACAGGCAATGGCCCAAAAGTTTGGAAAAAAATCAAAAGATGTTACCCTTACGTCCTTTGATGTTAAGAGCTATATGACGAGGGTAAGGAAAACAATAAAGATTCATCACGAGATTATAATCAATAGCATCGAATGATTCGGACATGGAAGAGTTGTTAAAAAGATGGAAGGCGGTATACTTGGCATGACATTGGTGAAAGGGCAAAATTGGTGTTGGCCAGCATTCAAACCATGTAAGCGTTAAAAATCTTGAAAAAATACAATAGAATTGAAAAAGAAAACAAAAAACTCGGCACAACAATGGTACCTATGAAAAGTACTAAGAAGGCATCCTCTATCTTTTCCTCCAATTCACGTAAATCGCCCTTGCAAAGATCACACATATAACTATCAATACAACGCACCACCACAAGACCTGCTCGTAGAACTCATCGTCCCTGTACAGTGCTTCGATATTTTCATCGACCTTAAGGAATAAGACCAAAATTGATTGTAGCTTTCCCATAGATTATTTAAAATACCCAATAATGGTCGCAAATCAATACATCAAGGGTGAACGGGCCATAAATTGGACGAATCACTCAGATGCCCCTCCCATACTTCACGTAATACATGATACACCGGATAGTTTTTATACGATTCGCCACAATGTGGAAAATGTTACCGGAAGACGACAATACCTGGAAGGATTGACAAAAACCAATAAAGGAACACCCAGTGTCGAGACGGCCGTTTATGCAACGGGATAAAAGCGTAAATTGAGGCGGATACAACCGGTTCGCTAGCGTATGTCAATGAAAAACCTTTTTCTATTTTTACTATTTCTACTTGCCTCATGCAACAATTTGGAAAAAGAAAAGGTTGTCAAAAAAATTAGCCTTGAAAACAGAACCTTTGTACTCATCCCAGAAAACAATAAAGGTACTTTAACTGTCCAGTTTATGGACTCGACTTGCAATCTTCTAGAGTTAAAAGAGTATAACAAACCTTGGAGGTTAGTAAATTTTGAAGGTTCCAACACTCTTGTATTGAGTCATATGATAATTGCACTTCATCGAGAAAATGACTCAACGCTAATCGGATATAATATTGGTGAAAGGGACGTTAGACTAAGGTTGGAGGAAAAAAAACCAAAATGGAAATTGGATAAAATTCTTGGAAAATGGACAGAAGAAAGGTGGGTTGGAATTGAAAAATCCAATATCGCTCCTCCTCCTGCAAGAATAAGGGAACATGATAGTATTTGGCCACCATATTATAAAATTTCCAAAAATAGTATAACGAGTTACTGCATGGGTATTGATTCAACTCAAATACAAATGGACAACTCTTTATCGTTTATCACAATGAAAGGGAATCTTTATACAGATTTTGTCGGATACCAAAAGGATTGGAAATTATTAGACGTGACAGACAGCTCACTTATTATTGAAAGAAGATATACGAAAGACTTTTCGGATTCAAATGCATTTTCTTATTCGGATAGCACCGAAACTCTACGGTTAATTAAAAAACGTTAGCTAACAAAGTTTCCAATAATTTATGGGGCATGACTTGCCCGTTTTTTCGTATTTTCAATCAAATTAAAAATCGTTTGACAGAGGCCACGATGCCAGTCACGGACCATGAACTCAATGAAATCACGATATACGCTAATCGTTTGTTTGGTAACAATTTTCCTCATCTCCTGTAACTCGAACCCAGGCAAACATCTCTTTATCCTTTCCGGACAGTCCAATATGGTGGGGCTACTTCCCGAGGAGTCCTTTACCCCTGCCCTGGAGGCCCATTTTGGAAGGGACAAGGTGATTATTGTAAAGGATGCACATGGCGGTCAACCTATCCGACGATGGTACAAGGATTGGAAACCTTTACAGGGCAATGGGCCCAAGGCTCAACCAGATTTGTACGATTCCCTTTGGATCAAAATCCATACATCCATCCAGAAAGAGAACATCACGACTGCCACGTTTATCTGGATGCAGGGGGAGCGGGATGCCCGGGAAGAATTGGGGGACGTCTACGAAAAAAGCTTGGTCGGACTATACGATCAGCTCTCTGCAGACCTAGAACGGAACGACCTCAACTTCATCATTGGACGGTTGAGCGATTTTGATATGCAGAACGAAAAGTATCCGCATTGGACCCTCATACGAGATATTCAGGTAAAGGTTGCGGAATCCGATTCCCGTTTTGGATGGATAGATACGGACGACCTCAATGATGGGTACAACAGGAAAGGAGAGAAAATCAAGAACGATCTCCATATGTCCGAAGAGGGCTATATAAAAATGGGAAAGCGTTTTGCCAAAAAATCAATTCAGGTCATTGAAAACCTGAAATAATCGTGAAAACCATATAAAAAATCACCGTTTGTTTGGGTGATATTACAGTTCTATCGCTCATACGTAAGGTTTTAATGGCTTGGTGAAATAAAGGCAAGGAGCATAAATCTCCATAATTTGTTCGTATTCAAGCTTAGCGTATAACGTCAAAATTATGAAACTTACCGAAAAAGGGCAGATTCATAAATCAGAGTATGATTACTTTGCTACTTCCATAGGATTATTACGAAAATGAATTTGCCAAACTTTGAAACTATTTCTGCTTGGATAATTGGGCTCTGTAGGGATTAGAACGCAAAATGATAAATCATCATGCAATGACTTTTTATTGCGGAAATGGCCTTAAAATCAAATAATCGTTAAAATATAAAGTTCATGGATGTAATAAGGAATATAAAAGAAGTTTTCAATCAAGTATTCGTTACCAAAAAACTATTGGGGAGCATTTTTTTTGGGGTAGTCCCTGCGTTGATATTCTACATCATATCCTTAATCGGACTAAATTCGGTAGGGTTCGGAATTATGGAAATATTACGAGATCCCGCACAACAAAGTGGAACATCCAGTTTTCTTGGTTTTATGTCGAATATTGGAATTTGGTTATGGATTAGTTCAGCGGCTATTTGTTTTTTTTTCGTTTTTGCTCCGCGCAAAGTTGTTAGGAAGAACTTCAGGGAGCTTTTCTTCCTAACGGGCATGTTGTCCATATTGCTTGCAATCGATGATTTTTTTATGATTCATGATCGTTATGTAAATCAAAAGATTTGCTATTTGGCCTATGCAATTTTTGCGGTCACCCTTTTTATTCGTCATTATAAAACGATTATAAGACTAGAAGGTTTTGCTTTTTTATTGGCGGGAGCTTTTCTAGCACTATCTATTTTTACGGACTTGATTCAATCCAGAGTTCCACTGAGTTATGAATATGTCCAGGTAATCGAAGAAGGATTTAAATTTACCGGAGCCGCTACTTGGTTGTATTTCAATACCCGAGTCCCATACTCTCTTCTGAATACAAATTGCCAAAGTTAATCTTAAGAGAATTTGTGGAGATTGAATTTGTATTCAAAAAAGTCTTGAATCTGCTCTATTTTGAGATTAATAGTCAACTATTGAAATAAAGACCTCCCCGGCACAATCAAAAACCAGAAGATTTTATCACTACATTTAAGTACATCCCAATTATACAATGTTTGGAACACAATTTTCTTGTGACCCTTTGCTTAATCAAGATCCTATAAACTAAGCCATTGTCTTAAGTTTTGTTAGATAGTCTATATATTTGAGTAGATTGTATCAAATATTTAAGTTGTCACATGTCCAAGGTAGTTAAAAATGAAAGCCGCAGTCCGTCGTAACTACGGTCCACCCAAAAGCATTGTCATTGAGCATTTGGAAAAACCGATCCCCCAGGATGGCAAAGTTTTGGTTCGTGTAAAGGCCACCACGGTCAATCGGACCGATTGTGCCAATCTTAGGGCAAAACCTTTTATTATGCGTTTCGTTCTCGGATTTTTTAGACCGAAAAAAATCATCTTGGGAACCGACTTTGCCGGAGAAATCGTAGCGATTGGCAAAAGCATAAAATCCTTTCATGTGGGTGATAGGGTCTTTGGATTTGATGATACAGGCTTAGAATCTCAGGCCGAATATCTGACCTTGGCCGAAAACGGCAGTCTATTCCCCATACCGGATGCCATAGGCTACAAACCGGCAGCCGCCAGCTTGGAAGGGGCACATTATGCCTATACGTTTGTGCATAAGGTGAATATCCAATCGGGCCATAGAATTCTGATCAATGGAGCTACAGGGGCCATAGGCTCGGCCCTTGTACAGTTTGTTCGGCAATACGACGTACATATAACCGCTACTTGCAACACAAAGAATATTGAACTGGTGAAATCCTTGGGTGCCGATAAAATTTATGATTATACCCAAGAAGATTTCACCAGGGATACTGAAAAATACAACTTTGTATTTGATGCCGTAGGCAAAAGTACCTTTGGGAAATGTAAGCCCCTATTGAAACGTGGAGGTGTTTACATTTCCTCGGAACTGGGACCTTATTCCCAAAATGTGTTTTTTGCATTGCTAACCCCGATTTTTGGAAAGAAGAAAGTCATTTTCCCTATACCCTACCCCACACAGGAAACCATACCCTTCATCATAGGCCTTTTGAAAACAAAAAAGTTCAGTCCGGTCATAGATCGGGAATATCTTTTACAGGAAATCTCCCAAGCTTATGAATATGTCCTTACCGGAGGGAAAACGGGCAACGTTATCATTACCCCTTAAAAAAGCAAAAACTACAAAGCACCAAATATGCCCAAAACCCAATATCGCATCTATGTAGTAGAGCTATCCAAAAGGGTCTTCACGGAAAACAGGAGGTTTCGAGAGGCCAATCCGCAATTCAATGGAGTATTGGAATGCCTCTATGTGGGCATGACCAGTAAGACTCCCAAGGAGCGTTTTGCACAACATAAAACGGGATATATCAATAAAAAAGGGTATAGACTTTCCTCCAACATCGTCCAGAAATACGGGAGCTACCTCCGCCCTAGCCTCTACAATCACATCAAACCTATGGATAGTCAGGCAGAAGCCCTAAAAATGGAAAGACAATTAGCTTTGGAATTACGACGAAAACGATATGCGGTTTGGTTTAATTGAAATAACGAATGGAGTATCTTTACCCTGGAAAAATACCTCAAAACAAAGATAGATATCCATGAGCAAAAAGACTTCCGAAGAATCCTTCGAAACCCTGGATCCAAAGGATTGGGAAGAATCAAGGGCCTTAATGCATCAAATGGTAGACGATGCCTTTGAGTATATCTCCAAAGTCAAGGAGCGAAAGATTTGGCAGGATATGCCACCCGAGACCTTGGAAAGTTTTACCAGCCAGGTACCCAGACAACCCAATGACGCAAAAGCGGTTTACGCGGATTTTGTACAACATGTGCTGCCCTACAACATGGGGAACCTTCATCCAAGATTCTGGGCCTGGTATATGGGTAATGGTACCATTTCCGGGATTATGGGCGATTTTTGGGCCTCTGTAATGAACCCGAACTTGGGAGGCGGAAATCACGCCGCCCATAAGGTAGAGGAGCAGGTCATCAATTGGTTGAAGGAAATTATGGGGTTTCCCAAAACGGCCAGCGGACTTTTGGTTAGTGGCGGTTCTATGGCCAATTTTACGGGATTGGCCATTGCCCGTAATGCGAAATGCGGCTACGATATCCGGAAAGAAGGTCTACGACCCCAGGATTCAGGAAAATTGAGGGTATACGCCTCTACCGAAATCCATAGCTGTAACCAGAAAGCCTTGGAACTCTTGGGACTGGGAGCGAACAGCCTTCAAAAAATACCGGTCAATACAGATTACACCATTAATCTGAATGCATTAGTGTCGCAAATAAGAAAGGATCGGGAAATCGGTTTAAAGCCCTTTTGTATTATTGGTACCCCGGGTACTGTAAATACCGGAGCCATTGATGATCTAAACCGTCTTGCGGATATTTGTGAGGCCGAAAATCTTTGGTTTCATGTAGATGGGGCCATCGGTGCTATTGCCATGTTATCCCCACAAATAAAACCTCAACTAGCAGGAATAGAACGGGCACATTCCGTGGCATTGGATCTGCACAAATGGTTGCATATGCCTTTTGAATCGGGCTGTGTTCTGGTAAAAAATCAAAAGATGCACAAGGATACCTTTTCCTTAATTCCCGAGTACCTGGCCAAGAATACCCGGGGAATCGCTTCAGGAGATAACTGGTTCAGTGAATACGGCCTACAATTATCCCGGCGATTTAGGGCGTTAAAAGTATGGATGTCCCTTAAGGAACATGGTACGGAACGCTTTGGGCGAATGATTACCCGGAATGTGAAACAGGCCCAATATTTGGGTACGCTTATAGATTCGCATGAAAATTTGGAACTCTTGGCACCTATTGGATTGGATATTGTCTGCTTCCGATACAACCCCGGAGGAATGACCCTAGAGGTTCTAAATGCAATCAACAAGGAAATAAAACTGCAATTGGAGGAAAGAGCCGTCGCCTTACCCGGATACACTACCCTTGAAAATAGCTATTGCATCCGGGTAGCCATTGCCAATCACCGTTCTACCGACGAGGACTTCGACACCTTGGTGACCAGCGTCTTGGAATTGGGACAGGAACTCCTTCACTCCTATTGATCCGTCAAAAAGAGGTACTATTTTTTGGTTTAATTTTTTTGTCTATATTTGTAGTGTACTAGTTATCTAATACACTAGGATATGTTACAGTTGGAAAACCTGTTTTACCACTATCCAAAATCCAAAACGGTTTTGGAAGACGTTTCGTTGACTTTTACCGAGGGTAATATTTATGGGCTGTTCGGAAAAAACGGCGAAGGTAAAAGTACGTTGATGAAAATCATGACGGGGCTGTTGTTTCCCAAATCAGGTCAGTGCAAGATTCTGGGCCAACACATGTCCAAAAGATCCTTCAGCAGCCTACAAAATCTGTTTTTGGTCCCTGAGGATTTTGAATTGCCCAACTTGACCATTGGGGTCTATGAGAAAATCTACTCTCCTTTTTATCCAGCGTTTTCAAAGCATCAGTTTTATGAGCTTTTGGAGGAGTTTAAACTCCATCCCCATGAAAAAATCGCAAGGCTCTCGTTCGGCCAGAAGAAAAAAGTACTTATTGCCTTTGGTATGGCCACACAGACCAAACTGCTGCTTTTGGACGAACCCACCAACGGTCTCGACATCCCTTCCAAAAGCCAATTCAGAAAAATAATGGCTGCCGCGGTAGATCAGGGTAGAAGCATTATTATCTCTACCCATCAGGTTCGGGACCTGCATAGCTTGATCAATCATGTCGTAATCTTGGACAATTGCAAGGTAGTTTTTGACCATTCCCTTTCCGAAGTATCGGAAAACCTTTGGTTCGGACGCGCTTCCAAAATGGCTAAGGAAGCCATCCTCTATACCGAAAACTCCTTTGGGAGCAAGGCCGTAATGAAACGCTTAGATCAAGAGGAAACCGAGGTAGATCTTGAGTTGTTATTCAATGCCGCCCTCAATAATCCCAAAGGCATCCAATCGGTCTTAAAACAGACATACCATGGAGTTTAATATCAAAAGAATAGGCTACGCGATACGCAAGGATATAACCCTCTTAAAAACTACGGGTTTTACAGCTTTGGCGGTCGCCAGCGGTATTCTTTTTATCGGTTTGTTTTTAATGACCCGAGGGGACGATTACCTATCGGCCGATGAATTTATGGGCCTATTTGGCCTCTGTTTTGTTGTTTTGGGGGTGTTTTTCAGTTTTGCCATTCTTAGGGAAAGTCATAATGTAAAATCCAGCCATTTGTATTTCGCTTTGCCTATTGCCCCATTGGAACGGCTTACAGCCGTTTGGTTGACGACAACTTTAATACACACCCTTGTTTTTACGGTTATGGCACTTTTGGTGGGACAACTGGCCATTGTTGCGGGAGGAGTCATTTTCGGTTCGGGCTTTCATTGGGTGTCCTTATTTTCAGAGGGTTACGTAAAATTGATCAAAGGATACTTTATCATACAACCCGTTTTTCTTTGCGGCGCTATGGCTTTTTCAAAAAATGGGATTGGAAAGACCCTTTTGACGCTCGTATTAGTTTTTATAGGAATGCTTTTTTATGGGCTCCTCCTTTTTTCGATACTCAACCACGGGGTTGGGGTATACCCGGGAGATTTAATAGCAGACCAAGCCTTTGATAAGGCAAGCAAGGACTTTTCCGGAGTAGGCACTTGGTTTTTTACCCTCATCTTCGGCCCGTTGATGTTATGGGCGGCTTACTTTAAATTGGTTGAAAAGGAGGTGTAACCATGGATTTTGACAACGGCAAGCCCATTTATTTGCAAATCGTGGATTTTTTTTATGAAAACATCTTAATGAAAAAGTGGCTGGAAAATGAACGGATTCCTTCTGTACGGGAGCTTGCCATGATGGTGGAAGTGAATCCCAACACGGCTATCCGGGCATTTAACCACCTGCAGGAGTTGGGGGTAATCCATAACAAAAGAGGTATCGGATATTTTGTTTCGGAGGATGGATATCAAAAGGTAATGGCCATAAAAAAAGGTGAGTTTATGGAGGTGATTTTGCCCGATGTCTTTAAAAAAATGAAAATGCTGGACGTAGAATTTGAGGAAGTAAAGAACACCTATGATGCATATAGAAACAAAACCGACCATGAAAAGAAGTAATCTCATCTTGTTGGGTGCATTGGGAGCCATCTTCGTTTTTATGACCGCACTTCAGGTGAGAATGAAAGGTTATGTAAAAGGGGAAGTACAACGAGATTACGGGAACTTCGTCAAAAGTACCAGAGAGGTATCGGAATTCAAGGCAATTGCGGTAAGCGATGGTATTAAGGTCGAGTTTGAACAAACCCCCAAAACGACAATAACCATTGAGGCTCGTGAGAACCTGATGTCCTTTGTACGAACCGAGATTATTGAGGAAACGTTGATTATTGAAAAGGCCAAGAAAATGCGGGGAAAGGATTCGGTAAAAGTGTTTGTTTCAAATGCCCAACTCGATTCTTTGAGGGTAAGTTCGGGGTCATCCTTTACTACCTTGGGAATGGTCTCAGGAGGGGACTTGAAGCTGGTTTTTAGGGGCGAGAGCGAAGGTGATCTGGAATTAAACTATGAATCGGTACAATGTTCGTTTTCCTCCGATTCTGAAGTAAATTTAACGGGAGATAGCAAAAAAATCAAGTTCTCAAAATAATCCTAAAAAATGACTTAAGCCAATTTAACCAAAATATCATCAATCATCAATCATCAATCATCAATCATCAATCATCAATCATCAATCATCAATCATCAATCATCAATCATCAATCATCAATCAAAAAACGAACAGTTATGAAAACAAATCAAAAAACAGGTAGGCTAATCGGGTTATTACTTTTACTCATTGTCGTACTCGGAATTCCCTCCGTAAATCTTAGAGGGCTGTCCACTTCCATGGCGGCTTCCCCGGAATTTTTAAATGAAGTTTTCCAAAAATCCATACAGATGCGACTAGCGGTCCTGTTGGATATCGCTGCAAGCGCCTTATGGCTTGTGGCAGCCGTGATACTTTTTCCTATCATAAAGCATTATAAAAAAGGTTTGGCCTTAAGCTTTTTGGGTATCTGGATCGCGTATTTGGCGGTTATCCTGTTTAGCAATATCAGTCATTTGTCCCTGTTATCCTTGAGTCAGGAGTTTGTAAAAACCGGAGCGGCCAACGTAGATTATCTTAACACTTTGGGGCTTCTAAAGATCGAGGAATACTTCTGGGCACATTTTATGGCCATTATGCTCTATGCATCCGCAGCCTGGATATTCTACTACTTTTTGTTCAGGACCCAACTTGTCCCGAGATTCCTATCGGGTTGGGGACTCATTGCCATTTCTTTGGCATTTATGGCATGTTGGCTGAACATTTTTGATATCAGCGTCAGTTTTTACTTCTTTCTACAAAACGGGCTGCATATGATCGTTTTGTTGCTCTGGCTTCTGATAAAAGGTTTCAATGCAACGGAAACGGCCGCTCGACCCGCATAAATACAAATTTCATCATCAATCAATAATCTTCCTGCCCTGGGCAGGTTCAAAAATGTACAGTCATGAATTCTAAACATCATTCCGTCCCGATTTCCCAAAGAAAAACTATGTTCCCCGATAGGACACTAAGTTCGGCCGCCACTATTTGGTTCATTACCGCAGTCCTGGGCCAGTGGATCTTTGCCTTTTATGTTGCTGCTTTTTACGGAGGTGCCGCTATAAGCGGGGATTTTATGAAATGGAACCGGGTATTGCCACACGGTTATATTGAGGGGGATATGATAGGCAATACGGCAGTTGCCCTACATCTTATTTTTGCCGTTGTCATTATGCTGGGAGGACCACTTCAGTTTGTCCCTCAAATTAGAAACCGCTTCCCGGCATTTCATCGTTGGAATGGAAAATTGTATCTGGTTACCGCGTTTATAGCCAGTTTTAGTGGTGTCTATATGGTTTTGACCAAAGGTACCATTACAGGAATCACAGGAGATATCAGCGTTAGTTTCAATGGCATCCTGATTATACTCTTTGCCTTATTGGCATGGCGAATGGCAATGGCCAGAAAATTTAAGGCGCATGAGCGATGGGTTCTTCGTTTATTTTTAGTGGTCAATGGGGTCTGGTTTTTTAGGATAGGCCTTATGCTATCCCTTTTTCTTAATGGAGGGCCTTGGGGGTTTGATCCCGAGACTTTTCGCGGTCCGTTCATCACTTTTTTGGGAATAGGACAATACGCGATTCCTCTTTTGATCCTGGAACTCTATTTTTTCGCTAAAGACGGTACTGGTACATTCGGAAAGCTGACCATGGCGACGGGCCTATTTGTGATGACTATTTTTATGGGGCTTGGAATTTTTGCCGCGACCACGGGCATGTGGCTTCCGCGTCTTTAACCTTTTAATGAGCATAATTTGTAACTAATTGGATGGCAAAACTACCAATAGTAGCCGTGTCCTGTTAAAATTTAAAAAATGAACAACTCTGTTTTAGGAAGTCGACCAATCCAAGAAAAAGGTGAATTGGAGCATGCGTATGAAAAACTCCTTGAGGTAGAACAAAGTAAAACGCACCAACAGTTTTATGCTTTTCTTAGGACGACTGGTCTTCCTTATATTCCATGCCTGGAAGATGATGTTGAGACTATGCATCAAAAATGCTTTGAAACCTTACATAAATTTGGCGAAGTTTCAATTCCGGTCTCGGTCGCCTTGTCCATGCATTATTATGTTTTGGCATCCATCGCTACCTACCCATTTAAGAAGACAAGTCCGCAATATTGGAAAAGGGAAATACTACTGAACAAAATTAAGAAGGAGCGACTTTTTATAGCGAATACGGGATCAGTACGTACGTATGACAACGTTTTGGGAAACAAGGCCCTTATCGCTATGAAAGAAAAGGACAATTATATCGTATATGGCGAGGCGCCATTTATGTCCTTGGCCGGGATTGCGGATTATTTGGTATTTACTGCAGAGTTATCCGATGGAGGTAAAGCCGTGTTTTTTGCAGCTTCGGACAATGCCCAAATCGAATTTACCAATACCGCTTTTGACGATACCATGCAGGGGTCGTTTACAAAATCCGTAAAATTCAAAAACTTACGGGTTCCCGTTTCAAATGTGATAAAGTTGGATTCCCATACAAAGGAACAATCCGAGCTTTTGATTTACCAAAGGTCGTGGTTTCAGGCACTGGTATCGGCGCCATATCTAGGAGCCGCACAACGCGTAATCAAGGATGTTAGGGATTTTGGTAAGGGAAAAATCAAAAAAGGAAAAAAACTATCCGAATCGGAATATTTTTTGGACCGGCTAGGTGAATTGACCTTAAAATATAAGGGGGCCAAACAATTATGCATGCAAGCGGGTCATTCGTTATCCAAGTTTAAACAGGGAGACAAAGCCCTTTTGGAAATGTTGTTCGAAGCTTCCGTACTATCCAAATACTTCGCCACACACTATGCAGAAGAAATTGTAACCAAGGCCAGACATTTGATGGGGACCCAATTCTTGTCCCCCTGTTCCATGACCAATAAAATTTACAAAGAAATTGTTTTTGGGGCCCTACAGCCCATGACCGATATTGATATTAAGGCCTATTTTAGCCAGAAAATATAGATGAGAGCCATATGTAATGAAAAATATGGTTTGCCGCATGAGCTTCAATTGAAAGAAATGGAGCGACCAATACCTAAACCCAATGAGGTACTAGTAGAAGTACATGCGGCTTCCATAAACTCGTGGGATTGGGATTACCTCACGGGAAAACCCCTTATATACAGACTATTATTTGGCCTGTTCGGACCAAAACATAAAATTTTAGGAGCGGATATCGCAGGGCAAATCGTATCCATTGGTGAGAAAGTCAAACTATGTAAACCTGGGGATTTGGTCTATGGAGACCTATCGTCATACAATTGGGGCGGTTTTGCCGAATTCGTATGCGCTGATGAAAAACTCTTGTCGGTAAAGCCGGGCGACCTAACCTATGAAGAGGCAGCAGCGGTACCCCAGGCAGGTGTTCTTGCACTGCAAGGGTTACTTTGCAATGGGGATATTCAACCAGGACATAAGGTTTTAATCAATGGAGCCGGGGGCGGTGTTGGTACCTTTGCCGTACAACTGGCCAAACTTTGGGGCGCAGAGGTGACCGCTGTGGATCGCTTTGAAAAGCTGGAACTACTTCGGGCTCTGGGAGCTGACCATGTAATCGATTACCAACAAGAAGACTTTACGAAATCTGAAAAAAAGTATGATTTAATATTGGACGTTATTGCCCAAAAGCCACTTTCCCGCTATAAAAATGTTTTAAATCCCAATGGTGCCTTAGTAGTAGTTGGGGGTTCTGTAAAATTGCTGTTGAAACTGGCCGTTGCCTCCCTATTCTCCAAGAACTCCGACAAGAAAATGGGAATCCTGGTGCATAAGCCAAACCGACAGGATTTGAAAGTATTGCAAGAACTTCTGGAATCCGGAAAACTAAAACCTGTTGTGGACAAATGCTTCCCCTTGGATAAAACTACCGACGCCTTTGAGTATTATGGGAAAGGTCTTGCGAAAGGCAAAATTGTAATTACCATTCCTTGATTTCATAAATAAGCTCCGAATTACAAGGCTAAAGTGAACTTACTACCGAACTATTTACTCAAATACATTTTTCTACGTCCGTACAAATCGTAAAACTCATCATCCTTTAAGCTATCGATAAACAAGATGCTTTCCCCGGTACTCTTCATTTCCGGACCCAAATTCTTGTTTACATTGGGAAACTTGTTGAAAGAGAAAACCGGTTGCTTTATGGCAAATCCTTCCAAGTGGGGATCGAACTTGAAATCCTTGATTTTCTTTTCACCCAACATCACCTTTGTCGCGTAATTTACATAAGGTTCCTTGTAAGCCTTGGCAATAAAGGGTACGGTTCGGGAAGCCCTTGGGTTGGCCTCTATGATATAGACCATATCATCCTTAATGGCAAATTGAATGTTGATCAATCCCACGGTTTTCAGGGCCAAAGCAATTTTCTTGGTATGGTCCTTTATTTGTTGCATTACGAACTCGCCTAAATTAAAGGGAGGAAGAGTAGCATTGGAATCCCCGGAATGGATACCGCAAGGCTCAATATGCTCCATAATCCCAATGATATAAATCTCCTCACCATCGCAGATGGCATCGGCCTCGGCCTCTATGGCACCATCCAGATAGTGGTCCAAAAGCAGTTTGTTATTCGGGATTTTGCGCAATAAGTCCACCACATGTGCTTCCAGTTCCTCTTTGTTGATGACAATTTTCATTCCCTGACCGCCCAATACATAAGAAGGTCGTACCAACAAGGGAAAGCCCAACTCATCTGCCAAATGCAGTGCTTCGTCAGCGGTTTCGGCGACTCCAAACTTGGGGTAGGGAATGTTATTCTCTTTGAGCAATGTGGAAAAACTACCCCGATCCTCGGCCAAATCCAAGGATTTAAAGCTAGTTCCTATAATCTTTATCCCATATTTATCTAACTTTTCGGCCAGCTTCAAGGCGGTCTGTCCACCCAATTGTACGATTACACCTTCAGGCTTTTCATGTCGGATAATGTCATAGATATGTTCCCAGAAAACAGGTTCAAAGTAGAGCTTGTCGGCGGTATCAAAATCAGTGGAGACCGTTTCCGGATTGCAATTGATCATTATGGTCTCGTACCCACATTCGGCAGCCGCTAATACCCCATGGACACAACAGTAGTCAAATTCTATCCCCTGCCCTATCCTATTGGGGCCGGAACCAAGGACCACTATTTTCTTTCGGTCGGTAACCACGCTATCGTTTTCTACATAGCGTTCCCCATCGGTCGTTTCGATCTCAGCTTCAAAAGTAGAATAATAATAAGGGGTCATCGCCTTAAATTCGGCTGCACAGGTATCCACCAATTTATAAACGCGATTAATGCCCATTTCGGCCCGCTTGTTATAGACCTCACTCTCCCAGCAATCCAGCATGTGGGCAATCTGTCGATCGGCAAAGCCCTTTTGTTTGGCCTCCAACATCAATTCCTTACTTAAGGTGGCAATCGTATAAGTAGAGATTTCCTTTTCCAACTGGTAAAGTTCCTCATACTGCTTAAGGAACCACATATCTATTCTGGTAATGTCATGGATTCTGCTCAAGGGAATCCCCATTTGGATGGCATCATAAATTACGAATACCCGATCCCAGCTCGGAATGGTCAATTTACTGATGATCTGATTATAGTCCGTATATCCCTTTCCATCTGCTCCCAAACCATTACGTTTAATTTCCAAGGATTGGGTGGCCTTATGTAACGCTTCCTGAAAGGAACGGCCAATGCCCATAACCTCGCCAACGGCCTTCATCTGCAAACCAAGTGTACGATCCGAGCCCTCGAACTTATCGAAATTCCATCGTGGTATTTTTACGATGACGTAGTCCAACGTAGGTTCGAACAAAGCCGAGGTAGATTTCGTAATCTGGTTTTCCAATTCATCCAAATGGTAACCAACAGCCAGTTTGGCGGCAATTTTGGCGATAGGATAACCTGTAGCCTTGGACGCCAATGCCGAGGACCGGGAAACCCTAGGGTTGATCTCAATAGCAATTATGTCCTCTTTTTCATCCGGGCTTACCGCGAACTGTACGTTACAACCACCGGCAAAATCACCAATGCTCCGCATCATTTTAATGGCCATATCCCGCATACGTTGAAATGTCCTATCGGAAAGTGTCATGGCCGGGGCAACGGTAATGGAATCCCCGGTATGGATGCCCATGGGATCCATATTCTCTATGGTACAGATAATGACCACATTATCGTTCTTGTCCCGTAAAAGTTCAAGTTCATATTCCTTCCAACCCATCATGGCCTTATCGATCATGACCTCATGGATCGGGGATACCTCGAGACCGCGGCTCAAGAGTTCATCAAAATCCTCGGGTTTGTAGACAATTGAAGCTCCAGCGCCTCCTAAGGTATAGGATGCCCGAATGACCAAGGGAAATCCAAATTCCTGGGCAATTTCCTTTCCCTTTAGAAAAGAGGTTGCAGTGGCCTGTGGGGCCATGCCCACTCCTATTTCCATCATTAATGCCCTAAACCGTTCCCTATCCTCGGTAATGTCTATGGCATCGATATCCACACCGATAATCTCAACATCAAAATCCTCCCAAATGCCCTTTTCGTCCGCTTCAATACAGAGGTTCAATGCAGTTTGTCCCCCCATAGTCGGCAATACGGCATCTATTTGTGGGTGCTTTTTTAAGATTTCCAGAATCGATTTTGTGGTCAAGGGTTTAAGATAAATATGATCTGCCATGACCGGGTCCGTCATAATGGTAGCCGGGTTGCTATTGATCAATATGGTCTCTATCCCATCTTCCTTAAGGCTTCTTAAGGCTTGGGATCCGGAATAGTCGAACTCACAGGCCTGTCCAATAATTATAGGTCCAGAACCTATTATCAAAATCGATTTTAAATCTTTTCTCTTGGGCATGTTCTATGTTAGGTTTTAATCAGTTGGAACCGAAACAAGTTCGGCTTGGACAAAAAAAAGGTGCTACTTCCGAAAAAGTAACACCTTGGTATTGTTAAAATGTTCAATCATTATTTTTTGTGTCTCGGCTCTGAGGATACGGATAATTTTTTTCTTCCCTTGGCCCTTCTTCTAGCAAGTACCTTTCTGCCATTCGCAGTAGCCATGCGCTCCCTAAACCCATGTTTGTTCCTTCTTTTTCGTTTGGATGGCTGGAATGTCCTTTTCATTTTTGAGCCTTTAAAAACTTATTATACGTTGCAAGTGGACTTTTTGCCCATAAAATTCTGGGCGCAAATATACGAAGAGTTTTTGCTTTGCCAAATGGAAATATAAAAATGTTTTGGATTGTTTTTATTACTTTTGCCGCATTCGATAACTTGGATTTTTCCCCACTATGAAAAACATTTTGTCCCTGTCGTTTTTATTGTTTTTTAGCTCCATTACCATAGGTCAGGTAAAACTGGAATACAAGTTGGAAAAGGATGATGTATTCACCATAAAACAAGAGGCTAAACAGGTAATTACCCAAAAGCTTGACGGGGCCGAACATGAATTGACCAATGAAATAGACGGTGTTTTGGAGTTTAGGGTCCTGGGAGAAGAAGACAATAACTACGAGATAGCGTTGACCTTTAAGGATCTTAATCTTAAAATGGTATCCAACATACAGGGAGAGTTGATGAACGTGGCCGCAAAGGAAATCGTGGAGGGCGACATGCAATCCAATATTTTCAATAGTCTGTTGGAGCACCCCATACAAATGACCCTTTCCAGAAATGGACATATCCTGAAGGTAAAGGGGGGCGATAGTCTGGTGGCAAAGATGGCCCAAGCTTCTGGATTGGAAGATGAGTTTTCCCTGAACATGATGAAAAAATCCTTGGAGAAGGAATTTGGATCGGAAGCCTTATCCAACAGCTATGAGCAAATGACCTACCTCTATCCCCAGCAACAGGTTAAGCCTGGGGATACTTGGAAGAATGAGTATTCCGGAAAGTTGAGTACAAAAAACACCTGGACCTTGGAAACCATTGAGGATGCCAGCGCGGAAATTATGGGAAAAGCCGAAGTGACCATGGACATTACCGAACCGGCCACCACAATGAACCTTATTGGAACACAGGATACCCACATTACCGCTGATTTGACATCCGGCTTCATAAAGAAAATGAAGGTAGAGGGCGAATCCGAAGGTACGGGTACCATGGCACAACTGGGCGACCAAAAGATTCCGACTACCATAAAGTCCACCATTACATATGAACGAATCAACTAAACATAAACATGTTCCACAAGAATATTAAACTCGTCATTGCCGGACTAATTATAGCCTATGCCGTTTATCAGTTTACGGAAGGGTATATAGGCAACGGTATTGCCTTGATTTTGTTTTCACTTATTTTCATCTTCCTGTACTTTAGGAACGAGATGATTCTATTGGCCTTTTTGCGGATGCGAAAGCAGGATATGGAAGGTACTCAAAAATGGTTGGACAAAATTAAAAACCCGGAGGCGGCCCTGATAACCAAACAACAAGGATATTATAACTATTTGCATGGAATCCTGCATTCCCAAAAAAATTTGACCCAGGCCGAAAAATATTTTAGAAAAGCGCTAAAGTTGGGACTTACCATGGATTATGATGTGGCCATGGCGAAACTAAGCCTCGCCGGTATAGCTATGCAAAAGCGTCGAAAAAGGGAAGCGACCACATTACTTCAAGAGGCCAAAAAACTGGACAAGAACAATATGCTTTCCGAGCAGATCAAAATGATGCAACAACAGATGAAGAGAATCTAAGGGTTACTGCTGGACACTTTGTAATAGCCCTTATTGGGAATTTCTATAATGTATTTTTTCTTGGAAGCGTTATTCAGGTGCGGCTCCCGTAGCCAAGGATTATGTCGCTTTAAAATCTTGTAGTTGATTTCATACTCCTGGGCGAAATCGGCAAAGCTAAAAACCGGCTCATCCACCTCTACCTTAAACGTGGGTACTACGGTATACATATCCTCTTTCTCAATTTCAAAACCATATTTTTCGGGATGGGACAATATTTCCTTGATGGCCATGATACGGAACACATAACGCCCCGTTTCCTCACCCAATAAAAGGTCGTAATAATCTTCCACTTGCTGTATTCCCATAAATTTATTGATGGATCCGGGGCCCGCATTATACGCAGCGGCCGTTAAGGTCCAACTTCCGTATTTCTCCTTCCATTTATTCAAATATTTGCAGGCGACCTCGGTGGATTTTTCCAAGTGATAACGCTCATCAACGTTCTTGTTCACTTCAAGTCCATACTCCTGCCCTGTCCTTCTCATAATCTGCCAAAAACCAGTGGCCCCGGCATGGGAAACCACGTTCTGAAGTCCACTTTCGGCTACGGCCAAATACTTAAAATCATCCGGGATGCCATTTTTGGCAAGAATTGGTTCTATTATCGGAAAGTACTTGTGTGCCCGTTTCATTAGCAATAGGGCATTGGACTGCCAATAGGTATTGACCAAAAACTCCCGGTCCACACGTTCCATTACCTCTGGGTCGTTTTGCGGTACGGGCTCCCCGGCAAAATTCAGATCCTCCGGGATATCGATTGCGGATATTTTATATTCCTCGGCCACGTTCTTGTTGGGGTCGTTTTCCGCCATGTCCATGGAATCATCGCTCTGCTCCTCTATCGTATTTTGTACCGCAAATACCAACGTACTTATCACAAAGAACACTCCCAAAAGCATCAAAACGTTCTTTACTATCTTCATATTCCCAGATTTATTTTTCTTGTTATTCAAAGGTATTAATACAACTCCCTTATTCCAAAATAATTGTGGGCAGGTGTTCATTGAACCATTTGGCCCGATGTATGATCATGGTGTGGGTCCCATTTTTTACGGCTATACAATCCTTAATGTTTCCGATCGGGAATACCGGATCTTTTTCGCCATGGATATGCACCAGGCCTTCCAGACAATTTTGCTGTTCCCAATTTATGATTTGATCTAAGGACCAATCCATATAGTACTTGTCCCTAACGGAAAGATATTGCTCATAAAGTTTTAGCCGTTTGGTCAGGGTTTCCCCAAATGCGTATTTGGCCAGAAGCTCTACATTGTTGACCAAACCTGTGGGCAACAATTTATGTGCCTTGGTATATTTGGCAAAGACCATTTTTTTGGGTAATTCAGAGGTGCTTTTTACGCTGGACACTATAATTGTTTTTTGCGTCGGGATATGTTTGGCCATTTCCTGAACAAGCATTCCTCCAAAGGATACACCCAAAAGTACCGGGTTTTCATGAACGACATTTTTGTTCATTTCAACGGCATACTCGGATAGTGTCATCCCCTGTTTGGGGATAAACCATTCCAATAGATGCTGTTCAAATTTGTCCTTGGGAAGTGCAATATTTTCAAATATAGATGGATTTGCGGCCATTCCCGGCATAAAATAAACATGGGTTTTATCATAGGGCATAATGACCGGACTTTGGGTTTTTCTAGGAAAGTTCTATTTTTTTCCCTAATTTTGTACCATCATTGGAAGTTGTCCCCAACATCTCAGATTTCAAAGTAAAAATATAGAAAATTACGATTGTGGAACATCGTGATTTTTTTGTCTAAGACCAACATTAAAATCAAACTATATGAATGAAATGCAAATCAAGGACAATAGTTTCTTGCGTCAATTTGAAACTAGGCTGAATGGACATCTGGCTAAAATCGAATACTCTTCGCAGGAAAGAAAGGTCTTTTTGACCAAGCTGGTAGTACCTGAAGAAATTACCAAGGAAGGTTTTAAGGAAGATTTCATAAAATCCGTCCTTCATCACATTCAGGAACAAAACCAAAGAGTTGTTCCCACCAGTCCGCAGATAGCGGGTTTTCTACGGAAAAATAGACAATACAAGGAAATGTTGCCGGTAGGCATCAGGATCTAGAAAATAAAATCCCGCTAATTGCGGGATTTTTTATACCTCAACCGTACTTTCAACAAATTCAAATCGTCCCAAACCGTCCTCATCGATTTCAGTCAATTCAATTTCATGTAAGGTATTCACCAATTCAGGATTCCAAGGTGTCCTTACTTTTACGTAATTTTCGGTAAACCCGTGAATATGGCCTTCCTTGTTCTCCCCTTCGAACAAGACGGTTCTAACATGGCCCAACTGGCCTTCATAAAAAGCCCGGCGCTTTTTGGCCGAAAGTCCCCGCAGCATTTTGCTTCGCTTGTTTCTTATCTTTTTGGGAACCGTTCCATCCATCCCGGCTGCGGGCGTATTGTCCCTTTCCGAATAGGTAAACACATGTAGATAGGAAATGTCCAATTCGTTCAGAAAATGGTAGGTTTCCAGAAAATGGGCATCGGTTTCCCCGGGAAATCCCACGATAACATCTACACCTATGCAAGCATGGGGCATAACTTCCTTTATGCGTTGCACTCTCTCAACGTATAGGTTTCGTAAATAACGCCGGCGCATCAACTTCAAGATTTCATCACTGCCACTTTGCAATGGAATATGAAAATGAGGTACGAAGGAATTGCTGTTAGCCACAAAATCGATCGTCTCATTTTTTAACAGGTTAGGTTCTATGGAGGATATCCGAAGTCGCCGAATTCCCGCTACCTTATCCAGGGCCTTGATCAAATCCAGAAAAGTGTGTTCATGTTTTTTATTTCCAAATTCTCCCTTGCCATAATCACCTATATTCACCCCCGTCAAAACAATTTCCTGAATCCCCTTTGAGGCAATTTCTGCGGCTTTCCCCAATACGTTTTCAAGGGTATCACTTCTTGAAATTCCACGTGCCAGGGGGATGGTACAATACGTACATTTATAATCACAACCGTCCTGTACCTTTAAAAATGCCCGTGTCCTATCCCCTATGGAATAGCTGCCGACATAAAAATCGGCCTCCTCTATTTCACAGGAATGGATTTGGGCCACTCTTCGACTACGCTCAGGATGACTATTGAGAAGGTCGTTTATATAATCGGTAATCTTGAATTTTTCGGTAGCACCCAAAACCAAATCCACGCCGTCAACGGCCGCCAGTTCTTCCGGTTTTAATTGGGCGTAACAGCCAATGGCAGCCACAAATGCTTCGGGATTGGTTCTTTGGGCTTGTCGTACAATGGTCTTAAAACGCTTATCCGCATTCTCTGTAACCGAACACGTATTTATGACGTACATATCCGCCGGTTGCGAAAAGTCCACCCGCTCAAATCCTTCCGATACAAAACCTCTGGCAATGGTAGAGGTCTCGGAGAAATTGAGCTTACAACCCAGTGTATAAAAAGCGACTCTTTTTTTCATTGCCCCTTTGGATTTGGGATGCAAAGGTACAAAAAGGGTTTCTTATCTTTTGTTCAAGTCAAAGTCTATAGCTGAATGTCAACTTTACTTAAATTTTGGTCAAATCCTTTGGAACCAGTTTTTTTATATTAAATTCAATATGTATTCTATGCACGGTCAAGAAATACTTGTGTTGTTTTATTTTGTATTGAAAGCCTTTTTAATGAGACCCATAAAACCGGCCTTCCAATTGCTTTTGGTATTCATTATATGCTATGGCTGTGGAGAAGGGAAGATTGATGATTTTACAAAGTCCGATGATTTTGAAACTGGCCATCTTGCCGATTTTTGGCGTCCAGGAAATAAAGGAAGTGGACGTTATGAAAAAGATGCCGTGACCATAACCGATCAATACCAACGTTCTGGCAACAAATGTGCAAAACTTGTGGTACAAAAGGGATTTATAAGACAAGACGGAGGCGATGGAAATTTTACGGAAAGAACGGAATTGGATTCAGGGGCACATCCATTCCTAAATTATGAGGTTTGGTACGCACATTCGTTTTTTTTACCAAAGGACTTTCCGATTGTGGATAATCGCCTGGTCATATCACAAGTAAAACAAAAGGTATTATTTGGAAATACGATACAATTGTTCGCCCATAGATTTAGAAACGGTAGTCATTACTTAACTATTTATGACATGACCAAGGATGAAAAAGAACGATCGTCCCGTATTGAACTCCCGAAGCTTACAAAAGAAAAATGGCACGATTTTCTTTTGCAGATTTATTATTCGGAAACTTCGGAGGGTTATATCAACATGTGGATGGATGGGGAAAAAGTTGTTTCCTTCAAAGGGGTAACCGCATCAAAAAAAGGAAGAAATCGATTTTATCACAAAATAGGGATGTACAGGGACCAATGGCCGGACGCAATGACCCTTTATGTAGATGATTATTTGATGACCACCGATACCACTAAGGTGGACAAGCTAGCCTTATTCGATAAATTAAATCAATAAAAGCGATTATCCTTCTACAAAATTACCACAACCTTAATCCTCGTAAGATTTTCAATAGCGAGGGTGAGAAAACGTATCCTAGGTGTAAAACCCTTTTACATCACAATGGAGCGATCTTTGCCAAAATTTAATAGTTCCGCCATTTTTGGGTCAGTTCAAAAACATGATTTAGGATGTTGGCCTCCTTTTCATCAAACTCCACATGCCTTCTTGCCATCATCACCTTGGCCGCTTCAAATGCCCTTCTGGGAAGATAGGTACTAAAACCTGAGGCCCCGCCCCAACTAAAACTGGGCACAAAGTTACGAGGGAAACCTGGTACATAAATATTGGAATTCACCCCGATTACCGTTCCGGTGTTGAACATAGTATTGATGGCCGTCTTACTGTGATCCCCCATCATAAGCCCACAAAACTGCAACCCTGTATGCTCAAAGCTTTCCGTGGCATAGTTCCATAACCGCACCTTGGCATAATTGTTCTTTAAGTTGGAGTTATTGCTGTCCGCCCCTATATTGCACCACTCGCCCAATACCGCATTCCCGAGGTAGCCCTCATGACCCTTACTGGAATAGCCAAAGATTACCGAGTTGCTTATTTCACCACAGACCTTGCCATAAGGGCCAACCGTAGTAGGGCCATAGATCTTGGCCCCCATTTTTACCACGGCATTGTTGCATAGGGCAAATGCCCCGCGAATAAGGTTACCTTCCCAAACCTCGGAATCCTTCCCCAAATAGATAGGCCCTTCCGTGGCATTCAAAATGCTGTATTCCACCTTTGCCCCTTCTTCCAAAAAGATGTTCTCGGGGCGAATCAATTGGTTTGTGCCGGAAATCGGAGCACTTTTTCTTCCCTTGGTAAGAAAATCGAAATCGGCCTGCAAGGCCTCCCCGTTTTTGGAAAAAATATCCCAGGTACGCTCAACCCTTAGTACCTCCCCTTCATAAGCAAGTTGTTTAAAAGTCGAAAGCTCGGTTTCCTCTTGTATTCGGTCTGCACAATAGGCTATAATTTCATCCTTTAGATAAACCGCCTCGTTTCGTTTTAGTCCCTTTATCAATTCGGTCAACTCCGTATTTGGTAAAAAGGAAGCATTGATGAAGATATTTTCCTCCTGAAGTACCAGCGGAAATTTTTCCTGTAGATAATCCTCGGTCTTGGAGCTTGCACTGGTACCGAGATAGCGTTCCCACTTCTCCCGTATAGTCAAAATTCCGATACGAATGTCGGCTACGGGTCGTGTAAAGGTAAAGGGAAGTAAATGGTCTCTGACGTTCCCGTCAAAAAGGACATAATTCATTGTAGGGATGGTTTGGAACAAAATTAAAAAAATTACGCCCCCGATTTCTGTCGGAGGCGTTAACTATTTTTTATTGTAGGGGCAGTCCCTTATTTTTCGTCCGCTGAGGCGTCCTTTTCCTGTGCGGCCGGTTTCTTTTTGAACTTGTCGTACTTGCTCTTAAACTTATCTATACGACCTGCCGTATCCAAAAATTTGGCCTTCCCGGTATAAAATGGGTGTGACGTTCTGGAAATCTCCAACTTTACCAATGGATATTCCACCCCGTCCACTTCCAAAGTTTCCTTGGTATTGGCAGTGGATTTGGTGATGAACACATCGTCATTGGACATGTCCTTAAAAGCGACCAATCTATAGTTTTCTGGGTGTATCCCTTTCTTCATCAGTACCGTACTTTAAATGCTTTTCCTAAAAGTGGTGCAAATTTAGACAATTTTCAGAAATCTGCAATTTTAATTCCCGAAAAAGAGAAACAAAATATCGTATCTTTAAATGTAACAAAAATGTTAAAAAACACACTAAATAAATAACAACCTAAAAATAAATAACATGGAAGAAAATCAACCAAAAACAGGGAAATTTTCAATGAACTACGGCCTGATTACGGGAGCCGTTGGAATTCTATTTGCCTTAATTCTATTTTCAATGGACATGCATTACGAGCGCGGTTTCAGTGTACAAGGAGTTCATATTGCGATATTGGCAACAGGTATCTTATTAGCAATTGCCCAATTCAAAAAGACCGGTATGGGTTATTTAAGCCTCTCTCAAGCTTTAAAGTTAGGAGCTGGTGTTGCATTAATTGCCGGGATTTTAGGGTTATTATACTTTTTTATACTCTCCAATTTCATGGAGCCTGATTTCATAGACAATACATACGAACTGGGAAAACAGCAAGCCCTGCAAGACAATCCTGAGCTTACCGAGGAACAGATTGACCAAGGCATAGAAATGCAGAAAAAATTTGCATGGATGTCCTATCCCATAATCCTGATTATGAATATCGTCATAGGTCTCATTGTTGGTCTTATTGGAGGTCTCATCATGAAAAAACAAAAACCCGCTTATTAACAGCAAAATCGTATTTTTGGGCAGATGCTTAGCCATTTTTTATGAATCTGTCCATTGTAATCCCTTTGCTCAACGAGGAAGAATCCCTTGAGGAACTCCACGATTGGATTATAAACGTCATGGAATCCAGTGGTTTTTCCTATGAGATTATCTTTATTGACGATGGTAGTACCGATGGATCCTGGAAGGTGATATCCAAGCTGTCCGAAAGGAACGATTACGTAAAAGGGATACGGTTTTTAAGAAACTTTGGAAAGTCCCAAGCCTTGCATGCGGGGTTTAGGGCAGCTTTGGGCGATGTAATCATTACGATGGATGCAGATCTTCAGGATAATCCCGAGGAAATCCCGGAGTTGTATCGCCTAATTACCTCTGAGGGTTTCGATTTGATTTCAGGCTGGAAGAAAAAGAGATATGACGCGTTGCTTTCAAAAAACCTGCCTTCCAAGCTTTTTAATTGGGCGGCCAGAAAGACTTCAGGAGTAAAGCTACACGATTTCAACTGTGGTTTAAAGGCTTTTCGAAAGACCGTAGTCAAAACTATCGAGGTGCGCGGGGAAATGCATAGGTACATCCCCGTTTTGGCCAAGAATGCAGGTTTTTCGAATATCGGGGAAAAAGTAGTCCAACATCAGGCCCGTAAATACGGTAAAACTAAATTTGGAATGGAACGGTTCATCAATGGATTTCTGGATTTAATAACTATTTGGTTCGTATCCAAATTTGGTAGAAGACCCATGCACCTTTTTGGAGCACTCGGCGTATTGATGTTTATTGTAGGTTTTGGGTTTGCACTCTATTTGGGAATTGACAAACTGTTTATAAATCCATTTGGTCGTTTGATTACAGATCGACCGCAATTTTTCATTGCCCTCACCGCCATGATTTTGGGAACCCAATTGTTTCTTGCCGGTTTTATCGGCGAGATCATTATCCGTTCCAAAAAAAATGAGCCGCGTTATACGGTTTCGGAAGAAATCAATTTTGCCCAGCAGGAAGAACAATATTCTTCTTAAATTTACGGCTCAAATATATGCCTAAATGGACGCAATTTTAGAATCCGCCAAAAGCTGGTTGACCGATTTTTTTGATCCTTCCGTAAAGAAAGAAATCCAACATTTAATTGAAAACGACACCGACGAACTCCAAGATCGTTTCTACAAGAACATGGAATTCGGTACTGGTGGAATGCGGGGTGTTATGGGCATTGGCACCAATCGTATTAACAAGTACACCTTGGGGAAAAGTACCCAAGGTCTTAGTAATTACCTAAAAAAAAGCTATAGTGATAGCGATGTAAAGGTAGTCATCGCCTATGACTGTCGCCATAATAGCGATACTTTGGCCCGAACTGTGGCCGAGGTATTTTCGGCAAATGGTATCCAGGTATATTTGTTTTCGGCACTTCGTACTACCCCGGAGCTTTCCTTTGCCGTTCGCCACCTAGGCTGCCATGCGGGAGTGGTGTTGACGGCTTCGCACAACCCTCCGGAGTATAATGGGTATAAGGTTTATTGGACGGACGGCGGACAAATCGTGCCCCCCCAGGATGGAGAGATCATTGCCGAAATCAATGCACTTTCCTTTGAAGATGTCAATTTTATGGCAAACGAAAATTTGATAGAGCTTATCGATACCAAGGTGGATGAAGCGTTCATCGAAGCTTCAGTTGCCAATGGGAATTTTAATGCAGCCGGCAAGGACAATTTTAAAATTGTCTTTACTTCATTACATGGTACTTCCATAACAGCCATTCCGGAAGTCTTGAAACGTTCCGGATACCAAAATGTGACCATAATCGAGGAACAGGCCAAACCGGATGGGGATTTCCCCACCGTGGAGTCGCCCAATCCCGAGGAGCCGGAAGCACTTTCCATGGCCATCAAAAAGGCGGAGGAAATCCAGGCCGATATGGTAGTCGGTACTGATCCGGACAGTGACCGTTTGGGAATTGCCGTTCGAAATCTTGAAGGAGAAATAGAATTACTCAACGGCAATCAGACCATGGTCCTGATGACAAAATTTCTCTTGGAAAAACAAAAGGAAAAAGGTTTTAAGGGGAATGAATTTGTTGCCACGACCATTGTCTCCACCCCGATGTTGGAAAAAATGGCAGCGGCCTATGGGGTAGAATATAAGACCGCACTCACCGGATTTAAATGGATCGGTAAAATGATCAAGGATTTCCCACAGCAACAATTTGTCGGTGGCGGTGAAGAAAGTTTTGGCTATATGGTCGGTGATTTTGTTCGGGACAAGGATGCAGTGACCTCTACCCTATTGGCCTGTGAAATTGCTGCCGATGCCAAGGCCAAGGGCAGTTCGTTCTATAGGGATTTGATCGATTGCTATGTAGACTACGGTTTCTACAAGGAGAAATTGGTCTCTCTGACCAAAAAGGGAATGGACGGGGCTGCGGAAATCAAACAAATGATGATCGATTTTAAGGAAAATCCCGTCAAGGAAATAGATGGTTCCAAGGTTATTATTGTGGATGATTACAATACATCCACCTCTAAAAATCTGGCTACCGGGGAAGTATCGGAAATTGATATTCCAAAATCCAATGTACTGATCTATACTGCTGAGGATGGTACGCGGATGGCCGCACGACCCAGCGGAACCGAACCCAAGATCAAATTCTACTTCAGCATTAACGCCCCTTTGGACAAAGCGGAAAATTTCAAAAAGGTAAATCAAGAGTTGGAGGCCAAGATAGGCCGTATCCTGGGTGAATTCAATTTGGGTTGATGGAATATTTCAAAAAAATCCTTCGCTTTGCGAAGCCCTATAAGAAATATGGTTTCCTGAACATTTTCTTTAATATACTCTATGCCCTGTTCAGTGCGCTTTCCTTTGCCGCCTTGATTCCCATGCTCAACGTCCTGTTTGATAAGACCACACAGCTTACCGAACCTCCCGCTTTTCAGGGAATCGGGAAGGCCAAGGACTATTTCATGGACTATATGAACTACCGGGTTACCCAGTATTCCGGCGATGACGAGATGAAAGGACTTGTGCTAGTTATCGGATTGGTATTGCTTCTTTTTTTGTTGAAGAACGTTTTCAACTATTTGGCGATGTATTTCATCACTTTTCTTCGAAATGGAGTTCTAAAGGATATTCGGAACAGGATGTACCAAAAAATTACGGAATTGCCCATCTCTTACTACTCCGAAAAGCGAAAGGGCGATGTTATTGCCCGTATTACTTCGGATGTCCTGGAAATTCAACATTCTTTCCTTTCGATCTTGGAGTTGATCGTTCGGGAACCTTTGACTATACTATTTACTATTATCGTCATGTTTCTCATTAGTGTGAAGCTTACGCTTTTTGTCTTCATATTTATCCCTATTGCCGGAGCGCTTATTTCCCGTATCGGAAAATCCCTGAAAAAAAAGTCGGACCGTGTACAAAAGGAACAAGGTGAATTTCTATCCATCGTGGAGGAGACCTTGGGCGGGCTTCGGGTGATAAAGGCCTTTAACGCGGAATCCCGCTTTTATAAAACATTCAAATCTTCTACCAATCGCTTCTTTAGGTTTTCGAATACGCTATTGAACCGCCAAAATCTGGCTTCGCCCACAGGCGAGTTTTTGGGCATTTTGGTCATCGGGGTGTTGCTTTGGTTCGGGGGTAAAATGGTGTTGGTTGATGGTACCCTGGATGCCGCTTCCTTTATTGCCTATATGGGGTTAGCGTATAACATATTGACTCCGGCCAAGGCCATCAGCAAGGCCTCCTACGGGGTAAAGAAAGGTAATGCTGCAGCGGAGCGGGTATTACAGGTCTTGGAAACCGAAAACCCGATTATTGACAAATCGGATGCCTTGGAAAAAACGGATTTCAAGAAAGGAATCGCCTTAAAAAATATCTCCTTTAAGTACGAGGACGAGTACGTGCTGAAGAATTTTAACCTATCTGTATTGAAGGGGCATACAGTTGCCCTGGTCGGCCAGTCCGGCAGTGGAAAAAGTACCATTGCCAATCTTGTAACCCGTTTTTATGATGTAAACGAAGGCGAAATTTCCATAGATGACACAAACATAAAAGATCTGACCAAAAAATCCCTACGTAACCTTATGGGCTTGGTCACCCAGGATTCCATTCTGTTCAACGACACGGTTAGAAGTAACATTTCCCTCGGAAAGGAAAACGCCACGGATGAGGAAATTGTTGAAGCTGCAAAGATTGCCAATGCACACGATTTCATTACGGAATTACCGGAAGGATATGACACCAACATCGGGGATAGCGGCAATAAATTGAGCGGCGGCCAAAAACAACGGCTGTCCATTGCAAGGGCCGTTTTAAAGAATCCACCTATCATGATTTTGGACGAGGCTACCTCCGCTCTGGATACGGAGAGTGAACGTCTGGTACAGGATGCGTTGGAGAACATGATGCGGAACCGTACCTCCATTGTTATTGCCCATAGGCTTTCCACTATTCAAAATGCGGACAGTATTGTGGTACTGCAAAAAGGGGAAATCGTGGAGCAAGGTTCCCATACCGAACTGCTTTCCAAAAAGGGAGTCTACAAGAAATTGGTGGAAATGCAATCCTTGGCTTCCTAGATTCAGGAAAATACTAGTAGTACCCTCTTTCGTATTTAGGAAGACGGTTGGCGATAAGCTTAAACCTTTTTCTATTTTTATAGTCCAAAAGACGTATCGAAGAAAATTAATTTGATTTCGGAAGAGACCCTAGTCCAGCAACTAAAACAAAAGGAAACCCAATCCCAGTCCTTCGAGGTGCTTATCAACACCTACAAGGAACGGTTGTATTGGCATATCCGCAGAATTGTTTTAAATCATGACGATGCGGACGATGTGTTGCAAAATACCTTCATTAAGGTCTTTAAAAATATTGAAGGGTTCAAAGGCGATAGCAAATTATATTCATGGATGTACCGCATTGCAACGAACGAGGCCTTGACCTTTTTGAAGTCCAAATCAAAAAAACTAGGGCTTAGCGATATTGAATTACAGGACAGAATGATAGGAAATCTAGAAGCCGATGTGTATTTTGAAGGCGATGCGATTCAACTAAGATTGCAAAAGGCCATTGCGGCCTTGCCGGAAAAGCAGAAACTCGTCTTTAATATGAAGTATTTTGAGGAATTGAAGTATGAGGAAATCTCCGAAATATTGGATACCTCGGTAGGTGGATTAAAAGCCTCCTACCACCTTGCGGTAAAAAAAATAGAGGCCTCCCTAAAGGAGGATTAAACTTTTTAAAGCACTGGAAGTCAAAATAAAGACATGGACAAAAAATATAAAAAGTCTGATTTTAAAACCCCTGAGGGCTACTTTGACGGCTTCACCGAGAGGATGAGGCAAAAGTTGTCAGAGGAAGATATTCATCTCCCTGAAAAGGATGGTTTTCAAGTGCCCAAGGACTATTTTGAAAATCTCAATGAAAAAATAGTTCAAAAAATTCAGGATAGCGAAACCCAGGTCATAAAACTAAATCCTTATAGAAAATACTATTACGCGGCCGCTTCAATTGCCGCTGTGCTATTGGTAGTTTTCGGATTGCGCTTAAGTCAGGAAGATGAATTCACTTTCGGGGATTTGGCCAATTCCGATTTGGAAACTTATTTGGAAAACAATGATCTGGGGCTTAGTTCATATGAAATAGCCGAGGTAATTCCCGTAGAGGAATTGGAAATCAACGATATCTTGGAAAATCAAATCAACGATGAAAACATCATGGAGTATTTGGACGATACCGTGGATGATGTGGATGAACTAAACATAGAATTCGATGAATACGAACAATAGCATACGGGTGCTGATTTTGTCTTTACTGGCCACTACGGTCTTTTATGGACAGAACAGGCCGATTAGGGACAAGATCAAGACCCTCAAGGTGGCCTTCATTACGGAGCGTTTGAATCTAACTTCCGAGGAGGCCCAGGTCTTTTGGCCCATTTACAATGAACACGAGGATAAAATAGAGGCCATTAAGAGAAAGGAAAGACGTGATATACGTGCCAAGCTTATGGATTTTGACGGATTGTCCGAAAAGGAAGCGGATGCCCTCCTTAATGATTTGATCGCATTGGAAGACGAAAAGCACCAATTGAACGTTGCCTTCCTGGAGAAAATGAATAGGGCAATCACTTCCAAAAAAACATTTCTACTTATAAAGGCCGAAGAGGATTTCAAAAAACGATTACTAAAGGAAATGCGGGACAGACGGCGCGGTGGTGGCTAATGTGGATCAAGAATTCGATGAAAAACATAAAAAGGGCGCTGGATAGCGCCCTTTTTCATTAAACCATCCTTTCCCTGATCAGTCAAAAAGATGTAAACTAGGCTTGGTAAATCAGTCCAAGTCGTAAAATTTATGTTATGAAGAATCTAAAGTCTATTTTACTTATCATGGTATTGTTCGGAACCTTATCCGCTGTAAACGCTCAAAGAAGGGTCGTTAAGGTATACCCAAGAATTGGTACGGTGGTAACCACTATTCACCAACCTAAACTAGTGGTACATAGAGGTGTTAATTTTCATGTTGCCAATGGGGTTTGGTATCGGTTCAGAGGAGGGAGGTATGTGGTCTGTGCGGCACCAATAGGCGTTACGGTAAGGCATCTTCCAAGAGGGAACAAAGTTGTTCGCATCAATGGAAGAAAATTGTACAAATACCAAGGTGTTTGGTATAAAAAGTATGGCCGAGGTTATATGATAGTGAGTGTATAGTTGATAGTTTGTTCAGGGCAAAGTGAGGAATTTTAGCCTTAACCGGACCTCACTTTGTCTTGAATGACAACTTGGCTACCCTCCCCTTTCCTGCGGCATAAGCTGTGGAATCATTCAAAAAACGTACTGTGTAAAAAGGTTCCTCGGATATCGCTTTCCATGTTTCTCCCCGATCGCTGGAATACGATATTCCCGTAAAGCCAAGGGCTACTATTTCTTTTCCCTTCGAATTAGGGACGAACCGTACACAACTTTTATACGAAGGGTTTTGCCCATCGGCTACCAACAGCCAGGTTTCCCCGCCATCTTTAGTGATAGCTTTATTTGCCTTGTTGTTTTCAGGACGCGTATAGTCTCCACCAAAAACCACACCTACACTTTCATCATAAAAATCAATGGAATAAATTCCTTGGGTGGGTCCCCTACTCTGTATTGGAGTTTCAAATACTTTCCAGGTCTGCCCTTTATTCGGTGAAAAATAAATACGCCCTTTTGTCGTGGCAATCCAGGTTTTGTTTGCCATGGTAACTATATTGGAGTTACTTGCTGCAAAGGCACCTTCGCCTTCAATACCTGCAGGTAGAAAATCACAGGGTAGTTTATTCCAGGTATTTCCCCCATCCCTTGTAATGATTATAGAAAGACAGCCCCCCACACTATCCCCAATGGCAATCCCTTCCAAATCATTCCAAAAGGTCATCGCATCGTAGAAGACTCCATCACCCTCCTCCTTGTAGACCAGTTCCATCCGCCCTTTATTACCTGTCTTGTACAGCAATGCCGGATTACCAGCGGATAGCATGAAAAAATCCGTGGTCGTATGCGCGATGGCCCTAAATTCCGGCACAATGGAATCAAAATGCTGTATGTTGGTCCGTATCGTTCCCCTGGAAAGGTCTATAGTTCCAAAAGTCCCCTTATTGGCAGCAAAGGCCAAGCTATTACCCATGATTTCTATGGCTCGGATGCTTAGGGAATCCTGATAGATTACTTCAACTTTAACGGATGAAAACGGATCTCTTCCTTTCTCTTCAGAACAGGAAAACAATAACGGGAAAGTCAGGATCAATGGGATGAATCGCATCATGATAAAATTTTTCAAAATTAAACGGATTGCTACTAAAACAATACCTTTGCAGCCTTATTTTTCATGAATGAAATTGCACAGAAATTTGGTTTTTGCCGTAATCGATGCCCTTAACTTGATATTTACCGAAGGTCAATATGCGGACAAGGTAGTTGAGAAGATACTGAAAAGGGACAAGCGATGGGGCTCCCGTGATCGCGGTTTTATTGCCGAAACTACCTACGAAATGGTGAGATACAAACGCCTTTATGCCAAGATTGCCGAGGTAAGGGAACCGTATAGCAGAAGCAACTTGTTTCGAATGTGGGCCGTTTGGGCCGTGCTAAAAGGAATTCAACTACCGGATTGGAAACAGATTGTACCTACTCCAGAACGTCGTATCAAAGGTAAATTTGACGAACTTTCCAAAATCAGGAAATACAGGGAATCCATACCGGATTGGTTGGACACGCTTGGAGAAAGGACTTTGGGTGAAAAACTATGGGCCGGGGAAATCGCGGCCTTAAACCAACAGGCCGAGGTTGTTTTAAGGGTCAACACGCTTAAAACTACTAAGGATAGATTGCAAAAGGAACTTTTAGGTGCAGGTATCGCTACGGAACCTATAAAAGGTTATACCTATGCCTTGAAGTTACAGGAACGTTCCAATGTCTTTAGCTCGGAACCTTTTAAAAAGGGATGGTTTGAAGTCCAGGATGCTTCCTCCCAATTGGTCGGGGATTTTTTGGATGTTAAACCGGGGATGCGGGTGGTGGATGCCTGTGGGGGTGCAGGAGGCAAAACCTTGCACTTGGCCGCATTAATGGAAAATAAGGGACAACTCATAGCATTGGATATCTATGGCAACAAGCTCAAGGAATTGAAAAGACGTGCTCGGCGAAATGGTGCCCATAACATAGAACCCAGGATAATCGACTCCACTAAAGTCATTAAGAAATTACATGGCAGCGCGGATCGTGTCCTAATCGATGCTCCTTGTACCGGCTTGGGCGTTCTCCGGCGTAATCCCGATGCAAAATGGAAATTACAGCCGGAATTCTTGGAAAAAATTACAAAGACCCAAAAAGAAATACTTTTTAATTATAGCAAAATGGTAAAGCCGGGAGGTAAATTGGCGTATGTAACCTGCTCTATTCTTCCCGTGGAAAATGAAGAACAGATTCTGGCCTTTTTGAAATCGGAAGAAGGAAAAAGCTTTACCATGGTCGAAGAAAGACATATCTATGCCTCCAAGAGTGGATTTGATGGATTTTATATGGCCTTAATGGTCAAAAGATAAAGAGGCCCATTAGCTTTCGATTGATTATCAACAATCCCAATAAAACCTGTTGATTTTTCCCTGAAAAACTTAGCCTAAAAAGGTGTAAATTTGTGCTTTCTTAAATCAAACAACGTTCTAGTTCAATGATTCACTTTTTCGGAGAGGTCGACGCAAAAATTTTTGCGGTACAGACCAAAAAGGAACTTTCTCATCAGGATATAGAAAAATTAACCTGGTTGTTCGGGAACAAATCCAAAATAAACATGGCGTCGATTGACGCCTTTTTTGTTGGCCCCCGAGCGGCAATGGTTACCCCTTGGAGTACAAATGCCACGGAAATTACGCAAAACATGGGAATCTCCGGAATAGTCCGGATTGAGGAGTTCCAGTCCGTGGAAACCGATTTCATGAATTTCGATCCGATGCTTTTCCAAAAATTCGACGGGTTGGGACAGCATATTTTTGATATCGACATTGTACCGGAACCTGTATTGGAAATTGATGATATTTCCGGTTATAATGAGAAGGAAGGACTCGCCCTAAACGAGGAAGAAGTAGAATATCTGGAAAAGCTCTCCGAAGAAATCGGGAGGAAATTAACGGATTCCGAAGTGTTCGGGTTCAGTCAGGTCAACTCGGAGCATTGTAGGCATAAGATATTCAATGGCACCTTCATCATTGATGGGAAGGAGATGCCTTCCTCCCTTTTTAAACTGATAAAAAAGACTTCCCAGGAAAATCCGAACGATATTGTGTCGGCCTATAAGGACAACGTTGCTTTTGTAAAGGGGCCCAAAGTGGTGCAGTTTGCGCCCCAAATTGCTGACAGACCGGATTATTATCGTGAAGAGGAATTTGAATCGGTGATTTCCCTTAAGGCGGAAACCCATAATTTCCCAACTACCGTAGAACCCTTTAATGGCGCAGCTACCGGATCAGGGGGTGAAATACGGGATCGATTGGCCGGTGGAAAAGGCTCCCTCCCTTTGGCCGGGACGGCGGTTTATATGACGGCCTATTCCAGATTGGAAGAAGATAGGCCTTGGGAAAAAGCTTTCCCGGCCCGCAAATGGCTTTATCAAACGCCTATTGATATTTTAATAAAAGCTTCAAACGGTGCTTCGGATTTTGGTAACAAATTTGGGCAACCCTTGATTTCTGGATCGGTCTTGACCTTTGAACATCAGGAAGGTACAAGAAGATTGGGCTTTGACAAGGTAATTATGCTTGCCGGGGGTATCGGATATGGAAAGGCGGATCAGGCCCTAAAGGAAACACCGAAAACCGGTGATAAAATTGTTATTCTTGGTGGGGACAATTACCGTATCGGTATGGGTGGCGCGGCCGTCTCCAGCGCGGATACCGGGGAATTCAGTTCGGCGATAGAGCTTAATGCCGTACAACGTTCCAATCCTGAAATGCAGAAAAGGGCCTCCAATGCCATTCGGGGTATGGTGGAAAGTAATCAAAATCCAATTGTTTCCATTCATGATCACGGTGCCGGTGGACACTTGAATTGCCTTTCCGAACTTGTGGAAGATACCGGCGGTAAAATTGACCTGGACCAATTGCCCATTGGCGACCCCACCCTTTCATCCAAGGAAATTATCGGTAACGAATCCCAGGAAAGGATGGGTCTGGTCATTGGCCAAAAGGATATCGATTTGCTACAACGTATCGCTGAACGGGAGCGTTCTCCCATGTATCAGGTGGGCGATGTTACCGGTGACCATCGATTCACCTTTGAATCCATTTCTAAAGGCGAAAAACCTATGGATATGGATTTGACCGCCCTTTTCGGAAGTTCTCCAAAAACAATAATGGAAGATACCGGCATCGAAAGAAAATATTCGGATTCCCTATATACCTTGGAGAACTTTCACGACTATTTGGAACAGGTATTGCAGTTGGAAGCCGTTGCCTGTAAGGACTGGTTGACCAACAAGGTAGATCGCTGTGTAGGTGGTAGAGTGGCCAAACAGCAATGTGCCGGTCCACTTCAGTTGCCTTTGAACAACTGTGGGGTAATGGCATTGGATTTTAAGGGAACCGAAGGTATAGCCACGAGTATAGGCCACTCCCCTATTTCCGGATTGATAGACCCCGAGGCCGGAAGTAAGAATAGTATAGCCGAAGCCCTGAGCAATATCATTTGGGCACCGTTAAAGGATGGGCTAAATTCCGTTTCCCTTTCTGCCAATTGGATGTGGCCCTGCAGAAACCAGGGCGAGGATGCTAGATTGTATAGGGCCGTTGAAGCCTTATCGAATTTTGCCATTGCATTGGGTATTAATGTGCCAACAGGGAAAGATTCCCTTTCCATGAAACAAAAATATCCGGATGGGGAGGTCATTGCCCCGGGAACGGTAATCGTATCCGCTGCGGGACATTGCGATGCCATCACCAAAGTGGTGGAACCCGTTTTACAGAAAGATGGAGGCCCCCTATACTACATAAACCTTTCCCAAGACAATTACAAATTGGGAGGTTCCTCCTTTGAGCAAATACAAAATGCTATTGGAACCGATGCCCCGACCATTAAGGATGCATCTTATTTCAAGTTAGTTTTCAATTCAATCCAGACTTTGATAAAGAAAGGTCAAATCCTTGCAGGTCATGATGTTGCCTCCGGAGGGTTGATAACCACACTTTTGGAGTTATGCTTTGCCGATGTTGATTTAGGAGCTGATTTGGATTTAAGCGATCTAGGCGAAGAAGATATCATAAAACTCCTTTTTTCTGAGAACGCAGGTATCGTTTTTCAATTGGATTCAGAGGATTCCCTAGCTGTAGAACAACAGTTAAAAGATACGGGAATAAGCTTCAATAAAATAGGAAAAGTTGTTTCCGAAGGTACACTCTCCATCAAAAACGGAGAGGTGCAATTGGGATTGAACGTCAATTCTCTAAGGGGCATCTGGTTTAAAACCTCCTATTTGTTGGACGATAAACAAACGGCCAACGGACTGGCAAACGAGCGCTATGAAAACTATAAAAAACAACCGTTGCGTTATCAATTTCCGAATCAATTCACAGGGATTCTGCCAGAGCGTTCTGTTGCACAAGGCAGACCCAAAGCAGCCATCCTAAGGGAAAAAGGGAGCAATTCCGAGCGGGAAATGGCCAATGCCATGTTCCTGGCCGGATTTGACGTAAAGGACGTACACATGACCGATCTGATCAGTGGAAGGGAAACCTTGGAAGATATCCAGTTTATTGGGGCTGTGGGCGGTTTCTCCAATTCCGATGTGCTCGGCAGTGCCAAGGGCTGGGCCGGGGCCTTTAAATACAACGAAAAGGCCAACACCGCCCTACAAACGTTTTTTGCCCGTACCGATACCCTTTCCGTAGGCATTTGCAACGGTTGCCAGTTGTTTATGGAACTGGATTTGATCAATCCCGAACATGGGGAACAACACGGAAAAATGACCTATAACGATTCCCATAAACATGAGAGCAATTTTACATCCGTGCAAATCCAGAAAAACAACTCGGTAATGCTATCCAATATGGAAGGCACTACTTTGGGCGTGTGGATTTCCCATGGTGAGGGCAAATTTAGTCTACCACTTCCTGAGGCGGACTACGATATCGTTGCGAAATATGGCTATGCGGACTATCCGGCAAATCCCAATGGAAGTGATTATAACACGGCTATGTTGTGCGATAAAACGGGTCGACATTTGGTTACCATGCCCCATATGGAACGTTCTATCTTTCCCTGGAATTGGGCACATTACCCCAAGGATAGGGAAGATATGGTCTCCCCATGGTTACAGGCGTTTGTAAATGCCAGGAAATGGGTGGAAAAAAACAGGTAGTAACTGTGATATGAATATTCGTCTTGCCGTTAAAAAGGACGTCCCGGACATTGTATCCCTACTCGCCAATGACAAATTGGGCGAGCTGCGTGAGGATTTTCAAGATCCGTTGCCTAAAAAGTACTATGATGCTTTTGAAAGAATAAGCTCCGACCCCAATCAAGAGTTGGTCGTTACTGAAGATGAATACAAAAAAATTATCGGAACGCTACAATTGAGCTTCATCCCATACCTCACCTATCAGGGAGGTATTCGTGCACAAATTGAGGCGGTACGCGTACATGAACGGTATCGTGACCAAGGTGTGGGGCAACGCTTGTTTGAATGGGCCATCCAGCGTGCAAAAGAAAAAGGTGCACATTTGGTACAGCTCACAACGGATAAAAAAAGACCTAAAGCACTTCATTTTTACAAAGGATTAGGTTTTACCGATAGCCACGAGGGAATGAAACTTCACTTGGTTTAAATCCCAATCGACAAATTCCAGTTTCCCAAAGCCAATGGATTGGACTCGAAAATTCTAGGAGATGTTTTTAAAACATTCTGTCCAAAGTACTGAATTTTAATATCCCGTCTACTTTCGCTATTTTGCAGTAACCTAGGAGAAACTAACTATGCAAAACATCACCAGACTGTTCGATTTTCCATATTACCAATTGGAAAAATACAATATGGAAAAATGCCTGGTCACAAAATACGGTGACCAGTGGGTGGCGACATCCACCAAAGAGTATATCGAAAAGGCCAATGCCATTAGTCGAGGTCTGTTACGCTTGGGAGTTGAACGGAATGATAAGATTGCCCTAATTTCCATGTCCAACCGGACGGAATGGAATATAATGGATACCGGTATATTGCAATTGGGTGCACAGAACGTACCCATTTATCCAACAATTTCTGAAGAGGATTATGCCTATGTACTCAATCACTCTGAATCTTTGTATTGCTTTGTTTCCTGTGACGAAGTGTATCAAAAGGTAAAGGCCATTAAAAGTCAGGTGCCCAGCCTTAAGGAGGTGTATTCATTTGATGAATTATCGGATTGCAAGAACTGGAAAGAGGTACTGGAACTGGGGAAGGACGATTCCAATCAGGAAGAGGTGCAAAAACGTATGGAAGCGGTAAAACCGGAGGATTTGGCTACCTTGATCTATACTTCTGGAACAACGGGGACGGCCAAGGGCGTTATGTTATCGCATCAGAATGTGGTGAGTAATGCCTTGGAAAGTTTCAAGCGACTGCCTTTGGATTATGGTAATGCAAAATCGCTGAGTTTTTTGCCCGTATGCCATATCTATGAAAGAATGCTCATGTATCTGTACCAATATGCCGGGGTCACGATTTATTTTGCCCCAATTGATCAAATCAGTGAATTTATCAAGGAGGTGGAGCCGCACGTTATGACCGCTGTCCCCCGACTATTGGAAAAAGTGTACGACAAAATAATTGCCAAAGGGGCCGAATTGTCCGGTATTAAGAAAAAACTCTTTTTTTGGGCCGTGGATGTAGGTCTACAATATGAACCCTACGGCCAGAACGGATGGTGGTACGAAAAAAAATTGGCCCTGGCACGTAAATTGATATTTAGCAAATGGAAAGCGGGTCTGGGTGGCAATCTCAGTCTGATTTCCTCAGGAAGCGCTGCATTGCAACCTAGGTTGGCACGAATATTCAATGCGGCCGAATTTGGGGTAATGGAAGGATATGGGCTTACGGAAACCTCCCCTGTAATTTCCGTTAACGATATGCGTGATGGTGGATTTAGAATCGGTACTGTAGGTAAGCTATTGGATCGTACGGAAGTAAAAATAGCCGATGACGGTGAAATCTGTATAAAAGGCCCCCAAGTGATGATCGGGTATTATAAGGATCCGGAACTAACCGCCGAAGTACTAAAAGATGGTTATTTTCACACCGGGGACATTGGGGAAATTGATTCAGACGGTTTTCTCAAAATTACGGATCGCAAAAAAGAGATGTTCAAGACTTCTGGTGGTAAGTATGTAGCCCCCCAATTGTTGGAGAACAGGTTGAAACAATCCCGGTTTATAGAACAGGTTATGGTAGTGGGTGAGGGAGAGAAAATGCCGGCGGCCCTCATTCAGCCCGATTTTGAGTTTTTGCACGAGTGGGCCAGAAGACACCAAATTACCGTTCCGGAAAATTCGGATATCGTACTGAACGAAAAAGTACTGGCCCGCTATGAGGAGGAAGTAAATCTAGCCAATGAGAAGTTTGCCAAATGGGAAAAGGTAAAACAGTTCCGACTAACCCCGGATGTATGGGGTATTGACAGTGGTCACCTTACCCCTACGATGAAGCTTAGAAGAAGAATTATCAGGGAAAAGTACCTGGATCTATACAAAGATATTTACGGGCACCTTTAACAGTCACCATCCATAGCACTAAAGGTATCACTGTTCTCCCACAACTGATTTGTGTACGGTTCATTTCCTTGAAAACCATAGTTGGCCATCTCCTTGTTTTTTGTTCAGGAATCTTTTTCAGTGTTTTCATAATGGCACTATCGAGCCGTTATAGAACCAAAACTTTTTTCGTTTTTTATTATGCATGCATAATAAGTTTTTGTATCTTTGAGAACTATAACCAATAACCACCCATGAAGGAAATTACCATAGATTACGCACTACGAGCCACTTGGCAGGCAGTTGCCAGAATGTACAATGAAGAGGCCAAAAAATTTGGATCTACGATGGCGGTAGGCTTTACCTTGTTGAGCATCGATCCCAAAACCGGCACACCCTCAACAGCATTAGGGCCCAAAATGGGCATGGAGGCCACAAGTCTATCCCGTATCTTGAAAAGTATGGAGGAAAAAGGCTTAATAGAACGGCGGCCCAATCCCAATGATGGCCGGGGTGTCTTGATACATCTAACGAATTTTGGCCTTGAAAAGAGGAACGATTCCAAAAATGCCGTACTTCGGTTCAACGAGACGATACGCTTAAGTGTTTCCGAAGAGAAATTGGACTGTTTTTTTGAAGTTATGGATACCATCAATCAAGTGATTACGGATAAGAAAATCTATTCCGAGGAATCAACGAGTAAATAGAGCCTACTACCCATGAACAAACATATCAATAAAGTTGCGGTTATCGGATCCGGCATAATGGGCAGCGGAATTGCTTGCCATTTCGCCAATGTTGGCGTTCAGGTACTGTTGTTGGATATTGTACCACGTGAACCCAATGAAAAGGAAAGGGCCAAAGGACTGACCTTAAAGGACAAGGTAGTACGAAATCGTTTGGTAAATGATTCTTTGGCCGCAGCCTTGAAGTCCAAGCCCTCACCTATTTATCATAAGCAGTTTGCCAAACGCATCGTTACTGGAAACTTGGAGGATGATATCGCCAAGGTTTCGAAGGTGGATTGGATAATTGAAGTAGTCGTGGAGCGTTTGGATATCAAGAAACAGGTATTTGAAAACCTTGAAAAACATCGTACCAAAGGTACTTTTATCTCTTCCAACACTTCTGGTATCCCTATCCAATTTATGAGCGAGGGTCGAAGCGATGATTTTCAGGAGCATTTTTGTGGTACCCACTTCTTTAATCCTGCCCGTTATTTGAAATTGTTCGAGATTATCCCCGGCCCAAGGACAAAACCTGAGGTACTGGATTTCCTGAATTCTTATGGTGAAAAATTTCTGGGTAAAACCGCAGTGGTGGCTAAGGATACCCCCGCTTTTATAGGAAACCGTATTGGTATCTTTAGTATTATGAGCCTGTTCCATATGGTAAAGGAATTGGGCATGACCATAGAAGAAATCGATAAATTGACCGGACCTGTAATCGGTCGTCCAAAATCGGCTACCTTCCGCACAGTAGATGTCGTAGGTCTGGACACCTTGGTACATGTGGCCCGTGGCATTCATGAGAACTGCACCGACGATGAAAGACACAACCTTTTTAAATTGCCCGATTTTATTGATACCATGATGGATAATCAATGGTTGGGCAGCAAATCCGGACAAGGGTTCTATAAAAAAATTTCGGGTAAGGCTGGAAAAAGCGAGATTCTTAGTTTAGACTTGGATATAATGGACTACCGTTCCAAGAAAAGTGCCAAGTTCGATACGTTGGAACTTACCAAAACTGTCGATAAAGTCATAGATCGATTTGTCATTTTGGTCAATGGAAAGGACAAGGCTGGCGAGTTCTATCGAAAGAGTTTTGGACATTTGTTCGCTTACGTGTCCCATCGAATTCCTGAGATTACCGATGAATTATACAAAATCGATGATGCCATGAAGGCGGGTTTTGGCTGGGAACACGGGCCCTTTCAAATTTGGGACGCTATTGGCATCGAAAAGGGATTGGAATTCATAAAGGCTGAAGGGCAACAAGCGGCCGATTGGGTACATCAAATGTTGGCTTCGGGCCAAAAGTCCTTTTATGTAGTTCAGGAAGGAGCCACCTATGCCTTTGATATTCCTTCCCAATCCATTAAAAAAATCCCGGGACAGGATGCTTTCATCATTTTGGACAACATTCGCAAATCCAATGAGGTCTTTAAAAATAGCGGTGTCGTTATCGAGGATTTGGGTGATGGTATCTTGAATGTGGAGTTTCAGTCCAAGATGAACACCATTGGCGGAGATGTCCTTGCCGGATTGAACAAGGCTGTCGATCTTGCAGAAAAGGATTTTCAGGGATTGGTCGTCGGCAATCAGGCGGCAAATTTCTCGGTAGGTGCCAATATTGGAATGATATTTATGATGGCCGTAGAACAGGAATATGATGAACTGAATATGGCCGTAAAGCTTTTCCAGGACACCATGATGCGCATGCGGTACTCCGCTATTCCAACGATTTCCGCACCACATGGAATGGCCTTAGGCGGCGCATGCGAGCTTTCCTTGCATGCGGACAAAGTGGTTGCTGCATCGGAGACCTATATTGGTTTGGTGGAATTCGGTGTAGGTGTCATCCCCGGTGGCGGGGGCAGTAAGGAGATGACGCTCCGGGCCTCGGATACTTTTCGGAAAAATGATGTGGAACTGAACGTCCTACAAGAATACTTCTTGACCATAGGAATGGCCAAAGTGTCCACCTCAGCCTATGAGGCTTATGACCTGGGCATCCTACAAAAAGGGAAGGATATCGTGATAGTCAATAAAGATAGGCAAATCGCTACCGCTAAGGCTTATGCCCAGCTACTGGCCGAACAGGGCTACACCAAACCCATTCCAAGAAAAGATGTAAAGGTCTTGGGGAAACAGGCCTTGGGCATGTTCCTTGTAGGAACCGATTCCATGGAAGCCGGGCATTATATTTCAGAGCACGATAAAAAAATAGCGAACAAATTGGCCTATGTCATGGCAGGTGGTGATCTATCCGAAGCCAGCTACGTTAGTGAGCAATACCTATTGGATCTGGAAAGGGAGGCGTTTCTGTCGCTCTGTACCGAAAGAAAAACCTTAGAACGCATTCAGCACATGTTGAAGACGGGGAAACCGTTGAGAAATTAGAACTTGGGATGAAAAGAGGAAAGAACAAAGACTGGAGATGACCCATAATTTTCGAAAACTTAAAATTTGGACAGAAGGGATGTCAATAGTTAGCGAGACTTATAATCTGGCAAGGACTTTTCCAGACTTTGAAAGATACAACCTCTCTAGTCAAATGATTCGCTGTGCCGTCTCCATACCTTCCAACATTGCTGAAGGAAGTAGTAAAAGTACGGATAAGCATTTTAGCAAATTTCTGGAAGTAAGTCTTGGCTCAGCATTTGAATGGGAAACACAGCTTATCATTGCTTGCAACGAAGCCTATATTTCAGATAAAAAATTCAAGGAATTGGAGCAGAGAATTCAGCAGTTACAAAAAATGATATCAGGATTTCAGGGAGGGTTGGATAAGTAGTCTTTTGTCTTTACTCTTTTGGTCCTTTATCTCAAAAGCAGCTTATGAACAAAACAGCATACATCGTTAAAGCATATAGAACCGCTGTCGGCAAGGCGCCCAGGGGAGTATTCCGATTCAAGCGGCCCGATGAACTGGCCGCAGAGACCATCGAGCATATGATGAAGGAAGTTCCGCAATTGGATAAGAAAAGAATCGATGATGTCATTGTCGGTAATGCGATGCCCGAAGCCGAGCAAGGTCTTAACGTAGCCCGACTGATTTCTCTAATGGGGCTGGAAATCGAGGATGTACCGGGAGTCACCGTAAACCGATATTGTGCATCGGGAATAGAAACTATAGGGATTGCCACGGCAAAGATTCAAGCCGGCATGGCGGATTGTATCATTGCAGGTGGAGCTGAAAGTATGAGTTATATTCCCATGGGAGGATATAAGCCCGTACCGGATTATTCCGTGGCCAAAGAAGGAAATGAGGATTACTACTGGGGTATGGGATTAACGGCAGAAGCGGTTGCTGAGCAATTCAAGGTATCCCGGGAAGACCAGGATGAGTTTGCGTTCAATTCGCACCAAAAAGCGTTAAAGGCCCAGGCAGAAGATCGTTTTCAAGACCAAATCGTGCCCATTGAAGTAGAGCACACCTACGTCAATGCTTCCGGTAAAAAGGAAACCAAGACCTATACCGTGAACAAGGATGAAGGGCCACGTGCCGATACTTCCATGGAGGCATTGGCCAAATTGCGACCTGTTTTTGCAGCAGGTGGAAGTGTTACCGCAGGAAACTCTTCGCAAATGAGTGATGGTGCGGCCTTTGTATTGATTATGAACGAGGATATGGTAAAGGAATTGGATTTGGAACCTATCGCTCGTTTGGTGAATTATGCCGCTGCGGGGGTAGAACCCCGGATTATGGGTATTGGACCCGTAAAAGCCATTCCAAAAGCGCTCGGTCAGGCCGGATTACAACAGAAGGATATTGAATTAATTGAATTGAACGAGGCCTTCGCCTCCCAGTCGCTTGCGGTAATCCGTGAATTGAATTTAAATCAAGACATCGTAAACGTAAATGGAGGGGCCATTGCCCTGGGGCATCCTTTGGGGTGTACCGGCGCAAAGCTTTCCGTTCAGTTGTTCGACGAGATGCGAAAACGGGATATGAAGGGGAAGTACGGTATGGTGACCATGTGCGTGGGCACCGGACAAGGAGCCGCCGGAATCTATGAGTTTCTTTCTTAAAAAGAAAAAGGAAAATAGAGTATAGACACGTATGGCAAGACGGCATAATTATAAGAATTTAAAGATATGGCAATTGGGCCTTGAAATAGCCAATGATGTTTCAGATATTCTAGTAAATTTTCCAAAACATGAAAGATATGACTTGAGTTCCCAGCTAAGTAGGTGCTCTGTTTCCATGCCAAGTAATATTGCGGAGGGCTCCGGAAGAACGGATAAAGGTTTTAAAAATTACATTGATTATTCCTTAAGTTCTTCATACGAATTGGGAACACAATTATTAATAGCATACTACAGAAACTACATAGATACTGAAACGTTAAAAAAATTGGAAAGTAAAATAGAAGAATGTCAAAAAATGACAATGGGTTTTCAAAATAGATTGGACTAATTTTTCTTCTCTCTATTCTATTTTCTTTACTCTAAAAACTAAAAATTATGAGTACAGAAACAATGAACAAAGAAATTTTGCGGGGCGGGCAATTCCTGATAAAGGAAACCAAATGTGAGGACGTTTTTATGTTGGAAGATTTGAATGAAGAGCAACGGATGATGCGCGAAAGCACCAAAGAATTTGCGGATCGGGAGCTCTGGGCACATTGGGAACGTTTTGAAAAAAAGGATTACGCTTACACGGAAGCATGTATGCGAAAGGCCGGGGAATTGGGGTTGCTCAGTGTAGCCGTACCGGAAAAATATGAAGGTCTGGGAATGGGATTTGTCTCCACTATGTTGGTCTGCGACTATATTTCCGGCGTCACGGGCTCCTTTAGTACGGCCTTCGGTGCACATACCGGTATTGGAACCATGCCAATTACCTTATACGGTACTGAGGAACAAAAGCAAAAATATGTGCCGAAGCTGGCTTCAGGCGAATGGTTCGGGGCCTATTGCCTCACGGAACCCGGGGCCGGATCGGATGCCAATTCCGGAAAGACAAAGGCAGTGCTGTCCGATGATGGAAAACACTATACCATTACCGGTCAAAAAATGTGGATTTCCAACGCGGGCTTCTGTAATCTATTTATCGTTTTTGCCCGGATAGAGGATGACAAATACATAACGGGGTTCATTGTGGAGAACGATCCAAAGAATGGAATTACCCTGGGTGATGAGGAAAAGAAACTAGGTATCCACTCCTCCTCTACCCGACAGGTCTTTTTCAATGAAACCAAGGTTCCCATAGAGAATATGCTTTCCGAAAGAGGAAATGGATTTAAAATCGCCATGAACGCCCTGAACATTGGGCGTATTAAACTGGCAGCAGCCTGTTTGGATGCCCAGCGCCGGGTAGTGACCGAAGCAGTAAAATATGCCAATGAGCGTATGCAGTTCAAAACCCCGATTATCAATTTCGGGGCGATAAAGGCCAAAATAGCACAGATGGCGACGAACGCCTATGCCGGAGAGTCGGCATGTTATCGCGCTGCAAAAAACATAGAGGATAGGATTGCATTACGTGAATCCAATGGCAACTCCCATCAAGAGGCGGAGTTGAAGGGTGTTGAGGAATATGCGATAGAATGTTCCATTTTAAAGGTCGCGGTCTCCGAGGACTTACAGGAGACCACGGATGAAGGTCTCCAGATTTTTGGTGGTATGGGCTTCAGCGCAGATACCCCTATGGAGTCGGCTTGGCGCGATGCCCGAATCTCTAGAATTTATGAAGGAACCAACGAGATCAACCGTATGCTAGTGGTGGGAATGCTCGTGAAAAAGGCCATGAAGGGTCACGTAGATCTACTAGGCCCGGCTACCGCGGTTGGCGAAGAACTAATGGGTATCCCATCCTTTGAGACACCAGACTTTTCAGAACTTTTGTCCGAAGAAAAGGATGTAATCTCCCGATTAAAAAAAGTGTTTTTGATGGTTGCTGGAAGTGCCGTCCAAAAGTTTGGCCCTGAATTGGAAAAACATCAGCAACTGATGCTGGCCGCTGCCGATATTCTAATTGAAATTTACATGGCCGAATCCACTGTTTTGCGAACGGAAAAAAATGCCAGACGCTCAGGAGAGGAGTCCCAGACGGCCCAAATTGCCATGTCCAAACTGTATTTGTACAATGCGGTGGAGACCATTGGCAAAAAAGGCAGGGAGGCCATTATCTCCTTGGCGGAAGGAGACGAACAACGCATGATGCTCATGGGGCTCAAGCGTTTTACAAAATATACCAATTATCCAAACGTGGTAGCCTTACGGACGCAAATTGCCGATGTGGTAGCCGAGCAAAATGGATATACCTTTGACTAATTCAGATTTAAATTCTGATGAGACAGGAGGAAAGCCGTCCGTTTTACACGGACGGCTTCATTTTTGTTTCGTAGTAGCCCTATTGTTCTCAATTTTTGCTCAAAAACCCAAACCTCTCCGCATAATCCAACATTTGACCTTCGAAGCTTTCAGGTTGTTTGATTTTGATATCCACTATTTCACCGGACTCATTGGTTTCCGGCTCTAATATCGGGTTTACAAATCCGCTATAAGGCGCTGACTTAAATTGCATATTGCGTTCCAAAACCTGTGCATGCAGCTCTTGATCTACCTTTACGCCATATCCCTCCACCAAATCCTGTGCTGCCTTAAAATCGCCTTCGGATTTAATACGTTGGGTCTCTTTCAGCAACTCTCCGAAAAGACTTCGTAATTTGGCATAGTCATTAATATTGTAAAACGTTTTACCGCCCTTTTCCACTTTTGCGATAACGTTATCCGCCTTTCCTTTTTCATAGGCCCAGGCAGAGACCCATTGCCTATTTACCATATGGTCTTCCTCAATATCATCACCCAGTTTAATGCGGATAAGCTGTGTAATTAAACCATTTCGGATATAACCGTCATAGGCGGCTTTGCCCAGTTCTTTCCAGTTCTCTACTAGACCCAGTTCCTGGAGTTTTGGATCCATCAGGAAATAGAGCCCTACCAGATCAGCCCTACCTTCTTCCATAGTGGACGCGTAGTTTTTCAGTGTCTCCTTGGGCTGACCGACTCCCTCATTGATCTGACCGGAGGCATGACCTATAACTTCATGAAGTGCGGTATGTAACTTGTCCGCCAGTTTTCCGTGTTGCTCTTCCAAAGCAATTTCCTCGGCATCATATGCAAACTCCTTTAATCGGCCACTCCCCCCGGCATTATTATACGCATCGATAATGTTTCCCAAGGAAACCGATTTACTACCGTGTTTTTGGCGTATCCAATTGTTGTTCGGAAGGTTCACCCCAATCGGTGTACTCGGGGAGGCATCCCCAGCCTCTCCGGCAACATTGACCGTTTTATAGGAAATACCAACAACATTGGGTTTTTTATGCTCTTCCATCAAGGGGGAGTTATCCTCAAACCATTGTGCATTTTCCGAAAGCACCGCCATTTGTTTGGACATTTCAAAATCTTTGATCTGGACAATGTTTTCATAAGAACCCTTATATCCTTTTGGGTCGTTGTACACTTCCACGAAGCCATTGATCCAATCGATATTACCATTGGTAGAGTTGACCCATGCAATGGCATATTCATCCCATGTACCCAGGTTCCCTGTTTTATAATACTCGATCAAAAGTCCCAGTGTTTTGGCCTGTTGCTCGTTTTCCGCGACCTCCTTGGCCTTTTCCAACCATTTTATGATTTCGTCAATGGCCTCGCCATACATCCCCCCGGACTTCCAGACCATTTCCTTTAATTTTCCATTTTCCTTTACCAGTTTGGTATTAAGACCTACTTCAATAGGCTTTCCCTCAGGCCCTTTGTCCATTTTAGCATAGAAGGATTCCACATCGGCATCCGTTACCGTAGGGTCATAAAAATTAATGGCAGAGGAAGCTACATTATCCACACCCTTTTTCTTATTGACCTTTTTGTTATCCTTTTCGTTGAAAATTACATCAAAAGGTTCTCCTGAAAGTTCCGTATCCGTCTCTTTGAGCAAATAAGTCAAATATTCCGCTGTAAAATCCGGTTTGATCTTGTCATTGGAATAATGGTGATGAATGCCGTTGGAAAACCATACGCGTTTTAAATAGGTCTCGAGGGCTTTCCAATCTTCGGCATTCTTATCACCCTTATATGATATATAAACTTTTTCAAGTGCATCCCTAATTTGCAAATTATGCCGATAGTTTTGATCCCACATGATGTCCCTACCGGCCAGACCGGCCTGGGTCAAATAATACACCAGTCTCTTTTCCTTTAACATAAGTTCATCGAAACCGGGAATCTGATATCGCAAGATCCTTAAATCCGCAAACTGATCTACAACATATTCAAACTTGGTGGTTTCCGTAGCTTCAACCGGTTTTTCTTCTGTTTTTTCGGTACATGACCACAAAAAACTTGCGATAAGAAAACCGCATGCAATATTTTTAAATTTCATAGTTATGAGAAAGTTTGTTTATCTTCCAAATGTAACAAAACTCGTCATAATTGTTACAAATTCATATAGGAAGTTTCAAAGGAGATGGAATGTTTTTGATGCATTGTTTTGTTTACTTAAACCAAGACTTTATTTTTAGGGATGGACAAAAACCTATTAAAAGCGGTCTACTCTCCGAAGGATTTCAGGAAACACGGTCATAAGCTCATCGACGAACTGGCTAATCATTTGGAGAATAATATCCAGGCAAAATCGGACACTGCCATAAATTGGAATGTACCCGAAAACGAACTGGCCTTTTGGGGAGATTTTCTTGATAAAGGGGATGTATCCGAGTTTTTTCCGGAAATTCTAAACCGAACCACGCAAATACATCATCCCAAATACATTGGACACCAAGTAAGCCCCACGGCACCGATAACCGCATTATCGGGAATGGTAAGTGCCCTACTGAACAATGGTATGGCCATCTACGAAATGGGAATGGCCCCATCCGCTATTGAGCGCATTGTTGTCAACAAACTTTGTGAAAAAATCGGATACCGTCCAAATTCCGGAGGCTTTTTGACCTCAGGGGGAACCTTGGCCAATTTAACGGCCTTGCTATCAGCCAGAAAGACAAAGCTTTACCACGACATTTGGAACAAAGGCCATGGGGGCCAATTAGGTATTATGGTCAGTGAGGAAGCCCATTATTGCATAGACCGCGCGGCTAAAATAATGGGATTGGGGGAAAAAGGGATTATTAAAATTCCCGCTACCCAAAGCTTTCAAATGGACACCTCCCAACTTCAACCCCATCTTGAAAAGGCCAAAAAAGAGGGAATAACCGTTTTTGCCATCATTGGAAGTGCTCCTTCGACAGCCACCGGGGTCTATGATAACCTGGAAGCCATTGGAAAATTTGCCGAAACCAACGACCTATGGTTTCATGTGGACGGTGCCCATGGAGGAGCGGCCATCTTTTCGGAAAAATATGCGTATAGGGTGAAGGGTATGGAACAAGCGGATTCTGTGGTCATAGATGGTCATAAAATGATGATGATGCCCACTATCACTACGGCCCTACTTTTCAAAAACGATATTCACGCTACGGCCACCTTCAGTCAAAAAGCGGATTATCTTTTGACACCCACAGACCATGAGGACTGGTACAATTCCGGTAAGCGGACATTTGAATGTACCAAGACCATGATGAGTATCCATTGGTATCTATTGTTAAAAACCTATGGAGAGGAAGTTTTTGATAGGTTTCTTACCCGATTATACGATATGGGACATCAATTTGGGGAAATCCTTCAAAATGATCCGCAATTTGAATTGGCGATCTTACCCGAATCCAATATCGTATGCTTTCGATATTTAGATTCCGACCTGGATACTTTTGCCCTAAATCAACTTAATGAACACATCAGACAATTTCTTTTGGAGGATGGCGAATTTTATATTGTCCAGACCAAACTAAGGGGTATCCAATATCTACGCACTACCCTTATGAATCCGTTTACAACACCAGAACACTTGCAGCAGTTATTGGAGAAAATCAAAAAATATTCAAAGCAGGTGAAGGAAAACTCCAGCTTCTAGCGGTGTCCTTTAGTGATTAAGACCAGAACTTCACATTCTAATTTATGGCCTAATCCGTAAAAACATTTGAGGTAAACAACTGCTCCGTTAAATATCTCAAAGAAGATTTCCACTTGCCGCCGGCCAATAAATTGGAGCCGTCGACAGATTTGTTCAAGAATACGTTTTCAGAAAAATCCATTTCAAAGGATTCCACCTCGCTATCCGCACCGTAAAGACGCATGTTTATTACCCTTTCCAGTTGCGTGTTTTTGTTGGAAACTTCCTGTGCCATAAGATCCGATTCCGGACTTCCATTTTTTTCGTCCTCCTTAATAGAAACAAAGAGAATATACTCGGTTTCCAGGGCGTCCCGCAATTGTTCCGGGGAGGACTGTCTTAATTTTCCATAACTAAATCCAGAATCTACAAGTCTTTCTATGGCCTTTCCCATATTCAAAACCTCAACCCCTTGTGTATTGGCTTTTCCGGACATTAAGCCAATGACATATTCCGTGGCCTTGTTGGCCAACGTCTTATCATAATTTCCGTTTCTTTTGAAATCCAAAGGCACTACGGACATGATATTTTCCTCATAGCTCGGAGCCATAGGGGCTTCCTCCATAAATGCAGAGGTGGCATCACCGGGATTCTCCTTAGCGATAATCGTTTCATTACCATTTCCACCAAAATTCTGTGTTCTACCACTGGCAAAAACTATTTTTTCCAATTTAGCTGGATTGATCTCGTTTACTACGGTTTCCCCAGGGTAGACAAAGCTGACGGCCCCATCGGTCACCTTCGTAACCTTTACCTGGAGCAACTGCCCGTTCGTAGTAAAAACAATATCATTTTTTGATGCGCCCTGCTGGGGGAAAAGATACATGCAGAACAACAATCCCGATACAATAAAAACATTTTTCATCTCAGTATTTTTAATCATTAACATCCTTTTTTATCAAGGCCCGATTAGGTGCCCACTTTAACTCATAGGTCCAGCCGAAGACCTACCGATACAAATTGTTGATTTTGGCTATCATTGTTAAAAATGGTATTCAAATCATATTTTCCATATAGCGAAAACGCCCCAAAACCAACGTAAGCACTCAATCCATAAATCTGTTGGTTTACATTATAGTCGCCTCTGGTCTCTGACCTGTAAAACCGTCTCCTTCGAAATAGAAAGGGATACTCCATCCGCTGTTCTTCGTCCAAGCTAATGCCCACATATCCTCCTATGCCGATTTTAAATTGATTGCTTGTTGAATAATACCCCCCTTTACGGTTATACTTCATTTTTGTCGGCCCGAACTCCAAATGAATGGGCAAGACCAAATTGTGGACAACAAAACTTGACTTGTGCAAATAGGACGGGAAATCCTGCAATACCGTTTGGCCGTCCACTTCCGCAAAAATTCGGTTTCCACTAGGCTCCAATTCATTGCGCTGATAGGAGACGCCATATTTTAATCGCAATCCGTTCTTTTTCAAAAGTGGTGTCTTGAGCGCAAAACCAATTTCCCAGAATCGTGAGCTATAAAACAAGTAATCCCTTTCATCCTCAATGTCCTGCCAAGTAATACCATCCCTTACTGCATTGTTCAAGCCTAGGGCCAATACAATATCCAAGGTTGTCGGGCTCCGTACCTCTTTATTTTCCAGAACTGTAGGTACTTCCAAGGGCATCTCGGCCGAATTATCCGGTGTCGTTTTCTTTCCGGGAAGGTCCAGTTTTAATCCTTCCTTCTCCTTGGCATAGGAATCGACATCCAAAAAAATCTCGACTTCCTTATTCCCCTTTGGGGTTTCCCCATCGTTCTCCAGGAAAAAAATCGTCTTTAACAGTACAGCTTGGCGCTCATCGATTTTTTTTGTACGTTCTTCCGCCGCCTTGAGCTTTAGTCTATCGGCCTCGGGCTTATTGATTACCCCATTATCCAAAAGGCTATTGATATTCTCCACTTGTTCTTTCAATGCCTTTTTCTCCTCTTGCTCAACAATATCCAATTGCTTACGAAGTACCTCGATGACCTCCTCCTTCGGAGCTTCTTGTGCTTCGATGCCTGTTAAGGGAAGTACTATTATCAGCATCAGAAGTATTATATTTTTCATAGCATATGCTTTTGATGTTTTTAAGTACAGTGTTCATATCCTGATAGGGTCTGGAAACCATGGTCCAAACTCCCGGAATGGTATAGGCTTCAATTTGCGATGGCATCCTTTAGTTTCACAAAACCATATTTTAGGTTTTGGGATAAACTGTTCCTATTCTGTTGATGCTCAATTTCCTGCTCTATCTCGGCTAGTATCTCTACCGCCAAGATTTTTCTCATTGCCTGAGAGGCTTTTTGTCTTTCGATGTTTTGGCGTGCCTTTCGCATCAAATCATCGATTTCCGCTTCGGTGACTTTTGAATTTTCCGACTTTACGGAGACATTTATAGTTTCCAAGTGTTCCGCAACATCTTGATTCCCGGAATCATTGTCTTGGGCCTTGTTCACCTTGTTTTTCATTCCAGCTCCAATGCCATGCCCAATGAATACCACCTCCTTCCTTTCGGATACTTCAGGCAGCGATTCGGTTTTTGTGCATTTCACCTTTTTTTCGGCAAACTGTGACACTTGATGCCCTTGTCCGATTAAATTGATAGTATTATCCGTAAAGGATCTATTCGTAAAACCATCTATTTCCTCGGCTATAAATCCAATACCAAACATGAAAGCCACCAGAAAAGCAATCCCTTTTAAGTAGTTCCGCCGACTCCTATCCTTTTGTTCCTCTTCATATAGTTTATCCAAAAGCCTTGACCACGCCGATTTGTTCGGCGTAAGGGAATACCCTCCCAATTTCTCTTTTGCGTAGATTTCAACATCAAAGTGCTTCATTATTTTTTCTTTGGAGCTCCAATTTTTTTTGAAGGATTTTGCGGGCTTTTGAAAGTTTCGATTTTGAGGTGTTCTCCGAAATCTTGAGCAGTTTGGCTATTTCAGTGTGCTTATATCCTTCGATGGCGTGAAGCATAAAAACAAACCTATGTCCCTTTGGAAGTTCGTCTATGAGCTTTAGCAGGTATTCGGCATCGGCCTTCATGGCCACTCTAGGGCTTCCGGAGCTTTCGCGATACTGAACATCTCCCTTGAATACCAATCTGCGATTTGTCTTAAGGAAATTGATGCATTCACGCACCATTATCTGTCTTATCCAACCTTCAAAACTTCCATCGCCCTTAAAGGTATTCAGGCGCATAAAGACTTTTAGAAAGCCCTGTATCATTACGTCCTCTGCATATTGTACATCCCGGACATACCTTTTACAGACCGCCAACATCTTAGAGGAATATTTTTCATATATTCCAAACTGGGCGGCCTTGTTGGCCAGTAACGCTTTTCGTATAAGCGACTTCTCGTCCTTATATAGGGGGATAACCTTCACTTTTCCTTTCTTAGCAATCGTAAAAGACACAGGGCCCTTTACTAGAATAGACAATTTATTTAATGAAAAAGTTCCCCCTAAAAAATGGTTTTAGTCAAAATTTAACAACTTTAACATACTAAATAAAAGATCTCCAAGGCAACCACCTCCTTCCACTCAATGGAAACCCGGAGTTAAAGGCTGTTGGGTACTTCTTCCCTAAACAGGGTTTACTGTTTTGATCTTGGATAAGGAAAGTGAAGATTCGAACATTTGGATCGAATCGTAGACGATACTATGTATCGTTTTTTGGAAAAATGATGCATACCAAATTTCCTAGAGGTCACAAAAACAAAAAGACAAACTTTGGAACTACTCCCTCATGGATTCCAAAATACGCTCTTCGGTATTTTTTCTGGAAAAGTTCACCGCACATTCGATCAATGCCAAATGTGAATAGGCTTGGGGGAAGTTTCCCAAAAGCCTTTTGGTCTTAAAATCAATGTCCTCGCTAAACAGACCTAAATGGTTCCCATAGGTAAGGGTCTTTTCAAAAAGGGCCACGGCCTTTTCCTCCTCCCCTATTTTAAACAGGCTATTGATAAACCAAAAGGTACAAATGGTAAAAGAGGATGAGGGGAGTCCAAAATCATCCTTATTCTTGTAGCGATACAGTAGGCCATCATTGCTTAATTCCTTTTCAATGGCCCTGACCGTACTCATAAATTTGGGCGATCTGGCATGTATGAATCCATAGGACTCCATAAGCAGTACAGAGGCGTCCAGATGTGTGGAGCCGTAGGATTGGGTAAATGCATTTACGTCATCGTTCCAGGCATTTTCGTGAATGTCGTTTTTAATTTCCTGCTCCAATTGGGTCCATTGTTCCAATTTCCGTGTCTTCTTCAGTATACGGGCAATCCTTACGGCCCTGTCGATGGCAACCCAACAAAGAACCTTGGAAAAGGTGAAATGACGTTCTTCCGTACGTAATTCCCAAATCCCCTTGTCAGGTTCCTTCCAGTGTCTGGAAACGATCCATACAATCCCTTTGGTTATGCCCCATAACTCCTCACCATTCTCGATACCTGTAGAGAATTTGGCCAATTGCGCATGAATAACATCCATCAAAATTCCGTATATATCATTTTGCTTTTGTTCATAGGCCGCATTGCCCACCCGAACCGGTTTGGAGTTTTGGTAACCGCTCAAATGATCCAGGGTCGTTTCCGTCAAGGTCTTCTCCTTGTTGATGCCGTACATAATCTGCAATTTTTCATCCTTGTCGGGAATCAGATCAATAATGAATTGCAGATATCTGCGTGCCACGTTCTTGTGGCCCAGATCGGCCATGACCTTGATCACCATGGAGGCATCCCTGATCCAGCAAAAACGGTAGTCCCAGTTCCTTACCTCACCAATGGTTTCCGGCAAGGAGGTCGTTGCCGCCGCAAGTACGGCTCCGGTCCTATCATAACTTAACAACTTCAACGTTATGGCACTGCGCATAATCTGTTTGTTGTACTTGTTATAAGTAGGTGTCCTATTCGCCCAATTAAGCCAGTACACCTTGGTCCGTTCCAAATCCAGATAAATTTTTCGGGAGGTGGGGTGGAGTATCTTTTCATTATACCCCAACAAAAAAAAGCCGTTTTGCTTTATTTCCAATTCCCTGCCTTCCACCACGGCATTCTTGTTGAAGGAAGTATACAAAAAGACGGTGTCGAACTTTTCGGTCTGGGTAAGGCTTACCACAAAGTTCTTCTTTACATACGTTTTGGTCTCTCCAAGGGCATATTCCAATTTGGGATCGTAGTGCACCCTAAATTTGGGCCTCCCCTTGATATGACGCACATGCCGGGCCAACTCCGGAGGAGCATGGTAACCCCCATTCTCATTGTAGTAGCGAGGCATAAAATCATGGATCTCAAAAGTATTCTCCCCATCGGAAAACCGGGTAATGAGAACCGCCGTACTCTTTTTGTAACGCTGTTTAATCGTATAGTCCTTCGCTACACGAATCTCAAAACTACCGCCAATCTTGTTGTCCAATAACTTGGCGAAGACCGATGAAGAATCAAATTCGGGCAAACAGCACCAATCGACAGAACCTGTTTTTGAAATTAGGGCAGCACTCCTACAATTTCCTACTATTCCGTAGTCTAAATTATCCATTCAATAAAAATGTTGATGTAATCCAGTTTTGAATTGTTATTGCCATGCAATTTGACGAAATTTAGAGAAATTAAAAGTAAAACAGGCCAAAAACATCCATTTCATGGGCAAAACTATCATAATCTCAAATAGACTACCCGTACAATTACAAATTAGCAATGGTAGCATAACGGCAATCCCAAGTGTCGGGGGGCTGGCCACCGGAATGAAATCCGTACATTCCGGAGGTGATAGCCTTTGGATCGGCTGGAGTGGACTTACCGATGAAGAGATTCCGGATGAACTCGCCCCCAAAATTGACGAGGCCCTCGCCCAACATGGTTCCTCCAAGGTGAAACTGACCAAAAAAGAGGTGGACGGGTTCTACTTCGGTTTTAGCAACCGTACCATCTGGCCTTTGTTCCATTACTTTTTGGAATATTCCGAATTTGAACTGGACTATTGGAACGTTTATAAGGACGTAAACCAAAAATTCGCAGATACCATACTCAAGAACGCCGGCGATGAGGACACTATTTGGATTCATGACTACCAATTGATGTTGGTGCCCCAGATGGTTAGAAACGAGCGTCCCGATGTATCCATTGGTTTCTTTTTGCATATTCCCTTCCCTTCCTTTGAAATATTCAGGACACTGCCCTGGCGGGAAGAAGTTCTGGAAGGGCTATTGGGTTCCGATCTCATCGGATTCCATACTTACGACTATGAGCGTCATTTTTTGAGCTCCGTGAGAAGATTATTGGGGCTGGACGTAAGTTTCAATGATATTTACCTGGACAATCGTATTATCAAGGTCGATTCCTTTCCCATGGGTATCGATTACAAAAAATTCAGTAAGGCGGCCGAGGAACATAGCCAAAAGAAGCCGGACAAACAATCAGATTTGCAACAACGGTTGAACAAGCACAAGAAGTCCACACCTGACGGAAAGTTTCTTCTCTCCATAGACCGTTTGGATTACTCCAAGGGAATTGCCAAGCGTTTGAACGCCTTTGAGTATTTTTTGAACAAGTATCCCCAATACAAGGAAAAAGTCCGTCTTATTATTTTGGCCGTCCCCTCAAGATCCAACGTACCACAATATCAATTGCTCAAGAAAGAGGTAGACGAATTGGTAGGGCGAATTAACGGGGAGTTGGCTACGGTAAACTGGACCCCGATCTGGTATTTTTACCGATCGCTTCCCTTCGACAGCCTCATAGACCTTTATACCTCCTGCGATATTGCCTGGCTCACGCCCTTACGGGATGGCATGAATCTAGTAGCCAAGGAATATATCGCTACACGGACCGACAAAACGGGGGTGCTCATCCTTAGCGAAATGGCGGGTTCTGCCAACGAAATGAACGAATCCTTATTGATCAATCCCAACAACTTTGAGCAAATTGCGGATACATTGTACACAGCCATCAATATGCCCAAGGAAGAACAACAAGCCAGGAACCAAGTGCTTCAAAAACGTTTGGAACGTTATAATGTGGAAAAATGGGCCAATAGTTTTATGAGCTCGCTACGGGCCCAAAAAAATCGGGATGCGGGGAATATTTCCAAAAGAATGACGAACCATCTCCTCGATGGAGTTTTAAAGGATTATACCGCAGCCAAAAAGCGACTTCTGTTTCTGGACTATGATGGAACCCTAGCCGGATTTCATAACGATCCCCAAAAGGCAAATCCCGATGAGGAACTATACCAACTTTTAGATCAAATACATCACCAAAAAGATACTGAAATGTATTTGGTAAGCGGTCGTGACAAGGAAACCTTTACCCGGTGGTTCCTTCCCAAAAAGTATAATATGATCGTAGAGCACGGGGTATGGATTTCCAATGATGGAAAACCATTCCGCATGCTGGAAAACGTGAAAAATGATTGGATGGAAAAAATCCGTCCGGTATTGGAATCCTTTGTAGATCGCACACCGGGAAGCTTTATAGAAGAAAAAAACTATTCCTTGGCTTGGCATTATCGTAAAACCGATCCCGATTTTGGAAATCTAAGGGCCACTGAATTAAATACTGTCCTCACCAGTCTCATTGCCAATGATGACATTAGCGTTCTCAATGGAAACAAGGTAATGGAAGTAAAAAGCAGTAACGTGAACAAGGGAAGGGCCACCGTTCGGGTTTTAGGGGAAAATGACTATGACTTCGTCTTTGCCATTGGGGACGATTGGACGGACGAGTTCATGTTCCAGGAATTGCCAAAGAGTGCGGTAACCGTTAAGGTGGGCCAACAAAAGACACAAGCCAAGTTCTTTGTTGAGAATACCAAAAAGGTAAGGGAACTGCTAAAAAGGTTTGCAACTAAACAATAGGGATGGGATTTGGACCTCATATGCGCCAAATTATCATGGCACATATTTTGGATTGAAAGTTCTCCAAAGGAATCAAGAAGGGGACCGAGCTCCCAAAACAAACGATACGATAAATTCCAGTACTTTTGGAGTTCTATTTTTTAATACTCAAGATATAAAATGAAGAATAGACATTTCCAGGCATTTATAGTTGTATTGACATCAATGGTCACCTTTGGTCAGACTTTTACCGAACAGGACACTTTACGGGGCAGTATTACCCCGGAGCGTGCCTGGTGGGATCTCAATTACTACCATCTGGATGTTGAAGTACAACCGGACAACAAGTATATTTCCGGTAGCAATACCATTCGTTATAAGGTTGTGGAACCTAAACAAACCTTACAGGTAGACCTGCAACCTCCGCTCAACATTGAAAAAGTGACCCAGGATGGGAAGGAACTGAAAGTAGATTCCAATGGGAACGCCCATTTTGTACAACTGGAAAAATCCCAACAACCGGGGGAGTTCAATGAAATTGTCGTTCATTATTCTGGATATCCCAAAGAAGCCGTTAATGCCCCTTGGGATGGCGGGTTTTCCTGGAAAAAGGACAGCAGGGGCAAGCATTTTATAGCTACATCCAACCAAGGTCTGGGGGCGAGCGTTTGGTGGCCTAACAAAGACCATATGTACGATGAAGTGGACAGCATGGCCATTAGTGTTACCGTTCCCAAAAATCTTATGGACGTTTCCAATGGAAGACTCCTTAAAATCGAGGAAGACGAAACCACAAAAACCTTTCATTGGTTCGTGGCCAGCCCCATTAACAACTATGGGGTCAACATAAACATTGCCGATTACAAACATTTTGGAACCATCTATCAGGGAGCTGCCGGTCCTTTGACCTTGGATTATTATGTACTGCCACAGAACTTTGACAAAGCCCAAAAACAATTTCAGCAAGTCCCCCAAATGATGAAGGCTTTTGAGCATTGGTTCGGCCCCTACCCTTTTTACAAGGATGGATTTAAACTGGTGGAAGTCCCTTATTTGGGTATGGAGCATCAGAGTTCGGTCACGTATGGCAATAAATATCAAAACGGGTATTTGGGACAAGATCTTTCAGGGACCGGTTGGGGCCTGAAGTTCGATTTCATTATCATTCACGAATCCGGACATGAGTGGTTTGCGAACAGCATTACGTACAAGGACATTGCGGACATGTGGATCCATGAAGGTTTTACCGCCTATTCCGAAAACCTGTTCCTAGACTATTATCATGGTAAAAAAGCCGCCGCGGATTATGTAATCGGCACCCGTTCCAACATTAAAAACGATCGTCCCATTATCGGCAAATACGATGTAAACCATGAAGGTAGCGGGGATATGTACTACAAAGGGGCCAATATGCTGCATACGCTGCGGCAACTTGTGGAAGACGATGATATATGGCGGAAAACCCTACGTGGACTCAACAGGGACTTTTATCACCAAACGGTCACTACACAGCAAATTGAGGATTATCTAAGTGAGAAAACGGAGAAAGACCTGTCCGCCTTTTTTAATCAATATCTGCGCACCGTCATGGTTCCTAAATTGGAATATACCATTGAGGGGGATACCATTACCTATAGATATACCGATATTGTATCGGGCTTTGATATGCCTGTTCGAATCTTTGTTGAAGACAAGCCCCATTGGCTTTTTCCGAACCAAGAGTGGAAAACGGAAGCTTTGCAAGGGGAATTATCGACTTTTAAGATCGACCGGAACTTTTATATCAGGGCCGAGCGTAAGTAAACAGGTTTTGGCAAAAGTTGGAAACTCTACCAAAAACCTGTTATATGTTTCCTTTAAATTAAGGCGCTCCGCTGCCAAAAGAGACATTCATTAAGGCCACAGGCGCCGCACCACGATCTTTACCATTGGGTTTGTAGACAAAGTATATTTCCTCTGCCTTAACATCTACTGCCGTATTGAAGACAATAGGCACCATTCCACCAGGTTGTCCGGCCACCGGTGTGGGCATACTGCCCTTCCCAAGAAGTTTGCCATCCGGAGTATTTAAACGAAGTTCAAAATCAAGTCCTGCCTTAGGGGGTTCTTGCCATCCGGCCATAAGATTGGCGGAACGGACTCCCTTTAAATCAATATCCTCAAGGACAAACCAACCCTCTCCTTCCGGAAGGATGAGCATATCCATCCCGTTAAAGGCAATTGGTGTAAAACCGTCCGATTTTATCTTATCCGAAAAAGGAACCGTACTTCCCTGTAAAGCCACCGATTTTACGCCAGTAAGCGGAATAGCCCCATCTGTTCCGTTGTCCGTATAACTTGCCGTCAGGACCATTACATTGGCCCCTTTGGTAGGCTTGGGATTTAGCACTCCCGAAACGGGAAGGGATTGTTTTTCGGCTACGTTTGCCGCCAAGGACAGAATGTACTCCGTTATCTGACGGGCCTCGCTTTTGGTGACGTTCGGATGCGCCGGCATAACAACTTCTCCCCAAACACCGCCTCCCCCGGTAATAATTTTATTTTGCAAATAGGACATGGTGTTGGGATCCTTTATATATTTCTTCGCTACATCCGAATAATTTGGACCGATGGAAGCTTCCGCCTCTTTATGACAGGTCTTACAGTCCATCCCTTGGGTCAACGCCTTACCGGTTACCGCGGCCGAAACTTGTTGGTGCCCCAAGGACATATTCACCTCATCCAAACTTTCCATGTAGTCCACGGAGACAAATATATTGGACTCATCGATCGGGTCTCCGTCCGCATCGTTTACGGAGACCTCATAGCTCACGGGAACACCCTGAAGGAAAAATGAGGAATTGCCTCCCTTTAAATCGATAGCGACCTCCGGTCTGGAATTTCCCGCGACAACGGAGACCACTTCACTTTGGGCGGATTCCCCTTTATTGTCCTTTACCTCGACCGATACCTTATATTCCCCTGCTTCGGAATAGGTATGGCTTATTTCGGGCTCTTGCGTTTCCCTTTGTTCACCGTTGCCCAAATTCCAGATATAGGTAACCGGGTCTTTTTCTCGATCACGGGCTTCTACACTGGCTTTTATGCTAAGTGGCAATTTTCCGGATGTGTGATCCACAATGAGATTGTCGATAAGGGGAGGACGGTTTCCACTATTGTACTCGATATAGCTCAATCCGGAATCCTCGTTCTGGCGGAACCATCCACTACCGTATTCCAGTAAATACATCCTACCATCCGGGCCCATTTCCACGTCGATCAGATTGTTCACTTCAATATCCGAGGCAAAAGGTTCCATTTTGTTAAAGGTGCCATCCTTAAAAAGTGTAACAGCCTTCATCCAGCCCCTCATCCAATCGTAAATAATCACCTTGCCATCATAATAATCGGGGAGTCCTCCTCCATTGGGATACATATCCGAATAGTAGGCGGGACCTGCCATGGCGTTTCGACCACCGGTACCTACCTGGGGAAAATCATTGGTGTCCACATACGGATAGAACACGTAGGCCGGTTGGGCTGGTGGCAACTCGCGCAAACCTGTATTGTTCCTGGAATCGTTAATGGGTTTTTCGGGATCAAATGTTATTCCACTCTCCCCTGTTTCGTAATCATAGTCCACATAGGGTTTGTTGTCCGCAATGAACAAAGGCCATCCAAAGTTTCCTGCTTCCCGGGCCTGGTTCATTTCATCGTACCCCCTATGGCCACGGGTCTCCAGACTATCGGCCCTTGCATCAGGGCCCACATCGCCCCAATACAAATAGCCATTTTTCTTATCCACGGAAATCCGGTATGGGTTCCGATGGCCCATGGTATAAATTTCGGGACGTGTTTTTTCCATCCCGACCGGAAAAAGGTTTTCTTCCGGAATATCATAGCTACCATCTTCATTGACCTTGATCCGTAAAATTTTTCCACGCAGATCATTGGTGTTCCCCGAAGAGCGGCGCGCATCATATTGTTGATGTCCTGGAATATCGTTTAACGGCGCATAACCGCTATTTACGTATTTTACATCCTTTTCATTGAAGGGGGTGGAATTGTCTCCTGTGGAAAGATAGAGCAGCCCATTTCCGTCGAACGCAATGGATCCCCCGGTGTGGCAGCAGATTTCCCGCTGGCTTCCCACATCCAGTATTTTTTGCTCCGATGCCAGGTCAAAAACCCCATCCTTGTATTTAAATCGGGACAATCTATTCACGGACTCGTCACCCTTTGGGGCATAGAAAACATAAATCCAATGGTTTTCGGCATAGTTGGGATCTTTCTGTAATCCCATAAGACCCTCTTCCGCATTCACTCCCGGTGTGTTCAAGGTCTTGTGGTATACATCCAGCTTTGCCACTTCCTTGAGTTCCTTTGTAGCATCGCTATACACCAATATTTCCCCTCTTCGCTGTCCGATCAACACATCGTGGTTCGGAAGAATGGCCATTTCGGTGGGCTCAAAAAACTCTCCTACCGTTAAGGGAACCTTTGAAAAGCGGTCGATATCCGGTGGAATCTGTGTAGTCGCCTTACTATAATCCAATTGTAAATTGTCGCCGATAGCATATTGAATACCGCCCAAAACATGTCGCATGAATTTTTCTTCGGAATAACTTTCCTCCGTATGACCGCCCCCAGTGTAGAATGCACGGCCCCCATCAAACTCATGGTACCAGGCAATAGGGTGAAAATCTCCATTGGTGCCTCCTTCATAGGTAGATTCGTCCACGGTCATAAGGACATTGACTTCCGGATTTATTTTTTTGTAGTTATACAGTTCGTCCGTTCTACGCCATATGGAATCCGTAAAATGTCGGGTAGCGATAAAATTCATGTCCTTGATGATAAAATCGGCCTCTGGTATCCCGGGCGGGTGACTTTGGAAATGAGCGCCGACCAATTTGTTATACCAGCCCCAATCATATTCGGTATCAGCAGCGGCATGCACGCCTACAAAGCCTCCGCCTGCCTGGATGTAACGTTCGAATGCAGCCTCTTGTTTATGATCCAGAATATTACCGGTGGTACTTAAAAATACTATGGCCGAGTATTGCTCCAAGTTTTCATCCGTAAATAAATCGGCATTCTTGGTGCTGTCAACGGCAAAGCCATTCTCCTCGCCCAGTTTTTGAATGGCCGCTATCCCAGCAGGAATGGAGGCATGCTTAAAGCCCATGGTCTTTGAGAATACCAAGACTTTGGGCTCTCCCTTGCGCTTGTTTCCACATCCCATGAACATAAGTCCCGCTAATGCCAACACGGCCAAAAAAGATATTTTCTTCATTGTACTATAATTCGTTCGGTTTTTTACAATTTCTAAAAATACGGATTACCGTTTCGATTTACCAAATTGATAAAGCAGAATGTAGTATTTTTAAGAAAAATGCCATAGTTGGGTAAAAATCATGAAAGATATTCAAGAGCACTATTTTAAAGATGATACCGAATGGCGGAATTGGTTGCATGAAAATCACTCAAACTCAAATGGCATTCACCTTATTTTCTATGCGGTGGCCCATGAGAAAGACAGTATGCGATGGGAGGAAGCGGTACGTGTTGCCTTGTGCTACGGGTGGATAGATAGTACGGTAAAGAGTTTGGGCAACGGCAAAAGGCGACAATATTTCTGCCCCAGGAAGCCGAAAAGCGTATGGAGCAAAATCAACAAGGATTATATAGCCGAACTGATCGGCAAGGGGTTAATGCATGAGAGCGGCCTAAGAAAAATAGAAATCGCCAAGGAAAATGGTTCATGGGTCGCCCTGGACGATGTAGAAAACGGAATAGTGCCCCCGGACCTGCAAAAGGCTTTTAATAGGAACAAAAAAGCTTTTGAGAACTATCAAAACTTTACCCGTGGACAACGAAAGAGCTATCTGTATTGGCTTAACCAGGCAAAAAGGGAAGAGACCCGAAAAATACGGATAACGGAAATCATAAGACTTTGCAGAGCCAATATAAAATCAAGAAATCAAAATTCAAGGTCATGAAGAACATCAATTTCATTCTACTCGCCCTACTACTGGCTGCTTGTAATCAAGCACAGCAGGCTACAAGCCCTACAGCGATCCTTGTATCGGATGTGAACATCATCGACGTACGTAATGGCAAAATCTTGGAAAACCATCAGGTCATGATCGATTCCGGTAAAATTCAAGGGATTTCCCAGAACATTGAAAATACGGAAGGCTATCAAACCAAAATACAGGGTAAAGGAAAATTTATGCTACCGGGGTTGGCCGAAATGCATGCCCATATCCCTTCTCCCCCAACCTCGAACGAACGTACGGAAGACGTACTATTTCTCTATCTGTCCAATGGTATTACCACTATTCGGGGAATGCTGGGACATCCCTCTCATTTGGAGCTTCGAGAGAAAGCTAAAAATGGCGACATAACAAGTCCCAGAATATTTACGTCCAGTCCATCGCTAAATGGGAACACGGTGACCTCTAAGGAAGAGGCCATTTCCAAGGTAACGGCCTATCAGAAAGCGGGGTACGATTTTCTAAAAATCCATCCGGGCATTCAATTGGAGGTGTTCGATCAAATTGTCCGTACTTCAAATGAAGTGGGAATCCCATTTGCGGGGCACGTTCCTGTGGATGTGGGCATCCGGCATGCCTTGAAAAGCAAATATGCCTCCATAGACCATGTGGACGGATTTTTAGAGGGATTGGTGCCTGAAACAGCCAACGTTAAACCCGATCAGAACGGTTTTTTTGGCTATAATTTTACTCCTCTGGCCGATACCACAGGAATCGATGAACTGGTACAAATGTCCAAGGAAAACAAGGTCTGGATCGTACCCACCCAAAGTTTGTTTACAAGATGGTTCGCACCGACCAACGGCGAGGAACTTTTGGCCCAGCCCGAAATGCAATATATGACCAAAGAGACCCTAGATCAATGGAGAACCCGTAAGCAACAGTCCACGGGGCCGGATACAGGATTTGATGCCGATCAATGGCTACAATTTGATGCTATTCGCAGACAACTGATGAAGAAACTGCAGGATGGCGGCCATGGTATGTTGCTAGGTTCGGATGCACCTCAATTGTTCAACGTTCCCGGATTCTCCATCCATCATGAAATCGATGCCATGGAAGATGCTGGGCTTACCCCTCTGGAAATCTTGCAATCCGGAACCATAAATCCCGCTGTTTATTTTGGAATGGACGATCAGTTTGGCGAAATCAAGGAAGGCTTGGAGGCGGATCTGATTATCGTTAATGCCAACCCCTTGGAAAATTTGGATGCCTTACAGGAGATTTCCGGGGTAATGCGACAAGGAAAATGGTATTCCAAAGAAGCTATTGACCAAAGGTTAAGGGAAATTGCGGAAAAAATAAAGCAGAAATAAGCGTATCCGTAAAGCAGTTTCCAAGGGCACTTTAATTCAGCAATAGGTTTGGCAAAGAATTAACGGGACAGTATGGTTTTACCGGTCTGTTCAATCCTGTTGAGTACTCTCAAGTTTTAGGCAGTTTACACATTTTAATCATTGATTGAATTGATTTAGATCTAGTGCAGCCCATTTACATTTCCTTAGTTAGTTTCCTTTAGATAAAATGTTCACTTATTTAGGCGGGTGGTCGTTGCTATCAGTAATGATTGCCAAGTTAAATTTTATCAATCATTTGATTGAATCAAATGATTTGTTATCTTTGAACGAAGCAACCCAAAAAGAATGACGCAGACCAATACAGAGGAAAGGATAAAACAGGCCGCCATCGAAGTATTCGCAAAAAAAGGGTTTTCGGATACCAAAACAAGGGACATCGCCGCCGCCGCGAATGTCAATATTTCTACCTTGCACTACTACTACCGCAACAAGGACACACTCTTCAAAATAGTGGCCGACGATGTTTTTAGGCAATTCAATGCGATATCCGAATCTATCCTTAATAGCGATATCTCCTTTAAAGAAAAAATCAAGGAATTTGTTTGTCAATACACCGACTTCTGCAAAAAGAATCCCCATTTCCCCTCGTTTATTGTATTTGAATCCGAACGCAATCCTGATAGGGTATATGGTAAAATAGATTTTAAGGCCATGGACAACGTCATTGAGCGAGAGCTCAACGAATTGATCGAAAAAAAAGTTATCAGACCTATCTCCTATCCCAATTATGTTCTAAATCTGGTCTCCCTTACCAGTTTTCCTTTTCTTAATAAACACATGTTGCACAGAATAAACGGACTCTCCGAGGATGATTTCAACGAGTTATTGGAAACTAGAAAGGAAATGGTACCTAAAATGATCATTGATTATCTGTATCTAAAAGAAGACGAATGAACTTGAATATAAATTCCCAAAAGGAGCATACCTATGATGCCATTGTTATCGGCTCTGGAATCAGCGGGGGTTGGGCCGCCAAAGAATTGACGGAAAAAGGTCTGAAAACCTTGGTATTGGAACGTGGTCGGGATGTAAAGCATATCACCGATTATCCTACAGCCAATAAAATGCCATGGGAATATCCCTATGGGGATAGGATTACAACGAAAGAATCCGCGGACTATCAGAAACAGATGCGAACAGGGTATACCGTTACGGAATCGACAAAACACTGGTGGGTAAAAGATACCGAGCACCCATATACCGAAGAAAAGCGTTTTGATTGGATCCGGGGTTATCACATAGGGGGCCGTTCCCTGATGTGGGGGCGACATAGCTACCGCTGGAGCGAGATGGATTTTGAAGCCAACGGAAAGGAAGGAGTTGGTGTAGATTGGCCTATTCGATATAAGGATCTGGAAAAATGGTATAGCTACGTAGAACGTTTTATCGGGGTCAGTGGCCAAAACGAAAATTTACCACAATTACCCGACGGTCAGTTTATGGCTCCAATGGAATTAAACTGTATCGAGGAACACGTGCGGAAAAAAATCGCGAAGAAGTTGAATGGAAGAGTATTGACCATCGGTCGTGTTGCCCATATAACGGATGATGTCATGAAAGGCAATCGATCAAAATGCCAACATCGTAACCTGTGCATGAGAGGCTGCCCCTTGGGAAGCTATTTTAGCAGTAACTCCTCTACCCTACCCGCGGCAATGAAGACGGGTAATGTAACAATTCGACCTTTCTCGGCGGTATCCGAGATTATTTATGACAAGGACAGGAAAAGGGCCACTGGGGTACGAATTCTGGATACGGAGTCGAAAGAGTATTTAGAATATTATGCGAAAATCATTTTTATCAATGCTTCAACCGTGGGGACCGCCCAAATATTGATGCAATCGGCCAATGACATTTGGGAAGATGGTTTGGGCAGCTCATCTGGGGAACTTGGGCACAATTTGATGGACCACCATTTTTTTGCGGGTGCCATGGGTGTCTTCGACGGTTTTCAAGATAGGTACTACAAAGGCCAACGCCCTAATAGTCTTTACATTCCAAGATTCAGGAACCTGCCCGGAAAGCCCGAGACAAAAAGAGATTATCTAAGGGGGTTTGGTTATCAGGGTGCCGCAAGCCGCACCGATTGGGCCGGGCACATCAAGGAATTGACCCTAGGAAAGCCCATAAAAGAGCTTGTACAACAACCGGGGCCTTGGAAAATGGGGATATTGGCTTTTGGTGAAACCTTGCCCTATCATGATAACAAAATGACTTTGAACAGAAATCTTTTGGATGTAAACGGCCTTCCAACGGTTACGTTCGATGTAGAATGGAAGGAAAATGAACATGAAATGCGAAAAGATATGGTGGCTGATGCGGTTGAAATGCTGGAGGTATCGGATTTCAAAATCGTACAACCACTCAATATGATGAGCTATCCCGGCCAGGGAATACATGAAATGGGAACGGCCAGAATGGGCCGGAATCCCAAAACATCGGTATTGAACAAATGGAACCAAGTGTGGGACGCACAGAACGTTTTTGTTACCGACGGCGCAGCAATGACGTCCTCTGCCTGTCAAAATCCCTCCTTGACCTATATGGCTCTTACGGCCAGGGCAGCCGACTATGCGGTTGAAAACCTTAAAAAAGGAAATATATAAGTTCTTGATTATGGATAGAAGATCGGCGCTAAAAAAAACAGGAATGCTATTGGGTACGGGTCTTACCTTGACCACGAGTACCACCTTACTACAAAGTTGCCTACAGGATACAAAGGAAACTTGGGAACCAAAGTTTTTATCCAAAGAAATTGCCCGTTTAGTGGGTGAAGTGGTTTATCTGCTAATTCCTGATCCGGACATACCGAATTCTATAAAAAATGTAGTACCAAAATACATAGACACAGTACTATTGGATTATACCGGAAAGGAAGAACAGGATAAGTTCATAAAGGAAGTAAATGCATTCGATTCCAGGTGTAAAAAAATAATGGGCAAAGACTTCATAGCTTGCAATGACGACCAAAAAATAACATTCCTCAAAAAAGAGGAAAAACATTTTGTAGAGAGCAGGGAACCCACATTTTATGGGACTTTAAAACAAATGATATTTGAATCTTTCTTTCGAACCGAATACGGCATAACACAGCTTTTGCACTTTGAAGCCCTACCGGGCAGCTACAGCGGTTGTATACCCATGAGTGATATTGGCCGGATACAACACAGCAATGATGTTTTTAAACTTTAACACTTGAGATTATGAAAAGACGTACGGTAATTAAAAATACGATATTTGGCGTTGGAGGCCTATCCCTTCTGAGCAGTTTTAAGGCCATTGAGGAAATGGTGCATCCATTCGGCAAAACCAATATCGGTGTTCAATTATTCACCATACCTGGTCTTGTAGATCAGGATTTGAGAGGAACTTTAAAAACCTTGAACGACATAGGATATACGGAAGTGGAGTTTTTCGGACCATATCCGTTCAGCGCGGAGGTCGCAATAAAGCAATGGGAGGAAATGAAGGGTATGCTACAACTTAAAAACAATGCGTTTTATGGATACACGGCCAAGGAAACTTCCCAGCTACTAAAGGAGCATAATTTAATGGCTCCATCAATGCACACGGATATTGTCTCCCTACGCACAAACCTGGGCCCACTTCTAGAAGGTCTGGCTCCTATAAACCCAAAGTACGTGGTTATACCCGCTTTATTGGATTCAAATGAGCGGAAAGATGCGGGGGACTACCGTAAACTGGCCGATGAGTTCAACCGTTTCGGTGAGCAAATGAATAAATACGGGATGAAGTTCGTGTATCACAACCATGGATATGAGCATGCTACGTACAATGGGGAAACGGGACTCGATATTTTGTTGAAGAATACGGATGCCGATTATGTCCAATTTGAATTGGATATTTTTTGGATGAAGGCCGCAGGCGCGGAACCGGTCCAATATTTAAAACGATATCCCGGTAGGTTTAAGCTGTTACATATAAAAGATGCCGCTGCAGAATTCCGCTTTTCGGGGGATGGTGGAACCCCCGACCAATGGATGGAAGGTTTTCCAAAAATGGCCGATCCCGGTGATGGCATATTCGATATCAAAAAAATTATCGCCGAAGGCAGTAAATCCGGCGTCGATCATTTTTTCCTGGAGCGTGATTTGGCCCCCAATCCAATGGAAACCTTAAATAACTCCTTCAAGAATTTAAACGCAATGTTTTAGTTTAAAGAAACCCCTGTAAGCTGCAAGTTATCAAGCTTTTTGGTGAAGCCATTCTAACAGGTGAATCGATTTAGGCTAAATTCGATTTCTCCCAACTATAAAAGCCCTCTTTGCTGACCAGCCGTTTTACGTTGTACCAGAATACCCGATAGGTAAAGCTTTCATTGGCCTGTTCGTTTTTTAATCGGTCAAATTCATAGTTTATGAGAGCCAAATCCTTACCGGCATCACCTTCTTTGCCATTTAATCTGGCATAGGCCATATCCCACTTGGTAAACATTCGTTCCTCGCTATGGCCCTCATGTAGGGTTTCTACATTTTCATGCCGGGTATCGCCCTTAATCGTAAAATAGAGTTTTCTGACCAAATCCTCCTCGCCTTCTAAAATTTGCAGGAAAAAGTTTTCCTTATAGATGAGGCATCCGGTAATGTCTAGTTTTGCGTTGTTACGTTTTGAAATCTCCAAGATATCGGATATTATAGAATCCGTTACATCACAAACAGCTTCTGAACGATATGTTATTTGGTATGGCATTTTGATGGAATTTTCTTTCTAAATACTAAAATTTATATTACAGAATAAATGTACTAAAAACAAACGTGGTCTATTTTAATATTATTGTATAGTCACCCTTATTTCAATTTTCCGGTTTTGTCCCTTTTCCCTAAAATTCTATCTGGATGCAAATAACATATCCAAATAAGGGTAGGATCCCGTTATGGGCTACACAAAAAAGTATTAATCGATTTGTAGAAAAATGGATACATTTAGGGAAGTGAAAAAGGAGAACGAGATAAAGTACAACAATTGGAATTCCCATCTACAGAATACCAGGGACAGGACAAACTATGCCATAAGGCGAATGGACCTCTTGACCATTTCGATATCCGGTGCCGGTATATACATAGTCTTCGAGACCTTGAAGTTTTTTAAAGGGGAGGGATTGGAAGTTGTGAACCCTTCCTTGTTGACATTGATAGGTATAGCATTTCTTTTGGCAATAGCCGCAAATTTTTCGTCACAGATAACGGGCTTTTTCGCGAATAACTACGAGGAAAGGTACGTATTACTGGTACTGGAGGAATTAAGTGAAAAAGAGTTTGATAAGGATAAAATGGACGATTATGATAGTTGGGTACAGATTTTCAACAAGGCAACCCAGATATTGAACGTAGCATCCGTTCTATGCATGTTCATAGGCTTGGTCTGCCTCTTTATCTTCTATTACCATTATCTTTTTTAGTTGGCCATAGGACCACCACCTCCCTTATTGGGCTTGGGCATATCCCTTTTTTCTTCCCTTAGGGGGATTTTTCGGCTTGGCGGCGGTGATTGCTTTGGAGGAGGAGTCGGTCTTTCTTTCTGTTTTCCCATAATAAATCGAATTGGAAATTAAATATAGGAAAATACACCTATAGGCCAAAGAAGGTGTTGGCAATACATTTTAAGATCTCTTATTTTCGTTACTTTGGTGAATTATTAACTATATTCTTATTTTCCATGTTGATTTTAAAAGTTCCCCCAAGAGCTAGGCCCCGTCGTTCCGCGTCAAGGAAGGTTCTTATATTGGTAAGTTTGATATTATCCTTTAATTGCAGTAACGACGGAGATGAAAATCGCACTGATGATTTGATCCGATTACCTGAGGTAACTACTACTGCAGCTTCCGGGATTACACAGACTTCGGTCGCTTCCGGAGGTAATGTTACTAATAATGGAGGGGCGGAGATCATCAACAAGGGATTATGTTGGAGTGTCAATCCAAATCCGACTATTGACGATGATTTTCAAGGGGAGGGTCTTGGTTCGGAATCGTTCAATACTATTATCGAGGGTCTAGAAATTAACACTACGTACTATCTCAGGGCCTTTGCGACGAACTCCAAGGGCACCGCCTATGGTAATGAGATTAGTTTCAAGACCCTGGATTCTGATAGCAATGTCCTTATCTATGAGGGCGATATTACCTTAAGGTCTCAAAAAGAAGTTGATGAATTCGGTGAAAAAGGGTATACGGAGGTCACGGGATATTTGCACATAAACAACTACGACCCTATTTCCCAAGATAATTTGCCAACGGATATTCAGAATTTAGATGCCTTGTCCACATTGACCTCGATCGGAGGGGATTTATGGATAACCGGCAATAATGAACTGACCAATGTAGATGGTCTGGACAACCTGGTGTCGGTTGGCGGAATGTTCGATTTTTTTTATAATGATTCGATTGTCGAGTTAAATGCATTTCACAAACTGTCCTCCGTATCGGGTTTTGAACTACGCATAATCGGCAACGATGGCCTGACCGTTATAGGTGGGTTCGAGGAAATAACGGAATATGGAGGCTATCTTAACATTTCTAGAAATAGGTCGCTATTGACCATGGAGGGCTTTGCCAATCTTCGCTCCTCCAGTTTGGTCATAATCAGACGAAACAATGCATTACTTGAGTTCGACGGGCTGAACAACCTAGAAAACATTTGGCTTGATTTGGAGATAGAGGATAATCCTTCCTTATCGACCATAAGTGGGTTCGGCAAACTGAACTCCATTGGACGAAGGTTACGGTTAAGCAACAACTCGTCCCTTGAGAGTATTGACGCATTTCCATCATTGACCTCATTGGACGGTAGTTTATTTATTATGGATAACGAAACTCTAAAGGATATCAATGGGCTCAACGGTTTGTCCGGAATACCTAATATCACCATATTCAACAACCCGGCCATGACCAATATCAGTGGCTTGAACAACTTAACGTCAGTTATATCGCTTCAGATCACAAATAATGATATGTTATCGGGGATTACAGGATTTCAACAACTTTCCGTTATTGATAGAATATTTAATATTCATAACAATAATAACCTGGTGAACATCGACGGTCCAGCTAACTTGAAATCTGTTGGATACTTATCAATAATGGAAAACGGAAGCTTAATGGGTTTCGAGGGTCTGAACAATCTAGAATCCTTGATATCCTTAAAGGTCATAAACAACAATGGACTAAGGAGTTTGTCGGGTTTTGAGAACTTAAGAACTATTACGGAGCATATCGAAATCACGGATAATAGCTCTCTAAGGTCAATTGATGGATTTAACAATGTTGACCTGATCGGAAATTATTTGTTTATAGAAAACAATCAGTCCCTGTTACATATAGATGGGTTTCAAAAGGTAAGCGAAATAGGGGAGATACTGGCAATTGCCAGGAACTTTGACCTTATCGATATTAAGGGCTTTACCGAATTGAATACCGTGGGGAACTTTTTTAACATCGAACTAAATAATGGATTAATGGATTTATGCGGTTTTGAACTTCTAATGAATTCAGGTTTTGAAGGGGAGTACAATGTGAGCGGCGGCAGGCACAATCCAACCATTCAGGATTTCATTGATGGAAATTGCAGTCTTTGACGCAATGTTCAATTGTGGATTAATTGTATTTTTTGCTCCTGGCTGGCAGGAAATTCCGGTAGGCCCCTACAGTTCATCGAATAATTACTATATAAATTGATAATTAAGGGGTATATTCCTACATTTACTTTTTAACCTACAAAACCCCCGACAAAATGAAAATGTCCCAAATCTTTCTTTTTGCCTTACTGAGCCATGTTATGGCCTGGGGCCAGACCAATACCTTTCCTGCCTCCGGCAACGTGGGGATAGGAACGACCTCCCCTACCTACAAATTGCAGGTAGACGGAAGTGGATTTAAATTGGGAGGATCTTATACCCAGACCAATCTACGTATAGAGGCTACCGACGATTCCGGCGCCCCGGCCAAAGCAATAGGGCTTCAACTACATGGGTATGAAGGCCGGGCAAAAGGAATATACATAACCGATAAGGATACATCCCATAAATGGTTCATTGGCGAGGGATATGCTTATAACGGCATAGGTATCGGGTACTCCACGACCAGCCGAATGGAATACAGTGCGAATACCAAGTTCTTCGTTGGAACCTCGGGCAATGTAGGTATAGGAACGACCAGTCCATCCAACCCTCTCCACATAAGTAGCTCAGTCGAAAATCACCAGCTTAGATTGGAAGGGATCAACGGTAAGCATGCATGGATCCAATACTACCCAAGCGGTACAGGAGTAGTAAATTGGAAAAATGGTGTCAACGCTTATGGATTCAATATTTATGATATGACAAACGCCGCTTATAGGCTGACGATTTCCAATTCGGGCAACATTGGGATAGGCACTGTTAACCCTGGCACCTACAAACTCGCGGTCAACGGGAATGTCAGGGCCAAAGAGGTGAGGGTGGAAACCGGATGGTCGGACTTTGTCTTTGAAAAGGATTATGACCTACCAACCCTGGAAGAGGTCGAGGGCCATATAAAGGAAAAAGGCCACCTAAAGGACATCCCAAGCGGGGAGGAGGTAGCCGAGAACGGCATCCTCTTGGGTGAAATGGATTCCAAATTACTGCAGAAGATAGAGGAACTTACGCTCTATATGATAGACATGAACAAAGAGATCCAGCAATTGAAAAAGGAGAATTCCGAGCTAAAAAGGAAGTTGGAGCTTGAATAGGTTTTTCAATGTCGTTCCGCACGTATATATCTAGGTGCTAGTTGACACCGTCACTGAATCTACATTCTATATTTAGTTTGCAGTAAAGTTCCCATGGAAGCCAATATCGTCCACCACAAAGACTTTTCTGGACATAGCAGGATATTCCTGTAGGTTGGGTTGGAATATTTCAATCAGTATCTTTGGAAGATTCTATGTACGCGCCATCTTTCCAATTTTTCTCTCTTTCAAAATACTCCAATAGTTCGGAAAGAAAACCTAGGAGTACGGCTTTATTCGGCACCTGGTTAAAACTGAATTCGCCATCAATGGCCCGGATGTTCACTTGCCTTACTTTACAACTAGTTTTTTGAATCGACTGTTCATGAACCGTCATTCTCAACTTTTATGGTATATTTAAAACTTATATCCCCTATGGAACCATGAACCGTTGCGCGACTCTTTTTGCGATTCTTTTGTCCTTAATGTTAAGTTGCAAGGGAGGTCCCGAAAGCAGATCGATCGAACCCGATCATGTCCCAAAAGAACTCAATAGACCTAAGGTAAGTTTCACTTTTGACGATGGCATAACACAAGACATTTTGAATTATCCATTTAAACAATGGAACCAAATGATCTTATCATCATTGGATAAGGCGGGAGTGAAATCCGTTTTTTTCGTAACCGGGGCCAACAAGTCCGATTCAAAAGGAAAATATTTACTCCAAAGCTGGAATGATAAAGGCCATAGTATTGCGAATCATACGTTTAGCCATCCAAATTTTCATTCGGAAGACCTTTCCATCAAAGACTTTGAAAAAGAGTTGTTGGATACGGATACCATTATATCTGGATACAACAACTATCAAAAGCTGTTCAGATTCCCGTATCTAAAAGAGGGAGCTTCCCGAGAGAAAATAGATGGGATTCGAAATGTACTTTCCCAATATGGTTATAGAAATGGATATGTAACCATAGATGCTTCCGATTGGTACATAAATGGAAGGCTAATAAGAAAAATTAAGAAGCTGGGAATCGATAAGGCCGAAGTTCCAAAATTCAAGGAGTATTATCTTGAACATATTATGGACAGGGCCAATTACTATGAAACGCTGTCTTACGAACTTACCGGCAGACATATAAATCATACGTTGCTTTTGCACCATAATCTTACCTCTACCCTATTCCTTGGGGATTTGATAGCCAGATTTAAGGAAGAAGGCTGGGAAATCATCGATGCCCCGACCGCTTTTAAGGACAAAATTTTTGAAACACTTCCTTCCCGTGTTCCGGCAGGCGAAAGCCTGATATGGTCCATGGCCAAGGAATCGGGTAAATATGAAAATAGCCTTCGATATCCTGCCGAGGATGGTGGGTATGAGGAATCAAGAATGGATAGCTTGGGGCTCTAATTCCACGGTAGCATCACTATTCAGGGTAGTGTTTTTAACTTTTTCTATGTTGCCTTCAATATGACTATCTTTAGGTTCAAGGTAAAAACCAATTTTTTCCGTCAACATGAAAAACCTTAGGAATACCAAAGTGGATTTATATAAGGCTAATTTCCTCATTATCATGTCCTTAATCGGGATCTGCTATGGTTGCCAAGATGCTAAGAGTTCCAAGCAGGACAATGATCAGGGAACTGGTACGGAAACGCTCAAAATAATGGCCCGCAATCAAATAACCAACAAGGGGGAATGGGAAGATGCGTTTACAAATTTGTCATGGGAACCCAAGGAAACGGCAATTATCATATGTGATATGTGGGACAGGCATTGGTGCGATAGTGCCACGGCCAGGGTAAGGCAAATGGCCCCAAAAATCAATAGCATGGTGCAACTGGCCAGGGAAAAAGGTGTACATATTGTACATGCCCCAAGTTCCACCATGGATTTCTATAAGGACCATCCCGCCCGCAAAAGAGCATTGATGCAAAAACGTGTGGAACCACCTATTTCACTTGAGTATTGGTTTTACCCGGACGAGACCCGGGAACCTCCGCTGCCCATAGATGATTCCGATGAAGGATGTGACTCTGCCGGAGATCCATCGGAAAGCAAAATAACCCGGCAGATAGAGACCATTGACATCTTTAATGGGGACTTGATTTCGGACAGCGGACAGGAGATGTACAATTACTTTGAAAGCGTAGGGGTCAAAAACATCATACTTTGTGGGGTACATACCAATATGTGCGTATTGGGGCGGACCTTTGGTATTCGTGGCCAGGTAAAGCTAGGACGGAATGTTGTCCTGGTACGGGACCTAACCGATGCCATGTACAACCCCGAGATGCCACCGTACGTATCCCATGATGCCGGCACTGCCTTGGTGATACAACATATTGAGAAGTATTGGGCGCCGAGTATTGAATGGAAAGACCTTTTTGATTAAGGCTTTTATCAATTGGGCCGACCTCAAAGTAATTAACTAAAAATGCCCTATTTTTATAATTGAACGGTAGAATAGGGAAAAATGCACCTTCGGCTTATACTTTTAGGATTTCTTCTTGCAATCTCGGCATGTTCGCCGGATATCCCAGAAGAAGTGGAGGTGGCCTATACGGAACTTCCTGAAACCATTGATTTCAATTTTCATGTGAAGCCGATACTTTCGGACCGTTGTTTTGCGTGCCATGGACCGGACGCAAATACCCGCAAGGCCCAATTGCGTTTGGATCTGGAGGAAGAGGCTTTTAGCAGATTGGGCAGCGGCAACCGGGCCTTTGTTTCAGGGAAACCAGGGAAAAGTGAATCCATCATCCGCATGCTAAGCGACGATCCAGAATTTACGATGCCTCCTCCGGAATCACATCTCTCGTTGACAGCCAAGGAAAAAGCCACCCTCCTCAAATGGGTGGAGCAAGGAGCCGATTGGAAACCACATTGGGCCTTTGTTCGACCAGAAAGACCAAACGTACCAAAGTCAGTATCAAAAACGTGGACGAATCACAATGAAATCGATTTGTTTATTCAGCATCGCCTAAAACAAAATGGTCTTGAACCATCCCCTGAAGCTGACAAGGAGCGCTTGCTAAGACGGGTTTTTGTGGATTTGACCGGATTGCCCCCTACGATTGCGCAAATCGATTCCTTCTTGAATGATGAAAGTCCGACCGCATACGAAAAAGTGGTGGATGAACTGTTGCTCACCAATGCCTATGCCGAACGGCTGGCGTTGGATTGGATGGATCTGGCCCGGTACGCGGATTCCCATGGAAAACACGCCGATGGTTGGCGGATGATGTGGCCCTGGCGCGATTGGGTCATCAAGGCCTTTACAGAAAATATGCCCTATGACCGGTTCGTTACCTGGCAACTGGCAGGTGACCTTCTGCCCAATGCGACCCAGGAACAGAAATTGGCTACGGCCTTTAATCGCAATCACCCCATTACGAGTGAGGGCGGGGCCATTGATGAGGAAAACCGCTTAGGCCATGTTTGGGACAGGACCGAAACAGTGGGAACCGCATTTATGGGTCTGACCATGGCCTGTGCACGATGCCATGACCATAAATTCGACCCGATTTCACAAAAAGACTATTTCCAAATGACGGCCTTTTTCGATAATATAAAAGAACTGGGCGTATCCGGTAATGATGTAAACTCCGGTCCTATGTTACCCCTCACCGATGCCAAGACCGAACAAACCCTGGAAAAGCTAAAAACAGAGATTACCCACAAGGAAGAAGCTCTGTCATCCACCAAAAAAGAACTGCGTGACATGGGCGGCCACACAAAACCGTTACCGGACAATTTTATGGAAAATGGACAAATAGGGCACTATAAGTTCAATACGGTTTCCCATAGAACCAACGAAGAAGGAAGATATAGTATCGACGGCAATCCGAAAGTGACGATAAAGGCAAAGCCAATCCTGACCAAGGGAAAGAAAGAGAAATCCTTTGAGTTTACCGGGGAATATGATGAAGTCTATATCGATGATGCCCGAAACTTTGAATGGACGGACCAGTTTTCGACCAGTCTTTGGATCAATACCTCCAAACGGGAGGCCGGAAAGACGCAGACCTTGGTAGGTACGGTCGGTGGTAAAAACAGCCTTTGGCGCGGTTGGGATTTTTTCTTGGACAGTCTCAACTACTTAAATGCCAGATTGGTCAGCTCATTACCGCATAATTACATACATGTTAAATCAAAAGACTCCATACCAAAACATGAATGGTATCATGTCGCTTTCAGTTATAATGGCTCGGGGAAGGCCAAGGGACTAAGACTATTTATAAACGGGCGTGAAGCATCCGTTGATATTCCCTATGACCGTTTGTACAAAAGCATAAAAACAATCAAGGACAAGGAGCATACCTTATACACCCGTTCTATAAAAGTAGCACGTAATTATAGTTTTTCGACTGGCGAAAACGGAATTTTCCAAGGTAAGATCGACGATATCCGGTTATATGGTAGAACCCTTACCCCTTTGGAAATCAAATACATTTACAATCAGGATATCGGGTCGCCAGAGAAAACAAAGGAACCTGCAACGGACTATTGGCTGAACCGGTCAAAGAGAATAATGGCCCTGGAACAGGATCTTAAAAAACTTAGGAACACGTGGCTATCTTTGATGATACCCGTACCGGAAGTCATGGTAATGGAGGAAATGCCGCAAAAAAGATTGACCTATGCCTATGATCGAGGGGACTACGAGCAGCCCACCTACTTAGTGACTGCTGCTGTTCCCGAGGCATTGCCGGATTTTCCCGATAATTATCCTAGGGACAGATTGGGATTGGCCCAATGGTTCTTTGCAGAAGAAAATCCTTTAACTGCCAGAGTGGCCGTAAACCGATATTGGCAAATGCTCTTCGGTAAAGGCTTGGTAAACACCCCCGATGATTTTGGGGTACAAGGTGCATTACCTTCCCACCCCCAATTGTTGGATTGGTTATCCCTATTTTTTGTGGAAAATGGATGGGACGTAAAAAAACTATTGAAGACCATGGTCATGTCCCACACCTATCGACAATCCTCCTTTGTTACTCCGGAAATGATGGAAAAAGACCCCAATAACAACTACTTGGCGCGAAGTAACAGCTATCGCCTACCCGCTGAAATTATTCGCGACAACGCACTAGCTGCAAGCGGGCTTTTGATACCGTATGTCGGCGGGGAAAGCGTTCGGCCCTACCAGCCTGGAAACCTATGGATCGAGAAGAGCAATTTCTCCCATAAATTGTTACGATATAAGGAATCTACAGGTGATAGTCTCTATAGAAGGGGGCTTTACACTTTTATACGACGCTCCTCCCCGCACCCGGCCATGTTGGCGTTCGATGCCCCCTCCCGGGATATCTGTACGGTCAAAAGAGAAAATACCAATACCCCCTTACAGGCCTTGGTACTGTTAAACGATATTCAATTTGTGGAGGCATCCAAGATTTTGGCGGAGCGCATGCAAAAAGAAGGCGGAAGTTCCTTGGAAGAACAATTGGTTTACGGGTTCAGGTTGGCGATAAGCCGTTTCCCAAAACAGGAAGAAACCGAAGTCCTAAAGGACTTGTTCAAAACACAATCCGAACGTTTTGAATCCAGTCCTAATGAAGCCAAGGCACTATTGACCGTAGGAAGGAAAAAAATTGACAAATCCCTGGACCCCAATATCACCGCCGCATTGACCATAGTAGCAAACACGATATTGAACCATAATGAAACCTATATGAAAAGGTGACCTTACCAACCCGAAAGAAATGTGGAACACAGACTGAACCATTGGTTTTTTAAACCCCAAATTGCCTTAAATGATGGTTTAAGTGATAGATGGCCAAACCTGTCCAACGTTTATGATCCAATTTTCCAAAATAAGGATGTACGGCAAAATCATAGTCTTCCGAAAGCTCTGAGAATTCTTGGATGAAGTCCTTCAAGATCAACTTATCCTTTTCAAATTCGGTCGGTTTTGTTCCGCCTCCTTCCACTTGTCCAAAACCTTTGGGAGTCGGTGCGGTTTTTCCGAACCTGGCCAACAATTTTATATGCTCCGGGTCTACCTTGCCATATTCATTGGCCCGTTTGGTACCCTTGGCCATACGGAAAAAATCGGCGCAATGGCAGACCATTTGACGTACGTTCATTTTCCCGAACAAAGGTCTTTGATCTAAGGTCAGTTCATCGATTCTCTGAAGGAACTGTAAGAGCTGTTCTTCGTCCAATTTTTAACGAATACGGTTTATGATACTACCAAAAATAGGGGTATTGCTTCATTTATCATGATAAATTAAAACCGATTTTTAAAATGCGGGATAAACCTTTATGACCGTACCAATTCCTTTTTGTTTTTGATATCTTTGGCCGACTAATTAATGATCAAAAACTGATGAAGAAATTACTTTTCCTATCGATACTTTTTGCATCCCTTTCCCCCTTTGCCCAGGAAGAAGAAAAAAAAGAGGTTGTTGAGAAGTGGGATGTATCCAATCCTAAAGGCGAATTCAACTTTAAGGAACATACCTTTTCTACGGACGAGGGTACCTGGATGAATTTGGATGTAAGCCCCGATGGAAAAACGATTGTTTTTGATCTACTCGGTGATATTTACAGCATGCCTATTTCAGGTGGAAAGGCCACCCCGCTCAGAACGGGCATTCCCTTTGAGATACAACCGCGTTTTAGCCCTGATGGGAAAAGAATCTCCTTTACCAGCGATGCGGGTGGCGGCGACAATATTTGGATAATGAATGTGGATGGTAGCGAAGCCAAACAAATCACCGAGGAAAAATTCAGGTTGCTCAACAATGCCGTATGGATGCCCAACGGGCATTACCTGGTTGCCCGAAAGCACTTCACCTCGCAACGCTCCCTAGGTGCCGGGGAAATGTGGCAATACCATGTCTCAGGCGGCTCAGGGCTTCAACTGACCAAACGCAAAAATGACCAACAGGATGTCAATGAACCGAATGTATCGCCGGATGGCAAATATCTTTATTACAGTGAAGATGTATATCCCGGTGGGTCATTTCAATATAACAAAGATCCAAATAAGCAGATCTATGTCATAAAGCGATATGATTTTGAAACCGGAAAAACGACCACTATAACGGGTGGTCCGGGCGGTGCCGCCCGCCCCCAGGTTTCCCGGGACGGGAAAAAATTGGCCTTTACTAAAAGGGTACGTACCAAAACAGTGTTGTATCTACACGATCTGGAAACCGGTGAGGAGTGGCCTTTGATCGACTCCCTGAACAAAGATCAACAGGAAGCTTGGGCCATTTTTGGAGTATACCCCAACTTTAGCTGGATGCCCAATAATCAGGAAATCGTCTTTTGGAACAAAGGAAAGATCCACAAAATCGATATCAATACCCTAGAAACCCGTGTTATTCCTTTTTCCGTAGATGCCCGGATTCAAATTGCCGAGACTGTGCGTTTTGATACTCCGGCAGCTCCTAACGAGTTTACGGCAAAGGTCATTCGGCATGCGGTAACATCTCCGGACGGAAAAACCTTGGTATTTAGTGCCCTAGGTCATTTATGGAGTAAAAAACTCCCTAACGGCAAACCAAAAAGATTGACCAAGTCCAGCGATTTTGAATTCGAGCCTTCCTTTTCACCGGATGGCAAGCACTTGGTATATGTGAGCTGGAATGATGAAACCTTGGGAGCCATTCATATCATCCCGGTTTCCGGCGGAAATCCCACCCAACTTTCCATGGCAAAGGGTATTTTTAGGACCCCGACCTACGACCCCTCAGGAAAATGGATTACCTATCGGAAGGAAAGCGGAAATAATGATCAGGGCAGGTCCTTTGCCAAAAATGCTGGAGTTTATATTATGGAACTTTCTGGCGGAAATCCGAAACAGGTTTCCGAGGAAGGCGAATATCCTACCTTCTCAAAGGAAGGAAACCGTATTTTTTATCAGACCGGGGGTACTTATTTTGGGAATTTGACCAAAAGTCTGCATTCCATAAATCTTAATGGAAAGGACAAAAGAACCCATATTAAGTCCAAATACGCCAACAGAATGGTACCCAGTCCGGATAACCAATGGATCGCCTTTACCCATCTACATAAGGCATTCATTGCGCCCCTGGTGTTGAATGGAAAGGAAATAGATCTGGACAATAAATCCAAGTCGGTACCCGTATCCCAAATCGCCAAGGATGCCGGTATCAACCTCCATTGGTCAACCGATAGCAAAACCATTTTTTGGACGTTAGGCGACGAATACTTTTCAAACGAGATTAAAAATCGATATACCTTTCTCCCGGGGTCCCCTAAAAAAGTGGCCCCAATGGATACCCTAGGAATCAAAGTAGGCCTACTATCCAAAACGGATAAGCCGCAAGGACGAATCGCATTCAATAATGCCCGAATTATCACCATGGAGGGCAATGAAGTCATAGAAGAAGGAACCATAGTCATTAACGGCAATCGTATAGAGGCTATCGGGAAAACCTCGGAATCAAAAATACCTTCGGATGCAAAAGTCTATGATATGGCCGGTAAGACCATAATGCCAGGAATTGTTGATGCACATGCACATATTGGAGGTTTTCGCTATGGATTGACCACCCAAAAGCATTGGCAACTCTATGCCAACCTGGCCTTTGGTGTGACCACGGCACATGATCCCTCGGCAAATACGGAGAGTATTTTTTCCATGGCGGAATTGATCAAGAGCGGGGATATCGTCGGTCCCCGGATTTATTCCACCGGATTTATTTTATATGGGGCGGATGGGGATTTTAAGGCGGTAATCAACAGTCTGGACGATGCGCGCTCCGCTATTAAAAGAACGAAAGCCTTTGGGGCGTTATCCGTTAAAAGTTACAACCAGCCCAGACGGGACCAACGCCAACAGGTGATGCAGGCGGCACGGGAAATGGGTATCAATGTGGTACCTGAAGGCGGTTCCACCTTTTACCATAACATGACCATGATTATGGATGGCCATACGGGAATTGAGCACAACATCCCCGTGGCACCGGTATACAAAGACGTTATGGAGTTATGGAAAACCAGTGAAACAGGCTATACCCCTACCCTTATCGTTAATTATGGGGGTCTAAATGGAGAGTATTACTTCTACCAAAAGGACAATGTCTGGGAGAATGAAAAATTGTTAAAATATACCCCAAGGGCCATTGTAGATACGCGGGCACGGCATCGCACCATGGTACCGGACGAAGAGTATAAAAATGGGCATATCTTGGTTTCCAAAACAGTAACTACCTTGGCCAATGCCGGTGTAAAGGTAAATCTCGGCGCTCACGGCCAGCTGCAAGGTTTGGGAGCCCATTGGGAATTGTGGATGTTGCACCAAGGTGGAATGACCCATATGCAGGCGTTACGGGCAGCAACTATCAATAGTGCCCAATATATCGGGGCAGGTAATGACATCGGTTCCTTGAAAGAGGGTAAATTGGCCGACTTAATCGTCTTGGATAAAAATCCGTTGGAAGATATCCGAAATACGGAAACGGTGCGCTATACTATGGTCAATGGAAGATTGTATGATACCGATACCATGAACGAGGTAGGGAATTATGCCAAGGAACGCAGCAAATTTTGGTGGGAAAACAACAAATACAATGCTGCCTTTCCGTGGCACGAAAAAGCGCGAAGCTTTATGCAACCGGGATGTGGATGTCACTTGGGCCACAACTAAAAATGGAGATTGAACAGCTTAACAGGGCTTTAAGAATTCCACTGTTTCTTTTTGGTATCTTTAGCGCACCTATTGGTTTGGGATAAGGATAAAATCCCGTAAATAGGGCGATTTTTTTGCATTGTGAAAAACTATATGGTAAAACGAATTATCGTTTCTATTGCTTAATAGCTTTTCGCAATATAGGTAATTTAAAAAACGGACAGACTTGAAGAAACTTTTACTACCAGCATTCCTATCCTTACTATCGTTTTCCCTTTTCTCCCAGAAGTTTTCCATGGATCTAATCCAAGATCTAAAGCCGCGAAATATAGGGCCGGCCGGAATGAGTGGGCGGGTTACGGCCATAGATGTGGTACATTCCGATCCGGACATCATGTATGTGGGCACGGCGTCCGGAGGGTTGTGGAAATCCACCAGCGGCGGTATCCGATGGGAGCCCATTTTTGATAAGGAAGTTACCGCTTCAATCGGTGCGGTTGCCATCCAGCAATCTAATCCTTCCATTATTTGGGTAGGTACCGGGGAAGGCAATCCACGAAACAGCCTTAACGGTGGATATGGGGTCTACAAATCCTTGGACGGTGGCAAAAGTTGGCAAGCCATGGGATTGGAAAAAACACGACATATCCATCGTATTAAAATCGATCCTACCGATCCCAACACCATTTATGTCGGTGCCATTGGTTCGCCTTGGGGCGGGCATCCGGAACGTGGCATTTTCAAAACCACAGATGGAGGGGAAACCTGGGAAAACATCTTGTTCGTAAATAACAGGACTGGAGTAGCCGATCTGGTCATGGATCCCACAAACCCAAATAAGTTGATCGCAGCCCTGTGGGAACACTTACGAGAGCCCTGGTTTTTTAAATCCGGTGGCAAAGGAAGTGGATTGTATATGACCCATGACGGGGGTAAAAACTGGAAAAAGCTCACGGAAAAGGATGGATTGCCCAAAGGCGAATTGGGCCGTATAGGTATTGCCATAGCTCCCAGCAGACCCGATATTGTATACGCCCTGATAGAGGCCAAAAAGAATGCCCTTTACAAATCCGAGGATGGTGGATTCAAGTGGAAGAAGATCAACGACAAGTCCGATATAGGAAATCGTCCATTTTACTATTCCGAGATCTATGTAGATCCACAGAATGAAAATAGGGTATATTCGGTTTTTACCTACGTGAACGTTTCCGAGGACGGGGGAAAAAACTTTAGACAATTGATGCCGGCCTATCAAGTGGACAATGGTGTACATCCGGACCATCATGCCTGGTGGATACATCCCGAAAATGGCCAATTTATGTTGGATGGGAACGATGGCGGGGTAAATATTACCAAGGACGGCGGAAAGTCCTGGCGCTTCATCGGCAACCTCCCGGTGGCCCAGTTTTATCATATCAGCACGGACAATGAGTATCCATACAACGTATACGGTGGAATGCAGGACAATGGCTCTTGGCGGGGGCCGGCGTATACATGGCGAAGGCAGGGCATCCGCAATAGTTATTGGCAGGAAATTGCCTTTGGCGATGGATTCGATGTAGTTCCGGACCAGGACAATTCCCAATTTGGCTATGCCATGAGTCAGCAGGGTTATGTATCCCGATACGATTGGAAAACGGGCAATAACTACACGGTACGCCCCACGCCGCCGGATGCGGAGACCAAGTTGCGTTTCAATTGGAACGCCGGAATCGGGCAAGACCCTTTTGATAATGGCACAATCTATTTTGGCAGTCAGTTTGTACATAAAAGCACGGATAAGGGACTGACGTGGGAAATCATTTCACCGGACTTGACAACCAATGATCCAGAAAAACAGAAACAGGACGAAAGTGGTGGGCTCACCATGGATGCCACCGGAGCCGAAAACCATTGTACCATTTTGGTCTTGGAACCCTCCCTACTGGAGAAGGGCATGCTATGGGCTAGTACCGATGATGGCCGGGTGCATTACACCCAAAATGGCGGCGAAAACTGGATCGAGGTAACAGCAAATATCAAAGGACTTCCCAAAGGCAGCTGGATTCCCCAAATAAAGGCCTCGAACAAGAACAAAGGGGAGGCTTTGTTAATCGCCAATGACTACAGGCGCTTCAATTATACGCCCTATGCCTATCGTACCAAGGATTACGGCAAGACCTGGGAACGTATTGTAGATGCCAACGATGTGGAAAGCTATACCTTATCCATTGTAGAAGATCTTGAAAATCCTAACCTTTTGTTTCTTGGCACGGACGATGGCCTTTATATCTCCTTGGATGCCGGGAGTAACTGGCAAAAATGGACCGAAGGTTATCCAACGGTTTCCACCAAAGATCTGGTCATCCATCCCCGCGAACACGATCTGGTCATTGGTACTTTTGGCCGTGCCGCTTGGGTGCTGGACGATATTCGCCCCTTACGTATCTTGGCCTCCGATCAATCCATACTACAAAAGGATGCCAAATTGTTCCAACCGCCAACAACCTATCAAGCGGCCTATCAACAACCCTCGGGAAGCCGATTTGGAGGGGATGCCCTCTACAATGCGGAAAACCGGAAAGAGGGTGCTATGATCACCTATTATTTGAAGGAAGGAAAAAAGAAGGATGAAAAAGAGAAAGCGAACGAAGACAAGAATAAGGCCGGGGACGAAGAAGAGCGTACTTCGATGACTGAAAATCAGGCTGGAAATAAAACAAAATTGTCCGGAGTACAGAAAAAGGATTCCATACAATTTCAATTCTATGATGGGGAACGGTTAATACGAACCCTAAAATATAAAACGCCGGAAAAGGCCGGTTTCCATCGTATCTACTGGCAGATGGACGAAAAAGGACCGGACAACCCCTCACGCCAAATCAAAAAAGACAAAAAGGAATCCGGTGGTGTTTCAGTAAAACCGGGAAACTATCGAATACAGATGCGTTATGGTGACATTTCAGAAGAAACCACTATTACGGTCAAATCAGATCCCAGATTGAAGGTTTCCTTAGCATCCATCAATGAAGTATACGAGTCCTCCAAAAACCTGGACAAGATGACACAAATTGCAGCGGATGCCGTACGACAATTAGTGGAAAGTAAAAATATAGCCAAGAAGTTTGAGAAGGAACTAAAGGAGATGGACAAAGAAAAATACAAGGACGAAATCAAAGCCTCCAAAACCATCCAAAAGCAAATAGATTCTACCGTTGCATTATATTTGGGCAAAGAGGACAAGCGGCAAGGGATAACCCGAAATCCAGAAATTACCGTCGTACAACGCCTGAACACGGCACGAAACTATGTAGAGAGCCGAAAAACGGGCGTCACCGAAACCGAAAGAAAACTTGTCCGGTTTGCGGAACAGGATCTAAAAACTGCCCTACAAAAGACCAATGCTTTTTTTGATGATACATGGAAGGCATATAGAAATGAAATTCAACAATTGGAGGTATCCCCTTTTAAGGAGACCCAAAGTTTTAGCTTGGAATAAATGAGGAAAGCTATACTCTTACTCGCCTTTATTTGTTCTTCCTCCCTTATAGGCCAGCAACCCGGTGAGGATAGGTGGGGCTCTTGGCACATGTATTTTGGCACCAATAGAATTTCCGAAAAACTGAGTATCCATTCCGAGGCCCAGGCCCGATATTATGAGCAGTTGGATAATTTTAACCAGTTATTGTTGCGGACGGGGCTCAACTACCATATAGACCCAAATGCCATAGCTACGTTTGGTTACGCCTATATTATAACGGACGCTACTTTTGATGAATTTCCCGGTGATAGGGACTCCAAGGAGCACCGGATTTTTCAGCAGTTCATACTAAAAAATCAAGTTGGGAAGTTTGGATTTGAACATCGTTACCGATTGGAACAACGCTTTCTGGATTTTGGAGAACAAACGGCTACCGAACATAGGGCAAGATATCGTCTACAAGTAACCTTACCGTTGACCAAGATCTTCTTTCTTAATTTTTATGATGAAGTGTTCATGAACCTACAGAACGAAGTTTTCGGACAAAATCGATTATACGGTGCACTAGGTTTTAACATGAGTAAAAATTTAAGCGTACAGGCGGGCTATCTAAAAAATCATTTTCCTTCCGCCCATTTTGATCGACTTCAAATAGCCGTATTCTACAATCCGGATTTAAGGAAAAAGACCAATTTAGTCGATTGACGGATTCAAAGTCGATCCTGATTTTTTGTACAGAGTCGTGTTGTTGTAAGACCTTTCCGAACTTGATGGACAATCTTGAAAAACATGACGGATGTCAGTCATTTGAGACGAAGTGTAGTGGTAATTTTGTCCCAGCAAATAGTACCAGATGGCAACCCGATCACTTTGCCCAACAATTGCTCTTTTACTCAGTTTAAACATTTTTTCGCAAAGGGAACGGGAAGAAATTTTGGGGACTTGGCTGGTATCTTCGGGTAGTCATCAGGTTTCGGAAAAAATCTCCATCCCTACTATTGGTATTCTGCGCTATTATGAACCTTTTCATCATTATGAACTATCGTTTTTTAGAACCGGGATTTGCTATGGTTTTAGCCCTAAATTTTCTGGTACCTTAGGCTATGGGTACCTAGATTCAGAGCCTTTCATCCAAAGCAAGGAGGCCAAAGGCGCCTTTTATCAGCATTGGCTCTACTCCCAGCTTACCTTTAAGGACAAAATGGGAAATTTCAATATTTCCCATCGATATCGGCTCGAAAACCGGTGGATCCAAAGCATAACGGGAACCGATCTAAGACATCGGATGCGCTATAGGTTAAAAGGCTCCCATCCCCTTGGGGACCAATTTTATTTCTGTGCCTCCAATGAGATTTTTATTGCATTACAGGAACCCCTATTCAATCAGAATAGATTGTATTTCGGAATGGGCTACAAATTCAATTCCAGTTTGAAGTTGGAAACAGGGTTTATGAAGAATCACTTTTCCACGGCCAATTACGAATATTTGCGCATCGAATTCATTTTTAAGACGGACTTTCTCAAAAGGCATAAGGCTTAATTCCCGCTCTCTACCAAACATTGAAGCCAAACCATTATCTTTAGGAAAGCTATGTTCACTAAAGACGACTTAGTCTTAAAACGAACCCTATGAATCTTCAAAAAGTTACATTTCAGAATAAATCGGGCCAAACATTAGTGGGTAGGCTGGAACTTCCCGTGGATAGACATCCTCATAATTTTGCCCTTTTCGCGCATTGTTTTACTTGCAACAAAAACCTTTTAGCGGTAAGGAATATTGGAAAAGCGTTGACCTCCAACGGATTTGGTGTTCTACGATTTGATTTTACTGGACTCGGGGAAAGCGATGGCGATTTTTCGGACACCAATTTTTCGGGAAATGTAGCCGATCTGGTGGCCGCCTCGGATTTTCTTGCACAGCAGTATCAGGCCCCTTCCCTACTTATCGGGCATTCCCTTGGCGGGGCCGCTGTTATTTTCGCAGCTACGGAAATTGCATCCGTTAAGGCCATAGCCACAATAGGAGCTCCTTCCAACCCTATTCATGTGCAACACCTGTTAAAAAGCAATATAGAGGAAATTCGATCCAAGGGAAAAGCAGTGGTAAACCTTAGCGGAAGGGACTTTACCATTAAAAAACAGTTTTTGGACGATTTAACGACCAAGTCGTTACCGGAGACGGTTAAAAAACTTCGCAAACCCTTATTGCTTATGCACTCCCCCCAGGATGATACCGTAGGTATTAAAAATGCAGAGGAAATCTATGTGGCGGCCCATCATCCCAAAAGTTTTGTTTCTTTGGACGGGGCCGATCACCTGCTATCCAACAAAAAGGACTCCTTGTACGTGGGCAAGGTTATTTCCGGATGGGCCCAACGCTATTTGGAAATGGAAACGGAGGTCGCACAACCTAAAACCAAACATGATGTGGTTGCCAGCTTGGATGCCGATGATGGTTTTACCACCCAAATGAAAGTGGGCAGTCATTATATGACCTCCGACGAGCCGATAGACGTTGGAGGAAGCGATTTTGGCCCTTCACCCTATGAACTGGTTTCCGCCGGTCTTTCCGCATGTACCGCCATGACCATACAAATGTATGTTGGACGAAAGGGATGGAAACTGGAAAATGTGGAAGTGCACACTTCCTATGGTAAGGAACATGCATTGGATTGCGAAAACTGCGAATCCGAGAATTCCAAAATAGATACGTTCCACAGGGAAATACGATTAAAAGGAGCCCTGGATGAAAAACAGAAGACTCGGATTATGGAAATTGCGGATAAATGTCCGGTACATAGAACCTTGCACAGCGAAACACAGATTATTACAAAACTGGTGGATTGATGCAAAGTAAGGTTTTTGAAATTTCGGTTACGGGAAGTTATCATTCGCTGTTGCTTCCAGAGGAAATCGTTTTGCCGTTTTTGGAAAAAGACCTAAAAAGGGTACGGGCCAAGGCAACCTTTAAAGGAAAGGAATTGACGTTTCACGGTGCCATCCAAAAGAGGAACGGAAAGTATTATATGATGTTCGGTAAGCGATATCAGAAAGAATTGGGTGTTTTTCCCAACGATTATTTTCAATTGCAATTTTTTGAGGACACTTCCAAATATGGGGTTGAAATGCCGGAAGAATTGGACGCCGTATTGCAAAGTGATTTCGAGGCCCAGGAAATATTCGAATCTTTTACCGCAGGGAAAAAAAGGGGGATCATCTATATGATCTTGGGGTATAAAAATTCGCAGACGCGAATCGATAAATCCATTTTGGTCTGCGAAAATCTAAAAAGAGGCATCAGAAACAATCCGGAACTTCTAAAATCATTTTAAAGAGGGCTTGAAATGCCCTTTTTTATTGTGTAACTTTAGGCCCATCTATTAACTATTTTTTCGCTTTCGCGGGAATAAAAACAAAAAACACATCTATGAAAACAGTAAAATTGGCTATTCTAGGGCTTGTTCTTTTAGTGTCCTACCATTGTAAGGAGGCCAAAAAGGAAAGTGAGGAAAATGCCAAGGAAGTAATGGCCGATTCCTCGGAAAAATTCAGCTTGGTAAAGGATTCCACAAAAGTGGGTTTCACCGCCTATAAGACTACGGAAAAATTGCCTGTGGGCGGCAAATTCATGAAAATAGATATTACCAAAAGTGAATCGGGCAGCACGGCTATGGACGCCATGAACGGAACTGCCTTTACTATCCCAATAAGCAGTCTGTTCACCAACGATGGAACAGGAACCCGGGATCCCAAAATCATCGAATTCTTTTTTGGGGCAATGAAAAACACCGCACTTATTTCGGGCATTTTCAAGGTATCCGAGGACGGGAAACCTTCCATTGACGTGACCTTAAACGGTGTTACCGAAAATATTCCCTTGGAATCCGAAAAGGCTTCGGATACCGCCTATACGTTTACCGGAGTAATGAACCTTGAAAACTGGGATGCATTGGAAGCGGTAGCCTCCATAAACAAAGCTTGCGAGGCTTTGCATACGGGTAAGGACGGTATTAGCAAGACCTGGAGCGAGGTGGCCGTGCAGGCCGAGGTACTACTGGAAAAAAGTGAATAGAAATTACTAAAGGTGCCAGAGGATTTTACCTGTAGGCGATTGGAAGTAATCTGACCTTTTCCCTTATAAATTAAGTGACCTCTCGGTTCAACAAAGTTTTAACCGAGAGGTCTTCCTTTCTGAAAACAAAAAAACCGTTAAAGTTTAAGCCCTACCCCAAAACCGATTATCCAAGGATTGATATCCACGTCCGCTACCACGGTTGCCCCTAGGGCGGTGGTAGCATTCACGGTCGCATCGGTATTCAAGAATAGCTTTTTAACATCCAGGTTCAAAAACCACTTATCGTTGAGCATAAAATCGAATCCCCCTTGCAATGCAAATCCGAGAGCGGTATCATAGTCTACATCATCAGCTGTAGGTCCTTCGTCCACTCCAAAAAATAAGGTAAGGTTGGGTCCCGCTCCCAGATACGGAACAAAATTACCTCCAGTGAAATGGTATTGTGCCGTTAAGGTAGGCGGTAATAACCATACATGGCCCAAATCAATGTTTCCTGCCGTCGTTTCAACTGCTTCAACATCATGCTTTGCCGTCCCTAAAATCAATTCTGCCGACCAATTTTCGGTAAAAAAATAAGTAATGTCAAATTCGGGAACAAAGGCCGTAGATATGGATACATCTCCATTTATGGCTTCAATGGATGCGCTCTCATCCGGAGCCACAACTATGCCCCTTAATCTAAATTGCCATTTGCTAAAATCATTGGTAGCCGCATTAGTATCCTGTGCCAATGATACGTTTACAAAGCACAATACCAGTGCCATCAAAGAAATTGTCATTCTTTTCATCATATCTTGTTTTAAATTTTGGCCAAAACTATCCTACCGGTCCAGTGGAAAAAATGATCTTTATCATTGTATAAAAGAATTTGGGAAGAACCTTGATGCGGAATGGAAAACATCACCCTTATGAAAGCTATAGATGGGTTTTTCGACCTAACTTACGTTAATAAAGTTGCAAATACGTATTGAACCTTTAGAACATGACCTTGAAACCGAATCGCATTGTATTGCTAGTTTTGGTACTACTTAGTAGTTGTACGATACACAAAGCCAATCTCGAAAAAACAGATGTAAAAACCACAGATCTTAATACACTTTCCCAGGAATTTCTTCAAACCATCAAGGACGGAAAGGACACCGAGGCCATACAGGATAGAATTGCCCGTATTACTATGGATGAATTGACTCAATCCTTGGTTAACGATGCCCATAAGCTTGCTTTTTGGATAAACATCTACAACGCCTACATTCAAGTGATACTCATGAAGAATCCAGAGGCGTATGAGGATAAAGGAAACTTTTTTAAGAAAGAACAAATACCCATTGCAGGAGAGCTACTTTCCTTTGAAAAAATAGAACACGGTATCATCCGAAAGTCAAGATGGTCATTAGGCCAAGGGCATATTCGAAAATGGTTTCCGAATAAACTTGAACGAAAACTCAGGGTGGACAAACGGGATTACCGAGTCCACTTTGCGCTGAATTGTGGTGCCAAGGATTGTCCTCCCGTATCGATTTATTATCCAGAAGAACTGGAGGTACAATTGAATAAGGGTACCGAGCTATTCCTAAAGCAAAATTCAGATTATCATCCAGAGAAAAACGAAGTCGCCGTAACATCCCTTTTCAACTGGTTCCGGGGTGATTTTGGTGGTAAACAAGGTATCAAGAAGATATTGAAAGAGTTTGAAGTAATTCCTACTACCCAAAATATCAATGTTTCCTATAAAAATTACGACTGGACCTTGGATTTGAATAATTGGATAACCCTCTAAAGATCTCCCTTAACCAATTTTGGTATCAGTAGCAGGGCCATTCAAAAATCTTGTCGCTAAACTTCCAATGGCAGGTACTACTTTCTAACAAAGGAATTACTCATTGGGCTTTAGAATCTTGCGCAATGCCTTATGGGCAATTACCATTCTATACACCAAAATCAACATAATCGTAATCCAAATAAAGAAGAGGATGTATTCCATAACATTTAGATCATATAGGTTAGTTATCTACGTACATTCCGTACTGCTTGGGGCTTCCAGAAATGTATTTTTTAAAATTTGGAGGATAAACATAATAAATTCAATCTTAAATTCCTACAAAAAGCTTAATAAAATCATAATAGCTTGTTTGCTCCCTTAGCCCGGAAAACTTGAATCCCACTGACGATACATAGAAAAAGTCCTATATTTTCCTTTAATTTGGGGTTCTAAAAAATTCCTGTCCATGAACCCATCCGCATCCGGTTGGATACAAAAATTCGGTTATCTCATTGAGGATAGGTACTGGTGCCCCGAAGATTTTCATGCCCTCTATCTGGAAATGAAAAAAACCGGATTTATCTATGGTATAAATGTCGGCACCATACCCTTGGGGCAACTAGAGCATGTTCTTTCCGAGGATGAAAATGCCAAAATAAACCTCCTGGCCGCATTATATTTTACGTATCATCTAAAGAAGCCTACCTCGGATTTCAAGGCCTTTACGGATTGTATTTTTGGTTTTTACAAGGTTTTGGATGTCGGTAGAATATCATTTTTTAATAAAATCGTTACCGGGAGGAAGACATCGTCCCAGTTGGAAAAACTCCTAAATTCCAGAATATATCTGGAGGACAACCTGATCAGCAAGACGTTTAATAGCATCATAACCAATTCGCTCTTGTTCATTGATGTCTTGACCTTTAAGCGGTATCTGGAAAATAGGGATAACATACGGGAATATGCCCAGAACCTGGAATACATTACCATTAATCTTACCTATCATACCCTTAATTCCAAGGAAAGAAATGCAAAGGATGAAAAATTGGCGCAGCTTTTTGCCTCGTCATTGACCTTTATCGATGAGGAACATCAAAACTTTGATGGATCCTATCGGGAGAAGTTGATGCATGATTTTTCCCAATTCGAAAACCAATATTTTTTGGACGTCGCCTGTTTAACGGTTTGGGAAGATCAATCCTTGGATTACAAGGAATCCGATTTCATTTTTGGGATTGGAAAGGATATGGGAATAGAGGAACAACAAATTGCCCGATCTTTGGAAGATGTGACCCGATTTTTTGATTTCAACGCAAAAAAAATACCTGTTCTAAAGGACAACAATTTGGCGGTACAGTTCTATGATAGCATGTCAAAAATTGTGGATAAACTCATTCTTCGAAATAGCAAGCGGCTTCAAAAAGAACTTTCCGAAAGTAAGGAACTTGTGTATCTCTTATCGAAATCCACTACCCGAGAACTTAGCTCCGAAGAGAAGAAGAAGGTGCAAAATCAGTTACTGGATATCTTTAAGAGCATCCCTTCATTGGCCATTTTTATGTTGCCGGGAGGCGCTGTTTTGCTGCCAATTTTCATTAAATTGATTCCTAAGTTATTACCTTCCTCATTTGACGAGAACAGAGTGGAAAAAAAACAGTAAGCTTCACAAAATCAGGCCTATAAGAAAAATCTATGTTTGATTTTATAAAATTCAAAATCAATGGTTTAAACCTTATTACTCCAACCATAACTTAAAGTCTCTTACTCTTTCCCTACTAACGATAATCTCCTGCCCATTATATCGGTTCAACTTAATTTTTAACCGTGAATTCGTATAGGAAATGATGTCCTGTATATACTTTATATTGATATAGAACTTTCGGCTTACCCGAAAGAAGGTTTGGGGTTCCAGTTCCGTCTCCAAATTTTCCAAGGTGGTCTCCAACAAATAATTCCTACCATCGGAAGTGGCCGCATAGGTTCCCTTGTTCTCACTGTAAAAGCATTCTACCTCATCGGCATTGATGATTTTAAGATGCTGCCCCACCTTTGTCGTAAACCTCCTTTTATATTCCCGTTCCAGCGGATCGGCCAATAACTTTTTGATGTCATCAAAATCCAAGGTCAATTTTTGCGATTTCGGTTTTAATGCCCTGAATTTTTTTACCGCCTGTTCCAATTCCTCATCGTCAATAGGTTTTAATAAGTAGTCTATACTATTCAGCTTAAATGCCTGTAGGGCATATTCATCATAGGCCGTAGTGAAAATAATGGCACTTCGCACCTCAACATGTTCAAAAATCTCGAAGGAAAGTCCATCGGCAAGTTGAATGTCCAGAAAAATCAAATCGGGATGTTCATTATCCTGAAACCAACGAATGGACTCTTCCACGGAATGTAACATGATGGATACCCTAACATCCAAATCCCTTAAAAGTCTTGAAAGTCGTCTTGCCGCCGGCTTTTCGTCCTCAATGATAATCGCTTCCATAGATTTTATGTTCTTTGCTGTTTTGAGTTTACAATTCTTCTTCGGAATCGCCATCGGCATTCATGTATTTTTGAATTTGGCGTTCTTCCCAGTCCTTTAGGAATTTTGGCTTCAAATTCCTTAGCGAGAAAGGAACCGACCTATAGGCCAAAAATCCATGGATAGCAAGCCCAAGGCCCCATAATATGGGAGTCAGAATAATGTTTAGGGTAAACCAATCCAAAAAGCCCTGATCTTCGATTCCCTTTGAAATAAGGTGATTGAGAGCGTATCCTTTAAAAATGAATAGCAATATATTGGCGATAATATAAACACTAAGATGTTTATAAAAATCCTTGATTCTATCCACTCTCTTTTTTGCCTTGGCAAATTTTTCCGAGGAGTATCCTTCCATTGTCCTGTTCTTAAAATTCATCTATATTTTTCGGCTTCCCTTTTATCTTCCTCCATATACTTTTGTATCTGTCTTTCCTCCCATTCCTTACTGAAAAATGGATTATAGGAAAACACTTTCATGGCATGGAACGCCAGCCCTATCCCCCAGAAAAGCCAAACGGCGAAGGTGCCAAAGTTCCAAAAAGCCTCTACAAAGGTCTCCCCATCGCCCATATCCCGAACAACCTTTAAGGTGCTTATAAAAAGATTTACTCCTACATAAGAGGCAAAATGCCAATAAAATCCCTTTAAGTCCTCTACCCTCTTTTTGGCCTTTAATTTTTTATCCAAATATTTTGTGTCCATTGTAATTTGTTAACCGATTTATACTTGTTTTCCCTGCATCGATTCTGGGCTATTCCCAGCGTTGTTTATGCTCGTCCTCCTTCATGAATTCCTTGATTTTTCGCTCTTCCCAATCCCTTCCAAAAAACGGATTCAATCCAAAGGTTTTGGCCGCTTGGAAAATTAGTCCGATGCCCCAGCCAAATGCTGCCCATAAAAACCACATATATTGCCATTGGTCCAAGTAGTAGTTTATGGCGGCCAATAGGCTAATGACAATTACATACGATACCAAACTGGTATAAAACTTCTTAATCTCCTCTACCCTTTCCTTTGCTTTGAGGTATTTATTTTCTTTGTCCATATCTTCCATGTTGGTTTGATTTTTATTTATACCAAATTTCGGGCAATCGTGTTATTTTTCCAGATATTGTTTTCCGAATTGTTATTTTTCCGGGATGAATCGGGTTTTGCCTTGGCCGGACACCTAAAAGTTGTAATATTACCTCCCTAATTGGCCAGGCATAACGGCATGGAACCCCAATTAAAAATTTTCATCCTCCATAAACTTGCGCATTTTTTTATCCTCCCAGCGTTTTCCCCAAATGGGATTGTACCCAAATGCTTCCATCCCGTGGCCGACAACGCCTAACCCCCAAAAAACAAGAGGAAAGATTACCCAGGGGAAATCTGTGGTCCTATAATTGAGATACGCCAGAAAGGGGAGGATTATGCAATACGATATGAGGTTGCCATAGAAGCCTTTAATGGCATCAACTTTTTCCTTTGCCTTTTTGTATCTCTTATCCTCTATATAGCTCTTTTGGGTATTCATGACGGAGACCTGTCTCGTCAACATGGGTAGGCTAACACTAAAGTCCGATATCGATTTCCGAATATCCACCTCCCTATCCGTGAGTATACCGTATCTCTGTTGAATATTGCGTAACCCTACACCACTACTCTTTTTTACCACCTGTTTCTCTTGTAGGTTGTTGCTGACTACCAATTTATTATCTTTTTCATGTACCCGAATATGTAAGGGCCTGGAAGCCGTAACCACATTATGCTTTACGGCATTTTCCAATAATAATTGTAACGAGAGCGGTACGATTTTGGCTTCTGGATCTTTTGCTGCATCCGGGATGTCAAAAACTATGCTATCCTCAAAACGCATTTTTAAGAGCCGCACATAGGTCTTGGCAAATTGCAGTTCCTCATCTACGGAGACCAGATCCTTGTTCTTTTGCTCCAGTACATAGCGATAGACCTTGGAAAGGGAAGTGGTGAATTTCTGGGCCTGGTCGGGATCTTCCTCAATTAAGCTAGTCAGTACATTTAGGCTATTGAACAAAAAATGGGGGTCTAATTGATTCTTGAGCGCATCGAATTTGGCCGATGCCGTCCCTGCAATTACCTTTTGTTCCTTGACCTTCTTTTCCTGCAGCGCCTTGTAGAAATAAATGGCATGGAAAAAAACCGAGATTACTATGGTTATCAACAAGGAAATTGCATAATAAATGGCCTTTTCCCCTTCTATAAAATCAGTCCAGCTCTCACCTTCAAAGACCATGAAAATAAGTACCCTCACGCCGAAAATACCCATCATCGTAAGTGCAACACCGCCAGTCGCCCCAAGGACCAATCTGTACCTTGCGTACTTCTTCCAGACTACTTTGTGGTTCAAATAATCAAAAAAGGCCCCGTTCAATAGGGTAAGCGCAATGGCAAAAAGTAGGTTATACCCTATTTCCTTAAAAAGTGTCCGATCCAAATGAAGCTGTGTCCCGGCAAGTAAATCCAATCCAATTTGGATACCTGCCAGAACAATGCCTATTAATAATCCTACCGCTACTAATTTGCTCCAATACTTCATGTGGATCTATCCATATTGCCGGAAACTCTATTTCCCACAGTTTTCAAGGACAATTTTTGCCCTATCCTCGCCCCAATTGGGATGAAATTCACTCTCTGGTTTAAAGTTAGCAAAAAGTTCCAATGAACGTTTTACGTCAGCACAATAGGGCGTGGTATCCTGCCCAAAGTACTTGGCCGAGCCCATGTCCCATTCCGCTTTGGAAAATACCACTCTTGGGTTTTTAGGTGCCAATTGCAAGGCTTTTTCATATAGTGCCGCAACTTTTCCGGACAGCGTCATGCCATAGGTAGCACCGTCAAAAGCAATCCAAGCGGTGTGCACCATGGCCTGTTGTACCAATATTTCGGGATTATCGGGAGAAATGACCTTGGCCAAATCTACATACTCTTGGGCCTTTCCCAACAATTGACCCACTTTTTCCTTATCCTTTTCCCCAAAGGCAGCTACCGTGTTTACCTGTGCCGCGTAATAATGGGGCAACCAATTGTCCATTTCCACGGACGCAATACGCTCAAACATATTGGAGGCTTCCATGGTTTTCTGTTCGCCCCACAATTGAAATGCCTTTTGCATTCCTTTGGTATATTGGTTCTGTGCCAAAGAATTTAACGATACTATGAGTGTTGCGATTACAATTACATTTTTCATGATCTACAGTTTTAAAGTTTGATGGTTCAAATTTGGGGTTAGCAAGAAATTCTGTAAAAAGAGAAGTACTGAATTGTCGGAACAGCGGGATGGATTGTAAAAAATACCCTCCTTTCTTTATAGCGATCTAAGGAATTCAATAGTGCGGAACACAAAACCTCTAAACGAGAACTTGACCTGATCGTCAAAAAACAACTACGGGAATTGGAATGGCGGTAATCCGAATCGTCCAAACAGGAATGTGGACAAGTGAAAGTAAAGAACCGGAAATTGGATATCGCTAATTGGAATAATCCAAGTAAATCGCTTTTTCAAAAGCTGCCCAGTGCGCTTCGGTCATTCTTCCAGGCGTAAAAAGACATATGCCCTTTGCCCCATTTTCCATTGATTCCCTAATGGCATCGCCCAATTCTTCCGGTAGCAGCCCATGTCCTTCGGGATCCTCTTCATGAACCTTGTTTTCCGGTCTTGGACAAATAAACAGTCCGCTATAGACAGGTCGGTCCGGTACTGCAGCGGTTTCTTCTTTTACCACGCTGCCGATCCAAAGGGTATTGCCCATATAAAAATCATTGTAGTTCATCGGGAAAAAGGCATCCAGGTTCCATTTGTTCCACTCTTGGCGAACCAGTTTTTTTGCTATGGAAGGTCCCGGAAAAACCGCGGCATTTATTTTTTTACCCTTTTCATGGACCATTTCGGCCAGGCGGTTGACCAATTTGGAGACAACATCATACCGGTACTGTTTCCATTCGGCAATTTGAGAGGGGTCTTCAATTTTTTTGATATCAATACCACTTTCCGCCTTAAAACCAGAAGTACAGGTATCGCAGTAACAAAAATCGTACTGTGGAAACTCCCTATCCTGGATAAGACCGTATTTCTCCCACAAACCGCGGGCCAAAATAACATCGGGAAAGCGAATATAATCCAGATGAATGCCATCCACCTCGGAAACATCGGCTATACTTCCATATAGATTGGAAAGGTATTGATATACCTCCTCCTTGTTCGGACAAAGAAATTTGTAATAGGATACATAAGGCTGTTTGTCATATGCCGAGTCGCCCAATCCACTTACACCGTACCATTCGGGTTTCAAATTAGGGTCTCCTTGGACCATAGTCGGAATCCAGGTATGGAATTCCATTTGGGCTTCTTTAACAAGGCCCCCTACCCTTTTATAGGTTTCGGGATCATGGCCACCGTTATAAAGTAGTCCGTCTACGCCCTTTTTCTTTAGTCCCAAGAACATTTCACGCAGCTCGGAATCAGTAGCGTCCCCAGGTCCTCCCATCCATGCATAAACCGGTATTTTTGTTTTTTGGGCCGTACAGGAAAAGGAAATCAATACTAGGACAAGGATACAAAGGCGCTTCATTTATTGCTATTTTGGAATGCGCCGAAGTTACATAATTTTCTAAATGGTATGAAGTCGTCCTAGCAAAAATTCCCGCTGAGATTTGCTAAAAGGGATTACTGTTCGGCCTATTTCTAGATGATTCTCGCCAACGATATCCACTTTGGCTATATTAACCATATAGGAACGGTGCACCCTAACAAATTTTGAAGATGGAAGCTTTTCCTGCATGGTTTTAAGTGTGCTTGCCAGTACATAATTGCACGTAGCCGTAACAATCGTACAATAGTTACGGTCCGCCGCTATATACAGAATGTCGTTTAACAGCAATTTGGACATTCTTCCATTATGCCTCACAAAAATACGGTCATCCAAAACTTGAAGATCCATTTTTTCTCCAAAATCGTTTTTTCTTTCATTCTCCTTTAAGCGTTCAACCGCCAAAGCGATAGTGCGCTGTAGGTTCAATTTGTTAAAGGGTTTGGTAATAAAAGCCAAGGGGCGGGTTTCCTTGGCCCTCAAAAAAGAAGCCTCATCCGTATTGGCAGTAAGATATATGATCGGGATATCCGCTTTCCTCTGTATGGTCTGGGCCGTCTGTACGCCATCCAAAGTGCCCCTAAGATTAATATCCATAAGTATGATGTCCGGAGGGTTGACATCGGCATTCAAAATCGCCTCTTCGCCCCTGGTCTCAATGCCGGTGACCTCATAGCCCAAATTGGTCAATTGCAACGAAATATTGGCGGCTATGATCATATCGTCCTCAACGACCAAAATTCTGATTTTGTCTGTCATAACTAAGCTGCTTTAATATACTGGAATTCAAAGGAAACCAGGGTTCCCTTATCTATGGCAATGTTAATTTTTCCATCCAATTGCTGGGTCAGTAATTGAATAAGTCGCGTTCCAAAACCCGAACCCTGCATTTTTTCATAACTGGTATGGCCTACCCCATTATCAGCTACTTTCATGTATAACTGAGTATCTTTTTTATGCAATCCAATCCGTATGCTTCCCGCTTTATTATTAGGAAATGCATGCTTCAAGGAATTCGTTAAGAGTTCGTTTACGATAAGACCGATAGGAATCGCAGTGTCCACATCCAGTTCCAAAGGTTCCATTTCAAACAGTACTTTAACTCGATTTTCCACACCAAAGGCATCCAAAACATAATTGGCCAAGTTTTCAAAATAGCCTTTCATTTCTATTGAGGAGAGACTCTTGCCCTGATAGAGATTTTGATGGATCATGCTCATGCTATGAACCCTGTTTTGGCTTTCTTGCATGGCCTCTATAATCTTCGGGTCGTTGATTTCTGCAGATTGAAGGGCCAATAGACTGGATACGATTTCCAAATTGTTCTTTACGCGATGATGGATTTCCTTCAGCAAAAATTCCTTTTCCCGATTCTGTTGCTGGAGTAACCTATTTTTCTTAACATTGTTCTGAATGGCCTTATAGGACAAAAATAGCAGTAACGATAACAAACCGGCAATAATGATTACCATGGTTTGCCGGGTTCGATGCTTTTTTAATTCGGCCTCCTGAAGTTGAATGGTGCCTTCCTTGGTCATTACATCAAACTCCGTTTTAAGTAATGAGATACGTCGGTCAGCTTCGGCGGTGAATATGCGATTTTTTAAAACATCGTATTCCGCGAAGGCCTGGTAGGCCTCCTTATAATTATGATTCCCCGCGAAGGCCTTTCCCAATGTTTCATAGGCCTGGCTTAAGTAATACTCATCCCCAAAATCCGCTGTGGCCACTTCAATACATTTCTGCAGACTTTCGATGGCGGATATGTATTTGCCCTGTAAATTTTGCAATTTCCCGATGGAAAGCCAAGAACGCATGACCATGAAGTTGTTTTCCAGCAAATTGGCATACTTCAAGGCATTTTCACCGGCTTGTGCCGCTTTTTCAAATTCATTTAGATAAGCATACAGATCCACTAGGGAAATATATACATCGCTCAGATTATTATAAAAACCATAGCGCTCCCCAATGGTAATCGCATGCTCATAATACTTTTTGGCCTTTTCATGTTCTTTTAGGGCCAAATAGTTGTTGCCTACAACATACAGGGTAAAATCATAATCCAAATCATTGAGGTTTCTCTCCTCAAATATTTTCAGCGATTTAAGCCCATACTCCAGTCCGGTCTCAAACTTGGACTGCTTCCAAAAAAGATTGCTCAAGTCACTATAGGCCAAGGCCAGGGCCTTCTTATCATTTAATCCTACTCCCAGATTAAGGGACTCCATGGCGTAGTCGGCAGCCCTATCCAATTGACCCCTTCGTTCATAGACATAACCCAGCTGTGTATTTAAAAAGGCCAAATCCCTTGGCTGTACTTTGGTCCTGGCCGCTTCCAAAACCACCTCGGCACTGTCCAATTTTTCCATCCGCAACAGAATAGATCCTTGGGTAATTTGAAACCTTCCCTCCCACAACGAATCCTGGTTGTCTGAGGCCAAGTGAAGTCCCTCTTTGGTAAAATCCAATGCCGTAACAAGATTACGTGTATGCCAATAATAGGCGAGGTCGTTTAGTATTTCGAACTTTAGGGAATCTGGCCGTGCCATTGGGTAGGCCCTCTCCAAAACATCCAAATAGGAAGGGCCAAAATTATCGGTAGCTACAAAGACTTTTTTGTAGGGGTTTTCACGGTTAAAGTTGACCAATTGGGCAAAGATCGGACCGCAATTCAAAATAGAAAAGCCAAATATAAAAACAGCATTTAAAAAACGCTCTCTCATTTCATGGGTTGGTCCTCACCGGGGGAAATGAGCATTGTTAAATATACAACAAAATAGGTAAATCCTGTTCGATAAAATATTGTGGGTGTTGGGACAAAAAAAATGCCGTTTCGTCCTACCGTATGTACGTGCCCTCTAAGAAGGGCGTACCTTGAATGTAATGGACACCGGTATTAAACACGCCATTATTATGAAGATAGCAGTTCTGTTACTCCTAGTCTTTCTTTTTTGTGTGTTCTCCTGTAGTGAGTTGGGGCAAAAGAACGCACCTAATATCGGGTTAAGTCCCAAAGACAGTACCATACGGGCAAATCTTGGTGTTTTGGTGGATTCCTGCTGGAATAATCAGGATACTACCCTTTTGACCGAGATTTCCGTGGAAAACTTTGTGAGACATCTCAACGGGATACAGATTGCGGTTTCCAAAAGGGAGATGCAGGCACATATGAATGTTTTTTTTACGGCCTTCCCCGATTTGAAGATCACATTGGACACCTTGACCATCAACAATAACAAAGCATTTTTGGAATGGACTTCCAGTGGCACGAATACGGGTATTTATGGGGAGGTAGCCCCTACGGGGAAAAAAGTTAAAATGAAGGGTTTTTCCCATTTGCATTTTACTGATGATGGCGTATTATCCCGAGAAGATGTCTATTACAATGAACTCGATTTGTTACAGCAACTGGGCTACACCTTGAACCCTCCAATACTGGAATAAAACTTTAATCACTTAAAACTAAAACCGATTATGAGAACACTAAAAACAACTACGATTATTGCATTTGCCTTACTTGTCATGCCTTGTATGTCACAGGACAAGAGTAAATCCCAAGCCTTTTGGGTTCACGAGGACGTGGTAAAACCTTCCATGGTATCGGAATACGAAACCGTCTGCAAGGAACTTACCGATAATATGAAAAAACATAGTATCCAAGAAATGAATTCTATAGTGGCCAATACTACCGACAATCGCTATTTATGGGTAGGGCCCATTGAAAACATGGCCCAATTGGATAAACCGCTTTTTGCCACCTTGGCCGAAAAAATGGGAGCGGACAAAATGGGGGCTCTTTTTGATCGCATGGACAAGTGCTATGACATTGAACAGAATTATATCATACACCTGGACGAAGAGCTTTCCTATATGCCCGGAGGTATTACGCAGACCCCGGAAGGCGAGGATTACAGGAAATTTCACTACTTCCATTATACTCCGGGCAATAGGGCAATCGTAAAGAAAAAAGTACAGGCCATAAAGGATTTGTTTCAAAGTAAGGGTTCCCAACTGGAATACAGGGTATATCGCAGTGGCTTTGGCACCCGAGGGGAATTTTACATGGTGGCCATAGCGGCCAAGGACGCCGCCGATTATTCCAATAAAATAGCCCAGAACAATGAGATGCTGGGCGAAGTTTGGTTAAAAACCTATACCGATTTCATGTCAAGTCTAGAAAAATATGAGGCTTTTGAAGGACGTATGCGACCCGATATGGCCTATGCACCGGCAAATTAAATCGATATTCCCCGATTGTCCATAAAAGCTGTCGGGGTTTTTAATTCATTGACTCACCTTAAAAATAAATCAAAATGAAAAAAGTACTTTTTTTAAATCTCGTAGTACTCCTCTTTATCGCTTGCCAGCCCAAAGGACCAGTACGCTACACCCAAAACTCACCGGAAATCGATGCGGTTAAAAAGCATATTGCCAACTACAACAACAAAAATTACGATACCGGTATATATGCGGATACCTCAAAAACATTCCTTAATACCAGGAAAAAGGCAATGTCTCCTAGTGAGGCCATGGATTACCACAAACAAAACGATGTCAATTATTCCAGTAGAGGTTTTAAGGCAGAGGACCAAGAATATGAAATGGTAGTCACCGATGACGGGGAGACTTGGGTGAATTGTTGGTTGGACTGGAAAGGTACCTTGGCCGCAACAGGACAGGAAATTGAAATTCCCATTCACCTTACCTATCGTTTTGTAGAGAGTAAGGTTGTCCGAGAATTAGGGTATTGGGATCCTACTGAAATAGTTCTGGCCCTACAACAAATTGAAGCACAAAAGAATAGCTCTGAAGAAGAAGAAGAAAAACCATAAAAACCTCCTTGGATACCATTGTCAAAGCTTTTATAAAGGGCGATGGACACCATAAAACAATTCAAATGGACACAACCGCTATAAAACAAGTAGATCCTTCAAAAATCATGCAGCTCGGCACCGGTTTTTTTGCTACCAAGACCTTGCTTACAGCAGTGAATATGGAACTTTTTACCATTCTGGCAAAAAGAGAATTATCCGGTAATGAAATTCAGTCTAGACTTGGGCTCCACTCCCGAAACCTTTACGACTTTTTGGATGCCTTGGTAGCCTTGGGCTTTTTGAAAAGAATAGGCCTCCGGGAGACAGCATTGTATAGGAACGCAGAGGATGCCGATCTGTTTCTTGACAAGAATAAACCAAGTTATATAGGAGGCATCCTGGAAATGTGCAACAACCGGTTGTATCTTTTTTGGAACGATTTGGAAGAAGGCCTAAAAACTGGATTACCCCAAAATGAAACAAAAAACGGAGGGAAGTCAATTTTTGAGGAAATCTATGCTGATCCTGAAAAACTCCGGGAATTTGTGTCGGCCATGGCCGGGGTTCAAATGGGAAATTTTGTGGTATTTGCCAAGAACTTTGATTTTTCAAACTACAAAACGCTATGTGATATTGGGGGCGCCGGAGGTTTCCTTGCTGCACAAGTAGCACTTCATAATCAACATATGCAATGTACATCTTTTGATTTGCCTCCCGTTGAGCCCATTGCGAAGGAAAACATTCAAAATATGGGTTTGGAAGATAGGGTAGCTATCAATTCTGGAGATTTTTTTACCGAGGATTTTCCAAAAGTGGATGTGATTACGATGGGGAACGTACTGCATGATTGGGGAAAAGAGGATAAACTCAAGCTCATAAAAAAGGCATATAAAGCTTTGCCAGAGGGGGGTGCCCTTATCGTTATTGAAAGTATCATCGATGATAATAGAAGTGAAAATGCCTTTGGTCTCCTGATGTCGTTGAATATGCTTATTGAAACCTCCGAAGGTTACGATTTTTCAATGTCGGATTTTAACGAATTGGTAAAAGAAGCTGGTTTTAAGAAAATTTCCGTAATGCCGCTTACAGGTCCAACTAGTGCCGCCATCGCAATAAAATAATTAGCACAACAAAATTGTTTACCGCTGTGCAGTGGAAGTTTTATAAGAGTATTAACCATAAAAACTATAAAAATGAGAAAACTAATGTATTTAACATCCTTCCTGATCCCTTTCCTATTTGTAGCCCAGGAGAGCCAACCCGCTCCCCTTTTTATGAACGTTATGATCACCCCGCAACCGGACAAGATTGAAGTATTTGAAGCCGGCGTGGCGGCACATAATAAAAAATATCATGCGGATGGAGCGGGACAAATCAGTGTATTTTGGATAGCGAGCGGAAAAAATTCGGGCAAATATATATGGAGTATGGGACCAACGGCTTGGGCCGCTATGGACGAGGCCAACGACTATGGCGAAGAGCATACCAAAGACTGGAATGCCAACGTAGCGGCCCATGCATATGCCGAAATGGAAACCACGTATTGGAAGGGCGATATGACCTATTCCAACTTTTCCAAGGATTTTGCCTTAAAGAACCTTTCCATTTTTATGCTGGACATTAAGCGATTCAAACGAATGGAGTTTATGTCCGTTCTGGATAAGGTCCATAAAGTGTTTAAAACAAAGGATCCCGATCATCAATGGGGGGTATACTTCAATGAGTTAAGCAATATGGACGGTCAGGATATGGTCTGGGTGGATTTTTTTGACAAATCCGCCTGGATGGGCGAACAGGATCAATTTCCACAGTGGTATGAGGAAGTGCATGGTTCTGGGAGCTTTGCCGGGTTTTTAAAGGAATTTGAGGCAACGACAGACGGCGACACCCAGGAGTTATGGGTATTTAGATCGGATCTTAGCAGCTCGGACGGGCAGGTCCAGCCAGCCGGTCAATGATTGCATGGGTGCCCATCACTTCTTACACTAACCAATACTTGCGAACCAGGGGGAATCTCCCTGGTTTTGCCTTTTGTAACTAAATTGTTAGGGATGACAAACCACTACCTCTTTATCAAATACCATAAAAAGAATCGATTTGGAAAAATGTCCGTACATTTAAAACGCAACAAAACCAAAATCATGAGAAAAAGTGTATGGATCATATTAGGAATGGTCCTTTTGTATTCCGCTCAAAGTGTAGCACAGGACCATGTGCTCAACTTTTTGAACTCCTTGAACAAGGAACAACTGGCCAAAGCACAATTGGCCTTTGACGACCCTTTACGTGAGAGCTGGCACTTTTTCCCTGCATCCATGTGGCAACGTGAAGGCGTCTCACTCAAGGAATTGAACGATTCCCAAAAAACATTGCTTCATGCCATGTTGAGACAGCACCTAAGTGAATCCGGTTATACTAAGGCCATGAAAATCATAGCCTTGGAGGATGTGCTTTTGGAAATGGACGGGAACAGTACCATGCGGGATTCCGAGAAATATTATGTAACCATTTATGGTAACCCTAAAAAGGATAATCTATGGGGTTGGTCCTTTGAAGGACATCACATATCATTGAACTTTGCCATAACCCAGGATAAGGTTTCCTTTACCCCCCGTTTTTTTGGAGCTTCCCCGGCCGTAATCAAACAGGGGAAAAGAAAGGGGGAGCGTACGCTAGAAAAAGAACAGGACATTGCCCTGGAACTTATTAATGCATTAGATGCCTCGCAAAGGGAAAAAGCTATCTTTAGCGAAACAGCGCCGAACGAAATCATCACCTTTGTGGAAACTTCCGTAGAACCTTTGGATCTCACAGGTATCGCTACAAAAGATCTGGAAAAGAATCAGAAGAAACTGCTCTTGAGTCTTATCTATGAATACCTTTCGGCAATGCCCGAGGAATTGGCCAAGAAACGTATGGCCAAGCTAAAGAATGAACAATTGGACGATATCCATTTTGGATGGGCAGGGGCGACCGTTTTAGGACAACCGCACTATTATCGTATTCAGGGAAAGACGTTTTTAATCGAATTCGATAATACCCAGAGCAATGCCAATCATATACATAGTGTGTGGCGGGACTTTGATGGTGACTTTGGAAGAAACTTGATCAAGGAACATTATGAGAATTCCGACCACCACTAGTCGGTTTTGAACGGATTCTTTGAAAGAATCAAATGAATTGGAAAAACAAATCCAATTCAAATATCCCGGTAAAAAGTCAACCCATTCTTAAAAGGATCGTAAAACGCAAATTCCTTGGTACCCCAGGCCGTCTCCCTTAGGAGTGTATGGGCATTAAAAACATCTTTTTCTGAATATTCCGCATAAAGTTGCTCTATATTTTCGGTCACAATACGCAACATAGGTCGATCTACCGCCAACTCCCATTCCGCGGCATCATGCCATTGCAAATGTATTTCAACGGCATCCTTTAAAATTCCAGCGTATTTTGGGTTTTTGGAATCATCCGCGAACGCGATTTTAAACCCTAACCGATTGACATAAAAGTCCAAAGCTTCCACCACATCCTTTACAGGAAGAACAGGATGGATCTGATGTAAATATCCCTTTATTTTCACGAAATAAATTTACGGTATTATGCCTAACTTACCATTGAATTTTTGGAAACATCCCTTGAAAAGACTTTTTATTCTTTTTGCACTTCTCATTAGGTTGCCGGTCATCGCCCAGTCCTTCCAACCTAAGTTGGTATGGGTACGCCCGGAAGGTGGGGAACGTAATGAGTATGTTTATTTCCGGAGGGAATTTACGCTAAACGAAATGCCCAAAAAGTCCGAACTGCATCTTTATGCAGATTCCAGATACGCACTTTATGTCAATGGAAATTACGTTGGTTTTGGCCCAATACGTTCCTTTCATGCCAATCCACAATACGATACCTACAATCTCTTACCTTACCTTAAACCAGGAGAAAATGTAATTGGTGTTAAGGCACTATCCAATGGAATGCTCACCTACCAGTTATTTGATCATAAAGGCGGATTTACGGCTTGGGGAAACATCGAATTGAAGGACCGTGAAATAGATCTTTCCATCGATGAGGATTGGTTATGTAAAAAATCCACGGGCTATGATCAAACCGCTCCTCGATTTTCCTTTGCCACCGGAGCTATAGAGAATTGGGACAGTCGTGACGAATGGGATTGGAATCTACCCCAAACCACAACCAAGGGCTGGACCGCCCCGGTTCCCTTAAAGGATCAGAAAATATGGGGGAGCTTCAAACCAAGACCTATCCCAAAATTGACTAATGCCTCAATAAGACCTTTACGGCTAATGGCAGCTTACCCCCTGGCCAATGAAGAGGATATCTATTCCTTTAGAATATCCACCCCGGACAGTGATATGAAAGCATACAATACTTCAAATCCTGCCATTGCGTATACCTATATCCACTCCCCTATTACCCAAAATGTTTCCGTAGGACTTTGGTGGGGAGATCACTATCTAAACGGCCAACTGATAAAGAAAGACAGCATTCAAGAAAAGGAAAGTTACCGTAGGCAGTATACCCTGAATCTTAAAAAAGGATGGAACGCTTATGCGGTCCGCTATGGTATTATTTGGGGGTCATGGGATTATTACATGGCCGTACCGAACAATGCCGGATTGACACTTTCTTCCTCTAAAGAGAAGGGCTCACAGGATCTATTCAGAACCTATGGCCCCTTTTATGATGAAAAGGGAAAAAAGGGTATTGAACAGATGAATCTTACCTCCAATGTTCCTAAGTTGCTCCAAAATACGGTTTTGGGAAAATGGCAAATACAACACAGGGGGAATGATGCCAATCAACCAGCCCGGGATTTGGCATGGAAAGTCGTGGATACCACACAGCGTTTTGTCCCTAAAACAACTATTGAGGGAAATAGCGTTATTCCGGTTTCCCAAAACGGGATCGCACTTTTTTATGAGATGTCGGAAACCCAATTGGGCAGGATTTTCATTGAGGGGGATTTCCCCAGCGGAACACAAATAGATATCGGTTTTAGCGAAGAATTGGACAAAAATGGTTTTCCATGGCTTTACAAACGTTTTCAAGTCGGTGCAGGCCTGCGTTTCATTACCTCAGAGGGCCAAAAAAGATATGAAAGCTTTAAGCCCTACGGGTTAAAATATATGCATATCAACATTAGTGGACACGACCGTCCCGTTACGCTTACCAAAGTAGGCGTGGTACGACAGGTATATCCTTTCGAAAAAATAGGCCACTTTGAATGTAGCGACCCAATATTCAATAAAATATGGGATGCCGGATGGCGTACATTGCAACTTTGCGCCGAAGATACCTATACGGATACCCCCTTTCGGGAACGTGGCCTGTACGCTGGCGACATGTTGCCCCAGACGGCCATTACCATGGCCGCCAGTGGTGATTTACGTTTGGTGGCCTATTCCCTAAAAGTATTTCAAGATATGTATAGGGAAGAAATGATGACCGGAAAGGAAAACCGACACAATGATTTTCCCTTACTGACCCAGGTGACCCTAGATTACTATTGTACTTATACAAACAATTGGCACTTGGCCCAAAAATATTATACCAATTATACCTCCCTCCTTCGGAACCATATCCGAAAAAAGGACAAAAACGGACTGATCCCCGCATCACGAGTGTTTTTGGAATGGACGGACATCAATAGGGAGAACGCGGCAATGACCGCATATCAGGCACTCTTAGTACATGCTATGCAAATCACAGCAAAGTGGGCGGAACTCTTCGGGTTTCCCGAGGATAAGGACTATTTCAAAAAAGAGGCCGAGCAGTTAAAAAAAAATATAAACAGGGTACTCTGGGACTCTAAGAAAAGAGTATATAGGGATGGTACTAAATCCGACGTCCTCCTTGCTGAAAGTCATCTTACCTCCAATATTTGGCCCTTACTTTATGATATTGCGGATAGTGGGCAAAAGCAATCCGTACTGGCGTTGCTGGAGCAGGAACTTATGGATATCGGGAACATCAGCAGAAAACGTAAAATAACCCCCTATTCCGCATTCTATCTGTTCGCCCTACTTTATCAAAACGGGAAAACCGATTTGGCAGAATACTTCATGGAAAAACATTGGGGGCCTATGGCCCTACATTCGGCAAAACCAACCGTATGGGAAAACTTTGATATTTCAGGAAACCAGGGTACATCCAGTCATGCATGGAGTGGTCATCCTACTTATTTTCTTTCCACGGAAGTACTTGGGGTAAATCTGGGGTTCCATACCCCTTTTGACCCGAACCACATAGAAATAATGCCCCAATCAGCCACATTGGAGTGGGCCGAGGGCACCGTGGCACATCCGTTAGGGCCGGTATATGTAAAATGGAAAATAGAAGGTGACCTTTTATGGCTCAGCTATAAGGCCCCCAAAAGGGCATTAGTAAAGGTATCCCCAAGAGGAAGGTTGGGAAAACTAAAATTGATAACAACTAAATTGGACTAAAATTCATGAAAACAAAAAAAGGATTTCTCACAGCTTTTTCATTGTGTTTGTTTTACGCATCACTAGGTCAGGATCTTAAGCTAATGACCTACAACATCAAATATGATAACACAAGCGATACCATAAATAATTGGAACTATCGTAAGGAAGCTCTTGTTCAATTGCTAAAACATTATGAAGCCTCCTTCATCGGTGCCCAAGAAGTATTGCATCGGCAATTGACCTATATTGATAGTGCCCTAACAGGTTTTGCCTATATTGGGGTCGGCCGGGATGACGGTAGACAAAAGGGAGAATACTCTCCTATTTTTTATGATTCCTCCCGTTACAAGGTATTAAAGAGTAATACATTTTGGCTTTCGGAGACCCCTAACAAAATTTCAGTGGGCTGGGACGCCGCCTTGGAACGTATTTGTACCTATGGATTATTTGAGGAAAAAGGAACCGGTAAGAAGCTTTACATCTTCAATACCCATTTTGATCATGTAGGAAAGGTGGCACGAGCAAAATCCGCTGAACTCCTTGTAAAAAAAATAAAGGAAGTCAACCAGGAAAAACTTCCGGTCGTGGTTATGGGCGATTTGAACCTTACTCCCGATACGGCGCCAATACAGTATCTGCAAAGTAAATTTTTGGATGGACAGGAGGTGGCCCAAAAACCATTTTATGGCCCTACCGGAACGTCCAATGGATTTGATCCTAACAGAATCGTGGACAAACGCATCGACTACATTTTCGTTAAAGATTTCAAGGTGGGGACATATATCCATATTGACGACCGTATGGAAAACAACAAACATATTTCTGATCATCTACCCGTATTAATCTCCGTACAGCACCCATAATGTATATCCCCAAACACAACAAAAACGAAAATTGGGACGAAATCAAGGATTTCATCCGTAAAAACAGTTTTGGTATTTTGGTAAATCGCTATGAGGGCAAACCATGGGCAACCCATATCCCGTTGGAGCTTGAGGTAAATGAAAATGGAAAGGATATCCTCGTAGGTCATATCGCCAAGGCCAACCCCCAATGGAAAGCTTTTTCCGAAAATGAAGAGATACTCTGTATCTTCAATGGCCCGCATGCCTATGTTTCCTCTTCCTGGTATAAAGAAGAGGAAGTACCCACTTGGAACTACATTGCCGTTCACGTATACGGAAAACCAAAAATCCTCGATGAAGCAACGGTGATGGCTTCTTTGCACAGACTAGTGGACAAATATGAACAAGGTTCAAAAAATCCGATTTCATTGCAAAAGATGTCACCCAAAACATTAAGACAAGTTAAGGGTGTTGTAGGTTTTCAAATTGAGATTTCGGACATACAGGCAAAGTACAAGCTATCCCAGAACAGGGAAAATGATCACGACCGAATCATCAAGGAACTTGGGGAACGACACGATGCAGGAAGCAAGGCCATTTCGGAGTATATGAAAAAACGATAAACCATTATTCTTTCATAAGCCTAAATTATTGACTACTTTGTAGTAATCAATACCGACTGAAATGAAAACTCGAAGAACGTTTTTAAAACAAGCGGCCATGGGTGCCACTGCCATTTCCCTCCCCACGGTCCCGGTTTTTGGAAATCTATCGCCATTAAACTTCCCTGAAATGAAAGCACCTAAAATCTCCCTGGCCCAATGGTCCTTGCACAGGGCCTTGGAAAAAGGAAACCTATTGGCCATAGACTTTGCGAATATCTCAAAGGATACCTATGGCATCGAAGCTGTGGAATATGTAAATCAATTTTATGTGGATCATGCCACAGATGAAGGTTTTTGGAACACCATGAAAGGGAGGGCCGATGATTCTGGGGTAAAAAGCCTCTTGATCATGGTGGACAATGAAGGAGATCTTGGAAATCCAAAGGACAATGAGCGAAAGAAGGCCGTGGAAAATCACTATAAGTGGATCCATGCCGCCAAGATCCTGGGCTGCCATTCCATTCGTGTAAACGCTTTTGGACAGGGAACCAAAGCGGAATTAAAACAACCCTTGATATCGGGTTTGGGAGCATTGGCAGAATATGGAGCCATGGAAAAAATGAATGTTCTTATCGAAAACCATGGTCTTCATACCTCGGATGGAAAATACATAACCGATATTATCAAGGCCGTAGACAACCCCTATTTGGGAACCTTGCCCGATTTTGGCAATTGGTGCCTGAACAAAGAATGGGGAAGTACTCAGAACAATACTTGTAATCAGGTTTATGATCGGTATCAAGGCCTTACAGAGTTTTTGCCGTACGCGAAAGGTGTCAGTGCCAAATCCTATGATTTTGACACGGCCGGTAACGAGACCATTATGGACTATGATAGGTTGCTCCAAATTGTAAAGGATTCTAGTTTTGATGGTTATATCGGTATCGAATTCGAGGGCGAGCATATAAATGAACCCGAAGGGATTAGGGCAACCAAGGCCTTGATAGAAAGGATTTGGAAGGAACTAAATTAGGCTATTACATAGGTGCGACCATCAAAGAGACCATGGTATTGCATGCCGTCCTTGTGCCCCATTTAGCGAGATTATTATCAAGCATTTAGACTTATGGACATACCCATACATATCGACTTTATAGCTGTAATCATTATTCTCGGGGTCTTTCTTGGGCTTTTTATTTCCTTTTTTATCATCAAAAAATCGCTAAGGAAAAACTTTCCCAATCTTTTTATGGGTCTCTTTATTCTCTCCCTGGCGTTGGTTATGTTAGAGGGATGGTTAAATTATACCGGATATATTTTCAAGTTTTTATGGTTGTCCAATTTTTCCGAGCCCCTAAATTTTTTGATGGCGGGTCTGCTTTATCTTTTCGTGGATACGCAGTTATCGCCCAACAGAAAAAAAAGATACTGGCTGCATTTCATCCCTTCAATGCTTTGGTTCGGCATCTGTATGTTTTATTTCCTACAGCCCGAAGAAGTGAAATACAACGACTCTATTGAGGTAATGCAATTGAATATTCCCAAAATTAAGGAGTACCCTCCGTTTTCGGACGACCCCTTGGGAATCCGGTCCTATGTCAATATTTTGACCGGAATCTATTTTATTGTTTACATTGCTCTAGGAGTAAGGAAGCTTGTACTAAAGGCCAGGGCTATGGGAGAGCCTTTGGTAAGGACTACAAACAAAACGCTCAAATCCGTACGCAATATCTCCTATCATGCATTGATAGTTGTTGTAATCTTCATACTGGTTAAGCTTTTGTTTAAAAATGATGTCGGAGACTATTTTATCTTCCTCTATTTATCCTTTATGATCTTTATTACCACGGTGCAGATTATGAACCGATCCAACTATTATGATGAAGTCTCCACTTTTTTGGAAGTCCCTACCCTTAAGTATAAAAAATCATCGTTGGAGGAGGTCAAAAAAAATAGTATCCTGGAAAATATTGTTTCCCAAATGGAAAATGAAAAATACTTTACTCGGAGTACAGCTTCGCTATCAGGATTGGCCAAGGCCATTCACGAAACACCACACCATGTTTCCCAAGTCATCAACGAGAAAATGGACCAGTCTTTTTTTGAACTTTTGGCGACCTATAGAGTAAGGGAGGCCAAGGCCATCCTTAAAACGGACATGGGCAAAAAATTGACCATTGAGGAAGTGGCCGAGCGGGTAGGATACAATTCCAAATCGGCCTTTAATTCCGCATTTAAGAAGATTACCTCGGAAACCCCTTCTTCCTTTAGAGATTCGTAATAAATTGATAATCAGTCTTTTTTTGTACTTCCCGATAAGTACGAACATCGCGCTTATAGGGAAAGTCGTTTGTAACGCTTGTTCAACCATAGCTTTGTTTCATAATCAAAAAACAAACGACAATGAGCACACAAACAACGCCCGAAAAAACAAGAAAATATTTCGTTGATTGGTTGAGGATTGCCTTGATCATAAGCGTATTCTTTTTCCATGTGGGTATGATCTTCAGACCAGAAGAGTGGCATGTGAACAGCATTGAGAGTTTTCCATTCTTAGACCCGATCATGTCGTGGTTACACTTATGGCGAATGCCCCTTCTTTTTCTGGTATCAGGGATCGGAACATTTTATGCCATCGGCCATAGGACTACCTGGCAATATATAAAGGAACGACTTAGAAGATTGTACATCCCGTTCACTTTCGGCTTCTTTACCTTGGTTCCTCTTATGGTATATGTTGAACGCATAGATAAATATGGCTCTTTGTGGAACTTTATCCCCCATATGTTTGATGGTGGCCCTTACCCGGCCGGAAACATTTCATGGCATCACCTATGGTTTATTTTATATCTACTTTTGATATCCTTCCTGATTGCCCCATTTTTAAACTATACCAGAAGCGGTCATTATAACATGATTAGAGGTAGGCTAATTCAGATGGCCTCCAAAAAAATGGGATTGAACCTGGTCTTACCAGTTATCATTTTGTCCCAAATCTATTTGAGACAGTATTTCCCGAATAGTACTCACGCGTTAGCTAACGACTGGGCCTATTTTGTCTACTATCTATTATTCTTTTTAAGTGGGTTTATGCTGTTTACCAGTAACACGGTAATTGAGGCCATGACCCAGCAACGACGATTATATTTAGCCCAGACCCTCATTAGTAGCGCTATCTACTTCATTACCATTTATTTGATTGATAACGAAAGTGTTCGATATTACATGTACATGGTGGTAAGCATTGTAGCCGCTTGGTCTTGCGGGTTGACGGCCTTGGGATACTTCCAAAAGTACTTTGCTCGGGACCATAGGTATAGAAAAGTATTAAATGAAGCTATTTATCCCTTCTACTTATTGCATCAACCTGCCTTGATTTTTGTGGGCCATGTTGTACTACAATGGGAAATCTCCTATTGGGCACAGGCCATTTGGATAACCACACTCTCGTTAGCGACCATCATCCTATTTTATTGGCTTATCATAAGGCGGTTTAATGTCCTAAGAGTAGTCTTTGGTATGAAACCAAATCCCAAAAAGCAACTGTCAACAATCGGTCAAATTGTAAAATCTGCCGTATTGGACAAATGATAAATCTATTTTAAAAATAGAACAAGGATAAAATCACCTAACGGTTAACCGGCATAGGAATCCGTTAGTTGAAAGTGATTTGGCCCACAGGAAAAATAGGAATTGCAATCTTAGGGATATTTCGCAAAAGATTTTTTGGAATAAACCCCTTGCCAACACTTTGCCATTCTTCATTATCAAGGAATCATAAGAATCCCTCACAAAAAATTTGCAACTTTATGTCCTATTCCAAGAAATTGGATCGTCCCTCAAACATATAACAAACAAAATTATAGAAATTATGAGTGAATTTATGATGATTTTTAGAACCGAGGATGCTGACAACAAGGCCCCTACCCCTGAGGAAATGCAGGAAGTGATGCAAATTTGGCAGGACTGGATCGGCGGAATTGCCGCCCAAGGAAAATTTGTAGCCACCAATGCCCTGGGAACACAAGGAAAGACCGTAACTGCGGATGGCGTTGTGACGGATGGACCTTATGCCGAACTTAAGGAAATAGTAGGTGGTTATATCATCGTAAAAGCCAAGGATTTGGATGAGGCCTTTAAACTGTCCGAAGGGTGTCCCATTCTTTCTCTTCCAACCGGAAAGGTCGAAGTCCGCGATGTGATGGTTTTTGATATGTAACTTTTAAACGTCATTGCAAGTATTCTTTTAGGGAACCGAACACGGAATAATTTTTTGTATAAGATGTTATGTCTATAGATTGCTTTCTAGAGCAACCTAAGACTAGTTTTTGCAATGACGTTTTTATTTTTTAATTCATGCCGACCAGAGAACTCATACCTCACTTGTTCCGTACCGAATTCAGTAAAATTGTTTCGGTGCTATGCAAAACCTTTGGTCTTTCCAATATCCAGCTTGCCGAGGATCTGGTCAGCGAAACCTTTCTAAAGGCCTCGGAAACTTGGGGGATGAAGGGAATTCCCGATAATCCCACCGCATGGTTATATACGGTAGCCAAGAACAAGGCACGCGATACCTTTAAGCGGGAAAAAATATTTCGGGAAAAAATAAAGCCCGAGTTATCGCATAAATCCCATGTTTCCCAGGCCGTTGAAATAGATCTGTCCGATTCCAATATTCAGGATAGCCAACTCAAAATGATGTTCGCCATCTGCAATCCGATCATCTCTTCCGAAGCCCAAATTGCCATGGCCTTACGGATATTATGTGGATTCGGGGTAGCGGAAATTGCGGGAGCCTTTTTAAGCAATCCGGAAACCATTAACAAGAGATTGTACAGGGCCAAGGAAAAGATTCGGCAACATCAGGTAGATCTGACCATGCCCGATTCCGGCCACTTAAAAAACCGGTTACAAAATGTTCTTTTGGTATTATATCTTCTTTTTAACGAAGGCTATTATTCTGTTAGCTCGGAGAAACGTTTGCGCAAGGAACTTTGTTTGGAGGCCATGCGGCTAAATTACATGTTGCTGAATTCCAAATTGACCAACTTGCCCCAGACCAATGCTCTCATGGCGTTGTTCTGTTTTCATTCCTCCAGGTTCGAGGCCCGAATGGACGAGAAGGGAGCGCAAATTGTTTATGCGGACCAGAATGAATCCATATGGGACAAGGAACTTGTAAAAAAAGGAGTGTTGTTTCTAAGTCGCTCCAGAAATGGGGATGAAATCACCAAATATCATTTGGAGGCCATAATTGCGTATTGGCATACCCGAAGCCAAATGGATCCCAAGGAAAAATGGGAAAATATTTTACGAATTTATAACCGGCTGTTACAAATTGAATATTCTCCCATGGCAGCTTTAAACCGGACGTATGCACTGGCCAGGGCCAGAAGCAGAAAAGAGGCCATTAAGGAGGCCCTAAAAATAGATTTGAAAGAAAACCATCTATACCATCTGTTGCTGGCCGAACTCTATTCGGGTTCTGATAGCAACAAGCAAAGAGATCATTTGCAAAAAGCGGCGGCCCTGAAAACCACCAAAAGCGAACGGGAATGGATCCTAAAAAAACTGGAAAGTATATAACTAAGAATATGGTATAACCTAAAATAAAGAATACAATGGCATATGACGAATTTTTGGCCGACCGCGCCCGGCAAGTCCTAAAACAGAAATCGATCCATTTTGAGGAAAAGAAAATGATTGGCGGCTTGTGTTTTATGATCGATGGGAAAATGTGTTTTGGTCTGGATACGGACAAAAAGACCGATGCGCCCCGATTGATGTGCCGAGTCGGGGACCTAAATTACGAAAAGGCTTTGCAAAGACCACATTGTGGCGAGATGGACTTTACTGGGCGCGTTATGAAAGGCTATGTTTATATTTCGGCCGAGGGTATCGATACGGATAAGGAATTGGACTATTGGATCCAACTATGTCTGGATTTCAATCCTTTGGCCAAAAGCAGTAAAAAAAAGAAGTCTAAAAAGAAATAGGCATCAACTCATCCCTTGTAATCGCGGCTTTGCTGTTCATCATTTCAAAGATGTTCCTATTGTCCCTTATGGCCATTTTTGTATCCCGACCGCTATGCCATTGCAAAAAATAGGCCGCCTTCCCTTTTAAGGTATTGATCAAATCCATCATATTCCAATTCCCATTGCCCTGATCCATGGGGCCGGATTCGCTCACAACAATTGTTTTACCCAAGGATTTTAAAGCCTTGTAATCCGGGAAGTCGGGAGCAGCTCCATAATAATCCATCCCCACCAAGTCCACATAATCCGAACCGGGGTAGTATGCAGAAACGTCTGCATTCCAACCTCTATCTGGAATTACGGAATAGGTCCATATGAGATTATCCAAACCATAGTCATAGGTCAGGGTTTGATAAAGATCTATCCACAAGGCTTTGAAGTCCTCCTCATTGGTCTGTTGGTTGTTATAAGCGTCAATACCCCACCAAAAAAAGTCACCGTTCATTTCATGGAAGGGCCGCCACATAACGGTTACCCCGGCATCCCTCAACTTTTGAAGGGCTCCGGCCACCTTGTCCAATTCAACTCTATAGCTAACCCAAGCCTTGGTTTTTGGCGCATCTTTTAAAAGTGATTTTAAATCGATTTTACCTTTGTTTTTCACAGTATTCCAATACGTATCATAACCTTCTATAAAAGGATTATCCGCATGCCAGCTAACAGCAACCAGTCCACCTTGTTCCCAGTGATCGATCAAGGTTTTTACCGGGTAGGTTCCGCTTGGAAAAAAACCCAGATCGGCCCCTATGATGCCCGCATGCCTCCCTGTTAAATCGGCCAAAACATCTACATGGGTATTGTAATAAGACCGGATGGCATCTGGCCAATTACCACAATGTTGCCCCACTATAATTTGTTCGTTGGCAATCAATCTATCAAAATAGGCCAATATATCGGTTTTCCCACGTGCAACGGACAAATTGGATACTTGGTCATTTTTGTTTGACGAATTGTGTGGAATGGTAATCTTTTCCATCTCTTTCCGGTCTTTATGCGCAGTTTTCAATGACCCATTAATGAAAAGGGATAACATTGCCAATGGAGGCAGAATCCATAATATGCGAAGTATGTTACTGGTCATGTAAATCAGTTACCAAAAATTGTTCCAGACTTTTTTCCATTCATAGAGCGATATAAAGAAAAAATACAATTTTTATATCTCGTTAAAAATGAGTATCTTATAGTTCTACAACCTTACCTTTTACAGGTAGATAACAACTTTTCGCCATGGGAAGAATTAAAACCTTAAACAAATGGGCGAATGCCCATACCTATTATCCACTTGATCTTTTACGTGTTGCCTTGGGGGTTTTCCTTTTTATGAAAGGCATCGATTTTATGTCCAACCTGCAACAAATGGAGGAAGTCATCAGACCCTTTGAAAATATGCCAGGGGGTATGCTGATATTGCATTATGTGGCCCCGGCACATTTTGTCGGAGGATTTCTTATTGTGGTAGGTCTGCTTACCCGATGGGCGGTCATTGCCCAGTTGCCCATTTTGATCGGGGCCATATTGGTCAACTTTTTGGGAGAGATGAACGCAACAAACCTTATTCTGGCTTCCGTTGTCCTATTGCTTTGCCTATTTTTTGTGTTTTATGGTTCCGGGAAACATTCCGCGGATTATTACTTAAAAATGCAGAAATGAATTGACGTTATCTTTTTGGAGAGCTACAAATTATCTAACTGATTGCTTTTTCCATCGGTACTAATGGTCCAAAAGAAACCGACAAAAAAGAAGGTGTCCGCCGGTGGACGAATGGTACGACGGTCAAAAACACCTTCCAAGTTCGGCGTGTCCGCATATTGGTATCCATTGATATTATTGAAACCCAATACATTGTTCACGGAAAAATAGAGAATTTTCTGTTGTGAGATCAAATAGGCCCAATTGAAACTAAGGTTATTGAACGCCTTGGTTTTTTCGGCCATGAAGTCCGGTGTATTCGGGTTATCGTAAGGACGACCGGAGGCATGGGTATAGGAAAGTCCGACTTGGGAACGCCATTTGTCCACCCAATATTTGGTCACGACGGAGAAATTGTGTTTGGCTGCAAAATTGGGGGTTACCCGTTCGGGAAAATTTTGAAAGTCCCTTTCGGTGTCCAAATAGGAATAGGAAATCCAGTAATCCAGATATTTTATGCTTTTGTTATCTCTCCAGAACACGTCCAATCCTGTGGCGTATCCTTCCCCTTGGTTATTGAAACTGGAATTGAATTGGGGCTGTTGTGTATCAAACTTTACCAAGTTGTCATAATCCTTATAAAAGGCCTCGGCCCTAAAGGTCTTTCCATCACCCAAATATTGATAGTTTAGAATATAATGCGAGGTCCTTTCGGTCAAAAGTTCCTGATTGAATCGTAAATAATCCGCTATTGGATTCTGGTAAAAATCCCCATAGGCCAACGAGAATTGTCCCTTTTCACTGCTTTTATAGGCCAATGAAAGTCTTGGGGCCAGGTTAAAGTCTTTCAGCACATCGGAATATTCGGCCCGTGCGCCCAGTTTTAGGGCAAAACGGTTGCTAAAGAAAATATCGGCCTCGGAGAAGAGTGCCGCCAGATTATCGGTATAACCACTGGTAAAAACAAAGTCGTCCTGCCCGGCAAAGGTGTCTTCATAGTCGGTCAAAAAGTACTCCGATCCAAAATTCAGTTGAAATTTTGAGCTAAAGTTCTTCTTGAGTTTCAGCTTTATGTGCGAGGCCGTTTCCTTGGTATCAATAGCATCGTCGATTATACCGATTGCATTGGTGTCCCATGAAATACTGGCTCCGGTGGACAAGGTCCAGGCATTGTCAAAAAAATGTTTGTACGTTCCATTAAAATATAGATTGTTGTTGCGGAGGCGAAAACGGACAAAATCCTCAAAATTGATATCTTCCTGATCTATGTCCAAATTGGCATGATTAAATCCGGTATAGAGCTTAAAAATGTTATTGTCCCCCTTACTCCTAAAAACGGCTTCCCCGGATATGGAGGTATACGGATTGTTCCACCGAACACCCTGATTGTCCGGAATAAGGGCCTGGTAAGGCGATAGATTAATATAGGAGGTATTGATACTTAAGGATTCATTGCCCCAAATTTCGGTATGGCCCAATCCCCCACCAACCGACATTACGGCAATATCCGTCTTTTCTTGATCGGGGACATCGGTTGTGTTCAGGAGCAGTACACTGGAAAGGGCCTGACCGTATTCAGCAGAATATCCCCCCGTACTAAATGTAATCCCCTTGAACAGAAACGGTGAAAATCGGCCTCGGGTGGGTATATTGTTAGCGGTTGCATTGAAGGGTTGAAACACCCGAAGTCCGTCTATGAAGACCTGTGTTTCGTTTGCAGAACCTCCCCTCACGAACAAACGGCCATCCTCGTTTACGGTAGATGTTCCGGGTAAGGTTTGCAAGGCACCCACAAAATCCCCCGCGGCACCTGCCGTAGTAACTATATCCAAAGGTTTCAATACGGATACCTTGGAATTGTCCCCTGCCTCAAAGGTGCCGGCGGTTAGTGTAACTCCGGTCAATTGGTTAATGGCCTCCTGTAATGTGATTTTCAAATTTTGAAAGTAGGAGACATCGGCCGCTTGCATAAAGGTCTCATAGGCAATCATAGAAATAATCAGGTTCTGGGTACCCGTCTCGGTCGTCTCAAAACTGAATTCGCCATTTTCATTGGTCGAAGCACCATCATAGGTACCTTCCAAATACACGTTGGCCCCGGTTACCGGGTTTTTCTTATTGTCCATTACTGTACCTGAAATTATGGTCTGTGCGGGGAGTAGTGCAGAAAAAAAAAGTGCGGTACTTAGAATGAGTTGTTTCATCGTTTAGCGTTTGATGAAACAAAATTGGGAAGGTATACGGGGGCTTCCCAAACCCTTTGACCGAACCGTTGATTTTAGGGAGTGGAATGAAAATTAAGAAGTAAGAAACAATTCGGCAGTCGAAATCAACAATTCGGTACTGCCGATTTCAAACTGAAATTACCCAAATCACTTTGTAAAACCTCCCTGTTGAAGGGAGGTCTTTTTGTCTCGATATTATCTGGTTAAAAGACTTTACAGCTTACGGCCCTTTGGTTACTATTGGCCAATACAGCTATATTTCCTCGGCCAACCAGGCCTTCATCATCCAGACCGTCTTTTCCTGTTCCGTGATGAAATCGCTCATCATGGCATTGGTACCCTCATCACGGGCCTCGTCGGAAGCATCCAGAATCCTTCTTTCAATGATAAGAAGTTCCTTAAGGGAATCCACGATCAATCGTATGGCATCCTCGTCCTTTGTAACGTTCTTGCCTACGGGAACCTTGGAATTGGCGATATAATCCTCAAAGGTATGCTGTGGAATTCCACCAAGGGTCAAGACCCGCTCCGCGATCATATCTACCTTTGCATTTGCATCCGTATACAATTCCTCGAATTTTACATGAAGATCAAAGAAGCCCTTCCCTTTTACGTTCCAATGTATCCCTCTTAAGTTTTGGTAATACCGTTGAAAATTGGCCAACAGGCTATTGAGGTCATTGCTCAATTCTTTGGATTTATCGGCGTTAAGCCCAATACTATTTAGTTTCATAATTCTATATTTTAAATTGTGGTATAAAATTAATGTATGAAAAAGGTATTTTAATATAGATTTTATCAATAGTTTTTATAATTTTATACTATTAAACTATACCTTATGACCATTACCCAACTACAGTATGTGCTAGCAGTCGCCGAGTATCAGAATTTCACGTTGGCCGCGGAAAAAAGCTTTGTTACCCAGCCCACTCTAAGCATGCAAGTACAAAAATTGGAGGATGAACTGGATGTATTGATTTTCGATCGCAAGAAAAAACCCATCTCCATTACAGAGGTAGGCAAAAAAATCGTTTCCCAGGCCAAGAACATTGTTAACGAGGCCGAACGGATCAAGGATATCGTTGATCAGGAAAAAGGGTTTATCGGGGGGGATTATACCCTGGGCATTATTCCTACTATTATGCCTACACTTTTGCCCATGTTTTTAAAGACTTTCATAAAGAAATACGCAAAAGTGAATCTTATAATCAGGGAGCAAAGTACGGAACAACTTATCCAAAATATCCAAGATGGTCATTTGGATGCAGGAATTGCCGCAACACCCCTCAAAATAGAATCCATAAAAGAGCGGCCCCTCTATTATGAGCCTTTCGTGGGCTATGTGCCCAGGAACCACAGGCTGGCCAAGACAAAGAACCTAAATCCCGAGGATCTGGATATTTCCGATGTTCTTTTATTGAAGGATGGTCATTGCTTTAGGGACGGGGTCATTAATCTTTGCAATGCCCCAAAAAGTTTTAACGACGAACATTTTCAATTGCAAAGCGGTAGTTTTGAAACTTTGATAAACCTCTCCAATGAAGGTTTGGGAATGACGCTTCTTCCCTATTTGAATACTTTGGAACTGGATGACAAAAAAAAGCGGAACCTCAAATACTTTGACAATCCTCCGCCCGCGAGGGAGGTCAGTTTAATCTATCACAAAAACGAACTCAAAATACAGATTACGGAGGCGCTGCGTGATGTTATTTCAGGCATCGTTAGGGGAGCCATAGCGTTCCAGGACGTGAAAATCATCAGTCCCCTGAACAAATAAGTCAATTTATCCTTTTATATCTATACAGACAAGGTTCTGAACAAAATATAGGACCTGCCGGGGACAGGGTCATGGTATTCTCGGATATTTGAACGATAAAGTTCTCTTTCTCCTCCTTACTGTCCCTAGTATAGGTGATTTTTAGCACATTGTTATTTAAATCATAGGTGCCAGCACTATTGGGTGTATTCTTAAAGGTATTGGTTCGTGCAAAACCACCTTCGTTATCAAATGTAAAAATGTTCCCATTTTCAACAGGCTTCCAATCCGTTTTACCTCCTGGACTTATGTAAGTTTCGATCAGTTGCCAGCTGCCATGCAGTAGATTAGCTGTCAGCGGTACATTCCGTTGCGTGGAATCGTTTTGACAAGAGAGCAGTACAAAAAACACAAACAAGAAAAGGTTTCCTTTCATAACACATCCTTTTTCTTAGAAGATGAAAAATTACCGGAAGGTTGCCTGGAATTAAAAAAACCACCCGAAGGTGGTTTGTATTATGCTCTTAGATAAAGAAGCCCTTCTTGAAGCTCGGGCTTATCCGTTACAAACTGTTTTAACCAGAGTTTTAATTCCTCAATTTCTTCGGGCAGTAATCTGGTAACTGCCTTTTTTAACTCCTTGAGGAAGAGTTTCGCATCAAAACTAACCTTTCTGAGTACAGTTTTCGTGTACTCGAGCATAGCTCTTGCCATATTCCTAAATGTTTTTAGAGATTAGATCGTATTCTCAAATTTAACAAGAAAAGCGAGGTTTTTATTGTACAATCCAGTTAAAAATTAGATAATTTCTTGTTAAAATAGTATAGACCTCCGGTTTTGCATAATATCCTTATCTTGGACGGTTATGGGAAAGATAGTGTCCATAGGCTTCATAGCCATTGTTTTATTGGGTTGTGCCAGCCCCAAAAGAATAATTCAAAAAAAAGTTCGTCCCGTTCTGGACTCCGAGCTATTTGAAAATCAATTTACCGGATTCCTGGTTTTAAATCCAGAGAAAAGGGATACCATTTATTCCTATAATAGTGCCAAATACTTTACCCCGGCCAGCAATACGAAAATTTATACGCTGTTTGCTTCCTTACATCTATTGCCGGATAGTATACCTTCCCTAAAATATAAGCTCCAAAGTGATACCTTGTTTGTAGAAGGTACGGGCGACCCTTCTTTTCTGCATCCTTATTTTAGGGATAGTACCGCACTACATTTTCTAAAGGGGTACAATGTCATTTCACTGTATCTGGATAATTTTCAAGAAGAACGTTTTGGACCTGGTTGGTCCTGGGGTGATTACCAATGGTATTATTCTGCCGAGCGCAGCCCATTTCCCTTATATGGTAATGTGCTTACCGTTTATGAAAAAGAGGGGCTACAGGTATCCCCCGCCCTTTTAAAGGACAAGGTAATTCCAATCGATTATGCCGTGCAGCGGGAAGAAAGTGAAAACATGTTCTATTTTAATCCCTCAAGAAAGGATACGACGGAAATTCCATTGAAGCTGGATAGTGCCCTGATTCGAAACCTCTTGGAGGATGCCCTGAAACGAAAGGTTTCCATTACCCATAGTCCACTCAAAGGACAAAAAAGTATCCTATATAGTATGCCATCCGATTCCATTTATGCCAAAATGATGATGGATAGCGATAATTTTCTGGCCGAACAACTGCTTATTCTAGCTTCTTCTACCCTATCCGATACCCTGAACACGGATAAGGTACGTAACTACGTTCTGGACAGCTTGTTGACCGACTTAAAACAGCCCCCTAGATGGGTCGATGGATCGGGACTTTCCCGATACAATCTTTTTACGCCACAATCCATGATACATGTTCTTCATCTGATGTACCAGCGCATCCCTAGGCAAAGATTGTTCAGTTTATTCCCTGCTGGAGGGGTTTCCGGTACGTTGGAAAATTGGTATCCCGGAGACCCCGATCCCTATATCTATGCGAAAACCGGTAGTCTGGGAAACAACCATTGTGTTAGCGGGTATCTTCTAACCAAATCGGGTAAAACTTTGATTTTCAGCTTTATGAACAACCACTTTAGAATCCCTTCCACGGAAGTCAAGAAAAGAATGCAATCTGTTTTTGAGATAATCAGGGATACCTACTAAACTGTCTTTTTCGAAACCATCTTTTTGGAAAATTTTTCCCGAAGCAATTCCAGTTTCGGATCGATGTACTTTTTGCAAAAAGGTTTCCCGGGATTCGAATAGTAATAGTTTTGAAACATTTCTTCCGAGGGATAGAAGGCCTTGAATGGGAGTATCTTTGTAATCAGCTTCCCTTCGAATTGGGCCTGAAACTCGCCCCACATACTTTCCAATTTTTCTTTATCCCTTGGATTCATCGTATAAATTGCTGAACGATATTTGTTTCTAAAGGAATGGTCCGCCGTACTTTCATGGGTAAATAAATGGATAAGTACCAAATCCTGAAACGAAATTTCATCGGGAAAAAAAGATACGATCACGGCTTCCGAAAAAGTTTCATTTCCGCCTTCGGAAGCTACAAATCCTTGTTCTACCTTTTCAACACCCTTTAGCGATTGAAATACGGCCTCCGTACACCAATGGCATCCACCACCAAAAGCAATTTTTTTAATTGACTTCACAATACCATGGTCGGGAATTTCTCAGGAAAATAACGTATTGATCTGGGCATATTGTAACAACATAATGGTCTTGGCGTCCTTAATTTCCCCGGTTTGTATCATATCCAGTGCCTTTTCAAAGGAATATTCCAAGACTTCAATATTTTCGGTCTCCTCATCTATCCCGCCGCCTTCACTTACTTTCATTTTATCCTCATATTCGGCAATAAAAAAATAAAGGATCTCGGTCACAGAACCGGGAGACATATAGGATTCAAAAACCTTCTGCACGTTATCCACTTTAAACCCGGTTTCCTCCTCCACTTCTTTTTTGATGCAGTCCTCAGGATTTTCCCCATCCAAAAGGCCGGCACAGACTTCGATCATCATCCCATCACTATTCCCATTGACATAAGTGGGCATACGGAATTGGCGCGTTAGGATTACCGTACCCTTCTCTTGGTTAAACAGCAATATAGCGGCACCATTGCCCCGGTCATAGGCTTCGCGATATTGGGTTTCCCAACTGCCATCTGGCTTTTGGTACTCATAGGTGAATTTGTTGAGCGTGTACCAATTGTCCGATAACAATTGCTTTTTTATATTTTTTATGTTTCCGTTTTTCATTGATATTGATTTAAAACAATACCTGTAAAAGTATGCATTTAAGCGAGTATGCGGGATTATTTTTAATGGAAGTAGTCCCTCTATCTTTAAGGCAAGATAAAACTCGTTCTTAAGCCTTTATTTTTCAATTAAGATAATTTGCGTCAAACTATAGCTAAACAGGATAATCAATTTATCTATACCGTAGTTTACATTTGTTATTGCGTTCAACCAAAACTGTTTTACCATGTCTATAAGGTCTTTATCCCTTTGTATTGGAATTGTACTTCTCTGCACAGTTCATCTCAAGGCACAAAAACTGAAAGTAAGCGAAAATAACCGCTATTTGGTCACCGAGAACGGAATGCCTTTCTTCTGGTTGGCGGATACGGCCTGGCAGCTATTCCATAGATGTGATCGGGAAGAGGCGAATATGTACCTGGAAAAAAGAGCGGAACAAGGTTTCAATGTAGTACAGGCCGTGGCACTGGCCGAAATAGATGGTCTCAACACGCCTAATCCGTACGGTGAAACGCCCTTATTGGACAATGATCCAAAAACTCCCAATGATCGGTATTTTCAACATGTGGATTATGTTATACGAAAAGCGGATTCCCTGGGAATTTACATAGCGCTGTTACCCACTTGGGGCGATAAGCTCTTTAAGGAAAGTTGGGGCGTAGGACCGGAAGTCTTTACCCTGGATAACGCCGAGTTATTTGGTAAATGGATCGGGCACCGATATAAGGATTTTGACAATATCATTTGGATTGTCGGTGGTGATCGAAATCCCAGGAAGGGCTCCAATGATGTGATGGTGTGGCGACAAATGGCTAACGGAATCGTTGCGGCTGCTGGGGGCAATGAAAATGTGCTGATGAGTTTTCATCCCCAACCCAAGGAACTTGGGGGATCTTCAACCTGGTTCCACCAAGATGCATGGCTCGATTTTAATATGCACCAAACCGGACATTGTGCCAATAAGGGTACCTATAAGCATATAGCACATGACTATAATCTGGGCCCAACCAAACCTGTATTGGATGGGGAACCACTTTATGAAGACCATCCCAATTGTTTTAACGCCAAGGAATTGGGTTATAGCACTGCCCGGGATATACGCCGGATCATGTATTGGAACGTTTTTGCCGGGGCGTTTGGGCAAACCTATGGCTGTCATGATGTTTGGCAAATGTACAAGCTGGATAAACAAGGCATAAACGGCCCGTTGCGGCCTTGGCCCGAAGCCTTGGAGCTACCTATGGCTACCCAGGTAAAGCATTTAAAAAACCTTATGTTGTCCCGACCTTTCCTTAGCCGTATCCCCGATCCTGCCATGATAATCGATGAACAGATGGAAACGGACGACTACGTCATTGCCACCCGTGATAGCAATGGAACCTATGCCATGATATATTTTCCGACCGGAAAACAGGTCACTATTGATTTTAGTCGGCTCAATACAGCCAGTCTAAAAACATGGTGGTATGATCCGCGCACCGGGAATTCCTATGAAGGGGAAATGTTGCAAAGGTCGGCCAGGATAAGGATAACCCCTCCTACTTCAGGAAAAGGGAACGATTGGATACTGGTAGCGGACGCCACGGATTCCAAATTCGGGAGACCGGGACAATAAATTTTTTTTCAGATTGAAGGCATCGTTTTTCAAAACATCGGGAACGGCATCCATAATTTACCTCTGCTTAGGTTATTATGCGATAATGGCCTTTGTGGCACCAGGCTTTTTTACTGTCAATAATACCTGGAACCTCCTATACAATTTGCTGCCGCTACTGGTCATAGCCCTCGGTCAAACCTATGTAATGATTACCTCAGGTATTGATCTTTCCATCACTTCAATAATTGCCGTTTCCAGCGTAACAGGAGGCTATCTTATGAGCAGCGATACCGCTATATTCAACTCACCGGAGTCTCTGATCTTTGGCATTTTGGGTATGTTGCTCGCGGGAATTTCCATTGGAACGTTAAATGGGATTGCCGTGGCAAGATTCGGCATGCCCGCATTTATGGTAACATTGACTACAATGATGCTTTTTAGTGGCCTCGCCATTTGGCTTACCCAATCGCAGAATATTTATAATTTACCCGAAGCCTTTGTGAATATGCCGTACCGTTCCCTTATGGGCATCCCGGTACCGGTATATTTGGGGTTATTCGTCCTGGGATTATCCTATTTTTTGCTGAACAAGACCCTTTTGGGGGAATGGATCTACGCCGTAGGTCTCAGTATGGAAACGTCCCGGATATCGGGCGTTAAAGTGGCGAGGACAATAATTTTTGTTTATGCCTTCAGTGGGTTTTGTGCCGCGATCGGAGCTATTTTTTATACGGCAAGGCTGGAGACAGGTTCCCCGGTCATGGGACAGAATATCCTATTGGATGTCATCGGGGCCGTGGTTATAGGGGGTACCAGTCTCTTTGGGGGAAAGGGAAAGATTATATGGACATTTTTTGGTGCTTTTTTCATGGTTTTGTTGGACAACAGCCTCAACCTTATAGGCCTTTCTTTTTTCCTCATTATGATCGTAAAAGGTTCCGTAATACTGTTGGCGGCCCTGTTGAACGCCTATCGGGAAAAATCATTGAGAGCTACATAGCATGCTACTGGAATTTAAGGATATATATAAAAGCTTTGGGGAAGTAGCGGTGCTAAAGGGAATACAACTGGCACTGGGGACGGGAAGCGTACTGGGTCTGGTGGGCGAAAACGGAGCGGGCAAATCTACTTTGATGAACATCCTAGGAGGAATTATTCCCTTAAGTTCGGGTGAAATGGCACTTAACGGAAAGGTTTATGCTCCCGATTCACCAAATGACGCCCAAACCAATGGAATAGCATTTATCCATCAGGAACTGAACCTTTTTCCCAATTTAAGCATAGCGGAAAACCTCTTCATCGTTAATTTCCCCAAAAAAAGGGTGTTGGGATGCCGCTTTCTGGATGGAAAAACGGCACGGGAAAAAACGGAAAAAATTCTCTCACAGGTCGGATTGGACATTTCCCCCAATATGCCCGTAGCGAATTTAATGGCGGCCCAAAGGCAAATGGTGGAAATTGCCAAGGCCCTGAGTACAAATCCCAAAATCGTAATATTCGACGAACCCACCACTTCCCTTACGCGTCATGAGGCTCAAAAATTGTTCAGCCTTATCCGTTCATTAAAAAATCAGGGGTTGGCTATTATCTATATAAGCCATAACCTAGAGGACGTCATGCAACTGACCGACTACATAGCCGTTCTCCGAGACGGGGAATTGATCGCACATGACGAGACCACATCCTATACGATACCTACTTTGGTGAACCACATGATAGGTCGGGATATGGGAGAATTTATTCCGCAACGGGATACGGTTACTTTAGGAGAAACTTGTCTTGAGGTTAGCGGTCTTAAGGCGGGATATATAGGCCCCCTTGATTTTTCAGTTGAAAAAGGTGAAGTCTTGGGCTTTTATGGACTTGTAGGTGCCGGACGATCAGAAATGATCCGAATGGTCTATGGACTTGATCCGCTGGAAATGGGAACTCTTAGATGGAACGGACGAACAATGCATAACCCCAACCCGGTAAAATGGATAAAACAAGGTGTGGCCTTCCTCACGGAAAATCGTCAAGAGGAGGGCCTAATGATAGACCAGACGATTGCAAAAAACATCCAACTTGCCGTTCTTCCAAGATATACAAAGTCCTTGAATCGCGTTGATTACGAGGAGGTCGGGAAAAGAAGCCGGGTACAGGCCGATGCCCTAAATACCAAATACCAAAATCTTACTACGCAGGCGGTCTCCACTTTGAGCGGGGGCAACCAACAGAAGGTAGTTTTGGCCAAATGGCTCTTGACCGAACCCGAACTTCTCATCTTGGATGAACCTACCAAGGGAATAGATATAGGGGCCAAGCATGAAATCTATACGTTGATCAATGCCTTGGTGAAATCAGGTTCCAGTACGGTTTTGATATCATCGGAAATAGAGGAACTCCTGGGGCTTTGCGACCGAATAATTGTAATGAGCGAAGGCCAGATTTGTAGAGAGTTCAAAAAGGAAGAGTTTGACCGGTCGGCCATTTTGGAGGCGGCTTTACACCACACTGGAAAAGAAGCACTGTAATTATGAAATGGATAACAAATAAAACCGTCCAACGTCTACTCCATCACTCCACCCTAGTCCTTTTTATAATAGTCCTAACGGTGTTCGGATTGCTTTCCAAAAGTTTTTTTTCCTTCCAAAACTTGATCAATGTACTTACACAGGCTTCTTCCTTGGGAATTATAGCCACAGGAATGACATTCGTCCTATTGACCGCCGGTATAGACCTATCGGTAGGCTCCATTATGTTTTTGGCGGGAGTAATCTCAAGCAAAATGGTAGTGGCCGGCTTCCCATTGTGGATGGCTTTTTCCGTTGTATTGGCAGTAGGTATACTTTTTGGGCTGATGAACGGCTTTTTGGTGGTCAGGGCCAAAATTGTCCCTTTTATAGTCACCCTGGCCACATTTTATATGGGGCGCGGTCTTGGATTGTTCCTTTCCGAAACGAGGGCGATCAATCTACCGGAATCCTTTCTTAAGATTGGTTCGGCAAAGCTTTTTGGCATACCCTTTCCAATAATCGCGTTTGTTCTGGTGGTGGTCATTGGGCACCTACTACTTACCAAGACCACTTTTGGCAAACAAGTCTATGCAGTTGGCCACAGTACTTTAAAATCCAAGAAAGCAGGTATTCGAGTCAATGGAATCCTGCTCAAGGTATACCTCATCTGTGGTCTCTGCGCATCGATTGGAGGTTTGGTAGCCATTTCCCAACTCGGGGCCGTTTCCCCTACTTTTGGATTACAAAGCGAGTTTATGGCCATTGCGGCTGCCGTCCTTGGTGGTACAAGCCTTTTTGGAGGTAAAGGAACCGTTTTTCCCGGGACATTGGTTGGAGTTTTGTTGGTACAATGTATCCAGAACGGCCTTGTAATGGTAAACGCAGACCCCTATCTATATCCTTTGATTACCGGAGGCGTTATTTTTTTGGTAGTCCTGATCGATAGCCTGCGACATCTACAACAGCAAAAATTAAAAAGATGGGGAATACACTGAAGGTAAAAAGAACTATTTTCCATGGAACGGCCTTATTGCTGTCTTTTATTGGCCTGTTACTAAGTGCTTGTGCGAAAAAATTGGAAAGGACCACCATTGGTATCTCATTTGAAATTCTACAAACCGAATATTGGGTGGCAAGTATAGAGGCTATGAAAGATGCGTCCCAAAAAAACAAAGCCGATTATCTTGAAGCGGTGGCCAATGGTGATGCGAACAGACAATTTGAGCAGATAAACAATTTTATCTCCAGAGGGGTGGATGGCATAGTAATCGCGCCCAAGGATGCCCATACCATTATCCCGATCATTAAAGCGGCCAATCGGGCCAATATTCCCATTGTTATCTACAACAGGCTACCTGCAGAGAATGAGGGCAGCTATACCACCGTAGTGGCGGACAACTATGATATTGCCAAAAAGACCGTGAAATATATGTGCGAACTGGCCCGGAAATCCGGTAAGAAACATAAGGCCATGATTCTAATCGGGGATCTTGGCGACATCAATGCAGTCCATCGCCGTAACGGGTTCAACGATGCCATTGCCGAATATCCAGACACCATAGAACTAGTGGCCGAGATTCCTACGGAATGGAACCAGGAGAAAGCATTGGCCGGGGTGACCAACGCATTGCAGGCCCATCCGGATATTTCCTTTATTTTTTCCAGTTCGGATTTTTTGTTTCCTTCAATAATCTCCGCATTAAAAAATGTGGACAAGTACCATCCCATAGGGCATCAAAAGCATGTAATACTGGGTGGCTTTGATGGTGATGCCATGGCCTACAAAATGCTTGTGGAAGGGTATCTGGATGCTGATGGGGTCCAGGATGTTTATTATGAATGTGATGCTTCCATACAGGCTATTATTGATCAGTTAAATGGGAAGGCCGTGAAACAAACGATTATTGATCCGGGCTTTGTTATCCATAAGGATAATCTCAAGGAAATGGCGCCCAAGATGTGGGGCGCAAATTGGGCAAAAAAATGATGGTAGACCTGAACAACCCTTTGACCTTGCGAACCGGTCATCTTGACGTCCTCTTTGAAAACGGATTTTTGCGCTATATAAGGTTCGGCAATGAAGAACTACTACGAATGATCTACTTTGCTGTACGGGATTCCAATTGGGGCACCGTGCCGCACCATATCAATAACGCCACCCTTAAGAAGAACCCCAACGGATTTCTGTTGCAATACGACTGTACCTGTAAACAAAAGGAGATCGACTTTCGATGGAAGTGCAAAATAATGGGCATGGGCAACACCCTTACGTTTGAAATAAATGGAAAGGCCTATTCCCGTTTTGATGCCAATCGAATCGGATTTTGTGTACTACATCCTAGTGACAAGTGCACGGGAAAAGAAGTGCGGATAACCCATTCAGATGGTTCAAGCACCACCCAAACCTTTCCCGAAATCATTTCCCCACATCAACCATTCAAGGATATCAAGGGTATGGCCTGGGAAACGGACACTTCTGAAATAAGGCTCTTTTTAGAGGGTGAAGTTTTTGAGACCGAAGATCAACGCAATTGGTTGGACGCCTCATATAAGACCTATTGTACCCCCTTGGAATTGCCATTCCCATTATCTTGGAAAAAAGGCAAAACGGTATCCCAAAGAATACGGCTGGATGTTATTCCAAGGTCTTTGGATACGTCCTTTGACCAAGGCCCGGACCTTAAGCTCAATATTCTGGGCAACACCTCCCCCCTACCACGTCTTGGAGTTGAGACCAATGGCCGTAGCCTCTCTAACTGGGAGGTTCAAAAACTAAAGGATTTACAGCTTTCTTTTTTACGTGTGGAAATTCGATTGGATGGAAAAGAAGAAAATGTTGAATCCAATTTATTCCAGGCCAAACGCTTACAGTTGCCTATAGAACTTATCCTTTTTACCAACAATAACGCCAAGACATTGGGAAATCGGCTTAAAAAAATCAATTGGGAAGGCCTCATCATAATGAACATACTTCCCTTAAGCACCGAGACCTCAACAACAAAGAGGGATTTTCTGGAAAAGGTACGCCCCGTACTAAGGGCTACCTTTGGCAATGTCCCGATAGGCGGAGGAACCGACCATTATTTTACACAAATCAATCGGGAAAGACCACCTTCCAATTCCATTGATTTTTTGTCATTTTCCGCGAATCCGCAGGTACACGCCTCTGATGATCTGTCCATTTTGGAAACGGCGCAGACCTTCACCTCTGTCATCAAGAGCGCCCGGATGATTAGCGAAGGGAAACCTATCCATATTTCCCCCATTACCCTTAAACCCCGTTCTAATCCAGATGCAACAGTGGCTATATCTGAGGAAGAACAGGCCAGGGCGCGTCTGGACCATAGACATAAGACCCCATTAAATGCGCTATGGACATTGGCATCCTTGAAAAACATCATTCAAGGGGGTGCGGCTCAAGCCACTTTTTTTCAAACTTTGGGCGATGAAGGACTATTATCCGATTCGGGCCAAAGCTTATTTCCTATATATGAAGTCTTTGCCTTTTTGGGCGAAAAGAAAAATGCCCTTGCAATCCATACCGAGAGCAGCCATCCGTTGGTATTCGAAGGATTAATACTTGAGGAAAATGGGAAACGGTCCTATATTTTGGCTAATTTTACTGAAGACCCAATCCTTGTACAAATAGAAGAAAAGTCAATTGGGTTAAAGCCGAAGGAGTTGAAATTTATGGATTGATCGATTTTATCTTAGTTTGATGAGTCCATCCGTTTCCGCAGATCGATAACTCCCCCAAACCAGTTCCACGGTCCTTAAGTTGTCCGTTCCGGTCATTTCTGAGATTTCACCACGTAATCCGTTTAAGATATCCTGTTGGCAATCCACAATACTGGAATGTACCACGGCATACTCCGGGTCTATCCAATCGTACAGCTTGGGCCTTACAACTTTGTCCTCGGTACCCGTATCCGTGGTGATACGTATAGTATAATCATGGGAGAGCTTAAGAGATCCACTGGATGCCTCGACCAGTATAAGTACCTGGGGAAAAGCTTCCTTTTCCAAAAGTGAGGCATAGGACATTTCCACGTAACAAGAGACCCCTTTTTCCATGCGCATAAAGACATTGGCCACGTCCTCGCCCTTTATATTCGGATTTATACGGTGGGTAGAACAATAGAGTGTATGGGCTTCCCCGAAAAGAAACCGGGAAACATCCAAAACGTGGGAACCGATATCGGTAAGGATAAAATGTTCCAATTCCGCTAAAAAGGGCTGGTTGTCAAAAACAGGGAACGCGCTGCAAAAAGAAATCCTAGCCTTAAATGGGGTTCCTATTAGGCCCGAGTCCAAAATTCTCTTAAATTCCCGAATAGGGGCTTGCCATCTAAAGTTTTCATTGATAAAAAGCTTCACCCCGTTGCTTGTACAGGTATCTACCAATTCTTGTGACTGCTTTAAGGAAGGCGCCATAGGTTTTTGACAGACCACATGGATACCCCTCCTTGCGGCCAACCTTGTCAATGGCAGATGCGTATTCACATCCGTACAGATATCCACAAAATCAAGTTCTTCCTTTTCCAATAGTTCCTCAGGATCATCATATACCCTGGGAATCCCGAATTTCCGTGCAATGGCATCTGCCTTGGATCGGGTTCGATTGTAAGCGGCCACGCAGGTTACCCCATCCAATTCCTGCCATCCCGGAATCTGGAAGTTGGCCCAAAAACCCGTGCCAAATATGGCAAACTTAAGCTTATCCATAAATAAAAAATCTATCCCGGTAACATCACCTACTATTCTGTAATAGCCTTGATCTGTTCATGGATGTTGTCCATCTCAAAAATATCCTCCCAGCCCTCCTTAAAAAGAATGTTTTCAGCACGTTCCAATGCCTTTATTGCGGCATCGGAGAATTGTATGGGAAGCTCCCCAAATAATACGGCCAATTGTATATTGATGTGTCCTAGGATGAAATCCCGGGCAGCAGCCTCCGGGACTCCCTTTGCGACAACCACATCCAAAGCATCCCTGATTTTTTTAATGCATGTGGAACTTAGGGTTTCACTGAAACCTGGTTCCAATAGGGCCATTTGCTCCACGGTAATCCTATGATTTATGGTCACCGGACTGAAAATGGTTCTTGTTAGGCTGTCGCCCCTTTCAAAATCCTGATTGGTACCGTGCATTATAGCAGAGACCACTGTCTGTTTGGCGGCAATGCCCCCATAATAATCAAAGTGTGCCTTCTCGGTAGGTTCCCAATTGAATACCGATGGGTGCGCCGGATGGGTTACATAATAAGCCAAATCTTCCCGATGGGGTAAATGCCCTGCCAAGGGGGCGGCGGGATCCAAACAGACTACCATGGATCCCGGTTTCATCCTGGGGATAATTTCGTTTGAAACCGACCGGATGGCTATATCCGGCACGGCAAGAATAACCATGTCAGCTCTGGCCAAGGCTATATCCTGATCTGCCACTTCCACACCCTTTTCCTGTAATCGGGCGATGGCTTCTCCCGAAACCTCAAGATAATCCACTTCATAGTCCGAATGTAACAAATTATTCGTGCAGCGCATGCCCATTTTACCGCCTGCACCTACAAGTGCTACCCTGTTCATACTTTTCTGTTTTTAAATAAGTTCTTTAGATATAATATACTTTCAGTGGCCCACTGCTCCTCCTTTGCTATTGTGGTCTTTATACTTTCTTCGGGTGGCGTCCACAGCTCCAAAATGGCACTTTGGCATCGGTTGTATTTTGCCAATTCTTTTAATATCATCTCAATGGGCATCATTCCGCGACCAGCCGGAGCGCCCAATACATCAAATCCTAGGTTATGGGACTTTCGCCTGATTTCGTAATCCTTTACATGAAAATTCACGGTATATGGGGCAAGCTCCGCCAAAACTTCCCCAATGGTCTGGTCAGCCCCGAGGGAGTTAATGGTATCCAGGCAAAGGCCTACCCACCTCTTGTCCGTGCGTTCTATAATCTCCACAAAAGAACTCGCCTTAAACCTATCATGATTTTCCACCGCCAATACTACCCCGGCATCCTTGAATTTTGGCAATGCCTCATTTACAATCTCAACGATTTGATCTACTTCGGGTTCAAAACTTTCCGTATCTATCACCATCCGGAGAAAAGGAGAATTGAAAAAAACAGCCAACTCTAGATACGTTTCCAAATTCTTTGGGGTCATCCCACGCATTCCGACTTCAATAAGAAGGCGATTTTCCAGGGCAAAACCCTTAATGGCCTTCAATTCACTGAAGGTATGGCCATGCAAGGGAAGGTTATCCGCAATCTGTACCCTGTTCACCCCATGCTGTACCGCTTTTTCCAATAGCTCAAAAGCGCTCATAACCTTATTGGGGACATGGCCTGCAATGCCCATGGCCCAAGCGTAGGTATAACTGCTAATGCCTAAATTCATACCTACAAAATTACCTTTTCTCTCTTCTTAACGCGTCATACTGTTTTCACTTACTTGTCCTATTTTGTCTTTTTGTATATTTAGAGAACCTTCCATTGGCAAAAAAGGACGTATTTCATGAAAAAAACACCGGCCCTCCGACTCATCAATCCGCAAAGTCATTGCTCCTTTGTGATCAAGGAAGAACCCTTTGACCTCAATACCAAATGGCATTACCATCCCGAAATCGAGATCATGTACTTTAGAAAGGGAAAGGTTTCTGCCATTATGGGAAACCGATTTATGGAATTCAATGAGGGGGAATTGGTCTTATTGGGGCAGGATTTTCCCCATGTTATATTCAAGCACGAGAATCATAAGGAAGGTGATACGATGCCCGAAGGAGTGGTCATTCAGTTTGCCCATGATTTTTTGGGAGCCCATTTTTTCCAAGCCCCGGAAATGGTCAAAGTACGTTCCTTGTTATGGAAAGCAAAAAGTGGTATTCTTTTTAAGACGAAGGAAACGGGCAAGGTCAAAAGGTTTTTAGAGGGAATTTCACGGAAAAGTGGGCCGTATCAGCTAACCAGCCTTTTGGAAATCTTAATCCATTTATCCGAGGAACAACCCATGCATTTCCTGACCATTGAGCATGAATACAATCGATCTGAACTGGATGAACGCAGAATGCGATTGATCAAAGAGTACATCTATGCCAATTTCAAAAACAAAATAACGGTCGCCGATATGGCCAATCTCGTAAACATGACCGAAACCTCATTCTGTAGGTATTACAAACGAAGGACTTTAAAAAGTCTTACCCGTACCTTAAACGAGATAAGGGTTTCCTATGCCTGCGAGATGTTGCGAAAAAAAGAGGCAAACGTTACCGAGGCCTGCTATCAATCAGGGTTTACCTCTCCGGCATTTTTTAGCAGAACCTTCAAAAAAATAGTAGGGATGCCTCCTTCGGATTATCGAAAACATAAAATGGAACAAATCGTTCGCTGGTAATCGGACTGAATTCCCCGAGTCAGACAGTTACCGCCTTGTTTAAATATCTTCGAAAAGGCAACATTTCTTGATAGACCTTGATTACTTTTTGGTCAAAATCTTCTTGCAATACATCTGTATTGGAAAACGAATGTAGTACCGCAAAAGTCTTGTTTCGCAAAAGGTCTATATGGGGATGGTCATTGGAGAATCCCTTTGGGGCACTTTTTAACTTTTCATCAAGGACCAAGTCGCCAAAGGTATCCTTAAACGACTTTTTGTTAAGTATTTTTTTGAGTTCCTCCCCATCATAATCAATGGCTTCACGAATACTGCGCAATACTTTTGGGGCCGGACGCCAAAACCCTCCGGCCAGCATGGACTGCTCAATGCCGATTTCTACATAGAAATCCCCCGTGTTGGGGCGTTTGTCGAGTCCAGCTCCAAAATGATCCTTATAAATCGGTTTGTTGGGATGAAACATCAAATTGTTGTTGATGCGATTAATACCCTTCCTTCCCGGAGTGGAATAATACTGGTCATCCATGGCCTCTAAGGTGAGGTCCATTTTGTCCAACCAGGAAATATAATCGTCCCGTACTTCCTTATACCATTTGCGATTGGCATCCATCCATTCCTTGGAATTGTTCTTGTTGAGCTCCGTTAAAAAGTGGATAAGGTTTTTGAAGTTCATAGGCGGTTAGATGTCAGATGCTAGATGTTAGATTTTTAGGTTTGAGGTTTGAGGTTTGAGGAACTAAAAATATAATTTCCAAATCTTAAGTCCTATGTCTTTCTATCTTTCGTCTTTTGGTCTTGAGTCGGATGTTAGTTTTAAGTTTAAGGTTCAGGTTAGTCTTAATACGCATGACGCATTGGTAATTGTTCATTGCCCATTGTTCATTGCTACTCCTTCACTCTAAAAACCCTATATCTCTAATCTAACATCTCAGGTCTTATATCTAATCTTGCCTCCCTAAAACCGATTATCCCCATCCAACAAGTCCCCAATACCGCCTAGAAGACTACCTTCGCCCTTATCCTTTCCGCCTCTGGGAACTGAAGCCAAAACCCTTCCGGCCAATCGACTAAAGGGCAAGGATTGTATGTAAACAACGCCCGGACCGCGTAGGGTAGCAAAAAACAATCCCTCGCCCCCAAATACCGTATTTTTGATTCCTCCTACAAATTGAATGTCATAATCCACATTTTGGGTAAAACCGACAATACAGCCGGTATCTACCTTTAAAACTTCACCGGCAGACAGCTCCTTTCGTGCCAAGGTACCACCAGCATGGACAAAGGCCATTCCGTCCCCCTCCAGTTTTTGCATAATGAAGCCTTCGCCCCCAAAAAGTCCCCTACCCAATCGTTTGGAGAATTCTATCCCAACGGATACCCCTTTTGCGGCGCAGAGAAAGGCATCTTTTTGGCAGATGAACTTCCCGCCATTTTCGGACAGATCAATAGGCACGATCTTACCGGGATAAGGTGCGGCAAAGCTCACTTGCTTCTTACCTTGACCTATGTTTAAAAACGCCGTCATAAAAAGACTTTCGCCCGTAAGCAATCGCTTTCCGGCGGAAAACAGTTTCCCCAAAACCCCACTATCCTGATTGGACCCATCCCCAAAAATGGTATCCATCTTAATATCGGAATCCATCATCATAAAGCTACCGGCCTCAGCTACCACCGCTTCCTGGGGATCCAGTTCAATTTCTACATATTGCATTTCTTCCCCGTAAATGTCATAATCTATTTCGTGTGCGTTCATCTTTTGTTTTGTTAAAGTTTATTGGCCGTTTTAATAGACCGTTCCAGCAAATACTACTGTTACCATAGTAGTCTGTACTACGGTTCATTTGTTACATTCGGATAGTCCGGTAATCAGTATACAAACCCATTTGGATTTCTACCCATAGTATTTTGGCAAGACCATTCTTAGCATTAAAACTAAGGAAAACAACGATATGGTGAACCAGTTATGGATTTAAAGGGTAAATTAGAATTACCCGGTGGGAATTAAGTATGGAAAGTAGATAAACAAATGTAGGAAAGGTGGTTTTCTGTTTCGGCTACACCTTAAACACAAAAAGAAAGGTTTGGATACCTAATCGGCGTTTGGAGAGTTAAATAAAAAAGCGGGTCCCGCCTTTGTTATGTCCTAGCATATTAAACTTCATGAAGATTACGCTACTAATTTTTCGAAGTGTTTTTTGGACATGGTCGTTTAAGAACCCGCTTATTTTTGTGTTTCTTTAATAAATTCCCAGTCGCATTCTTTTATGGAACAAGACTTCTTGTGCAGTGGAAACCCGTACATGGTACAAATCCTTTTTGGAATAGCCAAAATCAAAGATTTTACCCACTACTACGGCATCCCCCAATACCTCCTTACGGATCAATTCGTAATCGGAGGAAAATATTTCCACGGTATAGGTAGCTTCTTCCTCATTAAAAAAGGTCATCATTACTTTATTATTGCGTTGTTGTACCCTCGGATCCGAATTGTCATAGGGAAGGTCCGCTATTGCTTCACTGGTAAACATGAAGAGACTAATGGTGGTTATTATTCCGAAAATCTTTTTGATGTTTTTCATGGTCAAAGGATTTTAAGATTATACATTAGATTCACATCTAAATTAGATTCTTAATCCCCTCGATAAGATCTAAAATGCCCAATAGCCGTTTTTGCTATACGAACAGGTAAAACAAGCCTATTAAAACTATGGGCTTGTCGGGAAATAGAGCTAAATCCTGTTTTTATCCAACACCTCCAATACGGCATTCTTGTACACATTACCAAGCGGAAAGGACTTCCGGTCAATGACCACATAGGTGTTGGTATAGTTTTGAATATGGCCTAGATTGACCAAAAATGATCGGTGGATCCGGAGGAAAAGATTTTTGGGCAATCTATTCTGCATTTCACCAATGCTCACCATAGTGATGTGGTTTTTCTGGGAAGTGACGATTTTTACATGGTTTTTTAGGCTTTCTATATACCTGATATCCATCAAATTTATCTTTACGTTTTCCCGGTCGCTCTTAACAAAGATGTAGGACGACGGGTCAAATCCGTTGGGATGATAGTACCCTTGATCGGCCCTTAGCAAACGCCTCACCTTTCCTATAGCCTGCATGAGGCGGTCCAACGGAATGGGTTTTAACAGATAGTCCACCACATCCAATTCAAACCCATCCAAGGCAAAATTACGATGGGCCGTAGTAATTAAAACCAGCGGGGGATCCTTAAGGGATTTCAAAAAGGAAAGCCCGTCCAGTTTGGGCATCTCGATATCCAGGAAAATGAGATCTATTTTTTCTTTCTGAAGTACTTCAAAGGCTTCAGAGGCACTCCTGCATTTTGCAACAATTTCCAAATCCTTGAATTCGTTCAGGTGCGACTCAATGACCGTAATCGCAATGGGTTCATCATCCAAAATCAGGCAACGTATAAGTTCCATTTACCGATAGTTTATACTAAGTTCTATTACGTAGGTCTCTCCTTGGGTAATCTGGAGTCCATAGTCAGATCCATAGATAAGATCAAGACGCTTGCGTACATTATTTAGGCCAATACCGCTATTGACCTGGGAATTGTTCCTTTCTCTTTCCGGACGGGCTATCGAAAGGCTATTCTCCACAACAAACAAAAACCGTTGTGTGCTTACTTCTGCCGAGATTCTGATCCAACTGGTTTCCAAATTGGAAGAAGGCCCGTGTTTGAACGCATTCTCAACAAAGGAAATCAAAACCAAAGGTGGGATTTTTTTATCCTTGGTTTCCCCTATTACTTCATAGTCTACTTGCAGTTCATCTCCATATCGTATTTTTTCCAGGGCGATGTAATTCTCCAAATTGGCCAATTCGTCTTCTATGGGTACCAAGGTCTCGTTGGATCCGTAGAGCATATAGCTCATAATTTCCGATAACTTTACAACCATATCACCGGCCTTGTCGTTTTTGGTGAGGATCAATCCGTAAAGATTGTTCAAGGTATTAAAGAGAAAATGGGGCTGTAATTGATGTTTTAAAAATTGAAGCTCGGTCTCCAGTTTTTGGGTGAGCAAGTTTTTGGTCTTCCTTTCATAGGCAATCTGCTGCTGGATAAACTTAATAATGGCCACCAAGGAAACAACAAACAACAGATCCAAGGCCTTATAGACCATTTTATAGACAAAAAAGGGTGCCTTTCCCCAAGCACAGGATAATTCTCCGGAAAGCAAAAGCCAAGAATGAAGGGAACATATTTCCATGATCCTGAGCACCATGGCCCCAAGAAAACAAAGCGTTAGGGTTAGGAACAAGAGCAAGAAATACCGTCTTTTCTCGGAGAATCGCGGCAGCAGATAGTAGATAACAAAATAGGTAATGGTCAGTTTAACGGGAAGCACAAAAAGCTCCACCAAAAGCCAATCCGCATAACTGCCATCCGAATAGGAGTTGGTGTTTACCAACGCATAGAACCCCCACCAACTGCACCAGTACAGTACATGGCGGGATATGCGTTCCCATGTCCATTTTTCATATACCTTGGAGAACAAAAACATTGTACTAAAATACACAACCTTAAATCATTAGCATTCCCAAAAGCTACGAACGTGGGTTTAATTGATACGAACAAAGCCTTTTTTAGTACAAAAATTTGGGGACAATCTCCTTCCCATTCACGTTTTAAGCTTCACCGTCCATTCAAAATCAAAGGTGGACACCACTACGCCGTCCTCATTGATTCCTACGGATTTCATCCAAAAGGTCTGCCCTTCCCCGGTCTCGATGGTCTTTCGGAGGGCCTCCCCTATCAGGCGGCCGTCCTCGCAGGTAAAGGTAATTTTTCCAACGGCTTTTTTTGAAAAGCTGGCCTTATTACTGGCCACGAGCATAGAAATCCGTTGTCCGCTTTCCCAAATCTGGGTAATGACCATGGCCCCCGTACTCATTTCGGCTGCCATACCCTGAACGGCCCAAAACAAACTTTTGAACGGGTTTTGGTTGATCCATCTGTGCCGTACGGTTACCACCGCCTTGGTACTATCCATATACCGCAACCGAACACCGCACCACCATGCCGACGGAAGTTTAAAGAATGTAAAAGTGTTGAATTTACCTATGGATATTGCCATTGCGCCTCTATTTATATTAAAAGTATTGAAAATATTCAAAATACAATTTGTTAATTTATTGTTAAATCTTAGTACTATGTTTTGCAAAGTACCTTCTTTTAGATATATATTTGCATAAGAAAATAATAGGTGATGGAAAATACTTTGAGCAAACACGAAAAAAATCTATCCGCGATCATACATGCGTCTACTTTTTCCAAGTTCTTTATTCCCTTTGGAAATTTCATATTACCCTTGGTATTATGGACGGCCAATAAGAAGGAGTACGAATTTGTGGACTATAATGGAAAACAGGTCTTGAACTTTCAAATAAGCCTGCTTCTGTATTCCATTGTGGCAGGTTTAATAAGTGTCCCTTTTTTCGTGGGTTTCCTGCCCGACCTGTTCAATTTTTCCCATTTCGGTTTTGATGGTCTCAACAATCTCAACAACCTCAACTTTCATTTTGATAGTGACAACTTTAGGTTTGGGAGGTGGATTTGGCCCTTGGGCGCTGTGGGACTGTTACAAGGGGCCCTCTTTATCGTCAATATTGTCTATACCATCTTGGGAACCATACGTACCAATGAAGGACAGTCTTTTAAATATCCCATAACCATAAATTTCATAAAATGATATATCTCGTAAAATACATCATATTTTTTATCCTGTTCCTGGTGCACACTTTTGTCGGTGCCCAGCTAAATCAAAAATCGGAACTGTTCCAATCGTTGAAGGAAAAGGACAGCATTCTATTTGATGCCGCCTTTAACCAATGCGATACCGAAACCATGGCCGACCTGTTCAGCGAGGATTTTGAATTCTATCACGATAAGGGAGGAGTCACTTTTGGTAAAGGCAACTTCCTGAAACCTATGGAGGAAAACTGTGCCAAGAGAAATCCCAATGACCCACAGCCTGCAAAGCGAATTTTGTTGAACGATTCCTTGGAAGTTTTTCCACTCTATAAGGAAGGAGAGCTGTACGGTGCCATTCAACACGGGGTACATCGATTTGAGTTTCTTAATGAAAACCAGGAGTATCAAAAAGGGGATATTGCCAAGTTTACCCATGTCTGGATCTTGGACGAGGGTACGTGGAAAATTAAGTGGGAATTGAGCTATGACCATCAACCAACACAACAGCAATTATAAAGGGTATTCATCACACCCTAAAAAAGGAGTTTAACCGTCAATCAAATCAATTTAGGATGTTTATTCATCGATCAAAAAACGAACAGTTAATCTATGCAGACTACCACTTCAAATACAGGAAAGAAAGCGTCGCATAAAAAGAAAAAAGAAATTATGAACGTAGAGAATACAAAAGCGCAGATGCGCAAGGGGGTTTTGGAGTATTGCATACTTTCCATCCTCGATGGAAAAGACAAGTATGCCTCTGAAATTCTGGGAACCTTGAAGGATGCCAAGATGCTCGTAGTAGAAGGTACCATCTATCCCTTGCTCACCCGTTTAAAGAATGCGGGGCTGCTCAACTATCGTTGGGAAGAATCCACTTCCGGACCGCCACGAAAATACTATACCTTAACAGAAACCGGAAAGATGTTCTTAAAGGAGCTGGATACTACATGGGACGAACTGCGGAAGGCCACTAATCTGGTAACCAACAAAAAAAACAATTAAAAATGAACAAGACAGTAAATATAAATCTCGCCAATATACTTTTTCATATTGATGAGGACGCGTACAACAAAATGCGACGCTATCTAGAGGCTATAAAACGTTCCTTTGCCAATACACCCGGGAGCGACGAAATTCTGGCCGATATCGAGGCAAGAATAGCCGAACTTTTCCAGGAAAAAATGGAAAACGAACGACAGGTCATTACCCAAAAACAGGTGGACGAGGTCATTACCATAATGGGGCAGCCCGAAGACTATATGGTAGACGAGGATATCTTTGAGGACGAGCCAAGGCCCAAAACCGAGCCGAGACGCGTAAAAAAGCTGTATCGGGATACCGAACAGAAATATGTGGCCGGTGTATCCTCTGGTTTGGGACATTATTTAGGCATTGATCCCTTATGGATACGTCTTCTATGGATATTCCTAACCCTGGGTTCGGGGGGAGGCTTTATCCTTATCTATGGCCTCCTATGGATATTGATACCCGAAGCTTCCAGTACTGCCCAAAAATTGGATATGCGTGGCGAAGCCATTAACATCAGTAACATAGAACGTAAGGTAAAGGAGGGATTCGAGGATGTTGCCGAGAAGGTAAAAAGCGTAGATTATGAAAAGGTTGGAAACAGGGTAAAGAGTGGTGGAAAGACTTTCTTTGACACCCTAGGGGATATTATTCTTTTCTTTTTTAAAATCATCGCGAAATTCATCGGGATCATCTTGATCATCATTGGGGCGGCTACCATTATCGGGTTGTTTATAGGTCTATTGACCGTTGGTATCGCCGATGTGGTCAATATACCCGGGATAGACTTTTACAACATAGTAAACTCTAGCAGCGTACCCGTATGGTTAATGTCCCTGTTTTTATTTTTTGCCATCGGCATACCCTTTTTCTTCCTGCTCTATTTGGGGCTCAAGATTTTGGTCACCAATCTAAAATCCATTGGGAACGTTGCCAAATTTTCGCTGTTGGGACTGTGGTTGATTTCCATAATAATACTCATCATTTTCGGGATTCGGCAGGCGGCCGCCCATGCCTATTCCGGCAGTACCACGGTAGAAGATACTTTTTATGTGGACAGTCCCACGGATACCTTGAATATTGCCATTCTGTCCTCCGATCTTATTGATCAGGGAAGACATATTCGTATTGATAATATGCATCTTATCCAGAATGATCAGGGTGAGGAAGTATTGCTTTCGGAAAATGTGCGTCTTACGGTAAAAAAATCCAAGGACTCGGTCATCCGATTAAAAATGCGCAAGGAGGCCAATGGATCATCTTTTAACGAGGCCAGGGCAACTGCCGAAAAAATACAATACGGCTATCTTATGGAAGGCAATAGCCTAGTTTTGGACAATTTCCTTACTACCTCCCGTGAGAACAAGTTTAAGGATCAGGAAGTGAGGGTGGAGCTTTTTCTTCCCGTAGGTACGGTTGTTAACTATGAGAGGGACAATGGTCGTTGTTGGACTTTACGAGCCGACAATGACCGTGGTCTAAATGGATGCGACATGAGCGAGTATACGTGGCAAATGGCACAGGACGGGGAACTGACCTGTTTGGATTGCCCGGAAGGGTTAAATGAAGAAATCGATGAAGATGATGAGAACAAAATCATTATCAATGGGGACGGTATAGATATCAATATTGAGGAAGGTGGTGAGTCCTTTAAATTAAAGGTCGATGAGGATGGGGTGAAGCTCAAGGCAAGCGACAAGGACAACGATAAGGTAAACATCAATATTGGTGATGATGGCAATTCATTTAAAATGAAAATTGAAGAAGATGGCACAACGACCGAAAAGACGATAACAAAAAATTAATACAACCGGCCATACCGACAGTTTGGACCGCCAATAGTACAGTTCAGTAAAATAAATACGCAAACTACCATTTCAAGAACGAATTTTACATCAATCTAAAACAACGATCATGACAACACTAGTAAAAGTTACCATCGCATTTTTAATCACGCTCTTTTTATCTTCCTGTGCTTTTGATATCAACCTTGGGGATTTTGGACCCGGGAAAAAAGGCAACGGTATTGTAGTGGAAGAAAATCGTACCGTAAAGGACGATTTTACGGAAATATCAGCCTCTGAAGGTCTGCACGTATATGTGACCCAAGCGGATGATTTTGAAATCACGGTAGAAGCCGATGAAAACATTATAGACCTAATCGGCACGGATATCAAAAATGGAAGACTGCGGGTGCATGCCATAGAGAACATAGGTAGGGCCACAAAAAAAATCTATGTTTCCCTCCCCGAGGTCACCGCTTTAAAAAGTTCCAGTGGAGCACATTTAAATGCAAAAAACACTTTGGAAGCGGATAAATTGGAAATAGATTCCAGTAGTGGATCCAATTTAAATGTGGAATTTGTCGCAGGCGATGTTGATATAGATGCAAGTAGCGGGGCCAACCTAAATCTATCCGGAGAAGCCGAGGTAGCCTATATAGATGTTAGCAGCGGTGGCAATATAAATGCCAAGGGATTGGATACCAAAACCTGCCATGCGGATGCCAGTAGTGGCGGCAATCTAAGTGTCAGTGTTTCGGAATCCCTGACTGCGGATGCCAGCAGTGGCGGCAATATCTCATATTCCGGGCAGGCCTCCGTACAGAGCAAAAAGAATTTATCGGGGAGTGTCACCAAACGGGACTGATTTTACAGCAGCCTAGCGCAAACGAACCCCGGTGATATCATCGGGGTTATGATTTCATAGTAGGCCCTGTTTGTTTATCTTAGCAACAAAACTTTTGCATGCGATTGGACCTAAAAAAATTCGTTCTACAATTGAAGCATACGTTCAGTATTTCCAGGGAGTCCCATGATTTTCAGGATACGTTGATCGTTTCCTTGGCCAAAGACGGAAAAATAGGTTTCGGGGAGGCCACTTCCAATCCTTACTACCAGATTACCGTCGAAAGCATGATGGCGGAAATTGAAAGTGTACAGCATGAAATTGAATCCTTTAATTTTACGATTCCCGAGGAATTTCACCGATTCTTGGCCCAAAAAGGATTGAGCAATTTTGCCATCTGTGCCCTAGATCTTGCCGCCCATGACCTTTATGGAAAACTACTCGAAAAACCGTTGTATGAAATTTGGGGAACAAAACCGGAGCACTATCCCATTACCAATTATACCATAGGCATTGCGGAAATTGACAAAATGGTGGCCAAAATGAAGGAACGGCCATGGCCCCTTTATAAAATAAAGTTGGGAACCGACAATGATGTGAACATCGTTAAGGAACTGCGCAAACACACGGATGCTATTTTTAGAATTGATGCCAATTGCGCCTGGACGGCGGAAGAGACCATTTACAATGCGCCCCAGCTTCGGGATTTGGGCGTGGAATTTTTGGAACAGCCTTTAAAGGCAGACGATTGGGAAGGTATGGAACGGGTAATGCACCAAAGTGTACTTCCTGTAATAGCGGATGAAAGTTGCATTGTCGAAGCCGATGTCGATAAATGTGCGCTTCACTTCAATGGCATCAATATTAAATTGACCAAATGTGGTGGCCTTACCCCTGCCCTACGGATGTTGGAAAAGGCCCGGGAAATGGGACTTCAAACTATGGTAGGCTGTATGACCGAATCTACCGTGGGCATTTCCGCCATTGCCCAGTTATTGCCCCAATTGGATTATGTGGATATGGACGGCCCCCTACTTTTGAAGGAAGATATTGCCGATGGGGTGATAATTGGAGAAGGGGGAAACATAGTTTTTCCCGATTTGCCCGGTAGCGGAATAACCCTGAAGTAATGGCACACTATATTGATACCTTTCCCGGACGTGAGATAACCATAAAAGGCAAGGACTATCTCTACTTTGGGGGAACTTCCTATTTGGGTCTACAAACGGACGGGGAATTTCAAGCTACCCTGATTGGAAACATAAAAAAATACGGTACCAATTACGGCGCGTCCCGTAATTCCAACGTTCGTTTTTCCATTTATAAAGAGACGGAACAGCATCTGGCCGATCTTGTGGGCAGTGATACCTGTGTTACCTTGTCATCGGGTTATCTGGCCGGACAATTCGTGGCCCAATATTTCGATACTGCAAAATATAAACTCTTCTATGCGCCCAACACCCACTCTGCCCTACATTTGGCCACCAACATAAAGCAAGCGGTAACTTTTGCCTCGCTCAATATTGCCGTTCGGGAACATTTGCATGGGAAGAGCAAAAGCATTCCTGTAGTCTTACTGGATTCCATAGATTTTTCCGGGGCCCACTATCCCGATTTTGAAGGGTTAAAACAACTTCCTTTGGACAAGGTAATCCTAATAGCGGACGATTCCCACGCAATAGGCGTAATAGGTTCCAGCGGTGGCGGGGTTTTTGGAATCTTAAAATCCTTAAACCCAAAGGAGTTGATCGTTAGCACTTCCTTGGGAAAGGGTTTTGGCATACAGGCCGGGGCCATATTCGGTACCCAAGACAGGATAGGGCAATTGTTGCGTACTCCTTTTTTTGGAGGGGCCAGTCCAGCCGCTCCCGCCTATTTGGCGACCTTACTGGAAAGCAAGGAACTCTATTCGGGAAAAAGGAAACAGTTGGTAAAAAATATAGCTTGTTTTTTGGATAACGTGAAGCAGAGGAAGCGCTTCAACTTCATGGAAGGACATCCGGCTTTTAGCTACTCCGATGTACGGCTTACCAACTATCTCTTTGAGCATGGTATTATCATAACCGATTTTAGCTATCCAAACGAACATGCCGGACTTAAGAGTAGAATTGTACTAAGTGCCCATCACACCAAAAAGGACATTTTAGACTTGGCGGAGTTGATCAATACCTACAAATCCTATTAATTTTCCAATAGTTACGGTATTAATGATTTCTCATTATTAAGGTGGTATCATTATGGATTTAACAAAAAATTTCGTAACTTTTGATACACTGAATAATCGCTAACATAAAAGAACACAACCATGAAAAAGTTACTCGCCTTAATTTTTTTGATGTTGTTCTTGGTATCCGCTACCCACATGACAACATCCGAACAACAATCGGAACCCTCTTTGGAAGGAACTTGGGAACTCATCAACCGTTTTAATTACGATGGAATAAACGTATCCGACACTATTCCAAATGTCAATGGATACAGACAGGTAAAGATTTATAGTAAGGGAAAAGTAATGTGGACCCGCTATTCTCCGGACGACCCTAATGAGTGGTTTGGTTTTGGCACCTATAGCAATACCATGGACACTTTGCAGGAACGACTGGAATATGGCTCCAAGGTAATGATGGGCGTTGTGGACACTATTGAGGTATTCAAGTTTGAACTACAGTTACATCCCAATTCATATAGTCAAATATCCTATGATGAGGACGGGAACCGGACTTTTTCCGAAAATTATCAACGAATCGATTAATGATTCAAGTTCACAAAATGAAAAGGCCGCTGTTCTTGTCAGCGGCCTTTTATTTTATTATAAACAAAGTATCCTTAGACTACCTCTTGCGGAGTCTCCACCGTAGCAAGATAACGCTCGGCATCCAAGGCCGCCATACAGCCCGTACCCGCCGCGGTCACTGCCTGCCTATATTCCTTATCCTGGGCATCACCACTTGCAAAAACCCCAGGTTTATTGGTCTTGGTGGATTTTCCTTGGGTAAGGATATAACCGGTTTCGTCCATATCCAACTGCCCTTTAAAAATGCCTGTATTGGGCGTATGTCCAATGGCAATAAATAATCCTGTAATGGCTATTTCCTCTTTTTTTCCGGTCTGGTTGTTTACCATACGAAGACCCTCGACGACCTGATCTCCCAAAACCTCATCGATTTCAGTATTGTAGCGGACATCGATATTCTTTAAACTGTTGACCCTATGCTGCATGGCCTTGGAAGCCCGCATATGATCCTTTCGTATCAACATCGTAACCTTATTACAGATGTTGGCCAAATAGGAAGCCTCCTCGGCAGCAGTGTCACCTCCCCCAACAATGGCCACATCCTGCCCTTTGTAAAAGAACCCATCACACACGGCGCAGGCCGAAACGCCTCCACCTCGTAAACGCTGCTCACTGGGAAGGTTAAGGTATTTGGCCGAAGCTCCTGTAGAGATGATTACAGTCTCCGCTTCTATTACCTTGTCATCATCTATGGTCAATTTGTGGATACCGCCAATTTCGTCGCTCAATTCTACCGCAGTTACCATTCCAATACGTACATCCGTACCAAAGCGCTCGGCCTGTTGTTGCAATTGAACCATCATGGTAGGCCCATCTATACCTTCGGGATATCCGGGAAAATTATCCACTTCCGTGGTTGTGGTCAATTGCCCTCCGGGTTCCATGCCCGTATACATGACCGGTTTTAAATCTGCCCTGGCCGCATAAATAGCGGCAGTATAGCCTGCGGGACCCGAGCCTATTATTACTGTTTTTAATCTTTCTATTTTCTCCGACATATTCAAAAATCCTTATCTTAAATTTACCTAGGACAAAAGTAGGTTTTTTGCAAAAAACCTTACACTTAATTTGTGAAAAGTTATTCTGACCGATGTCTTCCTACCGGGCATCCCCAAAATGATCAAAATCATAGGCGATAATGAACTGCATTGCCTACCTTCATACCGTCCAATTAGCGGCTTTATGTTTTTGACCATACTACTGGTATTGTACTTTCTTACAGCCATTGGCCTTGTTATGGGGTTATTGGTCAATGGCGCCAGGCCTACCAAGACCCTGGCCTGGTTGTTGGCCATATTTACCATTCCCGTGGGTGGTATCCTTTTCTACTTCGTCCTCGGGAGAAATAAAAGAAAAAACAAATTTTTCGAATTAAGAAAGACTCCCGGAATATCCGAATACCTCCACAAGGTAGAGGATTATTATCAAAAATTGGATGAAGCCAAGATGCTACCACCACATGCCAGGGAACACATTAAATTGGTAAAACTTTTGACCAAAAGCTCAATGTTTCTTCCCAGTGCCGGCAATTCGCTCTTACCACTCAAAAACGGGCCGTCTACCTATGAGGCCATTTTTAATGCCTTGGAAAACGCAGAAAAATACATCCATATCCAATACTACATTTTTGAAGAGGGTGAATTGGCAGATAGTTTCCTTGAACTATTGGGACGCAAGGTAAAGGAAGGCATCAAAGTACGCTTTTTATACGATGGCTTCGGAAGCTGGGAATTGAGTCGGGCCTTTATACAATCCTTGGAAAGTTCAGGAATAGAAGTGGCCAGCTTCTTACCCATGCGGTTCGGGAAATTTCTGTCCTCTCTCAATTATAGGAACCACAGAAAGATTGTGGTGGTGGACGGGAAGATAGGTTTTACGGGCGGAATTAATATTTCAGATAAATACATAAAAGGTGATCCCGATCTGGGCATGTGGCTAGATACCCATTTACTGATCAAAGGCCCTCTGGTAAGGAGCCTGGAAGCGGTCTTTGCCATGGATTGGTGTTTTGCCAGTGGTACGGAGGATGTCCTCTCCGCAGAATATTTTTTGGAGGAAACCCCGGTAGGTCAGTCCTTTGCCCAAGTTGTAGCCAGTGGGCCCGATTCGGATTTTGCTTCCATTCGACAGCTTTATTTTTCCATAGTCAATTCAGCTACACAATATGTTTACATCATTAACCCGTACATCGTTCCCGGAGAGGCGTTATTGGAAGCATTACAGGTATGCGCCCTGTCCGGTGTAGATGTGCGCTTGCTCTTGTCCACCAAATCGGATAGCCGTCTGGTGAAATGGAGCGTACGTTCCTACTTTGAGGATATGCTAAGGGCGGGAGTAAAAATCTATCTCTACCCTGAGGGATTTCTACATAGCAAGGTCATTATTTCGGATGATCGGTTGACCTCCATAGGAACGGCAAATCTGGATGTTAGAAGTTTTGAGCAAAACTATGAAATCAATGTTTTGACATATGGCGAGACTATGGCATGTGAACTAAAAAAGGACTTTATCCGGGATTGTGAAATAAGTAGCCAAATTGATTATCACACGTTTAAAGGAAGACCTATGACCGAACGGCTTAAGGAAGGGGCCGCCAAAATTTTTAGTCCGTTGCTATAAAAACGTTTGCAGGCATAAGTACATGAACATGTATGCCATCCAATCCCTCAAAAAGCCTAGGCTTAGGTAATTTAACGGGTTTTTCTATTGGCTTCTATCCAAAAACCCCTATTCAAAACCCTTGATGCTAAAGACCGGTAACTTCATTGTTCGAGCCTTTATAAAAAATAAGGTCCTGCTCCTCCATGGCCAGAACTACCAATTTTATGTAGTCATTAATGGTCTTATCCATATTGGCCGGGTCGGTAATATCTATGGCCCCTCTCCAAATCAGTTCCATTTCCTTATCAACACAGATACAAAACAGTGATGTTTCTACATGGTATACGGTAAATCCATCGTAATAATCCTCATCGTAATAAATATCCTGATGTCCTTTATAATCATCTGAAAAAGTTCGGAAAAGCTGGTTCATACCTTTTATTTTCCTTCTAAACGTCTGCTTGTCCTGAGAACCTACCACCTTATTGAACAGTATGGCATCAAAATCCTTATCGAGCAGTTGCTGCTCCACTCTCAAAATTTCGTCGTCCGATCGCGCCGATGCCGTAAATTCCACATCGAACAGATCCAGACTTCGAACGGATTCCACCCCTCTTTTTGTAAACTCCCGTTGCATCTTGCTCTCAAAAGCCTCTCTTGCCTCTTCATTGGGGGCCATACCCACAATAAGTACTTTATTCGCATGAAACAGAACAATGTCCGGGTTTTTCCAATTATTGACCAATTGTGCTGCAGAACAACCGGTCAAAACCAGTAAAAGAAGTAGAAGTGCCTTTTTCATGGCTTGGTTTATTTATTTAGGTTTAGTTAAGTAGTCGTTTACGTTTCTCTTTTTTCATTACTTTGGAAATAAGCCGGAACAAACTGCTTTTTAGGCTTCTGTATTCGCGTAGATAAGCCTCAATTTCCGTTAACAGATCCCGATGCGTTTCCCTATAGGCCTTTTCCATCTTGGGTTGGTCTATATCGTCTACCATTATTTCCAATTGGTTTTCATGCGCCTGCACTTTCTTAAGCAAAACGACTACTTCCTTTTCGGCCTTGGAAATTGCGGTAATTATTCGCCTACTCTCATCAAATATAGTAACATCCGTTAATTGCAAGGTATAAGATTTTACCAAATCGTTGAGAAATAGCTGCTCATCCCGTACAAAACTCAATTCCGAAAACCAGGACAGGGAAACCTCATGCATTTCCTGTGGACTGATCCACTTGATATATTTGTATGTTTTTTGTTGTGCGTTCATAGCTAAAGTCTTAAAAAGCGGCAGACAGGGACAGTTCTGTTTACCGCTTTAAACAAGAGGTTAAATAACCTCAATCTTTTTTTTGGCTTTCTCTTTGGTATTTTCCCTTTTTTGAAGGTTCAACCTTAGGATTCCATTTTTATAAGTGGCCTTAACATCCTTGGATTCGTCAATGGTTTTGGGCAGTTGCAAGGCTCGTCTAAATGAACGATAATTGAATTCCTTACGGGTATACTCATTATCCTTCTCGGTTTCTTCCTTTTCCTTTTCAGCGGACACTTCCAAAATATGGTCCTCCAACGAAATTTTAAAGTCTTTCTTGTCAAATCCGGGAGAGGCCAATTCAATTTCAAAATCATCCTCGCGCTCTTTTACATTCATGGCAGGGGATGATTTTTCCAGATTGAAGAAATCATTGTTAAAAAAATCTTCCCTGTTCAAGAAATCGGTCAAACCGTAGTTCCATGGCCATCGGTTCTTTGTGAATTCAATGAGTGACATAGTTTCTTGTTTTTTTGGGTTATTACTTATTCTGTTCCCCTAAGTTATTGGTATTGCACATGGTTTGAAATGATTATGATCAGTTGCACATCCCTAATTCCTATGAAACCGGGCCCCATAAGCAGGTTTTTGTCAATACCATTATTCCTTAGTCCTTGGTCTTCGTTTTTTAAGGATGCCTCCGGCATAGTTGAAGATTTCCGATTTCAGGTCTTGAAATTCGCTTACAAATTCCATGACCTCCGTCCCTAATGTATCATGCTTCCGGTAGTATTCCTCATCGCAAACGGCATCCTTGCATTCCAGTATTCCTCCAAGGTGGTTTTCATGATTCGAAATGTTGTGTTTGACGAGACTCTTTTTCGACTTTGATTCCTTTAACCGGCGTAAATAGTCCTGTAGCCGTTCAAAGAGATTCGGGGTATCCGGTTCAAAAACATAAGAGTTCAACAATCGGTCTATAAAAATCATCTCATCCTCTATGAATAGCAACATGGATTTCCATTGTTGGGAAGACCTATGTAATTCCTCGATCTTTTTACGCTTCCTAAGCTGATCTGACTTCAATTTGGCTTTTCCCATTTTCGAAACAAATTTTATCTAATCCCTATCTTTCTTAAAAAAATCCCGAACCAAAGCCTTTACCTGATTATTTGTCATGCTGTCCACCCGGGTTACTGTTTTAATCTTTATGGCCAATTGGGGGTATTTTTCCAAAAGCTCTTTTTCAAATTTTTCCCCGGTTTCCGCAGGCCCAAAAATGGCCAAGGCATCGGCATCCATTACCGTCTTGGCCAAATCCTTAAAATAGGCCTTAAGCTGATGTTTTTCCCTTTCTAAATATTTACTATCCTGTACCACATCCTGGGGACCCCAACGTGTCTTGGACCGCGAACCTCCTTTGGGGTTATAAAACTCCACATTGGATTGAAGCGTGCTAATTTTTTCTCCCTTTTCCGTACACACCACAATATGTGCCTTTTCCTTATCTATCCAGATTCCAATATTCTTCATTTGTTGTTGTTTCCATTTTCAAATCTACCCTAATATTCCCGTCCATTGACCAATCGTACATTGCATTGTCCAAGGGTGACTTTCTCAAAGCAGAAGCTATGGACGGTATATACAGGTACACTCATTTTATGAATAATCGTTCAAGGCCAGGATCGGAATACGGGAGTGATAGCCCAACTGTTTCACCAAAGGTTTTGAGAGCATACTACCAAAAAAACGATGTTTTCTATTTACAAAGGCGATCATATCACTACCCCTACTTTCTATGAAGGCGGCTATTCCCGTATGTACTTTAATATCATTTAGCATATGAAAGCTATGGTTTACGTCTTCCAATATAGCTTCCAATAGAATTTTATTGCTTTCTTGAATGCGACTGAGCTCCGGATTCTCTTTTATATGCAATACCCTAATAAAGGAACCGTGCAGCTTGGAAATTTCCTTAAGATGATTTAACTCCCTGCGTTTAAACCCAGTGATATAATCCGTAGGGAAAACAATTTCTTTAGGTGTAGCAAAGGTAACCTGTTCCGGTATGGCCATTACAGGGCATTCGGTTATCCTCTCCATAGCGTCCACAGTATTGGTGCCAAATAAAATGGTATCGGAGCCGGTGGCTCCTTTGGTTCCCATGACCACAATATCTATATCTTTTTTGGCAATAGTGTTTTTGATAGCATAAAGCAGGGAATTGTAGGTTGATATCGTATGATACGTGTGCTTTTCATTTTGCCCGTGTAGTTTTAGAATCTCCTTCAGTTTTTCAAACCCTTCCTCGGATCTTTTTTTGGCAGCTTCATAAAACTTTTCCCCAGGTTCCGGTACCATCATACTGTCAATAGAATACCCATGTACCTGATAGGCATTTAAAAAATAAATATCGCAACGCTGATTCCCGTATAGGCTTAACGCATATCGAATAGCGTTTAAGGCATTCTTGGAAAAATCCGTTGGCAGTAAAATTCTTTTGTCCATAGCATTATTTTTATTGTTTCCATAAAATTAAAGCCGGGACAAGGAACCTCCTATGATTAGAATCAGTCCCCAGGGATTACCAAAAATGGAATCGTGATATGGAACGTCATTTTTTGAATGACCGGCTCCCGTAATAGAAATTCCAGAAAGCTATGTTCGTAATTGACCATTGCCAACATTCCAATGTTCAATTCATCCAAAAACACCTGTATGGCCTTTGTCTTACTAGTGAAGTTCGGCATCCAATGTACGGTATGCTCCAAAGGTTTTAAATAGGTAATCAGGGTATTCAAATTCGATTCCTGAAACTTATTTAGGCGTTTCTCTTCGTTTATATGAACTACTCTTACGGCAGCGTTGCAAAGGGAGGTCATAAAACGTACGGGAGCCATCACCTTGGCATCAAAAGTCCTTTTATAATTCGTGGCAAAAGCTATCTCGGAAGGGGTTGTAAATTCCTTCTCGGTCGGAACAGCCAAAATAGGGCATTCCTTTACGGTAGTCATGACCTTGATAGTATTGCTCCCCCAAAAAACGGAAATTAGACCGGTAGTTCCTTTGTTTCCCAAGACCACTAAATCTATTTTAAACTCTTTTATGGCTTTCTTTACGGCGGCCATGAGATCCCTATTTTTGGAAAGCCTTTGATACTGATGCCTGGGATTAGGGTTATCCAAGTTTATTCTGTGAAATACTTTCTCCAAACCTTCCTTGGACCTCTTTTTCGCCAAGGTCACCGTTTCCTCTCCCCCACTTAAAAGTTTATCTGACCGCGATGGTCCTTCCCCATAGGCATTCAATAGAAAAAAATTACATTCGTTTTGATCAAAAAGCTTGGAAACATAAAACAATGCATGGTATGCATTATCCGAAAAATCGGTAAGAACCAGGATGTTTTTCATTTTTCATTTTTTTTGTAGGGTGGTATTACCATGAACGGAATGGTAACATGAAAACCGATTTTTTTGATGATGGGCTCAATAAACAAACGTTCCAAAAAAGTGTGCTTGTTCTGGATCATTACCAAAAGATTCTTCCTCATTTTAAGTTGAAAATTATTGATAGCCGTTATTATCTGTTGCTGTGGCAGGTCGTGGAATAAATGTGCGACATCGGTCAAAATAGCATTCAGCTTTTTTTTATGGGTCAGTTGTTCCTCGTTCAAATCCAAACCTTGTGATACATGTAGCACTTCTATTCTACTCATATGCTCGCGGGCGATATCTACCAGCTCTTGTAAATGTTCTTGCTGATAGTCCACTTCGTAATCGGTCGGGAACAAAATCTCCTTTGGCTTCTCATATTCAAAGCTTGAAGGTACAAGGATTACCGGACATGTTGCTTTTTTGATTACATGTACCGAATTGGTACCTATCAAGATTTCCTTGGCTCCCGTTGCTCCTTGTGTGCCCATTATGACCAAATCGGCTTTTTCATTTTCAATGGTATCCGAAATTTCATCCACCAGGGTGTTGAAGGCGGAATGTAGAAAAAAGGTATGCTTCGGGTTTTTAAATTCCCTATGGATACGATCCCTTAATTCCTCCAACTGAACCATGGTATCGGTCTGATACAAATCACCTAGACCGATTTGCCCCGGACTATGCAACATATATTCCGAGTGATAAATTGCCGGAGTATAAGTGTGCAATAGATAAAAAGTACATTCCTTTTCCTTAAATAGTTTAAGGGCATATTGTATGGCATTATAGGCATTGTCCGAAAAATCCGTTGGCAATATAATTCGTTTCATAATGTATTCTTTAAATGTTCAAATTCTAGGATTCCCTTTCACTTCTTTTTACAAACATGCCCATATCCTTTTATGATGTTCAGAATTACCTAAAAAGGTTTTGCATTACCATAAACGGAATCTTTATATGTAACCCTATTCTATCTATAGTGGATTGGTATAGCATATCTTCCAGATAAGAATGTCTGGAATTCACCAATACCAGCATATCAATATCCTTATGTACAATGTATTTGGTAATGGCCATGGTCTTATCCTTTTCTGAAACGGTCTCAAACGTCAATTCGGCCTTGGAGAGACACCCTTTAAGAAATTGTTGGTTGTCCTCTTGACGTAGCGAAAGCTTTTTAACCGGATTGATATATAGCAGATGTATAGTAGACCTGAAGGAGCCCGTGATTTCACATAACAATTTAAGTTCCCTCCTTTTGTAAGGGACCATATAATCCGTAGGGAAGAGCACATCCTTGGGTGCCTGATACTCATAACCTTCCGGAACTGCCAGAACAGGGCAATTGACATATTTGAGTACCTGTAGGGTGTTTGTGCCAAAAATGATTTTGCGATCATTGGTTTCCCCACGTGTCCCCATGACCACGATATCCATGTTTTCACGATTTACAAGATCATTGACTTCATCCGTCAACGAACCAAAAGCCGAAACGGTTTTATAAGTATGTTTAGGATTGGGAAAATGGGTCTTTATCTTTAACAGGATGCTTTTTAAGTGCTTTTCGGAATTTTTAAGGGTCGTTTCTTTCAGCTTCTCCAAAAAACTGCGCTTTACGGATGTTTCCTTTTCATAAACTTCATCCGCGTAGGCATGCACAATGAAAATTTCACTTTTTTCATATTTAAAAACACTGCAGGCATATTTAAGCGCATTGAATGCATTCTCCGAAAAATCCGTAGGAACCAAAATCTTTCTCATGATAACCGTTTGTTAACAAAATTAAATTCGCCAACACCCAAAAACCATGATTTTAGTCAGTTTGGCCAAACCTAAGGGCTATTACTCATGCAACACCAAAAAAGGAATTTCCGTATGATAACTAATTTCCTCTATTCTTGGTTTAAAAAGGATTCGCTGAAAAAAGTTCAAGTTTTTGGCCACCATGGCAACAACATCCGTGTCCCTGCTCTCGGAAAAACATTGTACTGCAGTTTCCAACTTTGTGCCTGTAAGCGAATGGAAAGTATGTTCCACATCCTTAAGGTAATCGTCCAGGAACTCTTTGTTTTTAACTTGTTCCCCATTCAATTGCTCTCCCTTCTTGGAAATATGTAGTATTCGTAATATCGATCCATGGGTATTCACCATCTCGATCAAAGTGTCCAATACCTTTAGATCATAACCTAGATGATAGTCCGTTGGAAAGACTATTTCCTTTGGGATCCTATAAGTCGCATTCTCGGGAACGGCGAGCAAGGGGCATTTTACCTTGGTGATAACATCCCCTGTATTGCTTCCAACGGTCACCTTTTTTAAACCAGAGGCGCCTTTGGTTCCCATGATTATCAAGTCTATCTTTTTCTGTTCTACTTGTCTCTTAATACTATCCACAAAAAAATCGTACAACGCAATCGTAACAAAAGTGTGTCCTTGATTTACAAAACGATTCTCAATACGGTCCAATAGCAATTGTAGATTCTTTCGACTATCTTTTAGTATGGTCTCCTCAAGAAGCTTCGGGGATACACGAACAGAGCTGCTGGCCCCGGAATAGGGCGGCACGGGATTAATATGCAAAAGGTAAAAAGTACATTTGGATTTTTTCAGTAATTCAAGGCCGTATACAATGGCATTCCAAGAATTCTCGGAAAAATCAGTGGGCAATAAAACCTGTAACATGATTGGTCCGTTTTGTAGTTTCCAGCAAAGCTAGTTTAGCCAGACCGACCAAAAAATGATTTAGATCATGAAATCCGTTAAAGCGGTTAGATCAAGAGATGTTGCAAAGTCTTTCCTTATCCAGTATTCTAATATTTCTATCCTCTATGGTTATCAGGCCTTCCTTTTTAAAATCGGAAAGTGTACGGATTAAGGTTTCTGTAGCCATACCGGCCACTCCCGCAAGGTCGCTTCGTAAAATATGGATATTGCCCTGACCGTCCTTTTGAAGTTTTTCGTCAAACCTTAAAATAGTGTGGGCCGTCTTCTTACGGACCGATCCGTAGGCCATTTGTAGCAATTGTTCCTTAATATCGGAAAGATTTTCGGCCAGCAATCTAACCAACTCCAGGACCAGTTTATGGTTTTCTTCCAAGATTTGTTTTAACCGCTGTTTTGAAATACCGGCCATTTTGGTGTCTTCCATGGCCGTGGCATATTCATGATAGGGGATATTGTCCGTAAAGCAGGTAAATCCGAAAAAGTCGTCCGGCTTGTAGATTCCGGTAATAAGTTCCTTTCCATGCTCATCCAACTTATGGGTCTTCACAATGCCCGAAATCACCAAATATACCCAGTTGGAGTGATTCCCTTCACTGTAGATCAGCTCTCCATGGGAATGAAAAAACTCTTCGCCTTCATCATAAATATAGTTTTTAAGCCCATTCAGGTTTCTAATCCCTCCCTCGAACAAATGACCGTCATCCTCATCCTTTTTACCGGATTCACGAAGGATTGCAACTTTTGCCAATCTACTTTCGATCGCCCCTATCAATTCGGACTCCTCATAAGGTTTGGTCAAATAGTCGTCGGCACCCAATTCCATTCCTTGTCGTATATCCCTTCTCTCGGTCTTGGCAGAAAGGAAAATGAAGGGAATGGACTTCGTGGTATCGTTTTCAAATAAGGTCTCCAGGACTCCATAGCCATCCAATTCGGGCATCATGATATCACAGATGATAACGTCCGGAAGATGCTTTTTTGCCAGGGCCACTCCTTTTTTCCCATTTGCTGCGGTAATTACCTCATAATCGGATAGTTCTAAAAGTTCGGCCGTATTCTCCCTCAGAACGGTATCATCCTCTATAAGGAGTACTTTTTTTGGCATAACAATTGGTTTTGGGATTTTCACTTCACAAAATCCATTAAAGCTACAAATTAAGCAATCCTAGGCTTTTGCCAAAGGAAGCTCTACGGTAAAGACACTTCCGGTATTCTCCTTACTTTTAAAATAAATGTTGCCTCCAAGATTTTCCACATGGGCCTTAATAATATTAAGGCCAATGCCCGTACCCTGGGTCAATAACACGTTCTCCGCCCTAAAATATCTATCAAAAATGTGCTTTTGATCGGCTTCGGGAATACCGATTCCTTGATCCTTGATATGGAAGGTAATTTTATTTTCGGAAATATTTACAAGGAAATCTATTTCCGTATCCTCGGGGGAATACTTTATGGCATTGTGCAAAAGATTGGTAAGGGCAAGTGCCACGATCCTTTCATCCTGGCTAATGATGATATCATCTATATTTTGTGGATAGTTTATTTTTTGACCATCCTTAAGAATCATATTGGCATCATAAATGACCTCATTCACTACCTTGCTCAAAGAAAAATCCGATAATCGGTATACCTCCTTTCCTTGCTCCAAACGTTCAATGGAGAGGAAATCCGTCAAAATGGTATTAAGCCTACGCACTTCGGCAATTATGGTCTTTAAGTGTTTTTCCCTTTTTTCCTGCTGCTCTTCCGTATTGTACTTCCCTACCAAGGTTGCCGCAGTAAGAATACCACTTAGGGGAGTCTTGAATTCATGGGATACCAAGGAAAGGAATTTGGTCTTAAGGTCGTTCAATTCCCTTTCGCGTTGTAGGGCATCCTTTATTTTGTCTTCGGCCTCCTTTCTTCGCTTTACTTCCCTTTTAAGCTTGGCTACGGTATCCCGGAGCTCCTGCGTACGCAATCTTATTTTTTTTTCCAGCTGCGTATTGAGCTCGTAAATTTGGTTATCCTTTTCCTTAATTTCAGAAAGATCCTCGATCAAGGTAAGTACATATTTGTTTCCATATAACGAAAAAGGACTTAATCCTACCTGTAGCGGAATTTGATCTCCATTTTTATGAAGTCCAGATAAATTCCTTCCCTTCATTTTGCGTATACCGATATCTTCCCAATAAACCCCCTCCGCCAATTTCTTGTGTTTTTCCCTTTGGGTATTTGGAATGAGAATGGACAATTTTTGGCCCAAAAGCTCGTCCTTATCATATCCAAAAAGTTCGTCGGAACGCTGGTTGGAAGCGACAATTTCCTGCTGTTCGTTCACCACAAGAATACCTTGCAAGATAGATTCCGAAAGCAATCTAAAGATGTTGCTGTTTTTATCGAAGACCCGCATATAACAAAGTTAAATGTTTACCAATTGTCCAGCGATATAAAGTCTTTTAAATCGTACCACTTTAACACCTATCACAAAAGGTGTTTTAATCACCGATACCGTATGTTCGGGATTCATGTTTACCCCCATTTTTCCGAAATGCAAAAGTTCAACAAAACAATATTGAAATGGTATGACGAAAATCATTTTTGATACTTGAATTCCTATCTAATTTAGTCCATCGTTTCAACAAGTTTAAATGGGTAAAAGCAACAAGATGGATTGGCAAAAATTATATTGGGAAACCGATGACTGGGTTTCCTATCTATCATTTTACAAGGACGAGCTACAGTTTCTGCAAAAGCTTTTAGATCGGTTTTTTGAGGATATGGTACAATATCAGAACTTGGATGAAATTCGGGAAGAGGTCATGCGTTTTCAGGATTTGAAATATAACTGTTCCAAACTTTTAGCCAACACAAGGGAGCACCGGTATCAATTGGCACTGGCCATGGACAAGGAGGATTATGAACAGGGTATGACCCAACAAATACATTTAAGGTTACAAAAAAGCTTTCAAGATTTTACTTTGGTCTTCACCGCTACAAAAAAGGAAATTCAGGATATTACCAAGGAACTAATGGAAAGTTTAAAACAATAGGAAGCATTGTATAGTCTTTAGATTATGACGATCTCTTCTTTTTCCGCTCCTTATCCAACAAAAAGACCAATAGACCTAAAAAGACTATGTTTTTCATGATGTATTGACCCAAAAGTGTGAGACCAAAAGGGGCTTGGGTAAACGTAAGCTCCGGAAAAAAAAGAAAAGGAGTAAAAGTAAGTATCATATGGACCAAAGCCAGTAATATGGCAAACCGATTCAATAGACCAAAAATCAAAAGAAGACCTAGGCCCGTTTCCCATATGGCCAAAAGGATCAAGGATACATCAGGACGCATAAGGCCCAAGGTCAGCTCATGGATGGTATCCATAGCTATGGTCTCTGCCGGACTCACTCCAGGAAAGAATTTTAACATCCCAAACCATAAATAAAGAATGCCTATACAGGCCAACAGCATGCTGTTTTTGGATATCCTGTCCTTGAAGGTCATTACCAATTCCTTCATAGAATTCATTTTATGGGCTAATCTATGCTTCCCTAAAGATGTAAAAGATGATAAATATCATGTTTATTCAATTTTTATCACCGTAAAATCCCAGGTTCGGACAAACACACTGGCAAGTTTCGTAATTTTAAGACCTTTAGATATACCATGAGAAAACGAATTCCAATTTCCGTCATAGCGCTTCTCATTGTTTCTTGTAACTCCAATAACGAAGGGATTACCCCAGAAAAAACTACCTTGGTAGAATCGGTCTATGCCTCCGCGCTGGTGCAACCGGACAGTCTCTATGAAGTGTACTCCTCCGTAACCGGTATTTTGGACAAACAGTTGGTAGAAGAAGGAGATACCGTTTCCAAAGGACAACCCCTGTTCCAAATTTTCAACAAGATGCCGGAACTCAACCGGGAAAACGCAAGGTTGAACCTGCAATTGGCACAAGAAGAGCTCGACGGGAATGCGGCAGTACTTGATGGGCTCGAAAAAGAACTTCATACGGCAACCTTAAGATTTCATAATGACTCTATTAATTTCATGCGCCAAAAACGTCTATGGGAGCAAGGGATAGGCTCCAATACGGAGTATGATAACCGAAAACTTCAGTTTGAAAGTTCCCTCAACAATCTTCAAGTACTACAAAACAGCTATGCACGTACAAAAAACGATTTGCAGACACGGATGCAGCAGGCCAAAAACAACTACCAGACCGCTATCGTCAATACCGGAGATTTTACCATAACGAGTAAGATCAATGGAAAGGTCTATGCCATTCATAAAAACGAGGGGGAAATTATTACGGTCCAACAGCCCTTGGCCAGTATGGGCAATTCCGCTGTTTTCATTGTGGAACTTTTGGTGGACGAGGTAGATATCGTAGCCTTAAAAAAGGGGCAAAACGTGTTGATTACGTTGGATGCCTACTCCTATACGGTCTTTGAGGGTAAAATAGACAAGATTTATCCTAAAAAGGACGAACGGACCCAAACCTTCAAGGTAGAGGCAATTTTTGACCAGATGCCGGAGGTACTGTACCCTGGGCTTGCAGGGGAGGCCAATATCATTGTGGCCCAAAAGGATAACGTTCTAACCATTCCCCTGGAATATCTTATGGATGATAATACGGTTATGACGGATGATGGCCCACAAGAGGTAATCCCTGGTATTCGAAATTTGAAAAAGGTAGAAATTCTATCAGGTATCGATGAGAATACCAAAATTTATAAACCCGGACCATGATCAATTGGAGGGTCATATTGAGCATATCCCGGACGCATCTGCTTTCCCGGATAAAGCAAACGGCCATTGCCGCATTGGGCGTCACTTTCGGTATCGGGACATTTATCATTTTGGTCAGTTTCATGACCGGTCTTAATGGGCTCCTGGACGGTCTCATATTGGACCGTACACCCCATGTACACATTTATAACGAAATAAAACCATCGGAAAGGCAACCGGTGGATCTCTATAATAAAATCAAAAACAGTTTTACCAAGGTTCGTTCCATAAAACCCAAGTTCACCCAAAGAAAAATCCATAATGCCCTACCGCTTATGGACCAACTGAACAAAAATCCCAAAGTAAAAGGAGCCATTCCCCAATTGCAGGCCCAAATATTCTACATCTCCGGTTCTATTGAACTGGGAGGAAACCTTGTGGGCATTGATGTCCTGGAAGAAGTACGACTTTTTAACTTTGGACAATATGTAGTAGAGGGAAGCCCGGAAGCTTTGGATAATCTGGACAACGGAATTCTCATAGGTGCCGGGGTGGCCAAAAAAATGTCCTTGAATGTGGGCAATACCGTTCAGATAAGTACGGTCGGAGGCGATCTTTTCCCTTTAAAGATCGTAGGCATTTATCAAAGCGGCCTCGCCGAGTTGGACAATGTACAAAGCTTTGCCAATTTAAAAACAGCGCAGCGCATTCTGGGGGAACCCAGAAATTACTTTACGGACATCAATGTAAAGTTGCACGATATTGAGGATGCGATCCCTATGGCCCATCAAATTGAAAGACAGTTTGGACTCACCGCAGTGGACATTAAGACGGCCAATGCCCAATTTGAAACAGGTACGGCCATTCGGAACCTTATTACCTATGCCGTCTCTATTACACTCTTGATCGTTGCCGGATTTGGAATCTACAACATCCTTAATATGCTCATTTATGAGAAGATGAACGATATTGCCATCTTAAAGGCGACGGGGTTTTCCGGAAGGGATGTAAAATACATTTTTATCAGCCAAGCCATACTAATTGGTCTGGTAGGCGGTATTTTAGGGCTCTTCATAGGTTATGGGATATCCGTGGTCATTGATAACTTACCGTTTGAGACAGAGGCATTGCCTACCATAAAGACCTTTCCTGTAAATTACAATCCGGGATACTATGTCATTGGAATTACCTTCGCCATGGCATCCACATTCTTGGCAGGGTATCTTCCGGCAAGAAAGGCCCAAAAAATAGATCCGGTCGAAATTATAAGAGGACAGTAGCCATGGGAACGGAAAATATTTTGGAGGCCAGGGGTATCAACAAATATTTTAGGGAACCTGTTTTGTTCCATGTGCTTAAGGATATTGTTTTTAGCATTAAAAATGGGGAATTCGTCTCCATCATGGGAAAATCGGGTTGTGGAAAATCCACGCTGCTCTACATCCTATCCACTATGGATACGGATTACGAAGGAGAGCTCTTTTTGAACGGGGAAAAGGTAACGGGCAAGCATCATGAGGAATTGGCCAAGATCCGTAACCAGAATATCGGTTTTGTTTTCCAGTTCCACTATCTCCTATCCGAATTTACCGTCTTGGAGAACGTGATGCTACCGGCCAAAAAACTGGGGCTAAAATCCTTGCAGGAAATAGAGCATGATGCCATGGAGAAATTGAAATTGCTCCATATTGATGACCAGGCCAAAAAACTGGCTTCCCGTATCTCCGGGGGTCAAAAGCAACGTGTGGCCATAGCACGGGCCTTGATCAATGACCCTGCCATTATCATGGGGGATGAACCTACGGGCAATCTGGACAGCCATAATTCCGAGAACGTCATGGATATCTTTAAATCATTGGCACAAGAACGTAATTTATCCTTGTTAATCGTGACCCATGATACCGATTTTGCCGAGAAAACGGACAGAATCATCGAAATGGGTGATGGACGGATTTTAAGTTCGTAAGGTTTCTATGGACCATTGAAGTAACGGTTTCCTAGCCCTTGGAAGGGGATGAATCGAAATCCATACGGAACAGTTCAATGGCCTCTGTTTTTCCTTTCAAAATCAGATTGCCGATTTTGGTAAACAAAAAAGTATCGTTTTGGGAAAGTAGCTTCAGCAAATCATTCGAAATCAAAGTTTTGGCATTATATACATTACATTCCTCTTGAATGCGTGATGTTGTATTCAATATATCTCCAGTATAGATGATATCTTTTTTTATAATCCCGATTTCCCCTACGGTAACCTCTCCTACATGATAGCCCGCCTTAAAACTTGGGACTACGCCAAACCGTTTCCAATAATATGCATTTCTTTTCTTGAATCTGTTGTCTATTTTACGAAAACACTCCAAACAGTTATTATGGTACAATCCGTTCTTTAGAGACCAGGTCACTACTATTTCATCCCCAACATATTGATAAATCTCTCCTAGGGTCTCTAAAATGGGATTTGTCATATCCGCATAATACATTTTCAGAAGGGTGAAGTATTCCAAATGTCCCAACTTTTCGGCAATGGATGTTGAGGATTTCATGTCCAGGAACATAAAAATCCGTGTCTCCTGCTTGGGTTTATGATATTTGCCCAGGGCATAGTTATAGATCGCTCCATTCCCTAAGTGAGCGTTTGCCTCCGAATAGAATAATGCCACATCCAAACCGGCAGCTGCATAAATAATTACGCTCCAGAATGCAAAACTCCTTATGAACTGCGATACATTTTCAAAGGCTATCGGATCATAAATAGGTATCCCAAGGCGGCGTGCATTGGTTATCAATGCCAATAAAATCAGGAACAACGTAAGAAACAGAAGGTAGAAAGCACTTTTAAATAAAATTTTCACCCAAAATCTATTCTTTGCAAAATGCTTTCTCAGCCATGTGACCTCGATCCACCCCTGAATCAAACCGGCTAAAAAGCTTCCTATGCCAACATGAATCAGGGCGTTTTTAAAATCATACTCCACCCCGGTGCTCGGGTATATCGTAAGTCTACCCAAAATACCTTTCTCCAGAAGTACATAAATAAGACCAAATGCCAACCATATGAGTCCAAAAGCCAAGGTTTGCCTAAAATATCGTTTATACTTTGGATGAAGCATGCGCTAAATGTAAAAAAATAAAGAGTAGGTCACTGGAAACTAAGATGACTACCCTGACAAAAGTCATATTAATCATATACCATCTTCCCTATTTTTAAGTAATCTAAAAAAGCAAGACCATGGGAAATTTTCGAAGCAGGCCAAAAGGGGACTACATAAGGAATACGGACTGGCAGGAACTTTATGTGCTAACAGAGCACTGGAAGTCCGACCTACTTTTTTATAGGGACGATTTAAAATTTTTGCATAAGCTTTTGCAGCGATACTTCATCTGGATTACCAAAGAGGAAAATCTGGATGCTGTAAGGAATCTAGGACAAAGTATCCTGGGTGATTCCAAAACCTGCAATGACCTTTTAAGCAAGATAAAGGAGCACCTTTCCCATTTGGCCAATATCATGGAAGAGCCATTTAAGAATAATGCCCATGAATTCCGTACTGAGCACGAAGAATTGGAGGATCATATTTCCCAATTTATAAAGGGCGTCCGGGAAAACAGGAAAAAAGTGTTTACATTAACGGAGCACGTTTTGGATAGTGAACATTTGGAGCATTTGTTACAACGCTGATTTTTTGCTATCGTTATGACAAGGCCAATGCTGCCGGCCCCAAAACGGAATGGGTGCTGGGTGCATTGTAGATCAACACCTTTATCTTATTTCGGTAAGCGTTAAAAAGGTTATGTTCCATACTGGCAATGGTAGGATTCAATAGAATATCCCCTGCTTTGCTAAGTCCCCCGGAAAGGATTATTGCTTCGGGATCAAGATGAGCGGCTATGTCCGCCATCTTATTGCCCAGGGTAAAGCCGGTTCGTTCAAAAGCCTCCAAGGCCACGGGATCACCTTCCAAGGCCGCATCCGCAATCATTATTCCGGTCATTTCGTCAAAACTGACCCCTCGCAATGGCGAATCCTCGGTCATATCGGCTAGAAGTTCAAAAACAGTCCGCTTTATCCCGGTTACCGAGGCGTAGGTCTCCAGGCAACCCTGCAAACCGCAATTACAATGTCTGCCATTGGGATCCACATTCACATGGCCCAGTTCCGCCGCCATGGCATGTGCCCCCAATAAGAGTTTACCGTTTACGATAATACCGCTTCCAAGGCCTGTTCCCAACGTAAGCGCCACAAAATTCCTCATTTCTTTGGCAGGGCCAAATTTTAAATGACCCAAAGCGGCCGCATTGGCATCGTTGGCGATGGTAACCGGCAAATCAAAAACCTTTTCTATAGATTTTACCAGGGGAATAATATCTCCCCATTTGAGGTTGGGCGGGTATTCTATATTTCCGGTAAGGGAATTGGCATTGGGAGCCCCTACTCCTATGGCCACAATTTCGGGTAGTTCCGTGACTTCGGATTTTAAGCCCTTGATTTCCCGCTCCAAGTTTTCCATAAAAACAGAAAAAGGCTCCCTGGCACCCGTTCTAAACTCTTTGGAAGCCAAAATTTCGCCTTCTTCGGTAACCAGGCCTACCTTGGTATAGGTACCTCCAATGTCTATGCCCCAAACCGCCTTATTTTTCCCTTTTGCCATTACGGTATAAGTTTGCTGCAAATCAAGGCAAATAAAAAATGAATCTTGCTGATATTTATCATTTCGAAAGAATTGTTTATCAAATAATTTGAACCCCCTATTCCCAAAAGTATGAAATGACCCTTATGAAAACCAAGGCTCCGTTACAAAAACTGAAATTGGAAAATTGCGAGCATTTTCTTTAATTTCGCCGGATTCCCAACCAAATAGTTGCGACCATTATATGTATTTCTAAAATTGGATCCTATGTCGTATCAGGAAAATATTCAGAACGAAATGTACCAAAACTTGGGCAAGCTTTTCTATGCCGTTGCCATGGCGGACAAAAATGTAAGGCCCAGGGAAGTAATGGCGTTACGGGAAGCCGTACGCGAACAGTGGTTGGATGTAGACGATACAGAGGACGAATTTGGTACCGATGCCGCATATCAAATTGAAATTGTATTTGATTGGTTGCAAAATGAAGAATCGGATGGTGATACCTACTTCATGGAGTTCAAGTATTTCTTCAAGGAACACCGTTCCTTATTTACAAAAAAAATACGTGAACAAATCTATAGGACGGCCAGGGCCATTGCTGTTTCCTTTGCGGGCGCCAATAAGTCCGAACTTGTTCTCCTTTCTAAACTAAAATTGTTGCTGAAGCAGGAATAGATCCTAAAACATCTTCTAGATTTTAAAGGTCATAACCGGTAAACTGGCACGATTGGCCAAATCCTCCCCAATACTCCCCTGAAAAAAATGGGATAGACCCCTACGGCCGTGGGTAGGAATGGCAATCAAGTCCGCACCACGTTCCTCGGCATAATTATACAGGCCCTCTTCCGTGCTATAATCGTTCCGATGTGTTACCTGTATATGGCCAGGAACATCCCCGTGATGTGCTACACGTAAAAACGAATCTTTTTCTCGGGCTATCTCCTCCGAACTCTTAAAATGGACATGGGGCAAGTTGATGTATACCGGAAATACCTCCGCATTCCAAGGTCTGAACATTTGTAGGGCCCTATGGTAAGCCGGTACGCCCTCTATCTTAAAATCACAGGCAAAAACGACTTTGTCCACTTTAAAATCTTGAATGCGCTCCTTTATAACAAGTACGGGGACACTCGAAGTCCGTACTACCTTTTCTGTGTTGGAACCTACAAAAAATTTTGCCAGACCACCCGTCCCATGCGAACCCATTACGATTAAATCGACATTTTGTTCAAGCGCCACCTTGTTCAGCTCTTCAAAAATCTTATAGTTCTGTACAATCTCCATCACTCTGATACCCTTCAGATATTCCTTGTCCAAAAATTCGGCAAACCTTTTTTTGGTGAGCATCATATAAAACTTGGCCTCCATAAATTCCTGGGCCTCGTTCTTGGTAAGGATAGCCTCCGATAGTCCCAACATATGAAGTACCAGGATACTCGCTCCCGATTCCTTGGCCAAAGTGGCGGCCACCTCCAATGCATGGGCGGAACATTCCGAAAAATCTATGGGTACCAGAATCTTGTTCATCTACGTCCAGTATCAAAAATGCGGTTCATACTTCCTAATGTTTTTGAAAAGTGGATTTTCTCTTGCTCAATTGCTTTTCCAGTTCCTTAATAGTGGAAGCAGCCGCCTTTTCAAAGTCATCTTCATCGGATTTTGCAAAAATCCTTGGGCCTGGGGCACTGAGCTCCATTTCACAAATCTTTCCTTTACCGGTAGGATCTTTTTCTTGTTTAAACTGGACCTGGGCCCTGATAATCCAGTCATATTTTCTGGCAAGTGTATTTAACTTTTTGGAAACCAATGCTTCCATGGCCTCACTAGTAGGCATTTGGATAAATTGAACATCAATAGTCATTACAAATCAAATTTATAGTTACCCTAAAGCTAGAGCTATGGCTCGATTTAAATCATGATAAAAATCAGTATTTCAAATCTAATCCATAGGAATCTGGGCAACGAGACCATACATTGATGAACAAAAAGAGCAATGAACTTCCATTGTATTCTTAGGATACGCCTTCATTACATTTCCCTTATAACTTTAGAATCTATTTTGGAACCAATGGGGATTCATCAAAAGACCGGGGTACGGCAAGCATCCCGGTCTTTATTGCAGTATCGTAAGTGTTCATGGACGCAGGTAGCAATACCGTACATACTTCCATCGCTGAAACGTATATGCCATTTACAAAACCTTGGAACACTACCGATTCCTGCTTATCCTTTTAACTATCTAGAAATATTCGTGTTTAATGCCCAAAAATAATTTGAAGGAAGTACAATTTAAATGACTTTGGTCAGTTTATCCGAAAATATTTCAATTCCATTAAGTAGTTTCGGCGGATCCGGTGTTTGCCTACCGTATAGCCTTACCACCCTTTTTATTCCTAAGTCGGAAAGTTTCCATTGCCAAGGCACAACAATGACAAAAATCATTTATCCCTACTATTTTGGAAGCTATTTTTATGTTTCCCAATGAAGAACCGAATTACAGTTTCGTGTGCTTTTGACCGTTACATCCTAAAATGAACCGTTATGCCAAGACCCAGAACCAAAAAGGAGCTTTTGGAATTGAGCAAGGCCAACTACAAGAACCTATTGAATTTCATTAGATACATACCTAGGGAAGAACTGGAAAACGAATTTCCTCCGGAATATTTAAATCGAAATATTCGGGATGTGCTGGCACACCTTCATCATTGGCACTTAATGATGCTGGAATGGTACAAAGTGGGTATGTCCGGTAAAATACCGGATATGCCCGGCAAGGGCTACACTTGGAAAACCGTGCCGGAACTCAACCGAAAAATACAGTACACCTATAGCAATGTGGACTTAAAGGTAGTAAAGGAGTCCCTAGAAGGGTCCTTTGAGGATTTACAGGAGATTATTGCTAGGCATACGGAAGAGGAACTCTTTGAAAAAAAGTATTATCCATGGACCGGATCCACATCTTTGGGAGCTTACCTTATTTCAGCTACTTCCAGTCACTACGATTGGGCCCTGAAGCTTATCAAAAAATGTAGGAGGCAATTGGCCTAATGGTAAGGACAAAATGAACCGGGCAAGACCTCTCTTTTGAAAAAGTTTGTCCGGTTCTGTCGTTTACATGCGAATGGATCTATACCTCAGCAGCTTCCTTGTTCCGGTTTTGGGCAATTTTCTCGATCAGGTCCGGTACTTTTTCAAAAACGGCGGCAAGACCCTGGGTCTTTCCGGCAGCGAGAAAGGAAATTTCCTCTCCTTTACTTACCAAAAAACCAATAGGCTCAATTCCTACACCGGCACCGGCACCGGCACCCTGTCCTTTCCCAGTTTTGGATTCGGTGCTTTCACCGCCACCGGAACCAAAGCCCATGCCCACTTTTATAACGGGTACACATTTAAACACCCCTAATTCAAATTGTTCACCGACCACGGTCTCCGTCTTTGCCTCGGATTTGATAAAATCCGTAATCTTCCCTAATAATTCTTCAAAATGCAGTTCCATAATTGTATTCTTTTAAAGGTTAATAAATGATTTAATAATATTCAACGGCCTGTTTTGAATGCTCAATACGAAATGGTTCCTTCCTTGAAAATTGATGGAAAACTGCCCCGCGGTATGGTTCAAGAAGACGAATGCAGGATATAATTTTGCGTTTAAAAGACAATCCCCTGTATCCACATCAACCACCATTTTTTTTATCGTAAAGGTTTTCAAGAGACGTATCACCTTTCCAATTGCCATTCGTTTCCCTTTCCTTCTTTCCGTATCTTTTTTCGCCCTTCCTTTTTGGGATAGTCCTATTTTTCTAAGAGGGTAGAAATAAACATTTCCAAAAATTAAATCTAGCCGTACCCGTATAAGCTCCTTTTCATGTGTCTCCAAATCGGCCCTTAACAATCCCCTTAAACGGAAATAATAGTCATTGGTAGTGGTATCGATGTATAATTCCACGGGGACAAACAGCAGACCGATAATCAACAAAAAAAGAAGTATTGAAAGAAGCATACCCCACATCATTCCAATTTTGTACAAAGTAAATGGAGGTAAAAAACCGTTACAATGATCCAAATCATTCCAGATGTTCTATGCGTAAAATTCATTTAGATCTAAACTGATTTTAATCATATAAACACATGCCACACAGCGCTACCTTTAAGTTTTACTTAAATGGATACCAGAAATGTTGGACGAAAAAATAGCCGAAATACGTAGTTTTCTTAAAAAAAATTCGAATGCAGAAATCGCAAAAAAATATGCCCGGTATTTCAAGGAAGGGTTTGATGGATATGGTATAGAAACGAAAATTTTTGAACGGCAGCGCGATATTTGGGTGCAGAAATGGAAGGCCGATATGTCCTTGGAAAAGTACCTAAACCTAGGTGACGAATTCATGAGGTCCGGAAAATTTGAGGAAAAATCAATTGCAATTGCATTTATAGCTTCCGAACGGAAGAATTATACGCCTAGGACGTTTGATAGGATCGGGAACTGGTTTGAAATGGGAATATCAAATTGGGCGACTACGGATGTCCTATGTATGTTGGTTCTTTCCAATTTTCTTATTGACCATATCATTGCCTTTGATCACCTGAAACAATGGACCAATTCCAAATCGGAGTGGAAAAGAAGGGCCGTTCCGGTAACATTGGTCGAATTGCTTAAAGCGGATTTGGAACCATCGGCAGCCCTTTCCACAATTGAACCATTGATGCTGGACGATTCCGAATATGTGCAAAAAGGAATCGGTACATTGCTCAGGGGGTTATGGAAAAAGCATCCGGAAGAAATCGAGGACTTTTTGCTGCAATGGAAAGATCTATGTGGCCGTAAAATTGTCCAATATGCAACGGAGAAAATGGACAAGGAGCATAGGAAGAAATTCAAAAGGATAAAAACGTAAACTAGCTTAGATCGATCATGGGAGGTATGAATCGATACTTAACCTAAATTGCACTAACCAAAATTCTATGATGAACAAGGCAATCCTGGAATGGCTTTTAAAAGGTGATGTGGCCATTCAATACCAAGTTTATAGGGATTTGCTTGCCATAGAGCGTCCCGATTTAAGAAGCAGGATCGCATTGGAAGGCTGGGGAGCCGAATTTGTGTCCAAACGAAGGTCTGACGGTCATTGGGGACAGGGGTTCTATCAACCCAATTGGACCTCTTCCCATTATACCCTTTTAGATTTAAGAAACCTTGGTATTTCCCCAGATAATGAGCAAATCCAAAAGTCCGTTGCTATGATAGCCGCTACCCAAAAGGGAACGGATGGCGGCATAAATCCCTCTGGAGCCCTTCAAAATAGCGATGTATGTATCAACGGAATGTTTCTCAATTACGCCTGCTATTTTAAGACCAAAGCGGAGCATTTAAAATCAATTATTGACTTCATCCTTTCCCAACACATGTCGGACGGTGGCTTCAACTGCCGCTATAACCGATCGGGTGCCGTACATAGCTCGTTACATTCCACACTTTCCGTTCTGGAGGGCATAAACCAATATCACCGTAATGGTTATACCTATCGCCTTAAAGAGTTGAGGAAGGCGGTAGAACAATCTAGGGAGTTTGTCCTGTTGCATCGATTATATCTTTCGGACAGAACAGGGGAAATCATACATAAGGATTTTTTAAAACTACCCTATCCAGGAAGATGGAAATATGATGTCTTACGGGCGATGGACTATTTTCAATATGCAGGGGAACCATGGGATGAACGCATGCAGTCGGGAATAGATGTACTCCTAAAAAAAAGAAACAGAACAGGAACGTGGAACCTACAGGCCAAACATCCGGGACAAACCCATTTTGATATGGAAAAGGCAGGCTTACCGAGCAGATGGAATACTTTGCGGGCCTTGCGTGTTCTAAAACACTTTAATGTTCCTTTCTGAAAAACCTTACCATCCTATGGATTCAAAGTACAAGGGAAGTACCCCCACTAGGCCTGACCTCAAAGGCCTCCAAATCAATGGAAAAGGCATTTTTGTAGGCTTCGGTGGCAGCGGTCGTAAATTCATCAATACCCGTTTCATGGACTAGATTAAGGGTACAGCCTCCAAATCCGCCACCAGTTTGTCGAGCTCCGAGAACAGAGTCATAACCTTTGGAGAAATCGACCAGAAAATCGGATTCCGGACAGCTCACCTCGTACAATTTGCTTATTCCCTCATGCGCTTCATAAAGTAAGTCTCCCGCCTCTTTTAACCGACCAGACTTGAGTGCTTCGGTCATGGCGAGAACACGTTCATTTTCCTCGATTATAAAAGAACATCGATTAAAAACGGTCTCGCCCATTTCGCTTTTGTAAGGTTTCAACATATCCAAGGTAACATCACGTAAGGAATTTACTTGGGGATGTCTTTTCCTTATGATATCCACCCCTTTTTGACATTCCTGCTTTCGGGTGTTGTACTCGCTCGAAGCTAAATTATGGGAAACCTTGGTATTGAGAAGTATGATTTTATACGGACGGATATCCATGGGAACATAATCGTATTCCAAAGACTTACAATCCAAAAGGATTACATGCCCTTCCTTGCTCATCACCGACGCAAATTGATCCATGATTCCACATTGGGTGCCCACATAGGTGTGCTCCGCTATTTGGGATAATTTTACCATATCCATTTTGGAAAGTCCCAAATCGAACAATTCATTTAACCCAAAGGCCAGCCCACATTCCAAAGCCGCCGAAGAACTTAGGCCGGATCCCGTAGGAAGATCGCTTTCCACCGTACAGTCAAAACCTTTGACCCCGTCCGTCAACTTTGAAATCTCATTGAGAACCCCTAGGATATAATTCTCCCACTCCACCTCGCTTCTTGAAATCTTGTTCAGATCCAAAGTAAAACCGGTATTATAGGTAAGACTATACAAATTACATGTATTGACCGAATCGTTCCTTCGGAACTTAAATGTTATTTGGTTTTCTATTGCGGTAGGGAGCACGTAACCCAGATTGTAATCCGTATGTTCCCCGATAAGATTAATTCGCCCGGGTGACTTCACGGTCAATTCGGGAGCGAAATCCGTAATAAATTCCATAGTTCTTCTCTTGATCAGTTTTCGTTTGCCCGTAACATATCTGCGGTAGCGACCGTTCTAAAACCCAAATGCTCCAACGAAGAATCCATACTGGTCGCCATTCGCGAAGATATGCGATAGCTGGCACAGTACGATTCATTGCATAAAAACGAGCCGCCTTTCATCACTTTTTCCCGGGCATAAGGGTCTCTTGCATTATAAGGGGTCTCAGCTCCCATTGGATTCCTTAGGATTGTATTCTTGGAACCTACCTGGTCATAATAATTGGTGTTGTACCAATCGCTCGTCCACTCCCAAACATTGCCTGCAATATCATAGAGGCTAAAATCATTGGGGGGATAGGATTTGACTAGTGCCCGTAACTCAAAACCATCTGTTCGGGTATTGTCCACCGGAAATTCTCCCTCCCAAGTATTTGCCATTTGGGAAAGTACGGAAAGGTCATCGCCCCAAAAATAAATAGTGCTTTCCTTATTGCCCCTTGCGGCCCGTTCCCATTCGGCCTCGGTGGGCAAGCGCCTTCCGGCCCAATCACAGTAGGCCAAGGCATCCTCATAGGCAACTTGCACTACCGGATGGTTGTCCTTACCCTTAATGGTACTGCCCGGCCCGTTGGGGTGCTTCCAATTGGCCCCTATGGTCCATTGCCACCATTGGGAAAAATCGTATAGATTGGGTACCGAACTTTTGGCTTTTTTGAAAGTAAGAGATCCGGGTTGCATAATGCTATCATGGGGCCTGGGCGTACCTTCAGGTAACTGCTTTTTCATTTCTTCCCAATCAATTTCGCGTTCGGCAACGGTTATATATCCCGTCTCCTCTACAAATTTCCGAAATTCCCTATTGGTCACTTCCGTGATATCCATAAAGAATCCATCTACTGCTACCTTGTGGGCCGGCTTTTCGTGACCCATGGCCATTTTATCCTGCGGGACGGCTCCTTGGGTGAAGATGCCTCCTGGAATCCAAACCATTCCTTCCGGGGTTTTAAGGTCATCAGGTTTGTTGACCAGAATGTTTGCGGTGTCTGAAACAAGCTCGGATTTTTCCGCAACTTTGGGAGATGAACCGGTTTCCGACGTTTTTTTCTTATCCTCTTTGCATTGGGCCAGACTAAAGACAAGCACTAGTAAAAAAAATAGTTTTGGAATGAATTTCATTGTAGATAAAAAATTAAGGAACGACAAAGGTAAAGCTATTTTTGGGTCAATAACCCGTTCTTCACCATAGGTATCTTAAAATGTTCCAATTCTGGGGATTCCCGTTCCCGTGCATAGATTTCTGCGGCTTTTTTCAACACTTCCGGGTGTTCATCCGCCACATTTTTTGTTTCGGTCGGATCTTTTTTTAAATCATAAAGCTCCAAGGTAGGATCATCGTTATTGAGTAGGTTACGACGTATTACTTTCCAATCGCCCATCCTAAGAGCGACCTGTCCTCCATAACTGGGAAATTCCCAATATAGGAATTCGCGCGGCTCTTGTGTCCCTTCGCCCAACAAAGTGGGCAACATACTTATTCCATCCGTATCTTGAGGTTTTTCATAACCGGCGACCCCGGCCAAGGTGGCCACCATATCATAATGTGCGGAAATATGATCGCTTCTACTACCGGCCTTTATTTTTTTCGGCCAAACGGCAATCATGGGTATTCTGATTCCACCTTCATATAAAAATCCCTTCCCTCTTCCATAAGTGCCATCAAAGGGTTTGGCGCTATCAAAATGCTCCGGGTCGGCACCACCCGCATAACTGGGACCATTGTCGGAAGTAAATATTATAAGGGTATTCTCGTAGATGCCTTCATCCTTTAATTGCTGTACCAATTTCCCTATATTTTCATCCAAGTAAGAAACCATGGCCGCATAGGCCGCGTGTGGGTTTTTGTGTGAAAAGTAACGGTTTTCCCCTCCCGATAGATAGGGTTCCTCTTTCCCGAATTTTTCAATGTAGTAATCTACCCAAGATTGCGGGGCCTGGAGCGCTACATGCGGTATCGGGGATGCCCAATATAAAAAGAAAGGTTTATCCGTATTGCCATCGACAAATTGGGTAAGCTCCTTAAACATCAAATCGGGCGCATAGTCCGTTAGGGTAAAATCGGCATAGCTTGCAATGTCCATGGGATCCGCTCCTTCGGGAAAAGGGGTATTCGGCGCAATGGTATCATTGGCCAAATGTACCCGTTCGGTATTCTTGTATAAATGTAAGGGATAATAGGTATGGGCTTGACGTTGACAATTATAGCCGTAAAAAAAATCGAATCCCATTTTATTGGGAATGGACGCTGTATGGGGAGCTCCGAGTCCCCATTTGCCGACCATGCCCGTAGCATATCCGGCTTGCTTTAAGCGATGCGCCAAAGTAACCGTATTTGCCGGCATGGGTCCCTGGCCTTCCAAAGTAGAGTCCTTTGCCATGGCAATATAGTTCCAAACGTCACCTCTTTCCCCCCATTCGGAATTGCTCCGAATATAAGCGTGTCCGGCGTGTTTTCCGGTCATTAACATGTATCGTGCCGGGGCACAAACGGGGGCACTCGTATAGTGTTGCGTAAACAACATCCCTTCTTGGGCCAGGGCATCGATATTTGGAGTTTCTATTTTCTCCTGTCCGTAGGCGCCGATGTCCGCATAACCTAAGTCATCGGCCAAAATGTAGATAATGTTAGGTTGCCGAGCATTGGAAACTTTTTCTGTATCAGTTGGTTTTTCCTTACAGGCCAAAAAGAGTGTCCCTGCCAAAAGCAGGGACATGAAAATATTCGTCTTTACTATACTTCTTCGCTTCATACCTCTAAATTACGACAGTCTTTCCGGGAGTCGGTATTTCATACCATCCATCAGAGTTAGGTTTTACCGGTGCTGGAGAGTCCCAGGATAGATTCTCTGGAACCAAAACGAGATTGGAGGCCATGGCATCGTCCCATTTTACGACCTTTCCGGAATAGGTTGCCATTCTTCCCATGATAGCCGTCATGGTACTTTTAGCCCCGTTTTCCCCATCTGCAATCACTCCACCGTTTCGTATGGACTCAAAGAGTTTTACATGCTCTACTTCATACGGATTGGGGTCATCCTTACCCCTATGCTCAAAGATGGTACTTCCATCCCACCCTTTGATGCTCGTATTGTCCCCTTCCGTAGAAACGGTCCCCTTGGTACCTTGGAAAAATTCGGAGACCCGGCTCATGGTCTCGGGTTGATGACGGCACTGGCTCGCTATGACAGCTCCACTAGGATAGGTAAATTCCACAAAATGATGGTCATAGATTTCCCCATGATCTTTTCCTGTACGCACCTGTCTTCCTCCCATACCCTGGGCAGAAATCGGGTATTCCCCAATAAACCAGTTCGCTACATCAATATTATGGATGTGTTGTTCTAAAATATGATCGCCACATAACCAGTTGAAATAGTACCAATTTCTCATTTGGTACTCCAATTCCGTTTGCCCCGGTTTTCTTTCCCTGACCCAAACGCCACCACTGTTCCAATACACCTGACCGGATACGATTTTACCTATGGCATCCTTTTTTAGCTGATCTATCGCGGCCAGATAATTGTCCTGATAATGGCGTTGCAATCCGACTACCACGTTCAGCTTATTTTCTTTGGCTTTCTTGGCGGACGCCAAGACTTTGCGAACCCCAGGGACATCGGTCGCTACCGGCTTTTCCATAAACACATGCTTGCCATTGTCAATGGCATAGGCGAAATGTTCCGGACGGAAACCAGGGGGCGTTGCCAAAATCACCACATCGGCGAGATCCATTGCCTTTTTGGCCCCATCAAATCCAACAAATTTGTGCTTCTCGTTAACATTTAGCTTTTTTGTTTCTCCCAACGCCTTTGCGATGTTCATGAAACTGCTCTGTAAGCGATCTTCGAAAGCATCGGCCATGGCTACCAATTCCACATTATCGTCTGCATTTAAGGCCTGTACCGCGGCACCCGTTCCTCGACCACCACAACCTACTAAGGCAATTTTGAGTTTCTTGTCATTTAGAACATTTACCATGGCATTCATTTGAAGGTTGGGCAACAACATGGCGCCTCCCGTGAACAAAGCACTTTTCTTTACGAAGTCCCTACGTGATTTTTTTTCCTGATCGGTAGAATTTTGATTCTTTCCTGAGTTTTTCATTATATCTGAATTTATTTTGTGTAATTTTTTCGGATAGGCAGTTAAGATAAAACTTTATTGGGAAATCGGCAATGATATGGATGCCGCTTAACGCAAAAAGTCCTTTTAGTTAAAAAAGAAAGGCACAGTGTCTTTATTTGGCAGTCCATCCACCATCCACGGTGAGCATGGATCCCACCACATAACTACCGGCATCGCTGGCCAAGAAAAGTGCGGCTCCCTGAATTTCCCGAAGTTCTCCCCAACGTGCCAAGGCCGTGGCCCCGACGATAAAGTTTTTCGCTTCGGCCGTCTCCGCAATGGGAATGTTCATTTCCGTTAAAAAGGGCCCAGGACAAATGGCGTTTACCGTAATATTGAACGGGGCCAGTTCCAGACCCAAGGCACGTGTCATTTGTACTACGGCGCCCTTGCTGGTGGCATAGGGCGTACGGTTGGCCAAACCGACCAGGCCGAGCGTACTGGCCATATTGATGATACGTCCACTGCCTTGTTTTTTCATCTGGGGCGTAACTGCCCTGGAGGCGTTCCAAGTACCATCAACGTTCACCTTCATCACCTGTTCGAACTCATCCGGAGTAAGCTCGTCTATAGCACCACGAATGTTGATTCCCGCGCTGTTGATCAAAATATCCAATCGCCCAAATTCATCAACGATTGAAGTTACCACAGCTTCCACAGCCCCTAAGTCGGTTACGTTGGCGGTAAAGGCCTTCGCCTTTATGTCATAATCTTGGGTCAATTGCTGGGCTGCCGTCTCCCCTTCCTCCAAATTCCGGTTCAACAAACAAATATTGGCCCCGGCCGAGGCCAGACCAGCGGCCATGGCATAGCCCAGTCCTTTGGAGCCACCCGTAATCAAGGCGCATTTTCCGGTAAGATCAAATTGTTTTATTCCAGGTAAAGTTGTTTTGGTCATGTATTTCTGTTTTTATTGAAATCCTAAATTTTGTTTGGCATAGACCAGACAGGTACGATTGTTTTCCACCTCCAAGGCTAATTGTTCGTCCGTTGTCCTATTGGATATCCTGGGCAATTGTTCCTTTGTTTTCATTGTTCTTATCTTACGTAGATAGAGCGCAAGTTCCGGGGCGGATATTTGGTCGAATGTGGCCCAATACTTTTCGGTCAGGCAAGGGATTTTAAGGGGATCTCGGGTAATCATCTCCAAATTGAACCGAATATTGGGTCGGTGCTTTTTAATGGTCATTATCATGGCATCGATATCCAGACTGCCGGTTCCAAGATTAACCTCGGACAATAAAAATCCATCTTCGTATTCCTCTACCGCCATATCCTTTAGATGTACGGAAAAAGCATAAGGCGCAAGAGCTTCCACCACCTCCATGGGGTCTTCCAAAAGCGATATATTGTTCCCAGTATCCAAGGTAACCCCTACCCATTCACTATCGATCCTCTTTAAAATAGCAACCATTTCATTGATACGCCAGTCTTTGTGGTTCTCCACTGCAAGTTTCACTTTATACCTGTGCATTACCGGCTCTGCCAATTGTATGGAATTAATAGCGGCTTTCTTAAAGGTTTGAAAGGCTTGCATAGTGTCAAAACTCTCATAACGCCTTCCGGATAAACAAGCCGTCCTGAAAACATCGATACCGGTCTTCTTTGCTGTTTGGACCTCACGGTCAAAACGATCTAAGTCGTCTTCATTTTTGGGTAACCTTATCTGGGCTTCCAAGAAAATGTCCAGTTCTTCTTTTCGCTTTTTGACTTTCTTGGAAAAATCGGAGTCCCAACCACCGACACCAACCTGCATTCCCCCAAAACCAAGGGAGTTACAATGCTCTATCATTTCCAGGGCATTAGCAAACGGAGGATAGGCCTCACTCTTCATATTTCGATACCGTCGCATCATATAGGAAGCGTCTGCCACACCAAATCGCGTCTCCGCCACCACTGTCGAAAAGGTAGGTAGTACAGGTAAACCCATGGCCATAGTACCCGCCAAGGAGCTTTTAACAAATTCTCTTCGCTTCATGTTACATCGCTTATTCTACCGGTATCATTTCCGATTATATGGGGTCTCATCCTGCAAGGAGAGCTTGCCAAGGATTTAATGGACGCCAAGCCTAAAGGTAAACGAAAGCAACAAAATGGCAATACAGTTAGGGAATAAAAAAAGTTTCCAGACAATATCAAAGTCAAGGGGACGTCCCTGCCAAACCAAGATGAGTAAAAATGTCCATCTATATCTATACACATTGAAGGCCTAATATCCAAAGCTCCCTGACTTCCTATTAAGGCACGACTCGGGGTTGTCCACCATCGGCCCATGGAATTACGATTACCTGTTTTGGTAAATGCAGACCTATATAGCTAAAAATAACAAAAGATTATCATAATATTAAAAAACCTATCAAAAGAGCATCAAGATGATAAATAAATACCCATTCCATTTTGTTAACTGTAGTAAAGATGATACCTTATTCCGAAATTTTTAAAAATCTAAAAAGGGAGCCTTGAACATAAATTTAAGGTCAAAATTGAAACATGGGGAATAAAAACGACAAAAAATTGCGAAGCGAGGATTGGTTTAATCCGGATGATGAGAAATCGGCTTTTATACATCGATCCTGGCTCCGTAACCAGGGATATCCGAACGATTATTTTGATGGGCGTCCCGTCATTGGTATTTGCAATACCTGGTCGGAACTCACACCTTGTAATGGACATCTTCGCGAGTTTGCCGAGTTCGTAAAACGAGGAGTCCTGGAAGCTGGGGGCGTGCCATTTGAATTCCCCGTGACCAGCCTGGGCGAAATACTGATGCGACCTACAGCAATGCTCTTTAGGAATCTGGCCAGTATGGATACTGAGGAAAGCATAAGGGCCAATCCGCTCGATGGTGTAGTGCTTTTGACCGGATGCGACAAAACCACCCCCTCTACCGTTATGGGTGCCTGTAGTGTAGACCTTCCGACCATAGTGGTACCGGGCGGGCCTATGCTCAATGGCAAGTACAAAGGCGAACGTATCGGCTCGGGCACCTTTGTTTGGCAACTAAAGGATAAGATCAAAAATGAGGGCTTTACCAAAGAAGACCAAATTGAGGCCGAAATATGTTCCGCGAGAAGTGCCGGGCATTGTATGACCATGGGGACGGCTTCCACCATGGCCTGTATGGTGGAATCGCTTGGGCTTAGCCTTCCCGGTGCCGCGGCGATACCGGCGGTGGATTCCAGAAAAAAAGTGATGGCCCAACTCTCGGGAAGACGTATCGTGGAAATGGTGAAGGAAGACCTTAAACTATCCAAAATACTGACCAAAGAGGCTTTTGAAAATGCCATAAAAATCAATGCGGCCATAGGCGGGTCCACCAATTTCATTATCCATTTATTGGCCATTGCCGGAAGAATCGGGGTAAAACTCGATTTGAAGGAATTCGACACCCTGGGAAGCAAAATTCCATTATTGGTCAATTTGATGCCTTCCGGTACATATCTTATGGAAGATTTCTTTGATGCCGGGGGCCTTCCCGTAGTCATAAAGGAAATGAAAGATCAACTCCATAATAATGTGATTACCGCAAATGGGAAATCCCTTATAGAAAACAACGTCACGGCGGAATGCTACAATCCAGAGGTCATTGCCACCTTGGACAAACCCTTTATGGAAGAGGCCGGGATTGCCGTTTTGTATGGAAATCTGTGCGAGGACGGTGCGGTTATCAAACCATCGGCGGCAACCCCGGAACTAATGTCCCACAAAGGTAAGGCGGTGGTCTTTGAGACCATAGAGGATTTTCACGCTTCGGTGGATAATCCCGAATTGGATATTGATGAAAACAGTGTAATGGTCTTAAAGGGTGTAGGGCCGGTAGGATATCCGGGAATGCCCGAGGTTGGGAATATGGATATCCCGGAAAAACTGTTGAAGAAAGGGATCAAGGATATGGTACGTATCTCCGATGGGCGGATGAGCGGTACGGCTTTCGGAACCGTGGTACTCCATGTGTCACCCGAGTCTTCCGTCGGGGGCCTTTTGGCCTTGGTAAAAACGGGGGATCCCATTGTTTTGGACGTGCCGAACCGTAAACTTCACTTGGAAGTGGACGAAGCGGAAATCCAAAGACGAAAAGCGGCTTGGACCCCACCTGAACCACCCATGAACCGAGGCTATACCAATCTCTATACCAGAACCGTTCAACAGGCGCACCGTGGGGCCGATCTTGATTTTTTAGTAGGAAAATCAGGTGACCAGGTAAGCAGGGACGCTCATTAAAAAAACCAACCATGATCAATATCATTTTATTATTAGTAAGTGTTCTCATTATAATTCTGCTCACTGTAAAGTGGAAGGTACATCCATTCCTGTCCCTTCTCGCCGCAGCTCTCTTTTTTGCCCTCTTTTCGGGCATGACCTTGGAGGATATCGTCAAGCTGGTCAATGATGGCTTTGGAATTACTTTGGGAAAAATAGGTATTGTCATTGTGCTGGGAGTCATTATAGGGGCTTTTCTGGAGCATTCCGGAGGTGCTTATAAATTGGCCGAAGTGGTTCTGCGCGTTATTGGAAAAAAACGGGTTCACGAAGCCATGGGTATCGTAGGTTTTATTGTATCCATTCCCGTATTCGCCGATAGTGGTTTCATTATCCTCAACCCCTTGAATAAAAGCTTGACCAAAAGGGCTGGGCTCTCCATTGTTGGTACGGCTACGGCCCTGATTTTGGGTTTAATGATCACCCATGTACTGGTTCCACCCACCCCGGGCCCAATAGCCGCAGCCGGAATCATAGGTGCCGATGTGGGATTAGTCATGCTGATTGGATTGGTCGTCGGGTTACTTTCCTTGATTATCGCGGTGATTTACTGTAAAAAAATGGGGGCCAAAACCTATATAGATCCCAATCCGGATGTCACGGAAGAGGTGATTCAGGAACGGATGAAACAAGCACCAGGGGCTTTCAAGTCCTTCTTACCCATTTTAATCCCCATTTTACTTATTGTCGGAAAATCGATATTGGAGTTTAATAGAGTCGAAGGAGAGGAAGTATCTGCTCTATTCAAGTTTGTTTCATTTATTGGCTCACCGATCATAGCATTGATGATCGGTATGCTTTTCGCTTTTCTTCTACCCAAAAAATGGGACAATGAAATGCTGGCCACCACGGGTTGGGTCGGTAAGGCGCTTTCGGATGCCTCGAATATCATCCTCATTACCGGGGCCGGAGGTATTTTTGGAACAATCTTACAGAATAGTGGTATCGCAGATACTTTGGCAGATTCACTCTCCGGTGCAAATTTGGGTATTTGGCTGCCGTTTTTGTTGTGTGCGGCCATTAAGAGCGCCCAAGGTTCGTCCACGGTGGCCCTGATAACGACAGCTTCCATTGTAGCCCCCTTGCTGGCGACCATGGGCTTTACTACGGAAATCGACAAAGCTTTGGTGGTATCGGCCATAGGTGCCGGTGCCATGGTGGTTTCGCATGCCAATGATAGCGGATTTTGGATCCTTACCCAATTTTCGGGTATCGATGTTAAAACGGGATATCGTGTATATACCTTGGGGACATTGGTTGTAGGAACCAGTGCCGCCTTTATGGTTTTTCTGGCCAGTTTTCTTTTCTAGATCATGGCCAAAATTAGTATGAAAAAAGGATGATGGGTGTACGCTAAAATGTATGAGAGTTTGTTTCAAAAATAATGCGCTACTCGCCTTTACCCTTACGTGTATTGTTATGGTTTTGTTGGGCTGTAAAAAAGACCCCTCCCCGCCCCTATCCCCGGAAAAAGCCCTGAATTCCTTTGTTCTAGCGGATGACGATTTACAAATTCAACTAGTTGCCGCCGAGCCCTTGGTACAGGATCCCGTGGCCATTTCTTTCGATGAAGGCGGAAGACTTTGGGTCGTGGAAATGCTCGGGTTTATGTCCGATATCGATGGTACGGGTGAAAAAGATCGAGTAGGTCGCATCTCGGTCTTGTTCGATGATGATAACGATGGTCAAATGGACCGCGGTCAAATCTTTTTGGATAGCCTTGTATTGCCCAGAGCCCTAGCGGTCATTCAAGGAGGCGCGCTGGTAGCGGAGAATATCCCATTATGGCATGTTGAGGACACCAATGGAGACTTTAAGGCCGATACCAAGACCCTGATAGATTCCACATATGGAGGCAGTGGCATGCCCGAACATTCGGCCAATGGACTCTGGAGGGGCATGGACAACTGGCATTACAACGCAAAATCCAAATACCGGTACCGAAATATCGATGGGGAATGGGTTAGGGATGAAACCGAATTCCGTGGGCAGTGGGGTATTGTCCATGACGATGCCGGCCGACTCTTTTACAACTACAATTGGTCACAACTGCATGCCGATCTGGTACCTCCAAATGCTTTAATGCGCAATGAAAACCATACCCCCTCAAGCGGAATTGACCATGGATTGACATTGGAACGCCGGATATTCCCTATTCGCAGCAACACGGCGGTAAATCGAGGATATGTGCCCGGCACTTTGGATGAAAAGGGACGCCTATTGGAATTTGCCTCGGCCTGTGGACCCCTTATTTATAGGGGAGATGTGCTTCCAGATACTTACAGGGGCAATGCCTTTATCTGCGAACCCACCGCCAATCTCATCAAACGCAACAAAATTACGGAAGAGGGTTTTATGCTAAGTGCCCAGGGAGTCTACAAGGACCGGGAATTTCTAGCTTCAACCGACGAGCGCTTCCGCCCCATTTCCCTAGCCTCGGGTCCGGACGGCGGACTATACGTAGTTGATATGTATAAGGGTATCATTCAGCATGGCCCGTATATGACGCCTTATCTCCGTGAAGTGACCCTGGAACGTAAATTGGACAAACCCATCCATATGGGCCGTATCTGGAGAATCACCTCAAAAAAGAAAAACAGGGAAAAACCCATTGATCTTTCCAAGGCCGATTCCAAGACTTTGGTCAACCTTTTAGGGCACCCCAATGGATGGACGCGTGACATGGCCCAACGTTTATTGGTTGAAAAAGGAGTACCCATTGCTAAAGAGCTTAAGGAAGTCATCGAAAAGGGAAATCCCTTGGCCCAACTACACGCCTTATGGACATTGGAAGGTCTGGGTCTGGCACAACCTGATGTATTATTGCCCGCTTTACGATCCGAAGACCCAAAGGTGGCACAGGCGGCTTTGCGATTGATCAGCGGTAAAGATTCCGACCATGTGGACGTAGAAAAAGAGGTTACCGAATTCATAGAGGAAACCTATGATAAAGTGGCTCCCCTGCTACAAATGCAAATGGTGTTGGAGAGTAGTCAAATCCACACGGAAATTGCATTCGATATCGCACAGAAGTTCCTATCCCGATTTGGACAATTACCCATTGCCAGGGATGTAGTAATGAGCAGTTTGGAAAATAGGGAAGCTGCACTGTTGAAAATGCTCCTGGCCGAATCAGAATGGAAGATCTACGATCAAGCCAAGGAAATATTCATTGAAATGTTGGCTACGGCCATCGCAAATAAAGGCTCGGATGAGGAAGTCCAACATATGTTGGCCTTTACCCAAGATAAAATGCCCGAGAACCAATTATGGATTAAAAATGCAATGATAAATGGGATGCTTAATTCCAAAGGTTCTAACGATGAAGGAGAGATTGCTCTTTTAAGAAAGCCGGCTCTTTTAAAAAATGAAGCATTGCTCGAAGCATTACTTCAGAAATTGACCTGGCCCGGAAAACCTAAAAGACAACTTACCACAAAAAAAGCGGAACACAAAGTAGACCCCCAATTGTTTGCCCTAGGAAGACAAAAGTATTTAAACCTATGTGCCAACTGTCATGGCACCCAAGGGGAAGGCATTTCCCGTTTTGCACCACCCCTTAAAAATTCGGAATGGGTCACTGGGGCAGACTACCGATTAGCGATGATATTATTGCATGGTATGGAAGGCCCAGTAACCGTAAATGGCAAGGAGTATGGCATCCCGGACATTTTACCCAGCATGCCCTCCTTCTCTACCCTACAAAATGAGGATATTGCTGCCATTTCCACCTACATTAGAAATACCTGGGGCCATTCCCAAAAACCCTTGTCCGCAGGAGCGGTAGGACATATCCGCTTCCGTACCCAAGGGCAGGTAACCCCATGGAAAGCAACGGAATTGGATACCCTGGTCTTTGATAAGGACTTATAAAATGATGACATGAAAGGAGTACTAAGATATTTCATTTTAGTTTTGGGCTTTGCCTGTATAGTCGCTTGCCAGAACAAAAAAAGCAAACAAAAAAATGATGAGGGCGAGCAAAAAAGCAGTTTTGTCATTAAGAAAGGGAACGAGGTCATTGAAGTATTTGCTCTCAATGGCGATTTGGCCTTGGTGACACAAAATATCAAGGCGGATTTTCGCCCTTTTATCCATCCAATTTTGGCACCCGGCTCCACTGCCGAAATGACCCAGTACAGTCCTGGGCATCATCCGCACCAGACCGGACTCTATTGGGGTTTCACCCGTGTAAACGGTACCGGAATCGATTCCGCCGGGCTAAAAAAGTGGTTCTATGACCGGAACAAACCCGAAGACATCAAGAAAAAAATAGGGAGGGACTATTTTCATTTTCCCGGGGGCGACCATTGGCAAAAAGTATCGGCCCAAGTGCTCATTCCCGAGGGGAAGGAAGTAAAATGGAAGACCGTGTACCACATGCTGGATGAGACAGGTACACCCATCTTAAAGGAGTCCCAGACCTGGACATTTTCTGAGAAATCGGACAGCTACCTAATGGGTCTGGAATGGCAGGGAGAGGCACTTACCGATATTACCATCAACGAATTCGATTATGGCGGTCTGTTTCTTAGAATGCCCTGGAAAGAAGGAATTCAAGGTGAAGTGGAGAACGCCGCTCGGCAACGCAATGAAAAGGCCGAAGGCCAAAGGGCCATGTGGGTGGATGCAGGAATGGAAATCGATGGTTTGGACGAATGGGGCCATATCGCCATTTTTGACCACCCGGACAATAAGGGCTTTCCCCAAACTTGGCGTGTGGACTCCCAGTTGGGCATCGGGCCGGTACGTGCAAAAATGGGGGATTGGCACATTAAAAAAGGGGAGGTTGAAACCATTCGGCATCAAATAGTGGCCTATACCGGAAAATTGAACGCTATTAAACTGGATGACCTTTGGGGAGACTATGTGGGCGACAAAGGAATGTACAATACCGCTTCGCTTTGGGAGCTAGCCAAAAAAGAGGGGCGGGATGCCAAATTATTAAGTCCGGAGGAAGCGGTTGAAGCAATGACCCTAAAAGAGGGCTATAAGGTGAATGCATTTGCGTCCGAACCTATGATCACCCAACCCATGGCCTTCTGTTGGGATGATAAGGGCCGAATGTGGATTGCCGAGAATCGCGATTATGAATCCCGAGGCCACGGTTTTTCCAATTTCGGGGATAGTCGCATCCTCATTTTGGAAGATACCGATAAAGACGGAGTCGCGGATAGCAAAAAAGTCTTTTTGGAAGGTATTCCATTCCCCTCCGCAATTGCCGTGGGTCATGGTGGGCTTTTTTTGGGCGCACCACCCAATTTATTGTTTGTACCCAATAAAAATGGAGACGACAAGGCAGATGAAGAGGACATCAAGGTCTTATTAACCGGATGGGGAATCCGTGATCGGCATGAAACCATTAATAGTTTTCACTGGGGACCGGATGGCTGGCTCTACGGTCTCGAAGGGTTTGCAACACCCTCAGTGATCCGAAAGCCAAAAGGAAAAGGTCGTATTTACAGGCATGGTGAAGCCTTCCCCGAGGATTTGTTGGATGCGGAGGGCGTGGATATCAATGGAGGTGTTTGGCGCTATCATCCTATAAAAGATCGTTTTGAAGTGGTCTCCCACGGCTTTAGCAATCCTTGGGGTATCGATTACGATTCCAAAGGCCAGCTCTTTATTTCAGCATGTGTTATCCCACATTTGTTCCATATCATTCCCGGCGGTATTTACCATAGACAAGGTGGGCAACATTTTAACCCTTATGTCTATGAGGACATTAAGACCATTGTGGACCATCGTCATCGATCGGCCCACGGTGGTGCTAGAATTTATCAATCCGATGCCTTTCCGAGGGAACAGCATGGGCGACTTTTTATGGCCAATATTCACGAACATGCCGTACTATCCGATATATTAACCCCAAATGGGTCTGGCTTCACGGCTAGTCATGGTGAGGATTTTTTATTGGCGAACAATGCACAATGGGTAGGATTCAGCATGGAAGTAGGTCCGGAAGGAGGACTTTATGTCTTGGATTGGCATGACGCGGATATTTGCGGTGGCGAGGTGCTCAATAAGGAAACGGGACGTGTTTTTAGAATTATGCCCGAAAAATCGGAGGCTGAAAATTGGCCTGGAAGATTTGAGGATTTAAATGGAAAAAGCGACTTGGAACTGGTGGAATTGCAACGCAATAAAAGCAATTGGCATGCCCAAAGGGCGAGGGTAATCCTTCAATACAGGGCAACAAAAGAGGCATTGGAAAAAGAGGCCATTTCCCAATTGGAAAATATGCTGGAAAAAGAAAGGAACGAAGATCTTAGGCTACGTGCCTTGTGGACCCTCTGGATTACGGGGAATAGTACTTCTGATCGATTATTGGGACTCCTGGAAGACGGGCAGCAGTATGTCCGGGCATGGGCCATTCAATTTCTCACAGAGGACGGGCCACCTTCGAAGACGATAGTAGCTGCTCTTACCCGATTGGCAAAAAATGAAAACTCTCCCGTGGTCCGGCGCTATCTGGCCGGTGCCTTGCAACGAATGCACCCGGCAGACCGTTGGGATATGGCCGCATCCCTGGTTCAATTTGAAGAAGATCTGGACGATCCCAACATTCCGTTGATGTTGTGGTTCGGAATTGAACCTATGTTAACGGACCGACCGGAAAAGGCATTATCATTGGCCAATACCTCTGCCATTCCATCCGTGGTCGAGAAAATTGCCCGGCGTTTGGTAGACGGGGATCAACTGCAAAAGTTGGTTGCCGGGATAAGTAAAAAATCAGACAATCGGAAATACCTGTTAAGGGGTATGTTGGCCGGTCTAGAAGGTAGATCGGATATGCAGGAGCCCTCAAATTGGGGTTCGACCTACAAATCGTTGCAGTCCAACTCCGAACTGGCTACTTTATCGGATCAAATAACGCAGCGCTTTGGCAATGCAGAGGCGGCCAAAAAAATGATGGCTATCGTAAACGATACCGAATCTGATAGTGAGCAAAAACAAAATGCGATAAAAAACCTCGCTCTCCACCAAAGGGAGGAATTGGAAAAGGAATTGCCCAAATTATTGGACAATCCCAATCTTCGGATGGAGTCGATACGGGCCATTGCTGCCTATGAAAATGAAGACTTGGGTAAGGCCTTGTTCCAAAAGTATCATGAACTTTCCCCTGAAGAAAAACAAGAGGCCGTCCTAACCCTAGCCTCAAGGGGCACCTACGGCCAGATCCTGGCCAATGCGATCAAAGAGGAGACCATCCCCAGAAAAGACATTCCAGCCTATGTTGCCATGCAAATGCGCAGGGTGGTAGGAAGTGGTTTTGTAGAAATCTGGGGACCTATCGACGATATTTCAGGAGATATCCAAGGACAGTTCAGTAAGTATCAGCGACTCCTTTCGGATGAGGCCATCGCTAAGGCTGATGCTTCTAAAGGAAAAAGTATCTATCAACGTACCTGTGCGGCTTGTCACGTGATGTTCGGGGAAGGTGGAGTCATTGGTCCGGATCTTACCGGTTCTAACCGAACCAATACGGCCTACCTATTAAACAATATTTTAAATCCCAGTGGTGAAATTCAGGACGATTATAAACTAGTAGTTATCATTACCCAAGATGGCAGAACGTATAGCGGAAACATCATAGCCGAAAATGATAGGAATATTACGCTTAGGGTGGTGGGCCAAGAGCCTATTTCCATTAACAAATCCAAAATACGTTCCAGGGATGTCACCGAGAAATCGATGATGCCCGAAGGCTTGTTGAACACCTTAAGCGATTCGGATGTCTTGAATCTGGTGGCGTACCTAAAAATGCTCGATCCTTCGGAAAATCTATAATCCCTAACTTTTTAAATCCCAATTATGAGTAGTAAAAAAATCAAAATAGCGATAGCCGGCCTCGGTTTTGGAGCGGAATTTATTCCTATTTACCAAAAACATCCGAACGCCGAAATGTATGCCATATGCCAACGGACCCAATCCAAGTTGGACGAAATAGGTGATGCCTTCGGTATTGCAAAAAGATATACGGACTATGATGAAATGCTAAAGGATCCGGAAATCGATGCGGTACATATCAATACCCCAATTCCCAACCATGCGGAACAGTCCATTGCAGCCCTAAAGGCGGGCAAACATGTAGCCTGTACGGTACCCATGGCCACCACGGTGCAGGAGTGCCAACAAATTGTTGAGCTTGTAAAGGAAACCGGACTGTCCTATATGATGATGGAAACCGTCATCTATAGTCGTGAATTTCTTTTTGTGAAAGAGATGTATGAAAAAGGTGAGTTGGGAAGGATTCAATTTTTAAGGGCCTCCCACCAACAGGAAATGGCCGGTTGGCCCGGCTATTGGGAAGGGTTGCCACCTATGCACTACGCCACCCATTGTGTTGGGCCTATATTGGCCCTGCCCAAAGGGGAAGCTGAATATGTCTCCTGTTTTGGGTCTGGAAGAATAGATGAAAATCTGATTCCTATCTATGGCTCTCCCTTTGCCATTGAAACTTGTCATATCAAATTAAAGGACTCCGATCTGGCCGCCGAACTTACACGATCACTTTTCAATACGGCAAGACAATACCGGGAAAGCTTTGATGTTTATGGTAGCAAGAAATCCTTTGAATGGACCTTGATCGAGCACGAGGATTCCGTAATCCATACCGGGGAAACTCCGGAAAGGGTAAAGATTCCGGATTATGCCCACCTCCTACCTCAAGAGATAGCTCCCTTTACCACCGCAGGTGTTTATGATTCGGACGATAACCAACACCTTTCCTTTATCCAAGGTGCGGGCCATGGTGGGTCTCATCCACATCTGGTACATGAATTTTTAAAGGCCCTGATCAATAATCGGGATCCTTATCCCAATGCCGTACAATCGGCCAACATTACATGCGTAGGTATCTTGGCCCATGATTCGGCCATGAAGGGCGGGGAAATTATCCGATTACCCGACTTTACTTTCAAATGAAATAAAATATGACGTAATGAAAACTACATTTGGGTCTAAATCCCTCAATTCCACTCTGGCAGGACCAATTCTTCTATTCGTCCTACTTTGGTTGACCGCCTGTGCCGAAAAAAAGGACGAAACCAAAACTGATGAAACTTCGGTTAGTCAACTGGATTATCCCATACAACCCGTGCCATTCACCTCGGTGGCGATCAAGGATAATTTTTGGACACCTAGGTTGGAAACGAATCGGAAAGTGACCATTCCCTATAATTTCCAAAAATGTGAAGAAACGGGACGGCTTCGGAATTTTGCAATTGCGGGCGGACTTGAAGAAGGCGATTTTGAAGGTATTTTTTTTAATGATTCCGATGTATTTAAGGTCATTGAAGGAGCTAGCTACTCCTTACAGGTTCATGACGATCCACAATTGAAACTATTTTTGGATGGGTTGATAGCAAAAATTGCTGCAGCTCAGGAGGATGATGGGTATTTATATACCAACCGTACCATAAATCCCGCTAAGGCTGCGGATGGCGCAGGTGACCAAAGGTGGACCAATCTCCAAACCTATCACGAACTCTACAATGTGGGGCATCTTTATGAGGCTGCGGTGGCCCATTTCCAGGCGACCGGAGAAAGATCTTTACTTGAAGTCGCTCTAAAAAATGCCGACCTCATAGACCAAGTATTTGGCCCAGGTAAAAATATGGGCGTACCGGGACATCAGGAAATAGAAATCGGATTGGTAAAACTGTATCGAATAACCGGTGAAAAAAGATATTTGGATCTTGCCAAGTTTTTCATCGACCAACGTGGAAATGCGGAGGGTCACAACACCAAGGAAGGGAAGTATGCCGGAAAATATCAACAAGACCATGTACCGCTTGCCGAACAAGAAGAAGCCGTTGGGCATTCCGTACGGGCCGGATATTTCTATGCCGGAGCTACCGATGTGGCGGCCTTGACCGGTGAAACCGCCTTTGATGTTGCGCTTGACAAGATTTGGGACGATATCATTCACCAAAAGATTTACCTTACCGGTGGTATCGGCGCCGAACCCAAGCATGAAGGTTTTGGACCTGATTATGAACTCCCGAACGCCACAGCCTACACCGAGACCTGTGCCGCCATTGCCCTAATGCTCTGGAACCATCGCATGTTTTTAAAGAGTGGCGATATAAAATATATGGATGTCTTTGAAAGAACCCTGTATAATGGATTCCTCGCCGGGGTTTCCTTGGAGGGCAATACCTTCTTTTATCCCAACCCCTTGGAAGTGGACGGCGTTTCAAAATTCAATCAGGGAGTTTGTGGAAGGTCGCCTTGGTTTGATTGTTCCTGTTGCCCCGTAAACGTAGTTCGAATTCTACCTTCGCTCCCCGGTTATATGTATGCCGTTAAGGACAATGCAGTATATGTGAATCTATATATCGGTAGCGAGACGGAAATCCCCTTGGAAAATGGGACCCTACAACTTGCCCAAACGACAAACTATCCTTGGGAGGGTACTGTGGAATTGGAAATCCTAAATAAAAAGACTATCCCCGCTGTTCTTAAGTTAAGGGTTCCTGGATGGGCCAGGAACCAAGTAATGGATGGAGACCTATACCATTACAAAGACCATCATTACCCGGCTATCACGATATCCATAAATGATAAAACTTCCGATGTTCCAATAAAGGATGGTTACATTACATTGGACAATAACTGGATGCCAAATGACAAAATCCATATCTCTTTTGAAATGCCAATTCGCAAAGTGGTAAGCCATGAATTGGTAACTACCAACAAGGGTAAAATTGCACTGGAGCGCGGGCCATTGGTGTATTGTGCAGAACAAGTGGATAACCCCAACGGAGTTCTTGACCTCCAAATACCTTTAAATGAAAAGTTGAATTACTCCTACGACCCGGAACTATTGAATGGTATTGGTAAAATCAAAGGCCGAACGATTACGGCAATTCCCTACTATGCCTGGGCGCATCGTGAAATTGGGGAAATGTCCGTCTGGCTAAAGCAAAAAAATATGTTGTGAAAAAAACAGTTGGTTACATATGCCTGGGTATTGCTTTACTTTTCCAAAGTTGCACTTCCCCTACTCCATCTAAAAAGAACGATCGCCCTAACATTGTCCTTATCATGGGAGACGATATGGGCTATTCCGACATTGGCTGCTACGGCGGCGAGATCAAGACCCCAAGACTGGATGAGCTTGCTGCCAATGGATTACGGTTTACCCAATTCTACAACACGGCGCGTTGCTGCCCAACCCGGGCTTCCCTGCTCACAGGTCTTTATCCCCAGCAGGCCGGGATTGGCCATATGGTGGATGACCGCGGGACACCTGCCTTTAAGGGAGACTTAAGCACCAATGCGGTGACCATCGCGGAAGTCTTAAAAAAAGCGGGATATTCCACATACATGTCGGGAAAATGGCATCTAACACCCTATGTCATAGATAATCCAGATAAACACAATTGGCCTAGACAACGAGGTTTTGATAGGTTCTTTGGAATGATTTCAGGAGCGGGCAGCCTATATGATCCACGCTCCCTAACAGAAGATAACGAGTACGTCTCACCACGAGAAGGCTTCTATTGTACCACCGATTTTACCGATTACGCCGTGGAACGTATTGAGGAACATGAAGACGATACTCCTTTCTTTCTGTATTTGTCCTACACAGCGGCACACTGGCCCATGCATGCACCGGCCGAGGCTGTCGCAAAATACAAGGGAAGCTATAACCACGGCTGGGACGAGATGCGAAAGAATCGTTTTGAGCGGATGAAAAAGATGCGATTGACCGAAACCGAATGGGAACTCACCCCTAGGGATTCCTTGATACAACCTTGGTCCGAGGATATTCCCGATAAGGAATGGGAGCTGGCCAATATGGAGACCTATGCGGCTATGGTCACCCTTATGGATGAAGGTATAGGAAAAGTGGTCAATGCCCTTAAGGCCAAAGGGGAATTGGAGAATACCTTGATTATTTACCTACAGGACAACGGGGCCTGTGCCGAGGAATTGGAATGGGTATCAAAACGTACAACGGAAAAGGATCGGGTACCCTTGGCCCCAGGGGAGCTTCAAACCGAAATGGTGCCCTTTTTTACAAGGGACGGCAAGCCTGTTGGGATAATGAGAAAGGGATGGCCGGGCCCACCGGAGGGTTATACCGCCTACGGCCGAAATTGGGCCAACGCGAGCAATACACCTTTTCGGGAATACAAACACTGGGTGCATGAGGGGGGTATTTCTTCACCTTTAATTGTGCATTGGCCCGCAAAAATAAATTCCGGGACATCCGGAATTGGTGGATTTAGAACGGAGCCCGCCCATTTAATAGACATCATGGCAACCTGTGTTGATGTCAGTGACAGCTCCTACCCTACTACTTTTAATGGTAACAAGATACAAGCCATGGAAGGCAAAAGCTTGTTTCCTGCATTCTCCGGAAGTGCACTGGAGAGGGAAGCCATCTATTGGGAACACGAGGGCAACCGGGCCGTAAGGATGGGGAAATGGAAATTGGTCTCCAAAGCGGACAAAAGACATTCGTTCGTATGGGATAAAATTGGTGAACTGGAACTACAGAATTGGGAGCTCTTCGATATGGAACAAGACCGAACTGAAATGCATGATTTGGCCACGAAACATCCCGAGTTGGTTCAAAAAATGGCCCAAATGTGGTTGGCATGGGGAAAAAGGACAGGAATTGTTCCGAGACCACAGTAAATCGGATGAGAAAAATTACAAAGAACAAGTTCCATGAGCAGCAAGGATAGGTTCTTTATGCCTATATTTAGAAACATAATATATTGATGGATTAGTTTTCCTTTCAGAAACCTATTAGACCGCTCAAAAGCAAATTGAACCTATGCAAATAAACCCCGAACTAAAGCCCCAAGACCTCAAGGATAAGATAGCCGGATTATGGGCCTTATCCGGACAGAAGATAAAAAGCATGGCTTCCCATCTGGAAGGAGTATCCGGATCTCCCGTAGTAACCGTAAATGGAACCTATGAGCCAAGAAGTTGGACAGATTGGACACAAGGTTTCCAATATGGTTCCGAGCTCTTGCAATTTGACGCTACCAGGGATACCTACTTTCTTGATCTTGGCATTAATCATATAAAGGTCCATATGCCGCCCCATATCAGTCATTTTGGTGTTCATGATCACGGATTCAACAATCTAAGTACCTACGGTAATCTGTTAAGGTTGTTGAATGAGGGAAAAATTCCAAAAGACCAAGGAACAAAGGAACTCTGCGTTTTGGCCTTGAAGCTATCGGCCTCGGTCCAGGCACAGCGTTGGACCACCATTCCGGAGGGCGGCTATATCTATTCCTTCAATGGTCCCCATTCCCTATTTGTGGATACCATGAGGACCATTCGTATTTTGGTAGTGGGCCATATGTTGGGACACCATTCATCCGGTGAGAACGATTCCAAGATAAATTTGCTCAAAAGAGCCTACCAACATGCTTTGGCTACGGCCGAATATTCCATTTATTATGGTGAGGGACGGGATAGCTATGACGTTTGGGGAAGAACGGCCCATGAAGCTATCTTTAATACAAATGACGGAAACTTTCGCTCCCCTTCCACCCAACAAGGATATAGCGGTTTCTCAACTTGGACCCGAGGTCTTAGTTGGGCCATGTTGGGCTTTTCGGAACAATTGGAATTTCTACATGGTCAAAAGGAATTACCTGAACTGGACGAACTGGGAGGCAAGGCGCAATTGGAGGAAATTTTTCTCAAGGCAGCACGGGCCACTTGCGACTTTTACCTAGAAAATAGCGCCCTGGATGGAATCCCATATTGGGATACCGGTGCACCAGGATTATTTCATCTTCCGGATTGGCGTAATAAAAAATCAAATCCCTTTAATGAGTATGAGCCTGTAGACAGTTCAGCGGCCGCCATCGGGGCGCAAGGCCTATTGAGGTTGGGCAACTATTTAAGAGCAAAGAAGGAAGCCGATGCAGATAGGTATTGGTCCGCTGGTCTGACCATAGCCGATAGCCTGTTCACCGAGCCATACCTCGGTACAAACAAAGATTATCAAGGATTGATCCTACATGCCATTTATCACCGTCCCAACGGTTGGGACCATATTCCAGAAAACAGTGCTATTCCCAATGGGGAAGCCTGTATGTGGGGGGATTATCACGCCAGGGAATTGGCTCTGTATTTGGATAAGGTTATCAAAGATGATTCATATTATACATTTTTTAAAGGTATAACATCGTAATATGGCCAAATCCAGACCTAGATTCCCGCGTATAGCACAATTGAAAACGGCTGAAAGTTTTTTACAGCATCTCTCCAAGATCGACGCCAATCTACCCTTTAAGGAAACTTTGAACGAACCTGGCCAATCCGTTATGGGCCAAGATTTTAAATTACGATCGGGCAAGACCATTGGCAATCGATTTTGCATCCTTCCCATGGAAGGTTGGGATGGAACCCTCGAGGGTAGGCCTTCGGAAATGACCCAACGGCGGTGGCGCAATTTTGCCATCAGCGGGGCCAAATTGCTTTGGGGCTGTGAAGCGGTGGCCGTAAACCCGGAAGGGAGGGCCAACCCTAACCAATTGCTGATCAATGAGGCCAATTTGGACGCGTTCAAGCTTCTGTATCACGATTTGATTCAAGCCCACGAATCGAAATTCGGAACCTCGTCCGACTTATATGTTGGTCTGCAACTCACCCACTCCGGTAGATTCGCCATTCCGGATAATGACCGTAAAAGGAAACCCAAGATTTTATATAAGCATTCCGTACTGGATAAAAAGTTCAATATCCCTGAAGATTATCCCATACTGTCCGATGCCGAGATTGATGGGTTGGTACAAGATTTTGTGAAGGCGGCAGCTCTTGCCAAGGAAGCAGGGTTTCAGTTTGTGGATATTAAACACTGTCATGGCTATTTGGGCCATGAGTTTCTAAGCGCCTTTAATCGCGATGGAAAATATGGGGGTTCTCTGGAGAATCGTATGCGTTTTTTGACTTCCATAGTCCAAGGTATCAAAGCTACCAGCAATATTCCCATTGCCGTTAGACTTAGTGCCTTTGATTGGATTCCATTTACCAAGGGTGAAAATGACATTGGGGTTCCGGAAAAATTGGGTACTACGTATCATGAGGCGTTTGGGGGAACCGATCAAGGCCTTGGAATTGATCTTTCCGAGGTTTTTGAGATGATCGGTCATTTGGAGAAAATGGGAATTGAAATGGTATGTATCACTGCCGGAAGTCCGTATTACGTCCCGCACATTCAAAGACCGGCACTTTTCCCACCTTCGGATGGTTATCTTCCTCCCGAAGACCCACTTCTTGGGGTGGCCCGGCAGATACAGGTAACCCATGAAATAAAAAGACAATTCCCAGACCTCGCGATTGTGGGATCGGCCTATTCCTATCTTCAGGAGTGGCTACCCCATGTAGCGGAGGCCGTTGTGGAAAATCGTATGGCGGATTTTGTCGGTTTGGGGAGAATGGTGTTGAGCTACCCCGAGATGCCCGATGACATTTTAAACGGAAGAACACTGACCCGAGGTAAAATTTGCAGAACCTTTTCCGATTGTACCACAGCACCCCGAATAGGTATGATATCCGGTTGTTTTCCCTTGGATCCCTATTACAAGGCGAAACCTGAAGCCGCCCAATTGAAGGCATTTAAAAAAAGTTCGGGCCTATGACAAAAAATGTTTTGATTACCGGAGGGTCTCGGGGAATTGGACTGGGAATAGCCAGAGAATTGGCAAAAGCCGGTTGTAATCTGGCCATCAATGGAGTCAGGGAAGTCAAGAATGTTACCGAGGTTTTGGAAGAGTTGGAAAAACTAGGTGCTAAAAAGGTAATCTATTGTCAAGGAAACATTGCCGTCCCAAAGGAAAGGGAAAGAATAGTTGTACAAGTGCTGGAAGCCTTTGACCAGCTTCATGTGTTGGTAAACAATGCCGGTGTGGGGCCTCAGAAAAGGCTCGATTTGCTTCAGACCACGGAAGAGAGTTACGACCGGGTGATGGATATAAATCTTAAAGGGCCTTTTTTTCTTACCCAAAAAATAGCACAACATATGATAGAACGTAGCTCGGAAAACGTTTCGTGCATTATCAATATATCATCCATCAGTGCAACCACGGCCTCCGTCAACCGCGGAGAATATTGCTTGTCCAAAGCCGGAATGAGTATGATGACCCAATTGTTCGCCACAAAGCTGGGTGAGTACAATATACCGGTTTATGAGGTAAGGCCAGGGGTCATTGAAACCGATATGACGGCAAAGGTGTTACAGAAATACCAAGAAATGATCAACGAAGGACTTACGCTTCAATCCAGGATAGGGTCTCCCAAGGATGTAGGCAAAGCTGTTTTGGCCTTGATAGAAGGAAAATTTCCTTACTCTACCGGTCAAGTGATTATGGTCGATGGAGGTTTAACTATACCCAGATTATGAAAAAAAGACGTGTTGCCCTTTTAAAGATTTTAGATGGCCTGGCCATTCTCACCTTCATTGCATCATTCAGTCCTTTGGTGACCCCCGAACATGTGGCCGAACCCCTTATATTGGGGCTTCCCTATACGCTGTGGGCTGGACTTTTGGTCAGTTTTCTTTTTGTAATCCTCGCTTATCTGGTATCCATCATAAACAAAGAAGAGAACCATGCTGACTAAGTTTTTAATTGCTGGCGCGATTTATCTGGGCATCCTGGTCTTTTTAGTGAGGCGTACCCGTGTTAAGGAAAAAACGACCTCCAGCTATTTATTGGGTGGTGGCAATATAGGATTTGTAATCGGCCTTTTTACAACAGCCGCTACCTTGTTCAGCGCCTTTACCGTAATAGGGATGCCCGACTTTTTCCGTACTCATGGTATCGGGGCCTGGATTTTTTTGGCCGTTTCGGACACTATGATGGTCTATGCCTTGATCCGGATCGGGGAAATGCTTAGAAGAAAAGCAAGAAAACTGGATTTTAAGGGAATGTCCGGCTTAATGGTCAATACCTATGGGGCCAAATTAGCGGGTTATGTGGCCTTCGGAGGAGCCGTGATTTTTTTGATTCCCTACATAGCCGTACAGATCAGTGGCATCTCTATATTTCTAAACGCCGCCTTTCCAGATGCGATTCCCGTATGGGCCTGGAGCTTGATTATCGTGGGTATCATGATATTGTATAGCGAAACAGGAGGGCTTAGAGCGATTATGTACAATGACACCTTACAGGGCGTTCTACTTTTTATTACCATATGGATCATCGGTTGGAACTGTATAAGCCATTTCGGGAGTATCCCATCCATGTTCAAGGAGGTGGAATCCATAAGCAGTGAATTGCTCTCCGTTCCCGGTCCCAAGGGGCTCTTTACTACCCAATTTTTGATTATTTCCGCGATTGCCATCATTTCATTGCCTTTTACACAACCTCAGATTTCTACTCGGGTCGTCATCATGAAAAGCAGTTCGGCCTTACGAAAAATGGCCATTGGTCTGGGGATTGTCGCCATATTGATCATTCTTCCCACACTCTTCATGGGAATGTACGGAGCCGTGCTCTATCCGGAGGCATCCACCCAGGAATTCATCGGACATGTGCTTTTGTACGATCAGGCCGAGGGCATAGCCGCATTGGGATTGATAGGTTTGATCGCTGCGGCCATTTCAACTTCGGATTCCCAAATATTCGCGTTAGGTTCGGAGCTACGGTCTTTACTTACCCTAAGGGATCAAAAAGCGGTTTTGATAACCCGGATTTTTATTTTCTTTTTTGGGGTTTTGGCACTCATTTTTTCCATCATCAGTACGGAACATTTGGTCTTGTTGGCCCGGACCAGTTTTACGGGAACGGCCATGATGGGACCTATGATCCTGGTCGGAATACTAAGTTCGCGAAAGCCTTCACTTCTGATGCCAGTAATAACCGTAATGTCGTTGATTACCTTCATTCTTGCCAAAACCGGAATCATTCCATCTAAAATAGGCGCCTTGGAAGTTGAATTGTCCTTGTTTTCCATACTGGCAATCGCCAGTATTTTGGAAGTTTTCCTTCTGGGCAAGGCCAAAAGTGATACCCCAAAGATTTGAATGCACTGCAAATGCATCGACAAAAAAATAATTACATTTATAGGACAGAGCTCCAATAGGATAAGAATAAGGAATCTTTTGCTTGTAATAGTTTAAAACCACGATCATGAAAAAAACTATATATGTCTTATTTGTACTAAGTGTTTTTTTTGCCTGCAAACCAAAGACGGAAAGTCAATCTTCCAAAAGCGAAACAGTAATCGCCATGGACGAAGGAACGTTAAAAAAAATAGACGTCCATGTACATTTTAAATATTCCAGGGAATACCTACCCGCGCTCTTTAAAAAATGGAACATGCAAGGGGTACTGGTGGATGTTTACCGAGAGGATCCTATTGGTATCGTTAGAAGTTGGGATAACTATTTGACCCATTCCCAATCCCATCCCGAAATGTTTTACCTCTGTTCCGCCATTATCGGTGTGGGTATAGATGCACCGGATTATGCCCAAAAAACCATTGAACAGTTACGCGGAGAAATCGATTCCGGGGCCAGAATGGTGAAGGTGTGGAAGAACTTTGGTATGGTAACACAGGATGCCTCAGGGAAATACATTCAAATTGACGATCCCCGTTTACAGCCCATATGGGACTTTTTGAAATCCAAACAAATCCCGGTAATAGCCCATATCGCGGAACCTTTACAAGCTTGGCGGGAATTGAATCCCAAAAGTCCGCATTATGGATATTATATGGGACACCCGCAATACCATGCTTACAACTTCCCCGAGATACCATCCTACGAGACCATTATAGCCGCGAGGGATAATTGGATCCAAAAAAATCCTGATCTGAAAATTTTAGGCGCCCATTTGGGTAGTATGTCCCACAATGTGGATATGGTGGCGGAACGACTGGACAAATTCCCAAATATGTACGTAGAGACCGCCGCTAGGTTTGGAGATTTGGCGAGTCAGGATAGCGATGAGGTAAAGGCCTTTTTCACAAAATATCAGGACAGGGTGTTTTTTGGATCCGATTATGGAAATAGTATGCCACAAGATTCCCTGGACACCGCCCGAATCAAAGAAGAACAGCAATCACTGAATGCCAATTACAGGTTGTTATGGGAATATCTAAGCGGAACGGACTCCCTGGAGATACGGGGACAAAAAACCCGTGGCCTAGGCTTGCCCGTTGATATTCTAAAAAAGGTATACTATCAAAATACGGTAGATTTTTTGAAACTTGATTTATAATAGGATAATCAAACCGCTATCAATTTAAAAAACAATATGCAACACATTAAATGTACTAATCCATGAAAAGACACTGTTTGGCATTAGATCTAAAGAATGATGAGACCTTAATCACAAAATATGAGGAATACCATAGGGAGGTTTGGCCAGAGGTATTGGATAGCCTCCAAGATTCCGGTATTGCACATATGGAAATCTATCGGGTCGGGAATCGACTGTTTATGATCATTGAGGTAGAGGATTCCTTCTCCTTTGAGAAAAAGGCCCAAATGGATGCCGACAATGCCAAAGTTCAGGAATGGGAAGTACTTATGTGGGAATACCAACAAGCCCTGCCTATGGCCAAACCCGGTGAAAAATGGTTGCCCATGGAGAAGATATTCGACTTTAAGGCTTCCTGAATTTATTGTTCCATAGGATGCAATTCAAGAAGTTCCCCAGGGCTAAAAAAGCCCTCCTTACCCTTGATCTCTTCCCGTATTTTTTTGACCGTGGCGGGTAGAACGGGCAAGGCCTTGTTTCCGGGCATGTTTCTTACGTAGGTCAATACGGAGGCAACTTCTTCATCATTGAGCATTTGTCCGAAAGGGGTCATGGGAACCTGACCTGGGTACTTTTTACCTAAAACCTCAATTGGGCCCATAAGTCCCTTCAGGGTCAATTTAATCAACCGTTCCTCGCTTCCGGTAACCCATTTTGAACCGATAAGTGGGGGAAATTGTGAGGCTTCAAGCCCCTTACCATCGGGTTGATGACAAGTAGCACAATACCCATCCCGTTCGTAGATTTCCTTCCCCTTTTTGAACATTTCACGATTTGTTCCGATGAGATTGGTCTCCAAGGTTTCCTTTTTACGTCCTAGCCTTTCATCGTTCAGATGTGCGATGGCGGCGGCAAAAGGTTTTTCCATCCACTCATCCAATTCCTTTTTTCCGGCTTCCTCAATAATGGGTAGGCCGATATCCTTTCCAAGCCAAGAAGCTGCCACAAGTGCTTCAAGTCGTACACGGGGGTTGTCATCCTGGGCGGCCTTCATTAGTAGTTCCGTCTGATCGTTTACCTGGTGGCCCGTATATCTTAGTACCCTTACGGCAGCCGATCGAGCCCTGAAGTCCGAGGCATTCAACAATTTCTTCAACAATTGTTGGTCAACTTCATTGGCACCCCAGGTAACCCAAAGGGCTTCCAATAGGAGTTGTTCATATTTTTGGGAATCCTTATCCAGGGCATCGACCCATTGTTTTAATTTTTTAAGCACCTCTGATGTTTCCCTACCACGTAATTCCCTTTTTGTCCGATATCTTGTCCTATATTCGGGAAGTTTTAGGTTATCCAATAATTCCTCAATAGTGGCATCCACTATTTTAGCTGGCTCTACCAAGGGTCGGGATGGGTAGGTAATCCGATATACCCGTCCATGAACATGGTCCCGTAAGGGATCCCGGGCATTATGTTGCATATGGCCTATTAGGACATTATGCCAATCGATAAAATATAGGGAGCCGTCCGGGGCGAACTCCAAATCTACAGGGCGAAAATTCTTGTCATCGGCATAGACCAAATCTTGCCGATGTTTGGTAATATAGCCGGATGAATTGGGATCATCGATGACCCTATGTTGTTTTGTCCCCAAAAAACCAATGGTATTGTTTATAAGAAGGTCGCCCTGAACATTATCGGGAAAGTGCCTACTGGATACAAACTCTATCCCGGACGTTGGCCGTACCAGATGGTCCTTTTCAATAAAGTTTTCAGGTATGGGAGAACTTACACCATATCGGGGAACAATGGTTCCGGGCATCATCCAAGTAGCAGAAGGCCCAGAGGTATGAATAAAGAAATTTTGGCCCCAATCATCAAATGCGATACCCCATGGATTTGGGATGGCCAATTGGGCCGTTCGCTCCAGATGACGCCGTTGGGGGCTATATCTATAAAATCCACCGTTGGTACCCCTTACGGGCCCATAGGCCGTCTCCACATTGGTATGTAGAAAGGTACCTTCACCCATATAAATGGCTCCGGAGGGATCTGTGGAAAAGGCGCTGATAGCATGATGGGTATCATGGTCATCAAAACCGCTCAAGATAATTTCCTTTTCATCGGCCTTATCATCGCCATCGGTATCCTTTAAGAGTATCAGATCGTTACCTTGGGATACATAGACACCTTCCGGTGCAAACTCGAATCCGATAGTCAGATGTAGCCCATCCGCAAAGATGGTCTCCTTATCAGCCTTGTAATCTCCATCCGTGTCCTCCAGAATGATGATCTTATCATTAGGTTTACTATCCCCCGCTTTGTAATGGGGATAACTTGGCATAACCCCCACCCAAAGCCGACCTTGATTGTCAAATGACATCTGAACGGGATTGGCCAAGTTGTTAAACTCTTTTTCGGATGCAAAAAGTTCTACTTTATATCCTGAGGCAACCTTAATCTTGTCCAAAGCATCTTGACCGTACAAATATTCGGGATTTCCGTTTTTTTCACTGGCCTTATAGTTGGTCTTTACCGGGGGAAGCGCCTTGGTACGTGCATCGCTTTTGGCCAAATCCATTTTTTTGCCTTGTAAGGCCATCCAAATGGCAGTGTCCCGAATGGCGGTCATTTGCCTGATCTTTTCTATTTCAAACGGATAGTTGTCCGGGCCGAAGGGATCATATCTTCTTCCATATACATGTACCCCGTTCGGAATCTTAAAGTCGTTGAGCCAAAACCAGTTTTTTTCATTTACCGCCTTATGAACCAAAGTCTTGTTTTCTTCTACCTTACTTTTCGTATTACCAAAAACCTGATCCGCTAGGAATTGGGAGAATTTTTTATACCCCTTATCATTTAATTGAAATCCATCTGATGTTAAGTTATCAGATGTGGAATCGAACCACTTTTTGGATACATCAAATGCATTTACGAACAATACACCCTCTTCTGCAGCGACTTCTTCCATAGCCTTGGTATACAGCTCCAAGTTCTTGTTTTCTTCTTCCCCGTTGGGCAAGTCCATTTTTTGGGAAAGATCCTCATAGGCAATCGGGGATACCAGGGCAAGTTGCGGAGGATGGCTGCCATTATAGTTCTGACTTAGGGTATGTTTGATGAAAGCCCGTAGTTCTTCCCGATAATTGTCCAATCCCTCGGGCCCCCCAAAGGACTCCGTATATCCAAAAAATGCAATGATGATATCGGCTTCCAGACTGGTGATCCACTCATCCGGAGTGGGGAAATGTCCTACCCCTCCTTTTTGATGCCCTCCATCGTCCTCCTCAAAATGTATTTTGCTACCGGAATCATGTTCAAACCTGTCCGCCCCAGGAAAGGCCCAAGGAGAAGGTCGTGCCGCATGCGGCCTGAAAGCGGGGGTGTTGGCCGCGTCTCCCATATTTCTTATAAAAAGGGAATCTTCCGGGTAGCGTAATTGCATTTCGGTCTCAAAATGACCAAAATGTATCATTCGCCACGCCAGGTTATTTCCCACTAAGACAATGTGTGAGCCCTTTTTCAATTCCAAAGTCGGACCTTCCTTTTTACTACAACTGCCTGCCATCAGGGCAAGGCAAAACAATAGCACTTTTCCCTTGCTCCAATCTATCTTTCTGCTCATCTAAATGTTACTTTGGTTGATTACTTTTTATTTGAAGGTTACATGTATTCCCTCTTCCACCGATTTTTCACATGCCTCTATTATTTGCTGACAAGTGATGGCATCGTCCAGACTGGAGAGTGGTTCTGCATCTTCCCTTAAAACTTTATTGATAAAATGCGTTGTGGTATTCTTTATGGATTCCGGATAGCAGTAATACGTCTGCGAATGGGCCCCGTTTCGATCGTTGATTACCCAATCCCGATAGCTATAACGGGTACTGCCCTTGGTACCGATAACCTTGATAATGCAGGTCCAAGGATCACCCGCATGATCGTCATTGGCAAAACTGGCACATAAATGACTCAAGGTGCCATCCCGCATTTGAATGTTGGCCATCGCCACATTTTCTTGAGGGGCCAAGGTATTATCGACCGTATGTTTTAAGCACGATATGGTCTTTGGCTTCCCGGCCAAGTAGAGCATGGTATAGCTATGGTGTGTCAAAATCTGACGAATTACACCGGGATACCTGGCCCTGATCTCATCCGCGTGATGAATATTGTACATCATATAAAACTGGGTGACTTCCCCCAGTTTCCCACTTTGAATCATATCCTTTGCCCGGCGAATCCCCGTTTCATAGATATAGTTGTGGACGGGCATGCATTTTACCCCCGCTTCGGCAACGGCTTTTTTCATGCGTTCCAATTCTTCAATGGTCGAAGCTGCAGGTTTTTCCACTAAAACATGTTTTCCTGCTTTAGCGGCCTTAATGGTATATTCGCAGTGGGTCTCCATATTGGTCAATATGAATACTGCGTCAATATTCGGGTCATTGAGCAAATCATCCGCAGTGGCATAGGTCTTGCAACCATATTGTGCCGCCTTAACCTTTCCTTTTTCGGGGGTGCGATTCCAAAGTCCGACCAATTCCGAACCTTCCAGACCGTTGATGGCCTCGGCATGCAAATTGGCCACATCGCCTGCACCTAGTAAACCTACTCGTATCGTTTTCATGTGCTTATCGAAAAATCTAAAATGTCCTTTTCCGCCATTTTCTTGAATTCCTGTAACGACCTTCTTACCCCTTCAGCTATGGCCGTACGTGGTAAATTTTTAAACGTACCGTCTATTTTGGTATGGTCCAAATCACAAATAAAAAGATTGGGGGGAGCATCATCGATTATGGAAAGTTTGGCAAACTCGCCCATTCCCAATTCATTCGCCTGTTCCTCAACAATCTGAAGAAACGACGGGATGGGTATGGTTTCCCCTTTAATGTTAAAGGCACCAAAACCGGAATACGGTTGCAACGCACAAGCAGCAAAGTGAGCACCAACATCCTCTACAAAATGATAATTCTCGCGTCCCTGATAGGGCATCTCAAAGGGTATCAGGTTCCCTGAGACCGACCCCATTGCTATAGCCTTCATGGCATTGGTAGGTGCCGAGGTCTTTCCCTTGTCCCTACCTTTGCCATAGGTGGTATTAATCCGTAGGCAAACCGTAGGTATCCGTGTGTTGTCATAGAACAAACGGGCCAAATGCTCCCCGGCAAGTTTCCAAATTCCGTAATGATTTGGAGGCGCCAAAGGCACATCCTCGGCTATGCTTGCCTGTGGATACATGGATCGCATCCCATATACCGCCCCGGAACTTGCAAATACGAATCTTTTTAAATTCGGAAGTTTCTCCGCAGCATCAAAAAGGGCCATGGTACCTCCGGTATTGATTTCCATACCACGAATATGATATTTTGAACAATCCGGACTTTGGTATGCGCCCAAATGAATAATATGGGTAGGCTTTACGCTTTGGAGCGCTGCTTCAATGGCCTGGTAGTCCGATACGTCGAGGGTGATAAATTCCAAACGGGAATCCAACTCCTCACCCAACCATAATTTTAAGGGATCGGTATTGTTGGATCGTGTTGCGACGACAATTTTATGGACTTCGGACGACTGCAACAACTTGTAAATGGTTACCGAGCCTATACAACCCGTGCCTCCTGTAATAAATATGGTATGCATGTATGTTGAATTCTAGATGTTAGATTTTAGATGTTAGATTTTAGACAATAGACTGGTTCTCAATTTGAATTTTTAGTTTTAATAAACTACACGTAGGACAAAACAAAATGGAATGATTCCACCATCCGCCATAATTGTCTTGAATCTCATGTCACTTCTCTCCTCTCATGTCTCTTGTCTCATTAAAAATCAGTTCATTTTTATTACGGCCTTTACGTTGTTTGCCCTTATGGAATCCTCAAAAGCCTGTGTAATATCATCAAAATCATAGAAATTGGTATAGTGTTCCGCTGGGAAAACTCCGGTGACCATTAGTTTTTGAGCTATCATATAATCGTCTCTGCAAGATCCCATGGATCCCCGCATATTCAGGGAAGTACGTGTAAGGTGTGTGGCGTTGATCTCTACTTCCTTTGGATAAGTGGCAATGACACAGATATCCCCTTCCGGCCGGACAACGTCTATGGCTTCGGTCAACACTTGGGGTACCCCGGAGCATTCAATGAGCAAATCTACCTTCCCATAGTTTCCAAAGGGAATGCCCTGATCATCTACAATACCCTGGGACAACTGGGCGCTCAAGGTATTGTCTGGGGAGACTTCAATTGTGATAAAACCTCGTTCCCTAGCCTTTTTTAAGCGAATATCCCGGTCATGGGCAATCCCCGTAACGGCCACCCTTGCCCCAGCCGCCCTTGCCAATTCGGCGGACATAAGACCAATGATCCCACATCCGGTGACGATCACATCCTGCCCTGGCTTTATATTACACTTATTGTTAAGAGCGTTTACAATAATGGACAGGGGTTCTACCAGTGCGCCCTGCTCTGGCGTAAGACCATCGATTAAATGGACGACCCGATCAGACTCCAATACCACCTGCTGACCAAAGCCCCCGTTTCTATGAAAGCCTATAATTTGTTTCTTGGGGCATAAATTCCATTTGCCTACCATACAGGCCGGACAATTCTCGTCTCGGCAACCCAACATGGCCAAAGGCGTAAAAACATCCCCCACTTTTACATCACCGTGTTCCCCAGGCCCCAGTTCCAATACTTCGGCACTAAATTCATGGCCGATTATCCTTGGGCGTTGTACCCAATCAAAATTGGGTTTTCCCAGGCTTGCACTATTATCCGAACCACAGATTCCTGTGTAAAGTGTCCTGGCTAAAATTTCGCCTTCCTTTAATTCAGGAAGCTCTATATCCACTACGGAAGTATTGCTTGTAACGGAAACTCCGGAGTTGGGATATATTCTCTCCTTTCCATGGAGGCAAAAACCTTTAATTGTTTCACTCATATTCTATATTTTTAGACCTGTCCGGTTTTCCGCCAAAAGGGCGGACAAGTTTAAACCTGACAGGTCCCTACCTTGTTAAAAAGTTGATTACCAAAAGAAACTCGTTCTCGATTCAGTCTACCCATATTGCCTAAAAGCGTTCTTTTATCGATTTGGACGCTCCTACCAGTCAACACCTGTTTCCTGCCAGCTTTTTGATTTGGCGGAATTCAATACCGCCTCGCAAACTTTTTGTGTTTCCTGGGCCTCCTTAAAGGTCGGGGAACAGGGTGTTCCATCCTCGATACTTTTGAAGAAATCGGCCACTTGGTGTACAAAGCTATGCTCATAACCAATGGACAGACCGGGAACCCACCATTTATCCATATAGGGTTGGTCACCATCGGTCACGTGAATGGATCGCCATCCCCGTTCCACGGATTCATCCCGATGATCAAAATATTCCAATCGAGTCAAATCATGTAGATTCCATTTAATCGAAGCATGCTCCCCATTGATTTCAAAGGTATACAGGGCTTTATGGCCCCTGGCGTAACGTGTAGATTCAAAAAGACCTAGAGAGCCATTTTCAAAATGGCAATGGAAAATACAGGCATCGTCTATGCCTACTTTCTGTACCTCACCGGTTCCGGTATGTACCCTTTCCTTGATAAAGGTCTCCGTCATGGCCGAAACATCCTTAATGCCCCCATTCAACCACATGGCCGTATCTATACAATGTGCCAAAAGATCTCCGGTTACCCCTGACCCGGCAGCATCGTTATCCAATCGCCATAATCCCTCCCCACCTTGGGGAAGCTCCGGACTAATGGTCCAATCCTGTAAAAAATTGGCCCTATAGTGAAATATCTTTCCGAGTTTTCCAGCATCAATCAATTGTTTGGCCAAGGTTACCGCCGGAACCCTGCGATAGTTGTAATATACCGTGTTGGGAACGCCGGCCTTTTCTACCGCATCTACCATGGGTTGCGCTTCGACCACGGTACGGGCCAATGGTTTTTCACATAGTATCATCTTTCCGGCCTCGGCTGCAGCTATGGCAATCTCAGCGTGCATATTGTTGGGGGTGCAAATGTCAATGGCATCTACATCATCCCGGGCAACTACGGCCCGCCAGTCCGTTTCTATGGATTCATACCCCCACTGGTCGGCAAAGGCCTGTAAACGTTCTTTGTTACGGGCACATACCACCTTTAGGACAGGTTTGTATTTCAATTCTGGAAAAAAATCACCCAAACGCTTATAGGCATTGCTATGGGTCCTACCCATAAATCCGTATCCTATCAGCCCTATTCTCAATTCTCTTTTGTCCGCCATTTATAGTAATCGATATTAAATTATTAGTGTTTTATTTATCGCGCCAATTATACTGCTTCCTGTCTTACTACCCCTCGTACCATCCGTGAAGCTCGCGCACCTTGATCATTGCCCCCAAAACATCGTTCCAAGTCTTGGGCTGCATCATGACTTCGTTGGGGAACATACAACCATCCCAGCAAATATGTTTGAACCTTTTAGTTAGGCTGCCATCCTCATTTCGTAGCCAATGTCCGGCATCAACCGGAATATCCAGTTTCCCATTGGGGTCGGCGGCCTGGCAGTGCCTACCGGTCTTATCATGGGAGCCCGCCCCGAATACGGTGCCATCGTTCTGGGCCACATGAAAATCTATGGTCCAGGGTCTCAAGGCTGCCGTAAGGGTTTTAAGGCCTTCGGTTAAGGCAGCCCGGTCGTCCCATTGAAAATCGTCGGGAAGAATCCGCTCATCCGGTTTGTTGTATCCCAAAAGATACAATAAGGTATGTGCCATATCCGCTTGAAAACCAATATTAGGACGATCCACGGCTTCCAAGGTATTGATCATGGATTTCCAACCATGCATCCCGCCCCAACAGATTTCGCCCTCCGCTGCCAACGATTCTCCATAATCCGCGGCTACATCACAAGCCTCCCGAAATGTTTGGGCTATCAATTTCGTATTTCCAACAGGGTCTTGGGCCCAACTTTCAGGATCTATGGAAGAGTCTATTCGAATAATACCGTTTGGACGAACTCCTATTTCGCGAAGCTTTTGTCCTATCTTACAGGATTTGTGCACTTGGGTCACAAACTGTTTCCGTTCCTCTGAAGTACCCATGGCAGATCCCCCTCCCGTAGGAGTCCAAACGGGGGCTACCAGACTTCCAATCTCCAAGTTTTTGGACGTGGCCTTGTCGGCCATTCGTTGGATATCATCTTCCGAGGCATCGATGTCCATATGCGGATCAAATAGAAATAGGTCAAAGCCATCGAATTTTATGCCGTCCACTTCCGCATTGGCGGTAAGCTCGATCATGGTATCAATATCTATTGGGGGTTCGGAATCGGGGCCCTTACCCACCACACCCGGCCAAGAGGCATTGTGCAATTTGGGATAATTGTTCTGTTGCATTTTATCTTAATTATTTAGGGTATTGTAAATTATTGGTGTGTACGTACACTAAGTGGACTAATTTAGCTAAAATCATGTATTTCATGAAATAAATATTGTGGCTTTTTTAACGGTACCCTTTATTTTGTGATAAACTAGTAAGACAACCACAAAATAATTATGATAATAGCAAAAAAGTAAGTAAACTTATACCATGAATTGGAATTTTGTAGTATAGATTTATCAACCAAAACAAAAACTTATGGAAAATACTGCTTCTGCCCCAGTGATCAATGACAAAAGACTATTTTATGGTAGTTGTTTTGCCTTGATTACTACGGCTTTATCATTTAGCATCCGTGCGGGTATCCTTCCCCAACTTGGAGAAGAGTTGAGCTTGACCGCCGAACAACTAGGTTATATCAACTCCATGTGGTTTTTGGGCTTTCCGATATCCATGGTAATAGGAGGGCTCATCTATCATAAAATTGGGGGAAAAATCATTATGCAATTTGCATTTTTTGCACATGCCATTGGAATTATCATGACCATTTATTCGGGCAGCTACACAGGCCTGCTCATATCAACGCTTCTCATCGGCTTGGGGAATGGATGTACCGAAGCAGCCTGTAACCCTATGATAGCCGATGCCTATGAGGGTAACAAAATGAGTAAGATGATGAACCGATTTCATATGTGGTTCCCTGGGGGAATCGTCATAGGAAGTATCGTTTCCGAAGTTATGACAAATATGGGTATGAGTTGGGAATCCCAAATATGGGTCATCATGATACCTACATTAATATACGCCTATCTGTTCTTCGGTCAGTCTTGGCCGAAAGCAAAAGTACAGGAAGCTGCTACCCTTATGGGTAATTTAAAGGCCATGATTTCCCCATTATTCCTATTTATGATCGCTTGTATGGCCTTGACCGCAATTACGGAATTCGGACCACAACAATGGGTGGGACTTATATTATCCAAAAGCGGGGCATCCCCCATGATTATATTGGCTTTGGTTACCGGAATCATGGCCGTGGCACGATATTTTGGTGGAGATATGGTACATAAGTTTGATCAAACCGGTGTGCTACTGGGATCGGCCGTTTTAGCTACCATTGGTATTTATCTGTTCAGTACCCAAACGGGAGCTATGGCTTATGTATCAGCTATTTTCTTTGCCCTGGGCATTGCTTATTTCTGGCCGAATATGATTGGTTTCATAGCGGACAAGATACCAAAAAGTGGGGCTCTGGGCATGTCCATAATCGGTGCCGTTGGAATGTTTTCAACTTCCATATTCCAGCCTATCATCGGTAGTTGGATCGATGCTGACAAAGCCGAGGCAGCAGCCGCTGGTCTTACTGGAGATGAATTGGAATTGGTTTCTGGCCAAGCCACTTTGGAGACCATGACTTTATTTCCAGGGATATTGATTGTACTGTTTACTATCCTTTATTTTTGGATAAAGAATCGGAAACCGGAAGTTGCAGCTGCAGGCGCATCCTAACGATAAAAAATATTGGCCATTTGGATGGCAAACCTGGTCAAAAAAATAGTATTTCACAATCACCCCCTGCCTATTACAGGTGGGGGTTGTTTCTTTTGGATAATGGTATTGAAATCTGAAACACCGCAATAAATTGACATAAATGAAAATTGGAATGAACCTTTTGCTCTGGACCAATCATGTGACGGAAGAGCATTATCCCATTATTGATAATTTAAAGGAAACGGGCTACGATGGCATTGAGCTTTATATGGGTGAAGGTGATGTGGCTCACTATTCCAAATTGGGAAATCATTTGTCCCAATTGGGTCTGGGTGTCACTACGGTTACCGGTTTGGGTCCGGAAGAAAATATAGCCAGCCCCAATCCAAAAATCAGGCAGGCGGGACTCGACCGACTAAAGTGGGCCATCGACAATGGGGAAGCGTTAAAAACTGAAAATATATGTGGGCCCCTGCATTCCAGTTTTGCCCATTTTACAAGACAACCCCCAACGTTGGAGGAACGCCAATGGAGCGTCGAAATGTTGCGCAAGGCGGCGGAATATGCCGCTGAAGCCGATATTATGTTGGCCCCCGAAGCCCTAAATCGCTTTGAATGCTATCTGTACAATACCATGGCGGACCTGAGGACTTTGGTAGAGGCCGTGGATCATCCCAACCTGGGAGCCATGTACGATACACACCATAGTAATATTGAGGAAAAAAGTCAATCCGAGGCCCTAACGACCATAGCACCCCATCTAAAACATGTGCATATTAGTGAGAATGACCGAGGCACCCCAGGCAGTGGGCAAGTACAATGGGACGATGTTTTTAAGACCCTGAAGGAAATAAAATATGACGGATGGTTGACCATAGAGGCCTTTAGTACTATAATTCCTGAATTTGCCAATGCCATCAACGTATGGCGCGATTATTCCCCTATGGAAGAAGTCTATCAAAAGGGCCTGGAATTTATAAAAAAAGGTATGGGGATTTAAGGACAGAAGCTCAAGATGGAATAGTGACGCCATAAAGCTGAAACCCTAAAAATGATGGCCAAAATAATAATAGAACTTGGATTTTATTGAAAAGCAGGAATTCAAGGGATTTGTAGTACGAAACAATTATCTGGGACGTATATTTTATTGTTCTATAAAAATTTGGATGTAAAAGAAATCTTTAGCAAAGTAATCCTTAAGTACTCGAATGCTATGGTCTTTAAAGTGTTAATCTCTATAATACTTCTATTATGTGTCGAGCAAATCCGACCTCAGGGCCAAGTAACAGCCCCAAGAAGGCCTGACAACTTTGTGCCCTATATTTTTAAGTACAGTACCGAACAGCTAAAAAAAAATACCAAAAAGCACCTTAAAAAAGCCAAACGGGAAATAATGGATATGGAGCAAGTGATTTATAACGGCCCATACAAGGCTACGTTTGCCTCACTTTCAAATCACAGCACTCCTGAATGGTACAAGGACGCAAAGTTCGGTATTGCCTTAAACTATGGTATATATAGCATGGTCGGGTACGGTTCCAAAGGATATGGGGGCAACTATTACACCGATACCTACCTTGATCGTATTTACAAAGAATCGACAAAAGGAGAGTACTTTATAAAGCACTGGGGCGAAGATTTTGAGAAAGATGATTTTATTCAATATTTTACGGCGGAAGGAATTCATGCCGATAGGTTTATAAAGCAGTTTAAGTCAGCCGGCGCAAAATACTTCGTTCAGTTTAATATGCATCGTTCAACAGGAATGTTGCTGTGGAATAGTAGTTTTACCTATCGTGACGCAGTGGACATGAAGCCCCATCGTGATCTTGCAGGTGAGTTTGTACATGCGTGTAGAAAATATGGTCTGCCCTATGGATTTTATTTAAATCTGGAAGATTCCGAATATCCATTATTGAGCGATAAGGGGCAGATTCAAATAAGGGAATGGACATTTTTGGATGAAAACCAGAAAGCGATAAATGGATCATTTGAAACTACCCATCCTTATGATACGGAAACCTATGCGAGAAGGCTACAGGGCAAAGTGCCGGTTTACGACTATGTGAACGACTATTTATTGCCCGTTTCCAAAGAGTTTATTGACAAGTATGAACCAGATTACCTGTGGTTTGACGGTGGATGGAGACGCCCATCATGGTACTACAGATCTCATGAAATCGTGGCATATTATTACAACAAGTTCGAGGGTAAAAAAGAAGTAATGATAAATGCCCGAATGGGAAAGGAGTTGTACGGAAAACTAGGCGACGTCATTATCAGCGAAGGCGGTCAATTTGATAATCACGATGAATTAAGTATTTGGGAGGAGGCCAGGCCTATAGGCAAGAACTTTGCCTATGATTGGCAAGAGCATGACGGCAACGTCATGTCATCAAAGGATTTGCTACATATGTTCATAAGAATAGTGGCCCAAGGGGGCAATTTACTGTTGATTGTCGCCCCAGATGGAAAAGGAATAATACCTGATTATCAGCTTAACCGATTAAATACCATGGGCGAATGGTTAAAAACCAACGGAGAAGCTATTTATGGAACGCGACAGACCCCATGGGTCTGTGAAGAAACAATTTTAGGGCAAAATGTTTTTTATACCCAAAGTAAGGATGGGAAATTTACCTATGCCATTAGTTTAAAGCAGCACGGTGATGAGCTTATACTTTCCAAAGTAAGGGCAAAGCCGGATACCGAAATCAAGTTATTGGGCTTTGAAAAATCAATATCTTGGAATAACTTACCTTGGGGGTTGACGCTAAAGTTACCGGAAGAGGTACAGAACAAACAGGTCTTGGCCAATGCATATGCTTGGGTATACAGATTTGAAGCTATGGAAGAGCGCAAAAAGACGCCGACCATACAAGCAGAATGATAAAAATAGGATGTGTGAACCCCGTTCAAGTGAAATGGGGAATACGAGGATTCATGTTCCGTTACCGAATTCAGACTGGAACCACAACCAATATTGAGCAATTATAAACGATTAACCATCAACTAAATCAATATGCGCAACATGAGAAAAACAATTACTTTTCTATGCTTTTATCTGCTTTTGGCCTGCGGTGAAAAGGCCGAAAAAAAAGAACTCCCCAAAGAGATGTCGACCGTCAAGGAATGGCTCACCTTTAAGGGAAAAGGCCAAAATATCAAACATATTGTTCTAGTTTCCGGGGATGAGGAATACCGTTCCGAGGAGGCGCTACCCCAATTGGCCAAAATACTGTCCGAACATCACGGGTTTACCTGTACCGTGTTATTTGCACAAGATCCGGACAAACCTGGTATTGTGAATGCTAATTACCTAAAAAATATCCCGGGATTAAAAGCCTTGGATACCGCCGACGCCGTAGTACTCTTTACCCGTTTTAGGGCACTCCCGGATGAGCAGATGAAACCTATTGACAATTATCTCAAAGCCGGAAAACCGATTGTCGCTATCCGAACGGCCACCCATGCCTTTAACTTTACCGAGGAGGACTCTACCTCTAACTATTCGCACTACAGCAATGCGTACAAAGGTGATATGACCGAATGGACCGATGGTTTTGGTCGTTTGGTCCTGGGAGAAAAATGGCATACACATCATGGCCACCATAAACATCAGAGCACTCGTGGGATTATTCCGGAAGAAACCGAATCGCATCCCATTACCAATGGTATCGAAAATGGCGAAGTTTGGGGTTCTACAGATGTATATGGTGTTAGACTCCCTTTGCCAGGAGATGCACAGCATGTGGTTTTAGGCCAAGTTATCAATCGAAAGGGGGAATATGACGAGAATGATGTTTTCTATGGCATGCGGCCTACCGATGATGAAATCGCCACCGTTAATGATAAAGGAATCAAGGTAAACGAAACCTTGATGCCCATTGCCTGGACCAAAAGCTATCAAATCCCAAATGGTAAAGTGGGCAAAGCTTTCACTTCCACTATCGGTTCTTCCAGTGATCTGATGAACGAAGGTGTCCGGAGACTCTTGGTCAACGGGGTATTTTGGGCATTGGATATGCCAGTCCCCGAAAAAGCCAATGTGAATCTAGTTGGTGCATATGATCCTTCTGCCTATGGATTTCAAACGGATGACTACTGGTTGGAAAAACAATTGAAAATCGGGGATTTGGAATAAAACACTAAAAGCTCCCATCAAAATCATTCTTGTTTTTGACTGTATTCCAGAATTTCCCCGGGTTGACATTCCAAAACTTCACAAATGGCCTGAAGGGTACTGAAGCGAATAGCCTTTGCCTTTCCCTTCTTTAAAATGGAAAGATTGGACATAGTAATCCCTACCTTTTCCGAAAGCTCGGTAAGAGACATTTTTCGTTTGGCCAACATCACGTCAAGATTCACAACAATGGGCATGCTCTTTTCTTAAATAGTTAAATCATTTTCTGCCTTTAATTGTGCTCCAATGCGGAATGCCTCCGCAATGACTAAAAGGAAAAGAGATATGAATAAAGAGTTTAGTGTGACCCAAGAAAACAGGTTAAAACTTGTAAATACCATGCCAGAAAATTCCAATCTATCACTGAAATAGGATGCAGAAATTACCGTTCCCAATCGGTCTAGAATAAAAAACACAATCCCCAATAACCCAATATACCTCAATCGAATGGCGTTTTCCACAATAAAGAACTTCCCTATTCGCACTGAATCCAAGATACGAATTGACAACCGCAAAGAAAGAAGAAAAAGAACTTTGATCAAAAGGGCTATAAAGCTGTATATGGCCAAAAACCCTCTAGGAACATCATCTGACATAATTGCTCCGGTTGCACCTCGCATATAAAACTTTGCGGCCGAACCATCATTGAGTGTTTTTAGAGAACCCTCATCGGCAAAGGAAAACATCACGGGAAAATCCATATGACGTGTTGGACCACCGGTAATAAAAATGAAAATGCTGTAAATCAGCCAGATAATCACTCCGTGTGCAAAAAGAAAAAAACCAATTCTAAGCACCCATAATAAAAACTGAATAAGAGCACTGCCATAAACCCTATTTTTCACAACCATAACAATCAATTTAATTACAAAAAAATAAAAAATTATTGAAAAACAATAAATAATTACTGTTTTTTAATAAAAATATCAATTAATAGGAAGTATTGGAGTTGATGGAAACTTGAAGGGCAGCAATTGCTTACCTATCCATAATGAAACCCTTTTCTATATTATCCGGTTCAAATCAACGGATATAGCTCCGGATATTCTGAAAATCTTTTTCGAAGTGCTCTAATAGTATCCACGAATTGTTTGCAGGCTACCAAGGGGTCTCCCCCTATACGCCATCCTTGTGTGGAAATGGGACCGGTATAGCCAAATTCATAAATTTTGGCAAGCATCCAGGCCATATCTATCTGACCTTCGTTAAAACGAACTGCCTGAAAATTGGACGGTGAAAAGATACCATTGGTAAGAACCACGTAATTTAAGCGCTTCATATATTCATTTTTCAGGACCTCATCCAATTCGTCCGAAGCCGTATTGGCATACCAGTGATGGGAGCAAAAAGCGGGACCTATGGAATTCGCCTTGGCACCGGCCAATATTTTAAAGGCGGACTGGGGCGTGTCGCATATCCAATGGGTATGCGGATATAGCGCACCAACTATCCCATACTCCTTACAAGCTTTATCAAAGGCAGCGATTATTTTGTAGGCACGCTCCCAATGTCTGTCCTCGGCCCTGGCCGAGCCACTTTCTGCAATAGTATCGCCTATCAATTCCCCCCGGCCACTCAAGGACAAGGAATAATAGGGTTTGATGGGCAGTTGGGACAAAGCTTTTACATTATTTACAATTTTTGCGATTTCCTCATCAATTTCGGGAGCTTTCCCATCTATCACGGCCTGCGTGGTACCATGGAAACCCATAACTTTAAAACGTGTCTCAAAAAAAAGATCTGTAACTTCTTTCCAAGTATCGGAATCCGTATTTAGACCAACAAACTCAAATCCATCAAAACCTGCATGATCGGCCGCTGCCAATTTTGCTTTCCAGGAATAGAACCTTCGGTTTCCCGCATGAAAATTGTCAAAGAGCACCAAAGGGTTTTCGGGTAAATCCTTAATTCCTTTTTCTTCAAGAAATTCCTGGGGCTTTCTATTGGATGCCTTTATTTGCATAGGTACACCCACGGCCACCCCTGCCGCGGTTCCGGCCATACGTTTTACAAATGTTCTTCTATCGCTCATAAATCTCTATTTTAACTGGCTTAGATATGTAATTAAGTCATTGAACTCCAATAGGGTCATGGTCCCTTCCAGTCCTTCGGGCATCAAGGAACTTTCCATTACCCCATAGGATCTTGGGTCTTTAAATGTATCATATTCTCCGCTTGTATTCATTAACTCGGCATAGTTGAGATGTACATCGATTTGTCTTCCGGTATGCCTTGTCCCTTCCGAGTCCACTAGATACCATCCCTGCCATTCCGGAGAAATCTCCAAGGAGGGTTCCAAAACCGCCGATACCAATTGTGAGATGGATTTACTACCTCCAATATTGGACAGTTCAGGCCCGAAAGATCCTCCCCAACCATTTATCTTATGACAGGTTGTACATAAGCCTACCCTGTTTTCAAAAACCAATCGCCCGATTTTGGAATCTCCATTTCCCTTTACCGAGGTATAGCTGGCCTCACCGGATAAGGATGTACCTTTGTTACAATTGTTCCAAATAGAAAAAGCAGTTTCCGAAATTTGGTTTTTCGTATTTTCGATCCATTCCTCAATTTCAGACCGTGTTGTGTCATCCAGTCCCGCCGTACAGAGATACTTTAGGGCGGTATATTGCAGAGTCTGATCACTTTCCTTAAATATGCCCAGTACCTTCTCGATGTATTTTTGAGGACTGTAACTCAGTTCCTGCACGGCCATTGACCGGGCAATTGGTGTAAAATCAGTATTGAAAGCGATATTCCCGAGCGCATCGTTAAAATCGGTTCCCGGTATTTTTTGAACAGCCTTTATGAGGGCAATCTGAAATTTCCCGTTCTTTGCATTCCCAAGTAGTTCCCTGATAAGCGCCCCATTTGACATGAAATCCGGCAAATAGGGTAAAGCCGTTGCCTTTACTTCCTCGCTTATGACCGAGTTCTTCAAGATATCCTCAATAAAAGATTTGGGCAGTTCCCTCGGGATTTTGGAACTTCTACCGGATCTTTTTCTTATCCCGTCTGTGAAATCAGGTTGCAAATGCCGAATGGTAGCCAAAAAAGCCTCGAAAAGTTGGGGCCGTATTTGGTTTTCCTTCAATGCACGTAACAAATAAGGCTCCATTTCAGTGATACCTTTTTTGGCAATATACATCAAGGTCATCCTTTGAATATCTTGATTTTCATCGCTCAACAAAGAACGTATGGTTGTTTTATTCAAGTTTTCCTTTACCTTAAAAAGGGTCAGTAGCCCCTGTAGACGAAGGTGGGGATCATTATTTTTTAGTAAGGTAAGTAGCTTTTCGAGCTGTACATTTTTTGCTAAGGAATGCCGGGTCATAGCTAATTCAAAAGCGTCTCTTTTTCCTAGGTCTGTGATAAGCTGATCTGTACTCCTTGTATCCACTTTAAATCTATTGATGATAGGCGCTGTACGGGTTTGTTTTGGCATAACTGATTTAGACTGTATTTGCCATAACCGTCCACTTCCATGATTAGGATATTCCCGTAAAACCCAATCCGTAATATATAGGTCTCCCCTACTATTCGTAGCTAATGAAACGGGATGAAAAGAGGCATCCCCTTGAATCAAAACTTCGGGGCTACCCTTTACGGAAGAACCGCTCTGTTCCAAAGGAATGCGAACCACGTTGTTCTCCTCCCAAATATTCACCAACATTTGAGAAGCATATGAATCTCCGAAACTGGTAAAACTCCCATCGATTATTGCACAAGGTGCTTCTCCCAAAGGAGCCGAAAAAGGTAATGTCCCCGGTATTTCCCCATTCCACGCAGAAAAAGGATGGATGCCACTTCCACCATACACCGATTTGTATCCGTAATCCCCACCAGGTACAATTTCGATCAATCGATTTGGGCCACGGCTATCCGGGTCATTGTCGGTTACAAAAAGTCGACCTTCGCTATTGAACTTTAAATCGAACGGGTTCCAAAAACCTGTGGCTATTTCCTCCAATTGGCTTCCATCCACCTTGCATCGAAAAACATTACCCCCATCACCAAATCCCTCAATTTGTGAACCATCGGTTCCCTGAATGGTCCAAGGGTTTCCCCCTACATTTCCCCTGGAGACGTAGAGCCAGTTATCTTCGCCTAGGGCAAGCCCCAAAATCCCAGCATGATCATAGACATTTTTAGGTTCAACCATGGCAACGAGTTGTTTTTTCGTATCACTTACACCATTTTTGTTGTGGTCAAGATATTGGAATACCCCATTTTTGGTGGTTAAAAACAAACCATATTCCAAATCGTAATGCAGATTCATCCCATCTTCTATACTATCCGCAAAAACCGTCCATTTCTCCGGGATACCATCCCCATTTTCGTCGACCGATTTTTTTATCAAATCAAACTTCGGTCCTTGATAGTCATCCGGAGGAGTATGGGTATGGGATTCCAAAACGTAAATGGCATCCCTTTCATCAACGGCCATACCTATCGGTGTCTTAATGTTTGGATGTTCTGCAATCAATCGTAACGAAAGGTCAGGATCATGGAGAATGATATTGTTGTGGGGCGGCGGCTCTTCCACGCAAGAAACGAAGAATAGCGCAGTACAAAGTATACTCCAATTGAAACCAAATCGCAGTGAAGATATCATGGGAACAAAACTTCTAAGAGTCAATTTTTTAGTCTAGAGACTGTTTTGAAACATGTCAATTGTTTTTTTATGTCTCTTTTTGCGCATAACTTCGTTAAAATGTTCAGCCGTAGCCCTGCTATGCCTTCAAATTTTGCCTTGCTCTGCCTCAAAAATGGCCGATAAGAAATTCCAATCACACATTTCAAAACAGTCTCTTATTCTATGCATGTTTAAAGTACAGGTTTTGAAAGCACTTTCAAAATCCTTTTCTATCATAAGCCAACCATTTTTTTACATGGTAATCTATTCCGCGTTGGGTGGATTTAGGTATTCAAATACTGCGAAATTGGAGAAATTTCTTTTTTTGTTACAAGAAGTTATTCATTCCAATCCAAAAGACAATTTAAATCTAGAGTGATTCCTTTTCTGCATTCAGGGCATGTATGGTGTTTTGAAGGGTACCTTGTATAGGGTCTCCGTTTTGGGAAGTCAGATTGTAGGTAATGGTCATAACGTCCACGGGCCGTATATCCGGAATATCAAGCTTCAAGGTTTTCCCATCGCGAAGTAGCTCCACTTTGGAAATGTCCAAGGCCCTTTCATCATAACGATCGGAACCGTATTTGCTACTTCTTATGAGATTCCAAGTGTTTATCCCGTAATTCCCTAGGTCGTTAGCCATGTTCCGGTCCAAAGGTTGGTCAAAGACCAATTGAACCGATGAAGTCCTTACCTTAAGATCAATGGGAAGCGTCATCGGTTTTCCGGTATAACGCACCCGGTAGAGCCCTCCGCCCCGTAACATTTGATTGGTCCCCCAGGCCGACATACCACAGGCATACAATTGTCCATCACCGGGATTGAACCTTCCCCGCATAACGCCTGTCAAAAATTTAACTCCGGGTAAATCAATGACCCCCCCTTGCATCTGGCCTTTTACCTTTTCATGAAGCACCAACTGGATTTTACCATAACCATAGGAGAAACTCAACAGACTTCCATTTAGGGATCCCCATTTTTCACTATCCACCCACAGGAGTTCGGACGGGGAGCGATCAAACTGCATATCTACCCACACCATGGGTTGTTCCATAGCTACCCTGGTAGTATCCTTGGGTGGACCATATCCCCACATATTGCCATAGAATTTACCGTTTCCATCAACCCAATTGATGCGATTCATAGGGTTCCAAAAGCCCTGCTGGTCAGTGACCAAAAAACTGCCATCCGGGTTTATACATACCCCATTGGCCGCCCTGAAACCAGTGGCCATAATATCGGTTTGGGAGCCATCCTTACTCACTTTCAACAAGGTACCGTGCTGGGGTACCAAGGCTTCCCTTGCATGACGACCGCTTTTGGCATAATAGAGATTGCCCTGGGCATCGGCCTGAAGCCCCATCGCAAACTCATGGAAATGATCGGTTACCTGGTGATCATGGTTAAAGCTTTCATAGAAATCGGTTTCATTATCTCCATTAAGATCATGCAATAACACCAATTGATCCCGACAGATGACGTAGATATTATCATTAAGGACTTTGATGCCCAACGGTTGAAAAAGACCTGAACCTATTCGCTGCCAAGTCAGTTGTCCTGTGTTAGCAGTAAGGCCCTTAATTAACCACACATCACCATCCGTTGCACATACTACTGCTTTATTCGGATCTTCCATAAAGTCGATACCGCTCAATTTCATCCTACAGGCCCATGGATTATCAAAGGGTAATGCCAATTGGTCCACTGCAAAGAGCCCATCTTCATTTCCAGCGGTAATTACGGTTTTGATCTCGTCGGGATAATGTGCGGGACCACCTGAAGTATATTGGATCAGGGATTCCGGGGGGCTTAAAGTGGCTAAACGGTCCAAATCGGTTACTGCCGAATCGGTGATAAACAACTTAAGGTTCACTCCCGCTCCGTGCTTTACTTTGAGTATTACATACCCCTCTTCCTCTTCCAGCACGGCTCCTTTGCCGGCTAAGGCAACCTTATTCTTCACCGGTGCCACTTTCATTTTTAATTCACGGTTAGAGGAACCTATATTCAGTGTTCGGGTAAAGATGGTTTCCCCGTCCCATTCCTCCATATCCAATTCTTCCAAAACTTGGGCATTTCCCACGGTATAGGAAATAATGCTATGATTTTCATAATGATAAAGGCCTTTGTAATCCGCCCAGCTTTTGGGTAGCGGTCCAAAAGCCCTACCATCGCGTGCCCGAAATCTCGGGTCTTCAAAAGAGCCTGTTTCGGGATTGGCCCATCCGGGACCTACCGGGGTTTCAAAATGAAGTTTCCCAATGGTCCGGGGATACGTCTCGTGCTTGTCATTTAGAAGAATCCCGTCCCAGTCTATAAATCCTTCACCGGTCCATCCCCCGGCAACACGCATCACATCATGGTCAAATATCATCCAGGCCTTTCCTTGGGACACTCCTCCTTTCCCTTTGTCCAAACGGATGGCAATACCTTTATAGGCAAAATTGTTTTTACTATAATCTTCGTCAGGGTACGGGGCCGGCCCTGGGGAATGATAGCGTTCCGGTCCGGTTTCCTCGTCGACCAACTCATAGGTATTGATCAAAAAATCTCCATAATCCATGTCCGCCCAAGGCTGATAGGGCTTGGTTTCCGGGCCTCGCGAAGTTCCTTTGGGAAGACCTGCCAAATACCCCGGGGAACTCGCCACATAGGTTTCGCTTTTGTTTTCCTTGATATATTTATGACGTATATAGGAGATGACGTCATATTTTTCCTGGGGTGTCAATGTTGGCTGCGGCGGCATGGAACCATAGCCGCGACTTACAGTCCGGTACATGGAGAAAGCGTCGCTACCGGCTTTTAATGGTTGCTCCCAAAACTTGGTGGACAATGGAATTGAACCTTCCACCTCTTCGGTTCCATGACAATTGATACAGTTGGCAGAATATATCCGTTCCCCCCTTTTGTATCCTTCCCGATCCATACTAGTAATGAGGCCAGCATGGTCGATATTGGTCTCGGATTCGGAAAGATCCGACTCGGAAAGTACATATGCAATGCCAGTACGATCAATTTCAATAAGCTCATCGGACAGCTTTGTGGCCACAAAAGGAGAACTCTCGTCATTTATTTGAAGTTCCCCGGAAAACGTATTCCCCGTAAACGTACCTTCCAACTCGGCCGCATTTCCGAAAAGTTCGAAGTTTCCCGAGAAGTGATCGGAGGTAATGGAAACATTTTCTAAATCGAATGTCCCCCAATCCAAAGAAATCATCGAGGCCCGATCCCTGCCATCGGATTTTACCAACTTCAGAATTCCTTGGGGGCTTTCATCCCCAAGATCTATCTCGTAGCTCCAAGATTCCTCGATAACCTCTGATCCACAGCCGAACAAAGCTAGAATGGCCCAAAAAATAGGTATCCAAAGGACGTATTGGAGAAAGTTACTTTTTCGCGAACACCATTTTTCCCTTGTCCTGGTTTGGCGTATCATATTTTTATCTTTTTGAAACGGTTCCTGGAAGCGCGACTCTTTCCTTATCTGGATAAAGCCTATTCCTTAAAAATATAAAAATAATGGACTTCCAATACCGATGGTCGTATCAATGCTTATTGCAAACATGATTTTCCAATTGGTAAAATACTTCGGTCGGAGGCATTTGTTCCGTTAAGTTTGCTGAGCTATTGTTTGTAATGAAGATGGGATAATCTTCCACATGCTCTGGAACCCTACCATGTGACCCCTTGATCAAGTTGGCATCCAAAGGAATAATGTCCATCACGGTTCGGAAGCCTAATTTCTTTTTGATAAGCTTACCGATAACCTTGGCCATAACCCATTTATCCTTGGGATCCGTATGCATTTCCACAGGGTCGTATCCCGGTTTTTTATGAATATCCACCATACGGGCAAAATCCGGGGCCTTAGCATTATCCAACCAAAAATAATAGGTAAACCAGGAATCCTTGTCCGCTATCACTACCAAATCGCCACAGCGGTCGTGATCTAAATACGCTTCCCGTATTTCATGATCTGACAATACCTTTTCTACCCCTTCTACTTTTTCCAATATTTCCCGAACCTTGGATTTAATGGAGCTATCATTTAGATATACATGTGCAATCTGATGGTCCGCAACGGCAAAGGCGCTACTTGCACCAGCATCCAAAAGTTCCAATCCCCTTTCCGTACGGATGTTTATGAATCCGGCTTTTCGAAGTATTCGATTCAAGTGTATCGGACGATTTACGTTGGTAATTCCATATTCCGAAAGCAGGATGATATGTGCTCCTTGTTTCCGATAATGCTCCGCCAATTGCTTTACCACGGCATCGATCTCCTGCAAATCCTTGGATATGATATTGAAATCAAGGCCATAACGCTGCAGGTTATAATCCAGATGCGGGAGGTAGACCAAGGTAAGTGTTGGATTATGAATTTCATCCGTTCGCAGGGTGGCATCCGCTATCCACTGGCTGGACTTTATGGATGTTTTCGGACCCCAAAAATGGAACAGCGGAAACGTTCCCAATTCCTCTTGCAGTGTATCCCGTAAGGTTGCAGGGTGGGAATAGATATCAGGTATCTTTCTTCCATCCGCCAAATAATTAGGTCGTGGTGTTACATTATAATCGGTATTGGCATACATATTATACCACCAAAACAGGTTGGCACAGGTAAAATTCGAATCTTTCTTTTTAAGCCTGTCCCAAATTTTTTCACTTTGTACCAACTTATTGGATTGCCGCCAAAATTTCACCTCACATTCGTCCTTGAAATACCATCCATTGCTCACGATGCCGTGTTCCGAAGGGTATTTCCCGGTAAGGTAGGTCGATTGTGCGGAACAGGTAACTGCGGGAAGCACCGGTTGGATAACCGTTGATTTTCCTTGTTCCAAAAAGGATTTTATAAAAGGAGTGTATTCGCCAACGAGCCTTTTGGTCAACCCCACCACATTAATGACTACCGTCTTTTGCATGGGATTACATTCTATCCTTTAGCCAATTAATCTCCCGAATAATAGATTCTGACAGTTCGCGTTTTAACGCTTTGGGAAGTACATCCCAGGTGTAGGTCTCGATTTCCAAATGCTCGGATACGGTGTGCTTTTTCAGATAGTCGATTACCTTCAAAATGTGATCCTGGGTAGAATACAGGGTATCAAAACGCTCCAAGAAAATAGGAACGTGAAAGTGGGCCCTTAACTCGATAAAATCGTTCTTCTGCTCCAAAACTATGGGCAAATCGTTATAGGTCTTCACCCTCCCTTCCTTTTTTTCGGTGACTTGATGCAAATAAGTAGGTTCATCAAATCGGGAAAGGGACGCCCAAATCGCATCTTTGTCTTTTTCATCAAAAAGAATTTTTAGGGCAGCACTTACCTGAATCTTTCCAACTTGGATTCCCGCCCCGGCAAACTTTTGAAAGGTATACTCCGGTTCTTCATAGGCCAAGGAAAAATGACAAATGTCGTAGCAGACCGTAATATATTTTTTAATCAGTCTCTCCGATTCTACATCGCTAGTTCCAATCCTGTCCCGTAATATAGGAATGGCTATTGGCAGTAAGTAATCTGCAAAGAAATGGACTACCTCCTTGCTGTTTTCCAGAAGACCATCAGGCTCGGGCTCAATGTCCAAATGTAGATACCTGCCCGTAGTGGACTCTAAATCCCGCAGTTGCAATACGATTTCTGCAAGATGTTTGGCCCCAGTTTCAAAAGCCTTTCTTTTTAAGTCTTCCGTGGCGTGCCAGTATTTATAACTGATAGGCGAGGTAGAGATCCCACCGGACATTCCGGCCGGAAGTAATTCCGCCAACTGCTCAAAAAGGCGTTTGGTATACGTAACCCTTTCCCGGGTAGTCCAGTCCGGGGCATGTACTTCCTCCTTTACGCGTTCATCATGGAAGTTGCCATATGGGAACCCGTTCATAGTAAATACGTACAGGTTATTTTGCGACAACCACTCCTTAAATTCCGTTAAATGATTGGCTTCATGAAGTTCTTCACTTGCTTTGTTGGACAAACGTAAACCTAATCCGAAAGGCTGATTTGGAGCTACCTTTGCCTTAATACTCGGAACATAATCCCTTAGACTATTAAATGTATTTTCCCAATTGGATCCCGGATGGATATTGGTACAATAGGTAAGCTGATGTGTTCCGTTTATCTGCATTTTGGTTATTCTATTCTTATTTTGCAACTATCGTTTAGACCTGTAATCGCGCGTTGCATAAGGTCTAAATCGATTTTGTTTACATCGTGCTTCTCTCCTATTTCCGAAATTAGGGTAATACAAAGCTCCCCTCCCAAATGTTCCCGAAATTCCTCAATGCCTTGCAACAATTCCTGTATTTCTTTTTCGGTTTCCACTGGAATGTGTAAATCGAGCCCGGTTTTTTGCATTACATCCAGAACGTTATTTTGGGTATCTTCGGAAATAAGACCTATTAGCTGTGCATAGGTTATGTCCAGGGCGATACCCTTTGCCACGGCCTCACCATGTCTGAGTCCGTAGTTGGACATTTGCTCCAATTTGTGGGCGGCCCAATGGCCAAAATCCAAGGGTCTGGAAGAACCGCTTTCAAAGGGGTCGCCTCCCTGGGCAATATGGGCCATATGCATTTCGGCACATTTGTGGATTACATATTGCATAGCGGCCATATCCCTATTCCTTAATTTTTGGGTATTATCCTCTAGGTATGCAAAAAACTTTTTATCCTTGATCAAGGCTACTTTTATGGCTTCGGCTATCCCGGCGATCCAATCCCTGTGCTCTAGAGTCTTTAGAAAATCCGTATCATTGATTATCGCATAGGGCGGTGCAAAAGTGCCCACAAAGTTTTTCTTGCCGAAGCTGTTGACACTGTTCTTTACCCCCACTGCGGAATCGTTCTGGGAAAGTACAGTGGTAGGAACGCGAATCAACTTTACCCCACGGTGCGCAATCGCTGCCGCATAGCCGACCATATCTATTATGGCACCACCACCAATAACTACTACGAAGGAATGTCTACAAATGGAATTGGTATTGATTTTCTCCAAGATTGAGGTAACATTCCCAGGGTCATTTTTGCATTGTTCCCCTCCCTCAATGATAAGACTTCCCGTATACTGAATCGTATCGGGATACGCTATACAATAGTCCTTTATCTCCCTATCCAGGTCAGGATGATGCTCATGGACACCCTTATCGATAACAAAAAAAGCCTTTACCCTTCCATTCTTTTTATACCCCTCAAAAACATCCCTGAACAACGTATTATGGGTACCGAACAGTTTTTGTGTAAAGTGCAGTTTATACGTGTACGTTACAGTAAAGGATTGTTCTATAGATCTTAAATGCATCGGTTTGGTTTAGGTAACGGCAAAAAGCTTCGACAAAAATATGGATAAAGGCAGTAATAACAACAACAAAAGGCCATACCACCAAACTGAAAAACCTACGGCCAAGGAAGCATCCAGAACAATTAACGAAAGTACACCTGCTATTACCGCCTTTTTTATGTTTTCAGGGGAATTGATGCGGTAGGCACGAATCAAGGGCCTGAAGACCAAAAAAGCGAAGAGCGCCAAAAAAGGAACTGCCTGTAGTATATTATCGGTTTGGGACATAATTAAGGTAATTACGGCTAATATAACCAGATTGTACAATACTCCGGCCCAGATGATATGGTTCTTATTATTTCCGTGTACTTCCCCCCTACTTATTACCGTAATGGCAAAGATATATACCAAAGGAATTATAGCATACCACCATTGGGCGGCCCCTCCCATGATCGACATGCCCAATATCAGGTTCAATCCCCTACACAATCCCATGTTCATAGGGCCCAAAAAACCATCCTTTTTTGAAAATGCGTCATAAAGGACAATGAAAAAAGCCAAAACAACGGAAATAACACCACTGACCCGTCCAGAAAAAAAAGCCAATCCTATACCTAGGATTAACAAAACAACCCCATAAATTGCTGCTGATCTTAAAGGAATCAATCCACTTGGGATGGGTCTTTCCGGTCGCTCTACCTTATCCAGGTCCAAGTCGAATACATCGTTAAGGACTACCCCACCTGCATACAGAAAGACCGAAGCAAAAACCAAAAAAATCATTTTGGAAATTACCTCGAAACCGACAAGGTCGTTGGAGAGTACCCCAGCAATGGCGATACCTGCCAAAATATCCGCGGCTGCGGTAGGCAGATTGGCCGGGCGGGCCAACCGCAGATATCCTTTTAGAATAGTGCGCATTTATACGATTTTATCCGAATCCACCTTAGGGACTTGACCGCGCAATACGCTATTGTCATTATATAATTTGGTCTGATCGATTCCCTTAGGGTTCAACCAATCGGATTCCTTCATCTTTCCATTTTTTCCATAGATATCCAAGGCGTTTTGATAGCAGGTCTTAATAACATCCTCCTTCGGTATACCCCTTTTTAGCATCAGGTTGGCGGTTTTGGGGACCGCTAAGGGATCACTTACGCCCCAATCTGCGGAGCTATCCACAATGATGTCCGTGCTACCATATTTCCTGACCACTTCTACCATGCGTTCGTTCCCCATTTTTGTCTTGGGGTAGATGGTAAAGGCGGCAATAAAGCCCCTATCCAGTACTTCCTGTACAGTTTCCTCATTGTTATGATCAATGACTACCATGGCAGGATCCAGACCATGTTCCAAACATACCTCCATACTTCGAATCGTGCCTGATTTCTTATCACGGTGCGGCGTATGTACCTGCACCACCATACCGAGCTCTTTGGCCATTTCCAATTGAACACGAAAATACTTGTCCTCGGCCGGGGTTTGGTCATCGTATCCTATTTCACCGATGGCAACCACATTTTCCTTGTGGAGATACAAAGGCAGCAATTCGATCACTTCCTCCGCTAAAGCTTCATTATTGGCTTCTTTGGAATTTAGGCCGATGGTACAATAATGCTGTATACCAAACTGACTGGCCCTAAAAGGTTCCCAGCCTACCAAACTGCTATAATAATCTTGAAATGAGCCCACTTGGGTACGTGCCTGCCCCAGCCAAAAAGAGGGCTCGATTACGGCCACGACCCCCGCCTCTGCCATAGCTTCATAATCATCCGTGGTTCTGGATGTCATATGAATGTGTGAGTCTATAAACATCATTTTATCTTCCATATTCAATCTTTTAGGGTTTTCCAACTCAGTATTTTATTCGTAATCTGTTCCTGCAAACGGGGATAACCCGCCAATAATTTTTTGGCTTCAGGAGTACCCGAGTAATAACAACACAAGGCTCCGGCCCTATTTTCTATGGAATCGGCACTATCCAATAACCGTTTCATATCCGCTAAAAGGGCAGCATTCAGAAACCCCGATACCGGACGCCAAAAATAGGGATCGATATCCCTAGAGGCCGCCCAACGCTCATGGGCATAATCTGAAATAATGCGGGCCAATTCTTTGTTCGCCCTTTTGTCAATATCCCGTATTGCGCTCAAATCCCCTTGCATAAAGGCGGTTTTGAGATACATCTGGTTCCATTGTTGCTCGTCAAAGAACAATGCGGGATATGGGTTATTAAGGGCTATGGCATTAAAAACGGTGGGTACGTTGGTTCGTAATGCATTAACGGCCTGGGTCCTGTACGCCTCCGGATTAGGCAGCAATATCAAGAACTTTAAAAAAGTCTCAAGTTCCCCTGTATCCGCCACCTGAATAATATTGGCAACCTTGGGTGTAAAGAATTCCCTATCTGCGTTCAGCACACTGATCAATACATAGATTCTTGAAATTTGTTGGATATTCGCATTTTGGGCAAACAAGTAATCATCCAAATCGTTTCCAGAATGGATTCCTTGGACGTCGCTATTAATAATCTTGGAAGGAATAAGGCTGTAGGTCAGATACATATCCCGAACACTTCCTTCATCGATGATTTTGCGGATCTTTTCCCCCAACCAATTACGGGTTTCCGTATCCACTGTATTTTCAATAATCCTTGACAGCTGTTCGCCCACGTCATTTAACTTCATAAAACCACTTGTTATAAGGGTAATCGGTAATTCCCGAAATCATCACCCCTCCTCTGTCAAGCAAATCATTTTGCCAAAACATCATCAAAAATAAAGCTAATTCCCATATAATAAAAGAGGCCGGTATTCGTATTCCCTGCAATCCCTTTTTTTGTAACCATTGTTACCAAATTTTATACGCGTAAGGTGATAAATGTCATGAAAACGCCAACATGAAGTCCATATTTTTGAACCGTCCTAGTTTTAGTTAAACCTTAAAAAACAATAGTATGGAAATAATGGAAGAAGTTAGAAAAAGGGTCTATCGATTTGGTGACAAATCCGCCGACGGGAACAGTACCATGCGTAACTTACTTGGGGGAAAAGGTGCCAACTTGGCCGAGATGAGCGCTATCGGTATTCCAGTTCCACCTGGGTTTACCATAACCACGGAAGTCTGTACCGAATATAATGAGCTAGGGGAGGAAGAAACTTTAAAACTAATCGAAAAGGATACCGAACAGGCCATTGCCAATATCGAAAAAATCATGGGAGCTGAGTTTGGCAATCCAAAGAACCCCCTTTTGATCTCAGTACGATCAGGTGCGCGTGTTTCCATGCCCGGAATGATGGATACCGTCTTAAATCTAGGGCTCAATGATGAAGTGGTAAAGGGACTTGCGGCCAAGACCAGGAATGACCGATTTGCCTGGGACTCCTACCGTAGATTTATCCAAATGTACGGAGGTGTGGTTCTTGGTATGAAACCTGAATCCAAGGACGATATCGACCCCTTTGAGGAAATAATGGAACACTTAAAGGAAAAACGAGAAATTGAACTGGATACCCAATTCACCGTTCAGGACCTAAAGGACTTGGTCTATGACTTTAAGGATATCATAAAAAAACGTACCGGTACCAATTTTCCAACAGATCCCTGGCAACAATTATGGGGAGCCATTATTGCCGTGTTCAATAGTTGGAACGGAGACCGTGCCCTATACTATCGGAAAATGCATGGCTATCCCGGAGATTGGGGTACTGCAGTAAACGTACAGGCCATGGTCTATGGCAACATGGGTGATAGTTCGGGTACTGGGGTATGCTTTACCCGCGATGCCGGAACAGGTGAAAACGTATTTAACGGAGAATATTTGATCAATGCCCAAGGAGAGGATGTGGTTGCCGGTGTACGTACCCCGCGACAGATTACTACCTTGGGATCAAAACGATGGGCAGAACTTGCCAAGATCAATGAAAATGAACGTCTAGTCTCCTATCCCTCGTTAGAGGAGTTGATGCCTACCATCTACAAGGAACTCCACAACTATCAAGAGATTTTGGAAAAGCATTATCGTGATATGCAGGATATGGAGTTCACCATTCAAGAAGGAAAACTTTGGATACTACAGACGCGAAATGGAAAACGTACCGGGGCCGCCATGGTAAAAATAGCCATGGATCTGCTCAAGGAAGGATTGATTGACGAAAAGGAGGCACTGCTTAGCATAGAGCCTAATAAACTGGACGAGTTGCTACACCCCGTTTTTGACCAAAAAGCCTTAAAAAGGGCGCATGTCATTGCCCAAGGCCTTCCTGCCTCCCCAGGAGCCGCAACGGGACAAATTGTATTTTTTGCAGACGAGGCACATAAATTCCGTCATAGTATCTTAACGCGGATAGAAACTTCCCCCGAGGATCTTGAGGGAATGAACATTGCCAAGGGTATCCTAACGGCCCGGGGCGGAATGACTTCCCATGCCGCAGTGGTTGCCAGGGGAATGGGGAAATGCTGTATTTCCGGAGCCGGTGCACTGAAAATCAGCTATAAAAGACGGACCTTGACCGTAGATGGAAAAGTGTATCATGAAGGGGATTGGATTTCCTTGAACGGATCCACCGGGAATATTATTGAAGGTAAGGTAGCCACAAGCGAGCCCGAACTAAGTGGGGAATTTGGCGAAATCATGAAATTGGCGGATAAATATGGAGCTATGGAGGTACGCACCAATGCGGATTCCCCGAAAGATGCCAAAGTTGCCCGTAAATTTGGGGCACAGGGCATAGGACTGGCCCGTACCGAGCATATGTTCTTTGAAGTAGACCGTATCAAGACCATGCGTGAAATGATCTTGGCGGATACCGTAAAAGGCAGAAAACATGCCTTGGAAGACTTGTTGCCCATGCAACGCAAGGACTTTGAAGGTATTTTTGAAGCCATGGACGGGCATCCTGTTACCATTCGCCTTCTTGATCCCCCACTGCATGAATTTGTGCCCCACCAACTGGCTACACAAAAGGAGTTGGCCGAGGATATGCATATTTCCTTGTTGGCCGTTAAAAACAAAGTGGCGGAACTACAGGAATTCAATCCTATGTTGGGCCATAGGGGATGTAGGTTGGGAAATACCTATCCTGAAATAACCGAAATGCAGACCAGGGCCATTATTGAGGCCGCCCTAAACATAAAGGAGAAAGGTATCGTCTCCAAACCGGAAATTATGATCCCCTTGGTCGGTACCTTAAATGAATTTATGGAGCAGGAAAAGGTAATCAAGGAAACTGCGAAAAAGGTATTCGAGGAGTATGGCGATACCATTGATTATTTGGTAGGAACCATGATCGAAGTCCCCAGGGCTGCCTTGATGGCCGATTCCATTGCGGAACGTGCCGATTTCTTCTCCTTTGGAACAAACGATCTTACCCAGATGGCCTTTGGTTATTCACGGGATGATGCCGGTAAATTCCTACCCATTTATCTGGAAAAAGGAATTTTGACGGCAGATCCTTTTGAGGTCTTGGATCAAAAAGGCGTAGGACAGTTAGTGAAAATGGGAACAGAACGTGGTAGAAACACCAAACCTGATTTAAAAGTCGGTATTTGCGGCGAACATGGCGGAGAACCCAGCTCCGTGGAATTCTGTTATACCCTAGGAATGAACTATGTAAGTTGTTCCCCTTTTAGGGTTCCTATAGCACGGATCTCCGTTGCCCAGGCAGCCATAAAAGCCGATAACTGATTTAATTTATAGGATTCCCGCCCCCTAGAAAAAAGGGTGGGTCTAGAAGCATTGCGGATTGTCACCTCAAATGGGTTCGGGGGTAACGATCCGCAATATTTTTTGTCCGCTTTCTGCCAAATCCCGTTCTGCTCCAAAGCGGCACCAATCTATTTCGTATCATGAAACACAAGCCCAAAACTTGGTTAAACTATTGATTTTGAGCTGTTTTATGTAACAATTGTTACCAAGTTTTAACCCCAATCCTGACATTTGTCATGTCTTTTGAAAGGACATCCCAATAACTTTATGTGTGTAAAATAGGGAAAGATAAAGATTAGAAAGCATGAAAAATTTGGTCATATTGGGAGCGGGAACATCAGGTACCATGATGGCAAACCATCTCATTGGGAAGCTTCCCAAAAAAGAATGGAAAATTACCATAGTAGATCAGTACAAAACACATTACTATCAACCGGGATTTCTATTCCTGCCCTTTGATATCTATACCACAAAACAAGTAAAAAAAGACGGTAGAAAATTCATTCCGAAAGCGGCAAATTATATCCAGAAAAAAATTGAACTCATCCTACCCGAAAAAAATATGGTGAAACTTGAGGATGGGGAAGAACTGCCCTATGATATACTGATCGTTGCAACGGGAACGAACATAGCCCCGGAAGAAATAGAAGGCATGGACGGCCCCGGATGGTACAAGAACATCTTTGACTTTTATACCTATGAAGGAGCCAAGGCCCTACGTAATAAACTGCGGAAATGGGAAGGTGGAAAATTAGTGGTACATATCAGCGAAATGCCCATTAAATGTCCTATAGCCCCTCTTGAATTTGTATTCTTGGCCGACTCATATTTCAAGAACAAAGGCATGCGGGACAAAGTGGACATTACCTTCGTTACCCCCCTAAGTGGTGCATTTACCAAACCTAGGGCAACCAAGGCCTTACATTACTTGTTGGAGGAAAAAAACATTAAGGAAGTTACCGATTTTAATATAGAACGTGTCGATTACGAAAACAACAAGATAATCGATTATGCCGATACGGAAGTTGACTATGACCTTTTGGTTACAGTACCTACGAATATGGGGGACGCGCTATTGGAGCGCTCGGGGATGGGCGATGAATTGAACCATATTCCAACCGACAAAGCTACGTTACAGACCTTGGATCATGAAAACATATTCGCCATAGGTGATGCTACCAACCTACCGACCTCCAAGGCCGGATCGGTAGCACATTTTGAGGCGGAAATATTGACCGAAAACATACTTCATTACATCAAGGGAGAACCTTTGAAAGAGGAATTTGATGGACATGCCAATTGCTTTATCGAGACCGGTAATGGCAAGGCTTTGCTCATCGATTTCAACTACACCCACGAACCCGTTGAGGGAACCTTTCCGTTCCCCGGTGTGGGCCCATTGCAGTTATTGAAAGAAAGCAGGGCCAACCACATGGGCAAGATGGCCTTTAAATGGGTGTATTGGAACATGTTGTTAAAAGGCACACATATTCCATTCGTATCGGCGAACATGAGTACAAAAGGCAAACATTTTGAAAAAATAGAATCTCAATAAACTAAAACAACGTAAGATGGAAAAGTTAATCGCACAACGCACTATTTCAGTAAATGAAGAAGGGTATTTGACCGATTTTTCACAATGGAGTAAGGAAATCGGTGAGGAAATCGCCAAGGAGCAGGACATCGCCATGACGGATAGGCATTGGGAGGTCATAGATTACATTCACGATAAATTCCAAAAGGAAGAACCGCTATCCATTCGGGGTATCAAAAAAAGCGGTGTTATCAATATCAAGGAATTTTACAAGCTGTTTCCAGGTGGCCCATTAAAAAAAGCCACGATGATTGCCGGGATACCCAAACCCAAAAGTTGTATCTAAACCAGTATTTGTAGAACCATTTAAATCAAAAATCATGAGCAAGACCAAAGTGCGGAAAATGATGTTCATCCTTTCCAAAGCCACCATAGAAAATGTATATGCGGCCTTTATCATGGCCAATGGTGCCCGGATGGAAGGCATTGAGTCCGAGATATTCTTTACTTTCTTCGGATTGGAGGCCATCCAGAAGAAAAAACTGGAGCATTTGCGTGTGGCCACAGTAGGCAACCCTGCCATGCATATTCCAACCATGTTGGGCGGCCTACCGGGCGTGGAGGCCTTGGCCACCAGTATGATGAAAAAGGAAATGGAAAAACTGGATATGCCGCCTGTTGGTGAATTTTTGGAAATCCTATCGGATTCCGGATGTAGGCTTTGGGCCTGTAAATTGGCCGTTGATATGTTCCACTTAAAGGAAGAAGATTTGATCGATGAAATCGAAGGCATCCTTACCATAGGGGATTTTTATAATAGGGCCGATCAAGAAGGCACACAATTGCTCTTCATCTAGTACAATTCCCCTGCCCAGGGGTACACATTTAGAAGGAGTTGAAATTTAGTCTCAGCTTTACCCCGCCATTGGTGAAATCAACATTTTCCCTAGTGACAGGGGAAAGTGAGCTATTAATAAAGGGCTCAACGATAAGGGATTGTTTTTTGTTGTTAATGGGAAGTTCAATGCCGATGGATAGATTCAATATCCCGGCAAAGTTAAAACTCCCGGATTCGGACTGTGCGTTCTCCCTCTCCGTCCTAAGGCTTTCCTGGGTCCGGGCTTCCGTGACCCCGTTCAGTCCCTCATCAAAAACAATTCTGGTGTCCTGAAAGGTAGATTCGACCTCCTCCTGAAAATAGGTAGTGGAAGACACCCCCGCAGTGGCAAACCATTGCTTTTCCCCGATTCTGAAATTATACTTTAGGTTCAGTGGTAGTTCCAGTCCCGTTAGAATCACCTGCCTGGATTTCAACTGGGTTCCCTCTCCCCGATTGAACAACGCGTTCTCCTCAAAGTGAATGCGTTGATTGATCAGGGACAGTCCGGTATAAAAATCTATATTTTTAAGAACGGGTACCTCTAAAGCAGCACCTCCAGAAAAGGTCACATTGCTTTGGCCAGTACCCTGGTTATAATTGACCATGGGTGACAATACTACCCCAAACCTGATTTTGCTCTGTAATACCTCATCCAAGGTTTCTTCATCAAGTTTCCCTTCAAGCAATTCCTTGGCGGCCTCCTCTTCTACCCGGGCCATTTTTTCTCTCTCATTGGTCTCTGCGATTATTTTTTTATTATCCAAATCGGTTTTTGGCAAGGTGCCCTCAACCCATGCCGTACTGTCCGCTTCTTTGGAAAACAGTGATTTTTCCCCTGACGGATCACTTTTGATTCCACTTGGGTTTTCGGAGGTGTTACTTTCTACTGTAACGCCTTTCTTAATGGGGCCCTTACCATTATTGCTTATCTCCTTTTCGGTAAGAACCCCGTTTTCATCCCTTTCTCGGGAAACCGTTGCTTCCGTATTTTGCAGTATATCTATTTTTTGCTCTGGGCGGCTTCCTTTTTCGAATTGGTCTTTCTCTATATTTTTCTCCTTATGGACCTCCTCCGTATTTTGTTCTATGGGCAGATCAAATTCATTTTCACCTTCATTTTTCAAAAAATTATGTACAAGCACCGCTGTGGTAAAGAGAACCAACACAACGGCCGCATAGCGAAAGGGAAGCCATAGAATTACCTTTCGGTTCTTTTTCTTCTTTTTGAGGAGCTTTTCCAAGTCTTCCGGATTGTAAGGCTCCTCCCAATGATCAAAAACTCCTTTGATCTGCTCCACAATTTTATCGTCAATAGAATCTTTCATGTTGCGGATTTTACTTGGTTTTGCAATACAACTCTCAATTTCTTTTTGGCCCTTGCCAAAAATGTTCTCGAACTACTTTCTCCTATGTCCAGCATTTCTGCAATTTCTCCATGGGTATACCCTTGAATCTCGAATAAGGTAAAAACCAATCGGTGTAATCTGGGTAATCGATCCAACGCCGCTAAAATATCGGCCACGTTCAGCAGGGAAATCGCTTCGGCATCGATCCGGGTGTTCCCCATTGTAACGGGTTCCAAACTCAAGAATTTTTCTTTTTTACTTCTAAAATTATCCACCGACGTATTTACAATGATTCGTTTAAGCCATGGTTTAAAGGACTTTCCTTCCTGAAATTTGCCAATTGAACCAAAAACCTTGATAAAACTATCATTAAGGACATCTACGGCCTCCTCTCTGGAGTAGGTATTCAACCTGCTTATCTTAAAGGCATAGCCGTAAAAATGTTTGTACAACAACTCCTGACTACCTTTTTTTCTGAGTTTACAGTTGGATACAAGCAACTCTTCCAGCTTTTCCCTAGGGATGGTTTCTTTTGGTATTCTTTTCAAACGGGGGTTATTTAAAAAAAAGCTATGGCCACTAAGGTCGTGGCCATAAGTCTCCAAGCTATTTCATAACAATTACAGTTATAAACAAAAATCCGGTGTCCATAGTTTTTATGAACTCCTACTAATTATGGCAACAAATAATATCCGGATCGGGGGTTTCATTGAGCATACTGTAAACCTCTATGGAACAGGTCAAGGCCTCGGAATTGTCCTTCCCAAAGAGTTCTGCAAGGTCTATTTCCAAGGTATCGGTAATCACCCTGTTACAACCAAAGTCATTGTTATCCTTCCTATGGGAAATGATCAAGCCCGTCTTGCATGGAAATATCTCCTGTACAATTCCGTCCCAGACCACATCAAAATAATGGTTTTGACATCCCCCTCCATAGGAAACATCTACTCTAAGTAAGGTACCGGAGCGTTCAATGCCAACAATGGTAAAGTCCGCGTTTTCCTCGGCCCCTTTGCCATTTAGCCTTTTAGTTTCCAAATCGTTATATAGCTCGGCACCTACCCTTAGGTTAATCCTGTTTTCCCCTGGAAGGGGATCGTCACTATCCTTGTTGCAGGAAAGCAGAACAATTCCGATCAACATGATAAAACAAAGATTCCTCGTCATCCGATACATCGGTATCCATACACTATTTGACTTTTTCATTTTTTACTTTATTATTTATTAGTTATTTGTTGTTTTCTATTCTACCTATACGGCCAATGGGAAGGAAACGCTACACTTCGTGAAAAAATGGGTCTAATTACAACATTCGATTTAAACATCTTCCCTAAACATGGATCCTATATGCCATTAACTCTGATGTTTTACCTATAGGTGGTGTTCAAAGACGACCTCCTCATCCGGAGAATCGGTCTCGTTAAGCATGCTATAAACGTCTATGGAACAGGCCAAGGTTTCAGCGTTGTCTTTCCCAAATAGTCTTTCAAGATCTATTTCCAAAGTCTCCGTAAATGGTTTTATTGGCATGTCACTGCCACAACTGACATCACTATCAAGAATTTTCCGCGAGAGGATCAGGCTGGTCTTACAAGGGGAGGTCTCCCGTACGATACCCTCCCATATCACATCAAAAACACGTTCACGGCATCCCTCATAAGAAACATTTATGTTAAGTAAATTCCCTTTTCGTTCTACCGCGACGATTTCAAAATTCGCACTATTCTCAGACCCCTTACCATTTAACCTTTTGTTCTCCATATCCTTATATAACTTGGCACCGACCAACAGGTTTATCCCATTTTCTCCCGGTAAGCTAGAATCACCATCATCTTTGTTACATGATACCAATACAATTCCGATGAACAATAGAAGATAAAGGCCCTTGGTCCAGTGCCTTTGTTCCCATACACTTTTTGAGTTTTTCATTTTTTATAAAATTTTATTTGTTGCCTACCTATACGGCCAAAAGGAAGAAAACGCTACACTTTGTGGAAGAATACATTGAATTTGGAAACAATACCCGTTTAAGAAAAGGTTTTCCAAAAACTTCAGTTTAATTTATAACTTATTAATTATCAATATATTATATTTTAGCAATAACATCTTTTAAACTAAAAGACAGCCCATATTTCTTGTTAATCAACTACAACTACCGATAAGCAAACGGAACCTACCGTTTAGAGGATTCCGAATACATCAACCCCTCTTTCCTCTTAATTTTGATACCATAACAACTGGCTTCCTAAGTTTAGGTGTCTCCCCCAAAGGACGACCTGAATCAGGAATCCAAGACTGGTAAAACTATTTTGACCATGTTCCCAAAAAAGCTTAACCTACTGCTTATGTCCTTGTTCCTATCCGTATTGGGACACGTACTTACCGCACAGGTAACATTGACCCACAATGTTGGGGAAATAGTACCCAGTACACCTTTTTCGTGTAGTCCGACATTTACGGGACGGACTTTTACGCTTCAGGATTTTGGGATTGCCGAAGATGAGGAGCTTACCATCAATACTGCCGAAATAGCCTATCAGATCAAGGTAGAAAGGGAACTCGGTGCTTGGGTGACTTTCTATGTGTATGCGATAGACGACAATTTCCCGGCCTCCTTCTCCCGAACCGCAAACACATTGCTTGGAAAGAGTCAACTTGTTCAATTGGAAACATCACCTACCAACAATGGGTTGACCCCTTTGAAGATGTTGACCGCCAATTTCAATATTCCGGTGACCGTTCCCCCGAATACCAAAAGAATTTTGGTGGAAGTAGAGGGAAGATTGCATCCTAATAGCCTCCATTTGGCATCCACCGAGGGTGAAACCGGTCCGACCTGGCTCAATGGTGGCTGCCCCCCTTACACTTACGATACCGCGGACAATTACGGGTATCCGGATGCAAACCTTTACCTAAAAGTGTTCGGTACTGCAAAGGTACCTTCTGGCTGCACGGATTATCCCCTAAGTTACTCGGCCACCATCTGCGATCCCGATGGTGATGGTATTACCCAGTTCGATTCTTCTAGCTGGGGATCTGTCGTTGGTGGATTTGGAAACGAGGTCTCTTATTTTTATGCTAATGGAGATCCCCTTCCCGATCCCCTTCCCAATCCATATACGAACATAACGCCCTATCAAGAGGTAATTACGGTACGGGTGACGGATCCGCTTACCGGAAACTGCCATGAGAGTGAAAGGACATTGATGACCCATGCCCCTATTGACATAGAACAACCGCCAAACCTTTATGCCTGTGACGAGGGGAACGGCTATGCTGAATTTGATGTTTCCGCCATCGAGGCACAAATAATTGGCACACAGACCGGCTTAAATGCCTCCTATTTAAAATTCTACTACATGGATGCCGATGGCCAGGAGCTGTCCGGTTTCCCTTCAGCCTCCTATAGGAACCAGCAGCCCCATGCCCAGACCGTTTACATAGAGGTAGAGTATAATGAACCGTTTACACCTTCATGTCCTGCAGAGACCTCCTTTGACCTTATTGTTAGGCCTCGACCACAGGCTCAGCCCTTAAATGATTTGGTGGTTCAGGATGACGATGGCGATGGATTTGCCGAATTCGATACTTCTAGTGTAGAAAGTACCGTGGTCGGCAGCCAGACCGGAGTGAACGTGTCCTATTTTGATGCCCAGGGATCTCCGCTTCCCTATCCCCTTCCAAATCCATATACCAACACAATCCCAAATCTGGAAACGATTACGGTACGGGTAGCAGACCCCATTACCAGTTGTTTTGCTGAGACCCTTTTGACCTTGCGGGCCTCAAATACCCCAATAGTGATGAAACCATCCGACATCTATGCCTGTGACGAAGGGAACGGCTTTGCCCATTTTGACGTTTCTTCGATTGAAGGGCAAATAATCGGTGGACAAACCGGATTGAACGTGTCCTATCTGGACACGAGTGGACAAGTATTACCCAATTTTCCTTCCACTTCCTATAGGAACCAAGAGCCCTATTCCCAGACCGTTACCGCAAGTGTTACCGACGAGAACGATGCTACATTTCGCGCCGATACCACCTTCGACCTTATTGTAAACCCCATGCCAGTGGCACATGCCCTCCCAGATCTTATCATGTGCGACAATAACGGGTTTTCTGAATTCGATACCTCCGGGGTCGAAGGTTCGGTGGTCGGCAACCAGACCGGATTGGAAGTTTCCTACTTTGATGCCCAAGGATCTCCGCTTCCCTATCCTCTTCCAAATCCATATACCAATACGATCCCAAATCTGGAAACGATTACGGTACGAGTCACCGATCCGCTTAGTGATTGTTACGCCGAGACCCAGTTGACTTTAAGGGTGTCCGACATACCTACTATTGGAAGGCCGACCGATTTGCACGCCTGCGATGAAGGAAACGGCTTTGCCCATTTTGACGTCTCCTCGATCGAGACACAAATAATCGGTTCACAAACGGGACTGAACGTTTTCTATTTGGATACCAATGGGCAGGTACTGCAAGATTTTCCCTCTGCATCCTATAGAAACCAAAATCCGTATTCCCAGACTGTTACCGTTAGGGTGGAGAATAGCAACCATCCCATTTGTTACTTGGAAACTTCCTTCGACCTTATCGTAAATCCTCTGCCCCGAGCCCAATTCTTGGACGATTTGACGGTGCAGGATGACAATGGCGATGGATTTGCCGAATTTGATACTTCGGGTGTTGAAAGTGCCGTGCTCGGAAATCGGACTGGAATGGAGGTCTCCTACTTTGATAACCAAGGATCCCCTCTTCCTTATCCCCTGATGGATCCATATACCAATAGAATCCCCCATCTGGAAACGATTACGGTACGGGTCACCGACCCGCTTACAGGTTGCTATGTAGAGACCCCATTGACCTTGCGGGTCTTGAACACACCTACCGTGGGGAGACCGCCCGACCAATATGCCTGTGACGAGGGAAACGGCTTTGCCCGGTTTGATATCTCCTCGATCGAAACACAAATAATCGGTTCGCAGACGGGACTAAGCGTTTCCTATCTGGATATGGATGGAAGGGAACTGAACGATTTTCCTTCTGTCTCCTACAGGAACCAGATCCCTTATTCACAGACCGTTACCGCAAGGGTGACGGACGATAGTAACCCTACATTTCACGCCGAGACCGCCTTCGACCTTATCGTAAGTCCCTTACCCGTAGTACATGCCCTCCCAAATCTTATCGTGTGCGACGATGACGGTATCGCAGAATTCGATACCTCCGGGGTCGAGGGCGCGGTAGTCGGCAACCAGACCGGAATGGAAGTTTCTTATTTTAATGCCCAAGGAGTATTGCTCCCCAATCCTCTTCCCAATCCGTATACAAACTCCACCCCGTACAGGGAGGTAATCACAATACGGGTCACCGATCCACGTACCCATTGTTACGCCGAAACCCAATGTACCTTGTTGGCCTTGGTTGCCCCAAGTGTACAACCCCTTCCAAATTTATATGCCTGTGATGAGGGAGACGGCCATGCGCTCTTTGATACCTCTGGCATAGAAACCCTTATCCGTGGGGAACGCAACGAATTGCAGACCACTTATCTAGATGCCGACGGGCAGGTGCTGCACAATTTTCCTTCTACCTCCTATAGGAACCAGAACCCTTATTCCCAAACAGTTACGGTTAGGGTGGCCGAGGGTAACAATCCCGACTGCTATTCGGAAACTTCCTTTGACCTTATCGTAATCCAACCGCCTATCATCGATCTTCAGGAAACCTATTATCTCTGCGACCTGGAACCGTCCAGGGTCTTAACCGCAGCCCCCGATGCGGACTCCTGGACATGGGTCGCCGATGACGGCACCCTACTCTCAAATTCTTCGGAGGTAAACCTTTCGAAAGAAGGTGCCTATACCCTTTTTATAGGCAGCGTCCAAAACGGAATCAACTGTGAAAGCTCGGTCTCTTTCCGTCTGGTCCGCACCGCACCGGCCATTATCCAGCAAGTGGACACCGGGGAGGACTTTTCCAACGATAATCATATAATGATCCTTGCTTCCGGGGACGGTGACCTGGAATATTCCATAGATGGGGAGCAGTATCAGGATAACAACATATTCCACGGACTTCCGGGAGGAATCTATACGGTATACGCCAGGGACCGTGATGGCTGTGGACAGGATTCCAGGGAAGTGGTCCTGTTGAACTACCCCAGATTCTTCAGTCCCAACAACGACGGAGCAAACGATTATTGGCAAATTGAAGCCTTAAGGGATTTTCCCGATGCCGTAATCCATATCCACGATCGTTACGGTAAGCTCTTAGGGCGAATCCGGCCGGAGGATATCGGTTGGGACGGTACCTTTAAGGGAAACCCGTTGCCTTCATCCGACTACTGGTTCACCCTGAATCTTGGTGACGGGAGGGAATACAAAAACCATTTTACATTAAAGCGATAGCCGTAAGGCCCACTTTCTTAAAAGAACCGAACAAGAACAGGTCAGGAAAAAATTCCCTCGGATAGACCGACTGCTGCCATAAAACCTAAAAACAAATGAAAACCTTTAAGATTCCCCTTTTACTTTTAGCGACCTTAACCTTGACAAATTGTGCCTCCGGCTACAAAATGATCGAACCCAAATCCATTAATTACATTTCAACTTATGAAACTGCCAACGTAAAACTTGAATATAAATATGATCTATTGGATAAAAAATATTCCAAAAAAGAATTGAAAAAAGGAGTAAAACTTTTAGCCCTAAAAATAACCAATAATTCCGACAGCGATTTAATGTTCGGAAGAGATGCCAAATTGACCTATGCGGATGGAACTGAAATATTTATTCTGGACAATGACAAGGTTTTTAAAACATTGAAGCAAAGCCCCGCATCCTATCTATGGTATTTGCTTTTAACCCCGGTTAATCTATATACGACGGGATCGGACGGTCAGCAAACTAGTTCAACACCTATTGGACTTGTTCTTGGACCCGGTTTGGCAGGTGGAAATATGATAGCCGCCGGTTCTGCCAATAAAAGGTTTAAAACCGAAATGTTGGCATATGATATCAAGGGAACAACGATCAAAAAAGGTGAGACCGTGTATGGCTTGATTGGAATTAAAACAGACTCTTTTGAGTCTTTAAAATTAAAAATTGAATAGAACTGGAAAGGGAATGTCCATTTGGCAAACCAACAAACCGTGCGTTACCGATCCAACGTTTTCAATTACCTATAAATGGAAGGAAGCTACCGTTTACGAAATTGCACGAACACCCAAGCCCTTTCCTTCGTAATTTTATCTCAAATAAACAGTTTCCCACTGTATTTATAAAAAGCCCAAATCCAAATCGTACATCTTGAACCTATTAAACCACAACGACCACAACTTTTTTGAAAAATCTAGACCTACTACTTATGCTCTTGACCTTTCTGGTATTGGGCAAGATGGTAATAGCAAAAATACCAACAGTTCGAAATCTGGGTTCCCCCATCTATTTTATCCAAACAGCCAACGAACAGATTTCGCGAGTGACCTGGAATTTTGGAGATTCTGCTACAGTGCCGAAAAACATAAACACCGCTATCTCCCCAAGGCAGGTGTTTACGTCCGGCGAACTGTCTGCAGTTTCTCTACAGGTTGCCTAAATTAAGATTACCAATCCATTTTCATTATTTCCGTTGAGTTTCCCACCCCTTTAGCGACACTCGTCGTGGACGGCCTTTTGATTTGTGGGGCCGTCCGGGGCTCGGGAACAAATTCATTATTTCATATGGCCCTTCCATAGAACCTATGATCGTTCAATTGGTGCTCCTGCGGAAAGCGTAGCCCATAGCATAAAAATCCTTACCCAGTACTTGTAATGTGCCTTTCTCCAATCACAGACCAAAATACATGAAAAGTCACAAGCTATAGGCATCCCCGATTTCGTCTATCCTTTTAAACCTCAATTTAATTTTCTATTCTAAAAAAACAGTTCTATGAAAGTTTAAGGAATAGCTTACTTCCCATCTGCCAACGTTTACTACCGATAAGCAAACTAAACCTACCGATTAGTGAATCTCGCCAACATTCACCTGCTTTCCTGTTTAATTTTGGTATTGAAAAATCGGCTTTCCCATTGGAAGTTCCTCCCCAAGGATGACCTAAATATAAAAGCCGGCAAAACGTTGATCATGTTTCCTTTCAAAAAACTTGACCTACTATTAATACCCATGTTCTTTTTGGCTATGGGACATACCTCTATTGCAAAAATACCAACGACCCAAAATCTGGGTTCCCCCATTTATCGTAATCAGACAGTACGTAACCAGATTTCAACGGTAACCTGGAATCCTGGAGACTCAGTCACGGAGTTGAAAAATGTAACCGTTGCCATTTCCCCAAGGCCGGTGCCCGCATTCAGAAAACTGTTTGCTGTTTCTCCACAGGTTACCCAAATACGGATCAATAGTGCCATTCATATCATTTCCGTTGAGTTTCCAGCCCCGTTAGCGACATCCATCGCGGACGACCTTTTGATTTGTGGGGTCGTCCGGGGCCCGGGAACAAACTCGTTTGTGGATACTTCAACGGTTACATCCAAAGCCCTTGAGCGGGTATCCCAAAAAAACTGCAGAAACTATACCGCATAGAACCAAACAACACCAAGGAATTGTTACATAACCGTTATCCAAACTTAACCTACCATGAAGAAAAAACCACATTCAATAGGCATCCCTATGCTGTTGTTCTTATTGGTTTTTACCGGTCAACTGGTTAAAGCACAATGTAATCCCAACAATCCCCAGGTTACGGTTACCCCAGAAACTTGCCCTAACAATGGCTCCATTGCCATTGAGTTTCCCGGAGGACCTCCCTGTGTGGGATGGCAAGCCATACTTACCTATCCCAGCGGTTTGGAGTCCGTGCGAAATATTCCCGATACAGGTGGTCCTATTGCCTTTATGTCGCTTTTTGCAGGTGATTATTCCCTTCGTTTTGTCAATGGACCTACCGAAATTTCCTATGCGAACAACCCCATAGCCTTGACCACTACCTATCAAGCTATGGATATCACCAGTAGCAATACTGCACCTTCATGCCCAATAGATGCTAATTTCCATAGTCCGGATGGAACTTTGGATATCCAAATCAACAGCGGGGGCAACGGGCCTTTTCGCTATGAGGCAACATCCCAATTTGGGGTACAAAGGTTTGGCCCTACTGCGGACCGATCCCATACTTTTGGTAATATGGTCGGTGGCGAATCGGTTTCCCTTACCGTTACCGATATGGGTTGCGGGGTATCCCAAACACAAACTCCGATTATAGCGGATAATTTTGATAGGGCATCTGCATCATTAGGTGGTGGGTTTCGAAGAAGATGCGCCCCCAATTGTACCATGTACGATGCAACATTTAGGGCACGTGTCTATTCCCAAGATCGTATAGATACCTTGATACTTCCGGGTAATGCTACCATAAGTGTTAATGGGGGAGCACCACAAGATCTGACACTTTATAGTGTTAACGGACCTACAATGACCTTTATGTACCCTCCCGGATTAACGGAAAACGATACCTATACCTTGGCATTTAATGATGGGTGTTATCAGTTTGGGCAAAGTGATGTGGTACCACCGATAGATAACACCCGTCTTGACCTAGTCCCTACTCTGGGCCTTGATACAGCTACTTGTACTTCCATTCATCAGATAAGCGGCCGTGGCACGTTTTGCCATACAAATTCCGTTACCATAGACCAGGAGGTTACGTCCGGTGTATGGGTTAACGTTATAGCTACCAGTTCCTTGGACGCAAATAATTTTTCCTACACATTACCGGGCCCCGGTCATTATAGGGTCATAGCATCAGACGATTGCCATACGGTAGAGGGGGAATTTGATACCCTCCCCGAAACGGATTCCCTGGATGAGGTAAACATACGAAATTCTACTTCTATTTTGGAAGGAACAGGTGCGGTGGTAATCGATAGGACATTACTACCCGGTAGCAATACTACCGTTCCAAGTACAACTTATGAAATAAGTCCTATACCTTTTGTACCTAATATAACTATAAATCCGGTACATCCATATACATTGGGAGGATCGTATACCTTAAACTTTCCCATAACCTATACTACAACGATAAATCGCTCCATAATAGGAGATCTGCCCCTGGGTAATTACGAACTAAGGGTCATTTCCTGTGGTTCTGAAAGGGTGATTCCTTTTGAAGTCAGCGTCCCGGCGCAATATAATCCTACGATACAGACTGTTAGCGGATGCTCCAATTCTGGACGTGTTGTCTACGATATGGGAGCAATGAATGTCGCCAATAGTACCAACGACCGTGTAGATGTAGAACTCTGGACCAACGATGGCAGTGACGGATTGGGTGTATTGGTATCCGCCGATATTCCTCCGGATGGTCATTCCGGTTCTTTTGATAATCTGGCTCCCGGAAATTATGTCCTACGCTTTGCCGGTATTCGTCTTCAATCAGGAAACGACAACGAAATTTTTTCAGCCGTTACACTTAGTAACGAGGAAAGGGAATACACGGCTCCGGTCAGTATTGCCCCGTTTGAAAATATAACTGCTGCAACATCGGGCACGTTTTGTGATTTTTCCGATACTACATCAGGAATAATCCTGACCGAAGTAACAAGTGGCACTCCTACTTATCCCATGGTTTATGAACTATTTGAATCCACCGATCTAAGTACGGTAGTACAAACATTTACAGAAACTGACCCATCCGTCACCAGCCATCTTTTTCAGAATGTTCCCGAAGGTGACTACGTAATACGAGTAACCACCCCTTGCGATGCCTTGGATCTTAATTTAAACTTAATGTCCGCAGCCTTACAGGTCCGTGCAACCACAGATAATGCTTTTGTTTGTTCCCCGGGAACTGCTGTGGATTTATCCATAAATCTACCGCAAAGCTTATATGATATTGCTTGGGCCGATAGCCTCGGAAATCCTCTGGGTACAGGAGCTTCCATAACGGTGAATGTAAATACCACATCAACATACACCGCAACGTATTCGTTAAAGCCGCTTTTCTGCGCTGGAACACAGGTAGAAACCCTTTCCATTACCATTCCTTTGCAACCCGGTCTTTCCCTTATAGGGCCCGAGATTACGAATTGTAATGTGCAAGGTGATTTTTACACCCTGATCGCCGAAATAGATGGAACCGCCCCGTACGATGTAACGGGAACAGGTGCTCCTGGGACGTTCAATGGAAATATATGGATCTCCGATCCCATTCCGGCCGGTACCGATTACAATGTGAGGTTTGAGGATGTTAATGCCTGTGACATTATTCTAGCAGACGTATCCCCGATTTGTTGTGATTTTGATGTGGTTTGCCCCACATTTCCGACAACCACCGTGGAATGTCACCAAGACGTGCCCATAGCGACTAGCCTGACCCCTTTAGAATTTGAAGCTTTGGGCAACGGCGACGGTAGCCTAGGATCTTCGTACTGCGGTGTTATCGAGATTTCAGCAACCAACGACCCGGACCCGACCGACTGCAACGCTACTATAACCCGTACCTATACGGTTACGGAATATGACGATCCGAATGGCGATGGTATCAGAAATCCTGGGGAGAATACCGTATTGAACACCGCTGATTGTTCCCAGGTCATCTTGGTCCAGGACAGTACAGCTCCTGCATTTGTTGAGCCATTGCCTACTTCAATAACAGCATCCTGCGAAAATGTGCCCCAACCCGTAGTACTTACCGCTATAGACAATTGTGATTCCAATGTAACCGTAATGTTCAATGAAGTAATTGGCACAACGAATTCATGTGGAACGTCCTATGAGATTACCAGAAACTGGACCGCAACGGACTGCACCGGAAATGTTACCTCCCATACCCAGATTGTTATGGTAGAGGACAATGAGGCTCCAACATTCCAGGAGTTACTGCCCATAGATATGGAAACCACCTGCGATGCCATACCCAATAGCACGGTATTGACGGCAGTGGATAATTGTGATACCTCCGTGGAGGTAGTATTTATGGAAACCATTGCCAATGAAAGTTCCATTGGCGGCTATGAGATCCATAGGACTTGGACTGTGACGGACTGTAATGACAATGAAACCACCCATACACAGATTATCTCGGTATTGCCACTTATGGAGCGCTTAACCCAAGAAATCTGTCTGGAGGACGATGCCTTGGATTTGACGACCCTGTTACCCTTAGATTTTGATACTACCGGGATTTTCGAAGTACTCACGGGAAATGGTTCCCTGGATGGAAATTCTTTTGACCCAATTAATTTTGGAACGGGTGAGCATCAAATATCCTATAGTTCCGATACCGGAAACTGTGGATACTATGTGGATTTTACCATTTTGGTAAATGAAGATTGTGTGGTATGCGGATTGGATAAGATTACCGCCTCGGATACGGTCACCGCCAATGGCGATGGCGTTAACGATATGTTCGAAATTAAAGGGGTCGAAAACTGCAATTACATTTTTAGGCTACGCTTTTTCAATAGGTGGGGAAACCTCGTTTACCAATCAAATGACTATCGCAACGATTGGGGTGGATCCGCTCCCAGCAATTCATTCGGAAATTCGGATAAACTGCCTTCGGGAACCTATTATTATATCATTACGGTACAGAACGAAGAATTAAAACCTATTGACGGATACATTTATCTCGGCTCCAACTAGAAGAATTTGATACTATGATTTTTTCAAATTAGGAGGTAAAGCAATGGTACAACATCAAATGACAAAAATTATAATATAAAACGATTAGTAAAACGAAAACCAAATTGTAGTTCCATGACATAGATATCGGCTACCGAAAGACCCCTACTTAACCCGACAAAGACATGAAGAAACAAAGGAAATATCTTATCCTGATTACCGTATTATATGGCGCAATCCTAAGTTCCCAACAATTGCCCCAATTTACCCAGTATCTGTACAATACGGTTTCCATAAATCCGGCATATGCCGGTAGCAGGGGTGTTTTAAATGGAACTGTTCTCCATAGGAACCAGTGGTCCGGCTTGGAAGGAAATCCAAGGACAAATACGGTAACGGTACATACGCCTATACAATTTACGCGTGTAGGTATTGGACTGTCCTATATGAGCGATAAGCTGGGGTTTGAGAGTACCAATTACATTTATGGGGATTTTTCATATTCCGTACCTCTGAATGACGAGGTAAAAATGTCGTTTGGTCTTAAGGCCGGTCTTACAAGTTATTCCCTTGAGAACCCTGATCCAAATGATAATTTTTTCACGGACAATGGTACCGTATGGTCCCCAAATTTCGGGGCCGGGCTATATGTTAGTTCACAACGTTGGTTTTTGGGGGTCTCCTCGCCGAGAATTCTCAATACAGATCTCAATAGTGGAGAATTTATGGCTTTGGAACGAAATAGTTATTATGCCATTGGCGGTGTGGTATTTGATTTGTCCAGGGACTTAAAATTTAAACCCTCTATAATCACAAAATTCACGGACGGCGCACCAGCAACCTATGATGTTTCCGCTAATTTTTTGCTCTATGATAAGTTGTGGTTGGGAGCGACCTACCGCTACAATTTTGCGAACAATTTTGGGGCCATTATAGATTATCAGGTTACCAAGGAAATCAGGATAGGATACGCTTATGATCTCCCGACCAGTGAATTTAGGGTTTCTAGCTCAGGCACTCATGAAATACTATTGATTTATGAGCCCTTTTTCAGAAAAAAAGGAGGTATAAAATCTCCTCGATACTTTTAGGAAAAAATACCTATTCATTATCCATTTATATGGAAAAAATAAAACCGGCTATGTCAAAAGTTCATTCTATTCTAAAAAATATGTGCCATTCGCATTTGTTGACTTCTACGGTTTCAATGAAATAAAGGACAATGAGTTCAATTATGAGGTATGAAGACTCGGTAAAATATGTGCACCGTCAATTAGCGGTCTCCTTTTTGCTTACAAGGGATTATAAAAAGGCCATAGAGTACTTTCAACGGTTCATTGATGCCGAGGAAACCTCTTCGGATTACCATCAAAAATATATCAAGGCCCTGATTATGGACGGCAAATATGAGGAGGCGGAACTATGGCTAAAAAAAGTGGAAACAAGAACATAGTATGGTTAAGGGTTTTGTTTGAAAAAGCTTAAACGGAATTCAAAGGAAAAATGAACAATCTAACACAACAAGGGGCCGATAAATTGAATTGTAAAATGCAAGGATACATCATATGAAAACAAAAGGAAATCTAATTATATATGATAAACAGGGCCCTTTGGGGAATACGATTGCGCGTTCTTTTCAAAAGACACAAATTGCGGTGTACAAGAATAAGAAAATAGCACGGATATTGGATTTGGTAAAGCTTAAGCAAAAAATCAATTTTGTCTTTGTACTGTTCATTTTCAACGAAGAGTACGAGTTGGTGGAATGTACTCAATTGGCCAGGTTAAATGTGCCCATTATCTTCGCCCCTACGGATAAGCACAGCTACAAAAATCTCCGTAAGATGAAGGGTATTGAAGTGATGGATGTTTCAAAAAGCAAAAATGTACATATTTCCCAAATTCTGGATTTTTTGGAAACCCACCATACTTAATCCCGCTTTTTGACGTTAAGAGTAAAACATTGATTTTAAGTCGTTGATTTTAGCTTCGGCCTATGTTCCAAATTCCAACTCGATGAATGTAGTACTCATAGATGATGACGTTTCCGAAATAGGCTACTGCAAGGAACTGTTTCTCAAAAACTTTGGCCACCTTGGCACTTTGAAATGTTTTAGCGATTCCTTGGAAGGACTGCAATTTCTCAATGAAACTAGACCGGATTTACTAATTGTTGATGTGGAAATGCCCAATTTAAACGGGTTGGAACTTTTAAAGAGACTTCGATCTCCAAATACGGAAATCGTATTTTGTACCGCCCATGACAAATTTGCCATAGAAGCCTATCGAAATTTTGCTTTGGGTTTTCTCCTAAAACCCTATAATGAGGCCGATTTTATTGCCATTGTATCCAAAGCGATTCAAAGATTGAAGGCAACTGCCCGGGAAATAACTACTCATGAAAAGCAAATGGAAGCCTTGGAACTGGAAAACAAAAAAATTCCTATTCCTACCTTGGGATGTACTTATTTTTCAAGTATTCTGGATATTATCCGCTTGGAAAGCGTGGACAGCTATGCAAAAATACATTTGACCGACGGTAGCATTCACATGAGTTCTTATGGAATCAAGTTTTTTGAAAAGATTTTAACCATGCCTTTGTTTTTTAGAACCCATAAATCACATTTGGTAAATCTAAAAAAGGTTTCAAAATTGTTTACGGACGGTACCTTGGTCTTGGAGACCGGAGATCGTATCCCCGTGGCCAGACGGCGAAGACCGGATCTAATGGCCATTTTTGATCAATTCTAAAAACCGGCCAAGCCAATTATGGCAAAAACCTAATAATAGGGTATTCCAATGGTAACCCGGGTCCCTTGCCCTCCCTTATCGCTTAAATCCTTCATTGCGATTTCATATTTGGATTCCCCGTAATAGTGTGTCTTGTTCATCAACATTAATCGCTCATACAATATTTGTGTAGCGTAAGATCGGTGCTCTTGATCATTGTTCAGCTTCTTTTGTGTTTGGGCAATCCCAAGACCATTATCCTCTATTACGACCACTATTTGTTTGCCGATGGGGGATTTTTTGATTTCCACCACAATAACCTTGTTCTTTTGATCCTTCATAAAACCATGTACAATGGAATTCTCGATTATAGGTTGTAAGATCATGGGAGGAATATAGGTGCCATGTATATCAATATCCGCTGCATATTTCATCCGGAGTTCTATCTTATGTTCGTTCTGGGAATTGATCAACGCTACATAATTTTCAATATATTCCATTTCTTTGGCCAATGGAATGTTTTTGTTCCGGGTCACATCCAGGGTAAGCCGCATTAGATTTGAAAAATTGGATACGTAATCATATAAGTCCGGCAATCCTTTCTCCTTTAGCCTAAAACGTATCCCACTTAATGAGTTGAATATAAAATGAGGGCTCATTTGGGCCCTAAGGGCGTTGCGTTCCAGTTCTATAAGGGTAAGGTTCAAGGCATTTTTTTTCCGCTCCTTTGTGATATAATAAACAAGCCATACTACGAACGTACCAATTAAAAAAAAGATCACTAAAAACTGAAACCAAAGTCTTTTGTAAAAAACTTGGGATACATTTAGGGTATAGGACAGCTCATTGGACGATTCCACCCCCGTGGCATTGAATCCCTTGATCTTTAAGTTATAATTGCCCGGAGGTATGGAAAACAATTTTAAGGTAGTTTGGTTGCCAAGACCTATCCACTCATCGGTAAATCCTTCCAGTTTATAAAAATATCGGTTGTAGTCCGTATTAAAATTGTCATTGATACTATAGGACGTTGAAAATGAGTTTTTGTAATAGGGCAAGTTAAAATTTGGGGAGCTATTGTTAAAAACGTCGACACCCAATTCCCTGCCCTTGGTACGATCATAATATTCAAATTTTGTAGGGAATATTTTGATATCCCGGGACTGATGGTTGATATTGATACTATCAAATGCAATGATTCCATTGATACCTCCAAAAAACAAGCGATCCTGGGAAGACCTATAATAGGAATTTTGATTGAAATCATTGAACGTAAGTCCATCCTCGACAAAGAAAGAGGCAATTTCCTTGGAACTCCTATCGTACCTAAAAAGACCATAATAGGTACTAAACCACATAATGCCATCGGAACCTTCCAAAATACCGACTACATTCAGATCCGTCAGGCCTTCCGCCCTGCCAATAACCTCTATTTCGCTTAAGTCCTTGTCCACATAAACAACCCCGTTATTGGTCCCCATCCAAAGGTTTCCGGCTTTATCCAAGAAACTCATATAAACCTTGTTTGTTGGAATACTGAGGCCATTACCGGTATTGTCCTTTTTTAGGGTCACAAAGGTTCCGGAAGTGAAATCCTTAATGAACAATCCATTTCGATCCGTGGCCACATAGAGCTTATCCTTTGTCCTGAGAAGGTCCCTTACAAAAACCTCGTTATTATTGGCCAAAGGCAAAATGGGTAAATTCCTAAATCGTTTTCTATGGGTGTCAAATTCCTGTAGACCAAAATTACTGGCTATCAGCAAGGTAGAATCCGTATACTTCGCTACATCATAGTATTGCATATGGGTCAATGTCGGATGCCCCTCAAATAAGTACTGTTCTATAATTTCATTTTCAAGAAAGTTTATATGCGATATTTTTTTGTGCTCTCCAACACACCAAGCTGTAGAATCACTGGTTTGAAAAAAGGATCTGAGGTAATTCAAGGTCGGAAAAACCATCTCGGCAGAATAGGCGCTTTCACCATATTCGTTAGCATAGGAACTCAGTTTGAACGTCCCCAGATAACTGGCAGCTAGGATTTCCTTATTGGGCAGCTCCAAAAATCCCCGTGCGCTTACCTTTCGTTCCCCATAATCGTCCAGGATTTTATGGAAGGTATGACTGTTGAATTTTATCTTACTGATACGGTCATAGCTGCTTACATAAATGACATCATAGTTATCCACAACCACGTCATCGATCATATACGGAAATGAAATCTCGTGTGCCTTCGTCAAATGGTCTTCCCCGTTTCTTTGCTGTAGTTTATAAAAACCCAGTTTTTTTCCGGAACCGTCGATCGCAATCAAATCCGCATGGTTCTTCAAATAAGGGCTAGTGCTTCTATAGATGGGAATCATTTCCTGAAAAGGTAGATTCGTCACCTGAATCCCTAAACCTTCGATATATCGGGTCTCAAAAATTTCCCCTTCAAATCGGTAGGACGTATCCTTGGATTCCGGAAAAAGTTCGCCATTGTCCGTAATTAACAGCCCATCTCCTCCATTAAAGGACCACTCCGGGTACAGGTAACTACTTTTGGTATAATTTAGGGAAGCGGTAAGGTCGGCATGTAGCGTACTGTTTCCTTCCTCCAGAAGGTACAACTTCCGGCCCAGTCTAAACAAGATCTTGTTACAATCGACTATCTTTTCGACAAACGAAAAACTCCTCTGAAAATATCCCGGATTTAAATTCCTGTCCGCTTTCGGGGTTTTATATTTTGTGACCCTAAGGGAAGGGTCAATTTTTAAAATGCAATCGTTATAGGTTCCCGCCCACACATTGCCATCACAATCCTCGATCAAGGAGCCCAACGATACGTTCTCCTCCTCCAGAATCTTTTTGAAATGGACACGGTCATAACTATCATCCAGACTATCGGATAGAAAAACGCCAATGTCGGACACTATCCAAATGCGATTTTTGCTATCCATAAATATGACATCCAAATAGGTAGATAGAATTTTTTCATCCTTGTCCAAAAAAGTAGAAAGCACGGAATTGGTTTCAAACTCCTTTACAATTCCGTTAAAGGTGGAATACCAAAGGATTCCATCATCATCGATGTATAGCTCGTTCCTAATTTTATGGCTCTCGCCATTGTTGTTGATACGGATTTCCCGAATCTTATACTCCTGGGCTCCCAGAAAACTACATACCAAGAACCACAGGGGCCACACAAACCATTTTGACAGAACTCTTAGTTGATAAGAAGGATTGGGGGATAGTGAAAATTTTAAAGGGATACTTTTAAATTTTATTTCATATGCCGACACGCTTCGTGAAGTTTGATTGGTTTACTTAGGTTATTCAAGAAAATAGGATTAGTCGATCAAGAACACAAATTCAGGTCGGGTAGCAATACAGTATTACCGTTAGAATTCAAGATACCGATTTGAAGCAAGTTAAAGATATAAAAAAATTGACTGTCAACATGTTACATCCCAAAAAGTAATATCCCCAACTTCTTCTTAAGTCGTAATTCCCATTATCCGTTTAGTGGGTCTTGATGGATCTATTGGTACAAATATTTGTAAACGAGATCCGACTATTTCCTACTCCAGTTTGTTTAGACCCACAATCTGTATATAGGTAACCTTTTTTATCCACATTAATGGTCGTTTTAGTATTGTCTCTCCGAGGGATAAAGTTGAAATGGGTCGATCCAAACTTAGGATAAAACAGATCTCGGCCAAACGGCAATATGGTCTATTCAGCACCCCTTCCGCTCCGGCCCTGGGCCGGACCACCTTCCCCTGCTAGGGGAAAAACCTAAAAAGTAAGCAAATAAATACCTTAACCTATCATAAAACTACCCATTATCGAATAGGGGCCACCGTTGGTATTATCACGCCTCCACGGACGCAATGCCTTGGTTAATTTTGTTCGTGGAATACTACACTATCAAGGGCATAGGGATATCCTTCCTCTACCATAGGCCAAATGCTTATATCATGTCCATTTTCAAACAAAAACGGGAATACTGCAAAATAATGGGTTACCTGTTCCAAAAACCGGGTCTAACCCTAATGACAAGCAACCAAAAGGATACCATTGGAAATTGGCAGAAAACCCCGAACGCTTTCCGACGAGGAACTGGTACGCAAGATCGTTCAAGTGAACGATCCGCTGCTTTTCGGTCATCTTTACGATCGCTATGCCCAAAGGGTATACAACAAGTGTTATGGTTTTTCCAAGTCCAAGGACGAGGCCGAGGATCTGACCCAGGACGTTTTTCTAAAACTGTACCTAAAGTTGGACACCTTTAAGGGAAACTCCAAGTTTTCTACCTGGCTCTACGCCTTTACCTATAATTTTTGCGTGAACTATGTGCGTAGAAAGAACCTAAAAAAAGTGGAGCATCCCTTGGACAACGTTTGTGACGCCGATTTTATGCCCCTCTTTGAAGTATCCGAGGAGCAGTTGATGCAGGTAAAGGCCAAAAGATTAAAAAAGGCCCTGGAACTCATTACCGCCGAGGACAAGTCCCTTTTGTTGCTAAAGTATCAGGACGATGTCTCCGTAAAGGAACTGGGCATACTCTTGGGCGTATCCGAAGGGGCCATAAAGATGCGCCTCAAAAGGGCACGACAAAAAGTAATACGAGCATACCACAAATTAACATAAATGACGGAAGAAAATAGAAATCCATTCAAGGAAATGGACCAATACCAAAAACCGGTTCCCCCGGAACTAAGGAAAAAAGTGATGCGAAACATAGCTCTGGCCAAGTTTATTATGGAAGTAGCATCGCTTTTTTCTACTAATTACAGTTCGGCCCTGGAAAATCTGTTCAAGACAAAAGGCCGGTATTGAACAGGCACAGAGCTTAGGAACAAAACCAACAAACCATGGAAGAAATCACCAAATGGAAGACCCTTACCTTGGAATCGCTCAAGGAAATGTTGGACGGCGTCGTTGCCGTACTGCCCAACATTATCGGGGCGATCGTTATCTTGGCCCTGGGATGGTTTATTACCAAGGTAATCGAGTTTTTGCTCAGAAGGGTGCTGAGATTCGCCAAAGTAGACCGATTAACCGAAAGGATCAATGCCATAAACCTTTTTGAACGGGCCCAAATAAAGTTCAAGGTATCCCAGGTCATCGTAAATTTCGTACGCTGGATCTTGTTCCTGGTATTCCTCATCATTGCCGCGGACATCATGAACTGGACCGTGGTATCCGAGGAAATCGGAAACCTCCTGCGCTATTTGCCCAAACTTTTTAGTGCCATTGCCCTATTTATGATCGGGCTGTACATAGCGGATTTTATTAAAAAGTCCATCAAAGGCCTTTTTGAATCCTTTGACCTTAGCGGTTCCCGGATCATAAGCGAAGTGGTCTTTTACTTTATCACCGTTTTGATAACCATCGCTGCCCTAAACCAGACGGGGATAGATACCACTATAGTCACCAATAATTTTTCCATTGTCCTTGGAGCCTTCCTCTTGGCCATTTCCATCGGATTTGGCCTGGGATCCAAGGAAGTGATCGGCAAGCTGCTGCTTACCTATTATGCCCGGAAGAACTATGCCATTGGGGATTTGGTAAAGCTAAACGATTTGGAGGGCGTGGTCGTTGCCATTGACAACATTTCCCTTACCATACGTACGGGCATTGAAAAAAGAACGATCATTCCGATCAAGGACATTATAAACGGCACGGTAGAGGTTACCCCCAACTACGATATGGACGATGACTAAAATATAACAGCGGGTATAGGTGGGCCATTTTTATTTTTTTGAAAGTCTATTGTACCTCGTTATTCTCCTATCCGTTGTACTGCTTATCGTCTTCTTTGATGAGTATGATGATTGATTCCCTACTTTTTTACGCCAGGAATATGATTTTTTGAAAAGCAGATCGTATCACGATGGATTTGTCCCCTTTGGCAACCCGGTTCCCTCGGTTGGCAACATCCCCCTTTGCCATGGTCTCTACGATGTTTAGGTTTATCATGAAATTTTAAAACTCTACATCATGATCATTAAAAAATCATCCATCTGTATTTTGCTACTGACCCTAGCTTTCGGATTCGGTAATGCCCAGGACTCCAAGGCCGTTATTAAAAAGGTGGCCGCCCAATTTGTACAGGGCGCGGATCTGCAAAAAGGAGAACTGTTGGAGCAGGTTCTGGAACCCAAATCCTTACAATACGTACTCATTGGCGGAAAATTCAATACATTCTCTGCAGAGCAGTATATTGCCATGGTCAATAAAAAGGAATTGGGCGGAAAACCCAGAAAGATTACCTATCAGCATGCCGAGTATTTGGGAAGAAACCTGGCCGTTGTGGTATTGAATGCCGTGAGTTCGGAGTACGATTTTTTGTATCAACTTTCCATGGCAAGATCCGCGAGCGGCGAATGGGAAATCGTAGGCGTTACCACGGAAATCAGCGGGGTATGAGCATACAGTCCTTAAAAAAACATGTGTTCTGTATTTGCCTTTGTGCGTTTGCTGGTCTCCATGGCCAGCGAACCACAACGGTATCCGGTATCTCTTTTACCTACACCATCACTGGTACAAACTTGGAATGTACGCTAACGGCGCCAACCCATGGTTGGGTCGGGGTAGGATTCAACGAAAAAAACTCAATCGTTGGAAGCGATCTTTTGCTGTTCCACGTGGTCGACGGAAAAACCGCGAGTACCGATATGTATGTAAAAGGGTTTGGAAATCCGGTAAGGGACAGCCGATTGGGAGGTCGAAATTCCATTCATATACTTGAGGGAAAGGAAAAAAACCACAGTACTACGATCCACTTTTCCGTCCCTTTGAATTCGGGAGATCCCAATGACTTTATCCATGAGGTCGGCAAGGAATTTTGGCTAATCCTTGCCTACTCGGTAGAGGACGATTTCGGTCACCATTCCAGAGTACGTAAACATATCCCCTTTACCTTACAGGGTGACGATCGATGAAAATTCATTTCGTAACTTTCCCATGTGATTCCTAAGCGCCATAGAACCAACATTGCCCTATACCTTATTTGGGTAATAGCGGCCCTGTTTACGAGTACCCAGTTGTACCTTAAGACCTTGGAGGCCGGTGGTACCGATACCTGGTTCAAGCTTTTCTTTATCCAATTTCTGGTATGGAATATCTGGGGAGCACTCAGCCCCTTGATATTTTGGCTAGGTAAGCGATTCCGAATCGACAAGCAGACCTATTACCGTGGTATCCTGATCCATATCGTATTTGCCGTACTGGTGGTTTTGGTCTATTTGGCCCTATATTCCCTTATATGGAATTTTTTGGGTACCGGTTCTTTTAGCTGGCCCGCTTTTATGGTCTATTTCAAACTGTTTTTCCTTAACCTGTTTCACTGGCATTTTTTCATTTATATGGCCATTATCGGGTTGGTGCATGCCATGGCGTATCAAAACGAATTAAAACAACGGGAGTACGAGGCCATTGAACTGGAGAAGCAACTGCTCGTCAGCGAACTCAATACCTTGAAAGCACAACTTTCGCCCCACTTTTTATTCAATACCATCAATAATGTAATCAGCACCATCGAACAGGGGAAAAATGAAGTGGCCTCAGGGATGCTAATCCGGCTCGGGGATTTTTTAAGGACTTCCCTACAAGAGTCAAAGCACAAATTCATACCCCTGAAAAAAGAGCTGGATTCTGTAAAACAGTATCTGGAAATAGAGCGATTTAGAAACCAGGCCTTGGAGGTGGTCCTAAAGTCCGATCAGGAACATGAAACTTTACCCGTACCCAGCTTTATCTTACAGCCCATAGTGGAGAATGCCATAAAGCATGGGATTGCCAAAAGCGAACATGCAAACCGAATAGAGATTGGAAGTGAATGGAAAGAGAGTTTCCTACGGCTTTATGTGTACAATGAAGGCCCTGGGCTGGTACAGGACCAAAAAGATCGCGAAGGAATCGGTTTACGGAATACAAAAATGCGACTGGAAAAACTATATGCCGGGAAGGCATCGGTCCATTTGTTTTCGGTCAACGACGGGGTAATGGTCGAAATACGAATTCCAGGGACGTAAAATCCATGCCGCCCGATAGCTTATTCCGATGGGAGAATCGATTTAACAATGAAATTGCGTATAGCAGTGGATTATTAAGTTATTGGGTTATTTTGGCTATACAAAACAAAAACCTAGTAACCCAATAACCCGCAACCCTTGAAGGTCATATTATTTATGGAAGTAGAAAGTATTATATCGAAGTGTACGCTTGCCACAAGCTGGGTCCAAGCTAAAGATCGTGACCCATGAAATTCAAGGTACTCATCGTAGACGACGAACTGGAAGCCCAAAAACGGCTTCTTCTCCATTTAAGCAAGTTTGAGGACATACAACTCCTTGGTACCTGCCAAAATGGAAAAGAGGCGCTTCTGGCGATTAAAAAGGAACGGCCCGATATCGTATTTATGGATATTGAGATGCCCGAAATGAACGGTATCGAGGTTCTGGCCAACTGTCCGGCCCCCTACCCCTATTTCATTTTTATTACGGCCTATGACCAATATGCGGTGGAAGCCTTTGAACAAAATGCGGTGGACTATGTTCTTAAGCCCTATACCCATGAGCGAATTGCACAGGCCTTGGAGAGGGCCATCGGAATGATCGAAAAAGACCGCCTAGCTGAAATTACTGAGAATCTTAAAGATCTGGTATTTTCATTTTCCCGTGGAACTTATACCCGCCCCGATAAGGAATATATTAAACGGATAGCGGTAAAATCCATTGGCCATACCACCTTTTTGGACGTAGATGATATCATCCTGATAGAAGCCGCCGATCAGTACGTGGAGGTAAGCACCGCCGGGAAAAAGTATACCGTACGGGAATCCATGGACAAACTGGAGCGGACGTTGGACCCCAATACGTTCTTTAGGACACACCGATCCTACATCGTTCGGCTGGATCAAGTCGTTGCCTTGGAACAGGTGGATAAACATATAAGCCTGGTGACCCTTAAAAACAATCAAAAAGTAAAGATTTCCAATACCCGAAAGCCCGACTTTAAACAACGCATGCGTATGTAAACCCTATTGGCGTTGGATAGTATCGCGTAACAATTTTAACCCTAGGGTTTCCCCCTAGCCCACCACACTGCTCAACTTGAACATAGGCAGGTACATGGACACCAGGATCACCCCGACAAAAATCCCGACGATAACAATGATCAAGGGTTCCATCAAAGTGGATAACAACTTGGATTTTTGCTGTACCTCGATGGCATATTGCTGGTTAAGGCGCTCAAAAATATATTCGGTCTGGTTCGTCTCTTCGGCCACTTTAACTAGGGAGACCATTTTATTGTCAAAAATCCGGGCACCGGACATACTTTCGTTGAGGCTTCGGCCCAAAAGTACGTTCATCTCCACATGGGTCAAGGCTTCGTTCAAGGGATAGAAATCGATCATTTTTTTTACCAGCCCTATACTGTTCAAAACGGGAACCTTGGAAGCTGTCAACAAAGCGACCGCCTGGGTAAACTGCGCCAAGTAGACCGAGGTGATGAAGTTCCCTATATAGGGCAATTTCAACAACAAAAAGTCCTTTCGCCGCTTGAACCAAACCTTGTTCGAAAATGTTTTTCGCAGTAAAATCAGGGCGGTCAATACCAGAAGTACGAGCCACCCAAAATCCTCGATAAAGTTGGATGCACTTACCACCATTTTGGTCATGGCCGGAAGATCTACATTGTTCTGTCTAAAGATATCCTCGAACATCGGTACTACCATACGCAACATAAAAACAACGACCAATACGGCGGTTATCAAGATAATGATCGGGTAGGTCAGGGCATTGATCAATCCCCTCCGCTGTTCATTCTTTCGGGCGAAGAACTTGCCCAATTCCTCCGTTATTCGAGGCAAGGTACCGGTTTCCTCACCTATTTTAACGGAATAGTATTCATATTCCGTAAAGGCCTTCTTTTTCCTGAGTATCTCATAAAAACTTGTACCGGAGACCAGCCCATCCACAATTTCCTCATAAAAGGAATGCATTTTTTCCTTTTTCTGATTCTCCTGTATCAAGGCCAAGGCATCCTTTAAAGTGATTCCCGCTTTGAGCAAAACCGCTATTTCGGTATAAAAATCCTCTTTCCTTTTGTTCCCAAAGGTATTTCCCAAAAAAGTAATCTCCTTTTTTAGCATAGCGGAAAGCCAATCGCTATCCGAAGTTTGTTTAGGCACCTGTATGTTCTGCTCCAATTTAAAGCCCATACCTATCGGTTCATGTACGTTGTTGCGGCGTTGCTCTTGTATACAAAAAGTGTCCGGTTACCGAACGCCTTGGTCGTTTGGAAATGTATGGCATCGACTTCCCCAGAAGAACTGTCATGGTCTTCGAAAAGAAAGCGTTGTGTTTCCCATTTCAATCGGAATGTATCGATATCCTTGGTAGTAAAGTTTTCTTCAAAACGATACGTCCGGTTACCCATTTCATTGACAAACTGCAATTCCCGGCGCTTTGCGTTATAGTAAATCCTATCGTACCGATTGAAATCGATCCATAGCGATTGGCGTAGTAGATTAAATTCCGTATTTCGTTCGTAATTCCCTGCTATTCCGTTCATTTGGTTCTGCACCAGCCGGAGTACGGAAAAGGCCATCCCCACGACCATGGTCGTAATCAGCAGTACTACGATCATCTCGCTTAACGTAAAGGCCTTTATTTTTTTAACCCTAGTTCGCATGGATAATTGATTTGCCTATCGTTTTTTGGGACAGTTGATGGGTTACTTCAAATCGTACCGTTTCCATACCATTCTGGTTTAAGGGCGTCACGGAAAATACCCAGTCCCCCATTTCCTCAGAATAGGGCAATCCCAGCTTTCCATGCCCATATGCATAGACCAGTTGGTTTAATTGTTCTTCCATTTGATGGTCACTTCCCTTTAGGGAGTTCGAAAACAGATTGTTCAACAACATACTGCTGATCATAAAAATGACCACGATCAAGACCGTCGCTACCAAGGTTTCCATTAAGGTCGATGCCCTTATCCGTTTCAGTACAGCCATTTCATCGTTTTTTTATGCCCTGGGCCTGCCATGGGCAGACCCACATAGGCCAAGGGCAGTCCAGTACTGTCCATATGGCCATTGTACAAATGGTTCTGATAGATACTTCCGTTTGCCAAGGCGATAAAGGCATCCGTAGTAACACTTCCCATAACTGTTCCCGGCAGCTCCAAATTTTCCGTACAATACACCTGCCCCCGTACCAGTGCATTTCCCGAAATTTTTATCTGGGGGGCATAGGTACGCTCCTCGGATTCGTCCAGATACAGTACCACTCCATTTGCTATAGTCTGGTCATCGATAAAGAGGTTGGCGTTCCGGTTCCTGTCCTGGGGTGTTCCCTGGCTTCTCTTTTCCTTTACGACAAGTGCGGACGGATAGGCCAGTTCACAGTGCTTTCCCACATGGATTCTTTTACTGGCAATGGCCTGAAAATACCCTTTGACCCCATCCCGAATCTCAATTTCCGGGGCAACAAGTACCACATCCCTCAACATCGCAGTGGGATGGACCACAATTTTATGGGAAGCCACAATTTTAATATGGCCCGTTAACGAAACGCCTTCCAGTTCTATGATATAATCATTGATATGCACTGTTGGAGAAGCAAAGGAGTTTTTCAATTCCATTTTAGGCCGTAAAGATGCTGTAGATCCCTCAGCTTGATCCATATTCAGCAATCTATTGATTTCCCGAATCGTTTCTTCGGGCAGCTTGGGCATGGTAGCCTTGCTAAGTCCCTCCCGACCGTGGACCAATCGACTATGACGATAGGAATTTCCGGAAATATTCCCCATTCGGATACCTTGTTTCGGTAAATAGGCGTCCCCGGTAATCTTGGAATTCCCGGCAATGATCAACGGTCGTTGTTTGTCCCGAAGATATAAGGCTGGCAAACCCTTCGGATATTGATTTCCCGAAAGGGCGAGTTTTGAAAAAGATTGTTTTCCCCGTTCCGCTATGGAAACATACTTTTCGAAAATGCCCCAATACGTTTTTTGAACGGTAATTGAAAGGCCGGAAACCTCGGAGGAAGGCACTTGGAGCACTTCCCCTACCCTTATGTTTTTTTGATAAGCGTATTGTAGCCCATATTCCGTTTTTTGGATGATATCTATGGTCAAATCCGTCTTCTTTCCGAAAAAGCCGTGGGTATAGGAAATCAATACAAAGGAAAAAAGCAGTATCGCGATGATAGCCCCTATAAAGAGTACGAACTGCAACGCCCCGGCCTTTATTTTTGCAGGAGGTTTCATTGGGTCAAGGGTATGGTCTTTGTTTTTCCATTAAAATGGACCTTGACCTTTTTCGGGTCACCGGAGAGCAGCTTTACCTTCCGGAATACCTCATTTTTGGCCATAAGCTGTTGGTGGCCGTCTATCGTCAAAAAGAAAATCTCCTGACCGGATGAGCTTTCCGCGATATAACCGGTGTACAGAATTTCCCGTTTGGGGAGGGTATCTTTTTTTTGAAATGTTCTTTTGGGCTTTTTGGGCTTCAGCGATTTGGGAAGCGTACCCAAAAAGGGATCTCTATAATTGGCTACGATACTGAACGTATCCCTTTCCTTGAATTGGATAGGCTTGAATTTTTCTGAAACAACGAGCTCTGCGTTTTGGTCGGAATCCGGATTTACGGTCTTTATGACCTTAAATCCAAGGATTCCCCAAATGGCCAGTACCACGGTCAATAATACATATGTCTTTTGATTTTTCTTCATTTTAGGGAATAGTAACGGTAAACTCAAAGACCTCCGAAGCACTACTTTCGTTACCCGCACCATCAAAGGCTTTTACAAACCAGAAATAGGTATTGTCTGCCAAATTGGTCGTGTAGGTCTTATTGGCGCCCAGTCCTTTGGTCTCCAATACCTGAAGGGCCTCATCCTCAAAAATGAAAATACTGTCCCGTTCGGCGGTTCCGGAAACATCTTGGCGTGTCCAGGCAAAGTTTATCTCGGCATCATCCAGGGAAGCACCGTCCGATGGTGCAGTGGGTGTAGGAACATTGGGCGGTATCAAATCCAAATTTTCATCGCCATTGACCGAAAAAATGGCACTCGTAAAAGGCGTCTCAAAACCACTGTTCAGTCCTTTTATCCGCCATTCATAGCCCCCGTTGAAAAGTAAAAGGCGCTCCAAGCCGGTATCTATTTGGCCTAAAGTATCCCGCACGATTAGGCTATCCAATATAATCTGGGCCGCATTTTCAAAATTGGGCAAGGCTACCTGTATGCGATAGGCGTCCACATCGGCAAGCCCGTTCCAGGTTAGGTTTACGGTATTCTGGTTTACCACCGTATTATTTAGGGGAGCCACCAATTCCACGCGCTGACCGGAAATATCCGGTACCTCCAGGATGTCCTCGCAAGAGGCCGAAAAAACAAGGAAAAGGGCAAATAGTGTAATCGTATATAGTACTCTCATAGCTTTAAGTAGGATTTGGTCTCGTCCAGTTTATAGGCCTTGCGTTCCGTATGTTTCGGGCAGGAGTCCCCATCGCCGACCAGGGCCTCTATTTGTTTTTTCCCATATTGGGTCTCCCCCCAGCAGAATCCCAGGTGGGTATAGTCAAAAATCTCCATTTGGGAAAGGTTAATTTCTTGCTCTATGTTTCTATTTCTCGCGGTCAGCATCAAAATGCCATTTCTATCGGTTTCCAAAAAAAGTCGGTCTGATTGAATCAAAAGACGATACGCTTCCAAATTGGGGTACAGGGCAATCTTGTGTACCAAACAATAGGCATCGTCCTTCTCCAAATAGCTTAGTACATTGCCGTTTTCCTTACTGTTCAAGGCATCCCTCAAAGCAATTTTATCTATAATTTCCAAGCATAGATATTTGGATTTAGTACCCAGGGAGTCAGCGAATTGTATTTCCGGAATTAAACCGGAATTCTTCTTGTAAGCCGTATACTTCTTAAAACTGGACTTCGTAAAGGGAACTTCCCGTACCGAAACGGCGATAGGATGTTCCAAGGACGGATGCCCTATTCGTTGAAAATTAGTGTGTAATAGGGATTGACTTTGATTTCCAATAGCTCCAAGTGATGGGACATGCTGCCCAGAAGGGTTTATATTCTTGAGCGAGGCACAAGAACATAGCAATACCATGAGGGATAGTGATACAGAATATATTCGCATAAGTAGGTTTCTTACAAATCATAACGATTTTATCCTTGAAGTGTTGTGCAAATGGGAACAAAAATATCGTTCCGGTCATCTTTTCAAGGTAAAATGCCCTGTGAAGGACCTTCCCTCGCCAAGCTCGTAGCGGAACCAGTAGTCCGAGGAGGGCATGGCAACGCCCCTGAAGGTACCGTCCCAGCCCGGGCCGTCCGGGGGCACACGGGCGATCAGCTTCCCGTAGCGGTCGTAGATATAAAGTCTGGAGTTTGTATGGCCTTCCGCCCCGATCACGTTCCAACGTTCATGGGAACCGTCACCGTTGGGGGTGAAGAATTTTTGATAGCCCAGGGCGATCACTTCCTTCTCCAAGGTACGGCAAAGGAACCTGTCCCGGACGTAGACGGTATATTCCCCGGGGAAGACCTCCAGACTACTGTCGTCCTGGTAGTTCTCCCCGTCCACCGAGTATTCGAACTCCCCTATCCCCGTGGCAGTCACTTCTATGGTGACCCGGTCCCCGAAGCCGACGATCTCCGTGGTAAAACCGTCCGGGATCCCCGAGGAGACCACCTCGAAGGGCACCGTCCTTTCACAGGTGACCCCGTTTTGGATCCCGGTGACTGTTAGCGTGTAATCGTCCAGTCGCGCAATATCAAGGCTACGGCCCGTACCGATCTCCGTCCCGTTCCCGTCCCGCCAGGACCAGCTCTCGAAATCGCCCCCGTCCAGGATAAGCTCGGGGCTGTCCGGACAGATCACATAAGTTTCTTCCAGTTGTGGTTCCGGTAGTGGGTTTATGATGAGCTCGAAGCTCGTTACATCATGGCAATCTTTATTGTCGTTGTTCTGGATCCGGGCGTGGAGGGCCTCCCGCGCAGCTGTGTTGGTATAGGCCGATTTCGGCAACGCGTTCACGTTGGCGTCCGCATCGGCCCGGGTGGCGAAATACAGGACCGTAAAGCTATTGGGATCCTGGCCGCCGAGCACCTCGGCGTCCTTGACGGAAAGGTCCAGGGTACGTATCCCCGTCCCGTCGGTATCGCAGACGACAAGGGGTTCCGGCACATGGGCCGTAGGGCTGTCGAAGACCCGTAACCGGAACGTGCCCGTAGCGTAACAGTCGGGGTGGTCCGTGTTCCCCATCCGATAATAAACGGTCTGTGGATTGGCCGTGTTTTGATAGGTTCCCCCCAGGGCATTGATGCTGTTGTCCGCATCGTCTTGGGACACGTAAAAGGAAACGGAGGTGCCCGTGGTACCCGCCAATATTTCGTCGGCCCTTTCGTCAAGGTCGAAGGTATACCGCCCATCGTTGTCGTTGTCGCAGACCTCCCAGTCCGGTACCCCGGGCGGTACGGGCATATCGAAGATGTTCAGTTGGAAGGTGGTGGTATCGTAGCAATTGGCATCGGAGGCATTTGCAACCCTAACATATATGGTATTTTGATAGGAGGAGGACAGATAATTTGCGGCGTTCAGGGCATTGCTCCCGGTATCCGCGTCCGCCTGGCTTGCGTGGTAGCTCAGCACCAGCCCGGCCGGGTTCTGGCCCCCGATGATCTCCGCCTCCGTCGCCGTTAGGTCGAAGACGGCCTCGCCGTCGTTGTCGGTATCGCAATGGTCCAGGTCCGCGGGTCCGTGGGCCGTTACCCGGTCGATGACCTCCAATCGGAAACTTCCCGTTCCGTAACATTCGGGATAGGCGGTGTTCGCTATCCTAAAGTACACCGTCTCCGGTGTCGCGGTGTTCGTATAGTTGGGGCCGATCGGATTTGCGGCACTGTTGGCGTCCAATTGGGTCGTATGGTAGCTTACCGAGAAAATAGCAGGATCCTGTCCGTTCAGTATCTCGTTGTCCCTGGTGGAGAGGTCGAAGGAAAAGAGCCCGTCCGTGTCCGTATCGCAGACCGTCCAGTCCGTTACCGGATGCAGTACAGGGGCCTGTTTTACGATAAGGTCGAAACTTGTGATGTCGTAGCAGGCGGTATTGCCGTTGTTGGAGATCCTTGCGAAGATGGTCTCCACGGGATCCGTGTTGGTATAGATCGTCGGCAGGGGATCCGTTCCGCCCTGGGCGTCCGCCAGACTTGGATAATAGGCCACCGTAAAGTCCGCCGCGGGTTGGGCGCCCAATACCTCCGTGTCCTTGGTGGAGAGGTCGAAGCCGTAGGCCGGGTCCGGGCTGCAGGTCTCGTAGTCCGTCACGGCGTTCGCCACGGGGACCCCGTAGATCGTCACCTCCTTGGACTCCGTCTTCGTCTCGGAGGCCGTGGTGGCCGTGACGTTCACCGTATAGGTGCCCGGGGCCGCATAGGTATGGGAAGGATCTTCAACCGTGGAGGTGTTCCCGTCACCGAAGTCCCAGGTGATGGATACTATGGGATCTGAACTATTGATTTGAAAATCCGTAACATCACCTAAACAGGTATTCGAAAAAGTAAAACCAATATGAAAAAATGAGGTCACAAAAGGAGGGAGTCCTAAATCACCTCTTCTGCCGCCCAAGTCTATGGCATCGAACTCAAAATTGCAACCTAATCCGGCCACATTGGGGTTATGGATTACACTTAAATCCCCATAATGGGCCATATAAATCTTACCATCTATGGCCAACTGTAGTCCACCCGCAGTATAACGGGGTGAGGTTATGGTAACCATAGAGCCCAAAATATCCACGGCCCTTAAGTTAAATTGATACAGATCTTCTCGTAACACGGTGATGTAAAGTATATCCCCGGATGGGGAAAATTCCGCCGAGTAGTAATCCCGATTCGGGTCTTGCATTAAAATAAATGGGTTGCTTACTCGTCCCGTCGCCGTATTAAAATCCAACAATTCAACGCCCACAAAGGAATGGCATATGGCCAATTTACTCCCATCCGGGGATGCCTTGATGGCTCCCTTGGCCTTAAAAATATCATCTCCATATGGCGGGTAGTTCATATTAAAACCTACATTGCTTCTAACCGGGGTGGTGTTGACCCCGGTCGGGGTCACCAAGTAGGCCAAGAACGCGTCATTGCCCCAATCATGTGCAATGACCCAAACATCCCTTCCATTGGCATGTTCCACGGCCGTTAATTTTTCCGCGGCCGGGTCTTCCAACGCTACATTTTTGACAGTTAGGTCGCCTAGGCCGGAATTCAATGTCATGTCTATCTCGGAGTAATAGATACCACCTTGGGCCTGATAGCGTGCGGTAAATACATAGTAGATGTCCGGATTTCCGGGAGAGGGCACTATGATGCCGGATTGCGTGCTCGAAGAATGTCCCCTTAATCCAATACCATTGGGCATGGGATCGTGGTTACGGTCCCAAACGGTACTTCCGTCCGTATAGAACAACAGGTTGCCGTTGAAATCGGAGATGGTGGCACAACCCTCTTCGGTATCCACTGCCCCGTCCGTAAGGGCTACGGGAACACCGCTCCTAAAGTCAAGGCCCGCATTCCGTCCAAAATACCAGATGGCCGCCTCTTGCTGGGCATATACGGTAAACGAAAGGACCAGGGAAAAAACTAGGGGGAATACGTTTTTCAAGGTAGGGTTGGTTTAAGTACTATATTGTCTTAAAAGTACGAAAATGGTGGGTAAAATACTACAAAAGGTACTGTTTTTAGATGAAAGGCATGGGATTTCGATGGAAGGTTTCGGAAATTGGATGAAGCCAAAACTCTATACAGGTACTAATTTTACAATACGTTGATATTCCTGTCCTATCCCTAATCTTATGTAGTGGAAAACGGTGTATTGTATTCCTTAGGTATTGGTTGGATGTACATCGGAGTCGCCTGGGATATCAAGTGGAAGCAGCGTCAATAGTTTTGAGCCCGTGTGGTCCTAAAATATGGAATATTCGTTTCTTTTGCTTGACAGAAATAACGTTGAACACCCTGCCGTTTACCTTTTTTTATACAAGAATCCTTATTACACAAGTTACAAATCATACCTACAAAAATAACCAAGCACCAATTTGGAACACCAAGAGAAAGCAAACGGCCTTTATAAGGATGCTACGCTAAATTCCAATTCCTAGCAAATACCAAGAGGCTACCTATCAGCGGCCTCTTGGTATTTCTATATTCTTGATAATTATAAACTTAAGAATCTGATCCGGTAAAAGTGCCAGTTTGGAACATTACCTTAGAAATCCCTAAATAGTTCGATTAACTTATCATCATGACTAATATCGCTTAAATTTAAATCAGTATCCCTTATTTGAAGAGGGTCATGTTCTATAATAAAAACATCAAGTGAATCATCACAACATATGTAATTTCCATTCTTATCAGATTTTAGTGCGACTAATTTCCTATCGAATTCTTCGATTAAAAAAATATCGCTCATTTCCAAAAATTCAATAACCCTTTCCGTAACTTCAGAATTAATTTTACTTCGAAAAAAATCTAAGGTTTCGTTCGACAACGATGTTTCCTTTATGTTTTCTGAATTGGCCGAAACAAATTTTTCATCCCTAATATCTATTTTTGGTTCAATTTTATAAGCCCCTAAAATTCCACCAGGGATAATAAATAAATCCAATTTAAATTCCTTGCCAGATTGGCTTTTTATTAGAATACCTTTTATTTCCATTGAATTGGAAATCCGGTTGTTTTCAAACTTCTTCAGATGTGCTTCGTCCAAATCAAATGAAACCCAGTTTTCCCCAAGAGAAACATTTGGTCTTCTTATTACCATAAGCTTCTTGGTAAGTTGTTTTGCCAAATAGCCATATTTAGGAGGCAAAACCTTAATGGCAACTGACAAATTAGATAAATCCCGTTCATTGACATATGACTCTTTAGGAATCTTTTTATTAAAAAAATTGAACATACAGATTATTTAATTTGGATATTTTTTCTTCATCCATCCTGGAAAAAATCTATATCTATAAGGATCAACCAAACCATGATTTAAAGATTTTAGAGGTTGCAATTTACACTATTATGTTTTAACCGGTTGGGAGCCCATTTTTGCTCTATGTGGAACAAATCTATGATGCAATTCCATATAACATATAATTTTTAAATACTTGGCCATCAGGGAAAACCCCAAATACTAAAGTACCTAGCGAAATTCCAATTCCATAACACAACAAGAGGCCGCTTATCGGCGGCCTCTCGCTTTCCTACATATTATTTGGTTATAATCAGTACTCGTAAAAGTGGTTATTTAAACCATATTACCTTGCATCATCTACAAGTTTAAATATTCCTTTTCGGTAAAATAATTTTCTAGAGACTCCATATAAGCCATTTCATCAAAATCTTTTATTTTCAACTTTTGGAAAGTCTCCCTGCTAGCTTTTGAAACAGAATTTGCTATTAGACTTTTTCTCTCCAATTCGCTGTTTTTTTGGTACAAATCAAAGTCTATTTTACAATCATATTCCAGTATTTTTTCAAAAACAATAGTAATACCGTCCCGTTCCTCTTCCTTTTTACCTTTCGTATACTTAGGATTTCTAGGACGAAAAAAGGGTTCGAAATCTTTACTCACACAAATAATTCCAATCGAAATATCAAGGACTCCCTGACCAAAATTTTTGTTCAAAAAATATTCCTGTAGTTCTGATGACAGTTCATTTATCACCTTGGAGTCCACTTCCCTCGAAGCATATATACCAAATCCAAAATCCATAATTAGTTATATGATCCAAAAATTTTATTTCCTGGCGGAAGATTTCCATACATTACAATTAGGCTATATATCATTATCTCCCTATACTTTGATTTCAAAGAACTATCTTAAATAGAGCCTATTACCTTATTTTTACAAAGAACCACGACAATACTGCCGTGGTTCTTGCGGTTCTTAACTAAGACGTTGAAGGCAAAATACTCTTAAGGTCGATTTACAATGATTTAGCAAATACTTTTTACTTATGCCAATTTCCCAAGCTTAATGGCATTTACCAGATCACCTAAAGTTAACCCTTTATATGTCCTTTTCTTTCTAAAAACGTCCGTCCAATCAGAATCAGGTCGAAAATAATCATCGAAAAGAAAATCTGAATACTCAACATTAAACCTTTGACAAAACTTCTGCAAAATTTCTGAGGCATCATCTCCATAAATGCCCAAATCTTCTTGCAGCGATGTATCCATTTTCAATTCAAAATCGTATTCCCATCTTTCATTTATAATAAATTGTCTCAATTCCGAAAAAATACTAATTTCCTTCTTCATCTGTATCATTATAATTATTTTAATTTTATTCTACTAGCTTTATTAAGTAGTTAAAACATATTTAAAATCACTGCCCCCTAAATGAGCCTACTCTTTTTCTATCTCCCTCCGCAACCCTGTTAAGAGCCTGCATATATGCTCTGTGACTACCACCATACTGAGTATCTACGGAATGATTCCATGCTTTTATGCCAAACGCGCCAAAGTCATAGGCCATTAATCCCCAGCCGAGGCCCGGTACAAATCTACTCAATAATCTACCTCCTATCCTACCTATTACAGTTGTTCCGGTTTTCTTTACTAAATATTCTGTGGCAGTATTCCTTCCTAGCACACTTCTGTAAATATGTCCTGGAAAAGCCTTACTTAGGGTAGTGGAAATCAAAGTAGATCCTCTCGCAGATCCCAAAGCACCAACCGGTTTTAGGAAGTTAAACCTAGTACCCGATAGAATAGCTGCAATTCCTGTTGGTGTTCTCCAGGTCAAACCTATATAGTTCTCATCATCATTAGCCTGAACAGAATTCATTGCGTCAATTCTTGATTGCACTTCCTCAGCTTGAATCCGAAAATAAGCGGCGTAGGCTTCACCTTGGTCTCTTTCCCAATTTCTTTCCCAACTCCTTTTCCTGGCCCTATCACCAGAGCCTCTTCTTTCTTGATCACAGCAATCCCCGTTTCCACTTCCACCGTCTCCCATTTTCACCTCGTTAAAGTCCGAAGTCGTCATGGAGACCTTAATAGTATTTCCACTGGAATCCGTATGGTTGATATTGACCGTACTATTGGAACTGCTAATACCTTGCGCACGGGCCTCTTCGTAATCGAGATCCTGATACCCATTGCTCGCATAAGGTGCCATCCCGTCCGGGTCTATAAAATAGATCGGATTGTCAAACGCATAGTTATATGGTGAATGCCTCCGCATCTGATCGGCCAAGGGGTCTATGTTCATCCACCTACCCAGGGCCGGGTCATAGTTTCTAGCCGTAACGTCATACCAGTTGAGATCCAGGTCCTCCTGTCGCTCGTTGCCCTTAAATTAGAATTTCAAAGAATCCCTATTTCAACATTTACAACTCATGCCGGTAAATATGGTCCAGCACCTATTAGAAATAACTGGCAAAAGAAAAACCCAAATACTAAAGTACCAAGCGAAATTCCAATTCCATAATGTAACAAGAGGCCGCTTATCGGAGGCCTCTTGCTTTCCTATATAATATTTGGTAATGAAAAAGGCGAAAATCAGCGTTAGCAAAAGCTCCTATTTAGAACCTTACCAAAGCCCCCCAATATTGTACATCGATAAGTTGGTCAAATCAAATCTAATTTCCCATCTTTCCACATTGACAATGTTGTTTGTGCCGTAAGACCAGTAATAGTGGATAATTTAGACAGATTATTCAGGGAACTCTCAGCTGCTTTGGCATCGATCTTTAAGGAAAAAATTGCCGCCCAAAGTCTCACGTTTTCATTAACATGATCTAAATAATCCAAGAAATAGGCAGAGCGACTATTTTCATTCGCTTTTATGTAAATATTTGTTAAGAATTTATGCATTTTGTTAGCTTTCTTATGATTTCCATCACCTATCGCTATACCATGTTCAATAGCATAATGTGCGAAATTTTCTAAAATGCTATCCTGTGATTCTATAGTTTCCATCCAAAACGTTTTAATACTTCTATTCCATATTTATACTGTTCATCAAAAGGTAGCTTTTTTACATAGTCTCTTACGCGAACTGATGTACCGGGTATATTCGAATTATAATGTCCCGTAACTTTTGCATGAATACTTCCTTTACCATGAGGCAACTTGATTACATTTTTTGAGTTGTGAATTGCTTCGCCACCAAATTTTGCAATGTTATCGGCGTGCTGTTCAACTATATGATGCCGTGCCTGACCTTCACCAGCTGGACCCCATGCTTTCTTGAGTTCATCAAAGTTAGCAAATCCCCTCACTGCTTCATCAGAGAATGAGGCGACCTTTAACAATTTTAACAGGTGACCAATTTCAGTAATCAAAAACAATCCTGTCAAATCCTGCATTACTTTCTGCATTGGACTTGTTGTGGTTACCTCAGTAGAACCGTCTGGAAAATAATATTTATAATTACCATTTCCGTCACCTGAGTATATAGTAATACCGTCCAATTGAGCTTGAAGTAACACTTCCGTTTCAGGTATAGGACATTCATCACATGAACTATCAGAGCTAACTTTTTTACCATTCACCTCAAAATCCTTGGAGACCCCATTTGCCAAAATGTAAGCCTCGGCTTTCTTTGAGTCGGTCGTGACGGCTTTATTCCCATGCTCATCCTTTAATTCGTAGGATATTGAAGAGTCGTTTGGCCCGTAATACCCATAGCTAAAGGATTCGTTCTCGTCCAGTTCCTGGTAGCCGGTAGTCGGGGTCATCCCATCCGGATCTATAAAATAAATCGGGTTGTCAAAGGCATAGTTGTACGGCGAGTGCCTACGCATCTGATCGGCCAACGGGTCTATGTTCATCCACCTGCCCAGGGCCGGATCGTAGTTCCTGGCCGTAACGTCATACCAGTTGAGATCCAGGTCCTCCTGTCACTCGTTGCCCTTAAATTAGAATTTCAAAGAACTATCTCAAATAGTGTCAACTGTCTTACTTTTATAGAGAACCTCGGCAATGATGCCGAGGTTCTTATTTTTCTTAATCTTAAAAGGTTTCAGGAAGTCATAAACTTCATAAACTGGAGGTGATTCCTCATTTCATTCCGAATAATCTTCAATATTAATTTTGTTGTTCCCCGTAAATCCTAGAGATAACAAAAGACCTTCAAGATTAGATTTTAAAAGCTGGGTTTGCTGTGTCAAAAAAGAAATTTCGATATAATCTATTCCAACACCTTCGTTTACAATTTTTCCAAATCCTCTTATCTCAATAGTATCCGCTAATAAATACCGTAATTCTAATGTGCGATTTATATTTTGGATATCTTCATCATTCAAAGGAACCGTGACGTTTACTAATTTCAAAATATGTTTCTTTTCTAAGTATAATATTTTCTTTGGTATTCGTCATGCTCCATTCTGTATACTATTCCCATTGGGTTGATGATAAGACCTAAATCAATATTTTCCATTTCTTGGGTAATCCGGCCTATATTTTGCCTGCTTTCAAAAGAATTTCCTGCTCGCCATACCTGCCATTTATCACTCTTTTTATAAACAATACGATTTCCATCATATTTGTCATTTTCTCCGAAAACAGCTCTAAACAAAGGTCTATCCAAATCATTTTCCAAGGGTATGTTGCCTACTTTTTCCCATACTCTAAGGTCACAACCAAGTCGAATATCAACGTGGGAATTAAAGTGCGTCCCGGAATTTAATACTTCTTTTAAATCAAAAGTTTCATCTTGCTCTACCCTGTAATTAAAAGCACGGATAACCTCACTATTTAGTAGCGCCGGATCAAGTAATAAATACTGAAAAAAACCAATTTTGTCATTACTCAGGCTTACCTTAAAGATATCTCCTTTTTTTGCTTTTATAGTTTTGGTCATATCACTTTATTCAATACCGTATTGCTTCCATAAAGGACGTCTGATTTCGTTCCTTTTATTCAACAATTTATCTAATCCTACTCTTTTAATATTTTCCTGCTCCCAGATTCTTGCTTTAAGTCTTGTGTTAAACTTAACCCTTACTTCATAATCCAAAAGGTTTTTGCCGTCCAAGGCTCTGAAATGAGCTCTAAATCTGGTAGTTGGATTCTTTGAGATACCTATATATTGAATTGTACCGTCTGCTCCAATGCCAAAGTACCCATATACGGTTTCACCGAGATTTCTCGGAATATATGAAAATGTTTTGGGGTTGGCCAATTTTGACAGACCGGTTGATGGATATGCATATAAGTAAGCTTCTCCTACAGTCGAAACGTAGCCAACGAACATTCCAAGTTTTTCCAGAGTAACCCTGTTTTGTTCTTCCTTGTCCCATTGGGTAACTTGCGCCCTCCAAGCTGCGCCATGCTCTATTTCCCAACCCTCAGGGCTCACATCACCATAGATTTCCCTGTACTGTTCAGGTGTACCGCTAAAACCGTATCTTTCTGTTTCAGTGGTCCAACCACCATAATTTTGGGTTGCCGTGGCTCCATTTGGGGTTACGGTTACCCCATCCAAAACGTTGGTGACACTCCTTCCATCGCCTGTAACTACTCCAGGCCCATTATAAGCTGTCGGGCAACAGTTATTGGTTTCGCTTGCGAATCCAAAACTATGGTGTTCAAACCAGGGATTCTGAGAACCTCCTTGGAATCCATTTTCGCCAATATATTCCGGTTCGTCAATGGTTGCAGTTAATCCTGGGTTACTACCATAAGGCATCATCCCGTCCGGGTCTATAAAATAGATCGGATTGTCAAAGGCATAGTTGTACGGCGAGTGCCTCCGCATCTGATCGGCCAAGGGGTCTATGTTCATCCACCTTCCTAGGGCCGGATCGTAGTTCCGGGCCGTAACATCGTACCAGTTGAGGTCCAGGTCTTCCTGGCGCTCGTTGCCGCCGAACTTCCACCGTTGGGCCACATCGTTGCCCAGGGCGGAACTGTTCTCGTTATATCCGCTATGCCTTAGCCCAAAGGGGTAGTAGTTGTTCTCCTCCACGATCTCCAGGTCTACCGGGTCGGCATTGCCCTGGTTGGCATCGGTATAGGACAGCCGTACGTTCCCCAAATGATCCACATATTGGTAGATGTAGTCATAGGACCCCTCGACTGCGCTCGGGGTGACATAACCCTCGGGATGGCTGAAAAATTGCAACGTACTATTCTCATAGATGTAGTTACCCGCATATTCCGTTTCAGCGGTCCCACCGGTACCTGTCTTTAATTTCTTGAGCTTTGCCCCGGTGGCATCGTAAACATAATCTATGGTACCGTTAACGGTACCGGTGCTTATGGTCACTTTTACGGGAAGATCCAAATGGTTGTATTCGATTTCCGTAATGCCCTTGTTGGCATCGGTAATCATGTTGCCATTGTCATCATAGGTATATTCCGTAGCCGATTCCGCACCGTCCACAAAGCCCTGTTCGGCGCTGGCCGTGGGATCATCGTCCACCGCCTGTAGCCGGTTACCCGTATAGCTATAGGTAAGGAGGTCCATTGTTCCAAAGAGCGTTGCATTGGCATCCGTATGCCCCTGCCGTTGTAAAGATAGGATATTTCCGTTCTTATCGTAGGACAAATTGCTTAAATTATAATGAGTGGTGTTGTCCGTGGCTTCCGTAATGCGGTTCAAGGCATCATAGGTATAGGTATAGGACGTACTTATGGGGTTGCTTCCGGTTACCGGGCTGGCGGTCTTCCATTGGGTACCGCTTATATTGCCGTTGAACAGTTTTTTGTTCGGATCTGCAATATCATTGTACTGTAGGGCCATGCCAAAGAGCTGGGCTCCCAAAGTATTCGGATCGTTGATCTGTTTTAACCAGCCCTGAACGTTGTAGGTGTGTACCACCTGTTGCAACCCGGGCGATTGTAGAACGTCCGTACTTACCGTACCCCCTACCTTTTTGGTCTTGAGCAGGCCAAGGACATCATATTCGTTGAGAACGATCAGTTCCTGATCGCGATCGCTGACGATACGCAAGGTGGTACCGCCCGTTCCGGGAACAATGTCCGCGTTCCTAACAATGATACTGTTGGTGGCCTCGGTATCCGAGTTTATGGTACCCAGCCCGTCCCAAAGCAAATCGGCATCCAGGTTACCGACCGAGGGGCATTCACTCCCCAAGGTCCCGTCCCCGATACATTGGGTCTGGGCCAACAGACGGCCTACATGGTCATAGGTAAAATTGTCCAGCGTTACCAGGGTGACCCCATTGCGTATATGGCTGGTCCGGACCTTCTCCGGTTTCCCGATGAAATCCAGTTGGGTCTCCACAATGTCCACCGTACCCAAATAGGTATTGTTGGCATAGGTGTAGATGGCCCTACCCTTATCATCGTAATAGGATCGGGTATTTATCCAGACATCCGGACCGGAAACATCCAAGACCTTTACCCGGCTCCCTGTAGGAAGCCCCTGTACATTGGTCTCTTGGGTAACGGCCGGATCGGAGCCCAAAATGGTAATGGAACCCGGGGCACCAGAAAGCTCATCTACATAGGTGTCGTAATAATTAATGGTCAAAACTTCGTCCAAGGTGACCCTAGGCACACTGGGCGTTGTGGTATTGTTCGGGTAGGCCCCGTTGTCATAGTAGACATCGGTACCCCCAAACGTATTGGTAGAACTGCTTTGGATTACCCATAAAGGATCGGTCAAGGCATCCACCTCCCCCTGGATCTGTACCCGGGAATAATCCCCGGTCTCCACGGCTATGCCCGTATAGGCCACGCGGCCAAAGGCGTCGTATTTGGTAAAGAGCCACTCGTCCGCAGTAAGATCAGGATTGCTCACCGTCCTTTGGTTGGCATCCTGGGTCATAATAGGTTGGTCCAGTTTGTTGTAGACAATGTATTCCTTCTCTTTCCCGGGCAATTGTTTTTCCACCAAGCGGTTACGATGGTCATATACGTACCGGTAACCCAGGGCATCTATATTGGCACGGATACTGGCCAGATCTTCGGAATTGGAACTTACATCCATATTGGGCGGCAATACAAAGCCCAAATTGCCAAAATCGTCATAGACGTAGTAGGTATCATGGGGAACTTCCAGTTCCAGGGTTCCGTCGCCGTCCGTATCCGTATCCGCATACATACGTTTCATCACCACCCGGTCCTGATCGTCCCTAAACTCCTCTATGGTATGGTTCTTTTGCGTACCCGTGTGGTTTTCATCCTTTACAATGGTCTTCCGGAGTTCCCCGGTACCATAGAACTCATCCGGGTTAACACCCACATACACCGCGTAGTCCAGTTCCGGCGTATAGGTATTGTTGGCAAAGCTGGTCGTGGCCCTTAGCATTCGTATGTTATCGGCTGCCGTATTGGTACTATATTCGGATTCCACGCTACGGTCGTCGTTGGCCGGATCCAGTTCCCAATCTTCCCCGGGCGCGGCCTGTTTCTTTACCCGGTTCAAGGGAGAGGTTTCAAAATACTGCTGGGCATACGGATTGATGTCCGCTTGCAGGGTATTGGGGAAATCATCCCCGTATTGGGTCTTGTAATGGGCCTTTGTAGCTGCTTCCATATCGTCTGTACGGTAGGTTCCCACACTGCCCACAGGGTCGTGGAAAGGAAGCCAATTTTTGTCCTGCCTGCCATAGCTGTCGTAACCCGTATGGGTAATGATATCCTTTTCGTCCTTAGAGGCCCTTATGGCAATTTGCTGGATGGGCCGTCCCAGGCCATCAAAATACGTAATGTCCTGAATGTACTTATCATTTGCCGAAAACTTCGCATCAAAGGGACCGGTCCATTCTTCCTGATAGGTCCGGGTGTAGACATAGTTTTTGTCCGTTGGATCATAGACAAGGCCGGTACAGGAATTATCGTACGATTTTATATCCGGACAGCTATCGGAATTGTTGCGTACATAGCCTTCCGGGCGGGTACATCGCGAGATATAAGGTTCCGAGGCATCGCCCAGATAATCATTGTCCAAATCCAGATACCATCGGGTATTCGGGTTGATCAACGGATCGTCATCGTCACAATCACCGGGATCTCTAGGCGCCGTGGTGTACCCCGGCCCCGGAGAATCGCATTGTTCCAGGGAAACGTCATAAAAACCGTCCTCATCCTTGTCCCTGTACCAGGTAAACGCCGTGGCATTGTAGTTGGCGTTCACCGGTATCAAGTTGCTTGAACAACCGTTGATCGTATGCCTCATATAATAGGTCTGGGATGATGAAACCGTTACGGTCACCTCAGTAGTGTATCCTCCCAATGCGGCATCATTGTCCGTAATTTGGCCATTTCCGTCCTTATCCACAACCTGACTGCTGATCGGTATGGTCCCGGCCGCATCGGAATACCATTGATGCTGTATCCCTGAGATGGTAAAATAGGTTGAAGTTGCGGAAATCGTAATTTGATCTGAGCCACATGTATTTTCACCATCCCCCGCGATAAGGCCATAGGCCGGTTTAACGGTGGCCGTAATCGTGGTCTGTGGGCCTTCGCAGCCATTTAAGGCCTTTACGCCGCTGACCCTAAAATTGGTGGATTGGGTGAGTTGCGGGGTCTGAAAGGTCGTTGAACTGCTTTCCTGTAACGGGTTTCCGGAAATGTCGTACCACTTGTATGCGGAATAGGATGCATTGCCGTTTACCGTAAAGGTTACCTGCCCTGGGGCACAGACCGGACTGGAGGATGCGGTTACGGATGCCGGTGCGTCCAAATCTACAAACACGGAACCGGAAGGCCCCCATTCATAACCGTTATACCCCCTAATATAGTAGGTTCCGCTACCTGCAGTTGCACTATAGGCATTTGAAGCATTATTGCCCGGACTGCTATTGGTACCGCTGCTGTTTTTCCCCTGCCAGTACCAGGTGGTCCCGTTTGGTGGACTCCCCACCTTTTGTAACGTGGCCGTACAATTGGAATAACTCACGGTGGGATTGTTGGGCGCTTCGGGTTGTACCCTAACGGTTTTCCCCGCAATATGATACGTAGGGTTGTTCCTATAGGCACTTATCGTAAACTGGGCACCACTTAGGGCCCTAACGGTCCTGGATTGCTGACCGGTGGTCACAAATTCAGCGGCCGATCCCGGGCTAATGGACCACGCATCCGGATTGCCCCCAAAATTGGAGGGCAGGGAAAAAACACCCGTTCCCCCAACGGTCAGTACATCAGGTCCTTGGATCGTATTCGGATCCTGACCATACATTGATATTGAAAGTACACCAAAAATACATAGTATTATTGGTGAAAAAAACTGGACAAATTTATTTCGTAAATACATAGCGTTTGGATTATTAGTTGGTATCGGGTTGGCCTATATAATGGTACAGGTAGTCGGTAACCGGATGCTGTAGATCGTCCCTTACCGTTTTTAACCTTCGGAGCCCATCATATTCATAATGCATGATGTAGCCCCTGGGGTCCGTAATGGAGGTAACACCTATCAGGGGTTCATATACAAAGGTGGTAATCATGAACTCGGGGTGGCTACCACGCAAACCATCGATGTATGAAAGGTGTGTTTCATCGAGGTTCTTTACGTCCACTCCGGTAGTTATGGTCAGTCCCGGAATTGTAGGCAAGGCGGCGGCCAGATCATCATAGGAAGCGTTTTCTATTTTTGCTATGGGGTAGGTATTGTTATACCCCCATATATAACTTATATCGATTCCATTTTCCTTGCGGACCTCCAGGGGTTTGCCCTCTAGATAATCTAGATATTGCAGCCTCGGCTCCACGGTGGCATTACCTTTGGAAATGGCCGTAGTAACCGGTCTTAGGGTCTTTAATACAACAGGTGTGCCCGAATCGTCGTACGTACCGAACTGACCATATTCGTTTCTTTGAACGGACAATACTTCCCGCTGGGATGTTGGCGCGGGACCTATCCTGGTCTGTACCGTTTGTATTGGGGTAGCGATCTGGTGCTGTGCATCGGATCCCAAGTCTTGAATCGCGCCAAAATCCGTCAGTGGCCCGCCCTCGTTCAGGGAAGTGGCACTGGAAATATCGTTCGGATAATAAATCTTGGTTTCCAAAAAGGAACCGTCGTTCTGGGAAACCGTGGTTTTGGTACGTTGCCAATGGGACGAGTTATTCTCATAGGCGAACTCCTGAGTGGTGACCACTGGGTTGTTTCCCTGTTCGTCGAACACCCTTTCCGTTATCCCGGTCTGCTGGATCAGATTGGAATAATGGGGGTATAACTGAATTTGAAATTCCTCACATACATATAGGGGAGCATTGATCACATTGGGGTGCGAGAAGGGAATTTCACGACTTGCACTAATGATATAATCGGTATTGGTATACAGATCGGATAGGGAAAAGCCCGTAGCATCAATCCCATTGATCTCATAATCGTGTTCCGTTTCCCTGATTTTCACATACCCCCCCAGGTCTGTTTTTTTGTAGACCTCCTCTGTTTTTAGGAGTCCGTTGTGCGGTACCCGTATCGGGGGATATTGGTAGTTGTCGTCTACATAATCGATATTGGTAAAGGCCCTAAAGGTATCCTCTTCATTGTAGAATTTTTTAATGGTCTTGCCATTGTCCCCATCCGTACCCTCGGAGGTTACCTCTACCTGATCATAACCCACATAGCTGCCGGCATCCTTTGAAAAGGCATTATGGGATGCGGCCGAGCCCACAATCACCGGTAGCGCATTCGGGGCATACCCCCCTCCTACAAAATCGGTGACATAATAGGAGACCTTATGACTCGTAAAATAGTTGGGCATGGTCTTGATCCTACCATAGGACCGTTCTACCTGTACGCCATTATCATCGGCGAAGTAATGATAGTTATAGTTTGTTTTTGTGGCCTGTACGCCACTATTGTCCTTCTCCGTAAGGGATTTTACGCGTAGGCCACCACCCACGGAATACTGCCGGGTATCATCAACAACCTCGCCTTCAAACTCATATCTTACCAAGGTCTGTCCGTAGAGTTGACCTTGCATATCATCAAAATAGACCTCCAGTGTATACTCGCTATCCGTAAGGTTGTAGTAGGATGTAGGATTTCCATAATTCCAGAATTCCTCGAACTCAAAAGCGATTGCTGGGGAACCGGCATCATCACAATTGGGATCCGTATTGGTATACCCGCAAGGGTCATAATTGCTCCAAAGTGTATTGCCCATACTGGAAGGAATATGCTGTCTATGGACCTCATATCCATTGGAATCCTTGAGCAGTACTACAATGTTATCCTGAAAATGGGAAGTGGTGATATTCGGTTTGGGCAAAGGATCCGTGGGATCACTGCCGCGGTTCCAGCCCCGAATGGTAATCCCATAAAAAAGTTTAAGGGTAGCATTGGGATTGGGCCTTAGGGTAATGGAACTACTGGGAGTACTTTCATTGGCCTCAACAAAATCCTGAACTAGAACGGTAGGGGCGTTTATGGTGCCCGTGAGGTTACTATTGGCCATAAAGGTGTTCAGTTCATAATCGAATTCGGTACTTCCCCCCGTGGGATAGGTAATTTCCCTTAGACTGAACAATTTTGCGAAGTTGTTATCCGGTATGCGGTTGGCCGGATTGAACTGATTAAAAACCAATGGGCTACTTTGTGCCGTGACATCCGGATTTCGTATCTGCGGTATGAAGGATTGAGAGTTTACAGCATAGTTATAAAAGCCCCAATAATCCTGTGCCATAGATGTTTTGTTTGGAACGATGAAAGCGTTGTGATATGCGAAATGATGTTTTTCGATGCCGTTCTTGGTGATTCCATCCAATCGAAGACGGAGGTTAATGTCCGGCATTCCATCGTCCAAAGCGCCAATGGTTTGGCCAAAATCCCCATTTTGCAAGGATATTTCGGAATAATCATACGACCTTTCCGTACCAAAATAGGAGTAGTTGAAATCAAAACTATAGACTACAGTAAGGTCCTCGTTGATCACCTGTAGATTTTGGAGGTAGTGGCCATTAACGTCTTTTCTCGCATCAGGGGGATTATTTGGCCCAGGTACTCGTTCCGGTGAATAATTGAACCGTACTTTTCGATCTCTGAATTTGATCTCGGTCAATAATACGTCCTCTATTTCCGTTTCGGGACCGGCAGCTTCTTGATAACCCGGATTTCCCGGTGTTCCCTGATCTATGGGGACGGAATAGGTTTGGGTAAAGGAACGCAAGGGTTTCAGCTTTCGTGTCGTGGTCAAGTCATCTTTCTTCTTGCTATATTCAAGTTCTATGATGTTTCCTGCGGTATCCCTTATTTCCGTAAGGAACCAGGTAGAAATATAACTGTCCAAGTCTATACTGTGATTTGGAAAAGAGGTTACTGCTGTTTCGTTAAATGTATATTGAAATCCATCTTCGGTAATGATCTTAAAATATGCTTCGTTACCATCTTGGATCCATTTGACATCAATCCCCTTTTTATTAACCAGATGTACATCAACCCCTAAACCGTCTTTCTTGAAATAAAACGATCCGGAATAGCCATTGAAATTAAAGTGAAAGGTATCCGGCATAAGATCTTCGTAGATTTCCACCGGACCGGTTGGGATATCGAATGTTGTTAGGCTATTGTTGACATAGAATTTACACTGCGAATTATCGGTTACCCCGTTTACAAAAGCACCCGTATCCGGATTAAAATGGCCCGTTCCATCTAGGGGTACATCTGGATGTTCACGTGTATTCGAAGGGGCCAACCATCCATTGCCTGTCTCGAAATCATCCCTATCGTTAATGGTCCGCGTTATGGCCCCTCCCGCATTCAAGGCCCATCCCAGGCCTACAATACCGGACTCTTCCGTAACCTGGATACCCCCTGTATGGTAATTGAGGGAAATGGGCAGGGAGATTTCCCCTTCGTTGACCGTATAGAGCGGAATGGATACGTTGGGCAAGCCGCTATATTCATTTACCGGAGTAATAACGGATTTAAAAAGTGAAGCTACATTGGGGTGGGAAGGTACTACCCGTTTATGTTCTACCTGTGCGTTTACTGTAAACACCACAAGCATAAGGACTGCGAATAAGGGAATGCTTTTCATGATATATCGTTTATAATGTATGATTTGGGTTGTTGTAATCTACCTATTGGGTTTTAGGCTAGTTTTCCAGTTTTAAAATTCTTTTTTCCAATTGGAGGATATATAACATCTGTTCCTCTATTTTCTCCAGGAGCAGTTTGTTCATCTCCCCCAGATCTATACCGTTGGCCTGCACCTTGGCCGCCGAGGGGATATTGATCAGATGGCCTTTTTCCCGGATGTGTCTTTCTACCTCTTCTAAAGTGGGCAAATCGTAGCCTTCAGCAAAGACATAATCTGCCCACCCGGTTTCCACCTTTACTTCCTCGGCCCGGATTTTTCCTTTTACGGCAAGTCTGTAACTCCCAATATTTGTGGTTCCAATGCCCATACTTTCATTGACTGATAGAGATTCCACACTTTGACTAGAGTCCTGTCTTTGGCCATCCAGACTACTCCATACCTGGGTATATCCCGTAGGTGGTTCCTCGTAGGTCCAGTGTTCAGTGGCACATGTTCTTTTATAGTCAAAAAGCGCATAATGGGAATAGTTACTTTGCCAAAACCACAGATAATGCCAACCTTGGGCATCCGTATAGACACGCCATTCGATTCTGCTTGGGTCTGTAACCGGTCTGCTTGCGGCATCACCGAATTCTTGCAATAGGGGTTTTATACCTCCCCTACTTCCAAATGAAAAAATAGCATAATATTGTTGGGTGCCACTTTGACCATAATCAGTTTGTATATTCAAAGAGCCAGAAAAACTAGAGCATTCACTACCCCCAATAGGGTTTTGGTTTTGGATTCTAGCTATCTTGACCCATCGGCCCGAGCTAGTTGCGCCCAACTCTTTTTCCGTTGCGAACATGGAAATGTACATCAAAAGGAAAATCACTAGGAAGAGTTCTTTTTTCATGTTGCCTTACTTTAGGGATTTGTGTAATTTTTTCTTTATTTCTTTAATCTCTCCTTCGAGATATTCAAGCCTCTCGATTTTCTTTTCTTGATGGAGAATATAAAGCGTCAACTCCTCGATCTTCTCCAGGAGCAGTCTGTTCATCTCCCCGAGTTCTATACCGTTGGCCTCTACCTCGGCCGTGGAAGGGATATTGATCAGATGGCCTTTTTTCTTTATGTGTTCTTCGACCTCCTCCAGAGTAGGCAGGTCATAGCCCTCCGTAAAGACATAATCGGCCCAGCCGACAAGGTCTACCTTGACCTCCTTGGTATGGACCGTACCGTCCACTGCCAGGCGGTAATTGGCCTGCGCCGTAGTCCCGATGCCTACGTTGCCCGTAGTATAGTTGATATCGTTACCTGAAGTGTTCCAGACGGTACCTCCGCCGCCCGAACTGTTCGTGGTTACCGACATGGCATTGCTAGCCGGACTTTCATTACCTGCGGCATCTAGGGCCGTAGCCGTAAAATTGTAGCTCGTGCCAGCGGTAAGACCGGTCACCTGGTAAGTACTTACATTACCCAAAGTAGCTTCCAATACTCCGTCCTTGTATATTCTATAACCGGTGACGGCGGTATCGTCCGTAGCACCGGACCAGCTGAGATCCGCAGTACTGTCGGTCTGGCCGGTACTGGCCAAGGTGGGCGCCGAAGGGGCCTGGGTATCCGAACCGCCGCCAAGGCCCAACAGGTCTTGTACCGTTGGCTCCTGGCCGTTGACTTCGTAGAGGGTGGGGTTCCAAAGATACAGCTCGCCATTCCCGGTGTCGTTGCCCCATAAAATAGCCTCTTCCCGAATAGTTACTACGGTGGCCCCAAACTTGTAATCGAGCAACGACCCGACCACGGTACCATCGGTGGCGTATAGGGCCCCTAAATGTGTAGTGGAGGTCTCGTTGCTCTTACGCATATAGCCTACCAAGAGGTACCAGGTATCCAAGGCAGGAAGGTCGGCGCTATGAAACCAGGAAGTACTACTGGCGCTTCCATCAAGGTTTAGGCTTACCTCCTGGGAGGCACTATCATTGGCCTCGAAGCCGAACAGTTCGTGCCCGTCATGGGAAATGATCTTTTTCATCCATACCGTGAACCGGTAGGTCTTGGTATGGTCAATATTGATAAAGTTCCCCCTCCATCCGCCGTCCTGACCTCCGTTCCCGCTGGGAACGGCCTTCCAGATCACACTAGTACCACCAAGGGCGTCGGTGCCCATTATCCGCTCATTTTCGGAAGCATCGTTCTGGTAGGCGTTAAAACCGCCGACCGAGCCGGTTCCCACCGTCCAGATAGAGGTATCCAAAATATTGGTCTGGGCAAAGGAAAACGCCCCTATCAACAGCAAGGAAAATTTTAGCATTGATTTCATTTTCTATTTTTTTAAGGGGTTTATTTCGTCAATTAAATAGTGTATGGTCTTTTGTTGTTCAATTGTATACAGCGTCAACTTTTCGATCTTCTCCAGTAGCAACTTGTTCATTCGACCAACCTCTATAGCGTTGACCTCCACTTCCGCTGCGGAAGGGATGTTGATCAGATGACCCGTTTTCTTTTTTTCAAGTTTTTCATATGCTTTGTCTTTTCACATCATTCCAGGATATACCCGTTCAACTCCTTTAACTACTTGTGGCCATCTCTTTATCCCGTATTCCCGGTATACACCATCCGGGTATATGGAAGCCGCCCACCATAGTGACCGATATCGTATTGTCCAAAGAAGAAAAATCATTGGAAGGGCCGTCCAAATGAAAATTGCTTTCACTTGTACCGGATACGGTATTACTGAGGTTCGAGGTATCGATCCGGAGGAGGTCCGGAATCGCAAAGAAGGAAATCGTAGGACATACGGGGGCATGTCCGGCGGGGGAAGCTTTCATATCAAGTAGGTTAGATCTGGGTTTGGTACTCGTTTATTTTAACGCTATTTCATGTATATTTTATGTAAGATTTATAATTCAAATTTATAGATCATATTCTATATCAACAAATTATTCCCGGACTTTTCGATGAAGTGCAATCCATTTTAACATGCTACTGGAAACATCATAATTTACTGCTCTTTTTCGCTCTTCAATTCCTGGATTTCCCTATCCATTTTCAGAATATATAAGGTGAGTTCCTCGATCTTTTCCAGGAGCAGTTTGTTCATTTCCCCCAGTTCTATCCCGTTGGCCTGCACCTCGGCCGCCGAAGGGATATTGATCAGGTGGCCTTTCTCTTGGATGTGCTTTTGCACTTCTCCCAATGTAGGAAGTTCATAACCCTCCGTAAAGACATAATCGGCCCAACCGACAAGGTCTACCTTGACCTCCCTGGTATGGATCGTACCGTCCACGGCCAGGCGGTAATTGGCCTGGGCCGTAGTCCCGATACCCACATTGCCTACTATATAATCGATATCGTTCCCGGAAGTGTTCCATACGGTCTGACCTCCACCGCCCGAACTGTTTGTGGTCACTGACACCGAATTACTGACCGGACTTTCATTACCTGCGGCATCCAGGGCCATAGCCGTAAAATTGTAGCTTGTACCGGCGGTAAGGCCGGTGACTTGGTAGGTGCCGATATTGCCCAACGAAGCTTCCAATACCCCATCCTTGTAAATTCTGTAGCCGGTAACATCGATATCGTCCGTAGCCCCTGTCCAGCTTAGGTCCACCGTAGTATCGGTCTGGCCCATGCTTGATAAGGTAGGGGCAGTTGGGGGTTGGGTATCCCCCCCACCCGAGATCCCGGTCAAGATCTCCATCAAGGGTTTTTCGTTACCATTAACCTCCTCCAGACGGGGAGCATAAGTGTATAGGTCATCTCCGACCCCGCAGCTCCATAGGGAAGTCATAATCCTTGTATTCAAAGTACTCTCCGAGGCGGGTAGTTTGTAACTTGTGATGGAATAAGATGGGTTGGGCAGATTGCCCGAAACCACGAGGGAGGGGTCGTAGATACCCCCCAATTCAGTTCCCGTATAATCATCGGGATGTAGGTAGGCCACTGCCAAGAACCATTTGTCATTGATAAGGGCAACATTACTGAATTTTGGCCAGTCACCGATGACACCATCAAGTCTTTCATATTGCGTAAGCCGCTGCCCATCGGATCCCTTGTAACCGAAGAACCCGATGCCATCGTTGCAATTATTGGAACCTTCGCTCCTGACCCAATAAGTGATGCGATAGGTTTTGTTCGTAGATAGGACCACTCCGTTGTGAATCATCCCACCGTTTAGGCCATCAGTTGCATCGGGCTTGGCTTGCCATGCCACCACGTTTTGCCCATAGGGACCCAAAATGTCCACGCGGTGATTCATATTATCAGGGCCGTATCCATGGTAATTGGTTGTTGGGCCGCTTGTGCCGGCCACCCAATCGTCCATATTGACCAGATTTTGGGCAGACACGATTTGGAGACAAAGCAAGCTAGAAAGGCTAACAATTATTTTATAGGTAACTTTCATTTCTCTATTTTTTTAAGTGGTTTGTTTCATGGATTACTGTTGTACGGCCTTTTTTGTTCAAGGGTATTTATGAGCTAATAAGCTCTCTATCTGCTCTATGGGATGCATCGGGTTTTGACATCCAAAGAACTCTTGAATTGTCTTGGAAATCTATCCCCAAGACCTGTTCATTTTCCTTTTCCGAACTATAATCGGTAAGACCATTTGTTGAACTTGAACCTACAGTCCAGGCAGAAGCATCCAAGAGGTCGGTCTTGCCAAAAGTCAGCGTTAAAAACACCAAAAGAGCAAATACGGTTTTCTTCATTGCATTAATCTTTAGTCTATACCATTGCTTTCCAATGCTTTTATCCTGTCTTCAAGACCTTGTAAATCCTTTATCTTTTTTTCCTGATTTAGAATATAAAGGGTCAACTCCTCTATCTTCTCCAACAACTTCATATTCATAATCCCGAGCTCTACCCCGTTCTCCTCCATTTCTTGGGCGGAGGGGATATTAGGTAGATGCCCATGTTCTTGGATATGTTTTTGCACTTCTTCAAGGGTTGGGAGCGTGTAATCCTCAGAGAATACATAATCCGGCCAGTCGCCGCTGAGCTGAACCTTGACCTCCTCACTGATGACCTTTCCGTCCACGGCCAAGCGATAACCATTCGGAATGGTGGACGTACCTATGCCCACATTGCCAGCTGCATAGTTGATATTGGCTCCCACATTATTCCAAAGACCCAATGCGCCAACACCTAACAGAGACTCGTAAGGGGAGGTCGCTTCGGGATGGATAAAGTAAATCTCCGAAAGTCCCATACGACCATTGGTTCCGGTAGCCTCATAAAATGTAAAACGAAGCTTGGTAAAGCTTCCATCCGGTAGTGCCACTGAAAAGTCATGACCTCCCGTATAGTTTTGGGTGGAATAATCAGCTAACACTTTCCATGAATTTGGTTGACTATGGGAATCATAGCCCTCTATTTTAAAACGACTAGGGTACCAATACCTGGTGGTCCATCCAACCCACGCCCCAGCTTGGATATGCGCGTCGGGTAGATCCTCAATAAGAATCACCGTAGGATCCAAGTCGGAGGGACTGGCAATTGGATAATTCGGAATCAAGGTTCCATCGAAAAGAAGCGGTAGGTTAAATACTGCTGAACCCGTTTGGGATACCACATACCGAGTATCCGAATTAAACAAAATATTGTATTCCAAACCCACGGGATTGCGATTGGTTGAGAACTCTTGGGCGCTCAATACGTTAATAGCTAAAAGGACAAAGCCTAATAAGGACAAACTTTTTTTCATGGTATTGTAGTTTAATTGGTTTTAGATAATGCATAAAAACAGAGGAGGTTTGGTTGCTAGTACATATTTCATGGTTCTCGCAGTAGATTAAATTATGTTTGAGGTCGATATTGACTATTATATAAGGTTTGTCATGTGGTCTTGTTTACTTCGAAACCTTTCCGACACAGTTTGGCGAACGGCAGTTTCTTAAAAATAAAATGGTCATAAACTCAGCAACTTTTGATCAAATTTTGTTTTTCAATGCTTGGTTTTTTTATCGATTTCCATGACATGGAGGGTAAGTCCCCCCCTATCTTTTCCAAGAGTAGTCCTTTTATCTGCAGGTCGAATACCCTTAATCCGAAATTGACCAACCTCACCTGCCTTAGCCACGGTTAGCTCGTTGTTCCAGTAGGGTAAATCATTGGAGGAGTTTTCCAAATGAAAATTCCTTTCATTTGCACTGAATAGGGCATTACATAAATCCGAGGTATCGGTTCTAGGAAAATCGGGGACAGCAAAGAAAAGAATTGCACGACATACGGGAGCATGTCCGCCAGGGGAAGCTTTCATATCAAGTAGGTTAAATTTGGGTGTTGTATTTAAATTTCTTTATGCTTTCATTTAATATTTATCGTAAGATTTACCTTATAAAATTTAAGGCATTTTCTATTAAAACCAAAAATTTCCGACCTTTTCGATGAAAAGTAAAATCTTTAAAAAACAGGATAAGGAATCCCATACCTACCGTTGGTCTCTCCCAATTAAAAACTCTATTTCCTGTTGTTGTTTTGCGTTTTCTTTTTTTAACTCAATCATATACAACGTTAACTCCTCGATTTTCTCCAACAACTTCATGTTCATGATTCCAAGTTCTATACCATTCTCCTCCATTTCTTGGGCGGAGGGGATATTGGGCAAATGTCCCTTTTCATGAATATGTTCCTGTACCTCCTCCAAGGACATAAGGTCATAGCTTTCCTTGAAGACATAGTCCGGTCCCGGAACAGAAAGATCCACCTTTACCTCTTCCGCATGGATATTTCCCTTTACACTGAGTTTGGAATCGGGAATTGTTGTACCGATTCCTAAATTACCATTGGCCGTCATGGTCATCACTTGTGTCGTATAGTTCCTCCAAGAAAATAGGGGCCTGGACTGAATGGGTCCATTTGCTCTTCTTGCACCAAAAATTACGAGGGCATCGGAACCGTTATCATTGGTATCATCGGTTTCTCCCTCTAGGAATAAAACAGCTCTATTGTCACTAACATGTATTCCTTTAATTGCAGGTATAAATTGTCCGGGAGCTCCGGTAGCATTAAATATCCTAAAATAATCACCAGGCGCATCAGAAATTCTCATCTGCACAAAGCCTTCGGTTTGCCCTGTATGGGAAATAGCATCAATAAGATATGTTGGATTGGTGGTTCCAACACCAATTCTATTCATGACCATTAGATTTTTCTCAAGCTGAAAATCCCCGTCAGTACTCATTGCAGCGACCGGGTTCGCCCCTAAAACTCCCCAGGTCCATCCTCGACCTACAGTATTACTCATATTCATTTTTATGCTATAATCAGTGACCGGGCCATATTTGTATTCAGCTGAATTGCCCATGTGAATTTTGAAGTTGTCATTTCCGTTCCATAAGCGGAATCCATTCCCATTACCGGATACGACGTCATAATGGGTCTGCGCATTACCGACAGTGGCGAAAAGCACAAATGTTGCGAACATTAATCTCATAATTCTATAATTTGATTCCAATTTTACAAAGGAAAGAATACGCTTTACGACTTTTGATTTATCTGTCTTCATAGTTCCTCTATCATTAGCCCTTAGCCAGTATAAAAATTTTGCCAAGACTGTAAAACCGGTAACTTATTTTTCCGAAGAAAGCTTGGGAAAGCATTTTTCATTGGTTGCACGTACCACACAAAAAAGTTCGAACTATTGATTCGGAAAAAACTGGAAACCGCAAGGAAAACTATAACAAGACGGCCAAGAGCATGTCTACGGGGGGAAGCTTTCATATCAGGTAGGTTTGATTTGGGTTTTACTTAAAATTAATACTACTATTCTTACTTATATAATATGTATTAAACCTCAAATAAATAAACTTTATTCTATAAAATCAAATGATCTTAGATTTATTCGATGAACTACAAATAATATTAACATCATCATAATTTCTTTTCTTTCCTATAATAATATCTCCATTTTTCTGTTATTATCCTACCAGAATCTAAATCCCCTTAACCTATGAAGAGCCCTATTCTAAAAAGAAAGATCCCGGCCTTAAATTTACAGGAAACCCTTATTGTACTGGCCATTATCGGTATTTTGCTACTATTGGCATTGCCCAATTTAATGCCGTTGATCTCCAAGGCAAAGAGTGTTGAGGCTCAGACCCAGCTCAAGGCCATTTACAATGCCCAGACCACGCATCGTTATATGTACAGTAAATTTACTACGGATTTTAACGAGCTTGATTTTGAAGCGCCCAGAACCGTGAAGGAAAATGGAACGGCAAATTATCAGTACACCATTACAAGTGCCAGTGATGCCACTTTTAAGGCCCGGGCGGAAGCCATTACCGACTTCGATGGAGACGGTATCCTCAATGTCTGGGAAATAGACGAGAACGGCAACCCCAAACAAATTGTAAAGGATTGATGGTACTCCTAAAGATTTTGGCCGTTGCGATATGCGGGGCCATTGCCTATCAGGACATAAAGGATAGAATGGTCATATGGATCGCTTTTCCCATGATGGCCCTAGTCCTTACCCTTATCCATGCGGCAAGCTCTGGATGGGAACAGGTATTCTGGTTTTCGATCACAAACTTGCTCTTGGTCAGCGGGGTTCTGTTACTGCTTTTTCTATATACTAGATTTTTTAGTAAGAAAAAGTTTCTGAATACCAGTTTAGGCCTTGGGGATATCCTATTCTTTTATGCATTTTCTTTTGGATTTCCCACGCTTACCTTCGTTATTCTGTTTGTAGGATCCCTACTATTTTCCCTTTTTCTCTTCCTTTCGTTGAAATCCGTTCAGCATATGGAAACGGTGCCTTTGGCAGGGTACATGTCCCTGTTCCTTATAGGAACGATGGCCTTAAGCTTTTTTATAAAAACCCCCAACCTCTATCAACTATGATGTTAAACGATTCGCACATTCCCCCGATACTGCGGCAACGTATTTCCCCGGAACAAGCTTTTCACTACCGTATTGTCCCCGTTGAGGATACGGCACAAGGTCTTGTTTGCAAAACCGATAATACGGTCCTGGAACAACTTTTGTCGGAACTCGAAATTGTCCTGGATACCCCAATTATCTTGGAAAAATGTGAACAGGAAGAATTACAAAGGCTCTTGACCACCAACTACAGACAGCATAAATCCTCAGGGGCCGATAGCCTACACTACTCCACCGATTTTTTGGAACAACTTTTGGCCAGTGCCAAAAATATCGGAAGTAGCGATATTCATTTTGAACCTTACGAAAAACGATGTAGGGTTCGTTTCCGGTTGGACGGGAAGCTAATAGAGCAATACAGTATTACCTTGGACGAGTATCCGACCATAGTCAACAAAATAAAGATCAAGGCAGATCTGGACATCGCGGAAAAGCGATTGCCCCAAGATGGGCGTATCACCATCAAGGCAGGTGATGATGAATTCGATATTCGGGTATCTACCTTGCCCACACTTCATGGCGAGAAACTGGTACTACGAATCTTGAGCAAGGATGCCTCCCTCATTGATCTGAACGGTCTGGGGTTCTCGGAAAAAGAACTGTCCGTTTACCGGGAAGGGCTTCGTCAGCCCAGTGGTATTATCCTTATATCGGGTCCTACGGGGTCAGGGAAAACTACCACCTTATATGCCACATTAAAGGAACTGAATACGGTAGAAGAGAACATATTAACCTTGGAAGATCCCATAGAATATACCTTGGAAGGGATAAATCAGGTACAGCTAAAGGAAAGTATTGGGCTGGACTTTATGCGGACCCTAAAAACATTCTTGAGACAGGATCCGAATATCATCATGATCGGCGAGATCCGGGACGTGGATACGGCCAACATAGCCATACGTGCGGCCCAAACCGGGCATCTTGTTCTATCCACAATACACACCAATTCCGCTTGGGGTACCATTTCAAGGCTTATAGACATGGGCGTCCCCTCCTTCCTGATCGCCAGTACACTAAACATTAGTGTGGCGCAACGTCTGGTACGAAAGCTTTGCAATTCCTGCAAAATGGAATCGGCCGTAGAGCCCGGGCTCTTTCCCCAAAGCTTTAGCATTCCCCAGAACCTAAGAACCCATTTCAAGGCCGTAGGATGCAACACCTGTCACCATACCGGATATTTGGGAAGGAAGGCCGTCTACGAAATCCTTCCCATTACCAAGGAGCTAATGGTTTCCATTAGGGACAACCATATGCACATTGACGATTACCTAACGGACAGGCAAATAGGGACCTTAAAAACCAATGCCATTGAAATGATCCGGCAGGGCATCACTTCCGTTGAAGAGGTATATCCATTATTGACCGACCAATTATGAAACGATTCCTGTACATAGCATTCCTTTTCTTCATTTTTAGGGCGAACGGCCAAGAACCCGACCGCATACAAAACATCCAAAATCATTTGGAGGTGCTGGCCCTTGAAAATTCCGAGCTGAACAAAAGCCTAAAATTGGATATCAATGTTACGAATGTAACCCTACCTAATTTTTTGATAGCAGTATCTAAAGTGCACAACCTCAACCTTACCGTTTCTCCGGATTTGGAAAACGTTACAATTGTAAACAATTTTTCAGAGGTCTCGGTGGCCGACCTTTTGGTGTTTTTATGTAAGGAATACGGACTCACTATCGATTTTACCGGGAATATTTTTTCCGTTAAAAAATATAGCCCGCCCGCACCGGAAGTCCTGGAAAAAAAGATTGGTGTACACTATGAGAAAACGGGAAATTCGATTTCCCTAGATCTTAAAAACGATCCTCTGGGGAAAGCGTTCCGGGCTATTATGGATAGTTCCGGCAAAAATTTGTTATATGCCTCCGGGATGGAAAACAGAAACCTGAGCCTATACCTTTCCAATGTCCCTTTTGATACCGCTATGGAAAAGTTGGCCGAAACCAACGGAATGGCCTATTCCAAATCCAAGGACGGGTTTTATCTTTTTGACACCTTTGCCGAAACCCCTAATGGATCGGGAACGCCTTCAAGAAGGCTCGGAGGCAATAGGCGTCCGTATCAGGTATTGGATACCGTTAACCGGATATTGAACGTTGACCTGAATAATACATCCATAGCATCCATTGTATATGATTTGGCACATGACCTAAAACTGGATATCTATATGGCCACCCCCTTGGAGCAAGCCGGCCATGTGACCTTTACCGCCAAAAATATCCATTTTGATGCTTTATTACGACATATTTTCGAAAGCCAGGAAACCCATTCCCCTGCCCCAGTGGTGCAAAATAGACCGAACAACCAGAACATAAGGCAGAACGGGAACAACCCGCCACAAACAAGTCTGCCCATAAATTTTACCTTTAAAAAAGAAGGCAATATTTATTTCTTTGGAACGGCCGATCAGTTGAGCTTGCGAGAGGTGGAAATCGTACAAATGATGTATCGTTCGGTGGAGCTTTTGGGAGATCCCTCCCAATCCAGTGGTTATCGTTCCTCGGGAAGGACTACCTCGTCCAACATCAGTTTTTTTGGTACCGGTGGAGTCCAAAATAACCAGCAAGGATTCAATACGAACAATAACCGAAGGAGCGTGGACACCCGTTCCCGGAATTTTGATACCTATCAGGACGGTGCCGAGGCCATCGTAAGTATTTTACCCGATGAGCTTAAGGCAGATCTGGATATTCGGGTGGATTATGAACTGAACAGTTTTTTTGTAAGTGGCCCTTCGAGCAATATTGAACGCTTCAAGGAATTTATCAAGGAAATTGACAAACCGGTCCCCGTAGTACTTATCGAGGTCATGATCATCGAGGTCAAGAAGTCCGCCACCGTGGAGACCGGTATTAGCTGGGGAATCGGCGATGCTCCAGTCAATACCCAGGGAAAATTGTTCCCCGAGGCCGATGTTACCTTGGGGGCCAATACGGTAAACAAAATTATAGGAGGTTTTGACGGGTTCGGTTCGTTCAACATCGGACAAGTAGTGCCCGAATTCTTTGCCAACATCAAGGCCATGGAAGCGAACGGGAATCTAAAAATTCGCTCTACCCCCAAACTTTCTACCTTAAATGGGCATCGGGCCAATCTTTCCATTGGGGAGACCACGTATTATGTAGTTACCAATCAAAACTTTTTTGGATCACAGATTCCCACTACTTCCGAAGTGCGTAATTATCATCCCATTGATGCCGAATTGGCCATTAGCATAAAACCCTTGGTCTCCGGTAACGGGCAGGTTACCCTGGATATCAATGTTATCCAATCCGACTTTAGTGGAGAACGCATCGAGGAGGATGCGCCGCCGGGGCTTACGTCCCGAGAGTTTAGTTCCATTGTACGTATGCAAAATCAGGATTTGGCCATTTTAGGTGGATTGGAAGAGAAACTAAAGAACGATACCGGCAATGGGGTTCCGTTTTTGGCCCGTATTCCGGTCATCAAATGGTTATTTAGCCAACGTAGGCGGGAAGATACCAAACAAAAATTGACCATCCTTATCAAACCCACGGTTATCTACTGATGCTAAACCCATGGATAACATATTTGACCGAAGGCACTTCCTATGCAGGACTCGAAATCCATGAAATGGATGGAAAGGAGCATTACCATTATTTGGAGGTGCTCAAAAAAAGAGGGGAACTTCATTTGGTCAAGACTGAACAGTTTGCGGATCTAAAGGAATTATCCAAATCCCTTAAAAAGGGTACACCGTTGTTCCTGTCCATAAATACCTCAAAAACATTGGTGAAGATGGCTCCTAGCTCAGGAACCGAAAATCCCGAGGCACTGGTCCATACCACGTTTCCCAATCTGGACTTGGACAATTTTTATTATGAAGTCGCACAAATCTCCTCAACCCCCATTGTAGCCATTTCCAAGAAGAAATATGTAGATGGCCTTATCAAAGAACTGGAAGAACTGGCATTGGGCATCTTCCATTTTTCATTGGGCATAAGTCCGATGGTCCATAGTGTTCCCTTTATGGAAAACAAGGTCATTACGATTTCAAATTTCGAAATAACCCTGGAAAAGAGAGCTATTCTGGAAATCAGTCCGATAGAACGCTCTGTACGGCAGGATTACCTTATCAATGGATTGGAGCTACCCAATTCCAGTCTTTTGGCCTTCTCCCACGTCTTAGGACATTTGGGAGGTACCACCAACACATCAAATTTTGCGGAAACCAATGGGCGATTCCAGTCGAGCTTCAAAAATCGTAGGGTCTTCGGTTACGGTCTAAAAGCCTCCCTCTCATTTTTTATACTACTTCTACTGATCAATTTTCTAATTTTTGACCACTACCATACCGAAGTAGCCCGTTTAAATTCCGAATTGACCCTGGATAGTTCACAGAAGGAAAATCTAATCCGACTGGAAAATCGGGTAAAGACCAAAAAGGAGCGGGTAGAGACCCTAAAGGCGGTTTCAAACTCCAAATCTACCCTATATCTGGACGAATTGGCAAAGAGTATACCCCCTCTAATCCTATTGGATAGGATAAGCTACCAACCTTTGGATAAGCCCGTTCGGGACTCCAAACCTATACTGTTAAAGCAAAATACGATACTCATCTCCGGTATATCAAAAGACGATACGGAATTTTCAAAATGGTTGGAGCATCTGGAAAAATGGGACTGGATTTCGAGCGTGGAGACCTTGGATTACGATTTTGTAAATACCAATGCCTCTAATTTCACGATTAATATTAGTTTTTATGAAGCTGGACAATAGGAATAAGGTATTGATCATAGGATGTCTTGTGTTGCTCTTTGCGACCTACAAATTGGCCTTATCCAAAACCATGGCCGTCCAAAAGGAACATGGGGATTTGAAATCCAAAAGTATACAGGCCGAGGACATTCCCCTGCAACTTGCGCTCTTGGCCCAAAAAGAAAGGTATTATGATTCGATAATGCAGCAAATGGACATTGGGGATACTTCCGTCCAAAACAATCTTTTACGGACCATTAACGAGCAGGCCAAAATCAGGAATGTAAAGGTAATGGACTTTAATCCTCCACATACCCATATCCTTACCGATCATAAGCAACTTACCCATTCCATTATCTTAAACGGGGGATATACCGATATCCTTCAGGTAGTATATACGTTAGAACAAAAAGGAAGTTTTGGGGATATCGTTCATATGGATTTTGAGAAGAAAAAGGACTACCGTAAACGGAAATCCTTTCTGGAAGCCACCGTTTTTGTGCAACATGTAGAATAGGACTTTCCCTTTGGTAAACCCATCTTTCCCAAATCCTATTCTTTTAAGGAAACTTGTTTGAATCAAATGGTTTGCCGGTATACCTCCACATGGTAAAGGGCTGTTCACAGTTAAGCAGGTCTTAAATGGACAACTTTGCTACCCGGTACGGGCAAAGTATATTTCTGATCGATTTCCAAACCCACAGGGTGGTTACGTGTACTGAATACAACAATAGTACTGGTGGAACGCATCTTGGCCAGAAATGACAGTACCAAACGTTCTGCCGGCCCGTCCAAATGGATAAAGGGCTCATCAATCAATACAATGGGCTTTTGAGTGAGAAAGGCCCGTGCAAATACAAGAAGCCTGTACTGGCCGCGGGAAAGTCGGCAGCCTCCCTCTCCTATAGGGAAATCAAGTGTTAGATTATCAGAGGGTTCCAATTGGTCCAACATATACTGGACCTTTGGGCGTTGTTCGGCCTTTCTGCTATAGGAGATCGCTTCAAAGACCGTATTTCCCAGAAGGGTACACTGATGGTCTACCACTGCAATTTTTCTTCGTAATTCCTTAATTCCAATGGCTTGGATGTCTTGATCATCAATTAAGATTTCCCCGGAATCTACGGGATATGCCCTGCACAGCAATTTCAAAAGAGTAGTCTTACCAGCACCCATGGATCCCTGTATCCAAGTGAGACCAGTGGGCGGTATGAATATATCCAAATAGGGAAAAATCGTATTGGTCTGTCCCGGATAGGCAAAGGAAATTCCTTTTATTTCCAATTGGCCTTGTTTCCATACCAGCCTTTTTTTAGAGGCCGTACCCTTCTCTTTGGGCAACTTAAGGATGTTCGCCAGTTTACCATAGGAAATACTGCCGTTCCGCCAAACGATGCTCACCCGAAAACTCCTGCGAAAAACGGGAATCAGCGTTATCAATAGCAAAAGGGCGATGAAAAAGGATTCGGGATTAACGGTATTCGAAGAAGTGGTCTTTACGTAATGTGTCACCCACATCACCATACCTATTATAAGGTATAGCCCTACTGGAATGACGGCTCCCACTACCCCAACTATCTTTTGATAGCTTTTGCCCAGGTTCAGCAATTTGTCCACACGTTTTTCAAAACGTCCCATCTCCGGTACAAATCGATTAAAGGTTTTAATAGTCCATAGTCCTTGAAGTCGGGTCGAGACAAATTTCAACAAGCCTGATTTGGCATTGCGGCGCTTCACCGAGGCTCCATACAATTTACGATCGAGCAAGTAGGTGATTCCCGCCAAAACAAAAACGGCCCCTAAAACTGTCCACCCTATAGGGCTACCCAGGGAAAAAAACACAAAAAGGGACAGTAGTATTAGGGTCAGGTCACTTACAAACCGTATCATTCCTTTATTGATGAAGGCTTGGATGCTCGTCAAGTCGCCGCTATAGCGCAATAGGTATTTACCCGTCCCTTTATCATCATAAACCGCCATTTCGGTTTGCAGTTGATGGGCAAATAATTTTTTTCTTAGAAAGGCAAGGTGGAGTTCCCCCAAAATTGCTATTCCATAGCGTTCCGCATAATCCAACAGTCCACGTAACAAAACAACGACAAGGAACAGGCTAAAATACCCCTGAAAGGTGGCGAGCCAATCTTCGGGGATAAAATTGAGAAAACGGGCCCTTTGTGATTGGATGCCAAACAGCAGATCATACGACCTTGCTATGTATATGGGCAAAAATACCGCCACCGCCTGAGCGGCCAAACTCACCCCAAAGGTCAGCACTACCCGAATGAGATGTTGGCGTACAAAAGCTCGAATCAAATGAAGGTATCGCATTTTACTCATTTAAAATTCCAAAAATCGCATGCGTTCCTCAGGTGTTGGTATTGGGCATTCGGCCTCCTTACCGAACCATGAATAACGCGAACGTGCCACTACATCGTAAATTCCATTGCGCAGAAATCGAGGTATCCAACGTAATACGTAGGCCGTGTTCCAAGGGAAATCCAAATTCTGGGCAATACGAAGTACTGCATCGCTTTTGGTATAGCTTTGCCCTCCCTCAACTAAAATCAAGGATGATGTTTTCTCCAGCGAAAAATCGGGCCCGAGCATCTTTTGCGCCGTAGCCGATTGAAGCGGTGCAAACCTGAACCGCCCATGACTATCCCGATGCATAACAAACCGGATCCAGGCATTGCAAAGGGAACAAATTCCATCAAAAAAGATAATCGATGTAGCCTTTTCCGATATTTCGTCTCTGTGTCTTCTTTTTCGGAGAAATGTATCCATCCATTTCTCAGGTTCCAGGAACGAAAGGAAAATCAGTCCGGTCATCTGATAAGGAAACCGGATGCCCATAATAAAGAAAATGCCCCAGTGCATCATCCAGGTCAATACCGCCCAAAAGACACCCCAACGTTTTTTAAAAAGGGCCATAGGTGCCCCGACTTCCAAAACTAGGGTAAGGATTCCCATCCCCAAAAAAAGCCATGTGTGTTCATAGATCAAGTTAAAAAGCGGGGCTGTTTCCGCACCAAGAACCGATTTTCTTATGGCATCCACGGCCACCTGCGACCGCATGGCACTACCATTGGCCCACTCCCAAGCCAGGTCACCGGCAATTTTGGCGACACCGGACAAAAAGTAGGCCCCCACCGTAACCACACAAATCAATGCAACAGGCCACCCGTATTGCCAATGGGCCTTTTTTACGGTTCTTCCCTTGCGATGGTTCTTCCAGGAATCCAAGGACAAAGCGTCTGCCGAGGCCACAAAGCCTAAGATCAAAATATGAAGTACCAAGGCATTTCGGTTATGGTAGATCATGGACCATGAATTCCGGTACGTAAAAAACAGAAGGGTCAAAATAGCAAATACAGGACCGGTTATCCGGAATTTCCATCCCAAAATATACAAGACATTCAAAACTATGAGTCCTATGGAAATCCACCAAAACAAGTCAGTCGGCAGGGGATCCTTCATCCAGAACAATAGCCCTACCGGGTCAAAGGCGGATGTGTCCCTGACCATGCGTTGCAACATATCAAATCTCGAAAGCAGATACCATAGGCTAAAACATCCTGTGGCGATCCGTATCAGGGCCAACCGTTTGGGGCTAACTGCCTCGAACCATCTTTTCGCGATAGCATTGATAATCGTCTTCATTGTCTTTCAATTTGATAGGAGGCAATCTTTCTTTCCAATAAGGGAAGGGTATCGTTCCTTAAGAAGTAATTCTCCAAATGAAAGTACCCTTTTACAAGCTCAATTTTGGCCAACCTTTTGTATAGCGATTTGTCCTTTTTGGCAAGGCGTTTCCCCACTTTCTTGAGAAAAGGTCTTCCCCCACCTACTTTATGCGCCTTGTTGATTTGGCGACGTACCTGGTTGAAGCCCCCCGTTCCGGCAATATGGTACGGGAGGCGTTTCTTAGCGCCTAGAGAATCGTATGCCACTACATAATAGAGCCCATAGGTCTCGCCTCTCTTTTTTGAGAACATCGGATAGTAGGACAAAGGAAAGCTGTCCATCGGTTTCTTGATCCAATTCTGAATAATTGGGCACATCACAAGGCTCAACAGTAAACTGCCGATAATAATGGTCTGACGCTTTGTATATCTCATGGTATTGAAATTGGAATTCCCCGGATTACACCGCGATTTCTACTTTTGGGCCTTTTAATAAACCGTTCAGCAAGTCTGGTTCGACCAGTTTCTCCAAGGTAAGTACGGGTATACTGGATTTTTGTTCTACCTCGGACACCATCAAAGGGCTTCCGGTAAACAATCCCCCTAAGGCAAATAGCCTTTGATCGAACACTTCTTGCAACAGTTGTTCGCCGGTATGTACGGCCAGGCTATCACCACAGGATAGAATAACATGATCAATGGTTTCCGTAAAGGGAGAATGCTCCAACAAGGCACTTGTCTCCCTTTGGTACAAGCCATCGGCCACCTCAATGACCAAATAATCCGGATTGACGGCCTCCACATCCCTAAGCAAGCTTTCGTAGATGTTCATAAGGGTATTCATGGAACAGAGATAGGTTGAAGGAAAACCAAGCTCGGAGAAGTCGCTCACATAGTCCGCGCCACAATCAAAACATAACATCTTGTCCTTATTGAATATAGTACCGGTAAGTTTGATATAGGCCACTTTATGGTTCCCATTTTTTAGGCCACGGCAGAGATAAGCGGCCGTAGTGGTCTTTCCACTGTCCATACTGGAACCAATGGAAAGTATAGTCTTGAAACTACGCCGTTTGAAGGGGTTAAAGGATACGGCTTTCCTATGATGGTATATCGTATTAATGACCCCGTTCTTGTTGACGGCATAGCCAATCAGTTTGATTTTTGTCGGACCGATATCCTCAAGCTTATAGTACATGGAGGTGACATTGCCAGCCACTCCCCCCTTTCCTACCAGATCATATTCCTCTTGGTATCCTTTGGGCACGTAGGCCTCAAATTGGTTGCTGGCATAGCGGTTGCCAAAGGCCAACATAATGTGATCACCTTCAAAAATGTAGCAATTTCTTCCTTTATAGTCCTGTATGGACTTTAAGGACCCTATTTCCATAACTTCAAAAATTGCTACATCCCCTGCTTTGGGTCTATGCTCCTTGATTAGGGAGCGATTCACTTTATAATCGGCTATGTTCTTACAACTGTTTGCTTTCTTTATCGTTTTCATACTATAGGTTTTTAGAATTGAAGATTAAAGGTTTATATAGTTTGCGTTCTTTTTGGACGCCATTCTTGATCTGTTGTTTAGGTTTATGCTATAAAAGAAACTGAATGCGAGTACGGAAAAATTATTGAAGCGTCTTTTAATTTCACCATTTCTTGGATCTTGGACGTTCAATCTTCTGTAAGGACTTCCTATGTTGAACTCGGTCTGTCGCATAAAGCTCAAGCTGGCACTGGCCCTTTTGAAAGGTCTAAAGCGAACCCCCAACCGTATTCGATGGGCGTGCAATCCATTTGGGGATTGCCGCACCAACTTGTCCCCATTATTATCGCGATATTGAAAGGGTCTACCATCCAGATAATAATGTAGCTCGTTGGTAAGATAGGGAGTGATATCCAGTGGTAAACCCCAATCGCCTGCATGAAGTCTGAGCGCGTATCGGATGCGATATTCAAATTTGCTACGCTCGGGGAAATGCCATTCCGGCCTTAGTGTATGGGCTATTCTCAATTTCCCCCATCGCTGTGATAATCTAAATCTTGTTTCGATCCTATTCCTCGCCTGCTGGTCGGGATCGGCGGGATCTGATGATCGGATATATCCAAACCCCACTCGAAAACGACGGTTAAAGCGATAGTCGATTCGGGCACTATTCTGAAGCGAAGTCAAATCCATGTTCTCATCAAAAAGATACAATTGGCCTGCCCGTATTCTCCATTCATTGGTGATTTTTGTGCTCCAGGAATGTCCGGTCCAAACTTTCAGGTCCTCTTGGGCCACCAGGTTGGTATTCGTAACAATAAAAAAGAATAAAGGCAGAAAAGCTTTGGGTTTAAGGATTTTCATTTTTTCGGGTATATGAGTAATTATTTGTTTCTTACTCCTATAAGGAAGAAATGGAAATAACGTGACACCCTTTACCCATTTTAAAAGATAGAGGAAACGATTATCCTTTTTAAATGGATGTTATCTATTTGGTATTCAAATGTTTTCGAAGGAAACTATACCCCAAAAGAATAAGGGGCAAGATCAGTAAAAGTACCCAGATGTATGGAAATTTGCCCTCTGGAGCGGTAGCGTCCACCTCTCCCAAAATGATGAAGTTGGCCCAATAGTATGGATGTTTTTGACTCGGGGTCGCCATTTCAAGGTAGTCCAATTTGGCCTGCCTCAACGCCATATCGGTAGAAGACCCGTGCCTGATATTCTCCAAAAACGAGGTGGTAATCTGTAGGGAACTGGCCTCACTGGCATTCCATAGGCTAGAAAGTATGTTACGGGCACCCCCCAACAAAAATGCCCGGCTCATCCCTTGAACCCCTTCACCCTGGTATATCTTCCCACTGGCGGAATGGCAGGCGCTCAACAGTACCAGTTCGGCCTTAAGCCGATTTTGATAGAGATCCTGGGGCGACAATAGATACTCCTTTCCGGAGTCATCAAAAATAATACAGGAACGGTGGGGATCATCGAAATCGACCAATCCGTGTAACGACAGATGTACAATTTTAGCATTGTTGGCGTATTCCAAAAAATTATCCAACGTAGCGCGGTCATTAATAAACGTTGTCCCTTGAAAAATAGCGGCCGCCTGTTCAATTTCCTGTTGGGACATCGTGAGTTGGCCCAAGATCTCATCTCCGAAAAATCGCTTTTTGGAACGAAGTTTTTGGTTTAAGAGTTCACTGTATTCCGTCCCAAAACCCACATACTCCATTTGGGGTACCCTACCTGTTGGTTTCCCTTGATCCAATAAAGCAGCGGCATAAGCGTAGGAAACGGCGTAATCCTCGATCAAATAGGTACCACCATTGGAAAGAGCCTCAAAGGAAACGGAATGAAGCGGGCCATCCGGGATAATACATAATCTTTGGATCTTCTTCCCTATTTTGTTCAATCCCTCCTGAAGTGTTTTTTGAAATATTTCCTGGGATAGGGATTCCGAAATAGGGTTTAAAGGAGAGTTGCATTGATCTACAAATGTGGTAATCGCGGTTCTAAGATTTTGGGGGAACGGCAGGGTTTGGGAAAAGAAATGGTCTTTGGTTATCCAAAAACCGTGCATGGTCGTATCGGATACAAAAAACTCCAAAACTGCCAAGTCTTCGGGTATTTGCCCTTGTATTTCCTCAACTTTGGGGACTTGTAAAAACTTATAGCGTTTGTTATAATATTCTGGTCTGTTTTGTTCTACCCTTTGTAAAAATGCGTCCAGTTCATTTTGGGATACTAAATATTCCTGTAAAAGCGAATCTTTTACATCTTCTGGGGCTTCAAAAAGCAAATCCTGTAGGTGGTCCATTTTTTTTCGAAGAGATTGCTCCTCTGCTACAATGGCCTCGGTGGTGTTCGTTGCAAGGGCATTTATCCGGTTTAGTTCCTGCTGCAATATCAGGGCTTTTGTTTTGGATGAAAATTGATAGGCCTCTTCCAAATAAAACTTGTCATTAGTGAGTTTATACAATCGCAACGCATCTTTTATCGCCTCTCCATAATGGTCAATACGTATTTCAAAAAAATCCAATTTTGATTGTTGAAATTGAAATGAAAGCAGTCCGCGTTTGACTAGTGAATCTATCTTATGTTGCGCATTTAAAGAGGCATTGAGGAATGCAACGTTTCCGGAGTTTTGATACCTGGCCTCAAAAATCTTGGTCTTGAGCTCAATTAGCCGAATGAGTTGTTCATCATCACGAGCTTTGGATTTCCGTATAATGGGCAAATGATGGGAATCAAAGGTATCTTCCGGCAAAAGCATTTCAAATGCCTGGCCTAAGTGGTGATCGGCCCTCCCCAAGGTTCCTTTTTCAATAAGAATATCACATAAGTTTTCATAGGCAAGTGCTATTTCGTGTTGGCTTTCTCCGTTTAAATAAAGTGCTTTTCGTATGTTGAGCACCCGATACATATTTTTCTCGGCTTTAGTCAATTCTCTCTCTTCTAATTGAATCATAGCGACCAGTTCCAAGGCAATGGAATAATAGAAGGGATCCGCTTGTTCATTTAATAATTCCAAAGCTTCTTTAGCCATTTGCCCTGCATTGGCATATTCTTTAAGTTCCAAATGGGTGGTTCCTGCATTTAAGTACACCCAAGCCAAATTAAGCTTATCTATTGTGGTTGGAGAGGATTTATATATTGATAAGGCCTTATCAATATATCTTTTGGTGTCTTCATAATCCTTAAAACTCAAACTCAATGCAATAAGTTCATTTAATACCTCGAACCTCCATGCTTCGGTATCATCAAATTCCTGATAAAGACCGATAGCTTTGCGATAGTATAGCTCAGAACGGAAAGCGTCATTTAGTTTATGGTAAAAATTGCCGATACCATAATACTTATCAGCCAAATCCAATCGGGGATACTTGGCATCATTTTCAATGATATAAAGTGCCTCGTCAATATACAATTTAGCGGATTCCCAATCATTGACATAATGGTAGGACATACCCATATTATAAATGGTATTGGCTCGTTCAGAAGGTGATACTTGAGGACAATTTTCCCAAACATTAAAAATTACATCTCTGTAGTATGTAATGGCTTCCGAATCTCTGAGGAGGCTATAATAGGACACTCCAATTTTGTGTAATAGTTTCCCTTTGCGGTAACAATCCAATTCTTGATAAGCAGGCTGCTGAACCAATTTTTCAATCAACTCTAAATTGGCTTCGTAGCGTTCTTGTTCAATGTTCTCATTGATGATCTGGTAATATTTTAGAAAGAAGTCTTCATGGGTATTACCTGTCCAGGAGATGGTCAGCAATACTGTGCATAAAAGTAGGATGATACGATTAACGGCTATCAATTTAGGCTTGTTACGGGTTCAATTCAGGGTATTAGTACACAATAATCGATATGGGTAATTTATGAAATATATAGGTAGCTTACAATGTCCCTTTTGTAATCTATGTATAGCGTATATGTAAGAATTAACAATTTTTTTATTACAAAAAAACAACTTTTTTAAGCATTTTTGAGGTTATTTACTATATTGAAATCTTAAATTATACTCCTATGAAAAATAAATCGATTACTTCCTTTAAGAAAAAATCCACGGTAGTATTGTCCAAAGAACAGATGAACAAGGTCCTTGGTGGTGGACAAATAGCAAGAGCTAAGAGAAGAGCCAGATTAAAATAATCCCAATATAAGTTTGGATACTTTGAGAATAGTGCCTAAAACAAAACGGACAATTGATTGTCCGTTTTGTTTAGTTGTATATTTCAAGAGATTTAACGAAATCTATATAATTATAGGTTTTTGGATATTACATGACTTTTTCCATACTGCCAATTTAAATTGAGGTTAAAGAAAGCTCTTCCCTAATAGCTAGTAATCAAGGGAAAGTATCCAGCAGGGCTTTGTTAGTGGAGTTCATTCCAATTTATCAATTACAATTTTCTCCTAAATTATCAAATGCTGCGGAAAAATCAATCGCTCCGTTGGAAGCCACCTTTTCAAACAAATCCGGAGCTGGTGTCGAGGTGCTTATCAAGGTACAACGGATTTGTTGATGGTCGAACGTAGCTTGATGTGTTCCTAAAATTGCCGCCATAGCGGCCACATTGGCAGATGAGAACGAGGTACCCGATTTAGTGTCCATCCCCATTGTTAGGTTGGGGCCGGGAACATTCTCTCCGAGTAGACCTACATCTACACTTTGCTTCCCGTAACTACTAAACGGGCTTAACTTGTTGTTGCAATCCGTTGATGCCACGGATAATATATTATCGTTAGGATAGGAAGCTGGAAACGATACAATAGCATCTACATCATTATTTTTATTGGTATTGCCCGCCGATGCTACAATAAGGGCTCCCATTTGTTCCGCATAATCAACGGCCAGTTTTAAAGGTCTGCCTGTAGGATCCGTATTGCTATTTTGGTATCCAAAACTGAAATTCAAAATATGCGCACCGTCATTCACCGCATCCAGAACAGCGGGAATAAGATTTGAGACAAATCCTTGCCCAAGCTTATCATGGGTCTTTCGAATATCAAAAGAAACCGTTGAACCCACATTTCCTTCTTGACTTAGAAGATGGTGAATAAGACCTGCCACGTGAGTACCATGGCCATTTTCGTCCTCAGGTATCTCATCATCGTCAACATAATCATATCCTGTGTAACCCTCAATAGCAAAGGAATACCCTGGGATATCTAGCCCTGTCAAACCTGTAATACCTGTATCAAAAATAGAAATCTTTATGGCATTTGCTCCCAGTGGATATTGTGGAACAATGCCTTCAAAACAAGAAAGCGGGGGAACACCTGTTGGTTGGGATATTATCGAACCAATATTGAAATTAACTTCTTTCACCCTGGTTCTTCCCCTCGCTCTGGCTACATGGCCATCAATATTGGTCACGTTCTCCCCTCCCATACTGGTATAGGGAAACATTACCGTATTCCATAACCTTAAATTAATCTCCTCACGGAACCATACCTCTTCGGAATTTAGATCCTCCAGCAGATCCTCAACCTCATCTTCGGAAATATCGGGATCCAATCGTACAAAGTACAAAGTTGGATGCCGGATTACCTCTTCATCATCTTCATCGTCGTCATCGTCATCGTCGTCATCATCGTCGTCGTCGGTTTTTCCGGCATCATCATCTTTGTCATCGTCATCGTCCTGTGACAATTCACTGTCTATCAGGTCTTCCTCCAAATCCGTACTACAGGAGGGGATACATAAGAGTAAACTAATAAGCAGTACTAACAGTAAACCATATCGGGGCGTTTTCATATCACTTTTTTTAAATGTTCCTATTTTTATTATTTGTTTTTCATCTTTTCCAGAAGCGAACGGGCTTCTTTATATTTCCATGCATTTGGATCTATTCCGTTCAAGGTTTCTTCAGCTTTTTCAGTATCCCCTTCCAATAGCTGGGCCAAACCCATAAACCAACGCGCTTCTTCCATAAATCGTTCACTGGTGGCCATACTTTTCTCAAAATTGCCGATCGCCGGACCATACTGTTCATCCATTAGATAGGATAGACCCAAGTAATAGCTATCTTCCGCTGTGGGAGACGTCAAGGTATTAAAATGCGTAATAGCATTGGAAAAATCTCCGTTGTTAAAGGAAGCGATAGCTTGTGATCGCTGCCTTTCCATAGTAGAATCCGCCCCCTTGAATGTGCCTGGGTGGCTAAAATGCTGCTCTTGCAGGTACTGCTGGGCCAACAACTGCGGGTTGTCCATACTGGTATTGGGGTAGAACACCAAAGCTATCAAAATACTAATGCTGGCAGCAGCGGCAAGTATATATCCCAAATATCTTACCTTGGTCTTCCTTTTTCCATGCTCTCGGGTAATACCATGTTCTTGATCCAAGGTTTTTGCCAGGCGTTTTCGAAGGTCTGCATCCATTTCTTGTGTAATAAGTTCCTCCAGGATTGCATCCGCCTCCTTTTCAGGTAGCTTCTCGGTTAAAAATTTATGTAGTTTTTCTTCCATTACGATTTCAATTTCAGACATTGATCAAATCCTTCAATTTTTTTACACACCGCTCTTTTTGCTTTCTTACCGTAGCAGGTGTTTTTGATAATTCCTCGGCTATCTCCAATAATTTCATTTTGCCGTAATAATGTTTGGTCAACAAATCCTTACAGTTATCCCCAAGCTTTTGCCAGGCCAGATGGAACTGTTGTGGTACCTCTTGAGGCTCACTTTCCGGTAAATACTGCTCCTGGGCCAGGTCATTCTCCAAGGTACGGATGGTATTTTTTTTATTTCTTAGATACATTTGTGAGGCCATTTTGGTAAACAAAAAACGTAAGTTGCCGTAATGTAACTTGCCTTGGACAAAACGTAGCCTAAATGCTATCAGGGCATCCATGGCCGCATCGTACGCATCCTCATGATCGGCACTATATTCACGTTTTAAATAGACCAATGTTTCTCCAAATTGTTTTGTAAATACTTGCTCAAAAAAATGAGTTTCATTTTTTTTTAGATCAACGACCAACTGTTCAAAAGCAGTAGGTGTCAGTCCAAAATTTTTGTGTTCCATTCCTTTTATTGGGTTTAGTCTCGGGTACCGTCAAAGACTAATATAGTAAGAAAAACATAGTTGTCGTTTCATCCATCCCTTGACCCAATTAATATTCTTTCTTTAGGTATATAAGTTGGACAAGACGAAAACGTGACACTAAAAAATGAAATTATTTTTGGGGGCCTTCATATTCCCACTTCCCAATTGAAAGCGAGTTAATGAAAATAGAGGTGCAACTTACCGAAACCCGTAAGATGAAGAAGAAGAAAGTGATTTGCTTTTACAATTCACCTTTGGTAGTGCTGGGATGATGGAAATGGATTTGGCGCACCGTTGGATATATACTAGTCCGTTTGTGTATTAAGAACCTAGCAAATGTAACCTGAAAATAACTTTAACCGATAATTAATGCACACCACGACAATTGTTTTCCAAGGTAATCCTAAGTCGATCTATCTCGGAAGCACCAGAAGGTAATTCGTCCTGCAGTAATCCCACATAATCATTGGCCGCTTTCCATTTTTCAATGGTCTCGCTAAAAAATCGCGAAGCCAATGTATCTGTTTCATAAACGAACAGCTGATACGATTCGCCCTGGTCACCTCCAAATCGGGTAACTACCTGCCACCTGCCATCTTCCTTGTATGAGGTGTTGGTGTAGTCCGACTGTGGATAATATTTGTTGTCCGCGGGTTTTAGCAACACCCAAATGTCTTTATTGTGTGTTTCAGGATATACACCCATGGTAAGAATACGGCATTTAACCGTGTCGCCTTCAATTGGAGAGATAACTTGAACCTTCTTTATAGGATATTCCACTTGCAGTTTATTTCCGGTATGGAAAACTTCCATATGGGCCTTAGGCTGTAAGACCCCATAACCAAAACCCCCATAAAGCAAAAGTGCTGCCCCAATGATGGCCATAGCTATCTTAACATTGGCATTCTTGTTATAAAATATTGCCGCCAGTACACAAATAATACCTGCAATTACTGAAATTAAAACACTTGTTAACATCCTTAAATTGTTTAAATTAACACTACTGCTTTTACGAAACCAAACAACCGCATTTAGCAAATCACAATGATTTGAAGTAGATTCAACCCTAGTTTTTGTCAAATGGTTAAATCCAGCTTTATGTAAAACATCCTTTTGCCAAAAAGGACAACTTAATATTTCAGGTTTTCGTCCTTATCCCATAGTCCCCAGTAGGCCCCTACATCGCCTTCAGTGCCTACTTTCCATGATTCGTCAAATGAGGAAAAATAAAACATTTCAATAGTATCCTTGGCGGACCATAATTGTGCATTGATGAAGTACTTCATCGCATTCTCCTCAGATGAAATCGCACCTCTTAAGCTGCTGCCCTTACTAGGCCAACCGGTTTCCGTTATAATTACCTTTTTACCGTTACCGGCATCGGTGGCCTGACCGAACATTTGTTGCATGTGATTTAGTGAATGTTCAATGCTACAGCCTTCCCAGTACGGGTAACAGTTTGACAATATCACATCACAGGCCTCGGCAATACGCGGTCGATGTGAGAACTCGTAGTATGCATCCACATATCCCACTGTGATTTCCGGCAGGGCTTCCTTTACCAAATAAATGTAGTCCAATAATTGATCTTCCGTTAAATCATTTCGATATAAAACCTCATTACCTACAGCGGCAATGTCAACGTAGCCTTCATTTGCCAATGAAATCAGACTTTCTATTTCAGCCTCGTTCATTCCCAAATCATGGCCCAACCAAGCACCTACCATGGTCTTCAGACCATTTTGATGCGCAATACGCGGAATGTGTTCATTCCCCTCCACACAAGAAAAGGAGCGTACCCATTTCGTATAAGGTTTTATGATTTGAATTCTACGTATCACCTGCTCCTCGGTAATAATATCCCCTGGCTTTTGTCCGTCTTCGTACATACTAAAACATAGCCCATGCATGCCATTCTCTAAAGTGGCTTTCCACAATTTTCTTAATTCCCCTGTGGAATACTTGCTAAAATCTACACCCTTATAATCCGTGAAATTTGCCGAACGGATCAAGTAATCATGTTCTCCTCGATATGACATTAGTTGTAATTTAGTTATTGTTTATAGTTTTCCCCTACGCGCTTCTAATTCCGCCTTAATTTCCCTGGCCTTCTTTTCCGTAAGACTATACTTCCACATGACCCAAACGGCCAGTGCCGCTGTAAGTGACGGAACCAATATATCGGCTATCCTAAGGTTATTCATGGTTTCCAGGGACTGTTCGGTCACATTGGGGTCAAATCCCACAATACTTAAAATCACTCCACCCAAAACCAGTGCAATGGACTGACCTATTTTGACCATGAGCCAATAGATAGCGCCAAAAGTACCTTCTTTCCTCGGCATGCCATTTTCCAATTCGTCCAAATCACAGACATCTGCCGTCATGGACATCATTAAGGTGAACAGTCCGCCCATCCCGAAAGCAAATAAGGGTATGGGCACAAAGATCAACCAAGGTATTTCATTACCGGGATCAATGGAAAACCATGACATCCCCACACTGTCCAGCATTGGGTTTAAGGATTCAAAAATTGATCCGACGCCAGAAGTTAAGCTCTTTCCTAAACCGGTTTGATTAAATTGGCTATTTAGCTCCTTGTCAAAGCCCCACCATTTTAAGAGGTACCCTAGTATCGATATGACCGTAGAAATAATAAAGGCTCTTTTCTTGCCCCATTTATCCGACATTTTAGAAATAATCGGTATTACCAAAAATGCGGTTATCATGGCATTGATCGTATTGAACCAAGCAGGCCAAGTGCCTGCCACTTCGTAACTGCCGCTATACATATAAAACACAATGATGAAAACGCCAAATGCCGCTACAAGCTGAAAGCCGTTAAAAACCAAAAAAGTTGCCCCGCACAATTTCATAAAAGGTTTATTCTTGGAAACTTGAATAATCCCTGCCAATAAGTCTTTCATATTGGAAGCAAGTGATTTGAAATTGATTTCTTTTCGATTCTCCATATGGGATGAGTCAATACCCCTGCAAAACAATGCGGGAAGAATTCCAAAGACTACACATAACGCACCCACAATAAGGGCCATGGTCCGTACTCCTTCGGTTTGTGTGTTAAAGGTGTTGGAATCCGGGATAATTACATATAACCAAGGTACGATCATCCACGCAACTTGTCCCATAGTATTGGAAAAAGCCATGAGTCGCGTACGCTCGTTATAATCCGAGGTCATTTCATAGCCAAGACCAACCAATGGCGTCGCAAACATGGTATTGCCAATAAGGAATAATAATTGGAGAATCATCACATGCCAAATGATATAGGATTGTGATGCATTGTCATCGATCTGCCACATTAAAAAGAAAAGTATACCGCTTACAATGGCACCAACAAAAATATAGGGTCTTCGTCTTCCCCACCTAGATTTGGTATTGTCGGAAATAAAACCCATTATGGGGTCGGTTATCGAGTCGAATATTCGTGGCAAGCCACCCAAGAGTCCGGCCCATAAGGGATCCACCCCCCACGCGGTCAACAAAAAGAATTGGATAAAAACGCCAAGTGTTCCCGGTAAAATATTCAATATGAAATGACCTGCCCCAAAAGCGGCTTTTTGCCCTACCGGGACTTTATCCATAGAAAGTGTTTTTACTTGACTCATGATTCCCTAATTTAATGGTTGGCATATTATATGGGTTGTGCTCTATAATTTCATTTAATTACTATAGTTTGAATGGCTTGGGCACTAATTTTGACTTTGGAACTTTGTTCCCCTAAGGAGAGTTCCAAGTTTTTATCGTCTTGGCCTTGATTAAAAACCACCATGGCAATGGATCCATCAGGGTTTTTGCAAGCCGTGGCCAAAAGAGACGTATCAGTCTTTGTCAATCCTATTCTTTTAGATCCGGGACGGATAAATTTGCTAAAGTGGGCCATTGTGTAATAAATAGGGGTAAAATACACTTCGTCATTTTCCGGGTCGACAATGATCGGTGCCACACACCAGTTTTTGAACCAGTTGGGGCCACCTTGCCGATCCAGCACCATATTCCAGTCGATCCACCCATCTACCCAATTATTCAAGCAACCGATGATGTCCCTGGCATAGCGATACACCGGTGCATATTTTGGGTGTAAGTGCTTGTCTTCCTCGGGTGCCCAATCCCATCCCCAATCAGTGGCTTCCTTGGACCAGTACCATTGGTCATTCTGCCATTTGGGCACCTCTGCATCCACACAGGCTTCCGTTTGTATCAAATGCTTATCGGGTGCCTTGTTATGTGCATATTGCAATGCCTCGGGAAAAACCTCATAAGTGCTTGCATACCAATGTATAGCCGTGCCATCATAGTATTTTGAAGTGGCCGGGGTCTTATACATTTCATCTACCCATTCCCTTAAATGCTCACGGTTTTGGTCATAGCCCAGTATTTTTACATTGTGACCGTCACGCTCCAATTGGGGTCCAAGATAATCCTTTACAAAATCCGTCATTTCCTGGGCGGTAAAATGCATACTCTCCCAATTGTTATCATTGCCCAAAGGTTCGTTCTCTACGGTAAAACCCCAAATATCTATTCCTTCGGCCTTGTACGCATCCAAATACTTTGAGAAAAACAACGCCCAGGTTTCATTGTACTCCGGCAATAACTTGCCTCCGCGCCAATCGTTGTTGTCCTTCATCCATGGTGGTGCCGTCCAGGGTGAAGCCACTATTTTAAACCCATCCTTGGATAGGGCCATTGCTTCTTGAATCATAAGGACAATATCATTACGGTCCTCATCAATGGAGAAGCTCTTCAATTCCCTATCGTCCTCCATTGGCGCATAGGAATAGTTACCCAATGAAAAATCACAGGAATTCATATGCGTTCGCGTTAAGGAGTATTTTGCACCGTCCTCTCCAAAATAAGCCTCCAAAATCTTGCGACGGTTTTGTTTGCCCAACGTATTCAACAGGTGGGCCGAGGCTTCGGTAAAAGAACCTCCAAATCCCGTAATGGTTTGAAATGTCCGTTCTGGAAACAGTTTTATTTCGGTTGCATTTTCACTCGAAGAAAACTCATTTATCTCCTTTAATTTGTGGCCGCTGGCCGAAGTCTCATAAACGGTTACTTGTAATGGTTTTTGTTTTTCCATACAACCTATCATTATGAAAAATATTGGTAACAGTAAATAACCTCCGGTCTTTTTCATGTTCTCCTAGTTTGGCTGAACGATTTGTTCTTTTGCAGGGGGAACCAAGACATCTTGCATTAATGCCTCCATATTACCGTTATAGGTTTTTGTTATGGGATTTCCGCTTCGTGTCAGTCCTTGGAAAGTACCTTTATCCACCAAGTCCCAAAGGGCATATTTGGCCTTTCCATCTATCGTGAACAGGCCAAAGTGATTTTCGGAACCGTGAGGGTTTTTAGCATCCTTCCAGTGCTCGTTGAACGCTTCAAAATAGAAACAGGAAATACCCTCGGCATTGGTCCAGTCGCGCATTGCCTTATAATATAGTGCCTCTTTGTATTCGTCAGTGGCTTTTGAGCCTTTGGGGCCATAATGTCCATTGGAGACCGTTGCCCAGCCCGTTTCCCCTATATGCACTGGTTTGTTTACACCCAAACTTTTCATATAGTCGACTACACTTTTGTACTGTGCCATGGCATAGGCCTTTGCCCTAAGCATGGCAGCTGCAATCTTTTCTGTATCGGTCAGGGTGTTTTCGCTTTCGGCAACGCCCCAGAATGCCGGATTGTAATGCGTGTCGTGCATGGGATAGGTATGTGCCGAAATGAAATCCACCGCTTGAATCAATTTATTCAAATCCTCAACATGGTATTCGGCATCGCCTCCTCCCCAAGAGGCAAAATTATCCGAGCTGGTAATCCAAAGGTCTTTAGGAAGTTTATTGGATTTTTTTAAATCCTGAAGGTGATTTACCCATTTTAGGATAACCCATGGCTGTACGTAATAACTAGTAGCCCATTTTACCATGGCTTCATTGCCGACCGCTATGACCTTGACAATATCAGGATATAGATTTGCCAATCTTACGGCTTCTTCAATCTCTACTGCATTTCTTTCACTTTCTTGTGTATGATCCGGTTCCAGGTCGGTCCATGCATTTTTGCAGTCTATCCATGCCCCCAGCATAACGTACATTTCAAAGTTGGGATCCTCTTTTTTCAATTCACTGATCGCCTTCAGTACATTTGCTGCATGGGGCAAATGTACTTTATAGGTCCGCAAAACCTTTATCCCCATGGCCACCAAGATCTTCATATCTTCCTTCAGTTCGCCCAAAGTGGGTTCAATATCATGATCCACATGTCTGTATCCCCCATAGGAAATCGCTAAATAATCCGGGTTTCCTAAAATATCCTTTGCACTTAAATCCGATGCTTCTTTCACGATCTCAATTTTGTTTTCTTCCGTTGTCTTGTTTTTGCAGGAGAGGACAGATGCCAACAACAGCACACATGTTATCGTTCTTATGCTATTTTTTTTGTGGTTCATGCCATTTTATTTTTTGATGGATACCATGATCTTCTCAATTTCCCCGCTTCTATCAAAAACTTTGATACTTGTTTGGAAATCAAGTTTTAAGGTATCAAATTCCAGTATGGAACTTGTATTGAATGTTACTTTTATACCTTCTTTGTCCGCCCGTTGATAAATGACCGGAACCTGACAATAGGTAAAACAAAGGGAATCCTTTTCCAGTTTAATCTGCTTGAACTCCCCATTAACGGCAATGTACCTGAATATCGAGGGTTCCCTTAAAAATTCCGTATTTCTCAATAATTGGGGGTCAAAGAGTAGCTGCCCCTCATGAACAAAAACACCCAATTCACCAAACCTGCCCAGGATATCCTCTTTTACCTGGCCCGTCATACCCGGCTGTTGCGCTCCCTTACCACTAGGCGTGTGGGAGTAGGGATCCGTTGGGAAAGCACCATATAGTTCGGGGGATTTGTGTACACCAATTCCCTCGTTGATTTCATAGTAATGCTCCAATAACCTACCGATAATTTCCTCGCTTTCTTTCTCCGTAATGGCATTTAGACAGGTTTCCTGAACGGCAAGCAGCAGCTTTGAGACCATATGCCAGTAAATCGATCCCAAACCTTCATAGCCAAAAAAAGTGCCTGAACGGCCGGTAAAGGCCTTATGGTTAAAGACCTCTTCAAAAACATGCAATAGCAATTCCCTATCCTTTTGAACCAAACCTTGATATTTTTTAGGTAGTCGGGACAAGGCAGTTTGTAAACTATTGGCATTGTTAAAAGTTCCATTGAAATGGTATTCCCCATTACTATCCCTATCAATAATTTGGGTATTACCATCCTCCAAAAGTTTTAGAATCAATTCTGATTTCCCGATCTCACTGGACGGAATATTGTTTTTATCCAAAAACCTTGGGAGTTCCTTATTGGGGTAGAGCAAATAGCTGTATTGGTCGTCCCTGAAAAGCTTGCTATTTTTAAGTGCGTCCAACAGTTCCAGAGAGGCCCTGGCCGAAATATGACCGGAACTTAAAACCGCTACCTGACCTTCCAACATTTCGGCCAAATGAGCAATGGAAACCTTCGTATGGTTCTCCACAGTCATCAAATTATAGGCATGATACAAATTGTCCGGGCGTTTGTTGGCTTCTATACTATGTTCCAAATAGTTTATCGTGACTTCAATAAACTGAACGATGTCTTCCTTGGCAAGCCCACCCGTTTTACCGCTAAAACCGATATTGTAAATCCGATTCCGGTATTTGCTTCCGGCTTCCCCAAGCCCATCCATTACGGTTTTCCTATCCGTATCGGAAACCCTGTCGGACAATACGGATAGATTATTAACCAGTGCTAGACGTGTTTCATTGAAAAACTCAAGGAGTTCCTCGGAAATTTGATACTCGGCATCAGGCCCATTCCTGACAATTGTCCCAAAAAAGTCTAAAAATCGTTTTAAATAATAAAGTGTCACCATGGAAACGCCGTTGCCCACCAGGGCGTTATTGGCATCGTTCCATTCAGGTCTTTGGGTGTTCATCCAAATACCCCCTTCCGGAATAAAGTTGGATACCTTTGCCAAGGTGGTGGCCAGTAATTTTTCCAGCAGGTTTACACCATGGATGGTTTCATTTGAATCTTTCAATAGAGCCCCATCGGCACCTAGTTGTTCGCGTTCCCTATTGATACCAGCATCCAAATCCGCATCAAAAACAATAGTATCCTTAGGATTCGCCAGAATAGCTTTATAGTCCTTTATCTTGTAGGGTACATTGGCATATACAAAAATATTCTCGTGGAAATAAGAAGCCAGTCCATTGGGATAGTGTCGTTCCATAAACTCCAGGAACTTCAACAGGTAAATAATCTGATGGTCGCCCCAATATCCGATATAGGACCATGGGTCGTCCGGTTCTATGGTCTCCCAATCAAAGCCACTTTTGGTAACCCGATAGGGATTGTAACCGTCAAAGGTGGTTGCATTGAGAAATTTATGGATCATGCTTTCGATAAAGGCAGGATAGGAATGTGCCAACGCCTCCCAGTTCTGAAAAATATCGCGCCAGTTCCCTTCATAGTCCAATACCTTTTTGCCATCGTCCGTTTCCGTATTTATGGAGAACTTATTCCATGGGCGACTTGGGTCGCCATGCCTTCTACTAAACTTTAGGGGCATATATTCAAAAGCGAGCCTTTTGAAATTACCGTCCTTATAGTCGTCGGCAATCTGCTTTAGATGAGCTAATGTAAATCGTTCTGGGAGTTGTTCTAAACTTTCTTGCCTCTTTTGAAATACATTGCTGTTGGCCTTCTTGATATATGCCACGAAATCCGATTTCCCGATTTCATAATTGTTATCAAAAATGCCGCCCCGCATGATGTTGAAGAGCGTATTGGCAAAATGCCTGGTATTCCGCATGGTATCGGCCGTCAACTGTAGGGCGTCCGCCGCACTGTTGAGCCTTAGCAATTGTTTGGATCCTTCCTGAATATCTTTCTCGATCAGGCCCATAAGGTTATCCCCCGTTTTAATCAAACGGGAAACTTTGGCAATATCCGCTCGGGATTGGTTCACTTCGGCAATCAACATCCAATTTTGATTCGTACTAGCAGCAAGCACCACATCCGCACAAATAAAATAGGCTCCCTTTTCCGCTTTTATATCGACCTCTTGTTCAATTTCCCGTCCTTTTTTAAAGGCATCCGACTGCAAGGAGGAAACCAGAAACTTTGCCTTTTCCAATCCCGTGGACCAGACCGTGGTAGCCTTTAGTGCTTCGCTTGGTTCCGCCCTGTCCACAATAACGGCGCTCAAGGCATAAATACCCAATCCTATTTCGGCTTCCAACTCGTTCCTCTTGTACGCATCGACCAGATTGCTACTGGCATTCTGCATGCCAGAATTGACCCCATAAGGCATAATATTCTGGATACCGTCCAAAACCGTGGCCCTTATCTCACCCTTGCCATTGTTAATAAGGGTCGACTTTTTCACAAAACCGAACTGGCTACTGAAATTCCAATGGTATTGGAACGTCAACCTTAAATCCTCATTGATCTCCTCAAAAACAATTTTATTGCCATAGGTATTTTTATAGAGGTTTCTATGGATTTTATAGATTCCCGTATAGTCTTCAGAGAAAGGCTCCCACAACAAGACCTTCCCTTCCCAATGAACCCGAAACACCGTTTTACTCCCGGTTATATCAGCAGTTTCGGTGATTTTATCATCCGTGTAATATGGAAATAAGGCCGATTCCGAATTTCGCCTTCCAGCGGTTAGCCCCCCGTTACTGGAAATGAACATCCAATGGTTGGAAGGGCTCACAATGCTCATAAAAAAGGGACGCATGGCATCATAGTTTGAAATCCTGTAATACGTTTCATTTTCAAACTGAACCTGTTCTCCCTTAATCTCTTTTGAAGTGGTCCTTACCTTGGAATTTCCTACGTAAATATCCTTTTCAGACATTTCAGATTTTTAGATGGTTAGTCGTTGCTCTTAAGAGAGAGGCCCGTGGGATCTGTTTCGCCACCGACCCTTCCTCAACTTAAGCATTTTTCATCTATTCCAGAATTAAATCGTCCAAATAATACGTACCGCCTTCCGTAATAGGACTGTCCATTTCATCATTATCAGGCTTTATTACCAATTGACTGTACGATGTCGGTGAAGCGGGTAGGTTGATGAACGTAAATTCTACCTCCGTCCACGCGTTCGCATTGGGAATGGTTGCAAAAACGGCAGCAGGATTTCCGATACTTCCATCATTTGGATTGGCCAGCAATTCAAACCGGAAAACTACATTCGCCTTTGTGGAATAGACCTTGACTTTAAAAGTATCAGTCGTTGTTAAATCAAAATTTGATGGGAATACATTCTGAATTCCCGCAAAGAATTCCGAACCGGTAGGTTTGTCCACTCTCAAAACAAAGTCGGAGGTATTGATTCCGGTTTGGGATGGATTTACGGTAAGTTCCGAGGTTAAACCCGCCCCAAAGTTTTGACTTGAAAGAAAGGTTTCACAACCTTCAAAATCCAAGGGTAGCATTGTAGCCGCCACTTCGGTATCGGTACATCCACCGCCACTGGAACCGCTTGTATCCAGTACTAAGGACACCTTGTCAATTATTACGGTACCCACTTCGGCACCCATATCGAATAGTACGCGACTGTCCGCCCCACCAAATCCGGTAGCATTCAAGTTTAGGGTAAATGTTTGGGTATCCGTGGTCAGGTCTACAGTTTCATTAACACTGGTAAAAGGATCAACATTTAATCCGATACCGGCAATCATAGTGCGACTACGATCCGATGAAGCTTCAAAAGTCAATATGTAATTGGCGTCCTGGGTAATTTCGACCACTTGGCTCAAATTCACATCAAACGCATTACCCGCAACCATTACATCTACCGAATTGAAACTATTTCCTCCTTCACTAACAATGTTACGTCCACCGCCAATCCATGGGTCGTCACCACTCTCAAAATCGCCGTTGGTGAGGAGCCCATCATCAAAAGTACCTCCGGAACCTCCGCCTGAATCGCTACCATCACCACCTTCGACCAATGAAACGTTGTCTATCACTACCACACCTACTTCCGCACCCATATCAAAGAGCACACGACTGTTAGCTCCCCCAAAATCGGCAGCACTAAGCTGCAATGTAAATGTTTGGGTATCCGTAGTCAGGTTTACTGAAGGTGCCGTATTGGTAAAGGGGTCTACATTGAGTCCGATACCTGCAAGTATCGTACGGGCACGATCGGAAGAAGCTTCAAAGGACAAGATATAATTGGTGCCTTGCACAATTTCGACCACCTGGCTCAAATTTACATCAAATGCATTACCCGCAACCATTACGTCAACCGAATTAAAACTATTTCCTCCGTCGGTAACGATGTTACGTCCACTCCCAATCCATGGGTCATCACCCCCTTCAAAGTCGCCGTTGGTCAACAAACCGTCATCAAAACCACCTCCGCCATTACTATCACTTCCATCCCCACCTTCTACCAACGATACTTTGTCTATGACCACAGTACCTACCTCTGCCCCCATATCAAAGAGCACGCGACTGTTGGTTCCCCCAAAATCGCTGGCTGAAAGTTGCAAGGTAATTGTCTGCGTGTCCGTTGATAGGTTAACTACCGGAGCGGTATTGGTAAAGGGTGCCTCATTTAATCCGATGCCCGCAATTATGGTACGCTCACGGTCGGAAGATGCCTCAAAGGACAAGATATAATTGGTGCCCTGTGTAATCTCAACAACTTGACTAAGATTAACATCAAACGGGTTTCCGGCCACCTCAACATTGACGGAGTTAAAGCTATTGCCACCTTCGGTTTCCACGTTAAGCCCACCACCGATCCATGGCTCGGTACCATTTTCAAAATCACCATTGGTCAACAATCCTGAATCAAAACCGGGATCCGGAGTTTCAACCTGCACAATAATCTCGTCTTCGAAGATAGCCGAGGCCCCAGCTACATTTAAGGCCTCTAACTTAACATTATAAGTGCCGTTGGCAAACGTTACGATGGGATTAACCTCGGTTGAAGTATCCCCATTGCCAAAATCCCATTCGTAGCTATTGGCCTCTTCTGAAACGTTAATAAATGTAACCGTACCCGTATCTTCATTTTGAGTAAAGGTAAATCCGGCCACTACCTGGGGCAAATTGGTATCGTCATCGTCATCGCAGCCCGAAAAGGACAGGACCAATAGAAATGCGAAAACCAGTTTTACCTTTTGTATCACTTCTTTCATCTTCGTTCGTTTTAGTTTGGGTTTGCATTTTCATATACCCGTACATAATCTACCAACATGGTCTGTGGGAAAACCGTTTCTTGATTCGGTGGTCCGGGCAAATCGCCTCCAATGGCCACGTTAAGAATGATATAAAATGGACGGTCAAAGATCCATTGGCCTTGGCCCTCGGTCTCTTCGTCTATATCTTCAGGTGTAATGCGTTGGTACAAATCGCCATCTACATAATAGTTAATGTAATCCGGGGCCCATTCTATTCCAAAGATGTGGAATCCGGTATCAAAACGATCCTCGGACAATTCATAGTCCTTGCCAATGGAGTCCCCACCGGAAAAACCAGGACCGTGAACACTACCAAAGGCAATGGTGGGCTCATCGCCTACGTTCTCCATAATATCGATCTCGCCACAAGCTGGCCAGGGATTATCATCGCAATTGTTGCCCAACAACCAAAATGCCGGCCAATAACCTTTTCCAAATGGTAACCGCATACGTGCCTCAAAACGTCCATACGCCTGCTCAAACAATCCTTGGGTGGTAAGCCTTGCAGAGGTAAATAAGGCTCCATTAAATTCTTCTTGCTTTGCGGTAATCAATAGGAACCCGTTTTGAACGGTAACATTTTCCTGCCTATCCGTATAATACTGTAACTCATTGTTGCCCCAACCCGGGATACCTTGTTCGGTACCATCACCAAGGTCGAAACCCCATCGACTCGGATCGGGCGCACCATCTACATCAAAATTGTCCTCCCATACCAAGGTGTTGAATGTGGCTATGGTCTGGGTATCATCGGTTTCACAACCCATAACCATGAGGAGTAGACTCGTGAAAATCATCTTGTAGCCCGATATTGATTTTATGTTCGTATTTAAAATTTTATTTTTCATAGGTTTTAAGGGTTTACGTATTATTCGGCGGAGAAGAAGATGTTATCGATGGATACGTTGGATATGGTACCATCGGAGACAAAGAATAACTGGCCAACGGCATTTCTTGCGCCCAGACCCGTAAAGCTAGAGAGCGGAATTTGGAATTCTACCCATTCATTAGGGATTAGATTACCCCCATCAATTCTAAACGTACCGGAAGTCAAATCAGGGTTTCCTACGGAGTTGACCAATTGTATATTAATAAAGTCACCAGCATCAATGGATTCGTCCGCTCTTATCGAAATTCGCAGATCTGTCATCTCCGTGATGTCTATTGGAGGTACATTTTGAAAGAAATTTATGGAAACAAAGTCAAGCTGGGTATATCTTATAATCTGCCCTCCGTCTTCTTCCACTAGGCCCCCTTGTGTATTCTGGCCCAGAAAAAACCCATTGTAGTTGTCCACGGGAATATCAGCGAACAAATCACTAAAAATCGAAATGATTTGTGCGGATTCAGAAGATTCCACAAGCAATTTACCCTCTGCCAGCACCCCCGCAATAGATGCAGTTATTTCCGTTAAACCGGTACCAGCGACCGTAACCTCGCCAAGTTCATCTACAAAAGCCACATTTGGATCAGAGCTTTCAAAATTGAAGTAAGAGGGCGTAAGACTGATCGTCTGATCGATTCCCGACCCCAAATTGAACGTTTGTTGCAATTGACTAATGGTTACGGTTTGCCCAACCGTTGTTGGGAACCGGCTGTCATTACCTCCCAAAATAGAAGGTCTGGATTGCGCTACAGTCCCTAAACTTTCGAACCGTAACTCGTCGATCCAAAAAGTGAACCCCACCCCGTTAGTGCTCAGTGTCCCTGCCGAGAATCTGAACATTCCCCGTTCCTGAACCAATTTTGCAGGATCCGGGATAGGAATAACAACTTTTTTCCAGTCTGTGGACAACCGAACGTTTTGCAGGCCGACCGCAAATTTATCCTCATCAAAATCGGATCCAAAACCTACCTCATCGATAGTGGCGGTAGTAGAACCTTTTACATAAAAAGTCAAGGCATCAAAACCTGTTAAATCCCTACCGGCGCCGCGATCGAGGAAAACACCCCCAATAAAGCCCCCGTTGGGATCATCCGGTGCAGGCACATCGATTCTGATGGATGATGTACCTTCAAAGGCTACATCATCATCTGTATCAAAGCCTTCAGTATTTGCCCCAATGGCAGGATCGAATGAATCAAAAAACTCATCCGTAAGACCTACCGGGGTATCAATGAATATATCTCCATTTGCCGGAAAGGTGGCGAATTTCACCTCATCCGAAAAATCTCTTTCACAAGATAAAAAGGCAACAATGCCCGGGCCCAGAAAAAGTAAAAAACGTAAGTTGATGTATTTATAAATTTTCATTTTTCAATCTTTTTATTTCCCGATGTTGATGTGTATGTATGTCATGATTTCCCACTCGTTACCATTGTCAAATCCAACCGGACTTAAAATGGGTTCTGGAGGAAGCGTACCAGGGGGTACCGCAGTCGGTGCATAACGAGGGGAGAACTCATCCAATGATCGCCATATACCCCGTATACCTATTTGGGTACTGGGCAAAATAAACCAGTCCGGTTTGCCCAAGGTGGTAGAGATGTCCAACATCAATTGTACCGGGAACGTTAAGTTAAAATCCCTATGGTAATCAAAAGGTCCCCAATCGTTAATCTTTTGGGTGTACTGTAGCTTGTATTTTTTATAAAGTATACGGACATCCCCACCAAAACGCTTGATCAATCTATCGTTATCACCATTACCCTGTCCGTTACCATAATAGAAATTTCCTATTATCCCCAAGTCCGCGCCTAGCTTGGAAACCATCCTGGAATGGACTTCCCACAAGTCCTCTGCAGGTGCCGAATTGGGAAAAGAAAAAATGGTACGATCCGCCAAAAATCCGATATGGGCATCCATAGTAGTGGGAAGGTGGCGATATACGAAGCCCAGGTTCATGGCAAACTTGGCATCTTCGGACCGGTCATTGTCCCACTCATACATCCATGTACCCGGTGTGGGGTCATAGGTAAAGAGTATCTCCCCAGCCGTGGTTTCACGATTCCAACGTACAGCAAAGGGATCATCAATAATATTCCTCAATCGACCCGGAGCTTGTACATCTTGGGGAATAGCATCTACCAATGGTTTTTGCCACAAGAAATTGGGTGCAATTTGAAAATTTCCGGTCGCGAGAGTAAGTCCGGATAACACATTTACTTGGTTTCCACTTCCTGTATCCCTTAGTTTCCATCCGGTAAAGGTCAATGTTTGGTCGGCACCCCCATTGGCAATAAGGCCCATGGCCGCCGCTTGTCCGTACCAATTAAACTTCCCGCCTTCATAGGTAAGTTTCACTTTACCGCCCCAGTTATCACTTGCTTGAATCCTGTCCTCAAAAACGGTATAGTTTCCGGGTGTACCCCTCACATCTTGAAATGAAGTACCGTTCAATGGGCTTCCGGCCCAAATCCCTCCTATAGTGACCCCAAATTTGCCAAACTCCCTTTCTATAGTAAGGGTAGCCCTTTCAGTGGGCCAAGGGGGAACCACCCCACTCCGTAATTGATTGATATCCAATACTCGCCTTCCATTTTCATCGAAAACAATGTTCGTCTCAAAATCCCGATGATAAATACCGGTAATATCGAATTTTCCAATATGTTTTTTGTACTTAAAAAGCATAGTAGGGTTGGCCCCCCACCATAATTGAGGGCCAATCGCGGCTTTTAAGCCTTTCAACGGACCTTTACCATCAATTTCCGCTCCTAGTATTTCTCCGTTATAGATATCCAGGTTTGGGCCATAATTGGCTTCGGGATAGAGACCGAAAAAATCACCTTCGTACCCCCAATGATAATGGCCTGTTCTATAAAACCCCCGTAGATCGAACTCTTTGGCGTTCCACTCAAATTCAGCTTGGTATACCCGTATCCTATTTACATCCTGGACCAATACATTTCCTTCATCGGTATTCACTTCTATAGGACGGGAATTGTTCTCATAAAAAATCTCATTGATCGGATTTTGCGCTACATTTCCCACTATATTGAAATTGACCTCTGCACGCATGTTGGAAGCGGGATTGCCCTCCACCCCAACAAAATAGGACTGCATATGATCGAATCCCAATTGATTTGGAAATGTATTGGGATCATCCGGATCGGCATTATCCGGAGTGGTAATAAGGCTACCTCCGGTACTGAATGTTGCCAGCCTCGCCGTAAGATTACTTATTCGAAGCAATTTGCTCTGCTCCCCGCTTAAGGCGGCCTTATCGCCCCGTGCCTTGAGCACGGCATCCATCAATTGTATATTGTCAAAATGGTTTCCTACAAAATCCAGATCCACACCCTCCGCATACGGATTCAATTGATGTGCCTCCTTCAATGCATAGTAGGCCGCCCGTGGATAGAGATCGTAAAGACCTCTGGGGTTCGTAGCGCCCTTGGCACAAATTCCAAACCATTCCTCGTTCATGTTATTGGCTCCGGGAGCCGCCAAATCCCTGGCATAACCTCCATTGGACCATGAAGCATTGTTGTCATGAACGTCCGCATTTTTTCGGTCGTCAAAACCGAATTTCCACCAGCCATCACTAAATTGAAATGTAAAGCCGCCTATGGAATTATCGGCCTTGCCCAGACCGGCTGCATTCTCATAGATTTCCTTCCAATTACCCACCATATAGTAGGCCTGGGAAAATTGATCTTCCTTGTTTTCAACGGCATTGTAAGCATCTGCCCCAAATTCGGTAAACATAACCGGCTTGTTGAGCTTTTCCTTTACCACCTGGAACATATCCCCAAAGGAAAGACCGCGGTAGGTGTTTGTTCCATAGATATCCACATCTTTACATTCCTCGGCAACGATATCGATGAACAGAACATCCCCATTACATATGGCCACTGGGTGGGATGGATCCATGGCCTTCATTTTTTTCGCGGCCTCGTTCATCAACCGATACATGGGCCTTCCCCTACTTTCCCCTATAAATTGTATTCTTTCCTCATCATCGGGAAAATCCTCTGTCTCCGCTCCTGCCCAGAACAATCCATAGTTATTCTCATTCCCCAATAGGTAAAGTAACAGGCCTGGTGTATCTTTATATCCCCTAACCAGTTCCTCCATTTCGGACATCAAGAACTCTTGGGTCTTGGCATCGTCATAAATGGTCACCGGTGTCCAAACCCCATCCAACGTCAATCCATAGCGACCAAAGGAATGGTTGAGCATGGTATAGATTCCATAGTTCTCGTAGATGTATTTTATCCACCTTGCCGGAACTCCTGTGTACTGTCTAATAACATTGACATTCATGTTTTTAAGAAGCGACATTTCCGTGTCGAGCCCAGCTTTGATAATGTCATCTGACTTTTTCCAAAATTCCGCGTTCACGGTATTTGTGCCGATAGGGATATAATCCCAGTTCATACCGTTGATCATGAAGCTTTCACCATCAACGACCAGTTTTGCCCCATTTTCATCTTTTACTACAGCTACATTGCTGGATTGTGCAAAAACAATCGCGGTAAAGAAGAAAAAGGTGAGTTTGAGTAAGTTTTTCCGAAGTGCATCCATAGAGCAATTTTTAACACTCTAAACTTATTATCAAAAATTATGGATGCCATAAGTTTTACCCCTACAAAAAATATACATGGCAAAAAACAGGAGCGATTTCTAACAATATAGCAGAAACATATGTCGTAATTGACCATTATTGCTAATGTTTTGGCCAATTGTTAAAAAACTAGTTTTCATAGGATTACAAAAAGGAAAAACACTTTTGTATAGGTCATGTTGAGGTAGAAACCCGTTATGTTGAGGGTAAAGAATCGAATTGTTGATCGGGTTAGAGTTCCAATATGTAGTTCACTAGATTGTCCTCATGTTGCAATCCTAATTTTTTGCGAAGTCGGTACCGTTTAATTTCAACACTTCTGGGAGAAATATGTAGAAGCTGGGCTATCTCCTTAGAGGATAAGTTTAAACGCAGATACGCACACAATTTAAGGTCATTGGGCGATAGGGACGGGTGCGTCGTCTTTATTCTCTTGAGGAATTCGCTATCGGCATTGTTGAATGCTTCCTGAAAAAGTTCCCAATCATCATTTTGTCTCAGACTTTTATCAATGATTTTTATCACCGGTTTCATCACATCTTTGTTCCCCATTGCGTTCAGTTCATCCTTTATGGTGGTAAGCAATTCATTCTTCCTGATGATACTCATTGTGGAGACGGCCAATTCCTTGCCTTTACTTTTATTTTCCAACTCCAACTGTTCATTTTTGATCCGTATAATTTCCTTTTCATTCTGAACCTGGGCCAGTTCCAATTCCTTTTTATTTTTCTCTATGAGCTTTAGACGTTGTTTTTTGTAATACTGCTTATACACATTGTGCATAAAGAACGAGAATAACAATATACCCAATAGGTAAACGGCAATCATTACATTGGATATATACCACGGCTTTGCTATCGCAAAAGCATACGAGGCGGTATTGCTCGAAATGGAGTTCCCTATCTTTCCCCGCACCTCAAATACGTAATCCCCAAAAGGCAAATTTTCATAGAATACGTTGGCCTTTGGAGACCAATCACTCCATTCATCATAAATCCCTTGCAATCGATACTGATATACCGTCTTTACATATTTATTATATTCCGGGGCATAAAAGGAAAATTCAAAATTGTTGCTATCATTATTGAAATTGCCTTTTAACCCTGTGTCCTGCAAATTTTCATTTGTTCGATCTACTCCATTAGAAACATTGGCCATATGGACTTGAAAATTTTTGACTTCTACCTCATTGATGTTCAGTGTAATATAACCTGAAGTCTTCCCCAACAAATAGTTTCCATTATCATCAAGTTTTATAATGTTTTCGTATCCCAGGATACCATCCCTCATTTCCTTGCTAAGCGGTATATCTCTAACTTTAGGGGCATTTGTCAATCCCACGGGGGTCACAAAACTTACATTGGATTTTGTGAAGACCCACAATTTATTGTCCGATTCATCGACAATCAATTTTCCAGATTCATAGTCCTCTTCGTCATACAAAGTACTTAAAAGGCTGTCCTTGGCAAATTGTCGGGTCTTGCCATCAAATTTGAAAATCCCGTTTTTATAGGCGTACAATATATCCCCATTATACTTCACAAGACCTGAATTGGAACCTTTGATAAGGGTGTCCTTCACCACACTCTTTATGTTAAAAAATGACTCGTCCAGCTTTAATTTGAAAACCCCGTTATACTCATGATTTACAAAGATTTCACTACCTAATGTCTCAAAGTATCTGGATGAGTTATTAAACCCTCCGATTTTATTTTTAAGCTTCCATGAAGTATCCGATCTTTCCAAGATGTACAGGCCGTCATAATTCCCTTGAAGTAATACATTTGGGTTTCCGTTCAGCGGCGCGATATCCCATGTGCCCTGAACATCGAATATTTTTTGGACTTGATCGCCTTTAATCAGAAAGGTACCCGAGTTATGCCCACATAATAGTTTAGTATCGATCTGCCTTAAACTCCATACCTGACCCTGTGTACCCGCAATAAGGTTAAACCCGTTATTACCGCTCAAACGCTTGTAGAACAATCCCTGGTTTGTCCCCAAGTATAAATTATCATTGTACACGGCTGCGGCATAAACACTCCCTAAAACGCCTTTGGAATCATTAAAGACCTTATAGGGCGACTTTCTATTTACATAACTTATACCATGATCCAAACCTAACCATATGTTATGGTCCACATCTTCAAATAACGCTAGGACCGTATTGTTGGATAGGCCATTGTTTTGATCTATCTGAAAAACCAATTCTCCGGTTGCACTTAAATAAATCACCCCGTTGGATATGGTGCCCAATAGAAAACTATTGTCCTTTAACTGAATACCATCGTAAAAGCTAAAAGCCGACAACGCCTTATTGGGATACTGATCGGATTGTACCAATGCCCCATCCTTAACAGTGTAAAAACCATTGTCCCTGGTAAGTATCAGCAAATTCCTATCGCTTCCAAAAACATGGATCACTTCATAATTTCTGAGTATTTCATCATCCAAAACTAAAAAGTCCTTCCCGGATTCAATCCCAAAGAGACCCTCACCCAACCTTTGGAAATATACATCCTGCCCAACCTTGAACATTTTGGTAATCGTCCTATTCGAATCGATCGTGTTTACCGTGCCTTTGCTTATATCATAGATGTAAATCCGTTTCAAGGACTGGAAGACCATATAATCATCCACATGTATGATATTCCAAAATTCTTCGTCCTCAATAAGGTCAACTCCAATTTTTTGGGATAACGACGTATAATTCAGTACACCTAGGCCATTCCTTTTCCAGTAACCGAATTCCATAAAACAGCCCGTATAAATTCGATTCTCTACCACCTTGACGGATCGCATGATCGTTTCGTTGGGCGAAGGATAAAGTGTCCAACGGGCCCCGTTGAATTCCAACAGACCTTTACTATTGGCTACATAAATCAATTTATCCGAAGCTTGGGAAATGTCCCAATTTTGATTTTCACCGTTGTAATCCCCGGGGTAAAAATTTTGGATTGGGGGAAGCTCTTGGGCCGTAAGCCCGAAGGCAATAAAGAGAAAAAAGAGTAAAACGTATTTCAAATCCAGGTTTTTCGGGTTTTAAACATATAATATAGAAACTTTACTCATCCAACCCATATTTTTTTAGCGATTCATTCCAAGATACCGATTGAATTCGCATAATGAGCTGTTTGTTCACCTCGCTAAAAATTGGTTGGGACTTGGGCATGATGAAACTTCTGTACTGTTTTTGAAAAGTTAACGGAAGTAACCTTACGCGATTTTCCATATTGTTGGTTTTAATAAGGTACTCGGTAGTAGTCCTATCGGAAACCAAAATCTCAATTTCCTTTCTTGATAAAGCCCTTAGGGCCTGTAGCGGGGTCCTATAGACTTGTGACGGATGCAAATCTTGTTGCTGCACAAAGTATTCGGCATCAGAGGCGCCCACAACCCCAATTTTCCCTGCATTCTGGAGGTCTTCCAATCCGTTGATATCAGCTTCAAGGGTATTTACCGTTAACGTTGAGGCTATGGTAGCCGTAAACCCTGAAATGATAATGATAGCCGTAAACATCCACACAATGGCAATGGTCTTTCCCAAATGCGTCTTTGGGGCCTTGTCCCCATAGCCGACCGTCGTCATGGTCACCGCGGCCCACCAAAGACCGTCAAATAGACCTCGGATACCCGGCCTGAACTGGTATTTGTTCGTCTTTCGTTCTGCGAACCAAAGAATGGTCCCAAAGGTCAACAAAATGGCGAGCAAGAGCAGCACTATATTCAGAAAATCCCGAGAAAAGAAATTATTGATAAAAATCCGAAATTGACTTTGACCACTAATAGTGGTTGCTACACCAACACTGGAAATATAGAAGGGTTGGCTCACCTGAAATCGCTCGATACGACTTGGGCTATTATTAAGAGGATTGATTGAAATATCAAGTTCATCATAGTCAAGGGAACGAATAATACCTACCGCATCGCTAAACTCAACATATTTATAAGCCATATCCATTTCCGATGCAATATGCTCCCAAAGATCGATTGAAACCCCGGTAAATCCTCCCGATTCCTTTACTACAAAGGGAGGATCTACATAAATGCCCACGAGCAAAGTGTCCCTCAGCATATTGGCGTTACCCAAAATACCCGTAAGAAGCATGGCTAACAAAAATGATATCGAAGGTATCCTTTCCATATTATTTGAGCCCATCACTTGCGTTTATTGACAAAAACCGAACAAGAATTCCTAACAAAGCACTGGTTTGTTGGGAAAACGCATTTTTTTCCTTGGAATAAACACAAAAAATTGCCGTACCTCCCACTTTTTGTTCCAAGGGCATATATATACGTGAAAGATATCCCATACTATCCTTTTTACTTATGTGTTCTTCAGCTTCCTTATTGAAATCATGAATCAAAAGGGGTTTCCCTGTACACATGACATAACTGGGTAAATTGCTTTTTTCATCAAATGGCTCCTCTCTATTGACCATTTCATGATTTTCCCTTTGGTAGCCTTTAAACTGGACGACCTCTCCCTTTTTAAAAGCAAGCTCAAATACATCAATTCCCGTTGGAAGTTCTACCAATTTATTAAGAATAGGCAGAATCATGTTCCAATCGGAATCCCTTGGAATCTGTCTAATCAACTTATAAAGTAAATAGATATTGACCCCCGTACTCTTTAGTTCGTTCTTTTTTTGCAGGAGGGCACCGCTCTGTTCCACCAATTCAGCCTCCTTTTGTTCAAGCTCCTTTTGCTTTTGATATAACGAAGCTTGTAATCCCTCTATTCGTTTCAGCAACCAACGCCTTATAAAAAACCAAAAGAAAAAGAACGCTAAAGCCACCAATAGTAACATCCCCCACCATGTACCATACCATTTTTGGGATACATCAATAGCCATCTCCACAGGTGCGCTCCATCCAAACCCTCCGGCTTTTTGACCTCGAACCAATACCATATAGTTTCCGCTTTCTAGTTCATTCAAGGTAATCTGAGAGGTTTGGGCATCCGACCATGGGACATCTTCAATGTCTTCTTGGGTCAGCTCACTTTTAAAAATCTTATATTGATATCGTACATCCACGCTCGGGAAAGTAAGGGTAGCCATGGCTAGCTCCACCTTTTGGGATTCCTTTGGTTGGATTGTACTTTTTCCTTCAATCACATCATTGTCTACAGAAACCCTTTTTATAATTGGAGTCTTTGTTTGGTAGGGTTCCGGATTTGCCCGCGAAGAGTACACAATGCCTTCCGGTGTACCTACCCAAAGTTGGGAATTTTCATAGAGTACCATACAACGATACGAGGAAATCTTGGATGGCGTTCCACTGGTTTCATCAAAAACTACATAGTTGCCCTTGGCATCTAAATGTATCAACCCATTGGTATCGGTAGCGAGCCAAAGTGTGCCATTGGGCATATCGGTTATCGATCTTATTTCACTATCAGTAAATACACCGAGGTTTACCTTCCGAATGGTTTCCGTATCATATTTTAAAAGTCCGTCCGTTGTTGCAAGCCAAACAATGCCCAAATGATCCACGGCCATATCATGTACTTCAAAATTACCACTGACCTCAAATGGAAATGGCAAACTTTTGTTTTGAAAACTATCGGATGATCGATCATATTTATAGAGGTAGGATTCCAAACCAATGCCAGCGGCATACAATTCGTCTTTACCCCCTTCACGAAATACCAAGATGCGCGTTTCAAAGCCCTTTTCCTTACCATATTCAATGATATTCCCTTTCGAATCAATTTTTGCTGCCCCTATTATCGGTTTATCGGAGGCAGCCTGGCAAAACCATATGTCCCCGGCATGGTCCGCCAAAATAAAAAAGACACCACTTCCCCGATTGCTCAAATCATATGTTCTCTTCAGTTGATGCCCCAGATATTGAAACACCTGGCCTTCCGCCGAGCCATACCAAATCCTATCTTTTAATGAGCCGATGCCGACGATGTCATTGAGGTTGCTCTCTTTTTGAAAACTCGTGGCAATGCCTTCACTGCTTATCCACGAAACGGCCCCTTGTGAGATTACAATAGGGCCTTCCCGGGACGGGTTTATCGCCCTGATGTTATCATGACCCAAACCCGAAACACCCTGAAAAAAACTGGACCACAATAAGGCAAGACCTTTGTCCGAGCCTACCCAAATCACTTCATCAAGTCCGGTTTCATCTCTTGTGAATTGTAATTGATTTACAGTACCAAAAGAAAGTTCCTCTACACGATGTGGATCATTCGCGCCGAATACCTTGGACAGCTTGGTTTGATCTCCTTGGTCTTGAAATGTATAGATCGCCGAATCCGAACTTAGGAATAAAGTACCCCTATCGTTCATTGAAATATACTTTAATTTTCCATCCACGGCGAATGCTTGCCTGTTGATGATATTCTGGTTATGGGTAACCTTAAGTTTTTCCAACTGTTCCCCAGCCAGCCAAATGATGTCATCCTTTATTAAAAAGTGATTACCTGAACCATAGTTTTTAAGGGATGTAAACTCTTGGGCAGATTCATTAAAGTAGAAAAGTCCATTGCCCGGGGCCAATACCCAAATGGTACCAAATTTGTCCTCTCCAAAGACCATCTTGGGGACTTTTTCCTTGGACACCAGATCAAATGGTCTGCCTTTATCGGTATTCCCTGAAAACATCATTATGGAGCCGTTCATTTGGCCGATCCACAACCTGTTTTGACCGTCCTTAAAAAGTTCTGTGGGGTAATGAAGGGCGGAATTTGGCTTAAATGACTCGATTTTTGGTTGTCCATTGACGTAAAACACCCGGTGCATACCCGTATCATTGGTAAAAAGCAAATCGTTTTTATTCCAGGAAACAAAAGACCTAATAGTCTTGCTTCTCAAGGTAGTATTAAAATCCTCAAAGGTATTGCCATCGAACCTAAACAACCCTTGATCCGTTGCCAACCAGACATAACCCTCATGATCCTGTATTGTCCGATTGACATTTTTAAAAGGAACCTCCTCTCCATGATAATAGGCATATTTAAACTTTTGTCCATAAGAAAGCCTTGCCAGAAGGAAAAAAAGGCAAAAGAGGATGAAGGTTTTGAATCGCATAGGTAAATGGTCCGATTCTTAAAGATAAAAAAAGCCGGTGACTTGTCCCTTCGGTGAAGGCAAGGCCAAAACCTATTCCGATACCACTTTAAAAGGAATACGGGACCCTAGCCAAATTGGATTTTTAAATTCACCCGTTATTTGCCCAACAACCATAACACAAGATTATAAGAAAAATATGGTGTGCCGAATACGGATAGCACGTTGCGGTAGGTACTACCATTTACCAATTGTTTGTATATTAATCATTTCACCCGGTTACCTAAACTTTGTATCCCAATATGAACTACATTTCGATAAGTCTTTATAAAAAGGTGGTTGATCATGCCATTCATGAGGGCATGAACAGGGATGATTTCAAGAACCTACCTACTCCCATAGACACCATAGGGAGACTGAAGGCCGTACCTGCCGAACATTTCTTCGAGTTGCACGAAATCCTTGATGAAAAATTAGGTCCGGGATTCTCGGTCCGGGTCGGACAGGAAATGAAAATAGAGGACTACGGGGTACTGGGCCTTTCCTGGAGAACTTGTTCGTGGGCAGGCGAAATATTCGAAAGAAGCGAGCGCTATTTTAAACTACTTTCCAACACCTATGTTTTCACGGTAGAGAAAAATGCCAATCAATCCCGTATTTTTTTGCATAGAGAACCCCATCGAAGGGGTTTGGAACTATCCAATGAGGCCACCTTATCGGCCACAGTAGTTGTTCTTCAGGCAATGACCGAAACCGATATGGCCCCAGTCCAAGTAACCTTTAAGCACGATGCCCCGAAAGATATGGGTAGTTATCAAAAGGCCTTCAAATGCCCAGTTTTGTTCAATCAACCTTCTTACTCCATTACCTATAGAACATCCGACCTTGAAGCGCGAACCGCCAAAGCGGACGCCAGTATTAACCAATTTTTGGTAGAAAGGGTGGAGGAAGAGACCAATGGACTTCAGGTAAGTATCGGCAAACTATCTTCGGACGTGGAATCGTTAATCAAAGATGCCTTGCCCAGCGGAATTCCAAGTATCCAACAAATTTGCAATCATATCGGCATGAGCAACCGGACGTTTACCCGGAGACTTTCGGAAAATGGGGTAACCTTTCGTGACCTGATCAGGAAGACGCAAAAAGAACTATCCAAGAACCTCCTTAAAAATTCCAATAGAAGTATAGCTGAAATCGCATTTGAAACCGGCTTCTCCGAGCAAAGTGCATTTAATCGTGCCTTTAAAAGATGGACGGGCCACTCCCCCACTGAATTTCGGAAAGTCTCCAGATAATCTGCCCATGGCCTAAACTGTCAAAACTTTGGCTTAAACTGTCAAGCATGGCATCCTAGTCCCCGCTAGTTTTGCTCCATAATTAATAACTACTAATCATGGAGCTATCTATTAAATCTTTTGTCCTACTTGGGGCCGTTATCCTCACCGGGCTTTCAGCAGGTCTGTTTTATGCCTGGTCGGTTTCCGTAATTCCCGGCACGCAAAACTTGGGCCATTCCAATTACCTAACAACAATGCAATCCATTAACCGGGCCATTCTTAATCCGGCCTTCTATGTTGTTTTTTTCGGGAGCGTACTTTTTTTGAGTATAGCCAGTATTTATGAATTCAACCTTGATGCAACTGCTTTTTGGTTGATTTTGGCTTCTTCCATTTGCTATTTGGTAGGTACCATTGGGGTAACAGGTCTTGGAAATGTCCCGCTCAATAATCAATTGGATGTCCTTAAGATTACCGAATTGAGCAGTACCAAAATTGCGGAATTTCGTGCATTCTATGAACAAAACTGGAACCGACTACATGGCATACGCACCTTTTGTGCCGTAATCTCATTTGTCCTGGCCGTACTAGCATTGTTCGCCCATGTTAAAACATTCAAATATTAGTATCACGTTTAATCTAAAATCGAAATAAAATGAAGCAAAACATCTTAGTAATCGGAGGTACCGGTAAGACCGGTCGCCGAGTCGTAGAAGGACTGACCCAACAAGGACACCATGTAAGGGTGGCCTCCAGAAACAATGCCCCTGCGTTTAACTGGGAAGACCATTCCACTTATGCCCAGGTACTTAAAGGAATGGATAGGGCCTACATTGTATATTATCCCGATCTGGCAGTTCCCGGGGCAAGGGAAGCGATTGGCGCAATAACCGAAGTAGCCCTTAAGGAGGGTCTTGAAAAAGTGGTGCTTCTTTCCGGAAAAGGAGAAACAGAAGCCGAGGCCTGTGAACAGATCGTGGCGAACTCCGGTCTTAACTACACTCTTGTCAGGGCTTCTTGGTTCAATCAAAATTTCAGCGAAGGTGCCTTTTTGGATTCCGTATTGGCTGGACATGTGGCTCTTCCTATGCCCGAAGCCGAAATCCCTTTCGTGGATGCCGACGACATTGCCGAAGTGGTTACCCAAGTACTGATGGATGATTCCTATAATGGAGAAACCATTACGGTGACCGGACCCAGAAAAATAACCTTTAAGGAAGTAGTGGAAACCATGGCGGAAGGCATTGGGAAGGAAATCCATTACCAACCTATTTCCCTGGATGAATTCAAATCGGGAATGAAAGCCGCGGGTCTGCCCGACTCCTATGTTTGGCTTTTTGGCTACTTGTTCAAAGAGGTATTGGGAAATCCGGAAAATCAGGATATATCCCATGACATTGAACGGGTATTGGGCAGAAAAGCAACCGACTTTAAAGCGTATGTGGAAAAAACAGTTGAGAGTGGTGTCTGGAACCAATCACTCCCCCAAACTATTTAGGGGTTACAAGACCGCCCACCATGGTGGGCGGTCTTGGTTCTTGTTTCCAAATGGTTAACTTTTGAAATCCTCAATACCTCCTTTGTAAAAAGCTCCCTCAAATTGTTCCAAGGTGGGAGACATTCTCCTTACTTTTGGATAGGGAAGGCCGCAAACTCCTCCAATTTCATTTCTCGGTTAAAAATCAAATCGGTTTCCAAGCCATCATCGGTCAATATTGTAGCATTTTTGCATGAGTTCAAAATGCTTTTTTAGATTCTAATCCAATATGGGTTTCCTATTGCCGTGATCGGGTTAATTCTGTTGTCTACGCAATATGGTTTTAGATTAATCCGGAATAGCATAGAACTTCTTTACTGCTTCGTAATTACTGTAGTCCAATAAGGATTTCCCCTGGATTTTAATGCTCGGAGGAATAATGACATACCTAAATTTGTTACCCCGAGCTGGAGATATTTGAAATTGCGTCAGGTCACCTGACAACGCCTGGGCCCGAATGCTAATATCACCTGTCGTTACTGTACCGCTTCCATAACCATAGGTAAACTGAGCTCCCCTAAAATTCAGAACAGGTAGGAGATATGAATTGCCATCCCCATAACCCGAAAAAAACACAAGAATTGTATGGGTGCTTCTTATACCGGCGGCACTGGGTAATTCCGAAGGAAAATCTATTTGCATGTGCTTCAACGAGGTTGAAGATCCCTGAAAATCCGCAGGTATCCAAGAACTGTAAAACACCTCCGCGTTTCCATCCTTCCCGTCGGCCCCATCCTGGCCTGGTTCTCCTTGTTCTCCCTGTTCTCCTTGAGGCCCTTGCTCTCCTTGGGATCCTTGGGCTCCTACTGGCCCTTGCGGTCCTTCAATTTCATCCTTACTGCAACTTACCGAAAAACATAGTATCAGAAGCACGGCAAAAATCTTTTTGTCTAGATGAATATTTTTCTTTTTGTTTCCAGGTTTGTTCAAATCCTTAAAAGTGAGCATTTGCCATACTTTCGCCGAGGCCCCATAGAAAAATCCGGTTTGATGCTCGTAATTCCTTGGATTTTGAAAAGTGCCAAAGATGATATCAAAAATGGGCAGGTCGGAATAGTTGTGCTTATGGATACCCTTGGCATGATGTACCGTATGACTCTCCGGACGTTGCACGAGGTATCCCAACCAACGGGGTGTCTTAATATTCGCATGCTGGAACATCCCCAAAAAAGTGGTGACCAATAACGTAAAGGTAATGGCTTGGGGAGAAAGCCCAACGATCAGGGCAAAGCAAAGACTTCCCAAAACGGTCCACCCTACCATGTCCAACGGGCTAAAATAGAAGGCCCCATAGGTGTCCAAACGTTCGGCGCTATGGTGCATTTGGTGGAAGGTACGCCAGAGGAAATCGGATTTATGAAGGGCATAATGCCATACGTAAACCCCCAATTCATAGAGCAATACCCCTATTATCCCTCCTTGCCATGCATTGAGATGGGTAAGGTCAAATAGACGATAGGGTTCTATATAAGGATCTGTAAAAAGAGGCAGATACGAACTTAAATAGAAGAAAAATGCAAAAGCGGTTAATCCTCGAACCTTCCAAAATTTAATTTTTGGCAACTGTCGTGCGGGAAACATTCCTTCCCAAATCATGAGTATCATATAAATAGCTAGTATTACCAATGATACAGGATCCAATAAAATTTCCAATGGTGTTGGCATAACATTTTTATTTAAAGATTATAGGGCAAACATAATCTTGACACTCATCCGGCCACAACCTGAAATGGGTCATTGTCCTTAAAAAATGTTGTATGTAATTATTTAATTTTCAGAAATGTGAAGCGATTCCAACAGATGTTGCACAAATTGCAAATAGTGTTGCAAAATGTTAAAATACTATCTTGAGTAAATAGACTGTATAACAGGTTTTATTGCTTTTTTACGGCACTGGGCGCCATGCCAAATTGTTCCTGAAAGCACTTGGAGAAGTAGGAAGGATTTTGAAAACCGGTCTCATAGGCCGCTTGTGAAACGGAAGCTCCATTTTGTTTTAGTATGTCCATAGCACGATGTAATCGGAAGGAGCGGATATACTCATTAGGGGTCAAGTCGGTAATGGCCTTTATTTTTCGGAACAATTGCGAACGACTCAAACCGACGGCATAGGCTAATTCCACCACCCCGAATAACGAATTGGCCATTTCCTTTTCCAAGTGTTTCGTGACTTTCTCCATAAAAATGGCATCCAAGGAACGTATTTTGAATTTCTTCGGGGCCAGCATTTCACTTGCCTTGAACTTGGCCCGTATTTTCGCCCTTAGAGCGATCAGGTTATCCAAACGCACCAAAAGTTCTTCGGTATCGAAAGGCTTGGTCAAATAATCGTCCGCAAGGCTTTTTAATCCCGCTAATCTATCTTCCTTGGAAGACTTTGCCGTAAGCAGGATAATCGGGATGTGACTTGTCAGCATTTCTTCCTTAAGATTTTTGCAGACCTCCAAACCATCCATTTTGGGCATCATTAAATCACTGATTATTATATCGGGAACTCGTTCCTTGGCTATTTTAACCCCTTCTTCCCCGTTTACCGCTTCAATGAAATGATAGGTCGATTTTAAAATATCCCTGATGTATTCCCGTAAATCCTGATTGTCCTCAATGAGCAGAACCAATGGCTTTCCTTCCCCGTCGCCTTGCCCACCGGTTTCGACAGATTCTTCCCTTAAAATCTGAGTTTTTTGCCTTGATATTGGTTCCTGTTCAACATGGCGAATTCCACTGATTTCCTCGTCCTTTAGATGTGACCTACCTTCTGGTAGAAGGATTTCAAACGTGGTGCCTTTATCCACCCTACTTGAAACCCTGACCGTACCTCTATGCAATTCTACCAATTCCTTGATCAATGCCAATCCAATACCCGTTCCGGTGACATCTTCCGTATCTGCATTGGAGGCCTGATAAAAACGGTCAAAAACATGCGGCAGTTCCTGTTCCGAAATTCCGGTACCGGTATCGGTAACCGAGATACTGAGAACATTATCTGCCGATAAGCGCTTCAAGGATACCGTTATTTTTCCATCTTCTTGAGTATACTTAAAAGCATTGGACAATAAATTGATGATAACCTCTTCAATTTTTTCACGATCTACATATAAAAAATGGGATTCTTGTTCAGCTACAAATGCAAGTTCAATATGCTTAGTTTCCGCTAAGGATTTAAAGGACATCACCCATCCCTTAATCAGGGGAACGATGTCGATCAAGGCGGTTTTAAGGGTAATTTTACCCGATTCGATTTTGGAGAGGTCCAACAACTGGTTGATCAGTTTTAGAAGTCGCCTTCCATTGCGTTCCATCACATCCAGTTTGAAATGTAAGGCTCCGTCGATGCTTTTTCGCAATTGATCTATAGGGCCTAAAATAAGCGTTAAAGGTGTACGGAATTCATGGGAGATATTGCTAAAAAACCTGGATTTCATGCGATCCATCTCTTCTAACTGACGGCGCTGCGTTTCCTCAATTTCCAAAAGCGCCTTGTTCTTTTTGTTGCGGTACACAAAGAATTGGAATAGCAATAGGGCGAATCCCAAGGCAACCAATGTACCGATGGCGAAAATATTGCGCCAAAGTGTCCTTTTCTCGTTTTCTTGCTGGAGGGATTCAATTTCCCGTTCTTGACGTTCCGTATCATACTTCGCCTGTACTTCCGCCAGTTCCTCATTCGCCTCTACCAGTAAGGAGCTATCCCTAACCTTTTTGAACAATTTGTGATAGGCCAAGGCCTGTTTAAAATCGCCTCTGCGTTCTTCCAGAGCGGAAAGCTTATCATAGGTGATGGCCAGTGAAAAGTAATTATCCCTTGCTTTTTTAAGCGTTAGGGCTTCCTGCAGATAAACTTCGGCACTATCCAACATGCCTTGATCTAGAAAAAGCGAGCCAAGACGATCGGCCACCCCGGGGAGCATGGGCTTATTCGGTGAAGCGTGGCTCAATGCATGGGCTTCCCTCAAATTCTTCAGGGCCGGTTGCACTTTTTGCTGTTTTTGATATACTTCCCCGATGTTCATCAGGGATTGAATAATGCCTTGCGGTTTGCCCAAACCTCTTCTGAGTTCCAGTGCTTTTTTGTGGTACACCAAGGCACTATCGTGCTGTTTTAAATCGGTATAGGTAACTCCCAAATTGTTGAATATTATGGAATTGACCCGTTGGTCCCCTATAGTCCTATTGGCCTTATAACTCTCCAAGTAATAGGCGATAGCCGTTTCGGGATTTCCGTTTTCCTCATGTAGGACTCCTAAGGAAATCTTTACTTTCGTTAGTCCTATATGATCCCCGATTTTATCTTTTAAATCCTTCGCCCTGACCAAAAGATCCAAGGCCCTTTCCCGATTTCCCAACCCTAAATGGGCAAGAGCCATTCTAAAATAGTTGTCGGATATCCCTTTGGTATTTTGCTGTTCTTGATGTATAGCCAAACTTTCCCCATACAATGCGAGTGCTTTTTTGTCCTCGGCCATTAAATACATCAAATGCCCTTTTCCATGAAAGGATTCGGCCAAACCGGTTCTATCCTCAATTTCAATAAACAATTTTTCCCCCTGATCCATGGCAGCTTGGGCATCTTTATACCGCCCCATAAAACCATAGGCTGTACCCTTTTCCAAATAACATTGGGCCAATTTATTCTTTGTCCCTGTTTTTTGAAAAATTGCAATGGCCTCATCAAAAAAGTCCAGGGAAGTTTCGTAATTCGCTTGTATGGAAAGTGCCTTTCCCTTGATGTAAAACGCTTTACCCCGTTCCGGTTCATAATCCCCTAATTTGGAATCGGCCAATATTCCAGAGACTAAGTCCAAGGCCTTGGAAGGGTTGTACTCCAAATAAGTTTCTGCCAAGGCATTTGTGTTTTGGAACAACCCTTCCCCATCCAATGTACTTAAAGAACTTGAAAGACTGTCAATTTGTTTGGTCTGGGAAAAACCGACCTGCACAAAAAGAAACAAAATGTAGACAAGTTTTTTTTTCATTTATCCCAAGACTTACAAGTTCATTTTGAAATTGGTCAATATTTAATGCGTCCAGAAAGGAAAATCAGGTTTTATACAGCCGATATTCGATGATATCCAGCTTTTTTTGGTCACCCATCACGTAGTTGTCCGATGCTTTCAGACCAAGCCCATGAATCAATTGAATGCTCTTTGAATTTCTTTTATCCACGGGATATTTAATGTATTCCACATCCAAATTTGAAATTCCCCAATCCAGCACATAGCGCACCACCGCTTTTCCGACCCCTTGGCCTTGGGCCTTGGCTCCAATCCAAAGTCCAAAATGAGGTTGTCTTGATGGAATCCCATGAATGCCACAACAACCTGCAAATTCATTTTTTAGGAGAATGACCCAGACAAGATCCGTTTCATTTTCCATCTGTTCCTTGGAATGTTTTATAAAGGCAATGGTATCCTCGATTCTTGCCGGTGGGGCATCGAGTGGCAAATAAGTGATAACCTCTTGGTCAAAAGCTTTAAAAATAGCAGCCGCATAATCCTCTGCGATAGGAACTAATTTAATGACATCATTGATTTTGTGTTCCATGTCAACTTTTGTAAACAATAAATTGTCCCTAAAGTTACTGATTTAGAAATTCTTCGTTGCCAAGATATTTATTTGGAGGCATTTAGCGAATTTCAATGCAAGTACAATTCAATAACCCTCATCGGTAAATCCTCAAAATTGGCAGACCAATCATGGATAAAAAGAAGTTCTCGTTTAATGGGCATTTATTGAATCGGTATATAGATTTCGGTAATCAAGCCTTCCTGGGATACCTTGTCGGGGCTGTTCAGATATTTTTCGAAAGGAATTCCCTTCCTAAGTCTCACCCCATTATTGGGAGCCCAATCCAAATAAATGGTTCGGTAAAGTCCATTAAGCCCCGAATAAGGGCCCTTATGGATGAAAATGGCATACTTTCCACCTTCCAAGGACAACGACCCGAACTCACCTTCCGGTTTTAGGGGCTCTTCCACGGTTATGCAGGCATAGAACCGGCACTGTTTATCCTTGGTTATGGCCGGATCATCAAAACTGAGGCCGAGATATTCCGTACGGTCATTCAATACTTCTTTTGCCTTGCCATGTTCCAACAACCTGTGCCAAGCTCGATCGTATTCCTTGGAAGAGCCATATTTTCCCATGATTCGGGTATAGACCAGATGAAAGTTTCCAACGAATCGAATCATTGGTTCCATGATGTGTTCATTACGCTGCCCTAGATTGTGTAGAGTTGGAAAATATATCCTCATTTCCCTAAACCTGGAAGGTGCCATCCCAAAATGCTTTTTGAATGCTTTGGACAGGGATTGTTGGGAACCGTAACCGACCTTGGGTGCAATCCGGGCCAAGGACATAGACGTTGTCTGTAATTGCTGGGCCGCCTTCTCCAATCGTATACGGGAAACATAGGAACGGACGGATTCCCCGATATGAGTCCTGAATATCCTGTGGAAGTGAAACTTTGAGATATGGGATACCCTGGCCAAGGCCTCCAGGTCAATGGTATTTTTTAGGTTTGCATTGATGTAATCGATGGCTTTGTTCAATGATTTTTTATGGGCCTCCTCGGTACTTGTACTCATTCCATTCTTGGTTTATGGGTGAAAATGCCCAATGGGGCAATAGGAACGCTTGTCCATTCTTGCTAATTATCTAAAAAATCCATTGTTTCCGGTTTCCCCTATTTCGGTTTATCCAACCAATACCTAAATTTGAAAAACCATTTTTTCGATACGAGTTTAAACTTTAAAGATAGCGAATACAAGTATGGCTAGACCTCAAACAAAGAAAGACCTACAAGAGTTGGCCGGAAAAAATTATCTGAAGCTCATGGACTATGTGAACGGCCTCCCTGTTGAGGAACAGAGAGGAGAGTTTCCCCAAGGTACTTTAAACAGGAACATACGGGACGTTCTGGCCCATTTGCACCATTGGCACCTGATGGTCTTGGAATGGTACCGGGTGGGAATGCGTGGGGAAAAGCCCGATATCCCGGCCAAGGGATACAATTGGAGGGAGATTCCACAATTGAACCGTACCATATGGGAGAAATACAGGGGAACCGCTCTCGAGGAAGCAAAGGAACTGCTGGAAAAATCACACCTTGATATTATGGCCCTTGCGGACAGCCACGATAACGCTGAACTCTTTGAGCGTGCCAGATATGGATGGACAGGAAACAATGCATTAGGTGCCTATCTGGTGAGCTGCACTTCAAGTCATTATGATTGGGGGTTGAAGCTTATTCGGAGGGCTAAGAAAAAACGATAGGCAAAATCTTGATGGATTTCGAACTGCGGCAATGGCACGCTCAATTCGCCCGCCCAATATTCTTATTGGAAAATTGGATTTTTTTATGGTTTTGTTTAAGGTCGGAGCGAAAGTTAGACGCTAAGAGGTTACCCAAGTAGTGAAAAATTTGGTTAAAAATAGGTGGCTTTTGTTTTGATCTTAAAGCTGACAGAATGGAACCGGAAAAATGAAATTCATAGAAAGTCGTATAATTAGTTTTTTCATGGAGCCTATTTAAATGCCTTTGATCGGGACGGCTTGTAGACTACCATACCCTTCTATTCCCATATTTGCAATGCTTCCCAAGGATTTTCTCCTTAGAGGGAACCGAACAGGTAATTTTCTGTTAGATCCAACTTGCGTTAAAAAAATTCAAGTCGGTGATATTAAGTCTTACTTGTTGATTTAATCGACTATTTATCCAGTAAATTCATGGCCTATAGCTCTTCTAAGCACCTCATCGCATATGAATCGGATTTGATTACAAAAAGGTTTTACGCTAGAAGATCAGACCTCTATGTTTATAAATAGATGAAAGATGAACATCTTAATATTTTGTAGCCTTATAAAATTGTATCTGTAGCATATATCATACTAAAATAGGTGAAAATTCTTTATTTTTAAAGATATCTTATAATCCTCAAATCACCTAATGCTCTCAAAAAAATTTCCTTTTTTTAAACAGTTGGACCAAATGGATTGTGGACCGACTTGCTTACGGATGATAGCCAAATTCTATGGTAAGGACTACTCAACGGATTTTTTACGGCAAAGATCTAACATTACAAAAATAGGCGTTTCCTTAGGTGGAATTGCAGAAGCGGCAGAAGAGATAGGTTTTCACACTATGATGGTAAGCCTCAATTTCGATAGTTTGGAAAAGGAAGCGCCAATACCGTTGATAGCACATTGGAGACAAAGACATTTTGTTGTCGTGTACAAAATAGAAAAGGATAAGGTATTCATTGCAGATCCAGCACATGGACGGATGCAATATTCAAAAAAAGATTTCATCGCCGGATGGATCGGATCAAATGCCAATATCGATACATCCGAAGGATACTTGTTGTTGCTGAAACCGACTCCAAAATTTTATGAGACTGATTTTGAGGAGAAAAAAGAGTATGGGTTCAGGTTTTTGTTCTGGTATTTTAAACCCTATAACAAGTACATCATACAACTAATAGTGGGACTGATCGTTGGCAGCTTGCTACAATTAATTTTTCCCTTTTTGACACAAGCCGTTGTTGATTACGGAATCAACCGCCAGGATATCAACTTTATCTACCTGATCCTATTGGCCCAACTTACTTTGTTTGTCTCCCAAACCAGTGTCGATCTGATTAGGGGATGGATTCTGCTGCACATGACCAGCCGGATAAACATCAATCTTATCTCTGATTTTCTTATAAAGTTGATGCGACTGCCCATTTCTTTTTTTGATTCAAAAAATACAGGGGACATCATCCAAAGAATCTATGATCATAACAGAATACAGGATTTCTTATCGAGTACTACCCTGAATACTTTATTTTCTGTTTTCAATCTTTTGATTTTTGGTGTCGTACTGGCGTATTACAATCTTACCATATTCACCATTTTCATTTTGGGATCTGGAATTTATGTTGGCTGGACCCTTCTGTTCATGAAAAGACGGGCAGAGTTGGATTACAAAAGATTCGATCAGTCTGCGGATAACCAGAGTAGCCTATATCAACTTATTTCAGGAATGCAGGAAATAAAATTAAACGGATCGGAAAGACGCAGGCGTTGGGAATGGGAGGGCATACAGATTAAACTGTTCAAGGTATCCATTAAAAGTCTGTCCCTTTCGCAAACACAGAATGCGGGAGGACAATTTTTTAACGAACTCAAGAACATACTCATAACTTTTATTGCAGCCAAATCCGTTATCAACGGAGATTTGACCTTGGGTATGATGCTATCCGTACAATATATAATAGGTCAACTGAACTTTCCCATAACCAATTTTATCACATTTATACAAACTGGTCAAGACGCCAAGATAAGCTTGGAAAGACTGGCAGAAATTCATTCAAAAGACGATGAGGAAAAAACCAACGAAGATTATATAAGGGAATTGCCCAAGTGTAAAACAATCAAAATCAAAAACTTGAGCTTTAAATATGGTGGAAAGACATCCCCCTGGGTCCTGAAGAATGTAGATTTGGAAATCCCCGAAGGCAAAGTCACAGCCATTGTAGGTGCCAGTGGAAGTGGGAAAACCACCTTAATTAAACTTTTGCTGAAATTTTACGACCCGATAAAAGGGAATATTTCCATTGACGATATGAAGCTAAAAAATATAGGTACTACTTTTTGGAGAAAAAACTGCGGTACCGTAATGCAAGAGGGATTCATATTCAACGATACCGTATCGCGAAACATTACTGAATCCCGTTCAATGGGGACGATTGATAAGAATAAATTGACGCATGCTGCCCATGTATCCAATCTGGAGGATTTTATAAAAGAACTTCCTTTGGGCTATAGAACCAAAATTGGAAGTAGTGGAACCAGTATCAGTGGAGGTCAAAAACAACGAATATTGATCGCAAGAGCGGTCTATAAAAATCCCAATTATATCTTTTTTGACGAAGCAACCAGTGCCTTGGATGCCAACAACGAAAAAATCATCATGGAAAGATTACAGGATTTTTACCAGGGAAAAACTGTTGTGATAGTGGCACACAGGTTAAGTACTGTGAAAAGTGCCGATCAAATAATCGTTTTGGATAAGGGTAAGGTCATAGAGGAGGGAAACCATATTGAACTGACCAAAAAAAGAGGGGTGTATTACACATTGGTAAAAAACCAATTGGAACTTGGAAATTGAGGACAAGGATAGATACCATGACAAAAAAAATCAATTATTGGGATGAACGCTCTGATTTGGTACGGGAAATATTGGGCAAACCTCCCAGTTGGGTAATCCGTTACGGCATTACAATCATTTTTGTAATTATATCCCTATTGTTATTAGGGGCATCACTCTTAAGCTACAATGATATTATTCCCGTCAGAATCCTAGTTACGAGCAAAAATCCACCTGTACATTTACAATCGTACACATCGGGAAAACTGACCAGTGTTTTTATTGAACAAGGCCAGCTAGTAGATATCGGTGATATATTACTAGAGCTTGAAAACACAGCAAGTATCGATGATATGTATTACCTAAAAAGTAAATTAAAAGACAATGAATTGGCACTGGTCCCATTGGACTCGCTGAATTCACTATTCCCCTTATTTTTAGATTTAGGCCATGTTCAGCCGGCCTACGGTAATTTTAGGGTCCATTATCAAAATTATATCCTTTTCAATTCGACAGCCTCAAAAAAGAGGAGCTCTTTGGTACTCAAAAATCCGCTGCAATCACAAAACCCAGGTTTGTCCAGTTCCCCCACCCAAAAGTCCAGTAACTTTTTAAACAGCTCCGGTATTCAAGAAAAAATACGTGAAGACAATTATCGCGGTCAGCTTGTGCAGGCTTACCTTCATTTGCAAGATGAAATACAACAATGGGAGCAAAACTATATACTCAAAAGCCCTATCAAAGGCAAGGTGACCATCTTTGATGCTATAAAAGAACATCAATACGTAACAGCTGGAGAGACCATCTTCACCATCATACCAAATGATTTGGAAGAAATTATCGGACAGGCATCATTGCCCATACAAAACTCAAGCAAGGTAAAGGTAGGGCAAAAAGTAATCATCAAATTGGAAAATTATCCATTTCATGAGTGGGGCAGTCTACAGGGAACCGTTTCGCGGATCTCAGAAGTGCCCAAACACGAACAGGAAGCTTTTTATTTATTGGATGTGAAAATTAAAAACCTGACCACCTCTTTCGATAAAAAAATTGATTTTAAACAGGAGATGAGGGGTAACGCTGAAATTGTCACTGAGGAATTATCGGTTTTGGAACGGATTTTTTATCAATTGAAAAAAACCTTTAGTGGATAATTAAATCGGGCCATATCTAGAAAAAAACCTACTGCCCCATCAAACTATATGCGAATAAAACAACTTATTGGCAAGCTTTGCCCTTTAAAGCGCTATTTCTCACGATTTTTGATCCGTACCATCAAAACAGAAAATCATAACAGACCAATTCATGTAGTCGGTTCTTAGATTTGAACAGTCGAATCCTCGGGAAAAATTCAAAATCCTAAGTAAACCTATCAAGATTATATCCTATGCCAAAAACAACGCCTCCCTAAAAATGGGGTTCCGACATAACTCCTTAAAGTTGTTGTCCGAAATTGTTTTCCTGAGGTAAGATTCCCGTAAGCATCAAAGGAAAACAAAAGTGCCCTCAATACATGATCGGAAATATCCCCAGTATGGACATTTTTTATCCATATGCTAGCTAATCATTAGGCACTCGTCCCAAGCTGTATCGAAATCTGCCAAATAGTCTATAATAGTGAGGCCTATGCCAGAGATTCCTTCCAACAATGAAACTTCTTCTGACCAAACATCATCATGTCTCCACTGTTTGTATCCAGCATACCCATTACCTTGTACCGCTCTATTGACCCCATCTTGTATCCAAAATTCAAAGGCTTCTTTAAAGATGGGATCCAACGTCTCTTTATAAATCCGCAAAAATATAAGAGCAACGCCATAGGATCCATGGCATAGTGAGGCATCTACCAACAACGTTTTTTCAGGTGTTCTGCGTTTCGCCGAATGTTTTAAAATCGCTAATGCTTCATCACCCAATATTTTATCATCCAATGCTTTTGATGCAAACCATAATCGAATCCCTATTCCCAAATCACCATAACACCACCCTAACCTACTCGGAACGTTCTCCTCTCCATTTTTGGAAACCAGGTTTGGAAAAAGAAAAAAAGATTTCGTTTCTTTTTTATATCCGAGCACATAGTTTATAGCCTTGGTAAGCATAGGCTTTGCAAGGGTTCTAAAATTATCATGAACACACAGTTTGGTCAAAATTCCAATAATGCCGGCCATGCCGTGGGATAGGCTGAGGTTATATTGGTCACGTAATTCCCCCCGGGTCTGTATGGAAATCCATTTGAGCTTTTCATTGCCCTCTGTTTCTGAATTCTCATTTAACAGATCAATAAACCTTAAAAGAAATGTTTTATAACGTTGCTTTAAATCCTTTGATTTGGTATTCTTGTACCGATTTACAAAATACAGGGCGTAGCCGATCGCACCATGCAAAAAGTCATAGTTTTTTCTGCGCATATCCGAAACCATGATCGGATAAAGAAAATCGTCCAAGTCAGCGAGCAACTGTTCATTTTCAAGTTCTATAAACCCTTTTTCGTCCAGATGGCTCAATACCCAACCTGCACCACAAATACCATCACAAAAGGTCGGGTAATTATATCCCTCATTAATCTTGCCCATTATTCGTTCAAGAATCTCGGTACCTATTGCCGAATGTTCATTGTTCCCCTTGTACCTGGAATAATGGAATTGAAACAATGAAAGTCCCGAAAGGCCAACGAGTACTCCCACATGATTTTCATTTGAATATTTTGACTTTGTTATGTCATCAATTCCTTGTAATATTTCCTTTAGCTTATCTTCAATCATTCCAATGTGGTTGTATATCGTTAATATCTAGATTAAATAGAACTGTTTTGGCAGTATATCATGCGTATTATGGCCTCCGAATATCCAAAGATGTAGCGCAATTAGAAGTGAACAGTCCTAAGAATAGTTAGCCAATAAGAGCATAAAAACCATCAGATGAAATCAACTGATGGTTCATTCAAAGAACTTATTTAAACTTTTCAAATAGTAAACTCTTAATTTTCTTTCATACCAAAAAAGTCCAAATGATTCCCTCATTAACACAATTGAGAGGGATAATCGCAACAAGAAATTGCAGCTGATGTCCCGGATGTACAATTATCGGCAGTCATATTGGTCGGACAACCTATCGAGCAGCTATTGGCCGCACTTGTTGGACAAAAAGACGAAGGGCATACCCCACCTCCCCCAATAATGGAATCGGATGTTAAATTGGAAATTGTCTGCTTCTTAAGAAACAACTTCCCTGAAATTTTTTCTTTTTTCATTGGAATATATTTTATAATTAAAGATGTATTAAATTACTTTAATTGTAGTAAAATAACTGTTAATATAAAGTTAATTAACTTAATCTCATATATGTCACTTATTTATGTTACAAACAATAAACACTTTTCTTTGATATGATAGGGAGCCCGTCCTAAACGTTTCTTGTTTTCCGCTTATTACAGCCGTTTTATGGCCGCCAGTGTGCGAGATGGCTTCCATGACCTTCCCTAGGAAATGGATATAGGTTATTGAATGGACTCTCTGGCTTACTGATGTGCAACCGATTTTAGAGGGGGTATTTATGTTGGTTTGGTTTACTTTGAATAGTAGACGTAAAAATCCGCATGTAAATCAATTAAATTGAGTTGTATTTTAAGTCACGGAAATCTACTTATGGAATCCCGTAAAAGGTAAATTAACCAGATTAGTAAAAAAGAATCGAAAACAAAACACTTTGTTCAGATGCATTATAATTTCTGAAAGACATCTCAAAAAGCAACCTCGTTTTGGGGCTTCTTCTTTTAGCTGAAGTAATGCTTTAATTCTATAATTTTAAGAAGTTTGTAATGTGCATATGATTATGGATTCCTATTTGCTTATTGACCGAAATCTGGCAATCCATGGTTATATGAACACAAGTCTTATACTTAGATGTCCGACATCCATTTTTCATAATCACTTATCAAAACGGTCTCCTTGAAAATAAAAAAGTACAATTTCGCCAGGAGAAAATACGGACGGGAGTTTTTGTTGGACTGCGTATTCTTTTCGGAAGTCGAGCGCAAAGTGTCCATAGGTCTTCCCTTTTGTTACGACTTTCACGGGATTTTCATCCAAAATGCGGGCGGGGCAAAAATCGCGATCGATAATGATGCTTTCCTAGCAGGGAAAGGTTCATTTATATTTCTTAGGGCCAATCAGGTTAGGGAATGGATTTCGGTTACACCGGATTTCTCAGGATACCTTTTAATCTTTGAAAATGAATTCATCGAAACATTCTTCAATGATTCCCTGTTCATACATCGATTTCAATTCTTTCAGACCAATCAGCCTGCAGTATTAAATTGTAATGATTGGTTCTTGCTCGAACACACTTCTTGTTGTGAAAAAATAAGGACGGAATTGGATAACCTTCAAGATGATAGTCATCATTACATTCGTTCTCTTTTGTACACTATTTTGATACAGATCAACAGAAGGTATATCAGGAAGTTTAACCTATCCACCGAACTCTATCAAGATAGTATCTCGTTACGATTCAGAAAGTCCTTGGAAGAAAACATAAGGGACAAACAAAGGGTCGGGGACTATACCGAATTATTGAAGGTAAGCCGGAGCCAACTCAATAAGGCAATCAAAAAAACATCTGGAAAGTCAACATCCATAATTATCCGCGAACGACTACTAACGGAAGTAAAGCGCGACCTGTTGTACTCCGATAAGAATATCTCGGAAATCGCCTATGGACTGGGTTTTTCCGACAATTCAAATTTTGTTCGGTTTTTTAAGGGACTAACCGGGCATACGCCAAATGATTTTAGGTGTATTCATGCGAAATGACCATTTATAATCCATATTGACAATTACCGCTAGCCGTTTTACTTTTTTCTTTGTGCCAAACAAAAAAGTTTTTTATGAAATTCCGGATTTTCATCATTGTAATCGGCTTTTGTTTTACACAAATAGCCTGTAAGCAAACAAAAAGCGACGGGCAAGTAATCTCCATGAAACAAAATGAGGAACCACCGACCACCTTTTGGGCCCATCGCTATAATATGGAAATGGATGTGGCGTATGGCAATGACCCTGCACAACGTCTTGACATCTATACCCAGGGTTCCTACATAGGGGAACCAAACTGGTTTAAGCGAAGCAAAAACAAAAAACCTACCCTCGTATGGATTCATGGTGGTGGCTGGCGATATGGCAATAAGGAAACCGATGCTTGGTTCTTTATACATTTTTTGGAGAGAGGATGGAATGTAGTAAATGTGGAATATCGCAAAGGCCTAGGAACGGCACCTGATGCAGCGGAAGACGTCTTAACGGTTTTGAAATGGATCAGTGAAAATGCAGAAGCGTATAAACTTGATACCGATAGGATTGTAGTTTCAGGAGCATCGGCCGGTGGTCACTTGGCATTGTTGGCAGGTTTGGTCAATAGCATACCGGAAAGCCATCCTTTATACGTAGGGGACAAAGTTCGAATTCAAGCCATTATAAATTGGTATGGGGTTACGGATATTCAAAAAATAGACGCCTATTTGAGCGCCAATCGCCCAAATCAAAATTTTGTGTTGAATTGGGTAGAAAAGAAAGAAAAAATTCCTGAGATTTCAAGGAAGTATTCCCCTATTCATTATGTTACCGAAAACGCTCCTCCAGTACTGACTATTCAGGGCGATATGGATACTTTGACCCCTTACGACCAGGCCCAATTGCTTCATGAAAAACTTAAAAGCTTAGGTACTGAAAATCAATTATTGACCTTAAAAGGAGGGAAACATCTCGGATTCACCGAAGAACAATTTCAATTGATCTTTAAAACAATATTTGATTTTTTGGAAGCCAATCCATAAATATCAAAATCCTGGAAAACTAACCTGTCATCAAAATTCAATAGAAATGAAAAGTGATTTCATAGCGGTATTCTTCTTGTTTTACGGTCTAGTTGCAACGGGGCAAGCTCCGAAAAAAGTGCATTCCTCACCAGAGGATGTTGAAACCCTTTCTGGAATCATAGCTTCTGCATATGATGGCATTTCAGGGGAAGCAGGAACCTCCCGTCAACTGGAAAAAATAAAGGCATTGTATGCCCCAAATGCCATAATTTTCAAGAACACTTCAATTGAGGGAAAACCATCCAGGGAAGTCTTGACCGTGGCCGAGTTTTACGAAGGAATGGGAGAAGTACGGGAATCGGGGTTTTTTGAGGAAGAAATAAACCGGGAGATCAGGATTTTTGGAACCATTGCACATGTATGGAGCACCTATCAGGTCCGGCATGCTAAAAATGGTCCCGTCATCCGTAGAGGAATCAATAGTTTGCAACTCCACTTCAAGGATAATAGATGGTGGATACTTTCTTGGGGTTGGGATGGGGAAAATGAGGAAAACAAAATCCCTGCTTCTTTCGATTCGTACTGAAGAATTGTCCAAGCCCATTATATTTGACACCAAGTAAATGGGATTATTATGAAAAATGTCTTGGATAAAGTTCGAGATGAGCTTAGAAACAACGTGGATGAAAACGCACTGGCCACAGGTCAAAAATTTTCAAAGGAAAAGCTAAAGCATTATGGTGTCAGGACTTCGGTGGTAAGGAAAATTGGCAAAACCTTTTTCAAGGTAATAGATTCAAGATCAAAATCCGAAATATATGGTTTATGCGAGGATCTCTGGAAGTCTGGGTATTTGGAAGAATCCATCATTGCCAGTAATTGGTCCCATTACCTTCATAAGCGGTATGAACCTGCTGATTTTTCCATATTCCAAAAATGGATCAATAAGTACATAAAAAACTGGGCTTCATGCGATACGTTTTGCAATCATACCATGGGAGGGTTTATCGAAAAGTATCCCAGCTATGTAGAAAAGCTTCAGGACTTTGCAAAATCAGAGAACCGATGGATGCGCCGTGCCGCCGCTGTGAGTCTGATCATACCAGCAAGAAAAGGCAAGTTTCTTAAGGATATTTTGGAGATTGCGGACATTCTTTTATTGGATAAGGATGATCTAGTTCAAAAGGGATATGGTTGGATGTTAAAAGTCGCCAGCGAATCGCATCAAAAAGAAGTATTCGACTATGTAATCAAAAAAAAGTTGGTCATGCCACGTACCGCTTTAAGATACGCCATAGAGAAAATGCCAAAAGATTTAAGGTCCGTCGCAATGGCAAGGTGACATTCGTCAAGGTGATTGAATTTGATAGTGCAGTGTTAACTTCAGTCGGAAACATTCCAGCCAATCACGGGTAGAAGCGACGAACAATCTAAATAATGCGTACCCCTTTTTTGGCGATTCTTTGAAAAGAACGTTTATGGGACATAGCAAAGCTGTTAAAAGAAGTCATACATCGCGACCGTCCTCGAACCTGATTTCGAAATGCCTATAAATATTGGGTTTACGGAGATATACATTGTAATTGGAAAATCGAATAAGTAACCTTTACAGGTTATTTTAATGTAAAGTCAGCTATTTCCCATGAAAGCCCAAAAACGAAAAAGCCTGAAAATCTGATGATTTTCAGGCTTTTTGCTTGGTCGGGATGACAGGATTTGAACCTGCGACCCCACGCCCCCCAGGCGTGTGCGCTACCGGGCTGCGCTACATCCCGAAATCGACCAAAAGGTCGACAAATTTCAAAGATCAATTCCCAAATCCCAAACTTTCCCCCAAACAGGGCAGTCCGGGTACCGGGCGGAGCCTGTCCTGAGCGACGTCGAAGGGCTACATCCCGAAATCGACCAATTTCAAAAATCAATTCCCAAATCCCAAACTTTCCCCAAACAGGGCGTTCCGGATACCGTTCGAAGCCTGTCCTGAAATTGGATTGCAAAAATATAAAAGTTGTACAGATTTGCCCGTATGTTTTAAAAAAAATACCAAAACTATTCCAGGCTTTCCATCCATTCGAACAGACGCTCCGTCCAGCCTCTTAAATGAGGTTTCTCCCTAGCCAAGGAGAATCCATGCCCCCCTTCCGGATAAATGTGCATTGCAGCCGATACGCCCTTATCCTTCAATGCCTTGAAAAAGAGCAAGCTGTTCTCTACAGGTACCCCTAGATCGTCCGTGGCATGAATTAACAGCGTTTTGGGGGTTTCGGAAGTTACTTGCAATTCATTGGAAAAATGTTTTTCCAATACAGGATCGGGATTTTCGCCCAGTAGGGCCTTCTGGGAACCGGAATGCTTTTCAATCTGGGTAAAGGTAATCACAGGATAGATCAAGGCCATAAAATCCGGTCGGGCACTAAAGGAATCCACGGTATCTTGTTCTTCATACACCTTTTCATTAAAATGGGTACCCAAGGTTGAGGCGGCATGCCCCCCTGCCGAAAAGCCCATAATCCCTATTTTATTGGGATCTATATTAAATTCCTTGGCCCTACTCCGCACCAAACGTACGGCCCGTTGCCCATCTATCAAGGGAACATTATGTTTTTCCCTTAGGGATTTCGAAGTGGGCAAGCGGTATTTGACCACAATACCCGCAATCCCTTTTCCATTCAAAAATTTGGCAATATCCGTCCCCTCCCAATCATAGGCTAAAATATGATAGCCTCCTCCAGGAAAAATGAGCATGGCCTGTCCCGTGGCATTACTCTGAGCCGGTAAATAAACTTCAATGGTAGGCTTTTGTACCTTACTTATCCTTAGGATACCATTGCGCTTATGGATTTCCTTTTCGTCGGTCTCTATCCGATTGGGAATCTTGTCTTTGGACCATAAAGGGATAATGGTATCCTGTGCTTGCATTTCCATGGAAAATTGCATTAAAACCAAAAGGGATGCGAAAAAAAATGTTCTCATATTTTAAAAAGTTATTTATAAGTCAGGTATGGGATCTTCCGGTAAAATCTTTTTTCCCTGCCAAACCGGAGTGCCATCCCTATACTCCAAAATCCTTAAATAATTGCCCACATGCGGAGGGGTATTGACCTTGGGCAACCATTTACCAAGGCTGTCCGCCATGTGCCGATATTGTTGGTTAGAAATTAAATTTTCCCATTCATTGGGATCCTTTTCCATGTCATATAACTCCTCACTGCCATCGGCGTAGCGAATATAACGCCAATCCTTGGTTCGTATGCCGTGATTGTTCCAGTTATTTGTAGTGATTGCCGGCCAGGGTCTTTCTGTATTTGGATTCCTCAATTGAGGCGACAAACCATGGCCCTCCAAGTCTTCTTTTGGCGGAAGTCCGCACAGGCTGTTTAATGTGGGGTAAACGTCCAGTAGTTCCACCGGATAATCATAGGTTCCACCTTCCATGATACCAGGTCCGGCAAAGATCAGGGGTACCCTTGTAGATCGATCCCACAAGGTATTCTTTCCGGTAATTTCCTTTTCTCCCAGATGGTATCCATGATCGGACCAGAGCACTACAACCGTGTTTTTGGCCTGTCCGCTCGCTTCAAGCGCATCCAATACCCTTCCTATCTGGCTATCCACAAAGCTAATGGCCGCCAGATAGGCTTGTACCAAATTCTTATGTTGCCCATTTTCAAGAGTCCATTTTAATCGTGGTTCGGGTACGTCCCAATGGTTGTACCAAGAGGACCGTGGGGTATCCTTTCTATCATTCTCCAACATGGGGGGTAGTTGTAGGCTTTCCTTGGGATATAGATTGTACCATTCCTCAGGTGAGTACAAAGGGACATGGGGCAGAAAAAAACCGACGGATAAAAAATAGGGCGACTCTGGCCGATCGTTCAAAACGTTCACCGCCCAACTGGCAACCTCCCAATCCGAGGTCTCCTCGGCCTGCAAGGGAAATTTGCCCCAATCCATTAAGGGATTGTTACCTCCGGGAGTGGTTCCAATTATTTTTGAAGGTGGTTTGGTCTTTACTTTGGATCCAGGTCCCAGACTGTCGAATTCAGTATCGGTATCCCTTCGGCCATATCCACCATGGAAAATTTTTCCTGCGGAAAAGGTAACATACCCGTGTTTGGAAAAATATTGCGGTAAGGTTACAATGTCCTTTAATTCGGGCACATCCCTAATTGAGGGTGAAAGCCCGTATACTCCTGTCGTGGAGGGTCTATATCCGGTAAGTATACTGGTTCGTGAAGGATTGCAGATCGGGCTTTGGGTATGGGCATTGGTAAACAAAACGCCCCGTGATGCCAGTCGATCTATATTGGGGGTCTTTACCTGCGGATGTCCCTTTAAACAGCCCACCCAATCGTTCAGGTCATCGATAGCGATAAAAAGTACATTGGGATTTTCACCTGATGGCGGCATTTTACTTTCAACCGGGGCATCCTTGCAGGAAGCACAAAACATACTAACAACACAAATAAAAATGCCACAAACCCAATTTCTATTCATCACACGGCCATTTAAAATTGGCTACTTTATCGTTGGACGCCGTTCCTAAATTGTAATGCCACCATTCGGTCCTAATACCCCAAAAGCCATGTCTTTCCATAGTCTCCTTCAACAACTTGCGATTGTCCAAAATTTCCTGGGGCAGGTCGGTATTATCATGATAGGCCTTTTTGCCAAAAAAATCAAAGTCGGTTCCCATATCCAGTTCCTCTCCATCTAACGTTTCTAAAGTAATATCCACCGCACCACCCTTATTATGAATCGATCCTTTTTTGGGGTCGGCCACATACTGTGGATTGGGAACAATTTTCCACATCATATATTGTACGAAATTAGGCCGATAACAATCAAAAAATTTGATTCTTACGCCCTGGGTCTTAAAATCGGCGTTGGCCTCCAATAGCGCTTTGGCCGTCTTTACCCGGATATAGCATTCCGCACAGTCATATACCTTTTCCTTTAGAAAATTATTGGAAGTAGCATATCTAAGGTCATAGGCAAACCCATCGCTAAAATCGGCAAGTCGTATAAAGGTAGTATCGGCCAGACCCTCAAAGGAACGAAAGGTTTTTTTGGGCACGGATCGTTCAGAAATAAGGGTATCTACCCTATTCACTTCCCGCCTTTCGGGTTCCTCCGCTTTTGAGTTTTGTGATGGGTTTTGCTTGCAGGAAACCAAGCAAACAAGAAAAAAAAGAATAGGTACTATTTTATGCATTGGCAGATTTTTTTTAAAACTTCCCTCCTAACAAGGAGGGATTAAGGGAGGTGTAAAATCATTGGCCTCATAAGCCAAAATATAATCCTCTATCACCCTTAAAACATTTTCCAAGTCGTTCATTATTTGATAATCGGAAAAACGTAAGACTTGAATACCCATTTCATTTAAACGTCTAGTCTTCTTTACGTCCTTTTCCCAAACCTCCACAATTTGATGAGAATACCCATCACATTCTATAGCCAACTGCAACTTATTACAGAAGAAATCCACAATAAATTTATCAATTGGTTTTTGCCTATGAAAATCATAGCCATACATTTGATTTCGCTTCAGCCTTTGCCATAATCGTATTTCTGACTTAGTTGAGTTATTTCTCAATTGTCTGGCTAATTCTTTGAGTTTCGGATCATAAAATATTTTCAACTGCTATGTTTTTTTTAGCAAAAAATACACACCCCTCAATCCCCTCTTATTAGAGGGGAAGTCCTAGTCAGCAACTACCTGTTTTCCAAGGCCAGGTCCATCCGTTTAAAGAATTCGTTGTAAACAAAGGGCTTTCCTTTAGCGGGATTTCCGTCCTCTCCCCTACGGACAAAGACCATATCCCATTCTGGAATTACGAAACACATGTTATTGTGGAGCCCACTGGCATAATATAACGATTTTGGGGCATCGGGCATATGGTACTTTCCTGTCGGCATCATCCCGTTTACCCACCAGTTGTAACCATAACAACCACGCCCATCCACATGGCTTCTGTCCGTATCCGCCACAATATCGGTAAAGACTTGATTTTGGGTCGCTTTTTTAACCCATTCCTTGGATAACAGTTGCCGGCCATCCCAATTCCCCTCGTTCAAATACAAATGACCAAAACGCGCCAACTGCTCGGCATTGATCATAACATTGGTACAACCATTGTTGATTTCCACCCCGTTTACTTCCTGTTCGGGATTCCATTTGTATTCCCCCATGCCAATGGCATGCCCGATGTTCTCATCAAATATAGACTTCAGGGTCTTACCCGCATGCATGGTAAGCAGGCGACCGAACATCATCTGTGCCTCGTCCCAATAGGCATATTCGGTTCCAGGAGCAAAAAGGGGGGTATCTATAGCATAGGGTGTCCAAGACCAGTCTTCGCTCACTTCATTCCAACGTGTTGAACCTTTTCCACTATAGCCGGAGGTCATGCTCGAAAAATGTTTGAGCTGCACCTTGGGGTACAGATCGGCCATGGCTGTATCAATTTCCCGGGCATAGGTATCCTCGGACAGCAGGCCCTGGTCCGTCAAAATTCCGAGGACGGTACTGGTAAAGGATTTACTCGAGGAATAAATATTATGCTTTTTATAAATGCTATCGCCCTTATAAATGACATACCCTTTCCGAACTATGAACACTTCTTCCAGGCCATCCTCCCCGGATTCGGAAGCCAAATAATCCAAGGCCTCTTGAAGCTTTTGACTATTTATCCCTAATGTTTCCGGACTTCGTTCCTCCCATCCGCCCGTTGGAAAAACCATGGGCAAACCTTCTTTTTTTCCTTCGGAACAAGAAACCAACAAAAAAGCGATACATAAGATTGTAAGTGTTTTAAGCTTCATACAAATTCCAATATTAAAATTTCAAGTTCCAAAAACGGAATTTGTCCCAAAGGGACAGCTATATTTCCAAGAGAAATGGTGTCAACCCCATCGACTTACCGTCACCCAATTACTTTCGTGCAATAACAATTACCCAATCCTTATTACTTTGGCCGTTATATGGGGACAATTCCACACTGTTGGGTTTGGTAATCTTCCAGCCTTCGTTCTGTTTATCATATAATTTTCCCCCTTCCATCGGATCATAAAAAGCAATGGAAAAAGCACCGTCACCAATGATCAATTCCGTTGTCTCGCCCTTGGGAAGATATACCACATAAATTTCGTCTTTTTTAGCGAAGCAATAGGCCTTTGGATTACTCAATAATTCATCATGACCCTGCATTTCCCGAAACGGTAGATGATCTTGAAAAAACCTCTTGGCATTACTGCTAATTTCCCACCATTTATTCCTCGCCCTAAAATTCTCCGCGGCCATATCATTATTAGGCGTATCCAATCCACCAAAATACCATGAGGTCCCTGCACCTCCCGCCATCAATGTTCCCCATAGACTGGTCCGCATTACCTCAGCATAATTGTTATTGGCCGCGGTATCCGTGGTCACTCCGATATCCCAATGCCCGATCTCATCCAAGTACACCACCCAAGGCTTGCTCTTCTTTACGGATAAATCCCTCCACTTTTTAACTTCTTGATGCACTTCGGTAGTATCGAACATCTGTAGGGAGGGAATTTCAAAATCCTTATATCCCAACATTGGCGTTAAGGTCTCCTTTATTGGATCTAAGGGCCGCCCTTCCATACGTTTACCGGTAACACGGACATGGTTATGTACTGCTACGGGATGGTCATATGGATCCAAATTGCGAATGTAGGTGGCATAGCTTTTCAATTGCTTGTCCGTTCGGTTGGTCTCTTCCCCCAAGTTCCAGACCACTCCGAGATGATGCCCGAACCGGGCGACCAATTCCTTGTAAAAGAGTTTGCGTTCCAGACCTAGTTCTCCCTTGTTCAAAATGGTGTCGTTTTCCGTTTCTTGGGTAAAAAGGTTCATGGCAATGCCCAATCCATCCATATGGGTAAAGACCTTTTCCCATTGGGCCAACTTGCTCACATCGTAGCGCAACTGTTCCTTAGGGGCTATCCAGGGCCAAACATCGTTACCATCGCCGTGTTCGTTCATCACCAGAAAATATAGGCTGTTCATTCCCTTGGAGGCCACATAGTTCAACGCACCAATAATACCTTTACCCTTGCCGTTGCCCCAAGTAGGATTACCCTCTTTCCAATCACCCTTGTGGGTAGGATACTCATGCAAGCCATTGTTCAAAGTTGGTGTGGCCGCACCACCATTGTCAAAAGTTCCATCGAACTCATGGTACGCCAAAAAATTTTCGGGACTACCTACTCCATTTTTCAAAAAGGCTTTTCCTGTTTCGCTTTCCCTTAAATAGTGTTCCCCCGTATAGTGCAGACGACCTGTTTTATAAAATCCCGATGCCAAGGAATCCACAGGGGCAATTTCAAATGTTCCTTTTGTTTTCCAAATGGTCTGAGCTATACTATGGGCACTTATGGCGATTTCCTTCCCCTTGAGCATTTGGGATTCAAAAGTCCAGGAACCGGTCGTCGGAGGCGAGAATTTCACTTGCCATGTATTGCCATCGGTAGCTCCGGTGTGGGCGGCCTGTCCATCCGCAGCAAAAAAACCATGAACAGGAATAGTATCCTTTGCATTGATGAAACGCGTAATAAGACTATAGTTCAAAAAAGGGTTAATGCTGTCCATCTCGGAGACTCGTGGTCCATCAAAACTAATGGTAAGGGGCTGCCATTTTTTGAAGCTACCTTCAATGGTATAGTTATTTTTGGACTTCCCTTTACTACAGGAATTTAGACAAAAAAGTACAGCTAAGGTAAGGCTGTATATTCTCGGCCACTTGGGGTATCGCATTGGTCAGGGTTTGATGTATCGTTGTTCAAGATAGGGATATTTTCGTATTTCCTGTTGACACATCACATCATTTTAATACTTGAAAATGTCGTTATTCCATTAGTTATTTCCGGCATTTTTAATGACTTTTATAACTCGATGGATTGAATATAATTTAAAGGTGATATGCTAAAATTTCCGAAAGATTTTGTCTGGGGCTCGGCTACCTCGAGCCATCAAATAGAAGGAGGTGCTACTCAGGATGGCCGATCCTGGAGCATCTGGGATGCACATTCACACACCCCTGGTAGAACGAACAAGGGCGAAACTGCCGATGTTGCGTGCGATCACTACAACCAGTACAAGGAGGATGTACAACTCATGGCAGATATGGGGCTTAAGGCCTATCGGTTTTCCATATCATGGAGTCGAATACAGCCCGATGGGCAAGGCGATATAAACCCCAAGGGCATAGCCTTTTACAACAATCTTATTGACGAACTGCTCAAACATAATATAACCCCATGGATTACCTTGTACCATTGGGACCTGCCTCTGGCCCTACAATTGGAAAAGGACGGCTGGCTCAATCCTGAAATTGCGGACTCCTTTGCCCAATATGCCGGAATTTGTTTTGGGCATTTTGGCGACCGGGTGAAAAACTGGATTACGCTCAATGAACCTTGGGTCGTGGCTATACTGGGGCACGGGGAAGGTATCTTTGCTCCTGGACGAAAGTCCAAGGACGAACCCTACCAGGTAGCCCATCAATTGCTCCGTGCCCACGGAAAGGCCGTACATTTGTATCGAGAGAAATATCAGCCCATACAGAAGGGACAAATCGGAATTACCAACAATTGTGATTGGCGCGAGCCCATGACCGATTCGGAAGCGGACAAGGACGCCGCCCAGCGCTCCCTGGAATTCTTTCTCGGATGGTTTGCCGACCCCATTTATTTTGGGGACTACCCGCAGGTTATGAAAGATCGGGTCGGGGATAGACTCCCAAAATTTACCAAGGAAGATAGCGCCTTGATCAAGGGGTCTTCTGATTTTTTTGGACTAAATCACTATACGGGCCTATATGCATCCGATGTAGACCCCGATGCAGAGGTACAAAATGAAGTCTATGGAAACGGAGGCATCTTTGAGGATCAATACGTACAGCTCACTGCCGATCCAAAGTGGGAAATGACCACTATGAAATGGGCCATTCTACCTTGGGGCTGCCGTAAATTGATCGAGTGGGTCAGTAATCGTTATGGAAACCCACCGTTGTATCTTACCGAGAACGGATGCTCCTTGGATGACAAATTGGAAAATGGAGAAGTAAAGGATGTAGTTCGAAAGGAATATATTGAGGGGTATCTTGCCTCCTGTCATAAAGCCATGGAAAAAGGAATAAACTTAAAAGGTTATTTCGTATGGTCCTTTATGGACAATTTTGAATGGGCCCATGGCTATTCCAAACGTTTTGGCATGCACTATGTGGATTATACTACCTTGGAACGTACACCCAAAAATTCGGCCTTGTGGTTCAAGCAGGTGATTACGGATAATGGTTTTGAATTTTCTTTACCTGATATTAAAATCTGATTATGCTTAAAAAGTCAATTCTTTTTCCTATGCTAATCGTGGTCCTGGCCATAGGCTGCAAAACGGATGTTAGCAAATCCTCGGCCAAAGTTAATCCCCAAAAACCGAACATTGTCCTTATCATAGCGGACGATCAAGGTTGGGGCGATTTGAGTAGCAATGGCAATACCAACCTCAGCACTCCGCATATCGATGCACTTGCCAAAAATGGAATCTCATTTAAGAATTTCTTTGTACAACCCGTCTGCTCCCCTACCCGAGCAGAGCTGCTAACCGGGCGTTATTTTCCAAGGTTAGGGGTATTCGATACATCGGCTGGTGGGGAACGTATGAATTTAGGCGAGACCACTTTGGCGGAAATCCTGAAAAACGGGGGTTATGCCACTGCTGCCTATGGCAAATGGCATAATGGTATGCAACCACCTTACCATCCCAATTCCCGTGGATTTGATGATTATTACGGCTTTACTTCGGGGCATTGGGGCAATTACTTTAGTCCGATGTTGGAACACAACGGTGAAATTACCAAGGGGGAAGGTTTTTTGGTCGATGATTTGACCAATAAGGGATTGGAGTTTATCACAAAACATCAAGACGAGTCTTTTTTCCTGTATCTACCTTATAATACCCCGCATAGCCCTATGCAGGTACCGGATAGCTATTGGGATCGATTTGAAAACAAAGACTTGCACATGACGTATCATGGGGAAGAAACCGAGGACTTAAATTTTACCAAGGCAGCCTTGGCCATGGTGGAGAACATAGATTATAATGTAGGTAGGATCACCAAAAAGCTTCAGGAAAAGGGTTTGGAAGAAAACACCATAATTATCTACATGACGGATAATGGGCCCAATGGATTCCGATGGAATGGAGGTATGCGCGGCAAAAAGGGATGGGTAGACGAAGGCGGGGTACGAAGTCCGTTCTTTGTCCAGTGGAAAGATTCATTACCGGCCGGAAAAGAAATCAACGAGATTGCCAGTGCTATCGATATTCTACCCACACTGGCCAACATGGTCGGGCTCGAATCAAAGACTGAACGGCCTTTGGATGGCAGGGACCTTACCCCCTTGTTATGGCGCGAAAAAAATGGTTGGCAACCCCGGTTAGTCTATAATCATTGGGCCGGAAAGACAAGTGTCCGTTCCCAAAAGTATCGTCTGGACAATGAAAATCGATTGTACGATATGGAAAACGACCATGGACAAACCACTGATATTTCCAAACGGTACCAAAAAGTTGCCGACTCCCTCATCAAAGCCAAAAACGAATGGTTGGCAGAGGTAAATCCCAAATTGCCCAAGGAGGAAGATCATCGTCCTTTAACCTTGGGAAGTCCGGACCATCGATTTACGCAAATACCTGCCAGGGATGGGATACCCCATGGAAATATAGAACGTAGCAACCGATTCCCCAACAATACTTTTTTTACCCATTGGATCAGTAAAAGGGATTCCATTACCTGGAATGTGGACGTATTGACGGGTGGCGAATTTGAAGTGACGCTCTATTACACCTGTGCGGCCGAAAATGCAGGCTCCACAATTGAACTCAGCTTAGGAGATCGTAAAATTGTGACCAAGATCATGGAAGCCCACGACCCGCCCCTTACCGGGATGGAAAATGATCGTACGCCTCGAATGGAATCCTATGTCAAAGATTTCAAACCTATGAAGTTGGGAACCATTGCCCTAAAAAAAGGTCAGGGGAACTTAACGTTAAAGGCTTTGGAAATTCCGGGGAATGAAGCTATTGATGTCCGGCTTTTGATGTTCAGCAAATAACATGGAGTAGTCATCTTATTCCGGAATAACTATATATTCTTCCGGAGTTAGCTGATATTCGACAAATCTGATTTTGCCATTGGTAACGTTAATCTCCAATTTTATCCACCCGACCAAAAAGTCTTCGTTCTCTTTTACCCTGATTCCCAAATAATAGGGATTGGAGTTGAATTCACTGTTTACGCTCCATTCTTCCGGCCAAATACCGTCCGCACCTTGCCATAATCTCGCAATACTTACAGGACCGTATTCATTCCATTTAAAGGGTTCTACAGGTTCTCTCCAAATAGAATCTTTTGGCATACTGAAGAGAATTTCCGTATTAATTCCTTCGTTAATCTTCAGTAGTACAGTACTTTCATTCATTGATTCAAGAGTAGCTGAAACCAAGAAGCCACTTGCATTTGCACCATCCCAAATTCCCATATTGTAATCGACCTGAAAATCGTCCACCGAATCCGTATTGAGATCATAACTTACGGCATCAGGAACCTCCGGATTGTTTTGCCCCGCCCCTTCAACTTTCTGGACACCGCCACCATTGTCATTTTTCTCGCAACCGGCGTGGATTAAAAGTAGAACAAGAAAAAACAAAACATATGCTCTTCTCATGAATCTGTGCATGTATTGGATTATGCTACTAAGATGACAGGTTTACCTTTTGGTTGCGTATCATATTGTCTTCCCAAAAATTGTCCCAGTCCTAGGTTTTTAGGTTTCTGTTCGCTATTCCCGTTTTTGAAGCGTGTATTCTTTTTCATTAGTCCCGTTCCTCATTAATACAATATACACAAGGCTATCCGAAGGGTTTTTCTCAAATTTTATTTTGTTTGGAAATTCGTCCATCAAAAAAGTGGAATCCCCAATATATATAAGTTCCGAATACTTCTCTCCCGAGAAGGAAGGGGCCATGCGCATTTTTTTATCTTTTGAAATAATTTCAACTTCCAAGTCAAACTGAACATCCCGGTATTTCCCTGTAGCCCAAATTATAAAATCATGGGGAACTTCCTGTTCACTTTCTCGATCCATTGGCAAATACCATCCATGGGCCTTGATAATACTGCCCCTAAACTTAACCAGCACGGGAATCCTAATCCCATTGGGACCGTTCCCAAAAATTGCAATGCCGTTACCTCCATCCATTGTAGCAAATATATGACCTCCTATACCCGTGTTGGCCCCACCATGGGAAAACCATTCATAATTCCCGAACCCATATCTTCTCTCCCAACCCAGGCTCCATCCACCCATAACCTTGGATGTTACAATAGTTGTGACCCTTTGAGCCACATCGTGGGATATTACCCTGTTACCTTCATTTCGTAGGGCATTTTGCATTTCGATTAAGAAGAATGCCATGTCCGTTGGGGTCGACCACAGACCGGATGCGGATACTTGCGGGGTAATCGGAATCCCGGTACGGATGGTTTTGCCATTCTCATCATGGGCCTTTGCCACATTGTTCAGAAAACCCACTTCATTGGGCTGTCGCATTGTGGTGTTTTTTAAACCCAAGGGTAAAAAGAGGTATTCCTCGGCCAAATGGGCCAAAGATTTTCCCAAATGGTCTTCCAGTGCCATTTGGGCAATTACATACCCACCTCCACTGTATTTCCATTTAGTACCTGGAACGGATACAAAATCGATTTCTTTATCGTATCCGGGAATTTGACCTTTTAAACTATGAACTATTGTGGGGATGGTGTCCCCTTCATAAAAATCCGCAAACCCACCCTGTGTGGTACCTGCGGTATGACTTAGTAAATGCTCAAGGGTAAGAACCGTATCTTTCAAAAACTCACTGTCCGGAAGTTTCCATCTTTTTAGATAGCCGGACACGGGAGCTTTTAAGTCGATCTGGCCTTTTTCCTCCAAAATAGCGAATAAGGTGGCCGTTATCGGTTTTGAAATGGAAGCTGTGGAAAACGCCGTATTCTCATCAATTTCTTCGTCCGTTCCTGCTTCTTTTATTCCCCAGGAATCTTTCCAAACTATTTTGTAATCTTCGATTACGGCCACGCTCAATCCGATTAAACCATGTTCTCCCATGGCATCCGTCACCGAATAATGGGTAGTGTCGTTCTTTGAGAGCTTAGAGATGGCCCTTTCTTTTTTTTGTATTACATCTTCACCAGAAGGATGGGGCTTACATCCAAAAATCAATACCAAAAAAATCAAAATGGCACGACAAAAACCCTTCATCATTTTGCCTTCTACACAGATTTCTTGAATCTTCATCTGTCAACACCTCCGTTGCTAAGCAGATAATCAACAACTTCCTTATGTCCGTTCTTACGGGCCATTTTTAGGGCGGTACGTACCCTGGGCGGATCAACAGAGGTATCGGTGCAAATCTTGTTTACATCAGCGCCATTTTCAACCAGAAACTTCACAACTTCCAAATGGCCCTGCTCCGCAGCGTTGATCAAAGGGGTCTCATCCCCTATAATTTCATAATTTACATCCGCTCCTTCCGCCACCAGGTACTTTACAATTTCCAAATGTCCCCCTTTGGCAGCTATGATCAAAGGGTTGCCATCACCTTTAACTCCCCTTTCAATGTGTGCGCCCATTTTTTGCAGTGTCTTTACCATGGCAAGGTTTCCATTGCTAGCGGCGTGGATAATAGCATTGCCGTCGCCGGGATAATCTTGATCTACATCAGCCCCTTTATCTGCCAGAAGCTGAATCAATTCCATGTTATTTGCGGCAGCGGCAAGCCATAGCGGATAGCCATCGGCTTGCGTTCCAAGATTGGGGTCGGCTCCATTGTTCAATAAGAATTCGGCAATTTCAAAATATTTATGGGTAATGGCATTGGTAAGTGGAGTACCATCTCCACGTACCATTACATTGACATTAGCGCCCCGTTGCACCAGCGTTTTTACCCTTTGCATATCCCCATGCCGTACGGCACTTAACAAAGCAGGCAGTTCACCTTCCTCTACATCAACATCTAGATCTACATCTACGGTTACGGAAATATCCGATTGCGCCGCCAGGGAAAACGGTTTGTTCAATACCAATAGTATCGTGAATAATACTGGCGCTAAAAAGCTATACTTCCAATACTTGTGGGGATTCGATTTTTTTGTGTTCATCATGACGATTCGTTTTTTGATTAATGACTGATTATAATTTGAAGTAATTGAAAGCGGTTTTTGGGCAGTGGCAATTTGCAAAAGGTTCATTTGATATTCCTGAGGGTGTATTTCCGAATTTCGCAACACCAAATCATCGGTGAGATATTCCAGATTTTTTTCAACATCCTTTCGGAACAACCATGCTACTGGATTAAACCAAAACACAATGGTAATCATCTCGGCCAACAAAAGATCTATGGAATGCCATTGGTATACATGAATCTTCTCATGAACCAGTATTTGTTCGTACTCGCGTTGGTCATGTTTTTTAGGGTCGATAAATACAAAATTGAAAAAGGAACAAGGTTCGCGTACACGGTCAGAATTAATGATTATAGTCTTACCGTCATGGATCCTATCGGGGCTCCGTCCTATTTTTCTTAAAATATCGACCAACTGGAAAACAAGATGTAAGGTCAGTACAAAAACCCCAAACCCGTAGAACATGGCCAACCAAAATGAAAATCCCATTTTTTTGTCCACGTTTATCCCCTGATTTGAGGGTTGTACCTCGACATTTGGGATAGCTATGTCATCCATATCTCCAGAAACTGGTCGAATTCCGTCTAAAACAATGGGGGTTTTGCCATTCGTTCCTTCTACAAGTGTATGAACAACCCCTTGATGGTTTATTAGTTCCGGGAGTGTTATGAACGGGATTACAAAGGTCAAAACCAAACATCCCAACAAATAGAAACGATTCACCATGAAAAAACTCTCCTTGGCAAGAAAAAGCCTATAAAATGCCCAAAGGATGAAAAGTACCACCGAAGTTTTTGCCAAAAAAACGATCATGACCTTAATACATTTTAGTTTTTTGATTTGATGATGTTGATCAGCTCTTCCCTCTCTTGATCCGAAAGATTTTCCTGTTTGGCAAAATGTGCCATCATTTTTGGTAGCGAATTACCAAAATATTTCTCCTTAATTCCTTTTATCTGTTCTTGACGATAGATTTCCATCGGGATTACAGCACGGTATCTATCCGTATTGCCCAACTTTTCCGATGTCAAAAAACCTTTCTTCACCAAAATTTTCACCAGAGTAGCCACGGTATTGTAATGTGGTTTGGGGTCTGGAAGTGCAACGACCACATCGCGAATAAATGCATTTTCCAGACGCCAGATTACTTGCATGATTTGATCTTCCTTTTCCGTAAGCTTTTTCATTGTTGTAGTTTGATGTGTCAAATCTACTAAAAACTTAGTAATTCTACTAATAAATTAGTAGATTAAATCATGAATCTTTATTTTTCTATCCTAGGATTGAACTAAAATGTTAAGGGGTATATTTTAAAATCTCACTGTCCCTATATCCAATTCTTTCGGCCTTGGCCTCAAAAGATAGGCTTTTGGGCAATGGGACGGCGTAGATATGCCATATGGAATCCTGGGGTTGTCTCCAGACAATTGTGGCGTCCGTCTTTTTGGCGATCAGACGAACACTATCGCCTTTGTCTTCCATTTGAAGCGGCGGTAAACGCAGTTGTTCCCCATTGGGCAACCATTGCGAAATCAGTTCATTTTCGGGATATTCTCCCAAATCTTTGGTCTTTTTTATCCAATCGCCAAGCACACTCCTAAAATGGTTCAGGGTATCTTTTAATTCCGGTCTGTCTACCAAATTATTGAGTTCATAGGGATCGTTCTGCAAATCATATAGTTCCTCCTCTGGTTTTGGAGCCTTTAGCCAAAGGGACTGTGTTTCATTCAGTTTGCCTTCCGCATACAACTTGTTCAATTCCTGCATCAGGGGCATCTGTTCCCGATACGATACGGGTAGAGCATGCGGCAGGTCGGTATTGAAGCTTTTAATGTACTTGTATCTAGCGGAACGTACGGCGCGTAGCCTATCATACAGTTCATCAAAGCGGTCTGAGGAATGAAAGGTATATTTGGGCTTATCCCTGACCTCAAATTCCCCAAATTGTGCCACACCCTGCATCACTTTGGGCGGTTCTATCCCCGCCAAGGAAAGTACGGTAGGAGCAAAATCGATAAAACTGATCAAGCGATCATCCTTGCTTCCCGCATCCTTGTTCTTTGGAAATTTAATGATCAGAGGTACTTTAAGCCCTGTATCGTACAAGGCACGTTTATGTCTTGGGAAGGGTCCACCGTGATCGCCATAAAAGAAAATAATGCTATTCTCGTAAAGTCCGTCCTCCTTTAAATCTTCGATAATTTCCCCAACCTGATCGTCCATCCGTTTAAGGTTACTATAATTTACAGCGATATCATGACGAACGATCTTGGTGTTAGGAAAATAAGGCGGAACGGAAACGGATTCAGGAGAAACATATAAGGTACTGTCCCCTTTCCTCCAAATACCGGATTCATGACACACCCCAAAATTGAACACCATAAAAAAGGGTTGCCCCTCCTTTCTCTTTCGCCAATGTCTTTCGTTACTGCTTTCGTCCCAGGCCGCATCGGTCTTTTCAAAATTGTAGTCCTCTTTGGGACCGTTGGCCGTGTAGTATCCCTTTTTTCTTAAATATTCGGTGAACATCCGTGTACCTTGGGGTACTATCGGGGAATAGCTCGGAATAGGTATGGTAGGTTCATTACCTTCCTGCTTCCATGGTGCATGGGTCCGCATGTTGTGAGTTCCCAAAGTCGTCGGGTACATTCCGGTGATGATGGAACTACGCGCGGGAGCACAGACCGGTACCGGGGCAACCGCGTTGGTAAAGGTAACCCCATCCGACGCCAAGCTCTCCAGGTTAGGGAGGGAAATGGTACTGTCCCCATACATGGCAAAGCGTTCGGGGGATTGATCCTCCGCTACCAACCAAATAATATTAGGAAGATCTTGTGCCTTTTCGGTTGAGACGGATTCTTTCCTTTCCTTGCAGTTTAAAAGAAAAAGTGCGAGTAAAACTATGACCGAATGTTTTTTCATACTCCTGAAAATTGATGCTGGATTAAAATTAGCCCTTAACCTATTAATAAAAAGCCCTTTCTTTTAGAATAGGAAAGGGCAAACACTTGATATCCGTGATACAGTTTTATTTATCCAAGTCCTCTAAATAACCAAAACTTTGAGGTATTTGTTCTTCGGAACGTGAAGATTCGTCCTCAATGAAGATATAATCGATATCCATTTTTTTGGCTTCTTTGACAATGGCTGCAATATCAATTTGTCCAGTACCCAAAACCACATTGGTCTCTACATCGGATTTACCATTATGATTTCCTTTAACTCCCTTCTTACAGTCCTTAATATGCATCAACTTGAATTCCTTGGGATACTTCCGCAACCAGGCCACGGGATCCTCACCTGGGTGTGCAAACCAATACACATCCATCTCAAAATCGAAATAGTCGGAATTCTTGATCATATAATCCATTAACAATTCCCCTTCATATGGACGAAACTCATAACCATGGGGATGGTAGGCCAGTGTAATGCCTTCATCCTTTAACTTCTTTCCCGCTTTGTTGAAAACATCCAGTGCCAATTTTGTTTCCTTGATGGTGAAAATGGTATCCTTATGTGGAATCCAAAAACAAACGGCGTATTTGGCCCCATATTCCTTGGCTCTTTTAATCACCGTTTCGGGCGAATCTTGCAGTTCCTCAAAAGGTGCGCTTACGCTGACTATTTTCAAGTCATTTTTGGCCAACATTGCTTTGTACTTTTCCATGGTATAGCCATAGGTACCATCGTTTCCGTCTTCCAGATTGTGAATACCCCAACTTTTGATCTTGGCAAAGGTGCCGGATACATCTGTTGGGAACACATTGCGCAAACTATACAATTGCAACCCTATTTTGGGTTCATCCAAGCTCTTTAGATATTTAAGACTGGCAGGTACCTGCTCTACCACCCGGGATGATTCGTCTTCTATGAACATATATTCAATGCCCAGTTTTTTGGCCTCAGCCACCGTACCTGCAATGTTCACTTGGCCCTGACCCAGGATTACATTGGTCTCCACATCCTCATGTCCGGTATTGTTCCCCTTAACACCATGTTCCATATCCTTTAGATGCATTAAGGTAAACTTGTCCGGATATTTTTTCATCAGGGCAAGGGGATCGGCACCGCCATGGTGTGCCCAAAATACATCCAGTTCAAAAGTATAATCCGTGGCATTTTGGGCCATATAATCGAACAAGGTACCATCCTTCCAAGGCCTAAATTCATACCCGTGCGGATGGTACGCCAATATTAATCCATGTTCCTTTAATTTCTTTCCGGCCTTATTAAAAACTTTTGAAGCATGCTCGGTCTCCTCCAGATCCCACTTGTTGTCATCATGGGGTACCCAAGCGCACATAACGTATTTGGCATCAAAAGCCCTGGCATTTTCTATCACTTTATCCACATTGTTTTCCAAGTCCCCAAAGCCCGCTCCTACACTTACCACATCCAGATTGTTCTCGGTGAGCATTTTCTTAAAATCCTCCATAGAAAGACCATAGGTACCGCCTCCCTCTATTTTAGTTATTCCCCAACCCTTGATAATTTTCAAGGTTCTAGGGACATCTTCCTTAAATTGGTTCCGAAGGCTATACAGTTGTAAGCCTACCTCTTGGGCCGATACGGGAATGACAAAAGCCAACATCCCTATCAAAGTCAATACCTGTTTCATTTTACATTAGGTCTTTAAATTTTGGAAATCCTTCCGAATCCCGTTTTACGGGATGGTATCCTTTGCGAATATGCAATATAATGAATCGTTGCATGCTAGCTGCACCCGTCGGATAAGTAATTTAAAAAATGGGCGGCGTTTTCGCTAAGTCAACAGATTGCCCTCATCATCCCATTCAGCCAGTACACCGCGCTTACTTTGATCAACGCATTTGGCTATCCATTCCGGATCATAGGCCACACCATGCTGGTCCAGAACATCCTGGGGTACGCCGTCCCATACATTGGGTTGGTTTCCCTTATATCCCAAATCGGCTATACCTACTTTTGAGGTATAGTATCCCGTCATGGTCAATGCCCGCATCAGATGGAAAAATTGGATTTCAAGAGGTTGTTCATCCAAAGGAACTTCCATATCATGAAAGCAAATGGTATCCAAAATCTGTTTCTGCTGCTCCAAGGCGGCCGATTTAAACTCTTTACCGAATTCCGTATTGCTTTTATGGTCCAGCCACATTAAACCGCCCAACAAGGTATTCTGCATTTCCGGAATATCCTTGCCCATAAATTCAATAAATTCGGGAACTTCCGCTTCTATAGGGCCTCCATGCGGTTCCTTTGGTGGTAATATCACCGTGCTCAAAACGGCTATGGTCTCCATCTCATGTTCGTTGAACAACTGCTCCGCATTCAATTTTTCGATACGCTCCAGTTCTTCCGGCGTTCTGCCAAAATATTTGGTGTCATCGGTGGCCGGTATTTCTCCAGAAGCCTTGCCGCCTTCCGTATTGCAACCGTGGAAGGCCAAAGCCGATGCACCGGCCCCAAGAATAATGGTCTGTATGCTTTTTCTTCTGTCCATGCCCTAAATATTTTGTTGTTTCAATTGTTCTATAATGTAGTCGCTCGCCCTCCATGACAAGGCCATAATAGTCCAGGTACAGTTCTTGTCTGCCTGGGAAACAAAGGGCCCGGCATCCACTATAAATACATTGTCCACGTCGTGCAATTGTTGGAACTTATTGGTGACCGATGTCTTTGGATCGTCGCCCATACGGGTAGTACCAACTTCATGAATAATCATTCCAGGGGCCAATAGGCCATAGTTTTTATCTTTACCCGGTTTTTCGCCCAAGGGTTCTCCTCCCATATTGTGCAAAATCTCCTCAAAGGTATCCTGCATGTGCTTGGCCTGTTTTACTTCCAAATCCGACCATTTGTAATTGAACTTTAAGACGGGAATACCGAATTGATCCACCGTGGTCGGGTCTATTTCGCAGTAGTTTTCCTTTCTGGCAACGCCTTCCCCGCGGCCGGACATCCCAACAACGGAACCATAATACTTTTTAACATCATCCCTTAGATTATCGCCATAACCCCCTACGGGAAGTCCAAAAAACTTATTGAATTCATTCGGGTTCATGGCAAACCCATAGTTGGGTTGACCCATACCCCCCCATACCTCGATATGGTAACCCCGAGGAAAATCCAATTTGGAATTATCGCCCCACCAAGGTGAGTACACGTGCATACCTCCTACCCCGTCCTCATTGTAGGAAACCTTTCTATTCATCAAGGCAGGAATAAAACCTGAACGACTGGCACCGGTAGAATCATGAAGGTATTTGCCTACCACATCACTACTATTTCCAAGGCCGTTGGGGTGCTGCTTACTTTTACTATTTAAAAGGATACGGGCAGAACTACAGGCCGATGCTGCCAGAACGACTACCTTACCCTTTAGTTTATATTCTTTTCTATCGTCTTTGCTAATATAGGATACCCCGGTAGCCTTGCCCTCTTCATTTGTAGTTACTTCGCGAACCACCGAGTTTACGAAAATCTTGACCTTGCCCCCGTTTTTCTGTGCAGGGAAGATCAAACAGCTGCCCGCCGAAAAATCCGCATACACCGAACAGGAACGTCCACACTGTCCACAATAAAAACATACCCCGCGATCATTATTGATTTTTTTGGTCAACATGGACATTCGAGAAGGATAGACCGGAACACCACTTTTCTTGGCACCTTGAATATAAAACAGTTCGTGCAATCTAGGTTTAGGCGGAGGAAGAAAAAAGCCATCGGGGTCATTTTCAAGACCTTCATTGGTTCCGAATACCCCGATCAGTTTATCCACTTTATCATAATAGGGTTTAACATCCTCGTAACCAATAGGCCAGTCATCACCATGCCCATCCCGGGTCTTGCCCTTGAAATCCTTTGGTCCAAAACGCAGTGAAATACGCCCCCAGTGGTTGGTCCTACCTCCCAGCATATGCGAACGGAACCAACGAAATTCGGTACCTTCCGCATGGGTATACGGTTCGCCTTCTATCTCCCATCCACCATAGGCCATATCCCATCCGCCGAAAGCCCTGTCCGTTCCGGCACCCCTTCGAGGGGATTCATAGGGCCACTTTAGCTGCGTCATGGTCTTTGGATCGGCCGGGTCAAAAAATGGGCCAGCCTCAACGACCGCGACATTAAGTCCGGCATCGGCTAGTTGTTTTGTGGCCATACCACCACCTGCTCCCGAGCCTACGATAATAACATCATATACTTCGGAAGATTCTTTAATCTGCATCATCTAATTTATCTGATTGGTTTACGAATTGTTTTTGCGAGGTATAAGTTACATCTTTTATCCAAAGATGAAATATCGATTTCTTGTTTGATGAAAAATTTGAAGTAAAAGACAAAAAATGATAAAAAATATTCATTAAAATTTCAAGATTACGATAGATTAACGGATAACTTCCCCCTATCTCCCTTTTGATAGGGATCAGTACTATGTTCTTTATTTTCAGGATGTTTCCTCTTCATACATTGATTACAACACCCTTTTTATTCCTGAAAAATCATGACGGTACTGGGTCGGTGTGCGGCCTTTACTTTTTCTGAATACCCTGTTAAAATTTGCAATACTATTGAAACCGCACATAAAAGCGATCTCGGAGATACTAAGGTCCTTTTCGATCAACCAACGGGAAGCATAGCCTATGCGAACATCGTTTAAATATTCAACGAAAGTCTTCCCGGTTCTTTTTTTGATGAATCGATTGAAGGAAACATTGCTCATGTTGAGCAAATCGGAAACTTCCGACAGAGTTATCTTGGATGAATAATTCTCTTGGATATATTCGTAAAGTTGTTTGATCTTGTCGCTATTCTCAAAATTTTCAAGATGTATGGTCGCTGTGGAGAGTAGTCGCTGGTTCCTGGAATTGGCAAGATCATACAATATGGAAAGCAACTCTAGGAAATAATCGATTCCGCCCAGTTTGGAAACCTTGGTTATCCTCGGGGCCATTGCTCTGGTAGTCTCTTCGGAAAACAAAATACCATGTAGGGAACGATCGAACATGTCCTTTAAGGGCTTCATTATGGTCCTCCTCAAAAAAGCATCATCGAACAAGTCTTCATGAAACTGAATGGTAACCTCACGAATGTCCTTTTGGGTACATTTATGCTGCTCCCACCCGTGATATAAGCTAGATCCGATCAGGACAAGCTCTATATCCCCTATTTCTTCGATACTATCCCCTACTATGCGCTGTACACCTTTACCCCCTGAAATGAAGTTAAGCTCCATTTCCGGATGAAAATGTACCGGGAAGTCAAAAAAATCCTTGGTCCTATCAAAAACCAGAAAACTATCCAAACTGGACAAAGGGGTAATCTCGCGATGTATTTTTTTTAGAATTTCCAAGAATAATCTTATTACTTTGCCGGATTTAGTCATTCAAATGATAAAATCCTATCAGAGCAATATTAACAATTTTTTTAGATTTGAAATTAGATTTAGCCTAAAAATGTCACGTTTTATTGGTGAAATTTTAAAAATCAAGATTTTGATTTGCTGTTTTAACAATTTTTTTCTGTCCCTTATCGAACAAAACGTCCATAACGTATGCTGCAAGGCGTAGATATCATAATAATACTTGCCTATCTGTTGGCGACCGTTGTAATCGGTTTGGTCCTGCGAAAGAAAGCCCGGCAAAGCAAGGATGACTATCTCCTAGGGGGAAAATCCCTACCCTGGTATATGCTGGGACTGTCCAATGCTTCTGGAATGTTCGACATTTCCGGAACGATGTGGTTAGTGACCCTAACTTTTGTTTACGGGCTAAAAAGCATTTGGATTCCTTGGCTCTGGCCGGTTTTCAATCAGATTTTTTTAATGATATATCTTTCGGCCTGGTTAAGAAGGTCCAACGTTACCACAGGAGCGGAATGGATTTTCTTTCGTTTCGGCGAGGGAAAGGGTGGTAAATGGTCGCATACTGTAGTGGTGCTATTTGCCATAGTCAGCTGTTTGGGATTTCTTGCCTATGGATTTATAGGTTTGGGGAAATTTGTTGAGATTTTCATCCCTTGGGAGATTATAAGTGCCTATATCCCTTTTGATATTGCCCCAAAATTTGTTCCCCATTTCTATGGGGCCGTATTCACTTTGTTCGCGGTATTCTATTCCGTTTTGGGCGGAATGTCCGGAATTGTATGGACCGATTTATTACAGTTTACGATAATGACGGTCTCCTCCATAGCTATTGCCATAATTGCATGGATGGCCATGGGTGAGCATACCTTGACCGTACCCGAAGGTTGGATGGATCCTTTTTTTGGATGGACCCTGGATATGGATTGGACCGGGATTATTTCCGAGGTAAACGAGAAGATAGCTTCCGATGGCTTCTCCTTGTTTACCATTTTCTTTATGCTATGCGTGTTCAAGGGAATCCTTTCCAGTGTTGCCGGCCCCGCGCCCAATTACGATATGCAAAAAATACTCTCCACCAAATCTCCAAAGGATGCCGCCAAAATGAGTGGTTTTGTCTCCCTGGCCCTTATGCCTACGCGATATCTGATGATTGGTGGATTCGGCATCCTGGGGATTCTTTTTTATGACCAATTGGATCTACAGCGCGGAGGGATCATTGATTTCGAGCAAATTTTGCCATCGGCCATAAATCAATTTGTTCCCGTTGGACTAATGGGTCTCTTATTGGCTGGTCTTTTGGCCGCTTTTATGAGCACTTTTGCGGGAACCCTGAACGCTGCGCAGGCGTATTTGGTCAACGATATTTATCTCCGCAATAAAAAGGATGCCACGCCAATACAGGTAAATAGAATGAATTATGCCAGCGGAATTATCGTGGTCGTGGTGAGTATTGTCTTAGGTTTTTACGTAAAGGATGTAAATTCCATAACACAATGGATCGTATCCGCGCTTTGGGGCGGTTATATCGTTTCCAACATTTTAAAATGGCACTGGTGGCGTTTTAATGGGGAAGGTTATTTTTGGGGCATGCTTTCCGGGTTGATCCCGGCTATACTCTTTCCCTTGGTGTTTCCGGAAACCTTGGAATTATACCTTTTTCCTTTATTACTCGTTATTACCACATTAGGTTGTATTATCGGAACCTATACGGGAGCCCCTACCGAAGAGGCAAAGCTTATCGATTTTTATAAGAAAACACGCCCCTGGGGCTTTTGGAGACCTATTTATACCAAAGTTTTGGCCGAAGATCCCGATTTTAAAAAAAATACACTCTTTAAACAGGATATGTTCAATGTCTTTATTGGTGTTATTGCCCAGACTTTATTGGTCATCATACCCCTGTACCTGATTCTTAGGGAATATAGCTCTCTATTAATATGCCTGGCGCTTCTGGCCGTATGTGGAATCTTGCTCAAAAAATTATGGTGGGACAAACTGGACCAACAACTTTAAAATACCAACTTTATGATAACCGTTGACCGAACAAAAAAAATCAAGAACTATGATGCCTTGATGAAAAATCACAAAACGCTTATCCAAAAGAGGAATACGCCTATTAGCGAAGGTAACGGAATTTACAACAGATATAAAAACCCGATCATAACTGCGGCACATACTCCGGTACACTGGCGGTACGACCTTAATGTACAAACCAATCCGCACGGATTGGAACGGATAGGGATAAACGCTGCCTTTAATGCCGGTGCCATTAAATGGAATGGAAAATATCTTTTGATGGTAAGGGTAGAGGGAAATGACCGTAAATCGTTTTTTGCCTTTGCGCAAAGCGATAATGGACTGGATGCCTTTGAATTTTGGGATAAACCATTTTTACTTCCCCAAAATGAGAATCCGGATATTAATGCCTATGATATGCGTTTGGTTCGGCACGAAGATGGTTTTATTTATGGAATTTTCTGTTCCGAACGAAAAGATCCCAATGCCTTGGAAACCGATACTTCCGCTGCCATTGCCAATGCAGGGATCATTCGATCAAAGGATCTGCAAAATTGGGAACGGCTACCGGACCTCATCTCAAATTCCAAACAACAACGCAATGTAACCCTCCATCCCGAGTTTGTAAACGGCAAGTACGCCATTTATACCCGGCCACAGGATGGCTTTATAGAGACGGGTTCCGGGGGGGGAATTGGTCTAGGCTTCATTGAAAATATGACCCACCCTGAAGTAATGGATGAAGTCATTATTAATAACAAACAGTACCATACCGTTTATGAGCTTAAAAACGGCCAAGGGCCATCGCCTTTAAAAACCAAGGAGGGATGGCTACATCTGGCCCACGGCGTACGCAATACGGCTGCCGGACTTCGTTATGTACTATATATGTTCATGACGGATTTAAAGGATATCACCAAGGTCATCTATCAGCCGGGAGGGTACTTTATGGCACCCAACGATACGGAAATTTATGGCGACGTGGGCAACGTACTGTTCTGTAATGGATGGATAGCCGACGAGAATGGCAAGGTCTTTATCTATTATGCCTCATCGGATACACGAATGCATGTGGCCACCTCTACTATGGACATTTTGGTAGACTATTGTAAAAATACCCCTCAAGATAAATTGAGCACCAACGGTTCCGTTGAAAACATTCTGACATTGATCGAAAAGAACAAGGGGTTATATTGAATGTCCCTTTTTTGTTTAGTTTTTTGAGTTTGTAAACGACACCCTTGAGCACTTTGCCAAGGGTGTCTCTTTTAAGTTCAAAAGTCGTGTAGCTGCACCATGGCTTCCTCCACGGTTTTCACCGGGAGTTTACAAGTACTGTTCTGACAAACGTAAATAAAAGTGTTATCTTCTTTGTACCTGTCCTTGAACAAAGGAAGATTACTTTCCGACGGACTGCCCACGACCAAAATGTTCGGAATGGGTTTTTGATTAATGTTGCCTATCAATGGAAGTGCATTTTTGCCTACCACGGCAATCTCATAGAAAGGATAGGTGTTGTGCAGCAATAAAGTATTCCATTTGGAATAGCTTGCCGCACTTTCCCCAATGGATGGTATCATGGCCGAAAGCATGGATTTTGATTTTTCCAAAAAATCGGTATCATAACGTATATGTCCCAGTACAAATAGGTTGTGGGCCATTACCGCATTGGGCGATGGCAACACGCCATCATCCGTTTTGATAATCCTAGCAATAAGTTCATTGTTTTTCGTGTAGTAATACATCCCCGAAGCTTCATCCAAAAATTGCTCCTGTACTTTTTCGGTCAAGCTTTGTGCAAAATCCAGATAGGAATGATCCAGGGTTACCCCATATAGGTTCAGCGATGCATCGGCAAGAAAGGCATAGTCCTCCAAAAATCCACTGATATGCCTTCCGCCTTCCTTATAGGAATGGATCAACTCCCCGTTTTGATAACTCTTTTCCGTAAGAAATCCAAATATGGCCTTGGCCTCTTCCAAATGCCCTTTCTGACCAAATGCCTTATAAGCATCCACAAAACCGTTGATCAAAAGGGCATTCCATGACGTGATGATCTTATCGTCCAAACCTGGACGTATTCTCTGCATCCGAGCTTCCAGAAGTCGTTCCCTCCAGCGTTTTTTAACAGAATTCAATAGATTCCGTGACACATCATTTTCCTTGGAAAAATCCGAGTCCTTCATAAGCTTATGGAGCACGTAGGTGTCATCTTCCCAAGCATCTTCCGACCTTATGGTATAGTATTTGGTAAACAGTTCAAAGTCTTCATTCAAAACAGATTTAAGTTCCTCTTCCCCCCATATATAAAATTTCCCTTCTTCTCCCTCGCTATCGGCGTCCATAGCCGCATAATATCCCCCTTCCGGATGCTTCATTTCCCGTTCCAAAAAAGCTATGGTTTCCAATACCTTGTCCCTGTATTCCAATTCATTATAAACGGTAAAGGCTTTTGAATAAAGACTTATGGCCTGCGCATTATCGTACAACATCTTTTCAAAGTGCGGTACTTTCCAACGTGCATCCGTACTGTAACGAAAAAATCCACCTCCAATGTGGTCATAGATTCCGCCCGATATTATTTTATCCAATGTGTTTTTTACATGGGCCTTGACCAGATCGTCCTTGGCCAAAAGCGCATAATCCAGTTGAAAATTCAGGTTTACCGGAATCATGAATTTTTGTACTCCTTGGTCTCCGCCCCATTCCAAATCCCAAAAAGGTTTCCAACTTTCCACACTTTTTAAAAGGGCATCCTTGGTCAACAGTTCAAAGTCCGACACAGGTTGTACTAAATTGACCTCTTGTATCCCTCGGGCGACCATATCCGAATATTCAGCGGCCTTCTCCGGGTCGTTTTTATACATATCGCTGACTTTGGACAAAACCTGCATCCATTGACTTTTTGTGTGATAGGTATTGCCGTACAGCGGTTTTCCGTTCGGCAATGTGATAACGTTCAGTGGCCATCCCGAATTACTATCGATCAATCGCACAAAGGTTTGGTAGATATTGTCTATATCAGGACGTTCTTCTCGATCTACCTTGATACTAATGAAGTTTTCGTTCATTATTTTGGCGACCTCCTCATCCTCAAATGTCTCTTCCTCCATAACATGGCACCAATGGCAGGAAGAATATCCTATACTGACCAAAACCAATTTATTTTCCTTTTTGGCCTCGTCCAAGGCTTCCTCACTCCATGGACGCCAATTTACAGGGTTATGGGCATGTTGCAAGAGGTAAGGACTGGTTTCATTGGCCAAAGCATTGGTATACTTATGTTCTTCAGATGTTTGCTTGGCCTTTTCCCCACACGAGAGGACAAAAAATAGAAGCACAAAGAAAAAGGTGACTTGAAAACGTTGCCTCATAGATATCAACTAATAGTAAACGCTAAAATACCGTTTTAAGGTATAGGGATATGTTAACGTACTGCTATTGTTCTTCACTTGTAAAACTGGAAACAGGCAGGCCCGCTCCGTTGAACAAGTTTGGCTCGGCAATGTTGTCCCAGGCATAACGCACCTTACTCGGCTCTTTTACCTCTTTTGAAGATAGGATTACCTTTTCGTTTTTAATGATTGCCTTGGCAGTGTAAAATTGGCCATCCTCACCGGCCATTTCAAAATGGGTAATCTTTTTGCCTTTGGAAAATAGGCCCTCCGCATTATCAAAGGTTACTTCTACCTTTTTTCCTTGGATATCCATTTTACGAAACAACGGACTATGGACAGTGCCTACAATCTTATTATAATGCTCCTTTAGGGCAATGTTGGCCAGGCGAAGCCCTACGTCCTGTTTATTGGGTGGATGAATATCGTCTATGGTGGCAATATCGCTTGTGACCACCATTCCACTATGGGGAATCAGTTTTAGGGCCCTTCGCTGCTGATCCCGGATCAGCACCCCTACTTCCTCGGTACCATAGTTGTACGGTGCAATCTGCACGTAATAAAAAGGAAATTCATAACCCCAGGCTTTTCTCCAGGAGGCTATCATTTCGGAAAATAGCTTTGCATACGTACCATGATTAGCCGTATTGGATTCTCCTTGATACCATATGGTACCGGCAATCGTAAACGGGACTATCGGGTAAACCATGGCATTATAAAGGGCCGCTGTAAAACCCGGGCTCCATTTATTATTTTTTACGGCTTCCGCTGCTTCCTTAAGATCCGCATGATCCCCAAACACAGATGCCGGTGTCCAAACTTCTGCGGGAGTACCGCCCCAGGCATTGTCTATTAAACCTATGGGCACATCCAATTCTCCTTGAAGCCTTCGCGCAAACAGGTAGGCCACGGCACTAAAATCCTTCATAGTATCCGGCGTGCAGACTTCCCAACTTCCCGGAACGCTTTCCTGTGGGAATTGTGAAGTGCGTTTCGGGATGGTCAGCAATCGGATATTCGGGTAATCCGCATTTTTAATCTCCTCTTCGGCATTATCAATTCCTGCATTGGTCGTTGCACTCCATTCCATATTGGACTGCCCGGAACAAAGCCATACCTCACCTACCAAAACGTTTTTTAGAACAATTTCATTCTTTCCCTTAATCGTGATTGTAAAGGGGCCACCAGCTCCCGGGGTACTAACAAGAACCTTCCATTTGGCGTCCATAGCGGTTTTGGCCGTATATTGTTTTTGATCCCATCCCGTGGTAATCGTGACTTCCTCGTTCAAATTGCCCCATCCCCAAAAAGTCACTTCGGTACTCCGCTGTAATACCATATTGTCCGAAAAGATATCCGGAAGCGCTATTTCTGCCTTTGATAAATGGACGCTTGACAAAAAAATCAGGAGAATAAAAAGTTTGGTCTTCATAATCTTTATGATTTAGTACAATTGTTACTAAATATACTTATTTGGCACAAATTGTTAACATTGTATTTTCTAAAATGATTTCAATATCTTTAGTACCCACAGATAATCAATACAATGACAAACGAGGATTCAAACATTAAAAGAAGACAATTTCTTAAAGGTACGACTGCAGCCATGGTGCTCTCCTCTTTCGGGGCTTATGGTTTTGATTTAATGAACAAGGAAAAACCCATCCGTGTGGGGCTTATAGGAACGGGATGGTATGGAAAAAGCGATCTTTTTCGTTTGATTCAGGTCGCTCCCGTAGAAGTGGTTTCCCTATGCGATCCGGATAGCAACTTGCTTACGGAAGCTGCGGATTTGGTAAGCCAACGACAGAAATCAGGTAAAAAACCTAAACTCTATACCGATTTTCGTAAAATGCTCGCGAAAAAGGATTTGGACCTCGTTCTAGTCGGGAGCCCGGATCATTGGCATGCACTACATGGCATTGAGGCTATGAAATCCGGTGCGCACGTATATTTGCAAAAACCGATAAGCGTTGATGTAATCGAAGGGGAGGCCCTTGTAGCAGCGGCAAGAAAATATAATCGCGTGGTCCAAATCGGTACCCAGCGTAAAAGTACCCCGCATCTGATCGATGCAAAAAAACGTGTAGTAGACGCCGGATTGTTAGGGAAAATATCCCACGTGGAAATGTGTTGTTACTTTCACATGAGGGCCAATGGCAATCCCCCTGTTCAGGAAGTACCCGATTTTTTGGATTACGAAATGTGGACAGGTCCGGCCCCTTTACGCCCATACGATGGTCTTCCCCATAAACGCTGGTGGCGTACCTTCATGGAATATGGCAACGGCATTATGGGGGATATGTGCGTCCATATGCTGGATACGGTCCGTTGGATGCTCGATCTGGGCTGGCCCAAGAAAATTAGCTCTACGGGCGGGATTTATGTCCAGAAGGATGGAAAATCCAATATTGCCGATACTCAAAGTGCCGTATTTGAATATGATGGCCTTAATTGCGTTTGGCAACATCGTTCTTGGGGAGCTCCGGCAGATCCGGAATATCCTTGGTCCTTTAAATTATATGGCGACAAAGGGACTTTATCCGGTAGTACCATGCAGGCGGATTTTGTACCCTATGGCGATGGGGAACCCATACATTTTGATGTTTTATACGAAAAGGAAAAGTATCCGGAAGATGTTACTGAAAAAGATATTGAATTGAATGCGGCTCCGGCCACCCGCTGGCATATGCAGGATTGGCTATCGGCCATCGATAAAGGTACTTTGCCCGTGGCTGACGTTTTGGACGGACACATTTCCACGGCCAGCTGCATTCTTGCGAATATGGCCATGGAGCTGAAAAGACCCTTGGTATACGACCCCGAAAAACGAATCGTGGTCAATGACCCGGAAGCTACCGCATTATTGCAAAGACCGTATCGGGGTGATTGGGAGCATCCACATCCCGATCAATTTGAGAATTAACGCTAGTCCTTCTTATAGTCCAGTTGTTGGCTTGGATTCATGGTACTTATTCTGCCCAAACTGGGAGTTCGGCCGTAATACCCATCGAGGGTAATATGAAAAAGTAGAGCAACAAAGGAAGCAATACGATACAAATTAGGTTTAGCCAAAAACCTGTTTTTGCCATATCCGCTACCCTAATCCGACCACTTGCAAAGATAACGGTGTTTGTACCTGTACCGGAAGGCATCATAAACGCAAAGGAGCATGCAAAGGTGGCAGGGACCATGACCAAAAGTGGATTTATACTAGCCGCCACTCCCATTGCGGCCAAAACGGGTAGAAATATAGTAGCGGTCGCGGTATTGGAGTTTACTTCCGTAATAAAGATAATCAGGGCAACAATACCCAACAGGATGAAGAATTCTGGAAGGTTACCAACGACCAAAAAAGAGCTGCCCATCCATTCTGCCAAACCGGTGCTTTTAAACCCTGAACCCAAGGCCAAGCCACCTCCCAAGAACATGGCCACTCCCCATGGTACATTGCGCGCAGTTTTCCAATCCATTAATTTCTTTCCTTTTCCATCACCTATCAAAAACAAAAGGATAGCACCGCAAAGAGCCACCGTACTATCGTGGACATAATCCGCCACTCCCAGAAGATTGCCCCATCCTGGAAGGACAAAGTCGCCCATAATTAAGTCTTTTCTAAAAACCCAGCCTAGGGCGGTAAATAGAAAAACAAGCAATACTCTTTTTTCCGCGCGATCCATTTTTCCCAAGCTATCCATTTCACGGGCAAGCCCAAAGTCGATCAATTTTGCATCTTTTTGTATTCCTAAAAACGAAATCAGAAAGACCCAGATAACGGGAATGAAAATAACCACCATGGGTAATGCTATTTTCATCCAGTCCACAAAACCAATTTCCGGCGCACCCGGATATAGTTTGTCCAGTAATCCAGCAAAAACCAAATTGGGCGGCGTTCCGATAAGGGTACCGGTTCCCCCAACACTTGCGGCATAGGCAATCCCTAACAACAGTGCCAATCCAAAATTCTTGATGTTATCTTCCTCCTGTCTTTCAATAAGTGATGCCGCAATGGGCAACATGATGAGAACCACGGCCATATTGGTAATCCACATGGACAAAAATGCCGTCGCGACCATAAAACCTAAAACAATCCGGCGTTGACCTGTGCCTAAAAGACCGATAATCCGCAATGCTATTCTTTTATGAAGATCTTGTTTCTCGATTCCTTTGGCCAAAATAAAGGCCCCCAATAGCATAAGCACATAATCATGCCCATACACCTTGGTAGTTTCAGCTGAATCCAGAACGCCCAGTAGAGGAAATAGTACCACCGGAAGAAATGCGGTAACGTATATGGGAATGGCTTCGGTGACCCACCAAACCACCATCAATAGGGCAATGGCCGCCATTCTTTTTCCCTCCAGGGAAAGTCCGGCTGGATTAGGTAGTACAAGGATAACCAAAAACAATAGTATTCCAAGCCAGAGACCGATTTTTGCATGCTCGAACATTTAATTAATGTATTATCAATGGATGTAAACTATATGCATAAGCAAAATCAATAACTCCCAGGTAATGCAGATTTAAGAATAACGAATTGAATTTGCGCATATATCTCGAAATATAGGATATTCTTCACTATATTTGAAGTTAAACGTTTAAACAAATTTAATAAATTATGAAAATCGGCCTTATCCAAATACTTTGTCTACTGGTGTTTCACCAAGTTATTGGACAATCACAAAGGTCTATAGATAACCCTATGCCCACCAGACAGGTACATCTGGATTTCCATACTTCGGAACACATACCCAGTGTTGGAAATAAATTTGACAAAAGGCAATTCCAGGAAGCACTAAAATTAGGAAAAGTAAATCTTATCAATATTTTTAGTAAGGGACATCATGGTTGGTCCTATTATCCTACCAAAGTGGGGAAAATGCACCCTAATTTGAGTTTTGATCTTTTGGGCGCCCAATTAGAAGCTTGCCATGAAATTGGAGTTAAGGCCCCCTTCTATTTCACTATAGGATGGAGCGAATTGGATGCAAGGGAACATCCGGAATGGACAATTCGCAATAGGGACGGATCTATTAATGCACCGGGGTATGACTGGGATGCCCCTGAAAATTCCGAAAGGCCAACGTATCTGTGGAAACGATTGGATCCCAGTTTTGGCACCCCTTATCATGACCAAATCATGCGGCAGGTCGAGGAAATCTGTCAGCGTTATCCAAAACTGGATGGTTTTTGGTTTGATATTTATCATGTGGCCAAAAGAAATTATAATCAATATGCCATGGCCCGCATGAAGAAAGAGGGTATTGATATAAGGGATACCATAGCGGTAGAACGTAGCCACGCCCTAGCCCTTAAAAAACATATGAATGCCTTGCGTGATCTAGTCTCCAAATATAGACCGGAAGCGACAGTTTACTTCAATGCAGTAACGCGCATAGAAGATGTCTCATGGTTCAAGGAACGCCTTTTTGATATGGATACACATCAAGACTTAGAGGACTTGCCCACCACTTGGGGTGGGTACAACAAACTCCCTTTAGATGCCAAATACCATCTGCAACAGGGAGTGCCTGTTACTGGAATGAGTGGAAAGTTCCATAAGGCCTGGGGAGAATTTGGGGGCTTTAAACACCCTGATGCAATTACTTATGAGGCAGCTTCTATGATTTCCTTTGGAGCATCATGTAACTTTGGAGATCAGCTGCATCCTTCTGGAGAAATGGACTTGGAGACGTACCGGAATATAGGCAAGGCCTACGAGTATGTGGAAAAAGTAGAAGATTATGGACCGGGAGGGCTACCCCTTTCAAAATTGGGAATTTGGCTGACTTTGAACGAAGCCGCGGATCATGGTGTGGTAAATATGCTCTTGGAACTTCATGAAGATTTTGTGGTGGCCGAAGAGAAAAACCTAGATGATTTAGATGTGATTATCGTACCAAGCGAACCTTCCCTATCCGAATCCCAAACACAAAAATTAAATGATTGGGTAAAAAAAGGGGGTAAACTCCTTGTATTTGGAGAAGGTGCGTTGAACGAAACAAAAACGCAACTTATGCTGAATGTAGGCGCGGAATACTTGAAACCTTCGGACTTTCAATTTGATTATACCGTTGTGAAAAAGGATATTGGCAGAAACATTGTTTCCACACCATTTTTAAACTATGATGCCGGATTACAGACCCGGCCAACCACAGGTGAGGTACTTGCCAGTATTAGGGAACCCTACTTTAACCGGACTTATGACAAATTCAATGGCCATAGGGAAACCCCCTACACCTTGGAGGATTCCCCTTATCCTGCAGTGTTAAAAAATGGAAACGTAGTCTTCATAGCCCATCCTTTGGACCGGTTGTATTATGTGCATGGGGTACGCATGCATCGCGAATTGTTCAAGAATTCCCTAGATTTAATCTACGATTCCCCATTGATCAAAGTAAAAAACCTTCCCAGTGCAGGAAGGGTAAGTCTGCTAAAACAAAAGAAGGAAAATAGATATATTGTCCATCTCCTGTATGCGCCTGCACTTCGTCGGGGGGAAGTCAGTGTTATAGAGGATTTTCTTCCCGTTCCCAACGTTGAACTCACTGTAGATGTGGGCGAAAAAATTAAAGAAGTCATACAAATTCCCGAAGACAAAAGTTTGAATTTTATAAAGGAAGATGGAAAGCTAAAAATTACCGTTCCAACTTTTACCATGCATACCGGTATCGTCTTAAAATATTAGGTACGACGAAATAGTTCGGGATCAAAGCTGTTCCAACAAACGGACAATGGCGTTGAAACAGTCTTCCAAGAACTTCTCTTCGTTAATATCTTTGTAGAGATAAACATTTTTATTTTTAAAATTATCCACCTTTACCTCGGTGACCCATTCTGGATGAAGCATAGCTTCTATCAGGGCAATATCCCAAAGTACCCTTTCCTCCCTACCTCCATCATCATGGTCAAACCAATGCTGAACAAGATAATCGCCCAACGGATGCTTTCCCTGCAAAAGCCGTTTGGTTTCCGAGAACTTGGATTTCATTTGGTTTACTTCGCTCACGGGAATTATGTGCATTTCTACATTCGAGGAAAGCAACAATTCTATGGCCTGGGGATCCATCATTGGATTGAAGTCAGTTCTCGTTGAAACCTTGTTTCCCCAGTCATATTTAGTACCTAACCAATATAATTTGATCTTATTACTTATCTCAGGGTCTATAAAAATTGCCGACGCAACATTGGTCAAGGCACCAAGGGCAATTACGGTCAATTTCTCTCCCTCCTCTTGCAAGTGTGCCTGTTCAATAATATTATAGGCCGCTGCGGAATGTAGGGCCATATCGCCCCAATCATACATTCTCCGATGCCCCCCGCGCAGAAGTTTGGTATTTTCCGTACCCAGATAGGAGGCAAGCACCTGATTTAATCTATGGCCGTCCTCCATACTTCGAGGGGTAGACCATTGGCTGGTCTGCCATTGCGTTGCGTTCAATGCCTGAATTTCCCAGGTTGGCTCTGCAAAGGCACGTACTATGGCAAAGGGGTCGTCCACTTCATTAGCGGTATCCGCATCCAAAATAATTTTAGTCTTTTCTTGTGCCGATCCCTTGAAACTTAGGGCAAAAGCCAGAAATAGAGTAATCAGAACTCTCATGATATAAATAGGTCAAAAATTAATTATTTCAATGTAAGTACAAACTGTGGGTAAGTGCCCGATAGCTTCAAAATTAGGCAATAATTCTTAGCGCCTTTCATTTATCTCCCTATTCTCCCCCATTATATTCAAAAACTACAGCTGTATGGCATTGCAGTTCCGGAATGACCACTTTAAGTTTGTTTCCCTCCATTTTCGTCCCCAAGATTTGGCCGGACGGCACTAAATAAACCTCGTTGATCTTATGGGGAAAATTGACGGTCAAAGGAACTTCATACAAGGGTACCAAATCCTCTATTACCCGTACCGAACCCCTTTGAATGGGAGAAGCATACGTCATATGCACCACATATCGATCTTGATCTGGTTGGTGCAATAGATTGATACGTCCCATACTTGGCATTCTAGTTTCTATCATTGGGCTTTGCTCCAGCAAGCGCCATACGTTGTAAAAAAGATTCCTATGGATACGTGCCCCTTCTTTGCTATATTGTCGGTCTAGGTCGTGTGCAATATATACAATGTTCCCGTTTCGGATAACCGATGGATGTTCCGCATCATTAAGTTTATAAGGAGTATTGTTGTGCGAACTATAGTGGTCAATGGTCCGTGAAAAAAATGGTTCCCGTATAGTTGCCAAAACTTTCGTATTGCTATGGGGGCTTATCCGCAATGCTGCCGTATAATTTAGGAAAGGTGAGGTAACCAGACCATTGGATACGGGTTGTTTTACAATGGTATAATCAATATCGTACATAGCCGGACCCAAAAAATCCGCACCTATATCCACAATAGGTTCATCGTTATGCCAAATTCCTTCGGCCATCGCTATCACTTTACCCCCATTTTTCACAAAATCCTGAACCTTTGGAATATCCTGCTCCAATACTCCTCCGCTGGTAATGACCAAAGTTTCAATATCCGACCAATCTTTCAAAGTATTCACTACATTGAAATTTATCTGCTTTTCAAGTAACATACCAACAGCACCTTCTATCGCAGATAGATCTTCACCGATATAAAGTCCTGTACGCGCCACATGTTCCGCTCCTACCCCGTAATCCTCGATTTGTTGTACATAATCAAAAGCGTAACCAATGTTTTCATAAGTAGCCCTATCCATTTCACCGGAAGGATGTAGTTGGTCGCCAATATTGCAGGAAGCCCCGAAAGCTACCATAGAGGCAGCCTCGTACAGCAGGGCATCCTTGTGCTTGAATCCACCAAATTCTCCCCATGCTTTGTGAAATTTTCCACTCATGGCAACAATGTCCTTGCCCGTATTGGCAAAGTACTTTGAACGCCACGGGAAAATATCATATCCGCCCCAAGCTGTGGGTAAATCTTCCAAATCGTGCTTTGTATTGTATTTAAAAAAATTGTGTTTATAGTCTTCAATGTTCCTGGAATTATAGGCCCTAGTAGTACCGTTATAATAAATAGTAGCCCTGGGCTTATGTTTCTTTATGATTTCAGAGGTTTTTCTGAAAAATTCATTGTACTTTTCATTGGTACGTTGTTGTACAGCTAAGGAATAGTCAACGTCTATTCCACGCAGTTCATAATCCCGTAGACTCCAGGCGTTAAAATTCAAAAATTCAGGGCTATGGATATCATACCAAATACCATCCAGATCATAATTTTTTATGAGCTCCTCCGTTTGGGCATAAATTAGGTCGGCATAGGGTCCGGAAGGTTCCAAATACTCCCAGCCATTGAAGGATTCATTGGGCCCAAGGTTCTTTTTCATATCCCGGTATGCATTGGAGCCATCCTTTCGGACAACTGCCCATTCGGGGTGATTCAATACATCATTGGCCGACCAGCCTACAGTGAAATAGGCAAAGACCTCTACCCCTATTTCACGGCAGGCCTCGATCTGTGCTTTTAATAGATCAAATTCAAGTTTGGGATGGGGCATCCCGATCTTGGTCGGATAATAACTCCAACTATGATGTCCCTTGGCGAATACATTAATGGCATTTACGTTTCCAAGTTTTAAGGCTTCCTGAAACTGTTTTTTATCAAATAGATGGCCTATACTATCAATATGCTTCGAGGTATGAAAATCCAGATGTATTTGTCGTGTGGGTTCTTCAAATTTCAACTTTGGATTTTGGGAAAGATTCTTGAATCTGGTTTTATCCGCAGTATCGTAACAAGATGCCAATACTGTAAAAACATTCAAGATAATTAGTGCCTTTTTCATAGTGGTTTAATAATTAAAATGGCATTTGACAAAACCCATCCAATTATGGAGTATTGTTGTTTCATATGTATTGGTTCTGAATTTCAAGCTTGTTTTTGAATATGTCCTTGGCATATCGTTGGCCAAGTTGTTCTATCGAAATCCGTATAAAGGGCCATATGCCTGACAGGCACGGTAATCTTGACCTTCCTTATCCATCCCAAAGGAATTCCAGGCCGATGGTCGAAAAATCCGGTCCTCGTCTACATTATGCATACATACCGGAATACGTAGCATGGCGGCCAACGTTATCAAGTCCTTTCCAATATGTCCGTAACTAATGGCCCCATGGTTGGCACCCCAATTATTCATTACCGAATACACATCGGTAAAGGTTCCGGATCCTATAAGACGAGGGACAAACCAGGTAGTAGGCCAAGTTCTATTGGTGCGTTCATCCAATGTTTCATGTACTTTTTGGGGAAGGTCTATACTCCATCCTTCCGCAATTTGCAAAGCGGGCCCCAAACCCTTTGTTAGGTTCAAACGGCACATGGTGATGGGCATACCGCCCTTTGTCAAAAAGTTGGAGGAGTAACCTCCTCCCCTAAAATAACCCAGGTCCGCAGGATACCAAGTGGTAGCGTCCAAACAGGCCTGCTTCTCTTCTTCAGAAATTTCCCAAAACGGTTTCATTGCAGGTTTTCCATTCTCAGTCTGTCGCCCAGATCCGTCCAGAGTGGCGGAACCGGAATTTATGAGATGAATAAATCCATTGGCCACCTCATCCCGAGGTTTCCAACCTGTCACCCTTTCAACGGCATCCGGACTCCAATAGGTACGGACATCGGCAAAAATCTGAGCCGTATTGGTCAAAAGATGGTTGAAGAGCATCGAGATCCCATTTAAAGAGTCATTTTCCGTTGCTATCATATAGGGCCTTCGAATTCCGTTCCAATCGAAAGATGAGTTTAAAATCGCTTCGGAAAAATCCCCATTGGGCAGGAAGTCGGTCCATTGTCTTTGGCCCTGAAATCCAGAGACCAGGGCGTCATGCCCCAAGGCCTCTTCCCCATATCCCATTTCCGCTAATTTTGGATTACCATCCACCAAGTCCCTTATAATAAGGGTCATTTTAACAACAAACTCCCAATCTTTATCCTTTTGTGTTCTAGACCGTTGCTTTTCGGCATCATTGAAGTCCTTACCTTCAGTGCAATTTTGTTTTGTCCATTTCAATGCCCTTTCATATTCCTCGGCATCGAATATGTTTTGCTCAATTCTACGCATCACTTCCGAAGAATCCACAAATTCATTGCGCATGCCGAGATAGGACTGAAAAAAATCCGATTGTATTTCAGAACCTGCAATTCCCATGGACACCGTCCCTATGGCCAAATAGGAATGCCCTTTCATAATTGCGACGGCTAAACCTGCTTTGGCAAAGCTCAATAATTTATCCCTTACATCATTGGGAATGGTCTTGTCCCCCATATCCTGGACATCCCGTCCATAAATACCAAAAGCGGGAAGTCCCTTTTGGTTGTGTCCTGCCAAGGTGGCCGCCAAATAAACGGCACCCGGACGTTCCGTGCCGTTAAAGCCCCAAATAGCCTTTGGTATGGAAGGATCCATGTCCATAGTCTCTATTCCGTAACACCAGCAAGGTGTTACGGACAGGGAAACACCTACATTTTCCATCTTAAACTTAGTGGCACAGTGGGAAGCTTCCTTGACCCCACCCATACAAGTATCGGCGATGACACATTGTACTGCCGTACCATCAGGATATCTAAGATGCTCACTGTAAAACTTGGCCACGTTCTTGGCCATATTCATAGTAGTTTCTTCAAGTGATTCCCTGACACCTCCCAAACGGCCGTCAATTATGGGTCGGATTCCTATTTTTGGATACATTGTTTATGGTTGGTTATACAATTTTCAGTACGATAATCGTCATTTGAAAAGCCTTGATATACCATCCTAGATACGATACCAGCTTTTCCGATGCGTGCGTTCAAATATATGCTTAATCGTTTAAATAAAAAATCTTTTATTCGCAAAACGAGCCTAAAGCTTTGGTTTTATGCCTGCCTTTTAATACTCTGGCTTGATGATTTACGAACAACCACTTCTGCAGAGAGATAGATGCCTTGAATGGGGCTATCCGGGTTTTCTATTCTATTGGCAAGTGAACGGACTGCATTTTTTGCCATTTCCTCGAGGGGTTGCCTGATATGCGTTAGCGGACAATAATAAAAATCAAATGCTTCTCCTTCATCAAAGCTTACCATGGCAATATCATCAGGGATTTTCAATTGAAGTTTTTCTAGATATTTTAATCCATAAATCGCCAAGGTATTCGTTGCAAAAAACAGGGAATCTACGGGGTCGTCACCACCAAGCATAGTATCTATGGCTTGTTCTATTTGTTCCTTGATATTAGAATATTCGATTTTTTCAAGCCAATGTGGTTCAAACCTCAGGTCGTTATTCTTTAACGCGGTTTTATAACCCCGAATACGTTCCTCCATATGAAACAACGTACTTGCATATGCCAGCATTCCAATTTTCCTATGCCCGGATTCTATAAGCTCGCCAACTCCGCTATAGGCTGCTTTATAATTATCAATGATAACATAATCGGTCGAAATCTCGGGAAAGAACCTATCAATAAGTACAACTGGGATATTCTGTTTTTTTAAATCAATTATCTGTTGTTCAGAACCTTCGGAGGGTACTATAATGAAACCATCCACTTGCCGACTAGAAAGGAAATCAATTAGTTGTTTTGATTTATCAGTTCTCTCATCCGAACTTCCAAAAATAACGGTATAATTAAATTTGGTCGCTTCGTCCTCAACGACACGGGCAATATTGGCAAAGAAAGGGTTTGATATATCGGCCAAAATAAGGCCTATAGTATTGGTTGTGCCACTTTTAAGACTTTGAGCAATGATGTTGGGTTGATAGTTAAGCCGTTTGGCCACTTCCCTAATCTTTGCCGACATAGCCTCACTGACCCGACTGTCTTTCCCTTTTGAAATCACATAAGAAACGGTTGCTATGGATACCCCAACCTCTTTTGCAATATCTTTTAAGGATACCTTTCTATTTTTTTTCATTGCGCTAATCGATTGACATATACAAAGGTTAATCCAGTACAGTTAAAACATCTCTTGTTTTACCATCAGTATCGAATATTTCGATCATTTTCATTTTTTCCGTGATTGGAAACGACCTCGTACTCTGGGAATAATATCCAGATCCATAATAAAATTCACGAATTTCGGTCTTTCCATTATAATATGAAATTTTCGCTTTCTGATCAAAAGTTTCTAAATCAATAGATTTGACAACTTTTCTCAAAGATGCCGAGAATATTTCAAGACTGTCATCGTTTTTGGATACAAGGGTTAAATATGAACCGTCCTTCCTTTTAACATTTACTAGTGCTTTGGCTTCACCATTTATATAAAACCCACTCGTATCATAGTTCTCAATGGTTTGAAAAGTTCCATCTCCATTTCCTACAAGCAATGTTCCAAACGAACTATCTTGCCAACCCGAAAATACTTCTACACCATGAGAATTGCCAACAGCAAGAATATCAGGAAAACCGTCTCCATTAAAATCCTCTATTAGGGTGCCATAGATAGGAGCAATTTGGGCCCGGGTTGGTAAAGGGACTATTTCGAATCCTTCAGAACCATTGTTCATAAGGCAAACGCTGCTGGTGTAGTTCCATTCCAGAGTCGTAGCATTTTTCAGGATTTCTTTCGAAATCACATCAGTTATGCTGGCTTCCGCGTATTGTTTATAGGTGGGCATCTTCTTTTTCAGACCTATCAATTGTTTGAAAAGGTCGTCACGTAAGTGTACAGGAACTTCCCTTTCGTCACTGAAATATGTCATGATGGGGTCGATGATTCCGTTTTGATCAAAATCTTCGGCATAGATTTTCACAGGTTCTTGTTCTGTTGGTTTGTATTTTGAATTCAATCCAAAATTACCTAAAACGTAATCGATGTCGCCATCTTGATCCAAATCGTGACCATTTATACTATTCCAAATTCCCTTTTGAGGTGGTAGATTTTTTTCAGCCACCCTTACCAGTCTACCTTTTTCATTTTTAAAAATCACAAGGGGCATAAACTCACCTACGATCAAAAGGTCTTGCCATCCGTCATTGTCATAATCAGACCATAGGGCGCTACGAACTATGCCCAGATCTTTCAATTCGGGTAGCAGGGTATTGCCAAGGTCTACAAAAGCAGGAACATCGGCTGTTACCGTGTTGTTTTGCAATAACATACTTTGGGCGGCCAAGGGATAGGATTCAGGAAGCGAGGCACCACCTACGAAAATATCCAGATCACCATCTTTATCATAATCCGAAGCTACCGCGCAAGAGGCATTTGCCCTTGGCAGATCTAAACTGGCACTTTCAAACGTTCTGTTACCGGTATTCACCCATAGGCGATCGACATAGTATCGGCTTTGTCGCCCGTTCTCTACCCCGCCGCTCGCTATATAAATATCCAAATCACCATCGTTATCCACATCAATTAGAAGGCTAGCTTGATCCTCGTGCAATTTGCTGTCTTCTAATTCAAAACTGGAAAATTTCCCCTGCTCCTCCTGAAAAAATAGTTTTCCAATAGCACCTTTGGCTCCACCAATATAAATGTCGTCTAATTTGTTATTATCAATATCTCCTACGGCCAAGCAAGGCCCTAATTTGGACAATTTAAATGGAATTAGCGTTTGATAGTCAAAGTCATTAAAAGACATTTCTTGGTGTGCATAGTCAAGTCCGTCGATTTTTAAATCCTCGAAAAGCGGTGATTGGTCGGACTTAGTGATTAGACCTTCGTTTTCGTTGACCCTTTTTTGAACAGTAACCCTCTGATTGGCTTTAACGTTTTCAAGTGATTGAAGAGTACCATCTGGCCAAGTTATATGCAAATGATTTACGACTGAATCTTTGCCCAATCCAAAATTCACTATGGAGCTAACGGAAGACATGAATCCCCTGGTCGGATAATTGACATAAGATGAAATGCCCCGAGAAGATTCAAAACTGATTTTAGCACCAATAGCCCCGGTATTCGGTTCTTCGCCTTCTAAACGGATTTGCAGGTAGTTATTTTCTTTATTATCAGATGAAATGGTATTGTTCTTAAAGATAAAGGCAGTTTCGTTTATATTATTTATAGCCAAATCCAAATCACCGTCGTTATCAAAATCAGCATAAGCTGCACCGTTGGAATAACTGGGGTCCATAAAACCCCAATCATCACTTTTGTCTTCGAAACGGAGATTGCCCTGATTACGAAATAAACGATTTGGAATATGTATTCCTTTCTGCGTTTTTAAGGATTCAAGATAGGTATCATCATTACGCTTTTTTTGATTACCGAAAGGATCGGTATCATCGTAATTGACAAAATCCAGGTCATTGACATCCTTTAAAAAACCATTGGTTATAAAAATATCGCGCCATCCATCAAGATCTAGGTCGGGCATCAGGGTACTCCAACTCCAGTTTGTATCCGAGACATTTGAAAATCTTCCTATCTCACTAAATTTTCTTGGGATGGAATCTTTTAAACCGTTGTTAAGTTGTAAGGTGTTCCTATTATACTGATCCACATATCCAATTTTTTTGCGCAAATCGAATCCGATATGGTTAATGGCCGGATACATCATTTTCAAGTTAACATCTTCCTGTGGTAGCATATCTAGAACCATATAATCCTGCCAACCGTCATTGTTGATATCCGAGACATCGATACCCATCGAAGCAAAACTCGTATGGTTCACGTAATCACAAATGCGGTCGGTGAAAGTACCGTCTCCGTTGTTGATATATAGAATATCGTTAGTGACATAATCATTCGCGACATAGATATCCGGTTTGCCATCTTCATTAAAGTCGTTTATGGCCAAACCCAAACTAAAACCTTCTAAAGTAATGCCTGCTTTCCGCGAAACATCGGTAAAGATTGGGTACCCATCGGTGCCCATGCCGTCGTTCCGGTATAACCTATCGGTACGCTCCGGTCTACCTTGCTCTTTGATACGAGTAATTCGATTGGCTTCCTGACCTAAATAACCCGTAGGATGATTTACAATCATAAATACGTCGAGATCGTCATCGCCGTCATAGTCGAAAAATGCAGACTGTATGGTATGTGTGGTGTCATTGAGATGGTACTGAACGGCTTCTTCCTCAAAACGAAGCTGACCGTTGCTGTCAAGACCCTTATTAACAAACAGAAGGTTAGGTCTATTCCGTCCCGATTTCCCTCCCGAAACACTACAGTAAATATCGTCCCATCCGTCTTGGTCGATATCAACGACCGCTACACCATTGACCCAACTATTGGTCATCACGCCGGATTCTTTGGTCTTGTCTAAAAAAGAGAACGGTTTTGTTTTCCCGTTGTTAAGATATAGTTTGGATGACACGAGATTTCCCGCAAAAAATAAGTCTTCATAACCGTCATTGTCAAAATCCCCTACACCTACCCCGGCACCATTGTACATATTCACGTATTCGAAAACATTTAGTTTAGGGTCGTTGATGGTGTTCTGAAATTCGACACCGGTTTCGGAAGCTTTTAACAGCTCAAACCTTTTTGAATCCTTGGAAAGTTGTTGGCAGCCAACTACAAGTAATCCAATACAGATGTAAATTAACCATTTGTGATAAAACATAGTGAATAGACAATATACTAAAAAAGAAAAACCCACGAAAATATCATGGGCCTTTCAACAACTAACTCAACTATTTTAGTAACCGGGTTTTTGATCGGCAGGAGTAAGTGCTGGGTTATTATCCATTTCATCCAAAGGAATCGGAAGAAACTCATGCCGGGGTTCGTAGTTCGGACTAGGTGGCCCAACTTTACCCGCTCTGAACCAACGCTTGACATCCCTTGTACGTGCCTGTTCCGAATTTAGCTCTATTCGACGCTCGTGTACAATGGCGTCGAACATTTGATCTTTTGTACCCGTTGGATATTCCGCCGTTGGTAACGGGGGTACGCCTGCACGCTCTCGAACCTGATTTACGTAATCCAAGGCCAAACCCGTAGGCCCGCTTTGTTCATTTTCTATTTCGGCCATCATCAACAATACATCCGCGTAGCGTAACAGACGGAGATTGATACCTGAGAACATTTCCGGTACGGACATTTGATAATCATAACCGTATTTTTTCCAGTGTACGCCATTTTCAATGCCCTGGGCAATATCCTCTGGCGTGAAAACATCTTCATTATTGGGGCCATGTAAATCGCCGTATTCGAGAAAGCAAAGGGCATATCTTGGGTCGCCATCTTCAAACGCTGCAACCAATTCGTCTGACGGTACGACATTGTGCCAAATAAAGGGCGTATATTCTTGGGTCCTGTACTGTACCGCTTTTTGAGGCCCACCCCAAACATTGGCCAAGACACGTTCAAATGCCACTTCAAAAATCGATTCGATATTGTTCTCGTTTTCCTCCCTATGGTTGTCTTCGTAATTCTCGACCAAATCATAATCACCTGAATCTATCACTTTTTGAAGTTCGGTTCGGGCAGCGGCAAAATTATCAAAGTACATATAGGCACGCCCTAATAACGTTTGCGCACTTCCCTTAGTGGCCCTTCCCAAGTTTTCAGTGCCACGATATTCAGAAACCCGAGGTAAAACCTCCTCGGCCACTATTAAATCTTCAATGATTTGATCGCGTATGACCTGTTCTGATTCGGCCAAGGGTACCCCACCGGTAAAATCCTCTACAGTGGTCAACGAGAAGGGTACATTACCCCAATAGGTAATGAGTTCAAAATAGGCCCAGGCCCTAAGAAACTTTGCTTCGGCTACCAATAGGTCAACCTCTTCTTGCGGTAATTGTTCACTAACCTTTTCGGGCAAGGTATTGATGACCAGGTTGGCACGATGTACAATGCGATACAAACCTCTCCAAGCCGGTGAAATAAGGCCATTGGCCGCATCAATGTCGTAATTCAATAATTGTGCCCGCTGCGATTCTAATTGTGGTCCCGCTGATTTCAGTTCATCGGAGAGGGTATCGACCAACCACCACCATTCACGGGCCACCGATTCGTTTTCTTGCAAACCGGCATAAATGGCAAAAACAGAGGCCCGGGCCTCGTCAACAGTTGCAAAGGAATTTGAGATACTCGGCGCCGAGGGATTGCCGTCTGCCAAGAAATCGTCATCACAACTAAATGTGACCATCGTGGCGCACAACGCGATTGCCACTCTTTTAAATGTTGCTCGTTTTCTCATTTTTTTCATTTTTATTTTCATAACACAATTTTTAAAAAGCAATTTCCACACCTAAAATTAAGGTTGTTGGCACGGGTATAGCACTGTCATCCACTCCATTTGAAAAAAGGGCGTCGTTTGGATTGCTGACACGACCCTGTACTTCTGGATTATAACCGGTATACCCCGTAAAGGTCAATAGATTTTGGGCCTGTGCATATAACCTTAACTTAGAAAAAGGACTATCCCTTAATTCCGGGAAAGTATACCCTAAAGTTACAAATTGCAACCGTACAAAATCCCCATTTTCAACCCAGCGGTCAGAAAGAACAGCGTTTGCTTGTCTTGCCTCTCGAGCTCCCGTCTCTGGGTTAATCCCAAATGTTCGGGGAATAGTTGTATTCGTATTGGTCGGTGTCCAAGCATTGAGCACCTGCGTACCCATATTGAACAGGCGGGTCATACCTTCGGTGTAATAACGGTTAGAATGTAGAATTTCAAAACCAAAAGAACCCTGCCAGTTCATGGCCAAGTCAAAGTTTTTATAGGACATATTGGTGTTAAGACCTACGGTGAAATCAGGCAAATAATGGCCAATATTCACACGGTCTTCGCCGGTAACCACACCATCACCATTGATATCTTGATAGCGAATATCACCAGGGCCTACATCTATCCCTTGCCGTGTGGCGTTGGGGTCTCCGGTTATTTGCGCTGCCCTGGCGTTATCGGCATCAACCTCTGCCTGGGTCTGGTAAATACCATCGGTTCGTAGCCCAAAATAATGTCCAATAGGTTCGCCCACTGCTGCCCTGGTCTGAGGGGCGCCTGTATTTTGAAAATTTTGCCCAAAGATAGTGGCACTTTCATCGGCACCTAATGAAGTCACTTCATTCTCAATAATTGAGGCAACCGCGTTAACCGACCATTTAAATTCATGACCTTGTTCGGTGTAACCCATGGAAAAGTCCCAACCTGAATTTTCGACCGAACCGACATTTGCCAACGGGTTATTGTCCACACCTGCGGAATTGGGCAGGGGCACTCGAATAATCAAATCATCCGCCGTGTTCTGGAAGTACTCCCCACTAAAAAAAAGCTTTCCCCCAAAAAATTCGGCATCAAGGCCTACATTGAATTTCTCCACTTCTTCCCATTGCAGTCCTCTGTTAAAAAGCTCGTTTTGGGTCAGTCCGGTAACCACGGTACCATCGCCTAAATTGTAGTCAAGGTTGGCGACGACGGTGGGATCCCAGGTATATACTCCGGTAGCGGTGTTTCCATTAATACCCCAGCTACCCCTCACTTTCAAATTGGAAACGGTCTCTCGTAACCCATCGAAGAAACCTTCTTCGGAAATCGTCCATCCCGCTGATAAGGAGGGAAATATACCGACATTATCATCAGGTGAAAAAACCGACGATTGGTCACGACGAATAGAGCCTCCAAGTAAGTATTTACCTTTATAATCATAATTGAATCTACCGAACCACGATATGATACCCGACTCTTCGATCACTACCTCGGCACGCTGGTTCTCCACTGGTGAGTTGGCCGGGTTGCGTATATTCTCATTGGTCAAGGTGGTCGCTTCGGCTTCCACTTCTTCCCTATTAAAGGTTTGTATCTCATACCCCGCCAACAAATCGATATTATGGTCACCTATATCTTTATTATAGTTCAAAGTGGCAGTGGCAATTGGGGAAACAAAGGTTATTTGCCTTCTTAAGAATTCAGGATTTGGATTTTGATTGAACCCAACCTCACCTGCATTATACGTAGGCACATAGCGTTGTTGCTGGATAAAAGCATTTTCGGCCGACACTTGCAATTTGGCATTCAAACCGTCGAAAATTTCGTATTGCCCAAAGGCGGTAACCAGTACCTTGGACGATGTTTCTTCGTCATCGATCAAAACTTCGCGCAGTACGGGTTGAAAAGGGTCGGCCCCATCAGCATTATCGGAGGCTCGAAACCCACCCGGTCTGCTAGCATCCCGAACCGGTATGTAGGGCATCATTTGTAACGCCCGACGAACCGAGATCCCTTCACCTTCGGGTTCATTTAGACTATTGCGGGACAAAATTATAGATGAACCCAATTTAAATTTACCCAAGTTTGCCTGGATGTTCGCATTGAAGTTAATTCGTTTGAAATAACTATTCACAATGACACCGTCTTGCTCAAAATACCCCCCTCCAAGATTGTAAATCACGTTATCAGTACCCCCAGAAAAGCCCAATGTATACTCTTGAATGGCCCCTTCAGGCATGACAGCATCTTGCCAATTGGTTTCAACGCCACGAAACTCCTCGCTTGGGGAACCTATGCGAAAATCCTGAGCGGCGAAATCATAGTCATCGAATCTAGACGGTTCAACAATAAAATCGTCTAATGTAAAATTAATATATTGATTGGTATTCAAAAGATCGTAGCGTCTGCTTTCCGGAACTTTCTGAACGCCATAATACGATTTAAACGTCAATTGGCCGGGGCCTTGTCTACCCTTTTTTGTGGTAACCAAAATAACCCCGTTCGCACCACGGGAACCATAAATGGCAGTACTTGCCGCATCCTTCAATACCGTTATGTCCTCAATGTTATCGGGTGCCACATCGTTCAAACCACCTTGACCGACAGGTATACCATCGATTACAAAGAGTGGATCACTGTTCAACACTGACCCTAACCCCCTAATACGGACGGTTGGGTTGGCACCCGGCACACCGCTTTGCACCACATTAACCCCGCTCACCCTACCTTGCAATGCCTGCTCAGCTCGAACCACCGGCAACTCCGCAATTTCTTCACCTCCTAAATTTGATACCGCAGTGGTTACCTTTCTTCTACTTTGTGTACCATAAGCCACGACAACGACTTCGTCCAATTGAGAAGTGCTGGGCTGTAGGGTCACGTTGATAGTCGCTTGACCGTTTACCGGAATTTCCTGGGATTCATAACCTATGTACGATACTAAAAGAGTGGCATCATTGGACACCTCTAAGGTATAATTCCCATCAAAATCGGTTTGGGTACCATTGGTGGTTCCCATTTCCACAATGCTGGCCCCTGGCAAGGGAACTCCGCTTTCATCGATAACCGTTCCGGTTACCACTAATTCCTGGAAATCTTCCACCAAACCGTCCCAAGCATCAACGGGTGTGGCCAACCCATAAGCGGATACGGTACCAAGACAAAACAATAGGACCATTGTTAGGCCCTGGTTTAAAAGGTAGGTCTCCTTTGAACAAAGGGATGGCCTGCCGAAACTTAGTTTGACATTCTTCATGTGTATTTGTTTAGTTTGTTTGCTAAAAACTCCACAAACCAAAAAATAAGAGCTTGTGAAATCTTTTGTTCTACTTTGATCTGTTTGATTCGCTTAAAAAGATTAAACGTTTAAGCAATACCATATAAAGTGTTTCAAATATATGTTTAAACGTTTAAATAAAAAAATTAAAATTATGGAATTGTTGTTTTTTTGCCTTAAGATTGCTAAATCGACAAAGAGAAGAAACTTTTAATCCCTAAACTTTAACATCCAAATACACAAAAAATTTAATGTGCTCTGTACGTAAATGACGTTTGATCAAGAATGGAAGGGGAAGCTAATGTATCAACACCCAAAAATCGTACTTTAAACGCTGTGATATAAAATCGGAACAAAATGAAAAGTTTATTGGTATTAGCCTTCATATTGACTCAAGTTTCTTGTCAGCATCAAGTTTCGGAAAAAGAGGATATCGCGGCCATCCGTACTCTTTTGGAGACACAGGCAAAATCCTGGTCCAACCATAATATCGAAGGTTTTATGGAAGGATATCTAAAATCGGACTCCATAGCCTATTTTGGGAGCAGCGGTATGCGATATGGCCATCAAGCCATGTTAGACAGTTATAAGGAAAGGTATCCAACAAAAGCCCATACCGGAACACTTAATTTTACGCTTCATGATATTTCAAGGATTAGCGACGATGCCTATTGGGTGATGGGCGAATATCATTTGACCCGGGAAGTTGGGGATGCCAATGGCACCTTTATGATCGTTCTTAAACGTATCAACGGGGAGTGGAAGATTATTGGTGATTCCTCCTGCTAATCGGAATTGGGAATCAGTTGAATTTTCGATCGGGGGCAAAGGGTGTAAGATCCATATCCGGTCTTACATCATCTATTAGTTGTTGTACAAATTTACCCGTGGCCGGTCCCAAACTCCATCCCATCATGGCATGGCCGGTGGCAATAATGAGATTGGAAAAGTCTTTGAACTTTCCTATATAGGGCAGTCCATCTGGGGAAACAGGCCGTAATCCCGTTTTGGCTTCACTTTTTTCTCCAGTCGTAATTTCAAGTTCCGGATAAAACCGATGTGCCCCTCTGGCAATGGCCTCTACCCTCTCCTTACGAATAATCTGGTTTATCCCGGAAAACTCCATGGTCCCCGCAAATCGGGTAAATCCACGCATTGGGCTAACGGCCATTTTGGCTTCCATAAGGATGGCAGGCAAAGTAATTCCCGTATCCCTGGACACGTTTATACTGTATCCCTTACCCGCCTGTAGCGGCAATTTGGTTCCCAGTTTTTTGGCAAGCCTACCACTCCACGACCCTGCAGCCAAAATGATCTCATCAGCCTCATACAAGTCTTTCGAGGTCTGTACTTTGGTTATTTTGTCTCCCTCTATGGTTAGGTCCCGTACCTCTTCATTAATTTTGAACTTTATACCAACACGCTTTAGATATGCCACCATTTTAGGCATGAACTCATTAGGGGTGGTATGGCCATCGCATTCATAATAAATCGCTCCTTTGGCATTGATCTTTACCTTGGGTTGAAGTCGCTCAAGGCCCGAAGAATCCACTTCGGAAATCTCCAGCCCAAGTTGTTCGGCTTTCTTTGCAACGACGAGTTCATGCTCCTGTGCTGCCTTTGTTTGGTAAAGCATTAATAGTCCTTGGCGTTCCAGCTGAAAATCACCCAAGTCTCCTGAAGTCTTGATATCCTGAAAAAGTTCCCTACTCAAAAGATTGATTTCCTTAATGACCGGAATGGCCTTTTCCACTTTGGCCTTGGTCGAAGACCTGTGGAAATACCAGGACCATTTTAAGAAATCCAGGTCCAGACGTGGTTTGATGTACAAAGGGCTGGAAGAATCCATCATCCATTTCAATCCCTGCGTTAGAACGCCTGGTGCCGCCAACGGGATAATGTGACTAGGAGTTAAATACCCTGCATTTACAAAGGAAGCTCCAGAACTGATATCGGATTTATCGATTACCGTAACCTCATGGCCCGACTTGCTTAAAAAATAGGCGGAGCTTAATCCGATTATACCGCCTCCAATAATAATGACTTCTTTTCCCATATCAAATTACCTGAAACCCATGGGCATAGGGATCATCCTCATCTATGGTTATGGTATTGTATCCATAAATCCTCGCCCATCCCTTTATACTGGGTACAATTGCAATTTCTCCCGATAATGTTGTCTCTTTCTCTACCCTTCCCTCAAATTTGGATCCTATAAAGCTCTCATGAACAAATGTGTCCCCAACGGACAGCTTTCCTTTGGCATGCCATTGGGCCATCCGTGCCGAAGTGCCTGTTCCACAGGGTGATCGGTCAATGGCCTTATCCCCATAAAATACGGCGTTGCGAGTGGTAGCATCTGGTGATAAGGTATCTCCCGACCACATGACGTGACTTACATCCCTAATTGTATCGTCTTCCGGATGAATGAACCGATCAGGATATTTAAGATTGATTTTCTCACGGATTTCCTGACTAAACCGAATCAATTCACTGGCCGAAAAATCCTGTAGACCCGAAAAATTGGATTGGATATCAAAAATGGCATAAAAGTTACCCCCATACGCTACATCAAATGTCAGCTCTCCCAATGAACTGCAGGTTACCGTAAGTTCCGAAGCTGACAGATAGGATTTAACATTGGTGAGTTTTACCCATTCCACTTTGGTATCCTTTAGCCCGTATTCAACTTCAACCAGACCTGCCGGAGTTTCCAAACGTATTTGGCCGGGAACTTTTGGTGTAACAATACCTTCCTGGATTGCTATGGTGATGCTACCGATGGTACCGTGCCCACACATAGGTAAGCAGCCGCTCGTTTCAATAAAAAGAATGCCCAAATCATTGGTGGTATTCGTAGGTGGATATAGGATGCTTCCACTCATCATATCATGGCCTCGAGGCTCGAACATGAGACCTCTTCGAATCCAGTCATATTCATCCATGAAATGCTGTCTCTTTTCGGCCATATTTGAACCCTTTAGTTCCGGACCCCCGGTCTTGACCAATCTCACCGGATTTCCACAGGTATGCGCATCGATACAGTCAAATTTATATACGGACATATTGGAACAAGTAAAAATTAATCGGACTATCCAACCGAGGAGGTGGTACAACCCCTTAATTTAATCGCTAGTTAAAAAAGATTCCTACTAAACCGTCAAATTTTTGAAGTGGTGTATCTTCCATCCACCAAACGCATGATACCCAAAGGGTTTTTATCCTTTAAGGCATCCGGTAAGGCTTTTTGCGGCCAGTTCTGATATGAAACAGGTCTTACCCAACGCTCAATTGCCGAGGTCCCCACCGAGGTAAAACGGCTATCCGTACTTGCCGGAAAGGGTCCTCCATGCTGCATTGAAGGACATACTTCAACACCAGTGGGCACTCCATTAAAAATTAAGCGCCCTACCCTATTCTTTAGAGCTTCTGCAATAGTGTGGTAATTTTCCAACTCCTCCTCAGTACCCAAAATAGTCCCTGTCAATTGACCTTCCAATTGATCGATCACTTTCTCTAATTCATTCGTATTCTCGCATTGGACCAGAACGGAGAACGGTCCAAAAACCTCCTGATGCAATTTGGGGTTGGCCATAAAATCCGAACCATCTACCTTCAATATCCGCTGCTTTCCATAATTGGGCGGTGCTTCCGTATCAAACGAAGCCACAACCTGTGTTTTGGACTGGGAGGTGAGTTCTTCTTTTCCTTTTTCGTATCCTTTATAAATATTGGGATGGAGCATACACCCCGGTTCAATACTTTCTATCTCCTTGCCCAAAATGGAAACAAACTCGTCCAATTCCTTACCCTTAATACCCAGGATCAATCCCGGATTGGTGCAAAATTGCCCAGCTCCCAAGGTAATGGAGCCCGCATAACTTTTTGCCCAATGTCCACCGTTTTCCTGTAATGCCCGTGGCAATACAACGACAGGATTAATGCTACCCATTTCTGCAAAAACCGGGATAGGTTCCTTGCGCTCATTGGCCAATCGGTACAGTGCAGTTCCACCTCGGATACTCCCCGTAAAACCAACACCTTTAACATCAGGGTGCATGACCAGCTTTTGGCCCACTTCGATTCCTCTGCTGTTCAGGTTGGAAAAGACACCATCCGGTATTCCTGTACGTTCAACTGCACGGATAATGGCCGAGGACACCAGTTCTCCCGTACCCGAGTGCATGGGGTGACTTTTTACAATGACCGGGCACCCAGCTGCCAACGCACTGGCCGTATCCCCACCGGCCGTTGAAAAGGCCAACGGAAAATTACTGGATCCAAAAACAACGATAGGCCCCATGGGAACCAACATTTTTCGAATATCCGTTTTAGGCAAAGGCTGACGCTCCGGCTGTGCCGTATCTATGGTAGCACCTACCCAGGAACCTTCTTTCAACAAGTCGGCAAAGGCCCGCAATTGGCCCATGGTACGGCCCCGCTCACCTTTTGCGCGACCTTCGGGAAGTCCCGATTCCTGCATGTAGGTCTGTATCAATTCATCACCAAGAGCTTCGATTTCCTCTGCAATCGCGGTTAGAAAATCTGCTTTTTTTTCTCCCGATATATTTTTATAAACTCTAAAAGCGGATCGTGCCTTCTCTGCTGCAGCATTGATTTCCTCGTCTGTAGCTTCGTGAAAATTCCATTCAGTCGGTATGTTCAATTTTGGGTCGAACGTGCTATAGGTAGTGCCCCCTTTAGCCGAAAGCTCGTTACCCACATAATTTTTGCCCGTTATCATGAATAATTATTTTTTGATTATTTCTGTAAACGATTTTTGCAGTCCGTCGAAGATAAAAAACAAACACTAAAAGGAAGTGTATTGTCTAGAATTTATCCAAAGGAAGAATTATTTGAGGAATTTGGCCAGCGACCTATAATCCGGTAATTCCGGTCGTGTGCGTATTCCTTCATCTATAATCCGGAGAACGCGATCCCGTTCCTGTCCTTCCAATTTTAGTCTTGGGGCCCTTACATGTTCGGTACCGATACCCGTGGCCACTTCCGCCAACTTAATGTTCTGTACCAATTGGGGGCTAATGTCCAGCTCCAAAAGTGGAAGGAACCAACGATATATTTCAGTGGCCTCCTTGATCTTACCCGCCTTGGCCAATTCGTAAATGGCTACGGTCTCCGAAGGGAAGGCACATACCAATCCGGCTACCCATCCATCCGCACCTAGCAAGAGGCTTTCCAAGGCCAGCGGATCCACACCCGTAAGAATTTTTAAACGCTCTCCAAATCTATTGCGCAACCTACCGATATTAATAATATCCCGTGTGGATTCCTTTACCGCTCCGATATTTTTAAGCTCCAATAACTCCTCGAACATATCACAGGTCACCTCAATCTTATAATCGACCGGGTTATTATATATCATGATAGGCAAGCCGCTATTTTGGGCCACTTCCTTAAAATAGACTACAGTTTCGCGGTCCGTGGCCTTATAACGCATAGGCGGCAGCACCATTAGGCCATCCGCTCCATGCCTTTCCGCATCTTGAGCTGCTGTTATGGCCGCCTTGGTCGCCTGCTCCGCTATGGTCATCACTACCGGTATGCTACCGGAAACGGTCTGCAGGGTCTCCTTTATCAAAACCTCCTTTTCATCCTCAACAAGTGTGCTGGCTTCTCCCAAAGATCCTCCCAAAACAATGCCGTGGACACCAGCGTCCATTTGTGCTTCGATGTTCTTGTTTAACATTTTTAAGTCCAGTTTATCGTCTTCCGTGAATTTAGTGGTTATCGCAGGCATCACGCCCTCCCAATGTACTTTCATGATTATACTATGTTGGAATTTATGGGAAAACTAATTCTTACCTGAAAGATACGCAAGGAAACCAGGGTTCAAAAATGAAATATTTACATCTTTCCCTTGATAATGGTACAAAGCCAGTTTTATTATCTGGCTTCTACTGATACTTTTTTGGAAGGAGGATGCGGCACAAATCCGCTTTAGTATGGTCATTGGAGACGCGAAGGGACGTCAAGTGAAATCAAGATTTTTGATTCAATTTCTGTTTACCCTAAAGGTTATCCGCCTGTTGGTAATTACGTTGGTAGGCGGTATAAGGTTGACCTGTACGTCCACGGATGGATTGTCCGTTGTAGTATTGGAATCCGTCTGATCCTGGGTATTTGTTATGGTGTTGGTATAGGTCATGGAGGAAAGATGAATATTGGTGATGTATGCCCTGGCTACAAGGGTCATGGTAACCACTTCGCCTCCTATCATTGTGCCTATGTTCCAATTAGGATAACTAAAAGATCCCTTTGATACCGTAGCGGAAACAAAATCCAACCCGTTAGGCAATATGTCCGTAATCTGAAGATTTGTCAACGGATCAAACCCTAAACTCTCGACCGTTATATCAAAGGACACCGAATCGCCATCATTGACTACCAAATCCGTAGTTGACTTGTTCAAAACAATATCGGGGTCACAATAATACACTTGGATCGCGTTGGAGTCATAACTACAGGAACCTTTGGTAACCCTAAGAAAATATTCCCCAGCGGTGGTGGCCAAATAGGTGGCTGATGTAGCCCCTGGAATCAAAACACCATTGCCATACCATTGATAGGCATCAAAGACTTCCCCTCCGGAGACCTCCAAAGTAGAGCCTGGTAAACAATTGCTTCCACTTATCTGAAGATTTACATTAGGCAAGGTATCAAAGCCTGAGAAATAACCCGCCAATCCCCTTGCACCATTAAAACCGAAAAAACCCACTGCAATAGGGCCCGAAGATTGAACGCTTACATCTCCGGTCAAATTAGGGACATAGAAAGTCTTCCAATCGGAAGTGCCAGCAACCGCATTCGATGAAGGCAGGGTAACGGTACCATTACCATCGGTAACGGTAATATTGCTATCGGGTGTTGTTGTCGACGCGATTATGGTAACACCACCGGAAACGTTTATACCTGCCGCATCCCTGATATTGGGAATATTGTCCATGGTGTCCGGCAGAAGGCAATTTACCGGTGCCACAAAATTCAGCCCTTGGGTATACACCTGGCTTGAACCCGCCATACATTGGTAGGCATAAACATCTTCTGAGGTCTGCACATACATGTTGGCCCCTACCGAATTGGATGAATAGTTACTGCTAGGTATCTCCAAATAGTCACCATTGTTAATGGTGGCTATAGGTGTGGCCGATCCGTTTACATAGATTTCCGTATTATCTTGTGTAGCAATGATCAATGGAAATTCAGTCTCTCCGCCTGATCCCCCATTTCCCCGAACAAAAACATAATCCCTACCGAGACTATTCTCGGGTACAGGTTGATCAATCCCGGCATCCCGGTTACTTGCCCCCGCTTGTCGCCCATAATTCAATGAGCCATTGCTGATAACAATATCCTTGTCCGAAACAATCGAAGCCCCTATCCAACCATCCTCATGGGCCGGAGTCGGGGAATTACCGATATAGGTTTCAAATACAAAGGATTCATTGGCATCCAAAACAATCTGATAGGTATCCGCGGTAATTCCGGCAACGTTGGATCCGACCCGAAATTCACACCCGGGATCATATCCAAAGACATCGATCGTAGTATTGTTCTCGGTGGCCATGATACCCAAAGTATTGGATTTTGAAACATGACTTCCCAGATTGGGAACGCCGCCCCATTTGAAGCTCGTGCCCAAGGCGGCCCTTCCCTTGGAGGTCAACGAAGCTGCTTGTGAATTTGACCTCCCCCTATAGTTTACATAGAAGTTGTTGCCTCCAGGAGCTTCAAAACGCAACCCGCTATTGGTCAATACTATACCCGTATTGGTATTGTTTACCAAGGTTACGTTGTTATCACCATTCGCAAGATTGTATGTAGCGGGACTCGTGTTGGAAATCGAAAAGGAAGTAACCGGCGTAGCATTGGTCCCTTGATATACATTGACTGTAAATGAAGTGGTCTCAGGCGTAGACAGGTAAACAGCCTGCTGCTGAATTGCACCATTGTTCTGACCTTGTTTGAGTGGGGGTAAATAATGTAAATCACTAAGTTGCCCATAGGACATGAACCCTACCAACCCAAAAAGAAGAAAAAGATGTTTCTTTTGAAACCACATCCGGAAAAACAGACATTTTAGTTTTAACGATACAGGGTGAAACTACCTACGAACTCGCGCTCATCCTCAATACCATTAAGTTTAATTATATACCAGTAGTCCCCCGTAGGCAAACCATTAAATTTATATTGTCCATCCCAACTGTCTTGATTGCCCTCAAATTGAAAAATAGTTCTTCCGTAGCGATCGAATATCTTTATGAAAATATTGGGATACTGTTCTATGTTTCTTGGAGCCCAGTAATCATTGTTTCCATCTCCATCCGGAGTAAAGAAATTTGGAATTTCAATATCTATGAATTCCATAAAGATTTCCTGAGTGATACTACATCCGTTCTCATCAGTTACGGTTACCGTATAGGTACCGGTCTCCCGAATATAGTATTCGTGATCCGTTGTAGCGGGTTCATCATTGAATATAAAGGTATAATTCCCTGATCCACCCAGTGCCTCGGCACTTATTTGGTTAATATCGCCTTCGCTCAGTTGCAATTCCAATGGGTCAAAAATGGTAATTTCGAACGGAAAGGTTGTGGAACATCCATTACTGTGGACTACGGTTATGACATGAGATCCACCAGCCAGGTTTTCAAAACTGGGTTCCAATTGCATTTCCTGAGGGTCATCAGTATCCAGGCCATAAAGTATGTCATTGGAAACATTTGAATCCTCAAAAACGATCTGCACGGAATTCGAGGTAGCCCCTTGAGGATCGCATTCGTATTGAACCATTGCCTCACCGGCCAGGTTAACACCGCTCTGTATTTGGAATACCTCGGTAATTTCACATCCATTGGCATCCCTGATGAAAAGGATATGATTTCCACTAGGGAGTCCGTTATAATCCAATATATCTTGGGCAAAGTCCGTATCCTCATTGCTGTTTAGACTTGTAGAATAAGGTGCCGTTCCTCCAGTGATTTGTAATGTAATAGCTCCATCATTGCTCTGATAACATATCTCATCGGACACGGTATAGGTGGCGGCCAAGGCATCAGGTGGGGTCAATGAAAACTCCACAAGTTCAAAACAACCCTTCCCGTCCTGAACAATTATGGTATAATCCCCTGGAGCCAGTTCATCAAAACTATTCTCATCGTCAAACTGGTTTAGGTTCGGTGAAATTGCAAATTGATATGCTCCGCTCCCTCCCGAAACGTTCAAGACTATGCTTCCATCATTCGCATCGGCACAGCTAATTTCGGAGATAATAGGATCCACTACCAACAATTCAGGTTCCGCTATGGGTACTATTTGTGAAATTGCCTCACAATCCCCACTTTGAACCCGTATGTAATAGTTGCCTGTAGATAGGTCTGTAAACAGTCCGTTAGGTTGGTTAGGTAAAATTTCGGTATTCAAATCGGCATCGAAAAGGGCATACTCATAGTTGCCCAGTCCGCCGTTGGCCTCGGCATGGATAGCGGCAGTGTTTTCACCATTACAATTTATGCTAGCGGCAGATGTATCCAAGGAAACCGAAAGGTCTTCAATAGAATCTATCGAAACTTCGTTGGATATTATGGAAACACAGTTAAAACTATCCTTAATATAATATTGGTAATCAATACCGGATGCGACGTTAACGAATAGATGTGTGCCTGCTCCCTGGGCATTGTTCATAGAATTAAAGTTGCTATTGTCCTCGCTCCATTCGTAAGGTCCTGTTCCTCCTGAAGCTACCAAAAGTAGCTCTGCATCCAATTGACAGCTTGGGGCCTGATTGGTGAACAGTTGTGCCTCCACATCGGTGGGATCCTCTATTTCAACAATCGGGCTTGTTTCAAAAGTACAGCCCATATCATCGGTGACCAAAATACTGTAAAAACCTGCTCCTAAATTCATAAAGGCAGGGTTGTCTTGGGAGACCGAGGTACTAAGCAACGTACTGCCAGTGTTATCACTATAGGTATTCAACACATATCTATAATTGGTAGTTACATTTCTCGGATCAAGGCTTACGGATACGGATGCATCCGTATCCCCTTGACAGATCAAAGTGGTATTTGAAACGGTACCGGTAATAGGATTTGGCAATACCAAATTAAAGGCATGACTGAACACCCGATTACAGGTGAGCGCATCGGTAATGCTTACATCATAATCCCCCGCACTCAATCCCTGGAAAAGGTGGCTGCTTACTGATGTTGCCGTGGTAGTTATTCCACTACCCACATGGGTCAGCTCTATCGTATAAGGTCCTTCTCCTCCTTCAGGGGCAATTAAGGCACTACCCTGATTAGTGCCACAACCTACACCGGTTAAATCAATAGATCCCGTGGTAATCAGTGCAGGCGGCGTTGTAATATTGAACGATCGTACCTGGCTACATTCCGGAAAGGCATCCTGCACTACTTCGGCCAAATAATTTCCTGCGGGTACTGCGATAGCTCCGGTCGGGCCTAGATTTGCCGAATTTCCATGGGCAATGGCCGGGCCGTCATCGGAACGATCGGACGGAGTGCCATTGGTGTCAAAAATACGCCATGAGAATCCACCTCCATACGTAGCATCGACCAAGGTAAGTCGGATACTGCCATCGGTTCCAAAGCATACGACATCCGAAAGCTTTTCCACAATGATGTCGAAAGTGTTTGGCTCCTCAACAACATGGTCTACAATCATTTCGCAACCTGTTGTGATGTTTCGAACTGCAAAGGTATGGATCCCAGCCTGCAGCTCGGTAAATATATTTTGATTAATGGCATCCTGGGTGTAAGTCCCAGCTGAGAGTACTGTAAATTGGTAATTTCCCAGATTGGCGGTACTATTGGTTACACTTCCCATAACATCGATACGGATTTCTTCTCCTGTGTTCGTACAGCTAACATCTTGACTGACATGTATCGTGGGCATGGCCATTTCATCAAAAGGAGCTATTGTTGCGTTTGTGCTTCCTACACAGCCATTTTCATCATAGACATTTATGAGATAGTTGCCCCCTGCAAAATCGGTTTCAATCCAAGTGGGGTTCGTACCGTCCTGAACCGGATGTCCATCACGTATGAATACATATCGCACATAATTGCCGGATCCACCGTTGGCCCCTGCAAAGGTGAGGCTTGCATTTTCGGAGGTGTTGCCTGAAGAACATCCATATTCAACCGGAGTAATGGTATTTATGGTAATGGCATCCGGTTCAGAAATTATTTGTGTTGTCTCATCGAAACAACCATTGGGAGAGGTTACCCTAATAGTGTAGTCGATACCGGGACCTGTAGCCTCAAGGTTTTGAAAGGTAACAGTACTGCCTCCATTAGGTGCACTAATGGGGAAGGTACTTATGACGGCTCCTGTTCCCGAAACAATTTCAATAGTATGTGTACCGGCCACCAAGTTGGTAGCGGTAACCGTTAGGGTACCATCGTTTGCACCGTTACAGGTAGCATCGGTAAAGGCATATACCGAAATGCTGGGTACTATGGCCGGATCCACCAAGATAGGGAATGATCGGGAACATTCCGGCCCGTCGACCCCAATGTCATAGATATGTACCGTATATGTGTCCGAGGTCGATACCGGAATAGTTGTTGGGTGGACGGTCAGGGCCTGTCTTGTGACCAAGGTGCTTGAAGTACCTACTATTTCGTATTCATAATTTCCCGAACCACTGGTGGCTTCCACCGAGATTTCGGCTTCATTGCCAACACCACAGCCCAAATTTTGGGTCAAACTGGCATTGGCCTGTAGGCTGGGATATACGGTCACGGTATCCGTATCACTACAACCATTACTGTCCAAAATAGTTGCCGTATAGGTACCTAAAGGCACATTGGTGAACAGACCATTGCTATTGCTGTCCGTGTAACCTGCTCCATTATCTATGGTATAGTGAATGGGTGCCGCTGAAAACGAGGTGACCGTAATATTGGCCTGGGGACCACAATTATCAACTTCAATACCGTGTATGTCTGGATTAGGCGAGAGGTTCAAGTTTACACTGCCCAATGGCGTTGAACAGCCATACTGGTCCGTTACCGAAACCGTATAGGATCCTGAAGGTGAATTTGCCGGAATTTCTATCGGGTTGTCCAATGTACCCGCAATCGGTGTAAATGGAGCGGGACCCGAAACATCGTAATAATAGGTGCCTCCCCCACCCGAAATATCGGGGATTTCTATCAATCCTGGACGGTCACAACTAATACCCTGCAACATTCCGGGAGTTCCTGTAATTGCATCCAACTCTTCCAACAATTCGTTTTCGGAAGCACTTACACAACTGGAAACAGCGCCATCCATTTTCGTAACTTCTATGTAATAATTGCCTGTTCCCAGAGAATTGAAAGTCAAGGTATGGGGGGCGGAAAACGGAACATTGCCACCACTGTCACTAACCAATACCGGGGTTCCGGAGGATATATCATAAAATGACCATTGCATTTCCGAGCCCGGTGAAGCGATATTCTCAACAATGGTATAGGTAATGCTACCGTTAGTACTTCCGTTACATGAAGGTGTAATCGAGGAGGTGATTCCCAAAGGTTGGGTTATCAAATCATTTACGTTTACGGTACTCTGTCTCGTGCAGGTGTTGTTGTCCTGAACATAAAATACATAGGTCCTACCCGGAACCAATCCCAACCATTCATACCTACCATGTCCGGCCGGAACCGTGCTACCGTCTTTATGTGTACTTTCCCCTGGAAACCAGGTAGCAGTATTGGGATCAAAATTAGCAGGGTCATCACTAAATGCATATTGGTAAGGCGCCACACCTTGAGAGCCTTGTACAACTACCTGGAGCTCATTACAGTTCACTACCAAAGCAGATAGGGTAATGTCAAGATTATCCAATGGATATGGGATGATAAATTGAGGTAAATCGGTTTGACAGATCGTGTTTCCAGAACCATCGACCGTCCTTAGGGATGGATGGACGATTTGGCCCGAGATATATCCCCTGAACTGATCGGAGGACTGCCAGGTTGCACCCGCATCATCACTAAATTCAACGGTACCTATCGTAGCTGGATAGCCGGTTACATCAAATCCAAAATCCGTTGCTGGACCTCCGCAATTAACAGGGGTGGCCCCCGTAATCGTAGCCGTCAGCTCATCTGGGTTGTTCAAGGTCACTGGCGTATCGGTCACAAGACAACCGTACGTATCAGTAACGGAAATTGTATAGTCACCAGGCATTAAATTGTAAAATGTATAGGTGTTGGCCAGAACATCATTTACAATTTGATCGGAAGCCCCACCATTGTCCAGATCAACAATTTCGACAGTGAAAGGTGCATCTCCAGCTGTAATAGAAATGTCTATCGAACCCATACCATCATGGCACTCAGGGTCGGTCGGAGTAGTTGTAAATGCCAGAGCCGGAGCATTGCCCACGGTTACCGTCTCCATGTATTGACAATACGGGTCAGGTGTGCCGGCTCCATTATTGTCCCTCACATAAACATCGTAATCACCGGCGGTAGCATTGGTTACCGTAAAGGTATGGGACGGGCCAAAATCAGAATCCGCCACGGTAGATCCCGTTGGTAAAAATGCATACACATAATTGCCATCCCCTCCGGTGGGAGTAACTGTAATATTGCCATCCGCGCAATCGGTAACATCAACAGCGTCTACTTGAGCCAATAGAGCGGGATCTATGATATCAGGAGTCGCTGCATTTGAAGCAGAACAACCATAGGTGTCGAACACCTCAATAGTATAGGTACCATCCGCCAAATTGGTAAAGGTGTATTCGGTAGGAGTCGCTAAGGATGGACTCATTGGTGCGCCTCCATTAAGGCTAAAGGTGTAATCCCCATTTCCTGAGGTTACCTGAACGGTTACAGTGGCGTTGTTCTGGCCATCATAGCAATGGGTGTAGGATGTTGTGAAAGCCACGGTCTCGGGCGCGGATACCGTAACTGCCTGAGCGGATTGCAGCAGTACTTCGCAACCATTGGTATCCCGTACTCGAACCAAGTAGTCACCATCCGTTATGTTAGGGAATACCGAGCTAGTTTGGTACGATGCCTCAATATTGCCCAAGGTATCCTCAAGTTGATATTCATATCCGGGACTTCCGCCTGTTGCCGAAGCATCCAGTGTTGCTCCAGTATTCAAACAAGTGAACTCGGCGGTTAAGTTTAACGTTGGCATTATAACCGAAGGTTCAATAATAGTGGCCGGGAAATTCACCGAACATGTAGTCTCATTGGCCTTTCTGACCAATACGGTATAATTACCGTCGGCCAAGATAGCTGCCGTGGTAACCGGTGTGGTCAATGAAGTGATCCAATTGGTACCTCCATACAAAGAGTATTCAAAACCTGCCAAGGCATCAAAATTGGAAACCTCAAAACGGATGAAACCATCTGAGGCCCCATTACAACTAGGGTTTGTAACACTCAGTAATTGTGCATCAAACGCTTGGTTCGCTTCCACCAAAACTGCCAGATCTTGGGTTTTTGGACAAACGGAAGGCACTTGAAAGGCTGTGATATCGTCCAAAATTAAATCATTACCATCGTTACTATTAACATTGGTCCTAAAAACAATGTCGATATCGGTATTAGTTCCCGGATCGAAAGTTATGGTACGTTCGTGCCAATCCGTATTATTGGTATTTTTTGGAATCTCCGGAGCTACTTCGCTATAAATTAGGGCGCCCGTATTGTCCAAGATTTCGATCAGTACTTCAGGATTGTTCCCTGCCCCAGAAAGATTCATGAGGTTGTAGGCCCAGAAATTTAGGGTGATTTCTTCATTCGGCAGTACTTCTACATCCCGCCTTGCCCATAAAATATTATTGAGTTGTGGGTTACCCGTATCGGAGAAGGTACTTACGTCTATGGCCAAGAACCTACCGTCCGTTAGGTTTGTGTGATCTTGTGGACTCGTCCAGAAAGGAACGGGATTGGTTATCAAATTAGTGACCGTATATTCTCCATTTACCAGAATTCCGGCAGGGCCCCGATTACAAGTCGTTAATGAACCATCCTGTGGCTCATAACAATAATCGGCTCCAATTTCACCAATCTGAGTAGTTGTTCCCGCGCCAAAATCCTCGAAGAACAAGGTACTTTGGTCTGACGCTATACTGCTAGAATAACCTACCGTTACGGTTTGTGTTCCAGCGGCCACATTGGCAAATACATTATTATCGGAAGGTGTGTTTTCGGTTCCATTTAGGCTATAGGTATAGTCAAAATCCGTAGTGTTCGATGTTGAAATGGTAATGGTTCCCATACCATTGCAATCATAGTCAACGGCATATGACAAGTTGGGATCCGGCACAGGCGACGGAACCGTTAGGTCCATATCAAATGTACATCCTAAGGCATCCCGAACCATCAATTGGTAGGTTCCGGCCGGAAGATTTCTTTCGTTTACCGAACCAAAACTACCACCTCCGTCAAAACTATACTCATAAGGTGCCTGACCACCATTGGCGTTCAAGATCTTGACCGACGCACCACTTGGATTACAAGAAGCATCCTCCACTATGGCCGCCGATGCGGTCAATCGAAACGGTTGATCAATTTCATAATCGGAGCTTACCACGCAACCTGTAGCGCCACTTCCACTGGAATCCATCACGGTGATGGTGTACATGCCTGCGGAAAGGTTTGGAAACGTATCGGCCGTCTGGTAATTGGCCCCGCCATCCAAGCTATACCGGTATGGTGGAGTACCTCCGGTAACCGAAACGGTAAGGGATGCCGTTGAGTCGTCCGCACAGACAATGGCCGAATGTGAAGCCGAAATGGACGGACTATCCAAATATTGCATCGTAACCACATTGGAGAACGCATGACAACCATTATCGTCAAAAACGACGAATTCATAGTCTCCAGCTTCCAAAGGAGCATTGAAGAGAAATGAAGAAGCGGTTTGTACCAAAGCAGGAGGAATATCGGAAAGACTAGGCGGACTTGGGTAAAGATCCGCACCATCCTTGCTCCAAACCGCCATTCTATAATCCGGGTTTGGACTTCCCCCGCTTGGTGTTAGGTTCACTATACCTGGATCGCATGTAATGTTTTCCCGGGTCACGGCAGTCAAGGTCAATTCAGGAATTTCACCAACGGTTATGTTTTGGGTGTCCGTACAGCCATCGACCGTGGTGGTAATCACGATATAGTTTCCTTGATTAACATTGGTAAACGTGTACGTATTGTCGTCAGATACCAGATGACTGTCCACTAAGGTTCCCTGACCTCCATTGCTGCCATCGTCCAGACGAAGTTCATAGCTATACTGTGGCAATACGTTCAGGGCCTGGATCGCTATTGTGCCCAGGGTATTACAATCAGCAGGGGTAGTCGTGATGTTAACTTGATAATCCCGTTCAAGTATACCTATGTCCTCCGTTTCAAAGATACAGGCCCCATCAATTGGGTTCCCGCTAAGAGGATCCAATTGGGTAACCTGGATTTTGTAGGAGCCGCTGGCCGCAATATCAAAATTAGGTCCATTGTTACTGGAAAATGGGACAACGATAGCATTATTTGCGGTATTCACCAATTGGAACCCATATCCCGCGCCAATATTGGTGACCCTTATGTTCCCCGGAGTACTACAAAGAATATCCGAAGCAGTGTGTTGGATATCCAAGGTATTTTTAAACACATTGAAATAAAAACGACTAAAGCAACCGTTTTGATACGTAATGACCACACGATATTCACCACTATCGGTCGCGGTAAAATTGTTTTGGGAGGCCAAATCGGTCCATGCACATCCAAAATTCTTATTGGCACAATCGTCGCCGTTATCCGAACAACTGGTCTCATCCAGTTTTTGCCATGTTATGCTTTGGGCATCGGTTATGCCCAATTGAATCAGAGCCGAGTCGTTTTCGCCACATAGGAATATCTTTGGCAGTAAATCTCCATCCAAGGAACAGGCTACGATCTCACCGTATAGGTCGTTGTCCAAGTCGCTATCAGAGTTAACTTGATTAAAATATGTGATTATCGGGTTGGTCTGTGTTGTACCAAATCGCTCAACGGTAATCAGTTCGGTAAGGTCCGGACAACTTCCGCCAGCCGATTTTTCCACAATGTAATTGCCAATGTCCGTAACCAACAAAGTACTTGGGTCGTTATCGGGATTCCCATCGTTCAAAACGGTATCCGAACCGTCAATTTGCCCATTTCCATTATTGTCGAGTGCCCATGTATACGTTCCGAACCCAGACCCGGCCGTAAGAAGAACATCATTACCGCACAACTGTACGGTCCTGGCCTGACCACAATTGGCCAAGTCATTCAAAATGTTGTTGCTCGCCACTTCTGGAACACTGTTACAAGGAAAGTTCGAAGTACCTAATTCATCGGTAAATAAGGTTGGGTTTAGCGTACCTTGAAAAGTGGAATATGCCAAATTCTCCAACTGTGAAGAACAGGCATCCACAAAATCGGAGCAGTCGGCCGAGATAGTTACCGAAATCCGGATGCTATATTCCGGATCCCCGACCTCAACAAGGTTATCGGGAACTTGAAATTCAATAGTATTTGTGTTGATGTCATAGGTATTGGTAGTACCCGGCGCATTGGATACATCAATGTTATCCAAGGTTACATTATTGGGGAGTATATCCCTAATGACATAATTTGTGGCACTATCATCACCGGTGTTCTGAAATCGGAGTACATATTGAAAGGTCTGTCCAAGATTTACACCTTGTCCATTAATATCATTACCACCAAGATCTTCAGAAGTATTGCCCAGCAAAATCTCGGGGGCAAATACTTTGGTATAGGATGCACCATTTACGGTACCATCATTTGAATCCACAACAGGTGTGCCAGAACCATACTCACCGCCATCGCCACCATCCGCATTGTTATCCTTATAGTATTCGTTTGCATCGCTACAGCCATCATTGTCGCTATCCAAATCCAAGGGATCGGGAAAACCATCGGAATCCGTATCACAACCTGCGGTCAGAAGTACCCCTCTCATGTTGGTTGGGCCTGCTACCGCCTGACCTATGGTAACATTGTTGTTGCCCGATGGATTCCAATTTACAATATTGGCCGGGGTCGTAAGAACCATAGGCTCCAATGGCCCATTGGAAGATCGTGTGCCAAAAAGTTGAAACTGACCTGCTTGATCAATGATCACCCGAAGAAGTGGGCTGCCATGTGTCCCGGTCACGGTCCAAATATCGGGATTGCCATTTTCTCCATAACCCGTACCATCGATGAAATTAGCCGCATTCCCAGAGGTACCGTCCTGAAACTGGATTTCTCCGGCTACATCATTGCCATTGATCTGTAGGTTAAACGAATTGTCTATGCTAAAAACGTCAAGTACCAAATAATTATCAACGGTCATAAGGCCGCTATTGTGGGTATTCCCGTCCGAAATATTGAACAATAGCGTAGCGCACTCTTCCTCGTCGTAGATACCATCATTATCATCATCCAAATCGGTGATATCGTTTACCCCGTCGCTGTCAAAGTCGTTATGAACGGTAAGCAATGCAGTTGGGTGGTCGGGGGTTATATTGGTATCCGTTTGATCCTGGGTATTGGTGACCGTATTGGATAAACTTAATAAGGGAAGTACATCTATCTCGTCGGCCCGCACCTCAAGTTCCAATTCCGCTACTTCACCTCCGTTTAAAGTTCCGATATTCCAAGTGTTGCCACTCCAACTTCCGGAAATGGTAAAAGCATTAACCAAGGTAAGCCCAGTAGGGATGTTATCCGTGATTTGTAGGTTGGTCAAAGGTCCAAGGCCCCAGTTTTGAACCCGAACGGTAAACGTAGCCGTTTCCCCTTCCATAATCTCGGCCTTATCCACGGTTTTCTCCAATACAACATCGGGATCACAATAAAGGGCCTGTATGGGGTTACTGTCATACGTACACGGTCCTTTGGTACCCCTTAAGAAATACTCGCCAGCTCCGGGGGGTGAATAGCTTGGACTATTGGCACCGGGAATAGGCTGTCCATTTTCATACCATTGGAAAGCGTCAAAATTGTTATTGGTTGCCTCATAAATTTCAGATCCTACAAAACAGCCACTGCCCCCTCTAATTGCCAGGGTTACCTCGGGTAGGGTATCAAAGCCTGAAAAGTATCCGGCAACGCCCCTAGCACCATTATAACCAAAGAATCCAACAGCCATGGGTCCTGTGGATTGCACACTCACATTACCGTTAAGATTGGGGATGAAAAAGGTTTTCCAATCTGTAGAACCTGCTACGGGATTAGAGGCAGGCAAGGTTACGGGGCCGTTTCCATCAGTAACCAGAATGTTGGCATCCGGTGTATTTACGGCAGCAACAATGGTGACCCCACCCGTAACATTGAGTCCCGCCATATTTCGAATATCCGGGATATTGTCCATAACATCGGGCAACAAGCAGTTTACCGGGGCAACAAAATTGAGCCCCTGGGTGTATACCTGACTTGCCCCTGCCATACATTGATAGGCATACACATCCTTGGATGTTTGTACCAACATATTGGCTCCAACTGAATTTGATGAATAATTGTTGCTCGGAACCTCAAAGTATTCCCCATTATCAATTGTTGCTATGGGGGTGGTACTTCCGTTGACAAAAATCTGGGTGTTATCCGAAGTAGCAATAAGTAACGGAAACTCCGTCCAACCATTGGTGTTACCATTACCTCGAATAAATACATATTCCTTGCCCAAACGGTTTTCTGGAACAGGTTGATCAATACCCGCATCACGGTTACTGGCACCTACCTGTCTACCGAAGTTTATGGAGCCATTGCTAATAACAATGTCCTTATCCGAAACTATGGAAGCACCGATCCATCCATCCTCATGGGCCTGGGTAGGACTGTTTCCGATATAGGTTTCGAAAACAAAGGATTCGTTGGCATCCAGTGTTATCGTATAGGTGTTGTCCGTAATACCTGCCCTATTATTCCCAACCCTGAATTCACAGCCCGGATCATACCCAAAAACGTTAATCGTAGTATTGTTTTCCGTGGCCATAATACCCAACGTATTGGATTTGGAAGGGTGGGCCCCTCGGTTGGGTACCCCTCCCCATTTAAAGCGGGTTCCCAGGGCCTGTCTTCCTTTTGCGGTCAATGAAGCAGCCTGGGCACTAGAGTTGCCCCTATAATTAACATAAAACCGATTTCCACTTGGGGATTCAAAACGTAGTCCGCTATTGGTAAGCACTACCCCTGTATTGGCATTGTTTACCAAAGTAATATTGTTATCCCCATCGCCCAAGGTCCATACCGCGGGATTTACATTGGAGATGTTGAAAGTAGCTACAGGTGTCGGATTGGTACCCCGATAGGCATTTACAGCAAAGGTCGTTGGTTCCGGAGTTGAAAGATATATGGCCTGGTCCCTGATACCTGCATTATTTTGACCTTGCTTTAACGGAGGCAAATAATGAAGATCACTCAGCTGAGCAGTTATAAAATTGCAAGCAAAAAGCAGTAAAAATAGGAAGCCCCTTTTTAACAAGTTCATATGATACCGGCCTAATTGATGAACCATGGGCACTATAATTAGAGTTGTTACCAACAAAGAAAATAGCTTTGGCAATCAAAAGCAGATATTTGTTGTTAACTGCAATGGAAGGGTGGTGAGGTCTACGGCATTTGTTGTTTCTGCTTTATGGACGAATCATCGATTGAGAAGCCAAATTCGTCCTAAGGGCAAATAATACGTTTAAAGGAAAGCATTAGATCCAGGATATGCATCCAACATCATCTATCGTATTTAAATCTAGGAGAGGACTATTTCTTATTGGGGAGATGCGCAAAAAACCAATGTTTAAAATCAAAATTTTTAAGGTATTACCGTCAGAAAAATAACCTTATATCCTTCTATCTTTGTTTGGTAACCTCATCTATAAAACTGTTCCGATAGTTATTGCCCATTGGTATTTTGGTATCGGCGATATAAATCAGATTGCCCTGAATTTTTTCAATTTTGTCCATAGCGACCATGTATGATCTATGAACACGATAAAATTGATCCGAAGGAAGGAGATCTTCAAAATATTTGAACTTTAACAAGACCAAAAGACTTTTGCTATGGGTCACCACCTTAAGATAGTCCCGTTCCCCTTTTATATACAATATATCGTCATACGATATCCGCTCAAGACTTGTACCGGATTTTACAAAAAAGAAATTCTCGGCGGTGTTACCTATGGCTATGTCTTTTCCAGTGGCGTAACCGGAATTCTGCGGAAGTAACTTGTTATAGGCCTTGTCTACCGCCTGTACAAATCTCTCAAAGGAAATGGGTTTTAATAGATAGTCGATTACGTTCAATTCGTAACTTTCCACGGCATACGCATCATAAGCGGTCGTAAATATGACCAAAGGCGGATTACTAAGGGATTTCAGGAGCTGTATCCCGGTGAGTTCCTTCATTTGGATATCCAAAAACAGTACATCTACCGTATTCTCCTTTAGATAGGCCATAAACGATATTGCACTATCAAAAGTGCCCCGTAGTCTTAAAAAGGGAACTTTTTGGATGTATTTTGCAATAACATCCAATGCCAAATATTCATCGTCAACGGCGGCACAATTTATGATCATTTAAAAATAGATTTCCAGGCGTACATTAAAGGTAGATCCTGATTTATTATCATCTACCGTGAGTTTATGTCTGTTGGGATAAATCAGTTCCAAGCGTCTCCTTACGTTCCTTAATCCAATGCCACTGCCTTGGGATTGCTGACTATCGGCATTATACCGATTTACAACTTCAAAAACGAGTGAATTCATATCGGCCCTCAAATTAATCTTAATGGTAGACCCGCCTTTTTCAATATCGCCATGTTTAAAGGCATTTTCCACAAAAGGAATGAACAACATGGGGGCTATGTTGATGTTATCCATATCCCCTTCGACCGAAAATTCAATAAAAGAAGGGTTCCGATAGCGCATTCTCTCCAGGGAAATATAGCTATGCAGATAGTCTATCTCCTTTTGCAGCGGAACAAACTTGTTGTTCGCCTCCGTTAGACTGTATCGCATTATCCCCGAAAGCTTCATCACGGCCTGGGCCGCTTTTGTGGATTTTGGATAGGCCAACGAATAAATATTGTTGAGTGTATTGTATAGGAAATGGGGATTGATTTGGGATCGTAAAAGGGCCATTTCACTTTTTGCGTTCTGCTCATTTAACTCCTTTTCCAGTTTCGCAAACGTAAACCTACTCTCGATCAAGGCTATCAAGGTGGCATAGGTACCAAACATCAGGGTTCTGAGGAGGGCGCTCCAAAAAAAGCGTATATGTGCAAAATAATCGGGTTCGCCCAAAACGGCATAGAAGTAACCGAGCCCATAATATCGTAAGGCACATATGAGTATATAATTGCCCAGATAAAGCCCCAATATTTGCAGTGTAAAACCATTTTCCAACTTATATATGAAGTAAAAGGAATAGAACGAAACTATATGAATCGTGTACATCAGTATTACCCATTCCAGCTCTCCCGGCTCCAATTGTCCACGTAACAAGGAGCTTCCGGAAACGGAACAGCTGTTGTTCCAGATGGCTTCCACGAGTATCCAGAAACAAAGATGCAATACTATTTTACCACTTAACCTCATTCCAAAATACAAGTTACCAAGTACTGTTCACAAAACATATAAATAATCTACAAAGTATCATTGTCGCTCTGCGATCTATGGTATTTAATCTGCAAACGATTCAGAAAGTAGCCAGAAAACAGGCATTCTCCATAGCAATCTGTTTCCCCATTCAAATCCTTTAGAGATGGTCTACATTCCGTTGACCATTCTTTCCAAAGAAGTAAAAGTAATTCCCCTTGGACGACCAATGCTATCCGTAGACAAGAAAGACTTTTGAATTGAAATTGCACTTAATATACTCAAAATTAGATATTTAGTATAGGTTCTTTCACTTCACCTTGTTTTAATCTGCAAAATGTATAAGTGGATAGGCGGTCCTTTGGAATCAATCTGCAAACCGGTTTTGCCTGTATATTAGCGCATTTGGCCTATTTGTAAGGCGCTTTGGTATATCCTATTTCCAATCCGGACAAAACTATGGTAAGATTGGGAATTTAAGTGTGTAGAATGCCAAAGCACCATCAATTCGCCATTATTATACTGTGGTCCAATATAACCGTCTTTTTCGGGCAGGAATATGGTGTGGAGGGAAAGGTATCGCACGAAGGAACCACCGAGCCAATCGCCTATGCCACGGCGGCGCTTTATACACAAATCGACTCCGCCCTCGTAAATGGCGTCATCTCAGACGATACAGGACACTTCCATATAAAAGCCTCTGGGCCCGGCCTATACTATATAAAAATAAGTATGTTGGGCTTTGGGGAACATGTTGTACCGGATATCATTCTGGATGACTCAAAACCACACATGGATATTGGTACCTTATATGTTCAACCACAATCCATTGCTCTGGAAGGCGTGGAAGTGGTGTCCGAAAGGGCGGCGGTGGAATACAAAGTAGACCGTAAGGTAATCGATGTAGCAAAACTAGGCGTTGCCAGCAATGTGCAATTATCCGAGGCCTTACGAATTTTGCCTTCCGTTGATGCCGATGCCCAGGGAAATGTAAGTCTACGCGGTAGTCAAAATTTTCAAGTATTAATCGATGGCAAACCTTCACCCCTCAATGGTAGTGAGGCATTACAGCAATATACGGCCGCAGAAATCGAAAGGGTGGAACTCATTACAAATCCATCGGCCAAATATCGGGCCGGAAATACTTCGGGAATAATTAACCTGATCTTAAAAAAAGGGGAAGGACTTGGTCTTTCCGGCCTGGTAAATTATGGTTTTAACAGGGGAATAGGGGAATATCAGCCCTATAACCTCAATACGACTTTAAGCTACAAAAGAAAGAAATACAGCCTTACCTCCACGATAAGTTTTAGGGATCAGCGCTATGTGTTTAACATGATCGGTTTCCTTAGCCGTGCGAGCCAGGTGGATATGCAAAATTTGTTTAGGAATCCCGTGCCATGGACCAGGAGTAGGATTTCACTGGATCTTGATTATTCCTTAAATGAAAGGCATACGATTACCTTGGCCGGCAGATATATTCAAAGGGACAACCAATTTGATATCCAAACACGACATATCTTTTTGGAACCGAATTCCGTTCCTTTCTTTTCACAAGTAAAGGGTATTACCAAAAGACATACTTATGCCCTAAGTCTGTATGACCTATTGAAATTCGATGATGAAGGCCATGAACTGAAAAGCTTGCTTACCTATTTTGATCAACCTATTGAAGAGCGGCAATTTTTTAAGGAATACGAAAGCCTACAACAGGAAAACCTCAGTGCCGATAGTTTTCAGGATGTCCTTAGCGATCATCATCAGATAAACTTGACCGTAGACTATTCCAAACCGATCCATGAAAATGCCAAATGGGAGACTGGGATAGATATTCTAGGGATTTCACGGACCAGTACACGGGAAACGGAGACCTTTCTTCCCGAACCTTCACCTTTTGCCTTGGATCGTTTTACGGTAAAGACCGGTACGTATGCCGGTTATGGAACCTTTATGGATCAGCTATTTAACTTGGATTTTCAAGCGGGTCTTCGAGTGGAATACTATACCCGTCTTATTGAACAGTTGGGGTCGGACATGAGCTATGCCTTTAAGAGGGTCAACCTTTTCCCGAGCTTTCATCTTTCAAAAAAGATAAGGGACAAAAGAGAGATCAAATTAAGTTATTCCAGGCGGATCAGAAGACCATCGATGTTTCGATTACAACCTTATCTGAATTGGAGCAACAACTTCATAAGTTATGGAGGAAACCCCAATTTGATCCCTGCCCTCATCAGCTCATTTGAACTATCGCATATGCATCGACTTAAAAAAGTTACAGCCGTTCTTGAAGGATTTTACCGAACCACGGCGAACGAGATAACCCATGGGCAACGTTTGAACACAGAAACGGGTATTCTTGAAGGAGGGCCCGTAAATATCGACAATTCAAAATTCTATGGTGTGGAAACTTCCCTTGACATCAAACCTACCCCATGGTTACAAACAATCGCATCCGGTACTTACTTTCGCAATACGATTACCGGAGCGCTTTTCGATCAAGAAATCGACCAACGGTTTTATGCATGGAGGGCACGTCTGAACAATAGGCTTAATTTGGGAAAAGAAGTGCAATTCAACCTCAATGCCTTCTACAATTCCAAAATCAAAACGGTGCAGGGCGAACAGGCTAGCAACTATTGGCTAAACATTTCATTAAGCACACCGATCCTAAGAAAAAAAGGGACATTTTCCATGAGCTACCGTGATGTTTTTGGAACGGGTAGATATTACGAGACCAGACGCGGAGTAGATTTTACGGACGAAGGCAGGTTAAGGCAGCCAAGACAAGTGCTTGGGTTCAATCTTAGCTACAGGTTCAATAGCTATAAGAAAAAAGAAAAACAGTTTGAGTTTGAAGATTAACAGGTTATACCGACTAATGGAAGCGTATGTTATTTAAAAGAACTGAAATCGATTATAAGGAGACCCTGCGATCTTGGGGATATAAGGGCAAGCCCTTTGACAAAAAAATTCACGATGTTAAAAAGACCAAGGTAATCTGGTGGTTTTTGTTCATTCCCGTTCTTACTTTGGAAAAAATCAGTTCTTCGGAATTGTGAGCAAAAGTATTTTTCCTAGTCAGTTAAGCTCTCCCTTTTAAAAACATCCACCAACCACTTCAGGGCTTTTTAAGCAAACTCGACAGCAAAAGGGATTGTGTTTGCAGAGTTTTGATGGCTGTTTGCATAAGTGATTTCAGATTTGTTAAGATTTCCCCTAAGTTGTATGAAGTTAACAGTTTTGCTACACATATGAGCACCTCACTTCATTTGAACAAAAATTACGGAAGAGCTTATGAAGTATAAAATTATAGTATTGGTTCTGACGGTTACAACTTTCTCATGCCGATCAAAAGAGGAAAAAGAAAGCTTGGCCCGTGGAAGGGAAGTCTATATTACTCATTGCATCAGTTGTCACCGGGATACCGGGGAAGGTGTACCCGGAACATATCCGTCCTTGATAAAACCAGATAGAATCGTTACCGCCCACACCCAAAGGGCCATTATTTTAATAAAAGAGGGATCAGGTCATGAAAATGGTATGAGGTCCATTTCTGTCAACGACAAGGAAATCGCCGATGTCTTAAACTATGTTCAAAACAGTTGGGACAACAAGGCCGATTTTATTTTGGAATCCCAGATCGACTCAATCAAAAATCAGTAGATCATGCCACAATATACATTAACAGTGAACCAGAAAAGATACACCTTTGATGTGGCCCCGGACACCCCCTTATTATGGGTGTTAAGGGACACCTTAAAATTGTATGGTACCAAGTATGGATGCGGCATAGGGCAATGCGGTGCCTGTACGGTACATATGGATGGCCTCCCTATGCGTTCCTGTTGCCTGCCCATAGATAGTATTCAAGATAAACATATCATTACCATAGAAGGCTTGTCCCAAAATGCCGATCATCCGGTACAGAAAGCTTGGGAGGAGGAAGATGTACCCCAATGCGGATATTGCCATTCCGGTCAGATAATGTCGGCGGCGGCACTTTTAGATCGTATTCCCAATCCCACTGATGAGGATATCAATCGGGCCATGAAAGGGAATATATGTCGCTGCGGAACATATCCCAGAATTCGTAAGGCCATAAAATTGGCCGCAAAGGATATTTCGTCATGAGCTTGTCCAGGAGAAGTTTTATTAAGGTTTCGGCCCTGGCAGGAAGTGGCGTTCTATTCAGTTTTCACAATTACATCAAAACTAACTCTCCCTATATTTTTGAGCCCAATCTTTATATAAAAATAGCTTCGGATAATACCATAACCCTTAGAATAATACAACAGGAACTTGGTCAGGGAATATGCACGAGTCTTTCCATGTTACTTGCCGAGGAACTCGAAGCCGACCTGGAAACAATTGAAACCGAATTCATTCCATATAATAGCAAACTTCCCGATTACAAGGGAGAGTACGGCCTCACTACTGGAGGAAGTGGCTCAATAATCGTGCGCTGGAATCCTCTGCGCGAAGCCGGAGCCGCCGTTCGCAATATGTTGTTGGAAGCTGCAGCCCAAATCTGGAATATTGACAAAGAAGATTGTTACGCACAAAGAAGTTTTGTATATAATAAAAGGGATAGTAAGGCCTTGGGTTATGGCCAGTTGGCCAAAAAAGCATCTTTGTTAACACCTCCCGAAAATGTAAAGTTAAAAGATCCCGAAGATTATAAATTGATTGGCAAACCCATATCGGACCTAAAAAATAAGTCCGTTGTTAATGGAAAATATAAATTCGGAATAGATGTGGAAGTCCCGGATATGGTATTTGCGTCCATAGTATTATATCCGACCAAAGATGCGAAAATCAAGCAGTATGATCCATTACAAGTACTGGCCTTGGATGGGGTGTCTCAAATAGTGGAATTTACAGGTACTCCAAAAAATTCCGCTTTTAATGGGTCCGAACCTGGTTTGGCGGTTATTGCCAATTCTACATGGGCGGCCTTTAAGGGCAAGAAAATTCTTGAGGAAACGATCGAATGGAATTATGGAGAATATGGGCACAAGGACACTGCATCCTTACGACAAGATTTTAAGGAGGCTTTGAAAGAGGATTTTGAAGAAAGATACCACAATGGAAACGTCTATACCTCATTCCAAAATGCAGTGCATAAAGAGTTGGTAGCAGGTTATGAGAATCCTTATCTAGCCCATGGTTTAATGGAACCGCTAAATGCAATTGCACAAGTAAAAAATGGAACATGCGAGATTTGGGCAGGCTCACAATCACCACAATACACCTGCTATCATTTATCCAAAATTATGGATATCGAATTGGAAAACTTCATCTTCCACCCTTATCCTTGTGGTGGTGGCTTCGGAAGGAGGTATTTTACTGATTTTGTTACCCACGCCGTCTTCATCTCCAAGCAAATCAGACTTCCGGTAAAACTCACCTGGACTAGGGAAGATGAAATTCGGCATGGACGTTACCATCCATTTAGACAAGAACATTACAGAGGCGGACTGGACAAGGCAAACAGTTTAATAGCGGCCCACTATAGAGGCATAACCACGCATACTTGGGGAGCTGGGGTCAATATGATCTACAATATTCCCAATTTCAAATTGGAACATTCAATTCGTACATCCGTATTGCATTTTGGTTCCTGGAGAAGCGTAGGGGCCCATAACAGTATATTTGGTAGAGAGTGCTTTATTGATGAAATGGCACATTTAGCCAAGAAGGATCCTATTGTGTTCAGGAAGGAATTATTACAAAGGGAGTTGAGCGAAATTGAAGAATCAGGGAAGGACTCAAGAGGTGCCAAGGTGAGAAAAACCCAAATTCCCAGATATCTGAACGTTCTCGACATACTATCCAAAAAAGTGAATTGGAATAGTCCATTACCAGATAACGAAGGTCTGGGCGTTGCCATAAGTGACTATGGCTATGGTAGGGAGCTTACCGAGTGGCGAAGTTCTGTTTGTGGCCAAGTAGCCCATATTTCGGTAAAAGACAATGTATGGGAAATCAAGAAGATTACGGTAGTAGTCGATTGCGGTACGGTAATCAATCCAAATGGAGCAAAAGCTCAGGTAGAGGGGAGTATCTATTGGGCCTTGACCCACCTCATCTATGAGGGTATTGCCATAAAAAACGGTCAAGTGGTACAATCCAATTTCCACGATTATAAAGTGTTGAGAATCGATGGGGCACCCGAAATAGCCATACATTTTGTGGAAAGCAATGCTTTCCCAACGGGGATGGGAGAAACCGCTGTTCCGCCCTTGACCCCCGCAGTCCTAAACGGAATTTATGCCGCTTCGGGTGTTCGGGTAAGGCGCATTCCGGTACAAGAACTAAGGTATCGCTATGCATAGATTAAAAGTGGGCAAAAAATGATATCTACATAAAGAATATGTAGTACGACCATATGCTGGATCTTGAATCAAAAGTCGAAGGTTCGATTTAAACAATTACACGATATTCATGAAAGAAAAAGTAAAAAGAGAAGCCACGAGGGCAGATTTTTTTCCGACATATTCCTTTGCCGATACAAGTCCCTATGGAAGAATTCCCGATGATATTCAAAGCCCGCTATGCAAAGTGCACCAGCAAGTAGGTATGACAGCTATTGAAATCATTTATTCCAGACCAAGCCTTTGGGAAAGGGAACTATACGGTGAATTACTCATTGAAGGAAAAGAATGGAGAACGGGTGCCAATAAGGCCACGACCATCCATTTTAATGACCCGGTACGAATCAACGGACAAAAGTTAAAGCACGGTATTTATGCACTGTATACCATTCCAAACAGAAACCTTTGGGAAGTAATCTTCAATGCGGACATTTTCCGGAACCCTTGTGAAGGTAGAAAGCCAAAAGCAGATGTCTTAAGACTGGAAATCCCTGTATTTCCATTAGACTGTCCCGTAGAAACCTTTACAATTTTCATTTCGGATATCTGTAAAGACAATACTTCCGCAAGTATTGATTTAATGTGGGAGACAACATTGATCAAAATGTTCGTTGAAGTACCCAAAAAGTGGTAATCGTAAAAAAGAAATCATGACTTCCAGAAGAAATTTCATCAAGGTAGGGGGACTCGCCGGAGGAGGTCTTCTAATGTCCCTGACCACACCTTTTATCGTAAAAGACAAGGAAACCTATTCCTTCTCGTCCGATCAAGAAATCGAATTTAACAAATTCCTTTCCATAGCGGCTAATGGCATTATTACCATAATGCTCACCAAGCATGAAATGGGACAAGGCACCGGAACTTCCATACCTACCATACTCGCGGACGAGTTGGGTGCGGATTGGTCCAAAGTCCAGATTAAAAAATCGGATTACGACCCCCAATATACTTGGGCAGAAATGGGTACCACTGGAGGAAGTGGTTCCATTGAGCGCACTTGGGATACCATTCGGGAAGTAGGTGCAACCGCCCGGGATATGCTAAAACAAGCGGCCGCAAGCCAATGGGGAGTGGATACTATGGCCCTAAAGGTGGAAAACAGTTTTGTTACTAATCTGGCAACCAATGAAAAATTGGAATTTGGTGAACTGGCGGAAGCTGCTTCCCAACTGCCGGTACCAGAGGAAGTACTATTGAAAAAGTCAAAGGACTACGTCTACATTGGTAAGCCAATTAAAAACAGGATTACCAAAAAGGTAGTATCCGGGAATGCCCGGTTCGGAATCGATATGGACATTCCTGAAATGGTGTATGCTTCCATAGAAAAATGTCCGGTCTTCCAAGGGAAACTTATGGATTTTGACGCTACCGAGGCAAGAAAAGTAGCTGGTGTCCTGGATATATTTCCATTAGTACTCTCTGAAGAAGTTCAATCCAAAGTCCATCCCAAAAGAGGCTATGTCAATGAGGGTGTGGTCGTGGTGGCCGATTCAACATGGACTGCTTTTAAAGCAAGAAAATTGCTGAAAATCCAATGGGATTTTGGACAGCATGGTACCAGAAGTATCGTCTTATTGGAAAAAGAAATGGCCCTGGCAAGGAAAACCGCTCCCATGACCTTTGAAATTGGAAATATGGAGCAGGTTTTTGAGGATAATGGAAACGAAATTATAGAAGCGGAATACAATAATCCACACCAGGCCCATGCCTTAATGGAACCGATCAATGCCACGGCCCGTTATGAAGGCGATCATTGCGAGATTTGGGTCGGAGCGCAGGATCCAAGTGTTGTTCATACGGAGGTATCCCATGTAACCGGTTTGCCTTCGGATGCGGTATCCGTTCATATCTTGAATTCCGGTGGATCTTTTGGCAGACGGTATCATGTGGATTCGTCTATGGAGGCTGCCTTCATTTCCAAAAAGATGAAGCTTCCGGTGAAAGTCACTTGGAGCAGGGAGGACGAGATTATGCACGACCATTTTCATCCTTGTTTACGGAATTATTTGAAAGCAGCGGTAAGTTCGGATGGGAAAGTAACGGGACTGGAGAATATAGCAATTAGCACCACCGGATACGCCACCTGGTCCAATAAATGGAATCAGTATTACGCATTTCCCCACATGCGATGCTATCTCGCCAAGGTTCCTACCTTGGTCGCAGAAGGTGCTTGGCGAAGTACAGCGGAACATTCCGCCAATCTGGCCAAGGAATGCTTCATTGATGAGTTGGTTGAAAAATTAGGCAAAGACGCTGTCGATTTTCGACTTGAATTACTCAGCCGCGAAGTGGATTGGGGTGATCCCAGTCAGTTTCCCGGTTGGGTAAGGAATTACTTCCTACCTCGAAAAAAATTGATCAGGCAAAGGCATATAGAGGTATTGAAGTTTGTAAAGGAAAATGGTCTGTGGGAAAAGGAAATGCCCAAAGGAAAAGGCAAGGGCTTCGCCATTTCGAATTTTGGCGATACCATATGTGCCGAAATTGCCGAAGTTACCCTTGATGAATCCGAGAGTGGTTTTCATGTGGATAAAGTTACCGCAGTGGTCCATTGTGGTATGGTGGTAAATCCCCATTTTGGAAAAGGCCAAATTGAAGGGGGCATTATTTGGGCTCTGACCGCCTTAAAATATGGGGGTCTTGAGGTAGAAAACGGTATTGTTCAAAAAACCAATTTCCACAATTGTAAGGTCCTCCGAATGGACGAATCCCCTGAAATAGAGGTTGTTTTTATTGAAAGCGATGAACGCCCAACCGGACTCGGGGAACCGGGGACACCACCTTTGGCTCCAGCGGTATTAAATGCCCTTTTTGACGTAAGTGGTAAACGAATACGAAAAATGCCGGTCACCAGACAGGATATTCATGGGATGGATACTTAGGTTGACTGTAAAACCAAAGACTCTTAAGGTTTTAGTTCTCGTGTAATCTGAATAATCCCTTCTATTGTTTGCTCAATAAATGGACTTCTTTCCAGATACCTATCTGCATCCTTGTAAATGGATTTTAGGTCATGTAGCGTAAGGTAATCCGGATGATAAATCTCTATAATCGTGGCGTATTGAAATCTTTTTTTATCTTTTTCTATGTGAAATCCATACATATACATTGCTAATTCCGAATTTGGAATATTACCCATAAGGGCATATACCTTGGAAAGATCCTTCGAAGGTGATACTTCACCGAAAAAAATACTCTCCTTTTCAATCTCCCAGCCGTTATTTTTAAAAACACGTCCTATAGATCCTCCTTTAACGATTTTCTTATGCGCTTCCAAGAAGGTCGGATCAATTACCTCAGAGTAGTTCACAACGGCAAAGGTTCGCGTTATCGTTTTGTCGCCCTGGGAACTGTAAAGATTGGATATCCTTGTTTTGGAGTCGTCACTGAGGATTTTAATGGCATAGTTTCCATATTTCATTTTAATCCGTTCACTGTTCAGTAATTCAGGCGATAAAATCGAGTCATAAGCAACTGAAAGCGATTCTGGATTCTTTTTTATGTAGTCACATCCAAGATTGCATAATAGACCCACCGACAGGAGTAGAACATATACATGTGTTTTGTTTTTCATGTTTTTTTGCGAGAAACTACATAGTTAGTAATTAGCTATGAGGGAAACTGTGTAATCATGATTTTTTTCGGTCATTTCAAAAGCCTTATTTTTGCGTCAAAATGTACTGCAGGTAGCTTATATGAATCTATATATGGATTTGAATTCCCCTATCATCTTTGAATACCCCACTCTTCATTGGGTTCAGGCCCCATTTCAAAAACCAATTCGCCGCCGTTGACAATAACATCATGATGCAATTGACTTGAATTGTAAGGCTCCCCATTTAAGGTAGCCGATTGGATGTAGGCATTCTCCTTAGAGTTGTTATTGGCGACTACGGTAAATACCTTTCCTGTGCTAACGCTTATCTGGACCTTATTGAATATGGGACTACAGATTTCATAGAACGGGGTGCCCGGTAAGGCCGGGTAGAAACCCATGGCCCCAAAGACATACCAAGAGGATACCTGTCCACAATCATCATTCCCCGGTAACCCGCCCACATCATCAAAGAAATATTTGGCCAACATGTCCCGTACCACTTTTTGTGTTTTCCAAGGAGCGCCCAAACTGTTGTACATATACGGTGCATGCATGGAAAATTCGTCACCTACGTAGTACATATCCTTTTCAAAAAAATTGTCCAGATATTCGATGAGTTTATCATCTCCGCCCATAAAATGGGACAAACCCGGAATATCATGGGGAACCAATAACGTATGGTTCCTATAATACACCTCGGTATCATGATCCGTTCCTTGTGCCCAAACGCTAATACTTTTATCGAATGGCGGCAACCACTCCCCATTCAATTTTTTCCCTCGAACCAAACCGGTTTCCTTATCCAGGACATTAATATATCGTTTGGATCGTTGTATGAAGTCATCATAATAGTTCTCCTTACCCAAAGCTTTTGCCATTTGGGCAATACAATAATCATCATAGGAAAACTCCAGGGTTCTTGCCACAGGTTCTCCATAAAACCCAAAAATATCTGTGGGTACATAACCTATCTCATTGAAATACTCAATACCGACCCGACCCGAAAAACCGCGATTTCCTTTTTCAGTGGCATTTTTTAGCATGGCCTCAAAGGCCAAGTCCGTATCAAAACCACGAATCCCTTTTACGTAGGCATCCGCAATAACAGCATCGGCATGGGTACCCATCATGATACTTCGGTACCAAGGATTGGGCCATTTGGGCAGCCAACCCCCTTGTTGGTAAGTGTTCAGCATGCCATTAATGACATCGGTAGTTTCCTGGGGTTTTAAAATCACCCATAGCGGGTGCAGGGAACGGAACGTATCCCAAAGTGATAAATCCGTATACATAATCCCTTCATGTACTTGAAAGTCAAATGGGCTAAAATATCTATCTCCTTCACTTAAGTCGCGAGGATTTACGAAACATTTGGTCAATGCCGTGTAGAAAATAGCCTTATCATCATCGGCACCTTCCACTTGAATCCTATTCAATTCCGTCTCCCAAACATCCGCACTTTTGGCTACCGCTTTGTTAAAATCAAAATGGGGGAATTCCTTTTCCATATTTGCCCGTGCCTGCGCGATATCGATTAGGGAAGTGCCGACCTTCATCTTCACCTTTTCCCTATCCTTGGTGGCAAAGGTTACATAAACTGCATTCCCATCGGCTCCCTTGAGTGCCATCCGGGGACCATGATTAGGGTCTGGTTGCACGGGTTCCGCACATCTGAGATGCATCTCGGTAGTACTGGAACCATCGTAATATTCGATACGTATGTCGTATTCCTGCCCTTTCGTAAGGTTCACCTTGTGTACATTGGTCCCTGTTGCCCGATACTTCCATTGGTCAATGACCATTTCGTCATCGATATACATTCGCGTACCGTCCTTGGTTGTTAACTCAAAGGTATGTTCTCCCGAATGCCTCGCTACAAGGATGCCGGTATACCTAGCCGAAAAGAAATCTTCCTTGACACCTGCGGCAGGAGCTTTCAACCAATTGTAATTCAGTTTGGTATAGGTTACGAACACATCTGGCTCTCCTTCCAATTTGTCGTTGTTATAGTAAGCCGCTTCAAATCCGTCCGGAACCAAATCGGCATCTATCACGTTGGGCAATAGATCCACATTGAAGGCTTCAAATTTTTTATCGAACTTGGCCACAAAATGATTTTTAAAATGTCCGGCGATAACCGTGTAACCTTCAATCTCATTTCTTTCGGGTATCACCTTATAATAGCCGGGAACATACACCCCATCGAACACTACCGATGATGACTCGGATTCCGGAAAGGTAAACTGAAAGAATCCAGTTTGGGAAGCGGCCGTAAATTCGGCCTTTATATCGTAATCGTCCAATTGAACCGAATAATAGTGCGGTTTGGCAATCTCGGAATCATGGCTAAACCTGGAAGCACGGCTATTGGCATCGATCTTAACTTCTCCGGTAAGAGGCATTAGGGACATGGGACCCCAATCCCCGACAACCGCTCCATTTGGATATCGCGTACCTCGAAAACCTTGAATCTTTTTTTGGTCGTACCAATAAGGCACGGGAACGGTTATTACACGATCGGTCCATTTTGCGGTCTGGGGAGTCCAATGGGTCAAGGCCGAAGGGTTTCCCACAATCGGGGATACATAACCGAGTGGCTCCTCAACTTCCGTAACGGTGATATCAGCAATACTGGGGGCCGTACCCACACGGGTATCCACATAGCCCAAATACGTTTTCCTAGGTAGCGGATTACTAGATTCGGATTGGACAACCTCCTCCGCATGCCGTTTGCAACCGAAACAAACCAAAAGACAGGCAATAACGAGATTGTTTTTCTTGAAACAACACCTCATATCATGTAATCTTTTCAATGCTGATGACATTTTCTGAAACCAAATTTTCAATATCTCCTTCGCTATACCCTATTTCCATTAAAATTTCCGCACCATGTTCTCCGATAAGCGGAGATGAACGTTTGATATGCCCGGGGGTCTCACTCATCTTAAAGGGAATATTGGTCACTTTTACCTTTCCGGCCTTTGGATGGTCCACCTCAATAAAAGTATTGTTATGAATGACTTGAGGGTCTCTTTCTACTTCCTTTTGGTCATTTACCTTGGCCACCCAAAGATCCAAGCCCAACATGATCTTCAACCACTCGTCGGTAGTTTTGGTGACGGTAATAGCTTCTATGATGCCATGGATTTTATCCCGATCGTCAAAAAGCACTTGTGGGTCATTATACCGTATTAACGACTCGTCTCCCAGGGCTTTTACCAATTTGGGCCAAGGACTCATGGCAATGGTAAGATATCCATCGCTCGTTTCGTACATACCAAAGGGAGCCCCGTTACCCGGATGCCCTATTTTGGATTCCGGACGTTCAAAAGTCTGCCCTAAATTCTGGATGGTAAAATAGTCCTGCATCTGAAAGGCAATGGCCGAGGACAATAGATTGGTCTTTATTTGCTGGCCTTTACCTGTTTTTTCGCGATAGTATAATGCAGCCAGGATAGCATAAACGGAGTTGAGCCCGTTTACTTGATCGCAAAGGGCCGTACCTATGGCCACAGGGCCTTCCGAGTTTTTACCACTTGTCATAATGGCACCGCTTACACTCTGTACCAACAAGTCCTGACCAGGGCGGGTTAAGTAAGGCCCATCATCACCCCAACCACTGGCAGAACAATAAATGATCCGTGGATTGATTTTTTTCAAATCCTCATAACCATAACCCAGTCGCTCCATTACGCCTGGACGAAAATTCTCTACCAATACATCCGCATCCCTGGCCAGTTTGTAAATGATCTCTTTGCCCTGAGGGGATTTTATATCTATCGCCAGGGAACGTTTATTCCGATTCCAGGCCATAAAGCAAGGTGATTCGTCACCCGCAATCCACTGATTAAAAAAGGTCATGCCCCGATAGAGGTCACCACTACCGTTTCTTTCGACCTTAATGACATCGGCACCTAAATCACCCATCATTTGCGTGGCAAAAGGGCCTTGTAACAATTGTGAAAAGTCCAATACCTTTACTCCTTCCAGTGCTTGTTGCATTGCTACTTCTTTTTTGTTTTGTCTATATATCTGGGAAGACTGGTCAATCCTCCATCCACTTTAATATCTTCTCCCGTTATAAATTTGGCTTCATCGGATGCCAGAAAAACAGCAGTCATCGCTACTTCCTCCGCTTCCCCCATACGCAACATGGCAGCCTGCCCGATACTGCCTTCCAAAAAGCCTTGCCCTTCCTTCGCAATTCTTTTTTCATTTAACGGGGTAAGTATGGCTCCCGGGGAAATGGTGTTAAAGCGTACATTCTCGTGTCCAAATTGTCCGGCTAATTGATTGCTCATGGAAAGAATGGCGCCTTTGGCAGCGGCATAGGCCGTCCAATCGTCCCAGCTCCTGAAGGCCTGTGCCGATGATAGGGTGATAACACTTCCCGATTTTTGCTGCAGCATATGGGGCAATACTGCCTTTATCCCTCTAAAGACACTTTTTAAGTTGATATTCATCACCTTGTCCCAGTCAGACTCGGGCATTTCCCGAATATCCCCCGATAGGGCCACGGCCGCATTGTTTACCAGAACATCGATCCTTTCAAATTCCGCTAGAGTCTTTTGCACTACGGTTTGCACATCATCGGTGACACCTACATCGCAAAAATGACTTCTTACCTCGGCATTGTTCATCCTTAACTTCCTTGCTTCTTCATCGCATTTCTCCGCATTGATATCGCACATGACCACGGTAGCCCCTTCAGCGCTAAAAGCCCTGCTTATGGCCAATCCAATACCGTCGGCGGCCCCGGTTACAATGGCTACCTTATCTTTAAGACGATCCATATTATCCCTTTTTTGTTAACCAGTAATTCTCTATTTCCTCCAAGGTCTTCCCCTTGGTTTCCGGAAGAACCTTTATGGCCAAGTAAACTGCTGGAATCATGCAGGCTGCAAAAAACCAAAAGGTGCCATGAGGCTTCAGGTTTTCCAAAAACCAGGGCGTCATCTGACCAACAAAAGTAGTGCCCACCCATACCGCCATAGTAGCTACGGACATTGCCGCACCACGAATTTTCAACGGGTATATTTCCGAAAGCAGCACCCATACCACTGGACCAAAAGAGAAAGCAAAGCAGGCAATAAAGGTGAGTATGAAGGTCATTAGTAGGTAGGTATTATTTACCTCAAAATAGAACAATAATCCAACCATCAACAAGGAAATCATGATTCCTATTATACCATACGTAAGTAAAGGTTTTCGCCCTAGATCATCAATTTTCCAAAGGGCCACAAAAGTGAACAATACATTAACGATACCAATTACTACTTGGCCGCCAAGGGCCTCGCCCAACTGTAGGCCGCCTTCTTCCAGAATTTTTGGTCCGTAGTATATGATGGCATTGATTCCACTTACCTGACTTAGCAGTGCCAATGAAATTCCAATAATCATTGCCAGCTTAAAGGGCCCTGAAAAAACAGCCTTGATTCCGCCGGACTCCTTGGACAGTACGTCTTCAACATTTTGTATTTCGATATCGGCCTCTTCTTTCGTGACAAATCGCAATAAAATGTTTTTGGCCTGTTCCCTTTTACCTTTCATGGTAAGCCAACGTGGGCTTTTAGGTATGGTAAAAAGTAATAAAAGGAAAAGTGTAGCGGGGATGGTTTCGCTACCCAACATAGCCCGCCACACCTCGTCGACAAATATTTTATGGGTCAGTCCCGAGGTAGCGGTTAAACTATCCGACGTAGAAAGTGATAGCAAATAGGCATTGGCAAAATAGGCCACTAAAATACCAAAGGTTATGGCCAGTTGATATAAAGCGACCAATCTTCCTCTTTTTTCTGCGGGGGCTATCTCGGAGATATATAAAGGTGACAACATAGAAGCAATACCTACGCCTATTCCGCCAAGAATCCTATAAATCACCAAGCTAATGAACGAACCTGATACCGCACAGCCGATTGCCGAAAGTGCAAAAAATATCCCGGACATAATCAATATGTGCTTCCGTCCGAATTTGTCGCTAAGAACGCCTGCTATAGAAACCCCTAAGATAGTGCCCACAAGTGCCGAGCTTACATACCAGCCTTCCAAAATGGTACTGAGTTCAAATTGTGTTTTTACAAAACCGATGGTACCGGAAATAATGGCTGTATCATATCCGAATAGGAAGCCTCCAAGTGCGGCGATTACGGCTAAAAAAGTAACATTGTTTTTCATAATTGGAATTTGTTTTTGGTTAGGTGTTGTTCTCACAAATTGCTTATTCCAATAATGAAATGGCCGCCTTCATATAGCCCATAGCATAGGCCATACCAGCATGCCATGGTGCATCACAGGTCATTTGTGGTGTGTGGTCGGGAATTAAAACCCCATCGAAGTTGTTTTTCTTTAGAATCTTTAAAATTTTGAACATATCGATATCGCCCTCGTCAACGAAAACCTCTTTATAATAGGGTACTTTCCCAACGATATTTCTGAAATGGATATAACTGATTTTACCTTGCTTGCTATACATGTCGGTGGCTTCATAAACATCGCCTTCCGTCATTTCAGCAATGGAGCCCAGGCAGAATTCCAAATGGTTCGACGGGCTCGGATTCATATCGAGTAATCTTTGGTACATATCGGGTTGATAGACCAACCTTGGCGTATCCCGAACAAAAGGCATCGGTGGGTCGTCCGGATGCGCTGCCATTTTAACCCCGGCTTCTTCCGCAACTGGCAAGATCCCGTCCAAAAAATATTGTAAACGGTTCCAAAGTTCATCATGGTCAATTTTAGGCAACGTACCTTCCTGGGCATTTTCATCATACACCATATTCCAAACCATACCATTGGGTATCGGGGTGCTATCCCCGCCCTCCATACCTACGGAAACGGCTCCCCCCCTTGCATAAGTTCCTTGAGTCCTTGCTGCTACCCCGGCCAAGGAAAAATTATAGCCAAAAGTAGGGATTCCTGCTTGGCCCACATTGCGGATCAACTGTTTTAGATTTGCCATTTGAAGTTCTTTTTTGGGGCCATCCAGCAAGATATCATGCCAATGGGCCGGATCAAAATTTTCTATGGCCTGCAATTCCAACCCGTGTTCGTTGATTTCCTTTTTGATGGCCGCCAGCTCTTCAATCGACCAGATTTCATCGGGGTTTCCGGCCCTTCCCCAACCTTCCTTACCGCCTATCGGTTGGTCTGCATTATCCTTATTATGCCCAAAATAATCCACCAAATGAATGACCAAATGTGTGGCACCGCATTGCTTCGCAAACTTATAGTGCTCCGTATTGAGCATGTGCCTATACAATCCAAATCCCAGTTTCATTATGATTTGTTTTCCGTTATGAATGTGTTTACCTCATCTTCATTGTACCCACAAAATTCTTTGAGAATTTCCTTCGCATTTTCGTTTAAAAGAGGTGCCGGTCTGTAGATTTTTTGAGGCGTATCACTGAACCAAACCGGAAAGCCCGTTGTTTTGACCTTTCCGATAGTGGGGTGATCAATCTCAATAATCATTTGGTTGTGCTCAATCTGTGGATCCTTTACCATTTCATCAAAGGTATTTACTTGGGAGCACCAAATATCATCTTTCAAAAGAATTTTCAACCATTCGCTAGTAGTTTTGGTCTTGAAAACAGCATTAAAGGCAAAGCGGATTTCGTCCCTGCTCTCCATAATATTATTCGAAGCAAATTCTTCAGTGGCATACTTCTCCAAGCCAATAACCGTTGCCAGTCTTTGTACGGAATTCATGCCAATGGCCACATAGCCATCCTTGGTATTGTACAATCCGTAGGGCGCACCGAGCCAAGGGTTTGGAATGCCACTTTTGCTCCTTTCGGGATTCTCGCCCTTATGTAAATAAGCCGTGACCTCCTGAGTATGAAAACCTACCACCGAGTTCAATAGATTGGCCTCTACTTTTTGGCCCTTTCCCGTTTGTTCCCGTGAATAAATGGCCGCTAAAACGGATTGATTGATAAAAAGACTTGTCAATAGATCCGCCTGGCCAACGGCGGTTACTACCGGCATTTGACTTTTAAGGCCATTCAGTGCCGCAGTCCCACTAATGGATTGGGCCAACAGATCCTGTCCTGGTCTATGTAGATAAGGGCCAGAGGAACCGTAGCCCGAACTGGAGCAATACACTAATCGCGGATTCAATATTTTCATTTCCTCATATCCCAGTCCCAATCTTTCCATAACCCCGGGACGAAAGTTTTCTACCAAAATATCCGCTTTGGCAATAATATCCTTTGCTATCTTTATCCCCTTTGAATCTTTTAAATTTAAGGCGATACTGCGTTTGTTCCGATTGAAGCTCACAAACGAAATACTTTCACCCCCCGGATACATATTGGCATAGGCATAATGCCGCATCCAATCGCCTTTCACCGGTTCAATTTTGATAATATCGGCCCCCATGTCCCCCAACATCTGGGTCGCCCAAGGACCTTGTGCCAGTTGCGTAAAATCGGCTACCACCAACCCCTTTAAAGGGCCTTCTTTTTCTTTGCTCTTCATTTTATATTGTTGGATGGCGGCTTTGTTTCCATTCTAAATCTTTACAAATCCCTTCTCTGTATTACATTGGAAAGACAACACAGACCGGAGACAAAATCTCTTGGGTTCTATAGGTCTCTAAAAGCCTTCCATCTTCCTGAATTTTGTAAACCACCGTATCGTGTGAATTCTGATGACATGCTATTAACCATTTACCATCAGGAGTTATGTTGAATTCCCGTATCTCCTTTCCTTTGGTATATTGATAATCAATCAAGTGCAATTCTTCATCAATAACCCCAAAGATGGTCAGGGCATCCAGTTGTCTGTTGGCCACATAAAGGTATTTTTCGTTAGGATGCAGGCGGATTGCAGAAGCACTTGGAGTTCCCTTGTAATCTTCGGGTAAGGTAGCATAGGTTTTTACTTCTTCAAACAAGCTATCCCTACTATGTAATACCGACAGGGTACCTGATAACTCATTAAGGACATAGGCCAAACCGCCTTGCGCATTAAAAACCATATGTCGAGGACCGCCTCCTTTGGAAACCTCACAATCCTTATTTTCATTCGGGGTCAATTCCGTTCCTTCCAAATGATAGGCTTTTATCGTATCGATACCTAAATCACAAACGTAAATATCCTTTTTGTTCGGGTGAATGGCCACTTGATGGGCATGAGGTGCCTCTTGGCGCTCCTTGTTTACACTGGAACCCTTGTGATCATATGCGTTCTTGGCTTCCATCAGTTTTCCCGAGGCATCCAAAGGAAACTGAATGATATTTCCGGTAGCATAACATGCCACCAAGATATTGTTTTCGTGGATTACCAAATGGCACGGATACCCCCCGGAAATCGATTGTTCGTTCAAAAACTCCAGTGAAAAATCTGTATTGATTCTATAGGCCCTTACCTTGGGATCCTCACTTTCGTCAAGTTCCGTAACGCAATACAGAAACTTAGTATCATTGCTAATGGTCAAATAACTCGGATTCCGTGTCTTCTCCGTATGCAAAGTAACCAAACCTCCGGTGTCCGTGTTAAGTTGGACGGTATAGATTCCATTCCCTATACCTCCAAAACCGGGTACAATATATTCAGTATAACTGCCTATAAAAAAAGTCAACATAGCGGTTTCTTTTAAGATTTATCAATAAAGTCTTGAATGGCCTTTTGGGCTTCCTTACCATAAAAGAGCCCGGTTACCGCTTGACCTTCTTCCTTAATTTTTTGATCAAAAGGAATGGGGGAAAGACTTAAGTGTGCCAACCTTTTAAGTTGTTGAATCGCTCCGGACGGTCTTCGGGTCAGCTTCCCTGCAAAGCGTAAAACCTCGGTTTCAAATTCTTCGTCCTCATATACATGATTTACAATGCCCCAATCAAAAAGTGCGGCTGCACTGTATTGCGCACCCGTAAACAACATTTCCTTGACCCGATTAATTCCTATGCGCTGAATTAAGCGCTGGGTACCGCCCCCACCGGGAACCAAACTCAAAAAAACTTCAGGTAGGCCCATTTTTGCCGATTCGGAGGCCAATATCATATCGCAGGAAAGCGCTATTTCGAAACCTCCTCCTAATGCAAATCCGTTTACCGCTGCAATCCATGGTTTTGGGGCATGTTCAATGGTTTCGTACAACTGTATTCCCCTATCCTGAAAAGCCTTGAACTGCTCCGGGGTCTGGCTACCATATTCCTTAATATCGGCACCTGCCATAAATGCCCGGCCCGTACCTCTGATTATTGCGACCATTGCCTTGTTGTTCGTATTTATTTCCTCAATACCGGCAATGATTTCATCCATCATTTCCCGATTCATGGCATTAAGTTGATCGGGCCTATTAAATCTAAGTACGGCTATGCCGTCCTTTATTTGTATCTCAATATTCTTGTAGGTACCATTCATATCAGCCAATTGATCGGTATAATTGATTTAAGTCTTTCATTACTTTATCGGACGGACTATTTTTTACGAGACCGTTATGTAATAATTCCGCTCCCTCTTCTTGAAACTTGTTCCATCCTTTATGCCGTGGACGTACGTACGCCCTTTCCATGGTCGTTCGGGTCTCGTCAAAAAAGTCATGGCAAAGCACGTTATTGGAGGCACTTTCCCAGGCGATCAAATTACCGGGCTGTCCGCCATTTTTGGTATACAGGCCTTCCTGTGTTTCAGCACGTGCCACGTAATCCACATAAGCAACTGCTAAATCCACCTGTTTACATTTTGCCGAAACCGCCAGTCCAACTCCTCCTAAAATGGTCGAAACATCATTAGCCGGATTTGCAGGGCTATTGCTGAAATGTACAACATTTTTTGCGTAGCCCTTCCTGGAATAATTGGTATATCCAAATAAAAAAGGGGAATAGATAATTTCATCACCTGCAGCCATATTGTCCAAGACCTGGATGGGGTTCCAATTCAAGGATTCGGGATGTAGGTGTTTCAGGTGCTCTTTTAGTTCATCCCAAACCTTACCGCCCAATTTTTCGTCGATCTTGCGATTCTTGAGGAAATCCCTCCCCCCATCCTGTGCACACAATGTTAAAAAAGTACACCACAAATCGGTGGCACATAAGGGCCAGGCAACAGAATACTTTTTAGGGATTTTTTTGTAAAAGTCGAACAATTTCTCACGTGTATCGGGAAGCTCGAGATTTAAGGTCGAAATCAAATCACTTCTTGAGGCTGCCACCAAAGCGGCCGCATCAATGGGCAGGGCATATAAATGACCCTTGTAATAATAGGATTCAAAACTTGGTCCGACCGATTGATTCTTGTATTCATCCAGTGCACTCCCTGATAACCTTTCTTCCAATGGTATCAAAAGTCCATTGGAATATGCCTGTCCCATATAGGGATGGTCTATGGTAATCAAATCATAAACATCTATCAAATCCTCAATGGGGGTGTCGCCAAATTCCTTTAAGGAACGGATATCCCAATCGATTCGAATTTTCGGATGCTCCTGGGCAAACGTTACCGAGGTAGCCTTTAGAGGCTCATACCCTCTGGGATGGTCCCAGGCAATCCCTTTTAATATGATTGTTTCCGACATGGCCGAAAGTACTTATTCATTTTTTCGTTTAGGTCTCGGATCGTACTGAATTGTATGGTTCATGTAAGCCCCATCCACATAAATATCGGCCCCATTGATATAATCGGCCAAATCACTGGCCATAAACACTACCGTATGGGCCACATCCGCAACCTCGCCGATTCTTCCTTGGGGAATCCAATTTTCGAACCTATCCTTTCCAAATTTGGCGATTTCCTCACGATTCATGTTCGTTTCAATGGCTCCAGGGGCAATGGAAATTACCCTAATGTTTTTATCGGCCAACTCCAAGGAAAGGCATTTGGAGAACATTTTTAGCCCTGCCTTGGCGGAGCAGTAATGTATCAATCCTTTTCTTGGTACCGCGTCATGAATGGAGGAAATATTGATAATGACACCACCACCGTTGTTTTCCATTCTCTGCGCGGCTTGTTGTGCACATAAAAAAGGCCCTTTTAAATTAACATCCACTACCCTATCCCAGTCCTTTTCTTCCATATCCAAAACATGGATCACGGATTCACAACCCGCATTGTTTACCAAAATATCGATGGTTCCAATTTCATTATCCATTTGAAGGAACATGGCCTCTACCTCCTTTGCATTGGACACGTTTGCGCCACCACAGGTAACGTTTACACCATGTTTTCTCCTAATTTCCGTGGCCAACTCCTCCGCCTTTTCCCTATTCGTATTATAATTGATGAAAACATCGGCGCCACATTGCGCCAATTGCACACAGATTTCGGCACCTATACCTTGACTCCCACCTGTGACCAAGGCTTTTTTCCCACTTAAATCGATATTTTTCATTTCTTACAATGCGTATTGACCATTGGACTTCACTTCACTTTACCTACCGTTTCAAACAGTAAACCAACCTTATTCTTCAGATCTTCGATACATACTTCGCTAAGTTCAAAATGTTCAAAATCAGAAATATGTGTATTCGATTTTTCCACAATGATCGTTTGGCACCCTTCGGTCATAGCAATATTGTGCCAAGTGCCTTGAGGAACATTATAGGTGATGCCCGGTTCCATTAACGTTAATTCAAAAGTTACCGTTCCCATATCGATAGTCGCGGAAATCAACACGGCATTTCCTTTCAACAAAATAAAAACCTCATCCGTTAAATGGTGAATATCCAATCTTTTGATATTATCCATGTCTTGTTCGGGCATATAGTTCAATTGGGCCACTTGCCAGCCATCCCGAATTAAAAAAGGGTGATATCCGTTTTCCAGTATTTTATAGGACTCTATCATATGCTTTGGTAGTTATTTATCCGTCATTATTTGGTTGATTACGTACGCGCCAGTATTTTTCGATTTCCTCCAGTGTTTTTCCCTTGGTCTCAGGGACAAACTTCCAAATGAACCAGATGGCCGGAAGCGTCAATGCGGCATAAACGAAAAAGGTGCCCGAAGGCTTGATACTTTCGATAAAAATGGGATTGGTCAATGTTATGATAAAGCCGGTGACCATAAGGGCAAAGCTGCCCAGGGCCACAGCCAATCCACGAACCTTGGTCGGAAAAATTTCGCTGATGATGACCCAAACGATGGGACCAAAGGAAAAAGCAAAACTGGCCACGTACAAGAGCAAGGGAACAATTACATATTGGGAACCCAATGCAAATAAAGTGCCTACTCCGGTTAAGGACAGGAATGCCCCGATAACTCCGACCAACAACAATTTTCTTCTGCCGAATTTTTCAATATTCAAAATGGCCACAAAAGTAAATGCACTATTTACCAGACCCACCAAAACTGCACCCAAGAAGGCGCTTTCCACACTTTGAATCGATTCATTGATAATGTTGGGGGCGAAATACATAATCGCCGCAATACCACTTAAATGTGAGAACATAGGGAGCAATACCCCTATTAAAAGGGGAATACGCAAAAAAGGTTGTAACAACTCCTTAAAGCCCCCAGTTTTCACCTTGGTCATTTCCTCTATTTCATTCATAGCCGATTGGGCATATTCCTTACCATTTATTTTCACCATAATAGCCATCGCTTCTTCACTTCGTCCCTTGGAAATCAGCCATCGGGGTGTCTCCGGGACGATGAAAAGTAAAAACAAAAACAAGAGTGCAATGGGTATTTCCGTGCCGAACATGCCACGCCAGAGTTCCTCCACGAACAACCAATCCCAAAATCCGGAAGCTTCGTTGGAGATGACACCTGCCAAATCTCCCGCTTGGTTTAGTACGATCCAATCGATTAGAAACGCCAAAAGAATTCCCAAGGTGATGGAAAGTTGGTATAGAGACACCATTTTTCCCCGGTTTTCAGGCAAAGAAAGTTCTGATATGTAGATAGGGGCGACAACGGAAGTAATGCCTACCCCGATTCCCCCAATGATACGGACGACAATCAACAAATCGTAAGCATTACCGGCATCCGAAACAAACCAATGGGCATTCTCCAAATCGCCCAAAAATTGGGGTGGCAACATGGAGCCCAATGCCGAAAGGGATAAGCAGGAAGCGGCCAAAATCAATGCTTTTTTTCTACCTAGTTTATCCGTAATGGATCCCGCAACGATACAACCAAAAATAGTACCCAACAAGGCCGATGATACCACCCAACCCAACTCGGCCGGAGACAGTTTAAAATGCTGCTCCAAAAAGGCATTACAGCCCGAAATAATGGCCGTGTCATATCCAAAGAGAAAGCCACCTATAGTGGAGACAAAACTGATTCCCAGTAGATAATTCGTTTTTTTATCGCCCATACATTATTTGGTTTTCATCGGATGGTTTGGCATACCCCCAGTGTTACATAATGCCGAACTTATTGAACGCATCGACCGTACTCATACCTTCCTGCAACGCTTTTTTTACTAACTGTTCTCCGCGTGCTTTTTCAATAGCCCCAGTAAAAGCCTCATTTACCGCTTCTTTGGGTACGATCAACACCCCATCCAAATCTCCATAGACAATATCCCCGGGATTGACTCGTATCCCAGCAATCTCTATCGGAACTCTATAATCGATTACCTTTCCCCTAGGGCCTTGATCTTGGGCATAACCCCCATAGGAAAATGTCGGGAACCCAAGGTTCAAAATTTCCTTGGTATCCCTGGACCAACCGTTAACCACGGCGCCCGCGCCACCCAATTTAATGGCCCTGGTACTCATTAATCCCCCCCAAAGGGCATATTCCGGTGAGGATCCGGAACAGATATAGACCTCACCTTCCTTTAAACTATCCAAGGCTTCGAACATGATCCCGAACGGTTTTTTCATTATGGGGCTATGAGTGCTATCGGAAACCTCATCAAATACATCTGCCTCAAGAACGGGCATCGCTCTTCCTATGACTACAAAATCATTATGCAAGGGTTTGATATGGGGTGGTAGAAACTGGTGCAAATACCCCATTTTATCCAAAATATCACCTACAAGCGCCACAAAAAGCTCCTTCTTTGCTATTTCGTACAGTTCTCGGTCGGTTTTCCACAACGTCTTCATACTCTGGTTTTTAGGGTTAAGCCCTTAAAGGGTACTTACTTTGTATGTATTATTCCTCAACTTCTAAACTAAAGGTTTCTATGGCGTACTTACCCAACTGTAGTTCAGGAGGTACCGGTTTTGGGTCTTCCTCTATAATATTGGTCTGCTTATACGACTTGATATCAAAATAGGAGGTAAGATTTACCTTTTCCTCAGTATCTTTTACATTATACATCCGCGCGATAATATCCTCGGAATCTTCCGCTTTTTTTATAGTCGATATCAATACATCCTCGGAATCTATTGAAAAGAAACTTAGGGATTCCGGCAAGAACGATTTTGTAGAGGTATCCGGATATACCACCACATGCAGCGGCTCGTTTTTCTGTTTGGCAATTTTTTGGCCCTGGATACTTTCGGCCTTGTTCGATGTCAAAACATGATGAAAATTATGGTGGCCAGCCTGGGAATATTCATTGCCCTCCCAGTGGCAGGAGGTTCTACTGGCCAACAATACATTTTGTAAAACGGCCTTGCCCGAGCTGTGTTCCGTAGGGTCAATCCAATCCGCCGCCGCTACGGATGAACTGAGCGTTATAGACATCCCATCATCCGTTGCCGAGATCCAATCTATAATGGCCCTGGGATGTACATCCTTACAAAGTGGGGTATAGCGCTCACCGGCCGTCTTAATTTCATCCTTGCCCACACGTACCCTTCCGAAAGGGACTTCATGGGCAATTTCGGCCTTGTCCATATTCACAGGAAAAGCGGTTCTAAATTCGCGGTACAGCTCTCCCGTCCAATTGCGAAGCGTGACATCAAAATACATCCGCTTTAAATCGTGATACAAGGTGACCTCCTGTCTTACAATGGCATGCCGTATTTTTTGCTCCAATCTGTATTTGGTAAAGACGGGGCCGGTTTCCAAAATTTCCCATTCTGGATCGTGTTGACTCACCTTATCAAAATCTACCATACTGGGCTGTTGTACATCCCCGAATTCACCGGCACCATTTCCGACGGATTGCAAGGTAAAAACATCCCCCACTTTAAGATTATCCGTTGTAAAAAGCTCCTTTTTCAGCTCCTTGTCATACACCTGCGCTATGCCTCCTTTTTCAAAACTTACTTGGTAAAAAGGGTTTTCGTAGGAAGACGTATCCGCTATTTTTCCGTCGTTAACAACCGTTGTTTTAGCATCACTTAGATAATAGGTAACATAGCCTATGGAAGGTATGTCCTTGGCGATAAAGGTAATCTCGGCACTTTTTAGGCTTCCGTCATCGTAGTATTCCGCATTACTGGTTTGTGTTGGGATTTTTTTCTTGTCCGAAGTAAGGATAGCCACATTTTTAATGTCCCCTTTGGTAAAATTAACGGATGTAGTCACTGGATCGGTCCTTTCCCATGAGAGACTATTGAACAGTACTATGGGAATACCTAGTTTTTCGTTCTTTTTAATCCTACTGGAAAGGAAATCAACACCTTTTTTCAAAAGGGCTTGACCCATAGTCTTGGATTTTACGAGGTTCTCCTTAAACAAATTATCGGTGATGTCCCCATCATGACCGCCCCAACCATGGTCCGGATAAATCTTGGCTTGCCAGGCCTCATCGAATTCCCCGAACGGATACTGCATTTTTTTAGGGTCGATAATATGCGCAATGGAAAGGAACTTTTCCGCAGCAGGCAATAATTTTGAAGCCTCCCTACTGGCCGTCAACGCATCATGATGGCCCGGTCCGTGAATATACACCCAAACATTGGGACGTTCCCCCATAATGGTATCCACTTGCGTCGCCTTTTTCTCCGCCAAAGGCATAAACTCATCCATGGTCATGAGCTCCATTTTTGGTAGGAATACCCCTTTTTCGGCTCCTTTATCATCCTTGAGGGAATCAAAGGAATTCCAAGAATCTATAAAGTCCGAATAGTCGATTGCGGGAAGCATATCCTGACTTGATAATAACGGGGTCTGAATTTCACTTCCCTTAAAATTCTTCTCCCAATACAACACTTGCTCGGCACCATACTTCATTTTGTTGTTCAAGTCTCGGGACAGATAGAGTAAATCATTACCGTAATGGCCCGGGGAGTAGGTAAAGACCGAACTACCATCCGGACTTGCCCAGTGGAACATTCCCTTGGCGTGCCGGCTAATTACCATATAATCCACTCCGGCTTTTTTCAGAATCTGAGGTGTTTGCAATGATTTACCAGGTACGTCCACATTCCAATACACCTTTGAGTCATAGCCTCCAAAGGTCTTTTTTACCCATTTTTTGCCCAAGTATAACTGCCTTACCTGATCCTCAGCATCATACATATCCTCATAAGGGCAATTATAGGTTGCACCCACGGATATTAACTTCTTGTTCAACAGCGTGGTCAATTGCTCCTGGGATTGTGGGTGTCTTTCCAAGTATTCCCGTAACATCAGTCCATCCTCGATGTCAAAACCGTAATCATCCCGGATAAAGGCATCCTTGAGTACGGGCCTCAACAACAAGGTATCCCTGAGAATGATACAGACTTCAGGACGGTCTACCCAGGCAATATCTTGATGGCTTGAATTCATAATGGAAACCAACCCGTCCTCATATTTTTTGTCAAAAAAATCGTCGTAAGTCTCAAAAAATTCGGGTTTGTATAATTTGGTCAAAGAAGCAAACCAACCATTATTGTAGTTGGTTCTGTGATGGTAGAGATATTTTCCCCTGATATCCGTCTTGGACATCGTACCGTCGCCGTTTTCGAATTCGATTGCAATTTCCGTATCGTCATAGACAATGGAAAAGCTATTCTTGGGTGCTTTGATCGTAAAGGATGCTTTGGAAAGTTCGCCTTGGGCCTTAAAAGTTCTACGCTTGCTTTTTTTACCATCACTGATGATGTAAACCGATTTTCCCGAAAAATGTTCGGGTGCATCTACATACAACACTTCATTTTTTTGTTTGATTACAAAGGCGGCTTCCGTGAAGACCGATTTTTTAATTCGCTCTACAGCATCGGTGGCCTTAAAAATCATGACCCAGCAGTTGGAGTTCTTTTTATGACCGTTAAATTTTACTTTGGCACTTTTCCCTTTTTGAACATAGGAAGTAGGAACCGTTAATCGGAATACTCCAATGCCATCACCGTTACCATCCCTCCTCACTAGAATATATTCCGCATCGCCATTACTGGGATTGTCGGTAATCGAAAGTGTTCCATCCTCATTGGAGTTAAAGGTCAAAAGTGGTCGGTCATTTACATGAATATCAAAGGATTCCCTTAAGTTTAGGTCTATATCGCTCAACATTAGAAAGGTGACCTTGTCCGATGTATAATTCTCCGGTACCTCACCTGTAAGAAACTCAAAGCCCATTTTTCCTGTAGTGGCCCGTGCAATCATGGATACATTAATATCTTCCCGTAGTGAGGGATATAAAAAGAATTCGGATCCGGAGAGCATTTCCTTATAGCCCTCAATGTCATTTTTCCCAATGTTGTACAAACGGTGGTTTACGTTCAATTCCTGGATATGTCCGTTTCCGTTGCCTTCGTGAAAAAACATCGCATCGGACTTAAGGGGAATGGGTTCATTCGGATTGGCAAATACAGTGCCGCTTAAAAAAAGAGAAAGGCATACGTAGCACACTTTTCTAAGAATCAGATGGCGACTTTGATGTTTCATGAGAATAGTTTTTGTTTGACTAAATCGGTTTAGTTTTCTTATAAATTTAAACCCCACAAGATTTTCGAATCAATAGTTGGGTTTGTAATACACTTTGGTTTTCAATCTTCATATTCTTCTTTTCGATTTCGTTGACCAAAATCTCCACGGCAAGATTTCCAATATCATCAACGGGCTGCTTACTCGTAGTAATCGGCGGGTCTACCAAATCAAAGGCGCCAAGCTCATCAAAGCTAATTATGGCCACTTCATCAGGTACTTGAACATTCAATAATTTAAGTTCCCTTAGCCCGGAGGCGGCCAGATAGTGGGTAGTAAACACAAGGGCATCCACACGCTTTGCTCCGTTGACCATATCCCTGATCGCCCCTTTCATTTCTGATTTATACCTGAACGGATCCAATTCCTTTAGTATCCCGGTATCGATATTGAGACCCCAATCCTTAAGCGCTTTTTCATAGCCCAAACGTCTTTGTAGCATAGCATCCAATTCACTTTTTATAGTAACCAAGCCTATACCCCTCCTCCCCTTTCCCAACAAGTGTTGGGTTATATTTTTTGCACCATCAAAATTATCAACGATTACATAGTTGGTCTTTACATCCGGATAATGTCTATCAATCAACACAAACGGGAAATTGGCTCTTTTTAATTTTAAGATCTCATCTTTGTTTTTCTGAGTTGAAGCGATAATGAGTCCATCAACTTGCCGATTCAACATGGAATACACCAATTCCTTTTCCATCTTGGCATCTTCATTGGAACTACTGAATACAACGTTATATCCAAGCGTCTTGGCCCTGAGTTCAATATGATGGGCGATTCTGGCATAAAAGATATCGGAAATATTGGGCACGATCAGTCCAATGGTCTCACTTTTTCCCAAACTCAACCCCCGGGCCATTTGATTGGGGCGATAGTTGTTTTCTCGGGCAAAATCCAGAATCCTCTTTTGGGTTTCCTTACTGATTTTGTTCTCGTCCCCCCTATTGTTGAGCACCAGGGAAACCGCTGTCTTGGACAGGTTCAACTCCGCTGCGATATCCTTTAGAAAAATCTTCTTCAATTTAACTAAACCGATTTAGTTAATTATTCAAATGTATGAAAATTTTGTGGGTATCAAAGATTATTTTTCATAAAAAAAAAGAAACCTTGGGTAAAGCTGGGTTCAAAAGAGACCGTTTAGAATGACGCATTGTTGAAAAGAATGGTGGAAGATATTTTTACTGTTGTTTTGTTTTTGAGCAATTTCCATCTTGGTTATGTACATTGTTCGGCTTTTCAATCCCTGCGAGTATGGATTTCCTGTCCGTTAACCCCAAATTTCAAGGAAAAACGTCCTCCATTGCAGACTACTGAATCTGGAAAGAGTTATCTATTTTTTTAGGATATCGTACGGCTTGCTTTTTCCACCAATCATCAAGTTCCGTCTTAAGCTCTTCCTGAAGCTCCATATAGGCAGGATCGTCCCATACATTCTTGGTCTCGAGTGGGTCTTTGTCAAAATCGAAGAGTTCGTAAACGGCCCCTCCACCGGCCATTGCTTTACGAATAACTTTTAGATTGCCCGAGCGCAACATACATAGGTTCTTATCAGGATCTTTCCCGATTATGGAATACACCTTGTTTCTCCAAATTGGAAGCGTATCATCATCTCCCTCAAAAAATGGAAGGAGGCTTCTAGACTCCATTTCCGGAAGCTTTGCCCATTCCTTATCTCCAGCAATATCCAATATGGTCCCGTAGGTATCCAGGGAATTAACTAATTCTTCCCTCATTCCATTATCCATGTATCCTTCTGCGGGTTTTATAATCAAGGGAATCTTGGCGCTTACATCGTACATCTGTCCTTTAAAGAAAGTACCATAAGCGGTATTAAAGTCGCCATGATCCGCCAAAAACACGATCCAAGTGTTTTCCCATATTCCCCTTTCCTTCAATTTGTCAAATATTTTGCCCATATAGTAATCTATCATGGAGATTTGGCCATAATATGCGGCAAGAGTCTCCTTGTATTTTCGTTCAGTCCATGTAGATCGTAACTTCTTAGAAAGCTTTCCGAAGGGACTACCTTTAAATATTGGGCTGTCTTCCATATTGGCATAGAATCTTGGTCCGAGTTCCATATCATCTGGATTATACATGGTGTCCCATGGTGCAGGGGCCAAGTAAGGTTGATGGGGGCCAAAAAAAGAGGTGAAAAGAAAAAATGGCTCATTTGGGTCACTGTTTTCGATAAATCCAATGGATTCTTCGGCGGTCCAGGGAATATCGTGCTGCTCTTCGGTCCTCCAGCCGCTTCCCATAACGAATTTATAAATATCGTCAGGATAGTACCTTTCGTCCCTGTCAAATATCTCCACAATGTCTTTTTCACCGTGCTTGTAATGGGTTTCCCTTAACCATTTTACATAATCCGATTTTTTATCGTCATTGGCATATACGGAATAGGGCGCATCATTGAGTGCCCTATGATCAAATCCAAACATGCTGTCAGCAGGGACAAAATGCAACTTTCCCACAAATCCCGTCTTATAGCCCAGTGATTTAAGTCTCTTAGGCAGCAAATACTGGTCGATACTAACGGTATCAGTCACCTTTTCCTTAAAGGGTACCCAATTGGTGACCACCCCATTGCCTGGAGGGAACATCCCGGTTTTTACCGATGCCCTTGAAGGGGCACATACAGGGGAGGGACAATACGAGTTTTTGAACAGCAGGCCCGCTTCGGCCAGGGCGTCAATATTAGGGGTTTTAATCACAGTATCCCCTACGGCACCAAACCTATCAAAACGCATCTGGTCTACCATGATCATTACGATATTGGGTCGAGTTCTTGTTTCCTTGGCTTGCTCGGGCAAATTCTTACAGGATAGCAACGCCATTACAATTAGGCATAGGCCTAGTTTTAATTGAATTCTACATATCTTTTGATTCATATTCTATTTTAAGTGGTTACTAGGCCCTACATGATTTAATTCATTAATTTAAACATTAAGATGTAGTATCTTGACAACTATATTCCTAAGGATGCATCTATTAGATCTTAATTTCGCTCAACGTTAAATCGAATACTTCTTTGGTTATCTTTTCCAATTTATCCTTCTCTGCCTGCAAATGGATTGTACCATGGACATGGATCAAAGATTCATTCTTTCCCAGTCCGGCAGCAGGTGAGGAGCTCTCAATTTCATAAAAGGGGCCCAATTGGGTACCATCCTCCAACGGGCCATCATTGTAAGAGTTTACGGCATCACCGGCAAAAGGTTCATCTTGAAGTTCCCACAAAGAGTTTACATACCCTTTTTCTTCTTTGGGCAAGGTAAAATAGGCTAATGTCAACACCTCATTTTTTGCATCGTAACTGGCCGCCATGGGCAGGGCACGCCTTTGGGATATCCCTATTTTGCCCCTATTTTGGCCATCCGCTTTAAATAGGACAACCCCTTTATCTTCCCGTATCGACAATCGATCTGTTGGAATCCTATCCCCACTGAACCGATAATCCGTCAGCACTTTGCCCAACTCCGATTCGTTGCCTTTTTTAAAGGGCAAGATGACATGGGTATTCTCACTGGGATTAAGCATGCTCAAAATCCAAATGGACAACATTCCCGTTTTCTCGTTCCAAGTATTGTCTCCAACATTGGTCAATTTGTTTTCGGTCTCAAACGCTACCATTTCGATTCCTTTCTCCAAGGCAATTCCAAAAACATCGGCAACTTTGTCCTTATCGATCATACGAACCGTTCGGTCAACAGTCAAATCGAACGTATTTCCGGAATAGTTCAATAGGCTCATCCGCTTTTTGAAGCTGACTTGATTCGTGCTTTTATCGGTCACTTCGAACGGCTCCGTATCCAATTCCTTGGGTACATACCAATTTTCAAACTCAAAAGAAGTGCCCGGTTTAAAGTAAATGGAAAATTGACCGCCTTCCGGCCCCAGCCAAAAACGCTCCTCCCCTCCTACTGGATTGAAGTGTTCCTTGATCTCACCGGATTCGATCAATCGGTAATTGAGCCAACCAAAACTTGGGCCATTTTCGGATTTGGTAGTACTGGTCATCACCCTGCCCTGTAAAGAAGGTGCAACAGCAACCCTTCCAGGGCCATTTGCATCGGAAAGTTCAATAATTTCCATGTACCCTCTTAGAAAGGAAACGTCACTTTCATAATTGCTCATGGCATCCATTTGCGATACTCTTCTTTTCCCTGATTTTTCTTTAATGTCATCCCCTTTTGGCCTTTCCTTGCACGCAATTGCCATGAACATCAAACCCAACATCAGAAAATGATTGCCATATTTTTTTGTGCTTATTTCCATAACCTCAGATTTAAAACGCTCAAGATATGATTTTACTTTATTTGTACGGGCAGCAGGGATTACCATGTGGATTCTATTTTTTATATGTTTATCCTCTCTTCAACCATAATCTAAAAGAAGACGCCTTGCTCCGGCTTACATAAATGCTTTTATTTAAATCGCCGATACTGTTTGCATTTAAAAAAATTTCAATTTTGCCATTTCCAGCACTTTTATATGAATCTATAATCGTCATGGTGACCAGAAACTGCCTATTGGCTCTAAAAAAACGTTCGGAAACCAGTTCCTCAAACTCTCCCAAGGTCTTTTCGGACACAAACCTATTGTAATGACCATCCACCACATAAGTGTTGCCCAAGGAGGTATAAATACAAATAATTTTATTTAAATCCACCAATTTATGGGCCATGCCCTGAAAGACTTTAATTTTTTTTATACCCTCTTCCTGAGGCGGTTTTTTGACCGACAGCAAGTACAGTCCCAAATACAGGCAATGGAACAGCAAGGTGAACACCACGGCCAATACCGTATCCTGTGTATAAAATTGAAAGGAAAGGGAAAGACGTTCCCCTTTAAAAAAGAGGTGGTCCAAAAACTCGTTGATCAAGATACTAAAAATGACCACGCTCAAGGTGTGCAAGGTAAATTGATAAGTAACCCTTTTCGCAAAATCACCGTGCACTGGTGCCTTCCTGTTCAAGATCCGGATACCATAGCTATAAAACCTAATAATCAGGTAGGTGGTCACCAAATCAATGATGTAGAAATATACATACTGGAAGGTTGCACTCCGAAGGTTATAGGTAATCAAAAAATTGAGCGTGGTAATGGAAAAGGTGATAAGTCCTATGTAAGGCCATTTAAAAAGCAATTCCTGGGCTTCCGATACATCTTGCTTTCCTTGTCTAAAGAAGGACAGTGCCATTGTTACAGTACTATTTCGCGATTCTTTGAAATCTATAGCCTGAAGATCGCAATTCAAAATCATTTCTTACTTTGATTAGCTCAATCGTTTCTCCACCAAAAAAATCAAAGTTATAACCCGGGATGATGGCCAAGGTATCCGACAGTGGCGAAAGCCCTAATTGAAAATCCGTAGTATTGGGATAGGATACATGGTACCTTAGTTCCAAAACACCAAACTCATTCACTAACAACTCCGCTTTTTCAATAGTTTGGTAATCAATCGCATCGTAATTGATCACTTCATAGGTTCCGACGGCCTTTTTCCATGATTGCGGAATCTGGGTATTGTCGATTTTTGCCCCTCCAATGTTCCGTTTTCCGCTTCCGTATTGTTCCCCGATCACAAGTTCATTTCCGACCTTATCCCAAAAAATATCCATTGCATGAATTTTGATTCCTATCTTCTTTACCGATAATTTAAGCAAATTATCTTCATGGATCGTAGCAATTCCTTTTTGCTTGTGCAGACCAAGGGTTACATTAAACTTTTCACCATCTGGTTGCAGGTTCAAGATACCAAGATCAGTGCTATACGTGCCTCCCAGTTCCTTCATTTGGCTATTGGTTAACGTTGTTTTGCCCGACTTCCTTTTTATTTGGGGCATACTCCCTTTTAAACCATATCTTTTGGACAGAAAATCAAATGTTTTTGACCAAATATCCCAGTGCAAACGGCTTGAGGCATTGGAGTTGCTGCATACGATCACTGCGGCCCGTATCTCGGGAATGTAAAAGATATAGCTATAGAATGGTTCATGGATTCCACCTTTCTTAACCCTTTTGAACCCTTGAAACGGTTGTATTTCCCACATTAGACCTATCTGGGTGCCATACGCCATTGGGGCATCTACAAAATGTAGGGTATGGGCTTCCTCTACTATTTCAGGTTTCAAAAAAACATTGCCGCCGCCATCATTTTTAATAAAATAGACCTGGCATAATTTGGCAAGGTCGGAAGTGGTGGAGTACATCCCGTCCGACCCTGGCCAACTATATTCATAGGTCGGGGTTTCTTTTCCGTTCATATACCCTTTGGTGTCCACCGGGCCAAAACCTGAATAATCCATCCCCAAAGGTTTAAATACCTTTGCAGTTACAAATTCCGTGTACGGCACCTTAGCTACCCGTTGTACCAATAAAGCCAATAAATCCACGCCCCAATCCGAATATTGGTATACCTTTCCTGCCGGGGCAATAAGATATTCGTTGCGACTCTGGGCCAAAAGACTATCCAAGGGCAGCGGTTGCTTCTTCAAAAACCCTTTGACCCTAAGCCTAGGCAGACCTGCATAATGGGATAATAAGTGCCTTACCGTAAAATCAATTGGGCCAGAAAAGTGTTTCTTCATTACAAAATCGGGAACATAATCGGTGTAAGGCCTATCGATGTCGATCTTGCCATCAGAATAGAGTTTGAGCACCGCTGTTACGGTTACCACTTTGGATACCGATCCTATGGGATATGGGGTTTTTAAGTTAGCCCTTGCCCCACTTTCCAAGTCGGAAAAACCGAATCCCCTGTCCACCACAACTTCACCGTCCACGACTATGGTCACACTTGCTCCGACCACATGGTGTTTTTTCATTTTTTTTGGAGCGAATTTGTTAAATGATTGCCGGAAGCTGGTAAGTTCTTCGCTCTGTTTTTGGGACAAAACCATTGACCACGCAAGGAAAACAGGTATGTACAAATAGTGTTTGATTGTTTTTTTCATGATTGATGTTTTTGCCAAAACAACAAACAATTCAAGCTTCAAAAGGTGAAATTGTATTAAAATAGAATGAAACGATATGTTTTTGTACCTGAAATGTGGAGAGGCAACAAAAAGCATTGAGCAATGCTTTGACCGATTTAGTCCTTCTTGTTATTCCAAGTACGTAAATCCAATGTAACTCGGTAGCACAAACAAGTTGTTTGCCTATTTTTGCGGCTCAGTTGCACTAAAAACAGTGTGGGTGTATACCATGAATGCAGCAGGCAATGGAGTCTTGATAATGGTAATCCTACAGTGCAAACTGTAGTGACCAGTTTATCCTATCATCAGTATAAGGCAATTGTACTATTTCCTATGGTTTCCTTTGGGTACCGGATAAATCTGAACGGGCAAAGATTTTTATTTCTTTTTATTTTAGTACCGTAACAACAATGATGTTCGTACTAAACGCTAAAGTTGAGGATAAGTGGGAAAAATAAAAATTGGTATTATCAATGTATCGGATCGGGCCAGTCGTGGTGAATATGAAGATTTACCGGGTAAGGAGGTCAAGCGGCTTCTGAAATTATGGCTATCCAGCCCATGGGAAGCGGAGTATACAGTCATTCCCGATGAACAAACCTTGCTGGAAAAAGAATTAATAGATATGGCCGACCATAAGGCCTGTTGTCTAATCGTAACAACAGGTGGCACCGGACCTGCCGTACGGGACGTAACCCCGGAAGCAACCATCGCCGTCTGTAAAAAACTACTTCCCGGATTTGGTGAGCAGATGCGACAGGTGAGCCTGCAATACGTACCCACTGCCATTCTCTCACGTCAAACCGCTGGAATCCGTGGGACTACATTGATCGTTAATTTACCGGGCAAACCAAAATCCATTCGGGAATGTCTCGAGGCCGTATTTCCCGCTATTCCATATTGTATCGATCTTATTGGAGGGCCTTATTTGGAAACAAACCAGGAGGCAATGAAGGTATTTCGACCTGGGCAACGTTAGAGAAGTCAAGAGTTAGATTAGTCTTTAAAAATAGCTTTAAACCATGAAACTTGCGGGTTTAGGACTCTTGATTGGGCATTTTAATTACATGAATTAGCCAATTGATAAACAGAATATTATAAAGAAAGTGATACGCTTTGTATTGCTCCCACTAATGTCAATGCAATTCAAACATTGCTTCTATTTCCACGGGAATACCGTCGGGTAGCATCATACCTACGGCGCTCCGCACACCTATCCCAAGTTCGGCACCAAAAATATCGGCCATTAATTCGCTAAAACCATTAATTACAGAAGGCTGATCTAGAAAATCCGGAACACAGTTTACCATACCCAATACTTTTACTACACGCTTAACCCTATCGATACTTCCAAAATGCGTAGTTATTGATGCAAGGACAGTCAATCCTACTTGCCTGGCCGCTAAATATCCACCATCTATGTCCATAGTATCACCTAACCGCCCTTGTATTAAACTTCCATCGTTCCTTACGGGACCATGACCTGAAACATATAGGAACTTATCGACTACGAGTACAGGTATATAAACCCCTTTGGGTTTTGGTACCGGGGGTAAAACTAAACCCAACTCCTCAATTCTTTCTGAAGGTACTATTTTCATATTAAGTTAAAATTGTATCCAATAACAAAACTCCTCCTATACCAATAATGCCCACTATGGTCTCCATTACTGTCCATGTAGAAAGTGTTTCTTTTATAGAAAGATTAAAATATTCCTTGAACATCCAGAATCCGCCGTCATTGACATGGGATAGCATTAAACTACCGGAACCCACGGCCAATACCATAAGTTCCGGATTAACACTTGTTCCGGATACAAGAGGTAATGCTATTCCCGCGGCCGTAAGTCCTGCCACCGTTGCGGAACCCACGCAGACTCTAATTATCGCAGCGATCATCCATCCTAAAAATAAAGGCGAAACGTCGGTGCCTTTGAGCAACTCTCCTATATAATCACTTACACCACTATCCACTAAAATCTGTTTTAATGCTCCGGCACCTGCAATAATCAACAAAACCATGGTAATACTGGAAACTGAATTGGAAATAGATTGCATCAGTTCCCCCATCTTTTTACCTTGGTAAAGTCCCAAAGTATAGATAGCTACAAGAACGGAGATAAGCATAGCTATGACAGGATTACCGATAAAGCCCACTATAAGATATAGCGTACCATTTTCCGGAATGAAGTTCATCAAAACGGTCGATATCATAATCAGTATTACCGGAATTAAGGCGGTAAAAGTACTAATAGCCATACTGGGCATTTCATTATCCTTTAAAATTACCGGGTTATAAAACTCCTTAAGAGGCGTTGCCTCTATGTTTTTAATAGTTCTTGCAAATAATGGTCCTGCAAGAATAATGGCGGGAACAGCGATTACGATTCCATACAACAATGTTTTTCCGGTATCTGCGCCAAACATTCCCACAATTGCAGTCGGTGCCGGATGTGGTGGCAAAAAACCATGGGTAACGGATAATGAAGTAAGCATAGGAAGGCCTACATATATTAAAGGCAAACCTGTAGAGGCGGCGACAGTAAACACCAATGGAATTAGTATTACAAAGCCTACGGAATAAAACATGGGAATACCAACTATAAAACCGGCAAGAACTACCGCCCATTGAATGTATTTCAAACCAAAGGCATTGACAAGTTTTGATGTAATTCTCTGTGCAGCACCACTATCCGCTACAAGTTTGCCCAACATAGCACCTAAACCAATAATCATTACCAAAAAACCAAGCGTATCGCCAATACCTTTTTGAATAGATTGTACCACACTGTCCAATGGCATACCTTGAAATATACCGACAGCGATACATACTATTAGAAATGAAATAAAGGTGTCTAGTTTTACTACGATTATTAAAACAAAGAGCAATAGGATTCCGGCAATTATAATTAAAAGAGGCATTATCTATTTTTAATTCTATTATGGCTATGATCAGGCCTCTAAAATAGCCGTGTTTTAGGTTATAAAAAAGTTCTTTTTTGATATAAAATTTTTTGAAAACAAATGCCTTAAACTTTTTACAAGCTCCATCCTTGTAACCGAACTATGTATAGGTGGAATATTGATCCTCGGCCCTAAAGGATTTAAGGAAATACTATATCAAATATGAACCTGAACTATTTTTATTCGAAGGCAAGAAGGAAACGAAATATAGCGCGGCAAGTGTTTTGAAAATCGTGAAGGCCGCTGCTGAAAAAGCACGAATACGAATACGGGTAACCCCACATGTATTGCGACATAGTTTTGCAACTCACTTATTGGAGGCTGGTACGGATTTAAGGCAAATACAGGTATTACTCGGACATGGGTCGAGCAAAACGACGGAAATATACACCCATGTGGCTACAAATACTTTTGAAACCATCAAAAATCCCCTAGATTAGTATTTGTAAAAAAGAAATAAACGTACCCAGGTACGTTTATACAATTGTTGGTGGTAATAATCTCAAAAATAAAATGTCTAAGAAGAAACATCCATATATTTTCATTAGCTACAAAAGAGAGGAAGTTGACATCGCAAGACAACTCAAAAAAGCAATAGAAAATGAGGGATTTAATGTATGGTGGGATGAAGACATCCAATGTGGTCAAGTATGGAGTAGTGTTTTAGAAAATGCTGTCAACAACGCAGACTGTATGGTTATAATATGGTCAAGCAGATCAATAAAATCGAGATGGGTAATGCATGAAGCATCGTCTGCCATTACAAAAAGTATTTACACACCAGTAAGAATCGAGTTAATAAAAATTGAAGCTCCATATGATAGACATCAAGCCACTGATTTAATAGATTGGAACCATAATACTGATCATCCTGGATTTCTTGACCTGAAGAGAAGAATTGTTGAGTTAATTCCTAAACCAATTTCCCTTACCCAACATGCATTAAATAGTATTTGGTCATCCAAACTATTACTTGTTTCCTTAATTTTTGCACTAGCAACATCATATATGTTGTATAAATTGTATGATTTTTCCAGCCATCAAATTTCTAAACTTTCCAGTATAACTGAAGACTTAGATTCATTCAATGAACAGCAAGAAGGCATAATTGATAACGTTAATAATGTTTTACAAGGAACGAATAAAAGTTTCCAACTATTAGATGGTGTTGAAGCCGATTTAGAATCTGCAAATCAAAAAATTCTGGAAAATCTAAGCTCTCAAAGAGAACTCCTGAGTAACACTGATAGAATCCTTAATCCAATTAAGACAATAGATTTTACTCTAACTCTAGAATACGAATTTAACACCGAATTTAGAGTCACCTTTGACTCTACGTTGTATTACCAAAACATTGCGGATAAGTTAAAAGCAGTGTGGGATAGCATTTATCAAAAACAAGTAAATGGCAAATTCAAAATAGATGATTGGGAAGAACACAAGGGTGATACTATAGTTTTTTATAAAGACTCAATTTATTCGTATAAAGAAGGTAATTTTAAATTTAGAGATGGAAATCTCACGATGGTTACTTTATCACCAGAATCAAAATTGTTTAAAGAGTTTTCAATGGCTGATTATCTATTAGACATGGTCAATCAATATATAGTTTTTGAAAGAACAGAAAATGATCAGGATTATTATTACCATCTTATTCTTATAGATCGAAAAAAGAAACTACCAGAAAATATAGTCCAAAACAGGTTTTATTTAAACAGTTCTGATAAAATGGATATGTGGATAAAATTTGATTACAGCAATAATAAAATTATAAAAAAAATGCATCAACCATTTGTTTATCAATACTGGCAAGGAAAGAAAATAAAGAGTATCAAAGATTTTGTGAATCTTAAAGTAAAAATAAGAGATGCAAACGATCGACTAGCTGGAAACGGTCATGCTGGTCTCAGTGGATTTTATTATTGGACACCACTTCCTAGCAAATTAGTTGAGACTTCGATTATCATCAATAATTCAATTATTTTGAGCTACGGTGACAAGGAAATGCCTACAGGAAATGATAGTTTCACTACTTTGGGAACAATAACATCTGAGGACTTAGAATAACTACCGCCAACAACGTGTATAAGTAATAGCGATTTAAGTGATAAAACGAAAATACAAACATAAAACTAAGGTTCCTGTAAAACCGAAAGTTTAGTGAGTAGAAACCCGCTACTACTCATACACGAGACCGTTGTGTGTAATTAAAGGTGTTAATCAAATCTATGAATGACCGAGAATTACTAGAAAAAATTATTCGACTTGAAATAGAGGTTAAAGCTTCTCAGAATAGACTTGAAAGAGAATATCAAAGAGTTCAAAAGATAAAATGGGAAATAGAATCTAATGGAGGATCAATCAACATTCAAAAAAAATTAGCATCAATTGAAAAAAAAGATAAACTAATCAAGAAAATACGAAGAAGGCTAAAAAGGTTATACAAAATCAAATCACCTTTAGAGAATGAAGTCTATAAAAGAATGAGAGGGAATTTTATTCAGGAATATAAGAAGGCAAGGTACCAATCTATATTGAATAAAGAAATTAAAGATACTGATTTACTAATTCGAAAATTAAAAAATATTGATTTGACACTCAAAGATAATAGTATTAAAAGGGCAAAAGATAAAGATAAAAAATACGATTTATTTATTTCACACGCATCAGAAGATAAAGATGATTTTGCTCGTCCCTTAGCCCAAGAACTTTCGGATTTAGGATTGGAAGTTTGGTATGATGAGTTCACATTAGAGATTGGTGATAGTCTAAGAAAATCAATAGACCAAGGTTTGTTAGACTCAAAGTTTGGATTAGTAATATTATCATCTAATTTTTTTAAAAAAAATTGGACTCAGTATGAATTAAATGGAATGATAGCCAATGAAATATCTGGAGACAACAAAGTTATTTTACCTATTTGGCATAAAATTACTTTTGATGAATTAAAAGCTTACAGCCCTTCTCTTGCTGACAAATTAGCTTTAAACAGTTCATTTTTAAGTATCACGGAAATTTCTTTAAAAATTTATGATGCTGTTAAAAATTAACTACACACAACAATGTATCCTATGAAAAGCCATAGTCCAGTCTCCCAAAGATAGCGAATATGTGTTTTTTACTTAGACCACTTTTTCTTTTTTAGTATGACTTGCTCGGCATCCTATATGTGATACGCCCATGCTCTCGGGGTTCACCGGCATCTTTATGATTATAAGCCATAATACATTTAACCACTTGCTAACCGATGTGATTCCGCAGTGGGCGGATCACCTACATTGTTCTGTGATTTAAATGTTGCCTGGCTTTGCCATTGTCTTTATCATTAAACGACCCCAATCTCATAGGGGACCTCTGTCTTCATGACCGCCAAGGTCCTGCTGAGCAGTTTCCTGGCGACCTTTACGATCACTTTCTTCGTGTTCTTGCCCCGGTGCTTGCGGTAATAGGCCTGCATCACCGGATCGGCGCGTATGGCCTGCCAAGAGGCCTCTATGAAATAACTCCGTATCAAGCGGTGTGCCCGTATGCTCACCCCGGTATGCCTTAGGGAATCACTGCTTTGGTAAATGCCCGGGGCCAGACCGACATAGCCTGCCAGTTGTTTGATATTGTTGAACCTTCTCAGGTCGCCAAGCTCGCTCAGTATACCACTTGCAACTATAGGGCCTATGCCGGGTATGCTCCGTAGCAGCATATTGTCCCCCTTGTAATATTGCTTGGTGTACCTGCGCAACTGTGTGGAGACATCCCTGAACTCCTGGTCGATGAAACGGAAACTACACATACGGCTACGCAACACCTCATCGCCCGTATCATAATCGAACGAAAGATTGTCCAGCCAAGCACAGAAACCATGGCTCCAATGGTCGTTGTCATATGCCCCGGGAACCCTGATGCCATAATAGATCAACTGCATCTTGATATAACTCTTGATCTGACGCATGTCCTTGACCAGATCGTTGCGCCTGCGAAAAAGACTCCGGAGCTGCTCACGACAAGGGTCGGGAACCCGTATACCCTCCAAACGACCGTCCTTGAGTTCCCGGCTGATCAGCTGGGCATCTATCCTGTCCGTTTTCATATGGCGCTCCTTGCTCCTGCTAAAAATGTCCGCAGGGTTGACCACCAAACTACGCCAACCATAACTCTCGAAACACCGGTGGGCGCGGTAACCGCAGCAACCCGCCTCGTACGCCGTGGCAACCTCAAAACCGGAATAGTGACGTTCAACATAGTTGAGAAGGTTGTTCGGATCGGGGGGCATCGAAAAAGTCCTGCCCGAACACAGATCGGTGGCACAATGTACCTTCCAGCTACGCTTGTGTATGTCGATGCCAATGAATAACTTCGGGACAGCAGTAATTTGAGTGCTCATATCTTACAGTTTTTTGTCAATCTTTAAGATACTCGACTTGCTGCTTTTTCATAGATGCTATAAGTAATTGCTTGTTCTCGCCTACTTCTGAAAATCCGCAGGGATTTTCAGCTTGGTGTGTACTTGCAAAGTTCATGGTAAACCCACGCAACTACTCATAGCCGAGACCGTTGTACGCAAGCTAAAAATCCATGAAAAATATATTCAAATCAATAATTCTTGTATGCTTAATTACGTCCTGTTCAAATCAGGAAAAAAGAATAGCATTACTCGAAAATGAACTGAATATTGACCTTGGGAACCGTTACGAAGTGCTAAAAGACGATGATATATCTCACAATGGATTCGAGAGTGACTACACTTTAAAAATTAATATCAAGCTAGATAAAACAGAGCTTGACCGAATAACTAAGCAAATTGAATCAGAACCCTATTTTGACCAACTAAGCAAGTTTAGAAGTGAAAGAGGCAGATATCAAATTGCAGGAAATGAGAATATGGAATTCTTTAAAGTTGTGACCGACTCAATAAAGAAAACCAAATATAGAGGAAGTTGGTTTCGGACTGACTCTGGATTTGAGTTTCTCGACTTGGACGATGGAAATGAACCGATTGAAGCTGAAATAAATCTAAATGAGCAAGTACTAAGGTTTGAGTTTAATCATTTATAAAATAAAAAGCCAGCGTACAACAACACCTATAATGCATGGCTACTTTTTCGGTTCAATTGAAATTAATTCTTACATTGAAGGTTATATAGAAACATGAACGTTTGCGTTACGCAGCCTGCTTCGCTACCGGCTGAAAAACCTATTGGCGCTTCGCCGCTGCTACTCGCAACGCATCATAGCTAAACCGTTGGGCAACATATGGAAAAATCAACACTATTAATATTTTCATTTATTGGATTACTCTTTTTAAGTGTTCAAACCAATGCGCAATCATTCGAAAAAGATTGGCTGGGTTTTATAGTAAAAGATTGGAAAATTGGATTTGATCGTAATATAAATCCACACAAAGAATTTTTAAATACAAAATCTTCAAATATTTTAATATTTACTAAAAATGATATTCGAATTGAATATTTAATTATAAATAAAACTGAACATCCTGATTTTAAAGATAGTTATGAAAATCATGGTCAATGTTTAAGCGATGAATTGTCAGGCGAGCACGGACAAATTCAATGCTTTTTCGAATTTAAAGACAATTACTACGCAATTTTGGGAACGCCAAGAGGTCGTTGTCTCAATTCGCAAGATGAAGTAGTTAATTGTAGAGACTTAGATAAAGAAATTATGCTATTCATAAGAAAGAATAAACACTAATTCCTATCCCTTAAGTAAAAAATACGTTGCCCAACAACGTGTATAGTTCATTGCTTCTGATTTTCCTATCGGAAAATCCAAGCTACTGAACTTCAGGTGTTTCTTTTTGCTATCTTAGTGCAAACGCAACAAACCATACACGAACACGTTGTGCTCAATACCTCTATGAAAACCCAAATTATATTTATTCTTTTCTTAATTGTGTTTAACAAATCTGATTTGTGTGAATGCCCAATGCTAACTGAGAATTTTATCAGGATTGTAAAAGAGGACAGTGATTTCATAGCAATAGGAGAACCAATAAAGAACATTGTTATTGATGACGATGACTTGTATACAGACAAGATTATTGTTCGATTTAGAATTGATTCTTTGATTAAAGGAAAGAAATCATTGAAAACAATATTGATCACACAGAGCAACGCTGGAAACTGCGCAATCGGACTTAATCCGGGCGAAAAATATTTAATAACTGGAGAAGAAGTTACTACTGCTCGTCAAACTTACAGTATGACCCAAACATGGCATGATAAAAAGTTGGATTCATTAATAGAAAAAAACTTTATGCTGACAACCAATGGCTGTCGCTCATTTCCTTATAACAGCAATTCGGCAAAAGAGTTCTTGAAGTAAAAATACTGAGCACAACACCACCTATAATGCATTGCTACTCTCAACTAAGTTGGAGAATATTTGCTACATTTAATCTGTAAACTAAAGCATAAAAGTTCGGTACTTGCAACGCGCTTCGCTACCGGTTAGAAAAAACCAATCACACAGGAGTGGCGCTACGCTGCGTTGCCAGCCGCAACAACATCATAGCCAAACCGTTGTGCGACAGTTCCTTAAATATGAAAAAAGCAATACTTCTAGTCATAACTTTAGTTTTTTCCTGTATTGAAAAAGAGGAGAAGGACTTCGTGGTTTTGGAATTTAATCAAGATTGGTATTGGATTTATAAAAATGCTGAACCATCGAATCTAAAAAAAGTGGAATTGGACTTAATTGAACAGATTTTGATTAAAGCTGTCGAAGAATATAACCTTGGAAATCTCGACGAAATTGAGAAAAGGAAAAAATGGTTTAAAAAGGAATTCCCCGAAAAGCATTTTGATGAATCTTGGCCTAAGTTGACAATCTACCTTAAGGACTACAAGAGACAATATTTCCCTGTAATAACGGAAAATGGAGAAAAAGAAGTTTGGGTTAATTTGTTTTGCACTACCGAGTACACAAACTGGAGGGAAGAAATTGTAATATACTACGATGGGGGAAATTGCTTTTTCAATCTGAAAATCAATTTGGACAATCAATCATATTTGGATTTCCATGTTAACGGACATGCATAAAACCGTTGCACAACACGGTGTATAATTAATTGAGGGCGGATTTCCCAATGCTTCGACTTCGCTCAGCACAGGCTTGGAAATCCTTGCAATCAATTATCTTTAAACCAAGTTCAGTCCACTTTTAGTTGAAAATTTACAATTAGATGATATCGGATGAATTCATAAAAAACAAAAAGCACTGTCAACCAATCAGTTAACAGTGCTTTAATACCACTTGAAAAGTGGCTCGTCGGGGTGGCAGGATTCGAACCTGCGACCTCCTGCTCCCAAAGCAGGCGCGATAACCGGGCTACGCTACACCCCGAATGGTGTAAATTCCAATACCTCAAATCCCAAATTCCAGAACACACTACCATTGAAAGTAGTCCGGGAACCCTGCCTGACGTCAGGCGGGCGGGTGGAGTCTATCCGCTGAAGTTGGCCTTCCTAATTTAAAAGTCGGCCTTCGCTTTCAATGGCTCAGGCCGACGAAGGCGGAGAGACTGGGACTCGAACCCAGGCGACACTTGCGCGTCGACAGATTAGCAATCTGCTCCGTTACCACTCCGGCACCTCTCCAAAATTTCAATTTGACTACATCTTCTAAAATGCGGATGCAAATGTAATTCTTCAAAGGATGGAACGCAACTATTTTAGTAGTTTTTTAGCTTGACTATCCATACCCTTATTCCGGATATTCCACACGTAGATGATAGATATTGGTCAACTTTTGCTTAAACACTTTCTTGATCATCTCAATTTCCTTAAAGGTAATATTGGCATTAAGAAATTGATCGGCCTGCATTTGCCCGGCAATTATCTTGTCAACAAACTCATTTATGATGGGAAAGGTAGGATCTTTTAGGCTTTTTGAAGCGGCCTCCACAGAATCTGCCATCATAAGAATAGCGGTTTCCTTGGAAAAAGGCGTGGGCCCGGGATACTTGAAATCATCCTCACGTAATTCACTGGTCAATTCCTGTTGCTTCTTAAAAAAATAATAGACCAAAGTAGTTCCATGGTGGGAGCGTATAAAATCGATGACCCTATCGGGTAAATTATTTTTACGGGCAATCTCTATCCCTTGAATGACATGGTCTATTATAATTTTTGCACTGTCTTTTGGAGTCAGGTCATGGTGCGGATTTACATTGGTCACTTGGTTTTCCGTAAAATACGTAGGATTGTTCATCTTCCCGATATCGTGGTATAAGGCCCCTACCCTTACCAACATGGCATTGGCGCCAATCTCGTTGGCGGCCGCTTCGGATAAATTTGCCACTTGCAAGGAATGATGGAAAGTGCCCGGGGCTTTGTTGGATAGCTCCTTCAATAAACGGGAATTGGTATCTGACAATTCCAATAACGATACGTCGGAGACCAATCCAAATATTTTTTCATAGATATAAATCAAAGGCTGTACAAAAAGGGTAATCATACCATTTAAAAGGAACAAGCCAAGGGTAAACCAAGCAATATTATCCAAATTGCCTTCGTGTATGATATGAAAGGCCAGGTAACCAATAATGTATATAAAAGTAATCTGGCTTACTGAAATGAACAGGTTGGCCCTTTTATACAATTCCGATACCGTTAATATGGTAACAATACCGGCTATGGTCTGTAAAAAAATATATTCAAAACTGTTGGGCACCACAAAACCAAGGATGAGTACGGTCAATACATGTGCAAAAAGTCCCAGCCGTGCATCAAAAAAGGTCTTAAGGATAAGCGGCAAAATACAAAGTGGAACCACAAAGACATAGGCATCATTATATTTCACCATTAACGTGGTGATGAAGACCATCAATAATATATTGAAGAAAATAAAGGTGACCTTGGTGTTATTTTCAAAAATGTGTTTTCGATATCTCTTAAGAAAAAGGAACAGCATCATTAGTACCAATGCTACCAAGACCGTATATCCAAAAAGAATAAAATACTGATTACTATCCGTCCAAAGTTCGGATTTATACTCGGCCTTTAAGGAGTCCAGAAGTTGTAAATTCTCCGATTCCACAACCTCACCCTTGGCAATTATCAATTTTCCTTCATCAACCGTTCCCCTAGTGTAGGATATATTGGAAAGTTCCTCTTCCAAGGCCTTTTGGGAAAGATTTTGGTCATAGGATACATTAGGTTTGACAAGGTCGAATAAAAGCTCCTGGAAAAAAGAGTAAAAGTCCGAGAGGCCTCTATCGCGTAAAACCGACCTGACCGCTTCTTCAATTCCCTGTAACCGGTACAGATCATTGACATAAATTTGCCGGGCCTCGTTGTTTTTCACCAGATAAATATGGCTCCCGGGCCTGTCTTGGTTTGTCTTCTTTTCAATACCGTTTTCATACAGTTCTTCCAAGATTTCCTTCCCTACCTCTCTTAGTGTAGGCAATTGATCTTCGGTAAACCTTTCGTTGGAGAAAACGCTTTGGAACTGGTTCTCATATTCCTCATAAACCCCATCGACAATGGCTTGGTCATACCGATAGTAATCCAGTTGCCCGTCCTTAATCTGCGCTTTTTCCTGCTCAATTTCATCGCTACTTTTCTTGATCGAAAAATCAAACGGTGCGTATAGGTTTTCATACTGCCACGGTTTGCCTTTTTGAAACTCATACTTGAACTTACCGCCCTTGGGAAAGAAAAAAACAATACAAAAAACAGAAAGGAGGTATAGAAAATACTTGTATATGAGCGATTGGTTTTTATAGAGTCTATCCAGGAATTTTCGCATGCGGCAAGTATCTATATCAAAAATAGAAAAATATAAATTCATCGTGACTCTTTTGAAAAGGTAAACTATAGTGTTGCACTTTAATTTCTTAATTTCGCAACAGCAAAAATTCCCGTTATGAAGGAGGTTGTTATAGTATCGGCGGTAAGGACACCTATTGGAAGTTTTATGGGTAGTTTATCCACCATTGCCGCACCAAAATTGGGTGCCATTGCCATTAAGGGTGCACTCGAAAAGATAAAACTAGATCCCAAACTGATCCAAGAGGTACTTATGGGCAATGTGGTACAGGCAGGTACGGGACAAGCACCTGCAAGACAGGCCGCTATTTTTGCCGGCATATCGGACGATGTTCCCTGTACTACGGTCAACAAGGTTTGCGCCTCTGGCATGAAAGCCGTTATGCAAGCGGCCCAGGCCATTGCCTTAGGCGATGTTTCAATAGCCGCGGCCGGAGGAATGGAGAATATGAGCCTTATTCCGCACTATGTCCATATGCGAAATGGCCTGAAATTTGGCCCTGGTACCTTAGTGGACGGAATGCAGAAGGATGGTCTGGTAGACGTTTATGATCAGAATGCCATGGGTGTTTGCGCGGATGCCTGTGCTACCGAATATGGATTTAGCAGAGAGGATCAGGATGCTTTTGCCATCCAATCCTACCAAAGGTCTACGGACGCATGGAAATCCGGTAAATTTGTCAACGAAATAGTTCCGGTAGAAGTACCCCAACGTAGAGGCGAACCAGTTTTGGTCAATGAGGATGAGGAATACAAGAACGTGAAGATGGAAAAAATTCCGTCCCTAAGGCCAGCATTCTCCAAAGAAGGTACTGTAACAGCTGCCAACGCCTCTACCATAAACGATGGTGCGGCCGCCTTGGTATTGATGAGTGCGGAGAAAGCAAAGGAATTGAATCTAGAACCTCTGGCCACAATAAAGGGATATGCCGACGCAGCCCAGGAACCGAAATGGTTCACCACGGCGCCGGCCAAGGCTTTGCCCAAAGCTTTAAGCAAGGTAAATCTATCCATTGATGATGTTGATTATTTTGAATTCAATGAAGCTTTTGCCGTAGTAGGATTGGCCAATATAAAACTATTGGGGCTAACGGATACCAATGTTAATGTTAACGGAGGAGCAGTCTCCCTGGGTCATCCCTTGGGATGTTCGGGTGCCCGGATACTCGTTACCCTGCTCAATGTTATGCAACAAAGAAACGGGAAAATTGGCGCCGCGGCCATTTGCAATGGTGGTGGGGGCGCATCCGCAATAATTTTGGAAAGAAAAAAATAATCGACCACCGCTTAATGCCCATGCAATACGGTATTTGCCACCTTAGTATAGTCGCCGTGAAATCCTCGGCCGATGATACATCACCTATGATTTCCCAATTGTTATATGGCGAGCATTTCAAGGTCTTGGAGCAAAGAAAACTATGGAGCAGAATCCGCAATGCTTTTGATGGGTGTGAAGGGTGGGTAAGCAATAATCAGATTTCCCTTATCGATGAAACGGAATATAAGAAAATCAACACTTTCGAAACTCCAAAATACAGTACAGATCTCGTTTCTTATATGACATCGGACAATTCCGCTTTGATTCCCATTGTATTAGGCTCTTGTATTGTAAAAACCCCCACCCTACCCCATACTTTTGAAGGGGTTTATATGGAGGGTAAAAAGGAAAAGTCCGCTATTGTAGGCACTGCGTTGATGTATCTTAATGCACCTTACCTATTAGGTGGTAAAACCCCTTTTGGCCTGGATTGTTCCGGATTCACCCAATTGGTCTATAAACTATGTGGATATCAATTGTACCGAAGTGCCCTTGAGCAATCCGGCCAAGGTGATGCCTTAAGTTTTATAGAGGAAAGCGAACCTGGGGATCTTGCTTTTTTTGATAATGCTGAAGGCGAAATTTTCCACGTGGGCATCATTATGAAAAACAACTACATAATTCATGTCCACGGTAAAGTCCGCTTAGATCGTTTGGATCATACCGGTATCTTCAATACAGATACCGGAAATTACACCCATAATCTTAGGGTAATCAAAAAGATTGTATAAAAAAAACCGGGCCATACGACCCGGTTTTTTATATGGGAATGTTGGAAATACTACCTACTCCCCCAACAATTTCTTGATTCTCATGAAATTATCATTGTCACCCATGGCGCCATAGATATTTTTCAATTGTGTTAAAATACCCTGATTATCGGGGTTTGACTTCAAAGCTTCTTCCAAAACCGAGGCACCTTGATTGAACAAACCATCTTTTTTCTCCTTTAGTTCCTCGTAACGGGCAATATCCGCCTTGGAACTCCCCAAGGAATTCATCTCGTCTATAAGACCGTTGCCCTCGTTTACATATGTGGTAGAAAGGTTCAACTGTGCGTTGGTATAACCGGGATTGATTTCCAAAGCCTTTTTATAGGAAGCGCGCGCTTCTTCCAAATTGCCCTGTTCCATATTGATCACACCAATGTTATAGTGCAAATCGGGATTGTCAGGGGCCATATCGGCAGCTTCCGCCATAAGCGTCTTAAACTTATCCTTGTCGCCCATTTTATAGTATAGGTTCGCCTCGCTAAGAACAAGGTTTACATCACCCGGATTGTCTGCCCTGGCTTTTTTAAACGCTTCCACGGCCTTGTCATTTTGCCCCAACTGGGTATAGATCAAAGCGGCATTCTTAACGATTTCCGCTTTTTTTGACGGTGTAGTCTCATCAATAGGATCCTTAAATGTTCCGGATTTGACCATAAGGTCACGTTGTACTTTGTCCATGGCCTCAACTTCACCTGTGGCAACATTGGTTGCCTTATAGACCACCCCACTACCATCGTAACCAATGCTTTGGAGCTCATCATAATATTTTAAGGCCTCCTCATAATGACCGCCGTTTACCGCACTACTAGCCGCATAGTAGAGATAGGTGGTATCTTCCGGACTAATTTTATAGCTCATATACAATTTTTCCGCAGCTTCCTTGAACTTCTTGTTGCCATTATCCTCGACCGCGGAGTTTACCAAGTCCGCAGATAGTTTTTTCAAACGTTGCCTGGTCTCACTGGTGTACTTAAGTTTTCTGCTTTCGGCTTCCACATCAATGACCTTTTGAAAGGAAGAAGCCGCTTCATCAAAGGCACTATTATCTCCCTTTTCGAACAAATCCGCTAAAGCCTTTCCCCTTAAAAAATAATACTGGGCCTGCACTTTTGCATCCGTTCCGGAAATCATTCCGGAAATACCGTCCAAGGCAGTTTTTGCGGCGACCGCATCACCGCCCTTCAAGGCCTTCTCGGCAGTTTTTAACTCGCCCTTCTGGGCAAATCCGACCAATGCAAATGACATGGCCGCCATCAATATAATTTTAGTTTTCATTTTTGGATTAATTAAATTATTAGTGTTTATTGATTATTCCTCTTTTGATTCTCCGGGACTTCCATTATCAAGAGCCGTGCCATCTTCCGTATTTACCTCAATATCAAGGATATCCGTATCGTCCAATTCATCTTCATCCTTCATAACCTTGGCAACCGCGGCTATGGAGTCGCTATCTTTAAGATTAATGAGTTTTACACCCTGTGTGGCCCTTCCCATTACCCTTAAATCCTCAACACCCATTCTAATGGCGATACCCGATTTATTAATAATCATCAAGTCGTCCGAATCGGACACATTTTTGATGGCCACAAGGCCTCCCGTCTTTTCCGTAATGGAGATGGTCTTTACTCCTTTTCCTCCCCTATTGGTAATCCTATAGTCATCGATACTTGATCGTTTTCCGTAACCGTTCTCGGAAACCACCAAAATGTCCTCATCAAAATTATGTACCGAAATCATACCGATTACTTCATCATTATCATCGGCCAAGGTAATACCTCGAACCCCTGAGGCATTTCTACCCATGGGTCTGGTCTTACTCTCTTCGAATCGTATGGCCTTACCGGACTTCAAACCCAATAGTATTTGACTTGTCCCTGTAGTAAGTTTGGCTTCCAAAAGCTCATCTCCCTCTCGGATACCAATGGCGTTGATTCCATTTTGTCTGGGTCGGGAATATTGCTCTAGGGAGGTCTTCTTTACAACACCCTTTTTAGTGGCCATTATCACATAATGACTATTTACATAGTCTTCATCCTTAAGGTCCCTGGTACAGATAAATGCCTTTACATTATCGTCTTGTTCAATATTTATAAGATTTTGTATCGCTCTTCCCTTGGAAGTTCTACTTCCTTCCGGTATTTCATAGACCCGCATCCAGAAACATTTTCCTTTCTGGGTAAAGAACAACATGTATTGATGGTTGGTCCCAACAAAAAGATACTCCAAAAAATCCTCATTCCTTGTGGAGGAAGCCTTTTGGCCAACCCCACCTCTATTTTGGGTTTTGTACTCTGTCAATGGAGTTCTCTTGATGTAACCGGCATGTGAAATTGTGATGACCACTTGTTCGTCCGGAATCATATCCTCTATGCTCAGATCACCGCCAGCAAAATTGATTTCAGACCTTCTTTCATCCCCATATTTTTCGTTTACCTCCAAAAGTTCATCCTTAATGATCTGCATCCTTCGTTCCTTCTTGTCCAGGATATCTTTAAGGTCGGCAATTGTCTTAATAATCTCATCGTATTCTGAACGTAGCTTGTCCTGCTCCAGACCGGTCAATTGACGCAAACGCATTTCCACGATGGCCTTGGACTGAATCTCGGTCAGCTTAAACCGTTCCATCAAATTTTCACGGGCTTCATCGGCATTGGAAGAACCTCGGATAATGGCAATGACTTCGTCTATATTATCCGATGCTATGATAAGACCTTCTAAGATGTGCGCCCTATCCTCCGCTTTTTTCAGTTCAAACTTGGTACGCCTTACGACCACCTCATGCCTGTGCTCAACAAAATGATGAATCATTTCCTTAATGTTGAGCAATTGCGGCCGTCCTTTGACAAGGGCTATGTTATTTACACTAAAGGAGGATTGTAATGCAGTATATTTATAAAGCGTGTTCAGTACAATATTGGGAATGGCATCCCGCTTTAAAATGTATACGATACGCATACCTTTTCTATCGGATTCGTCTCGTATACTCGAAATACCATCTATTTTCTTATCATTGATTAAATCGGCCGTCTTCTTGATCATGTCCGCTTTGTTCACCTGAAACGGAATTTCGGTGACCACAATGCATTCCCTGCCCTGAACCTCTTCGATATTGGCCTTTGCGCGAATCTTTACCCTTCCCCGACCTGTATGAAAAGCTTCCTTAACCCCGTCATAACCGTAGATGATTCCCCCGGTAGGGAAATCAGGTGCCTTGATATGGGTGATAAGTTCATCAATTTCTATATCGGGATTATCTATAAAGGCAACCGTGCCCTCGACTACCTCGGAAAGATTATGGGGTGGCATATTCGTAGCCATTCCCACGGCGATACCGGATGCTCCGTTGACCAATAAATTAGGAATCCGTGTAGGCAATACGGTAGGTTCTTCCAGGGAGTCATCAAAATTAAGTTGATGGTCTACCGTGTCCTTATCGATATCCGCTAACATTTCGTCAGCGATTTTACGCATACGTGCTTCGGTATAACGCATTGCCGCAGGACTATCCCCATCTATGGAGCCAAAATTTCCTTGGCCGTCTACCAGCATATAGCGTAGACTCCATTCCTGTGCCATCCGAACCATGGTGTCATACACAGAGGTGTCCCCGTGGGGGTGATATTTACCCAAAACCTCCCCGACAATACGAGCGGATTTTTTATGGGCACTATTCGACCTGACCCCCAATTCGTGCATGCCGTACAAAACCCTTCGGTGCACCGGTTTTAAACCGTCCCTGACATCCGGTAATGCACGTGACACAATGACCGACATTGAGTAATCAATGTAGGCAGATTTCATTTCGTCCTCAATGTTGATAGGAATCAATTTTTCTCCTTCAGCCATTATAAAAATCTTGTTCTTTTAGTTCATTAAAAAAGCATGCCAATATACGGAAAATAGAGGCTTTTAAAGCATGTTCGGAGCACTTTATTCAATAATTTATCAACACTTTGACCCCCCATTTTCGTTGATAATTCCACTGTTAATTATTTTGTAAATCAATGCTTTTTTCGTCATTTAGGACTAGTTTATCGAATATAGGTACGGTATTTGTCCGAGATAAGTCTAGATTTACTAATTTTATAGATGAAAGAAAATTTCTATGGATGATAATTTTTCACCTAGGGTCAAGGATGTGATCGCTTACAGTAAAGAGGAAGCATTAAGACTCGGGCATGACTTTATTGGTACCGAACATTTGATGTTGGGACTTTTGCGAGATGGTAACGGAAAAGCCATCAGCATATTGGATGCCCTTGATGTGGACCTGGACCATCTACGAAGAAAGGTCGAGATTCTGAGCCCTTCCAACCCAAACCCTAGCGGCATACAAAAAGACAAGAAAAATCTGCATTTGACCAGACAGGCGGAGCGTGCCTTGAAGACAACGTTTCTTGAGGCTAAGCTCTTTCAAAGTTCTTCCATAAACACAGCGCACTTGCTATTGTGCATATTGCGCAACGAAAATGATCCTACCACTAAACTTCTGCACAAGTTAAAAGTGGATTATGATGGCGTAAAGGAACAATTCAAATTCATGATTACCAGTGATGATGATATTGTGGATGCCCCTACTTCCGAATCGTTTCCAAGCGATTCCGATGACGCCGCCGAAGGAAAGGAAAGTACTTTTGGAACCTCTTCCGGACAAAAAGGGAATAAAAAATCCAAAACCCCGGTTCTGGACAATTTTGGAAGAGACCTTACCCGGTTAGCAGAGGAAAATCGGCTTGATCCGGTGGTCGGCAGGGAAAAGGAAATAGAACGGGTGTCCCAGATATTGAGTAGGCGCAAGAAGAACAATCCCCTTTTGATCGGGGAACCCGGAGTAGGCAAGAGTGCTATTGCCGAAGGTCTGGCCCTCCGTATAATAAATAAGAAAGTATCCCGAATATTATATAATAAACGGGTAGTGACCTTGGATTTGGCATCCCTGGTCGCCGGTACAAAATATCGGGGGCAGTTTGAGGAACGCATGAAGGCGGTTATGAACGAGCTTGAAAAGAATGACGACGTTATCCTTTTCATAGATGAAATTCATACGATAGTCGGTGCCGGAGGAGCTACCGGAAGTTTGGATGCCTCCAATATGTTTAAACCGGCACTTGCCCGAGGAGAGATCCAATGTATCGGTGCCACTACTTTAGACGAATACAGACAGTATATTGAAAAGGACGGTGCACTGGAAAGACGTTTCCAAAAGGTCATCGTAGAGCCCACCTCGGTTGAGGAGACCATTGAGATTCTTCGGAATATCAAAGAGAAGTATGAAGACCACCACAATGTGGAATATACGAACGAGGCCATTGTTGCCTGCGTAAAATTGACCAATCGATATATGACGGATCGGTTTCTTCCGGACAAGGCCATAGACGCCATGGATGAAGCAGGGTCACGCGTACACATCGTAAATATGGATGTCCCCAAACAGATATTAGAACTGGAAAAACAATTGGAGGATGTCCGTGAACTGAAAAACAGTGTGGTCAAAAAACAAAAATATGAAGAGGCCGCCAAATTAAGGGACGATGAAAAGCGTCTGGAAAAGGATCTGACCACGGCCCAGGAGAAATGGGAGGAAGACAGCAAGCAGCACAAAGAAACGGTGACCGAGGACAATGTGGCAGATGTGGTGTCCATGATGAGTGGTATCCCAGTAAATAGAATTGCCCAGACGGAAAGTAATAAGTTGGCCGAGTTGCCCGAATTGATAAAAGCCAATGTAATCGGTCAGGATGAAGCCGTGGCAAAAGTGGCCAAGGCCATCCAAAGAAACAGGGCCGGACTCAAGGATCCCAACAAACCCATTGGCTCCTTTATCTTCTTGGGACAGACCGGGGTAGGAAAAACGCAATTGGCCAAGGTATTGGCCAAGGAACTGTTCGATTCCGAAGATGCACTTATTCGAATAGACATGAGCGAATACATGGAAAAATTCGCCATATCAAGATTGGTTGGGGCACCTCCGGGATACGTTGGTTACGAAGAAGGCGGACAGCTTACGGAAAAGGTTCGAAGAAAGCCGTATTCCGTAATCCTATTGGACGAGGTGGAAAAGGCGCACCCGGATGTGTTCAATATGCTCTTGCAGGTTTTGGATGATGGTTACCTGACCGATAGTCTGGGCCGAAAAATAGATTTTAGGAACACCATTATTATTATGACTTCCAACATCGGTGCAAGACAGTTAAAGGATTTTGGACAAGGTGTAGGTTTTGGAACCGCGGCTAAAAAGGCCCAAGAGGACAGCCACCATAAAAGCGTGATAGAAAGTGCCCTTAAAAAGGCCTTTGCTCCGGAGTTTCTAAACCGTATAGACGATGTTATCGTGTTTAATCCATTGGAGCGAGAACATATTCATAAGATTATAGACATTGAATTGGATAAGCTGTTCGCGCGAATAAAGGATATAGGCTACAATCTTAAACTTACGGTAAAGGCCAAGGATTATATCGCGGAAAAAGGATTTGACAAGCAATATGGGGCCAGACCCTTAAAAAGGGCCATACAGAAGTATATAGAGGACGCCTTGGCAGAGGAAATCGTCAATTCCAAATTGGAGGAAGGCGACAGCATTCAGATGGATTTGGACAAAAAGAATGATGAACTTACCATCACCATTAAAAAGGCCGAGAAATCCTCCAACACCTAAAGAATACACAATATATTTTAGACAAAGGAGCCATACTCGTATGGCTCCTTTTTTTATGTCCTTAAACGAAGCGTGTAGGAAATAAAATACGTGAAGTACCTGTGAAAAGCAATATAAACGATATTTAAGCCTTTAATCTAATTTTTTATAGAAAATCTGGGCTTACATCTACTTTCGTTCTAGACACTATTAAACATATGAAATGAAAGTGGGACAGCCAAAAAAGACAGTGATTGTCAGAGAGTATCAATTGGAGATTGGAAAAGTGCAGGTGTACGATAATTATATGGTTTCCATTTTTGATGAGGGATCTACATTGACACTGGAACGCGCCTATCAAATTATTGGAATATCGGAAATCCATTTTAGGGGCAAAAATTTTGGCTTTATTAGTCTTCGGAAGCATTCCTATGCCATAGACCCCACTATTTATAACTACTTGAGGGAATTGGAAAACCTAAAGGCCTTTGCCATAGTCTCGGTAAAGGAGGTTGATATGCATAACTTCAAAATAGAAAAACTGTTCTATAAAAAACCCATGAAGTTTTTTATTGAGTTCGATAACGCTCTGGCCTGGGTTAAGCAAAGGGTAAAAGTAAAATAGACCCTTTATGTGGTTATTGCCTTTTAGCTTTCATCTTCTTGCGGAACATGCTCCGACGTTCTTTCGGGTGTTGCAAACAAATCCAAATAGGCCTTGCCAATATGCATTATGATATCCGAAGCGTTAAGGGCCTGATATCCCATTTTATCCACAGCAATATCCCCTGCCCTACCATGTAGGTAGACACCAAATAGTGTTGCGGACAAAGGCTCATATCCTTGGGCTATTAAACCGGTAATTATCCCGGTAAGTGCATCACCGCTGCCTGCCGTGGCCATCCCTGGATTTCCTGTAGTGTTTACATATCCCTTGTCCTTATAAATAGTAATGGTATGGGCTCCTTTTATAACCAGGATACAATCGTACTTTTTGGAAAAAGTCTTGGCCTTGGCAAGTTTGTCAAAATCATCCTTCCAGCTTCCTACTAGTCTCTCCAATTCCTTGGGGTGGGGCGTAAGAACGGTTTGGGCAGGAATTTTTTCCATCAACTTCCTATTCTTGGAAAGAATATTCAGTCCATCGGCATCAATGACCAAAGGTCTTTTGTTTTTAGATAAAAAATCGGAAAATGCCTTTACCGTTTTCTCCGAAGTACCCAAACCAACCCCAATTCCTATGGCACTTGGTTCAATTTCAAAATCTATGTGTTCGATGTATTTCTCCCCTTTGTCGGTTATGACCATGTTTTCTGAAAGAGAAGTTTGTAAAGGAATATAGCCGCAATGTGGTATGTAAGTGGTAACCAGACCACTTCCCGCTTTCAGACAAGCTCTGGAAGCAAGGGTAACCGCCCCGATCTTGCCGTAGCTGCCTCCGATAATCAAAGAATGGCCGTATGTACCCTTATGTGTAAATTTTTCCCGGGGGATGTACAGGGGCAGAATTTCCTTTTTACCAATAAGCTCATACGCGGTTTCGGTAGATGCCATAAAATTGGGATCCAAGCCGATATCCAATACTTCCCAGTTGTTGACAAAGACGCCGGTACCGGGAAGGAAAAAAATCAATTTGGGCGCCTGAAAGCTCAAGACGTAATTGGCCCTGACCACAGCCTCACTATCGGCCACTCCCCTATCCAAAAATAATCCGGAAGGCACATCTATGGAAAGGATGAATGCGTCCGAATTGTTTAGATGCTGTATCAATCTAACGACCCAATCATCAGGCTTTCTATTTAAACCTATCCCAAAAACAGCGTCTATGATAATGTCGTCCCGCCCTATCTCTGGAAAGTTGGAGCCTTCCTCCAAAAAAATAGGCCAAACCTTTCTTTCCTTCAATCGTTCTAGATTAACAAGGAAGTCCTCAGACCTTTTTTTGCTATAGTTTACGACATAGACACCGATATTGTAACCATGGTCTTGCAAATGTCTGGCTACGGCAATTCCATCGCCCCCATTGTTACCGATACCACAGAAAAGATGAATTTTCACCTGGGCACCCTGCATACGCCTATGGATCCAATCAAAAATCCCATTGACTGCCCTTTCCATAAGTTCCGTACTGGAAATTTGCTGGTTTTCGATTGTGGATTTGTCCGCCAAATAGATTTGTTCAGCCGTGAAAATCTTCATTCAACAAAGGTTTTTGTCCAAAACTATCAATTCCGTAAAAATTCGTCCAAACATTTGATTGGGTTGCTAAAAGTACTACATTTGGGCCTATCTAAGAAGTATGCTTTTTAATAAGCCGGACAAACAAATGCTAGTTTCTTCATTCCATACCTATTGTGTTTTTACCCTTGGCACCACCACCCCTTTGGGGTAAGCAATTCTATTTTCGTCCGTTTTCGCATTTTCCATACCTTTTTAAATCAATAGCAAACTTCAAGCAGTTTATCAGATGAAAGTTTTAAAATTTGGTGGTACATCCGTAGCCAACGCAAAAAATATAACCCTTGTAAAGGATATCGTATCCCAAAGCGATAACCCTAAAAACGTAGTAGTGGTCTCAGCATTCGGGGGAATAACCGACTTGCTCCTACAGGCCGCCTATTTGGCTTCCCAACAGGACGGGAAATATAAATCCGTTCTTAAGGCCATTGAGGATCGGCATTTGGATACCATTAAAAAACTAATTTCCGTCCAAGGCCAAAGCAGAATTCTCAGCAAGGTAAAAAGTGATCTCAATACATTGGAGACTCTTCTGGAAGGCTCTTATTTAATAGGGGAACTAACGACCAAATTGTCCGATAAAATCGTAAGTTATGGCGAATTGCTTTCCTCTTACATAATCTTTGAATTCTTCAAGCAAGAACAAATGGATGTGGTATACAAGGACAGCAGGGAGCTTATAAAAACGAATGATCTCAACGAAAAGGCCGTAGTTAATTTTGAGCTTACCAATGGGCTCTGTAAGACGTTCTTTGAAGCTGCCCAAAATCGCGTAGTGATCGCTCCCGGGTTTATCTCGTCCTCGGAAACCGGAAATTCCACTACACTGGGCAGAGGAGGTTCGGATTACACTGCTGCCATTTTCGCTGCGGCCGTGGAAGCCGATATTTTGGAAATCTGGACAGACGTCAGCGGTATGTATACCGCCAACCCCAAACTGGTAAAACAGGCCAGGGCCTTACCCCATATTTCTTATGAGGAGGCCATGGAGCTATCCCATTTTGGTGCCAAAGTATTGTATCCGCCAACTATTCAACCTGTGCTTTCCAAAGGAATTTCAATAGTAATCAAGAATACCTTTGAACCAAACGATGAGGGCACTTTGATCACCCAAAACAAAAATGGGAAGGGCAAGACCGTCCGCGGAATCAGTCATGTGGAAGACATCGCCCTGCTTTCTTTGGAAGGCCCCGGTATGGTAGGTATTCCCGGAATTTCAAAACGTTTCTTCGAAGTACTTTCCCAAGCGGACATCAGTGTTGTTTTGATTACCCAAGCCTCATCCGAACATTCTATTTGTGTTGGCATTTCGGCACAGGACACCGATGAGGCCATACATACGGTGAATGCCGCCTTTGAATACGAAATTGATAGAAATCGAATAAAACCGGTAATTGCCGAAGGGGACTTGGCCATTATCGCCCTGGTCGGTGATAACATGAAAAGTCACCAGGGGTTAAGTGGTAAAATGTTCAGTACTTTGGGAAGGAACAATGTAAACATTCGGGCTATAGCCCAAGGAGCCTCTGAACGAAACGTTTCAGCAGTAATCAAGAAGACCGATGTAAAAAAAGCATTGAACGCCCTCCATGAAGCGTTTTTTGAAGAGAACATCAAGCAGTTAAATCTCTTTGTAATGGGTGTGGGTAATGTAGGTTCCAAATTTTTGAGGCAAGTTCAACAACAAAAAAAGTACTTAAAGGAGTTTTTAAAGTTGAATATCCGAGTTATAGGAATATCAAATTCGCGAACCATGATATTCGATGAGGACGGGATTGCCCTTAAGAACTGGGAAGTACTATTGGGGCAAGGTGAAAAAGCGGACAAGGAGAAGTTTTTTGATGTTGTTCAGAGACTAAACTATCGGAACAGCATCTTTGTGGATAATACGGCCAGCGATGAAGTAGCGTCAACTTATGATTCATATCTGGGCAATAGCATTTCCGTAGTTACCTGCAACAAAATTGCGTGTTCTTCGGATTACGGGAATTATCAGGCCCTTAAAAATTTGGCTCGCGAATATAACGCGCCTTTTTTGTTTGAAACCAATGTAGGTGCGGGACTACCGATCATCGATACCCTAAAGCATCTAATTGCCTCAGGGGACAAGGTCCTCAAAATCCAGGCCGTGCTGTCGGGAAGCCTCAATTTTGTCTTTAACAATTTTAACGATGGGACTACCTTTCATGATATAGTAAAACAGGCCCAGGAGGAAGGGTATACAGAGCCGGATCCCAAAATTGACCTCAGTGGAATAGATGTGATGCGGAAGATATTGATTTTGGCACGGGAAAGTGGAAATCGGTTGGAAATCGATGATATTGAGAACAAATCCTTTCTCCCAAAAGAGAGCCTCGATACAAAAAGTAACGCGGATTTCTTCACTTCCTTGAAAAAGTACGAAAAGGACTTTCAGGCCTTATACAAGAAAGCCAACGATGCGGGGTGCAAATTAAAATATGTGGCTCAATATGAAGATGGTAGGGCTAACGTGGGGCTTCAGCAAATTCCAAAAGAGCACGATTTTTACAACCTCCAGGGAAGTGATAACATTGTGCTATTCTATACGGAACGATACCCGGATCAGCCCATGATCATAAAGGGTGCCGGTGCAGGAGCGGACGTAACCGCCTCGGGAATTTTTGCGGACATCATTAGAATCGGGAACTTTTAGGTCCGCGCCATACCAATAGCAAGATGGTACGGTATCAAATTAGGAAAATATGAATACCAACGAAATTAAGATATTCTGTCCGGCCACCATAGCCAATATTTCCTGTGGCTTTGATGTCCTAGGTGTAGCCTTGGATGCCGTCGGGGATGAAATGGTAATTCGGAAAACACAGGAAAAAGGTATTAGAATCACCAAACTGGAAGGACAGGATTTGCCATTGGAAACCCATTTGAATGTTGCCGGGGTGGCAGGGATGGCACTATTGGAAAATCTTGATTATGAGGGTGGGTTTGAAATTGAGATTTATAAAAGAATCAAGGCCGGTAGTGGTATAGGGAGCAGCGCAGCGAGTTCCACGGGGGCGGTCTGGGCCTTGAACGAATTGTTGGGCAGACCGTTTTCCAAGGTGGATTTGGTGAAGTTCGCCATGGAAGGGGAACGATTGGCCAGTGGTGTAGCGCACGCGGATAATGTGGCCCCTGCCCTATTTGGTGGATTCACCTTGGTCCGAAGCTATGATCCCCTGGATATAATCTCCATACCTAGCCCTTCCGAATTGCATGCAACGGTAATCCATCCACAGATAGAAGTAAAGACTTCCGATTCCCGAAAGATATTGAAGACCAACATTACCTTAGCGGATGGTATTAAGCAATGGGGCAACGTAGGCGGACTGATCGCTGGGCTTTTCCAAGAAGATTATGAATTAATAGGAAGATCCTTGGTAGACCATATCGTAGAACCCATTCGTTCCATTCTCATTCCAGGGTACGAAACCATTAAATCAGAAGCATTGAAAGCCGGTGCATTGGGTTGTGGCATTTCGGGTTCGGGGCCTTCCATTTTTACATTTAGCAAAGGTGAGGCCATTGCAAAAAAGGTAGCCCTTACCATGAAGGAGGTATATCAAAAAATCGGGGTCGATTACGATGTACATGTTTCAAAAATAAACACCTTGGGTGTTAAGCCAATAGACCGATGAATTTTTACAGTTTAAACGAAAAAGCACCTAAGGTATCTTTCAAGGATGCCGTGGTTAAAGGAATCGCTCCCGATCGTGGTCTATACTTTCCTGAGAAAATCAGTCCTTTACCCCTGGACTTTTTTGAAGGAATCGAAGGTTTGTCAAACCATGAAATTGCTTTTGAGGCCATCCGTCAATTTGTTGGTGACGCTATTTCCGAAAACGCGTTAAAGGCTATTTTAAGGGATGTTCTGGATTTTGACTTTCCCGTAAATGAGCTTAAGGAGAACATAGCCGTATTGGAACTTTTCCACGGCCCCACTATGGCCTTTAAGGATGTCGGCGCCCGCTTTATGGCTAGATGCCTAGGGCATTTTTCAAAAGAAAAATCCAATGAAGTCACTGTTCTCGTGGCTACTTCAGGGGATACGGGAGGCGCGGTCGCCAGTGGGTTTTTAGGTGTTCAGGGTGTGAATGTGGTAATTTTATACCCCAGTGGCAAAGTAAGCGATATCCAAGAAAGGCAATTGACTACCTTGGGGCAAAATATAGTAGCACTTGAGGTAGATGGCACCTTTGATGATTGCCAAAATATGGTCAAGACCGCCTTTTTGGACGAAGAACTTCTGGAAAGTATGCAATTGACCTCGGCCAATTCCATCAACGTAGCCCGGTGGTTGCCTCAAATGTTCTATTTTTTGTTTGCGTACAAACAGTTGAAATCCAAAAACAAGGAAATTGTATTCTCGGTACCCAGTGGCAACTTTGGGAATATTTGTGCCGGTATGGTAGCGCAAAAATTGGGAATGCCCGTAAACCACTTTGTGGCCGCCACCAATGTAAATGATACCGTACCCCAATTTATGCGAACCGGGAATTACAGTCCGAAACCTTCCACGGCTACCATATCCAATGCCATGGATGTTGGCAATCCCAGTAATTTTGTTCGCATTCGACATCTGTATAAGGAAAACTTTGACTTGTTGCAACAGAATCTCTCCTCCTACTCCTTCACGGATGTCGAAACCAAAGCGGCCATGCTCAACATATATAAGGAAAGTGGATACGTAGCTGATCCCCATGGTGCGGTAGGGTATTTGGGACTGAAAAGATTTAGGGAAAAACATCCGAACATATTTGGAGTTTTCCTGGAAACGGCGCACCCTATAAAATTTTTGGATGTGGTAGAGGAGACTCTAGGCAAACCATTGAAGATACCATCACAGATTCAAGAGGTGATGGATAAAAAGAAGAAATCCATAAAGATTTCTACCTATCCAGAGGTAAAGGATTACCTGTTGGGTCGTTAGTGATTCCACTACCATTCATGTAGGGGCTTTGTAAAAAACATAGCATGTACATGCTTTCCTATCGCTAAATTATTCTCTAGCTTTGCGCTTCAAAATTGAAGCGAGATGAAAAATACCGCACTAACTGAAACTCATAGGGCACTTGGTGCCAAAATGGTTCCTTTTGCAGGTTATAACATGCCCGTTTCCTATGAAGGGGTAAATGTAGAACATGAGACCGTAAGGAAGGGTGTTGGCGTTTTTGATGTGTCCCATATGGGCGAATTTTTAATCGAAGGTCCAAAGGCACTGGAGCTTATCCAAAAGGTTAGTTCCAACGATGCGTCAAAATTGACCCTTGGGAAGGCACAATACAGCTGCTTGCCCAATGAAACGGGGGGAATAGTGGACGACCTCATCATCTATCGAATTAAGGAAGAGACCTATCTCCTGGTAGTGAACGCTTCCAATATAGAAAAGGACTGGGAACATATTTCGAGGTATAATGAATCGATAGGCGCCAACCTCAGAAATATTTCCAACGACTATTCCCTTTTGGCCATACAAGGTCCAAAGGCCGTTGAAGCAATGCAAAGTTTGACTTCGGTGGATCTATCGGAAATCAAGTTCTATAACTTTGTCGTTGCCGATTTCGCCGGGATCGATTATGTCATTATCTCCGCCACAGGATACACAGGCTCCGGAGGGTTTGAAATCTACTGCAAGAATAATGAGGTACAACAAGTTTGGGACAAGGTTCTTAAAGCCGGGGCCGACTTTGGCATTAAGCCTATAGGATTAGCTGCCCGTGATACGCTTCGTCTGGAAATGGGGTACTGCCTTTATGGCAACGATATAGATGAAACCACCTCTCCCCTAGAGGCCGGTTTGGGATGGATCACAAAGTTTACCAAGGATTTCGTCAACGCTGAAAATTTGGCCAAAGAGAAAGAACGAGGCCTGGAACGGAGGCTCGTAGGTTTTGAACTGGAAGATAGGGGAATTCCTCGCCAAGGTTACGCCATTGTGGATGGACAAGGGAAAAAAATCGGTTCCGTAACCTCGGGTACTATGTCACCTTCATTGGGTAAAGGTATAGGTCTAGGATATGTACCGACCCTCTTTTCGGAAATAGATGGTAAAATATTTGTACAAATCAGAAAAAAAGCCGTACCGGCATCTATAGTAAAACTTCCATTTTACAAATCCCAATGACCGATTATCAGAATATCATAGACGCTATATATGCGGGTTGTAGGGAGTCCAGGGATCGGGGTGTGGTAGCCTCTTATATTCCCGAGCTTGCCAAAGTAAGCAGTTCCAAGTTTGGTATCCATTTAGTGGATTTAAACAAAAATAACTTTTGCGCCGGCCATTCCAAGGACGCCTTTTCCATACAAAGTATATCCAAGGTCCTTTCCTTGGCACTGGCTTTTTCCTTAGTGGACAATGCCCTTTTGAAAAGGGTGGATGTAGAACCTTCTGGCGATCCCTTTAACCACTTGTCCCTATTGGAGTTCGAAAACGGAATTCCCAGGAATCCGCTCATCAATGCCGGTGCCCTAGTGGTAGCCGATATTTTGGTGTCTGAACTTGATGACCCGAAAAAGGACTTCCTACATTTTGTAAGGGACTTGGCAAACGACCGGACCATTGATTTCGACGAAAAGGTAGCGAAGTCCGAAAAGCGGACCGGGTTCAAGAACTATGCGGCCGCGAATTTATTGAAATCTTACGGTAACCTTACGAATGATGTGGAGACCGTACTCGATTTCTATTTTCACCAGTGCTCCATAGCCATGGACTGTGTGCAACTTACCAAGGCCTTCTTTCCTTTCATGAACGGGGGCAAATGCCAAAGGAACAGGACTTATCTGACCCTAAGCCAAGTAAAAAGGATCAATGCCATAATGCTTACCTGTGGTTTTTATGATGAGGCGGGAGAGTTCGCCTTTGAAATTGGCCTCCCTGGAAAAAGTGGTGTGGGTGGCGGTATTGTTGCCGTTCTTCCCAGAAAGTATTGTGTCGCCGTCTGGTCTCCGGGGCTGAATGCCAAGGGAAATTCAAAATTGGGAATGGAAGCCCTGGAAAAACTAACTACGGCAACCCATCAATCAATATTCTAAATTTTGGAGTCGAAGAGAGTTTTAATTCTAGGGGCAAGTGGTTTTTTGGGAAATGCCATCTACAAAGAGCTTTGCAATTATTTTGATACCTACGGCACCTATTTCTCCGCTAGGAGGGCCTTTGAGGACAATCATCAATTCTTTAGGTACAATATGGAAGATGATGATGTTTTCCAACTTTTGGAAAAAGTACGCCCGCAATACATCATTTCCGCAGTGCGCGGTAACTTTGCCGCACAGATATTGATGCATCAGCATATAGCGGAGTACATTTCACAGAATGATTGTACCCTCCATTTCCTTTCCTCCGCAAACGTTTTTGATGCCTATAGCAAATATCCTTCATATGAGCATGACAAGACTTTATCAGAGAGCATTTACGGAAGATTGAAAATCAAGATAGAGAATATGCTGCTCAGGCTTCCCAAAAAAAAGATGGCCATTTTAAGGATACCTATGGTCTTCGGAAATTCTTCCCCACGCATAAAGGAAATCAAAAAAGCCATTTGGAAGAATACGCCTATCGAGGTTTTCCCCAACCTTGTAATGAACGTTACAAATGATGATAAGCTGACCCAACAGATCCATTACCTGATCAATCGAAACAAAACCGGTATTTATCATATGGGCAGTACAGACTTAATACATCATGATGAATTCATACGGGAAATCGTTGACCGAATCGGAAATTTTAACCCGGTCTACAAGCGAGTGTATACCACAAACGAAGAACGCTATTTGGCCGTACTTCCCAAAGACAATAAGTTGCCCAAAAACCTGAGGTTCGGTTATCAGGAAATTATTGATCACCATATTCTTAAATAAACCCTTCGGCGTTAATTTTTGTTTAAATCTTGTATCGGTCCATGAAGCATTGACACAATTCTTTACTTTTAGATGAATACTAAAAGTAACACGATGGAAAAATTATCAGAACGGACGATAGCGGAGCGTTTGGAGAAATTTGAAAGATGGCAGTACAAGGATGGAGCCATAGAGGCCGACTTCACCTTTAAGGATTTTAGGGAAGCATTTTCCGTAATGACCCATGTCGCCTTTGAATGTGAGGCACATAACCACCATCCGGATTGGACCAATGTATACAACTCCTTAAAAATACGGTTGAACACCCATGATGCCGGAGGTGTGACGGAAAAGGATTTTCAACTTGCCCATAGTATACAGAATATAATTCTGTAAAAGGACTATCCTTAATTGTTCTTGCGACAGGTTTTAATTTTGCTAAATTTGCCCATTAACATATACAAAATATAGGCTATGGGAAGAGCTTTTGAGTTCAGAAAAGCACGCAAAATGAAGCGGTGGGCCGCTATGTCCAAAGCATTTACCCGTATTGGTAAGGATATTGTCATAGCCGTTAAGGAAGGCGGGCCGGATCCCGATTCAAATGCCCGATTACGGGCGGTAATCCAGAATGCAAAGTCCGTCAATATGCCCAAGGATAATATTGAGCGGGCCATTAAACGGGCGTCGGACAAAGACCAAGGGGATTATAAGGAAGTCCTTTTTGAAGGTTATGCTCCACACGGCATCGCTATCCTCATTGAAACCGCTACCGATAACAATACCCGTACCGTAGCCAACATAAGAAGTTATTTTAATAAGTGTGATGGTAGCTTAGGCACTTCCGGATCCGTGGAATTTATGTTTGATCATACCTGTAATTTTCGTATTAATGGAGATGGCATCGATCCAGAAGAGTTGGAGTTGGATATGATCGATTTTGGTGCCGAGGAAGTTTTTGTGGACGATGATGGAATTTTAATTTATGCGCCATTTGAAAGTTTTGGGTCGATCCAAAAAGAACTGGAGAACAGGGACATTGAGATTCTTTCTTCAGGGTTTGAACGTATTCCCCAGGTAACCAAGGAGTTGACCGAAGAGGAAGCTGAGGATGTGGAAAAGCTTTTGGAAAAAATCGAGGAGGATGATGACGTTCAAAACGTATACCATACGATGAAAGAGTAGCTTATCTACAATTTGATGTATTTTTGGGCGTTTTGTAAATAAGCTTCCAGGGCAACGACTTATTTATAAAACGGGTTATGCGTAATCTTTTCCTCCTTGGTATTTTATTTTTTTTGTTCAGTACCTCTACGGGTAAGGCACAGGAAATGGATCCCCAAAAATTGGGAGAGCTTATTGAATCGGTAACGGATACCTTCGAAATTAACGGTAATTCCTTTAGGTTTGTTTATAAGGATGCATTTCTCTTTACGATTTACGATGAAAATGCCAACCGTATGCGAATTATTTCACCGATAATCCAGCGTTCGGAAATAGAGGAAGAACAGTTATTGAATGCCTTGGTCGCCAATTTTCATTCCGCCTTGGATGTGAAGTATGCACTAAGCGATGAAATTATCTGGTCAGTCTTTACCCATCCACTTCGTGAACTTTCCGACCATCAAGTATTGGACGCCATTGACCAGGTTTATTTGGCAAATGTTACCTTTGGCACCACCTACTCCAGTACCAATCTTGTTTTCCCAGGCAATTCGAATAAAAAAGACGAGTCCAGACCAAAGAAATTGATCAAAAGGGATTAAAAACTATATTCGGCCACTTTGCCCTTTACGCCATTAAAAAACCTTTGATACGTTTCAAAGTCCGTTTCTTTATTGTCCGACGGATATTGGGGGCCTGAAATTTTCACCTGTTTACGACCGTAATCAAAAGCTACCATAATGATGGGCACCTGGGCTCCTTTGGCAATATAGTAAAACCCCGTTTTCCATCGGGTAACCTTCCTTCGTGTACCTTCGGGAGAAAGTGCCAATCTAAACTTTTTGCGTTCCGTAAAGATTTTGGAAATAGCGCTTACCGTATCGTTGCTATGGTCACGATCTATGGGTGCACCGCCCATCCACCTTAAATACCAGCCCAAGGGAGGTGCAAACAGATTTTTTTTGGCGATAAAATTAACTTCCTCATCCAATACCCTACGAACCAAAAGTCCAAGAAAAAAATCTACCCAACTTGTATGGGGAACCACAATAATGATAGATTTGTTCAACTCCGGAAATGAACCTATCAATTTCCATCCCAAAATCTTAAAGTAAATAAATTTTGCCAGTGTATGCATTTATCAATTTGCCCATGCATAAGATTAGGACCACATTGTTTTGATGATTCGAATTGAAAAGCTCGAGGATGAATGAAGTACTCTTTGTCCTATCGTTCAATTACCTTATTATCCAAATTATATTCTGCTATAAATGGATTTCAATTTTTCCCGAGTGGCGATATTGCGCCAATCCTTACCCAAGGCATTCTCCCACAAGGGCTCCATACCAAGGGAAACGCTTATCATAGTTTCGTAGTCGCAATCCGTAAGGTCGGAACAAATACCTGATGGTAGATGAACCTTTTGTTTTCGCATCATTTGATTAAAAAGTGCTACCCCATCTGGGTAAAACTCCTCCAAATGCCGAAATACTATACAATTTCCAATACCGTGTTTTACACCTAGCAAGTAGGACAGTCCATAACTCATGGCATGTGCCACTCCTACTTGGGAATAGGCTATGCTCATGCCCCCATGCCATGAGGCCATCATCAATTTATCCCTGGATTCCGAAGGAGACAACTCCCCTAAATATACCTCCTTGCAAAGCTCCAAAGCCTTTTCGCCATAACTTTGACTAAAAGCATTTAAATAGGTTCCGTTAAGTGATTCTATACAATGGATAAAACAGTCCATTCCCGTATAGAACCATTGTTCTTTGGAAACACCCTTGGTCAAATCGGGATCTAGGACTACTTGATCAAAAGTGGTATGGTCTGAATTTATTCCCAGCTTTTTTTCCGGCCCCAATAGAACTGTGGTCCTGGAAACCTCGGCTCCCGTACCACTTATCGTTGGAATACCTACGTGATAAACCGAAGGTTTTACCACCAAATCCCATCCTTGATAATCGCAAGAACTACCCTTATTCGTCAAGCAAATGGCCACAGCTTTGGCCAAATCCAACAGTGTACCGCCGCCAATCCCGACAATTCCGGATGGAAGCTCGTTAAATTCCGTCTTTATCCTCCCGACCAAAGCATCAACTTGAACCGTCTTGGGTTCTTCTTCGGCGGAAACAAAAACGACCAGATCATTAAAAATTAAGGGGATACGATCCACAAAGGACGTGCCTTCAAAAACATCATCGACCAAAAAAATGAACGGAGCTTCGGAATGCCTTCGCTTTGGCATCAGTATTTCCCCCAACTGATCAAAACATCCACGCCCAAATATTACCCTGGGCACCATAGGAAAGTTTCTGTAACGCTTTTCTTTGATGGTAAGGGAATCTTTTAGGCCAATGTCTTTTTTAATCTCCATAGTACGATTTACAAATACTTCAAAATATCCGTCAATTTATTAATCTTCAGATAGGTATACTCCCCCTCTTCTACCGATACTTCCTCATGCTGCCATGTTGTATGAAAAGGAATATGTACGGCCTGCGCACCAATATTGATAATTGGCAAAATATCGGATTTTAAGGAATTTCCTATCATCAAAAATTCATGGACGTCAATCTTCAAATGATCCAGCAAATTTAGATAGTTTTCTTCTTTCTTATCGCTCAGAACCTCAACATGGTGGAAATAGTTCGACAAGCTTGATCGTTCCAATTTACGTTCTTGATCCAAAAGATCGCCCTTGGTCAAAACAATAAGCCTATACTTTCCGTTTAATTGTTGTAATACTTCCTTCACGCCATCCAACAGTTCCACGGGATGTGCAATCATCTTTTTACCAAGATTCAATATTTCCGATATCGTTGCTTGGGAAACTTGATTATTTGATATTTCCATCGCGGATTCTATCATGGAAAGCATAAACCCTTTGATTCCATATCCGTATAATTCAAGGTTTTTCATCTCCATTTTGAAGAGTTCCTGGTCTATTTTATTCTTGGTCTCGTAACCTTCCAATAAATCGGCAAACTTTTCCTCGGTTTCCCTAAAATAGGTTTCATTTACCCAAAGTGTGTCATCCGCGTCAAAACCGATAACCTTGATGCAGCTGTAATCTATTTCCATTCTTCTTGCGCCCGTTTTAAATCTTCAGGTGTATCAATTTCTATTCCACTTATGGTGGTTTCGACCATTTTTATTTTTTTCCCATATTCCAAATAGCGAATGGCCTCAATTTTTTCAGAAGCTTCCAGGGGAAGCATGGGTAGGCGTTGAAAATCCATCAAGGCCCTTTTTCGAAAAGCGTAAATGCCCTTATGCTTAAAATAAGGTGGGTCAACTTCCTGTGACCTAGGGTACGGAATGGGAGATCGTGAAAAATATAAGGCGAAATTATGATGATCCACGATTACTTTTACCGTATTGGGATTATTGATCTCTTCCTTATCCCGAATCCGAACCATTAGGGAGGCCAAATCGATCTCCTTGTTTACATCACCTCGAAATACATCGAGTACTCCTGCCAAACTTTCCCTATCGATAAAAGGCTCGTCCCCTTGAACATTTACAATAATATCAACATCCATATCCTGAACCGCCTCAGCAATACGATCACTTCCACAATCATGTTCCTTAAAACTCATGATCGCCTTTCCCCCTGCGTTGGAAATGGTATCAAAAATAAGCGTGCTATCGGTAACTACATAAACGGCATCAAAAAGCCGGGTTTTCGTTGCCGCTTCGTAAGTCCTCAGGATTACAGGTTTACCCATAAGGTCTTGCATCAATTTTGCAGGAAATCTCGATGCCGCATAGCGCGCAGGTATCATGGCAATTATTTTCACCTTCTTTTTGTTTTGGTTGGTCTATTTCATGTTTTGGGCCTGGGCCTTAATTTTCTATATATCCTGAATACGATAATCAAAATTATGATGACCAGAATGGCCGCTACTATCGGTGCAAAGATGGAAGCTGTTGACACAACAAGAGCGGTTCCCGTTTCTACAGTGGATACTATAGGGTTTGCCAGACCTCCCGTTGATGCTGTTGAAGCCAGCCGACTTGTAGCGCCGGCCCCCTTAATTGCAGTAGCTGTACCTCCTCCGGCTATAATGGCCAATGACCAAGCCACCACAGGATCCAAATCCGCAATGGTAGATACCATGACCGCCGTGCCCGCTATAGCTGCCAAGGGTATGGCCATACTGTCCAATATGTTGTCCACCCAAGGAATGAAATAGGCAAAAATCTCCACTACGGTTGCCACCCCCAGGGTAACTACGGCAGTAAGACTGCCCACCCATACCCAATTTTCATTAAGCTCCCAAATATTGAAATAAGAAGCCAAACTAAGGGCAAATAAGGGTAAAAAAACCCGAAAGCCCACAGAGGCGGCGAGGCCTATACCCAAAAATATACTAATAATGGTATCCGAGGTCATTCCCTTTTATGGAACTTTGGTTTAATTGCTCCCTTTAGTTGCACGAATTTAACCTATTCATTCCCAACAAAAAAATTGTCCCGAAAGCCGATAAGATACAACTGCCTTTTGGCACGGGTCATAGCCGTATATAGCCAGCGGAGATACTCTTTATCCACCCCGTTGGGCAAATAAGGCTGTTCCACAAAAACAGTATCCCATTGCCCTCCTTGTGATTTATGACAGGTTATGGCGTAGGAGAACTTTACTTGTAAGGCATTGAAATACCTATTATTCTTGACCCCCAAAAACCTTTTGTATTTGGACTTTTCGTGCATATAATCCTTGCTAACCTCCTGATATAGGTTGTTGCCGTCCTCATAGGATAAGGAAGGCGTAGTAGCTTGTATGGTATCTAAGAGAAGTACCGTCTCAAATGGTTTTTGATCGGGATAATCCACCATTCTTACCTTTACCTCGGCAAATCTAAAACCATAGATTTCCTTGAGGGCAAAAATCTCAAGGATCTCAATAATATCGCCATTTGCAATAAATCCGGCGGCGGAATTGGGCTTCAACCAAAAATAGTTGTTCTTTACCACCATCATATAATCCCCAACGGCCAATTCATTCTCAAGAAACAAAATCCGGCTCCGAATATTTTCATTGTACAGATTTGCTCTTTTATTTGAGCGAACGATGAAAGTGGTCTCTTCTTTCCCATTCCTCGAATAGGATGTATCTATGGCCTCTTGGATTTCATGGCCGTCCACCAATCTTTGAATGTCCCTGAATGGATCCACATTAAATTGAAATGCATCAAAAAAGCTGCCTTGGAGCTGCTCGCGCAACCTAGTGGCATTGACCAAAATACCTGAATTCTCTGCTTGGCGTACCACCTCATCCAATTCAACCTTAACTATTTCCTTATTGTAATTCAGGGATAGCTTATCCTCGTCCAAGGCCGGACTTATGTCCAAATGTACCGGGGGCAACTGTGCAGTATCCCCGATCAAAATCAATTTGCAATTGTGGCCGGAATAGACGAACATCAATAAATCGTCCAACAGGGAACCGTTTTCAAAAAGTTTGGAATCTGTTGGGGCATCCGGTATCATGGAGGCCTCATCCACAATAAAGACCGTATTTCTATGTTTATTGGGCGCCAATACAAATTGGATACCACCCCCGCTCTGCTTTTTTGGGAAATAAATCTTTTTATGTATCGTAAAAGCCCGTGTATCGGAGTAATTGGACATCACTTTCGCTGCCCTCCCCGTTGGTGCCATGAGCACGGACTTCATGGTCGTCTTCCACAAACAATTGACCAAGGTACCAATAATAGTGGTCTTTCCGGTACCTGCAAATCCTTTTAAAAGAAACACATTTTCCTTCCCTTCGGATAAAAGATAACTTGCGATTTTTTGCAGAACAACAGACTGCCCCAAGGTGGGTTCATGGGGAAATTTCTCCTTTAGGATAGTATAAAAAGACGCACTTGAAAGACGTTTCATAGATTTTCAAAGATAGAGAGGATTTCTTTGTAAACCCCTTGCAAAGCACAAAACAAGTTTATAAGGTCTTTTCATATTTACAATGTCGCATTCCCTACGCCGACCGTTTATGGGCATCTGTCCTTTGACCCCATAAAACAACGTAGTTCCTCGCGATTAAACTGATAAAATACAAGGCGAAATCCAAACACAAAAAATTAGGCAGTTTGCAAAAAAATTGTAGATTTGTGTTAACCACTAAATTTAATAAACACATACGAAATGAAGACCATAATACAAATTGTACTTTGGATAGCTTGCATAGGACTTGGGTATCTTATTTATAAGTCCGTTACCGGCCCGATAGAGTTTAACAAGGTGAAGGTAGAGCGTTTTGCGAAGGTTGTTTCCAACCTAAAGGACATCCGCAATTCCCAGGAAGCCTATAAAACGGTCAACGGTAAATACGCCAAGGATTTTAACAGTCTCGTCACTTTTGTGGACACTGGAAGGTATGTTATTACCCAACAAAGGGATTCATCGTATATGGAGTTTGACAAAATATATCAAATAGACTTGTTAAAAGAAGTGAAAATTATCGATACACTCGGTTTTGTATCTGTAAAGGATTCCTTATTCAAAGCGGATGATCGATACAAAAGCATGATGAACGTTCCAGGGGCTCCTGGTGGCGAAAAGTTTGAAATGAAAGCGGATATCATTGAAAAAAGTGGCTATAAAGCTCCTGTTTTCGAAGCAAAAGTGGAGAAAAGCGTTATTCTATATGATCAGCCCAAGGACTTATTGTCCAAGGAAAACGCAGAAATTGGAGTGGATGAGGTGAATGGAAACGTTATTAAAGTAGGTTCTTTGGAGGAAGTAAGCACAAGTGGTAACTGGCCTCCTATTTACGATAAAAAAGGTGAACAATAATCCCAAGGGAATCTCTCAAGATTTTTTGAAACTGTCCATTCAAGTTAGTTTGAATGGACTTTCTTTTTGTGTTCTGGACACGATAAAAAGTGCCGTATTGCTATCGGAAAAGAAAACTTTTAATACATCGCTTACGCCTTATCAATTGCTAAAGGAAATAAAAGATCTTTTTAAAAAGCATTCCATTTCCCAAAAAGAGTTTTCCGAAGTAATCGTCATTCATCAGAACAATTTATTCGGTTTGGTTCCAAAACCGCTGTTCAACCCAGAAGAGCTACCCAACTACATAAAGTTCAACACCAAAATATTGGCGAGCGACCATATCGTTTTTGACGAAATTACTAGCTATGATATGGTCAATGTCTATGTACCCTTCGTAAATATCAACAATTACGTTTATGAGCTTTTTGGTGAATTCATTTTTAAACATGTCGGTACGGTATTGATCGAATCTTTATTAAAAAATCATACCAACGGAAAAAGTCCGGTTTGCTATGTCCATGTGTCCGAAAAAATTATGGATATCGTAGTTATCTCCCAAAAAAGATTGTTACTGTACAATAGCTTTTCGTTCGATACCAAGGAGGATTTTCTGTATTATCTCCTCTTTACAATGGAACAACTGAACCTGGATACAGAATCCGTTACCTTAAGGCTCTTTGGTGCTATAGAGGAGGATGACGATGTTTATGCGCTTTGTTACGAATATATAAGACAGGTCTCCATATTCGTTCCTTCCGGTGCGTCCCACCCCTTTATAGATGCCGAATCCGAAAACATCGATTTTGCCGTATTAAATTCCCTATAATGCGGATTATCTCGGGAGAATATAAGGGAAAGCGGATTTTAGCCCCTAAAAAATTACCGGTGCGGCCTACAACGGATATGGCCAAAGAAGCCTTGTTCAACATTTTGAACAATCAGTACTATTTTAAGGATGTATCCGTTCTTGACCTGTTCTCGGGTACTGGAAATATTAGTTATGAGTTTGCTTCCAGGGGAGCCGAACCTATTTCCGCCGTGGATGTAAATAGCCATTGTATAAAATTCATTTCACAAGTGGCCCGCGAATTGAATTTCAATATTACCCCGATTAAGTCGGATGTATGGGCCTACTTGGAGAAATCCGACATAAAGTACGATATTATCTTTGCCGATCCTCCATATGACGTGGCCTTAGTCGATTTTGAAAAAATTCCCCAGCTGGTTTTCGAAAACGACCTACTTGTAGAAAACGGTATATTGGTCATTGAACACTCCAAGCATATGGATTTGTCCCAATGTCATAATTTTTCAAATTCTAGAAAATATGGTGGGAGCGTCTTTAGTTTTTTTAAGGGCTAGGGAAATAGGCAGGGTCCCAAAAATTAAACAGGTGCCAATGTCATGAAAAAAAGCAGGCCATAAGCCGGATTCTGTTTCCATTAAAAATGGATCCTTATCATTTATCTAGGCCCTTGGTTGCCCAAAAGCTCCATCCGCCTACCCTTCGGCTTGGGCATGCAACCCTCATAACGCCGGTATACGTGGCGTTTCACCGCATAGAGTTTACCTGATTTCACTACAGCACTATCTGTACATACTTTCTGTTGCACTGGTCCTTTCCCATATGATATGGGAAGACGGGCGTTACCCGCTATGCCGCATTGTGGTGTCCGGACTTTCCTCCCCCAATAACCATCGGGGGCGATAAGGTGACCTGCTCCTTACAAAGGTAGCCCAATTGTTGATAAAAATTAACGATATGGCCCATTATCAAAGCATATCAAAAACAGCTATCTTTATATTTGTAGAACAAGTTAGTCGTAATTCAAAAGACACGTATTTGGAACCATTCATCGTATCGGCTAGAAAATACAGACCACAGACATTTGCGGATGTCGTTGGGCAGGAGGCTATTACCAAAACCTTACTAAACGCCATTGAAAGTAATCATTTGGCACAAGCCTTGCTTTTTTGTGGCCCGAGAGGAGTTGGTAAAACTACTTGTGCCCGTATTTTGGCCAAACAAATCAATCAGGATGGTTCGGAACGTGAGGAAGAGGATTTTGCCTTCAATATTTTTGAATTGGATGCGGCATCCAACAATTCGGTAGATGACATTCGGAACCTTATCGATCAGGTGCGTATACCTCCCCAAGTGGGAAAATACAAGGTATACATTATAGATGAAGTGCATATGCTTTCGCAATCCGCGTTCAATGCCTTTTTGAAAACCTTGGAAGAACCGCCAAAACATGCCATTTTTATATTGGCCACCACTGAAAAACACAAAATAATCCCCACTATTTTATCCCGTTGCCAAATATTTGATTTTAGGCGGATAACGGTCAAGGATGCGGCCGACTATCTAAAAAATATAGCAGAAAGGCAGGGTATAGAGGCCGAGGACGATGCCCTACACATTATTGCGCAAAAAGCTGATGGTGCCATGCGCGACGCGCTTTCCATATTCGACAGGGTAGTCAGTTTTTCTGGAAAACAATTGACCCGAAAGGCGGTTACGGAAAACTTAAATGTATTGGATTATGATACGTATTTCGAGGCTACAGATCTAATACTACAGCACAAAATTCCCCAATTGTTATTGTTGTTGAACAGTACGCTGGCCCTTGGTTTTGATGGACACCATTTTATTATCGGCCTTGCTTCCCATTTTAGGGATTTAATGGTTTGTAAACATCAGGATACCATTGATCTGTTGGAAGTGGGTGAAGTGGCAAAAAAACATTATCAAGAACAATCCCAGAAGACTTCAGGTCCTTTTTTGTTGAAGGCCCTGGATATTGCCAATGAGTGCGATTTAAATTACAAAGCCAGCAAAAACCAAAGGTTGCTCGTGGAATTGGCCTTGATGAAAATGGCTTCCATCAATTTTGAAAAAAAAAATCCTGAATTCACTGACGTAGACCATTCGGCTACCGAATTTATTGCCCCCGCTTCTTTTTATGATCAGGTGTCAGCTCCAGTTCCCGATACTGTCAAAAAAATGGGGGAAGTCCATTCAAAAGACTCTTCAACGGACACTGAACCATCTACCTCGGCCACGGAAACGGAAGAGCAAGTTGCTGTAAATCATGAGATTGAAGTTTCTACGATCCACGCCACGATTACTTCAACGTTACCTATCACGGACAGACCACCGACATTAAAGAAGATAGACCTTAAGACTCCGGGGAAAAGGATATCCGGACTGTCCCTTTCCAGTCTCAAAGCAAAAAAGGAGCATCATCTAAACAAGAAAGAAGAATCCATTGAGGAAAGCCAACTTCCAAAAGATGTCTTTACCGAGGAAGATATGCAAAAGCATTGGGCGGATTTTGTGCAAAAAATAGATGGCGAAGGAAGAAAAATACTGGCATCCAGTCTTATGACGGATGTTCCCAAACTCTTTGATGAAAATACTATTTGGATAGAATTACCCAATGATACCATGAAAAAAGAGGTGGAAAGGGAACAGTACGATCTAATGTTGTATTTAAGGCAGCAATTGAACAATTATTCCATTAATCTAAGGATTACCGTTAACGAGCGGACTGCCAAGAAATTTGCCTTTACACCAGAGGAAAAATATCAGAAGCTCCGGGAGAAAAACCCCGCCATAGATCTACTGCGCAAAGAGTTTGATCTAGATTTTTGAGGCTCGCGAATATCGGGTCCGAAGAGCGTATATAAACATGATGATGGAAATAATGAGCAGGCCAAAAGCCTCCCTACCTTCCTCAATATTCTTGATATCCCCCCCATCAATTTCAAAACCTTCGAATTTTTCGGGAAAAGTATAGAAAAAACCCAATAGTGCCACGATGCCGAGGGATAGCAAAACTCCAAAGGATATCCTTCCCAAGGCGAAACCAAAAGAGACCAAGGCGGCCACGCTATAAATAAAAATCCAGGTCCAAGGATCGGGATCATTGTATTGTACGACGGCGGAAACCACAAACAAAGCTCCAAAAACCCAGCCCAAAATGGCAAAAAATATTTTCATAAAGACAAATATACTAAGCCGACTTTTGAATTCTATCGCTATTCCTATTAATTTTGAAAAAAGACAATTGCCATGCTGGGATTAAAACTACCGACCGACCCCCGATGGGTCAATATCGTTGAAAAAAACATCAGTGAAATTCTGACCGATCATGCTTATTGTGAACAAAAAGCGGCCAGTACGGCTATTTCGTTGATCGTCACTTTCCCTGAATATCCAGAATTGGTGGAGGAAATGATTGCGCTTTCCCGAGAGGAGATGGGCCATTTTAAAATGGTCCATGACAGAATTATTGCCCGTGGAGAAACTTTGGGCAAATACCGAAAGGACGAATATGTAATCGAATTGATGAAATTCTTCCCAAAAGGCGGTAGCCGCCCCACCCAATTGATCCATAGGTTGCTGTATGCGGCACTTATAGAGGCCAGAAGCTGCGAAAGGTTCCGTTTATTATCCGAAGAGCTTAAGGACAAAGAGCTAGCGGAATTCTATCATAAACTGATGGTAAGCGAAGCTACGCATTACACCATGTTCCTCAAATTTGCTAGAATGTACGGGAAACGAGACGAAGTTGACCAAAAATGGAAGGAACTGCTGATTTACGAAGCGAACATTATGAAAAACCTTGGAAAAAAGGAGACTGTTCACGGCTAGCCTAAACCTACCTTTTAAGGGGCCTAGGAATTGAGCCTTTCCAAATAATAATCGTACATGGCGAACTGAGATCGTACCTTTGGGCCGTCATTTTCCCTATAGGAATTATCCTGTTCTTCCGAAAAGATCCTAGCCTTCACATTGTCCTTCCAAGAAATTTCGAATGTATCTATCAATTCCTGTTTTACGTCCTTATCGTAAATAGGACAACCCACCTCCACACGGTAATCAAGATTTCGGGTCATCCAGTCTGCCGATGAAATATAGACTTTAGGGTTATCTTCATTGGCAAAAATGAAAACCCTTGGATGTTCCAAGAATTTATCCACTATGCTTATGGCCTCTATATTCTCGCTCATCCCTTTAACACCCGGGACTAAACAACAGATGCCTCGGATTATCAATTGAATTTTTACACCTGCCCTACTGGCCTCATACAACTTATCCACCATTCTATAGGACGTAAAGCTGTTCATCTTTATTTTTATATAGGCTTCCTTACCTACTATCGCATTGGCGATTTCATTATCAATGAGCTTTTGAAATGTACTTTTGGTGTAATGCGGGGAAACTACCAAATGCTTGTACTTGTTTATCTTATAGGTGGTTTCAAAAAAGGCGAAAACCTTATTCAGTTCCTTTAAAATGGACTCATGGGCGGTAAAAAGGGTATAATCTGTATAAATTCTTGCCGTGGATTCATTAAAATTGCCCGTGCTTATGAATCCGTAGCGCTTTATTTCCTCATTCTCTTCCCGTTCTACAACACATATTTTGCTATGTACTTTAAGTCCGGGCACCCCAAAAATTAGTTTAACGCCTTCCGCCTGTAACTGCTCCGCATATTCTATATTGGCCTGTTCGTCAAATCTCGCCTGTAGTTCTATTTGAACGGTAACCTGTTTCCCATTTTTAACGGCATTGATAAGTGATGCGGCAACTTGGGAGTTATTCGCCAGACGATATACGGTTATCTTTATGCTACGCACTTTTGGATCCAGAGCGGCCTCCCTTAAAAACTTGATGACATAGGAAAACGTATGATAGGGTGTATATTGCAAATAGTCCTTTTGGGCAATGTGCTCAAAAAGACTGCCCTCCATGCTCAATCCCTTTACCGGTAAAGGAGTAATTTTTTCGTAGAGCAAATCTTCCCTCCCCAAACTGGGAAAGCCCATATAGTCCCTTCGGTTGTGGTATCTACCCCCAGGGATAACGCTATCCGTATCTTCAATATTCATCTTTTCCTTAAGGAAAAGAAGGGTGTCCTGTCCTATGCTTTTGTCATAGACAAACCGTACAGGATCACTTATTTTACGGGACTCCACGCTAGAAGATATCTTCTCGATGAAGCTTTTGCTCAGATCATTGTCAATATCCAATTCGGCGTCCCGGGTAATCTTTATCATATGGGCTGAGATAGATTCATACTCGAACATGGTAAAGATGCTGTCCAAACAATACCGAATCAAATCGTCCAGGATAATGATGAAGTTTTTTTCTCCCTCCCTGGGAAGTACCACAAAACGGTCTATGCCTTTTGGAATTTCTATCAGGGCATACCTTTTTTCCTTTTCATCCCCGTCTCCCTTTATCACCATTTTTATGGCGAGATATGCCGCAGTATCCTTCAGCATGGGAAACTCGGTAAGGTCATTTAGGATAATGGTCATGAGCTGGGGGCTCACGTTTTGGACAAAGTATTTCTTTACGAATTCCTTTTGATTATCGTTAAGCTCTGTTTCCCGTAAAAGAAATATATTCTGCGTTTCCAGTTCCTTCTCTATATTCCTTAGAATGGTGATACTGTCCGCTTGCTGTTTGATTACAATTTTGGTGATTTCCTCAAGCAAATCCTTCGCTCTCTCGCCCCCCAAAACACTTTTACCGGTCTTTCCGGCTTCCACGATGCGCTTTACCGTGGCATAGCGTACTTTAAAAAATTCGTCAAGATTATTGGAAAATATCCCTAGAAATCGAAGTCTTTCTATTAGTGGTACGTTCTTATCGGCACTTTCCTGTAATACCCTTTCATTAAACCATAACCAACTAATTTCCCTGTTAACATATTGATTTCCCGTTTTGTTCATTCTCTAAGATGTTTTGGAAAAATGGCCTGTATTGTAGTCCCTTTTTCCACGGAAGCCCAATGGCGGGACTGAAATTCCAAATGGACCAGTCCACTGGTAGGAACATTGTCAATATAGCTATTTCCCAAGGAATTGGCAATATGTGTAAACGCGTGATTATGGCCAAAAACCATTACTGTTTTCAAATCGTCATCTAAATTTCGTACAAACTCGAGAACGCCATCCCCTGAAAAATCATATAACATATCGGCAAGCTCAAATTTGCCAAAGGGAAAGTTCAACCGCCTTAGAAAGATTAGGCAGGTATGAAGTGCCCTATTGGCAGGACTCGAAAAAACGGCATCGATTTCAATGTCCCGCGAATCAAATACGGAACTTACCAAATGACCATCATTAATTCCCCTTTCATTAAGTGGCCGATCTTTGTCATCCACGGAATACTCCCATGAAGATTTGCCATGTCTTACCAATATAAGTGTCTTCATTTAACCTAAACTTAATGTGAATTTAAAGGTGTCCATACCGAAATCTTAGGGTGCCAATCGTTCTATCCTCCAGTTAAAATCTTCTTGAAGCGCATATCGGATACGATCATGTAAACGATTGGGCCTGCCCTGCCAAAATTCGATGGATGAAGGCTTTACGATATACCCTCCCCAGTAATCGGGTCTTTCAATATCCTTTCCCAGGTATTTTTTCTCAAGTTCCTTTAACTTAACTTCCAAGAACTCCCGGGAAGGTATAACACTGCTTTGGTCCGATACCATTGCCCCCAATTTACTGCCTTCCGGTCGGGATTCAAAATACCCGTCGGATAAATTCTCTGCAATTTTCTCCGCATTTCCCTTTATAATGACCTGCCGCTCCATAACAGGCCAAAAAAATGAAAGACATACATTGGGGTTCTCGGCAATGGCCTTCCCTTTTTCGCTTTCATAATTGGTATAAAAAATAAACCCTTCATAGGTATATTTTTTAAGGAGAACCACCCTGTTTTTCGGAAAGCCGTCCAATCCCAAGGTAGAAATTGTCATAGCGTTGGGTTCATCCACTCCTTCCGAAGCCTCAACCTCATAGAACCACTTTTGAAAGAGTTCCATAGGATTATCCGAGATATTGTCCTCCATTAAGGCACTCTTTCTGTATGACTTCCTATAACTCCCTAAATCGTTTTGCATTTTGGCCATTGTTAAAAAGATAGGTAAAGTTCTTAAAAAGATGGGACTCTGGAAAAAGATGAATCGGAATCTTTCAAGCAAGAAGCCATAGGAGCAAACGGACGAAAATGGAAATCAAAACTCAAAGACTTTCCCGTCGTCCGCCAGTTCTACATTTTCAAAGATTTCTTCTGCCTCTTCCTTAAAGGAGTTAATAGATCGGTACCGTGTGGAATAATGCCCCAAAATAAGTTTGCCTACATTGGCCATCCGGGCAATGGTCGCCGCCTCCTTGGCGGTAGCGTGTTTTGTTTTAGCGGATAGGTGTTTCTCCGTTTCCAAAAAGGTCGCCTCATGGTACAAAATGCCCACACCCTTGATCTGGTCGACTATATCCGGTTTAAACCGGGTATCGCCGCAATATGCATAGCTCATAGGTTTTGGTGGATCCAACGTGAGCATCCCGTTCGGAATAATCCGTCCATCATCCAACTGTACATCTTTACCTTTTTTAATATTTCGAAAATAGGCCTTATCTATTTTATGGGCCCTTACGCATCAATATTCAATTTTCGTTCCGATGGTTTCTCCCTGAACAAGAATCCATTGGTATACACCCGATGGTTCAACGGAATAGTTTCCACGCTAACCTTATCGTCCTCAAATAGTATTGTGGGCTCCTTGGCGGTAAGTTCGTGGAAAATCAAGTCGTAATTGGTCCAAGAATCTCCAAGCTTCAGTAACAAAGTAATGGCCTCCTTTATTCCTTTTGGACCGTAGATATGCATTTCCCTGTCCCTCCCCAAAAGCCGAAATGTTGAAATTAATCCGGGGAGTCCAAAAAAGTGGTCTCCATGTAAGTGGGAGATAAATATATGGTTGATCCTTGAGAATTTTATCCTATGCTTCCTCAATTGTACTTGGGTCCCTTCACCGCAATCTATCAGGAACATATGGTTTTTGATTTCCAGTACTTGTGAGGTAGGATTGGTAAGCGTCCTTGGAGTAGCCGCATAACAACCTAAAATGGAAAGTCGCATGGCCATTAGCTATAAGTCCAAATCCCTTTCAATTTCCTCCATTTCAATGATATCATATGCTTCCTGAAGAGTCGGTACCAGACATATTTCATCGGGTACTTGATCATAGGACACTTTGTCCGTCACCAAAACAAAGGATTTTTTGGATGCCCTGTGCGCATTGGAAAGCTCCAAAAACTCTAAAATATCTCCAGAACTTAACTCCGAAAACGAAAAAAGATTGATTATGATATTGTCATTCTTTACCTTTTGATAAGACCCGTTCAAATTCTCCAAAAAGTTTTTGAGGGAGCTATTTTCCTGATACACCAAGGTTATGTTCCCTTCCCTATCAAAAATCATGGTTTACCGTTTTATTTTTGAGGCCAGCAAGTAAATAACGGCCATACGTATGGCTACACCATTCTCTACCTGGTTCAATATGATGGACTGTTTTGAATCGGCAACATCACTGGTTATCTCTACGCCTCTATTGATAGGCCCCGGATGCATAATCACAATTTCTTTGTCCAGACCATCCAACAACTTTCTGTTCACTCCATACTGTTGGGTGTATTCCCTAGTGGTAGGGAAATAGCTGATATCCAATCGTTCGTTCTGAATACGCAACATATTGGCTACATCGCACCAATTAAGGGCCTTCCGTAAATCGGTCTCCACCCCTACCCCCAAAGATTCCACGTGTTTGGGCAGCAGGGTACGTGGACCGCATACTTTGACCTTCGCCCCTTGGAGCTTTAAGGCAAATATATTGGACAGGGCCACCCTGGAGTGCAAAATATCCCCTACAATGACCACTTTTTTATCCGCTACATCACCTAGTTTTTCCCGGATGGAATACGAATCCAAGAGAGCCTGGGTAGGATGCTCATGTGCCCCGTCGCCCGCATTGATAATTGAGGCATTGACATGCTTGGCCAAAAAGATTCCTGCTCCCGGATTGGGGTGGCGCATCACTACCATATCTACCTTCATGGATAGAATGTTGTTTACGGTATCGATCAAGGTTTCACCCTTTTTTACCGAAGACTGTCCGGCAGAAAAATTGATGACATCGGCAGAAAGCCGTTTTTCCGCAAGTTCAAATGACAACTTTGTGCGGGTACTGTTTTCGAAGAAAATATTGGCTATGGTTATATCCCTAAGCGAGGGTACTTTTTTTATCGATCGATTGATGACCTCCTTAAAATGGTCGGCAGTCTCAAAAATGAGTTGAATATCCTTCTCTCCCAGATATTTTATTCCTAATAAGTGCCTTACACTTAATTCACTCATTCTTATTTGTTTATCAAATAAATTACGTCCTCGCCGTCGTTTTCTTCCCACATAACCTTTACCTTTTCATTATTTATGGCGTCAACCTGCCTGCCCCTATAATCAGGCTGTATAGGCAAATGCCGACTAAACCGACGATCGATCAGCGTAAGCAGTTCTATTTCCCGAGGCCGGCCAAAGGATTGAATTGCCGTAAGTGCCGCCCTTATACTTCTTCCGGTATATAATACATCATCTATAAAGACTACTTTCTTATCCTCTACCAAGAAATCTATTCTGGTTTTGCTGGCTTCCAATGGCTTGTCCCCTCTTCTAAAATCATCCCGATAGAAAGTGATGTCCAACAAACCGAGATTTACCTCCGTTACGCCATATTCCGATTGGAGTATTTTTTTTAACCTTTGAGCCACAAAAATACCCCTAGGCTGAAGGCCGATTAAAACGGTGTCCTTAAAATCCAAATGATTTTCAAGAAGTTGGCAAGCCAAACGATGGAGAATGATATTGATTTCTTTTGAGGAAAGTAGTACTTTTTGGCTCATGTATTAGACCGTCTACCCTTGGAAGGACAAAAATAGGGATTTCTCTTTAAAATATGTACGGATTCAACAAATACCTATTGGGATCGTATGGGTACTTTTCAGATTGAAATCGGAAGTTTTCTTGGCTTAAACTATTCTGAAAAGATGCGTCATTTATATAACTCGGTTTCTGAATTCATTGAATCCTTCTTCCCTAGGGTCAATATTCGGTTGTTACCCTATTCTTACGACAAAGGATATCGATAAGGGCCATTACTATTCTTAGATCCTCCTCGGTCTTGATTGCACTTTTCAATCTTTTTAAATGTTGGTCAAGATGGGTGTTATCCTGAAATCTGTTTTTATCGGTGAAATATCCTGGATCCACTCCAAGCGCTTTTGCCAGTTTAACCAAAGTTTCCGGTCTAGGTTTGGACAATCCATTTTCGTACCTGCCAATCTGTACATTGGATACTCCTGATATTTTCCCAAGGGTCACTTTGGTCAACTTATGGTCTAACCTTAATTTTTTTAACCTTTCCTTGATCATTTTTACTTTTTGGGGGAAGTTTATGTATTGCATGGCAACGCCATGTGAACTGCATTGGTCCGGTATCTTTGTCCCTTTCCATGACTGGGTCGGTTCTATACTATTCGGCCTGTAGGCTTTTAGTAGGATTCACATTTGCTTTCAAAACTTGGGTTGAACGGTGCAATACTGAGCGCCAAGCCCATTATCTTCAAAAAAGAAAAAATCGTTGTCCTATGGATGTTCCTCCAGGCAATCTTAAAATAGTTCCTCAACATGGTAAATACGTCTTGAATGCCATACGGTAGAGGCTCGCTACGTATAGGTTTGATGATTTAATAAAAGATGATGGTAAAAAAAATCCACCGAAATCCATGCCAAACTCATAAGCATCTTACAATCAAAAGATTATTCACGCTTTCCAATCTTTTTGACCTTACGACTGTAAAATTACTGGACAAGCAACGTCAAAAAAATGTACAACCTTTAGGAATGAAATCCTTTAATCCGACAATGCCGAATTTGTTCTTTGTTAGTAAAGACCTCGGAATTTCGAGTAGGTTACACTAAAAATTTATAGCGTTGCCATGAAAATTCAGCTCCAAGTAATAATATAAGGAGTGGATAAAGAAAGTATTTTGTAAAAAAGTAACCTTCCCCAACCGATCCAACCTAGGTGGAAATTGCATCGGTAAAGATGGTAAAACTTTAGACAGATAGTCTCCCATTAAGGATGAAAGGGACGGTAACATGGGCTAGGCGATGATCTGTAGATACTTGGTCTTTGTAGTGGAAAAAAATTTGACCTTATATCCATCAACCCGCCCATGAGACACCAAACCGTCCACTTTTATATACAACCAATAATTTTTTTTAGCATTGAACTTCACAGTTGAGGCTTTGACCAATACCCGAATCGGTATTTGAGAGACCCATAGCCTGGCCAAAGTTGTTTCGGAATCCCTATATCATACACTGGCCCTAAACAGAAATCCGTGGTGTTTAAATAAGTAAGGCCATCAAGCCTAAAGGTGGAGTTTGACCAACCACCTTTATGGCTTAAATGACCCACTTGAGAAAACCGAACCCCATATTTTTATACTATTCCAGTATTAGGTTTTAAATTGTTTTACGCCGTAAAACATAAAACAATAGAGATCATAGTCTATTTTTAAATACCGAAATAACCTTATAGTCATTTAATTTCACATAATGTAGCTTTTTTTCTACAACAAACATAGATTTTATACTCATAACAAAAATATTTATGTTGTGAAACCTGCCATTTTGTACCATAAAAACACGGATTATGTAGGTCAACAGAATTCTAAGGCTCGGTTTTTATGCTCTAAAACATAGATTGTTTGTATTTCGAAGCCTACGGATTACCTGTTTGGAATCGGTAAAACAATGCCAATTGCTACCACGAAATTTGGATTACCTATTTTGAAGTTGTTATACAAATAGCCTTTAATTCATGGAACGACCCAAATGGATATCCCCTTAATACAAAAAAGCCCCGGCAAAATGCCGGGGCTCCCTATTTCCCATTTAAAGGAAATAATACATTGGTATTGAAAACCTATTTCTTTTTATTGGCTTCCATCTTGTCCTTTAGGGCCTGTAATTGCTCATTGGCATCACCAAGGGTAGGTTTGGACTCCTCTGCACTGGCCGCAGCCCTTTTGGCCGCAGCTTTTACATTTCGTCTCTCCTCTTCCTTAAAAATGGCCGTATGGCTCGCTACAACACGCTTAAAGTCCTTATTGAACTCGATAATCTTAAATTCGGCCTCTTCACCTTTACTCAACTTCTTACCATCTTCCTTCTCCATATGCCTTTGTGGAATAAAAGCTGTGATATCCTCATTGAAGTCAATGGTACCTCCCTTGTCCACTATTTCCGTAAGGGTCGCTTTATGTACCGTTCCTTCGGCAAATTCCTTTTCATATTTGTCCCAGGGGTTTTCCGTAGTCTGCTTATGGCCTAAGCTAAGCTTACGACCTTCCACATCCAATTCCAGTACCTCTACCTCAATAGTATCGCCAACGGTCACGAATTCCGATGGATGTTTGATCTTCTTGGTCCAGGAAAGGTCGGAAATGTATATCAATCCATCTATTCCCTCCTCTAATTCAACAAATACCCCAAAGTTGGTAAAGTTCCTGATAATTCCCTTGTGCCTGGAACCCACTGGATATTTGGAAGTAATATCGGTCCATGGATCCGGGGTAAGTTGTTTGATACCCAAGGACATCTTGCGATCTTCCCTGTCCAAGGTCAATACTACCGCCTCTACCTCATCGCCTACATTTACAAAATCCTGGGCGGAACGTAAATGTGTGGACCAGGACATTTCGGAAACGTGGATAAGTCCCTCAACGCCCTCTACAACTTCTATAAAGGCGCCGTAATCCGCAATTACAACAACTTTTCCTTTTACTTTGTCCCCGATCTTGATCTCATCGCTCAAGGCATCCCATGGGTGTTTCTCCAATTGTTTTAGCCCTAATTGAATCCTTGATTTATTTTCATCAAAATCAAGGATAACGACGTTGAGCTTTTGATCTAGCTCAACCACTTCGTTGGGGTGGTTGATCCTGCTCCAGGAAAGGTCGGTGATATGAATCAATCCGTCCACGCCACCAAGGTCTATAAAGACACCGTAGGAAGTAATGTTCTTGACAACACCTTCCAACACCTGTCCTTTTTCCAACTGGCTGATAATCTCTTTCTTCTGCTCTTCAATATCCGCCTCTATAAGTGCCTTATGGGAAACGACCACATTTTTGAATTCGTGGTTGATCTTAACCACTTTGAATTCCATCGTCTTTCCTACGTATTGGTCGTAATCACGAATTGGTTTTACGTCAATCTGTGACCCTGGCAAGAAAGCTTCTATACCAAAGACATCAACGATCATACCGCCCTTGGTCCTACATTTTACAAATCCGCTTACAATTTCTTCCTTATCATGGGCATTATTTACCCGTTCCCAGGCTTTAATGGTCCTGGCCTTTCTATGGGAAAGGACCAATTGGCCACTTTTATCCTCACGGATATCGATCAGTACTTCTACCTTATCGCCAATCTTTAAGTTCGGATTATAGCGAAACTCGTTTAAGGAGATAACCCCTTCGGATTTTGCGTTAATATCTATAATCGCCTCACGCTCGGTCAAATGGACTACTTTTCCCTCAACTACTTCCTCATCCGCAGTATCCACGAAATTCTCGGCCACGAGATCTTCAAATTCCTGGAGTTTGGAATCCTCTACGCGCTCTATTCCCTGTTCGTATTTTTCCCAATCAAAATTTTCCAGGAATTCCTTGGGATCTTGAACCGGAGTCTCTGTTTGCGTTTCCTGTACTGCTTCGGTAGTCCCTTCTACTTGAGCTGTTTCTTTTTCTTCAGCCATATGCTGATTTAATTTGTATCCCGAAGTGTTACAAGAGCTATACAATAGCTTCGGAAGTTGTTAAAAGTTTATTTTTTATCCTATCCTTTTCCTCTTGACTCTTTGCAAAAAAGGACTGCAAAAGTACAATTTAAAAACGGTTTTGCAAACCATAACTATTGAAGCTGGGGGCGAAAATAGTATTTCCAGGCTTTTTCATAATAATATATGAAGAATCGTTATCTTTCGGGCATTAATATTAACCATTAAAAGAGAACAACTATGAGCGTCAAAGCCAAGTATCAGCCCGTTTTAAATTTGGGCGAACAATTAGGGGTAAAGGATGGAAATGTCACCGAGGAAGGTGGCATCATAAAGATAAAGGGGGAGGCCAATACACCCTACGAGAAAGATTTATTGTGGGATAAAATAAAGGAAATCGGTGGTGAAAATCCATCTGACATAAAGGCCAATATTACCGTTGCCGATGATTCCGTTTACCACAGGCATGTAGTCAAAAGCGGGGAATCGTTAAGTAAGATCGCAAAACACTATTACGGTGATGCCATGAAGTACAACCAAATCTTCGCGGCCAATACGAATATATTAAGCAATCCGGATGTAATTCATCCCGATCAGGTCTTGGTTATTCCCAATATCTAAAATGATATTCGTGTAATACAAAAAAGGGCGCTCAATGAGCGCCCTTTTTGCTTTCCAAAACACGCTTTGCGTAATTGTATAAGCGCTCAAACTGTTCTTGTAGTCCCATATCGCTGTTATCAAAGGTTATGGCACCTTCGGCCTTTCGTAAAGGGGAAAATTCCCTACTGGAATCTATCCGATCTCTAGACTGTACATTTTTTAGCACCTGTTCATAGGTAACCTTTTCCCCCTTGTCCAAAAGCTCCTTATATCTTCTATAAGCTCTTTTTTCAGGTGATGCGGTCATAAAAACCTTTAGTTCCGCGTTGGGAAAAACCACGGTCCCAATGTCCCTGCCGTCCATAACGATCCCTCTTCCTTGACCCATTTTCTGCTGCATGCCGACCAGCATTTCTCGAACCTCTTTAATCTCGGCTATTCTGCTCACATATCTTGAAACCTCCAAGCTTCGTATTTCCTTTTCTACATGGATTCCATTAAGGTACATCTCGGAATATTCCAAAGTATCATTGTAGCGAAACTCCAAATCAATTTTGGAAAGTGACTCCACGATGGCCGGGTTATCATCGATTTGTTCCCCGATAAGCCCGTTTTGAAGGGCATACAGTGTTACGGCCCTATACATGGCCCCAGTATCTATATAAACATAACCTAAGGCCTTTGCCAATTGTTTTGCAATCGTACTCTTCCCCGTGGACGAATAACCATCTATAGCAATCGTAATTTTTCCCATAGGTTAAAAATAGGGAGAATTACAGAGTTCAAGGATGATTTTTAAGGCGAATATCTCCCGAATTGGATTAGAGTTTTTTGGCGTTCTTTACTTTTCTGTCCGTCAGGGCGGTATCTATAACTTCGTGCATATCGGTTACATAATGGAAAACAAGTCCTTTTAGGTACTCTTGCTTTATTTCCAAAATGTCCTTCCTATTGTCTTCGCAGAGAACAATTTCCTTGATTTTTGCACGCTTCGCCGCTAGAATTTTTTCCTTTATACCACCCACGGGCAATACCTTTCCACGAAGTGTAATCTCACCGGTCATTGCCAAGCTCCTTTTCACTTTCCTCTGGGTAAACAAAGATACCAGGGAAGTCAACATGGTAATCCCGGCACTAGGCCCGTCCTTTGGTGTAGCACCTTCCGGTACATGGATATGAACGTTATATTTATCAAAAACCCGGGCATCTATCCCAAATCGCTCCGCGTTGGATTTTATATACTCCATGGCAATGGTGGCGGATTCCTTCATCACCTTCCCCAAGTTGCCCGTTATATTCAATGTCCCTTTTCCTTTGGATAATATGGATTCTATAAAAAGAATATCCCCGCCAACACTGGTCCAAGCAAGTCCAGTGACTACACCGGCAACTTCGTTGTTCTCATATTTATCCCGCTCCAAACGTGCCGGCCCTAGAACCTTCTCAACGTCGGCATTGCTCACTTTAATTTCATATTCCTCCTCAGTGGCAATGGATTTGGCCGCATAGCGGACCATTTTGGCAATTTGTTTTTCCAAGGAACGTACCCCGGACTCTCGGGTATACCCTTCCACGATTTTTTCCAATTGTCGTTTTCCTATTTTTAAATCCTTTGAGGAAAGCCCATGCTCCTTCAATTGCTTAGGAAGTAAGTGCCTTTTTGCTATCTCAACCTTTTCCTCTATGGTATAGCCCGTTACATTAATAATCTCCATTCTATCCCGTAGCGCAGGTTGAATAGTGGACAGGTTATTGGCCGTGGCGATAAACATCACTTTGGAAAGGTCATATCCCAATTCCAGGAAATTATCGTGAAACTCACTATTCTGTTCGGGATCCAATACTTCCAACATAGCTGAGGAAGGATCTCCTTGATGACTGCTGGAAAGTTTATCTATTTCATCCAATATAAATACAGGGTTGGAGGTTCCTGCTTTTTTAATGCTCTGTACAATGCGACCCGGCATGGCACCGATATAGGTTTTGCGATGGCCCCGGATCTCAGCCTCGTCCCGCAATCCTCCCAAGGACATCCTCACATACTCCCGTCCCAAGGCTTCGGCAACCGATTTTCCCAAAGAGGTCTTCCCGACTCCCGGAGGCCCATAAAGACAAAGAATTGGCGATTTCATATCATTACGCAGCTTCAATACCGCCAAATACTCCATTATCCTGCGCTTTACATCTTCCAGCCCATAATGGTCCCTGTCCAAAATCCGCTGCGCTCTTTTTAAATCGAACTTATCCTCGGAATACTCGTTCCAGGGAAGGTCCAAGAAAAGATCAAGGTAATTTCTTTGGATGGAATATTCCGCAACTTGGGGGTTCATTCGCTGCATCTTGGCCAATTCCTTTTCAAAATGCTCCTTTACTTTTTTTCCCCATTTTTTGGTCTTGGCCTTGGTACGCATCTCCTGTACCTCTTCATCATAGGAAACACCACCCAATTCTTCCTGGATGGTCTTCATTTGTTGATGAAGAAAGTATTCGCGTTGTTGCTGGTCCATATCGCTCCTAACCTTGGATTGAATGTCATTTTTTAGTTCCAGCCTTTGCAATTCCAGGTTCATATACTTCAATGTGGCTAAGGCCCTTTCCTGTAGGCTGCCTATTTCCAAGAGCTCTTGCTTTTCCTTTACATCCAAATTTAGATTGGAGGACACAAAATTGATCAAGAACGAATTGCTCTGGATATTTTTGATGGCAAAGGACGCTTCACTTGGAATATTGGGATTGTTCTTGATTATTCGCAACGCCAAATCCTTTATGGACTCAATAATGGCCAGGAATTCCTGTCCGTCCTCATCCGGTCGCTCTTCCTTTGTCTCCCTTACCGTGGCCATCATGTAAGGCTTTTTGGTAAGTATTTCAGCTATTTCAAAACGCTTTTTGCCCTGTATGATAACCGTAGTATTCCCGTCCGGCATTTGCAGTACCCTTAAAATCCTCGCTACGGTACCCAAGGTATTGATATCATTGATATCCGGATTTTCAGTTTCCTCATCCTTCTGGGAAACCACTCCAATAACCTTAGATCCATTATTGGCGTCTTTTATTAAATTAATGGACTTGTCCCTACCGGCCGTGATAGGGATTACTACACCGGGAAACAATACCGTGTTTCGCAAAGGTAAAATAGGCAAGGTCTCCGGTAGCCCTTCATTACTCATTTTTTCTTCATCCTCTGGAGTCAATAGAGGAATCAACTCGGAATCCTCATCAATTCCATGAAAGGACATATTGTCAAAATTTGAAAATTTGGAATCTCCCATATATTTATTTCGGTCATTCTGTCACTGTGGGGCAGAATATCATGTTCAAATAAAACTTCATTAAAGCCGATAGCGCCTATTTTTAGTATTATCCCATAAAATAAGAAACTATAGCCATACCTCAATAAACAATTGTTATGCCATTTCTATATAGGGTAAACTTACTTTTTTCATAATTTACTGTAACAATCCCAAAATAGGGTCATCTTTTGTATAAACCGTCCATCTTTTGAGCCACAAGAGTGAACATACTGATGCTTTATTGCAACTATGCCTTAAAGGAAACCAAAGTGCACAACTGGAGATTTACAATCGGTATTACAAGGCGATGTACAACATTTCCCTTAGGATTGTAAAGGACAGTGCCGAAGCCGAGGACATTATGCAGGAATCATTTCTAAACGCGTTTACAAAACTGCACACGTTCAAAGGGGAAGTTACATTCGGGGCATGGTTAAAACGAATTGTAATAAACAACAGTATCTATCACTATAAAAAGCAACAGAAGAAAAACGAAGTTGCTTTGGAAGATGTAATGTACAGGGTCGAGGATAATGATGGAGTTGCTTCGGATCATGCGTTTACCGAACTGAAGGCTCAAAAGGTGATGGAAGCCATGAAACGGTTGAAAGACAATTACAGAATTTCTTTGACCCTACATTTAATCGAAGGTTACGACTATGAGGAAATAAGTGGTATTATGAATATAAGTTACGCTAATTGTAGGACAACAATCTCTAGAGCCAAGGAAAGCCTACGACAAAAACTATTAATCGCAGGATAATGGAAAACGAAAATTTGGAAAAGCTGTTCAAAAGACTACAAGGCTCTTTTGATATCGAAGAACCGGCTCCAGGTCATGAAGCGCGCTTTTTGGAAAAATTAAGTGCTTCCCAGGGAGTGGTACAGATGCACACTAAAAGAAAAAACTGGTGGAAACCCTTGTCCATAGCGGCTTCCGTTCTTGTTCTTTGTACCATAGGCCTTGGCCTCTATACCAGTGAGGCCACAACAGATGAAAAAGTGGCGGAAATCTCCCCAGAGGTATCCAAAACACAGTTTTACTTTGCCAATCTCATCGAGCAGCAGGTAAGGGAACTGGAAAGCAAGAGTTCCCCGGAAACCGAAAAAATCATTGCCGATACTATGACCCAATTGAAAAAATTGGAGACAAATTACGGACAATTGGAGCAGGACTTATTAAATGGTGGTAACAGCAAGCTTTTACTCAGCGCCATGATCACCAACTTTCAGACAAGGATAGATCTTTTGCAAGATGTGCTAGACCAAATTGAAACTATACAAACATTAAAAGATTACAATGATGAAAACATTACTATATAAATACACGGCAGTAGTACTTCTTTGTACGCTCCCATTGACCTTGTGTGCCAATGAGGGAAAACTAAAGGGTAGATACACCAAGGAGAAAACTATAAAAAAGGAGTTCAATGTTAACTTTGATGCCCTTCTAAAAGTAAATAATAGCTATGGGAACCTCAATATAACCTCTTGGGACGAGAATCGTGTACTTATTGAGGTACACATCAAGACCAATGGCAACAACGAGGACAAGGTGCAGCGTAAGTTGGATAATATCACCGTGGACTTTGATGCAAGCAGTAGTATGGTATCCGCCAAAACCATTTTTAACAGCAATAAGGGTAGTTGGGGTTGGAACTGGGGAAGGAACAACAACGTAAATATGCAGATCAATTATACCATTAAACTACCTGTAAAGAACAGTGTAAATCTAGATAATGATTACGGAAACATCATTTTAGACCGCGTAGACGGCCATGCCAAAATAAATTGTGATTATGGCCGATTGGAAATCGGGGAATTACGGGGGAGGAACAACCAACTTAATTTTGACTATACTTCCAGATCTAGTATCAGTTATATCAACAGTGGTGACATACGGGCAGACTATTCCGGTTTTACCATCGAAAAGGCCGGAGACCTTATGATCAATGCGGATTATACAGATTCTACCGTGGAAGAAATGGAAAATTTGCAATATACCTGTGATTACGGAAAAATAGACATCGGTAAGGCAAACGATGTTCAGGGAAGCGGGGACTACATCAATGTAAAGTTGGGTACCATACATGGTGACGTGGGTATTACCGCGGATTATGGCTCCATAAAAATAGAAAATATGGCCGATGATGCCGGAGACCTTCAAATTAGAACGGATTATACAGGAATCAAAATCGGATATTCTCCCCAATACCATTTCGATTTTGAAATCGATACGGAATATGCCGGGGTAAATGGTATGGGGGATTTTGAGGTCAATATCAGCAAGGAGAAATCCCATTCCAAGTACTATAAGGGTTACCATGGACAACAAAATAGTGGAAACACGGTCACCATTTCCAGTGACTACGGTGGTGTATCATTTTCAAGAAATTAAATAAAACCTCAACCATTATGAAAAATGTCTTAATACTCGGTTTAGTCTCGATCTTTACCTTTTCCATCCAGGCACAAAGCCTTGAAAAAAGAACGGTAGGGGAATACGATGAAATCTCCGTGTCGGGTTGGTTCGATGTGGAACTGGTAGAAGGGAAAGAAGGCCAAATTACCCTCACAGGAAAGGCGAGCCAATTAAAACATATCGAAAGCGAAGTAGTAAACGGCGACCTAAAAATAGAATGGGGCAAGAGAACCAATATAAACCCTTTCTATTCTTTTTCCAAGATAACGATAACCATACCTGTTGAAAGCATCCATGGCGTATCACTTTCCGGATCAGGTTCAATTTCGGGAAGTACAACCTTGTCCGCAGAACGTTTTGCCGCCAATCTTTCCGGTTCCGGTGAAATCGATTTGAACGTAAATGCGAATTCCTTAAATTCCAGAATATCGGGTTCCGGGAATATTATATTTCACGGACAGGCCGAAAACCATGATGCCGAGATTTCCGGTTCCGGTAAGATAAAGGCTTATGACCTGGAAACAGATATTGTAGTGGCGACCATAAGCGGCTCCGCCAATGTTAATGTAAAGGCGAATAAAGAAATCCGGGCAAGAATCTCAGGTTCCGGAGATGTCAATTATATTGGATCCCCCGATAAGATCGATAGCAAGGTTTCCGGATCAGGTTCCGTGACCAAAAGAAAAAGGAGTAGTTAGAAAACTAAATAGTAACCAAAAAAAACGACGTATCATGAAAAAATTAATCACATTAAGTCTCGTGCTCGCATTTACGGTCTCCTGTACCGCGCAATGGGGCCGTAGAATAAAAGGAAACGGCAATACCGTAACTATAGAGCGATCCACGGGTGACTATGACGCGATTGCAGTATCGGGATGGTTTGATGTAAACCTGGTAGACGGCAACGAGGGGGAACTTACGTTAAGGGGTGAAGATAACCTTTTGGAATACATTAAAACCGAAGTTAAAAACGGGAAACTGGTCATTAAGACCGAAAAAGGGGTAAATCTAAAACCTTCCAAGTGGAAAGAAGGCATTGTCATAACCGTTCCTGTAGAAAGTGTAAACTCCGTATCGCTATCCGGGTCAGGTGATATTGTTGGCAGAACGACCATAAAGGCCAGTACCTTTGAAACGGCCATGTCCGGCTCCGGAGATATTACTTTATCTGTAGAGGCTAACTCGATCAATGCCTCCATGTCCGGATCGGGTGATATTCGGCTTGAAGGAAAAACCGATGATTTTGAAGTGAGTATTTCAGGTTCAGGAGATGTCGAGGCCTATTCGCTTGAGGCAGAGAATGTAGAGGCCACCGTATCCGGGTCGGCAAACATACAGGTTACCGCCAATCAAAGGCTAAGGGCACGGGTTTCCGGATCCGGGGATATAGAATACCGAGGTAATCCTGAAAAAATAGATACCAAGACATCCGGTTCCGGGGATATTTCCAGGGGGTAATCCGACAAAAAGAACAAAATCAAAAAACGAGCAACATGCCAATCAAAGCTTCCATTATCCGATGGAGGCTTTTTTGGTTTTATTCACCCGGGTAAGTAAAAACATCCCTATTAGAAAAAACAGCCCTAGAAAAATCGTGGAGTTTCGCATACTCCCGGTGAACTGGGCGACAAATCCATATAAAAAAGTGCCTATTACAATGCCTATTTTTTCGGCTACATCATAAAAGCTAAAAAAGGAGGTGGTATCCGTTGTTTCAGGGATAAACTTGGAATAGGTGGAGCGGGACAAGGCCTGTATCCCTCCCATGACCATTCCCACGCATCCTGCAGCAATGTAGAAGTCCATTGGAGTAATCAAAAAGTAGGCATAGATACAAATGGACACCCATAAAAGGTTGATTACGATAAGGGTTGGAATGTTTCCGAAAGCCTTGGATGCCTTCGCGGTCAAAGTGGCGCCCAGGACGGCTACGATCTGTATGACCAAAATGCTGGTGATCAAGCCTGTGGTCCGTTCGCCATCAGAACCCCAATTGATCTCCTCTTCTCCGAAATAGGTGGCAATAAGCATTACGGTCTGGACCGCCATACTATAGACAAAAAATGCCCCTAAATAACGCTTCAGTTTGGTCTCATTGCCCAATTGATGCCAAACGCCCTTTAACTCCCTAAAACCGTTAAGTATGACATTCGTTCTTTTATCCTCTTTTTTATATCCTTTGGGCAGGTGAAAAAAAGTATACTGCGCAAAACCTATCCACCAGATACCGACAGAGACAAAGGAGTACTTCATGGCCTTCAATTCGGCAGCCTCCCCTACACTATCCTGAATGCCAAAAAGGTCAGGTTTCATGACCATGGCCAGATTGAACAGCAAAAGGATGACACTTCCTATATATCCCATGGAAAAGCCCTTTGCACTAATGCGATCCTGTTGCTCGGGAAATGCGATATCCGGCAAGTATGAATTATTAATGGCGAAGCTCACCCAAAAACCGACGAGACCAAAAAAATAGCATGTTAAACCCAAGTAGATATTGTCCAGGGAAAACCAATAGAGACCTATGCAGGAGAGCCCGCCCAGATAACAAAAAAACTTCATGAATACCTTCTTGTTTCCGACATAATCCGCAATACCGGACAGTAATGGTGTTATTATGGCTATGAACAAGAAAGCAGCTGAAGTAAGGTAACTGATCAACGGTGCCCTTGCAATTTCCCCACCAAAAACGGTTACCTTTTCAACTTCGGCCACTCGAAATAATGCGCCATAGAATATGGGAAAAATGGCCGAAGCAATGACCAGGCTATAGACCGAATTTGCCCAATCATAAAACGCCCAGGCATTTAACAACTTTCGATCTCCCTTTATTGCTATTGTTCTGTCCATATAAAAAATAAAACCCGTCCGCCAATTGGCGGACGGGTTTCAATATACAATTTTATACAACTATTTTGAGGGATTTATTGAAACGATGTTACACCAAATTTACTGGCTTCCTGTTTTGCCATTGGAGCCCATTTTTCGAGATTGGCTATCCGGGTATCGTTGGAAGGGTGTGTACTCAAGAACTCGGGAGGGGCCTGTCCCCCGCTTTTGGCCTTCATTCTTCGCCAAAGATTGGCAGCCTCATCCGGGTTATAGCCCGCAATGGCCATCATTTGAAGCCCTATCAAATCCGCTTCGGTCTCGTGACTCCTACTAAAGGGCAGCATTAAACCCACGGAAGATCCTATACCATAGGCTTGATTGAACATGTTACGCTTCTGGGGATCCTGAATGGCCACATTGCCTGCTACGGCCCCCAACTGCTGCAAGGTACCGGCGCTCATCCGTTGCGCCCCATGATCTGCAAGGGCATGGGCCACTTCATGGCCCATAACTACCGCAATACCGGTCTCTCCCTGACAGATGGGCATGATACCTGTATAAAAAACGATTTTTCCTCCGGGCATACACCATGCATTTACGGCCTCGTCCTGTACAAGTTTGTATTCCCATTTATAGTCCTTAAGGTATCCCGGTTGGCCATTTGCAGTCAACCATCTTTCAGCGGCGGAAGCAATCCTCTGTCCTACTTTTTCTATCATTCTGGCTTCGGCCGTACCTTCTACCACTTTGTTTTCAGTCAAAAACTGATCGTATTGAGCAAAGGCCGTGGGGAATAATTGGTTATTGGAATAAAAGTTCAAAGTGCTCTTTCCGGTAAACGGATTGGTTTTACAGGCCGCCACGCCCATAAAAATCACCAATGTCAATATTAATCTTTTCATTTTTACTAGTGTTTAGTATAAGAAAAATACGAAAATTATTTACCCGTTATGTGTAATTCGGTAAAATTCTTGTCGATTTCTATGCTATTATTCCCATTCAATTTTATCTGCTGCAATGGAACCACTTCATTGTCCACTTCTATGGTAGCTATGGTAAAAGGCAGTCCATGTAATTTAAATTTGAAGCTATCATAGGAGGTAGTGTACGATCCATCCTTGAATTGTTGGATTATCAGTTCGTTTTCCTTGCCCACCAACTTAAACTTACGTAGACTAAACTGTCCCTTTTTGTAATCATATCCATCCTGGGCATCCTCATAAACCATTGAGTTTTCGGCCCCGATCTTAAAATATACATCCAAGATCAATTCCTTTATTTCAAGTTCTCCCACATACTGCTGTACGGGATATTTAGGAATTATGGCCCCTTCCTTGATGAATAGGGGGATTTTATCGATATCCGCGGTCACCCATCTTTCCTTACCCCCTTCTATGGTTTCTTCAGTCCAATAATTATACCATTTTCCCTTGGGGACATACATTCGCCTACCCTTTGCGTTGGGCTCCTGAACGGGACAGACCAAAATCTGCTTTCCAAAAATAAACTCATCCGTTCGGAAATGGGTCTGGGTGTCCTCCTGATCATAATAGAACAAGGACTGTAACATGGGTGTACCATATTCCGTATACCTATAGAACATGGTATACAGATAGGGCAATAATTGATATCTCAGTTCTATAAATTTTCGGACGATATCCGTCACTTCATTGTCAAAGGACCAGGGTTCCTGATCCCCATGATCCCCACTGGAATGTACCCTACAGAAAGGATGGAAAACACCCAATTGGATCCATCTAGCGAACAGTTCGCCATTGGGCTGTTCCGCAAAGCCCCCAATATCCGATCCCACAAAGGAATACCCGCTTAAGCACATGCGTTGGGCCTGTACGTTGGCTATCCACAAGTGTTCCCAAGTGGCCACGTTGTCCCCGGTCCAAGTTGAGGAATATCTCTGGGTACCGGCAAAGGCCGCTCGGGTAATGACAAAGGGTCTTTTGGGAAATACGTACTTCTTTACACCCTCATAGGTGGCCCTGACCATTTGCATACCATAAATATTATGTGCTTTTCTATGGGTACAGGGATGACCATCGTAATTGTGTCTGGTATCCAATGGGGCCGTCTTGGTAGGTACTTCCATTACAGCGGGTTCGTTCATATCGTTCCAAACGGCATGTACCCCGATCTCTGCCATGAATTCCTTGTACAATTCCGCCCACCATGTGCGTACCTCAGGGTTGGTAAAGTCAGGGAACTTGCAGGGACCGGGCCACACTTTTCCCTGCATATAAGGCCCGTCACCGCGTTTACAGAAATAGTCCTTTTCCATGGCCTCTTGGTATACCCAATAATCCCGATCCACCTTAATCCCGGGATCTATCATTACCACGGTCTTAAACCCGTCTTCATTTAGCTCTCCAATCATTCTTTTAGGATCCGGAAAACGAGTCTTGTCCCAAGTGAAACATCGAAAACCATCCATGTAATCAATATCCAAATAGATGGCGTCACAGGGAATCCTGAGCTTTCTAAAGTTGTCGGCCAATTCCTTTACCCTACTCTCGGGGAAGTAGCTCCACTTGGATTGATGATATCCCAAAGCCCACTGTGGGGGCATTTCCGGGGTGCCGGTCAAATTGGTATAGGAACGGACCACTTCGGACATTTGCGGGCCATAAAAGAAGTAGTAGTTCATTTCCCCGCCGTCTGCCCAAAAGCTGGTAATATTTCGTCGTTCATGGGCAAAATCAAAATAGGTCCTAAAGGTATTATCGAAGAAAATGCCATAACATTTACCGTTGTGAAGACCGGTGTAAAATGGGATTGCCTTATAAAGTGGTTCCTGATCTTTTCCAAAGGCGTACTGGTCGGTACACCAGTTATTTACCCGCTTGCCCTTTAAGTTGGAGTGTGCGGCCTTATCACCCATCCCGTAGAAACTTTCGGCAGTCTGGGTTATTTTACTCATTTTTACGGTATTGCCCCCATATTCATAGTTTTCTTCCCAGTGAAAACCGAGTTCGTCCTCATTGATGATATTCCCTTCCAAGTCCGATATTTGGGTACGTAGCGTCTTTTTATCTATCAGTATCTTCAATACAGCGGTCTCCAGGAGGTACTCTGTTTTGGTTTCCGCAGTCTCTAGGCGGTTGTATCCTTTGCTGGCCGTTTCACTTATGGCATAGGAAAAATCCGGTTCAAATACATATTCCGTTGCATACCTGAACCTTAAAACAGTATCTTGAAGAACGGTAATCTCTAGAATAACGCCATTTTCTGTGGTAAAGTAAAGTTTATCCGAATCCTTTTTATAGTCTACTATCCGATTAGGGTATAAATTACCCTTGTATTCAAGCTCGGTATTCGTTATCATCGCTAGTCAAATTTAAAACGCCACAAATTAAGGACTTAACCCATAATAACGAAAACATATTACGACCAATTGTTAACTATAACGATATAGCTATTTTTCCTTACTTTAAAATGACAATACCCAAAGGAGGAATGGTAATTTCTATAGATTTTTTATATCCATGCCATGCCGTATTTGTGGTTTTCACGGAAGCATTTTGTAAGTCACTGCCTCCATATTTTTTAGCATCGCTATTGAATATTTCTTTTAAGGCCTTGGTTTTGGGAACCCCAATCCTATAGTTTTCCCTGGGAACGGGTGTGAAGTTACAGGCGACAATGACATCATTCTTCTCATCATGTCCTTTGCGGACATAGGTAAGTACTGAATTTTCCGCATCCCCATAGTCTATCCATTGAAAGCCTTCATGGCTAAATTGTTTCTCGTACAAAGCGGGTTCCGATCTGTATAGCGCATTCAAATCCTTGATCAATTCCTGGATTCCAGAATGTAGTTCGTATTGCGTCAAATGCCAGTCCAGACTTTGTTGAAAGTTCCATTCCGAAGTCTGTCCGAATTCGCCTCCCATAAAAATTAGATTGCCCCCAGGATGGGTAAACATATAGCCGAAAAGCAGTCGGAGATTGGCAAAACGCTGCCACTCGTCCCCCGGCATACGATAGATAAGGGACTGCTTTCCATAGACCACCTCATCATGCGAAAAGGGCAACATAAAGTTTTCGGTAAAGGCATAGGTCATGCTAAAAGTAATGTCATTTTGATGATGTTTCCGGTAAATCGGCTCCTTTTTGAAATACTCCAAGGTATCGTGCATCCATCCCATCATCCATTTCATACCAAAACCGAGCCCCCCCAGGTTAACGGGCCTGGAAACCCCGGAAAATGCCGTGGACTCCTCCGCTATGGTCTGTACATCTGGATAACTGCCATAGACCGTTTCATTAAGTTCCCGAATAAAGGATATCGCTTCCAGATTTTCGTTGTTTCCATAGATATTGGGTTCCCACTCCCCTTCTTCCCGGGAATAATCCAGATAGAGCATGGAGGCCACCGCATCTACCCGTAGACCGTCCACATGATATTGTTCCAACCAGAAAAGGGCATTGCTTATAAGGAAGGCCCTAACCTCGTTCCTACCGTAGTTGAATATCAGACTCTTCCAATCCGGGTGATACCCTTTGCGGCGATCTGGATTTTCATAAAGGTGAGATCCATCAAAAAAGCCAAGCCCGTGAGCGTCCTCCGGAAAGTGGGACGGAACCCAATCCAAGATAACACCGATATCGTTTTGATGGAGCTTATCTACCAGTAATTTGAAATCCTCCGGTTTCCCAAATCTTGAAGTAGGGGCAAAATATCCCGTCAATTGATAGCCCCAGGAAGGATCGTAAGGGTATTCCATAACTGGCATAAACTCCACATGTGTAAAGCCCATGTCCTTCACATATTCTACAAGATCTTCGGATAGATCTACATAGGAAAGGTACTCGTTCCCATTTTTACGCTTCCACGAACCCAAATGAACCTCATATACGGAATAGGGCCTATCTAGACCGTTTTTATCCCCACGGTAGCCCATCCATTTTTTGTCCTTCCATTTGTAATCATCTTTCCATACCACCGACGCGGTGTTGGGTGGATGTTGGCAATAACGTGCAAAAGGATCCGCTTTTTCGGTCTTGATATCGCTATTGTGGGAATGTATCTTGTATTTGTATAAGGAGCCTTGATCTATACCGGGAATAAACCCTTCCCAAATACCACTTTCGTCCCATCGTACAAAAAGTTTGTGATCGCCCTCTATCCAATAATTAAAATCGCCCACCACGGATACGGATTTCGCCGTTGGCGCCCATACGGCAAAATAGGTGCCCTTTTGGCCATTCAATTCCATAGGATGTGATCCCAATTTCTCATAAAGCCGATAGTGCTTTCCGGCTTTAAAAAGACTGATATCAAAATCGGTAAATAGACTATGCGGTATTACGTTTGCCATATTGTTGTTTGGTTAGTATCATTAATAATGCCCATAATGCCCTCCAATGGTATTACTGCCCATTGTGGTCTGGAATTCATTTCGTAGCCCAATTCGTAGACCGCCTTTTCCAGCATACAGTATTTCAAAAGAAATATACGTTCCTGAACATAACCTATGTTGAGATTGTGCTCCTGTATCAACCCTACATAGCTCCCCAGGAAAACGCCGATGAAATAGCGATATAATATTTCGCCTGCTTTATATAGGTCTTCCCGAGAATACGGATACTCCTCCCCTTTTCCAAAAATAGTGGCATAAATGGCGTAGTGGAAAGAGCGAAAAATACCGGCCACATCCTTTAAGGGAGGTTGTTTCACTTTACGGTCCCGAATGGTACTTTCCGGTTCGCCTTCAAAATCCAGAAGATAAAAATCGTCTTCCTGAACCAAAACCTGACCCAAATGATAATCTCCATGTATCCGGATACGCTCCCCCTTTAGTTTGGTCCAATCAAAATTTACAAATCGTTTTCGTATCTCGTTCTTGCGTTCCAAAAACTCCCGGGCCAATTCCAAGGAAAGTCCCTCCAAGCGATGCATATTGTTCTCAACAATATTCAAGCGATTCTGAAATTGATACAGCAGCCTATTTTTTAACCATACTTCATAGTCCCCGTTAAAATGTGTAGGGTGAAAAGCGGTATCCCCAAATTCGGATCCCAAGGCGATGTGCATTTCCGCCGTTCTTTGGGCAAGCTTTTGAATTTTCAAAAAAATATTGAGCCCGGCCCAATCAATGATCCGTGGAGGCACATCATTGATCCCTAAATTTTTAAACATTGGGGTTTCGGGCAAGTTCTTTACTTGGATACGCTTGTATTCCAGATTGCAGAATATTTTATGTAGCTCTCCCAACATATACTCCCACGCATCCCCTTGGTTGGGCACGAGTTCCTGCATCAAGGCAATCGTGATGTTCACATTATCCGAATCGATGACGTTGATACTTCCCATATAGGCCGGTATGTTCCGATACTCTTTCTCCTCGGAGAGAAAACGGGTCATTTCATAATCGGGATTTTTATCGGAATAAATCCTGCGGAAAAACTTAATGACCAATCTATCATTGATAATAACCGAAGTGTTGCTCTGCTCCAAGCCCATAAATCGAGAGGAAATGTACTCCGTTTCCGAAAAACTGGCGCTTTTGTGATACCTTACCTTGGTGGTATCGTTGGGTACCGCTGTCATGATACGTTCAAAGACCAACTTTCGAAAAGCCTCCAAATTAAGGGCATCTATGATAAAACCTTCCTGATCTTTTATCTGTATGGGTAATATGCGGTCTTTCTCGGCAAAGCTCTCATCGGATACGAAGGCAATAGGTAAAAAATAATGCTGATAGAAGGCCTCTTCAAAATTAACCTGCAACAATAGACCGTAGTAGACTTCCTCATTTTGTTGTATCCTAAAATACTCCTGAAGCTCCAGATATTTTAACTTACTGGCCTTACCACCGTACCAACGCTGTTGTACAACATAATTTTCCAGCACATCGGAAAGAAAAACTTTGACAAACTTATCGTTCTCCATCAATTCCTCCCAAACGGTATCGAAACGATAAGGTGGTCGTGCCAGGGATTCCTTTTTCTTTTTGGTCATTTCTTATGTATTGATATGGAACAGATGAAAGGGCAAGGCCGGATGCAGTTCAATAAAATTCCATTCATTATGCCAAAGGTACCCATTATCCGTAATAATATCATGGACCTGTACAGGTTGACCGGCATGAATTCCCAAACTATCCAATGGTAGTTGAACCATGCCCCTCTGGGCGTAATAGGGATCTAAACTGATTACGATCAACATTCGATCCGTTTGGTCATCGTTCCATTTATAAAAAGCGATCAAATTGTCATTGTCAATAGTACAAAAACGGATATTATTGGTTTGTTGCAGGCATTCATGGGCCTTACGTGCTGCATTTACTTTGCTTATAACATAGGTCAACTTATTTTCCATAGACCAGTCCCAATGCCGTATCTCGTACTTTTCGCAGTTCAGGTACTCTTCCTTACCAGGAAGGGCCGCGGTATCCATATATTCGAAAACCGGTCCATAGATTCCGATATTTCCGCTCATTGTAGCGGCCAAGGCATACCGAATAAGGTGAATGGCCTCATTGCCTCCTTGTAGATGGTATGGATTGATATCCGGGGTATTGGGCCAAAAATTGGGACGATAGTACTCCTTCATTTCGGATTGGGTAAGCTCTACCATGTACTCGATAAGCTCATGCTTCCATACCCTCCAGGTAAAGTAGGTATAGGACTGTGAGAATCCTTGCTTGGCCAATTGCTGCATCACCCTTGGTCGTGAAAACGCCTCTGCCAGGAAAAGTACATCAGGATAATCCTTTTTCACCTGGGCAATGAGCCAATTCCAAAAATAATAGGGTTTGGTATGGGGGTTGTCCACCCTAAAAATAAGTACCCCGCAGTTTACCCAATGTAAAGTAACGCTCAACAGTTCCTCCCATAATTCTTTGTACGCCTTGGATTCAAAATAAAAGTTGACAATATCCTGATACTTTTTGGGGGGGTTCTCGGCATATTGGATGGTACCGTCCGGTCGTTTTCTAAACCATTCCGGATGTTCGGTTATATACGGATGGTCCGGTGCAGCCTGGAAGGCCAGATCCATGGCAATCTCTATTCCATGGCCATTTGCCTTTTTAATCAAGTTCCTGAAGTCCTTTTCAGTACCCAAATCAGGGTGTATGGCTTTGTGTCCGCCTAATTTTGAGCCAATGGCCCACGGTACTCCGGAATCGCCCTCAACAGCATTTACGGTATTGTTCTTTCCTTTCCGGTTTACTTCCCCAATAGGATGTACAGGCGGAAAATACAATACATCAAAACCCATATTGGCTATTCTGGTGAGTAACCGTTCACAATCCTCAAATGTCCCGTGTGCATTGGTTTCAGGTGAGGAAGACCGTGGAAAAAACTCGTACCATGTACTAAAGGCCGCCTTTTTCCTATCCACATAGACCTGAAGTACCTTACTGCTATTGGCCAGAAAACGTTGGGGATAACTCAAAAATAATCCGTGTAATTTTTGGGAAACGGCTTCTGTTACCGCCTCATCATAGGAATTGTCATCCTCAAAAAGCTGGATCAGTTTTTGGAGATACGGTTTCTCCTGGGCTGGAACTTTTTTGGCAACATACTTCAAGTATTGCACTCCATCCAAAAGTTCGCTCTTAACATGTTGCCTATCCTCAAGTTTGGCCTCTATACCATGTTGCCAGTTGAGGGCATGGTCCACCCAGCCTTGCACCTTATAGTCATAAAAACCTTGTTTTTGTACCGAAAAGGTCTCAAAATATACATCCTGTCCCTGATGTTGCATACGGATTTCGGAATACTTCTTGTCATCCTGATGCTTATAGAGAATCTCAGCCTGGATAACATCATGGCCATCGGGAAGCACATCTGCATAAACCGTTATTTTTTCGCCCACGGTCCTTTTGATAAAAAACTCCCCACATTGAATTTGTGGTGAAACATTTTCAATAACAACGCGTTGTTGTCTTAGCATAGTTTAAGGTTTGTTCGGTTTTGTTAAAAATAGGAAATAAAACGATAATCCTACCCGTATAAGATACAAATCTTGGGTTCTTTAAGGAGCCTCAAATTTTTTCGATTTCATTTTTGGAACACTTTTTGAAACGGGTACAAAAAGAATCACATATCTAGCTAAAATACATTCATTATGAAAAAAACAACTTTGATATTCGGTACAGTTTTGGCCCTATTTTTTATATCCTGTGAAGGGCCTGCAGGACCTCCAGGATTGGATGGATTTAATGGAGCGGATGGAGTGGATGGTGCTCCGGGACCTCCAGGCCCCGAATTTGAAGCGGTTGCCTTTGAAATTGATATCGATATGGTCTTGAATCCGGACCTAAACAGATATGAATTTGCCCTTGAGCCCTTCCCGGACGATGTCATATTATTGGTAGACGATGTGGTGCTCATGTATCGATTGGAAGAGGTAAACAATGGTCTGGATGTTTGGCGCCAATTGCCACAACCTTTCTTTTCCGATCAAGGATTATTGTTCTATAATTTTGACTTTACGCTAAATGATTACAGCGTTTTGGTAGAACCGGAATTTGATGCAAGCCTGGTTCCCGTAGATTTGGTCCAAAACCAAGTATTCCGGATTGTGGTCATCCCGGCAAATCTAGGTCTATCCTCAAAAATGGATAAATCCAATATCGATGCCGTGATGCGTTCCTTGGGTATCGAAGAAAAGGATGTTAGAAAAATACAATTGGATTGAACCTATTTTGGTATTGAGCCACGGAAAAGCTCTGTTCCCAAATGGTGAACAGGCTTTCCTTTTAGATGGATGACTTTGGTAGAGCCTTTACATAATCCATTCATAAAGTTAGGTTACATTTGAAAGGAATTACCAATAGTATCGTCCAATTTAAGAAATGTAATAAATCTAATATTCATGACCCGTAAAATGCTATTAATCTCCTTTATTCTGCTTATAACCGGATGTAAAGGAAATTCCCAAGAAAAGGAAACTGCCTCGAATAGGGACACGAAAAAAGAAAAGACTTTCCCCATATCCAAAACGGAGGAGGAATGGCGAAAGGAACTCAATGATATGGAATTCTACGTACTGCGCAAGGCCGCTACTGAAAATGCATTCAGTAGTGATCTTCTGGATAACAAGGAAGAAGGAACCTATGTGTGCGCTGGTTGTGGGACCCCTCTTTTTAAGAGTGAGCATAAATTCGATTCCGGTACGGGTTGGCCCAGTTTTGATCGGGAAATAGAGGGCAATGTGGCTTACGACGTAGATTACAAAATAGGTTACAAACGAACCGAGGAGCATTGCGCCACCTGTGGAGGTCATTTAGGGCATGTATTTGATGATGGCCCCAGGAACACCACCGGAAAACGACATTGTATCAATGGTGTGGCGCTTGACTTTGTAGCCAAGGAATAAAACACCTATGTCCTTCATTACTTTAACTGAGTTGACCTAACGTAATACCAAGCACGGGGTTCCTACCAATATGGGCGTGTTATATTTTTGTTCAAAATATTAAGACATCCCAAAGAACATTCCAAAACCTAGGAAAACAGAAAATCGGTAAATCCATGTTTTGATGTATTACTTTGGATTTCCTTGGCAAACAATTGGGATTTTGAATTTGTAATTTGGGTTCTGATTTCCGTACTTTTGCACCGCTCTCGACCGAATAATCCATTCGCGTCTTTTGGGAGGTAATCTTTAAAAAGTTTAAAAAATGGCCAATTTCGATGTTATTGTTTTGGGCAGTGGCCCTGGGGGTTATGTTGCCGCTATTAGGGCTTCCCAACTGGGTTTCAAAACCGCGATTGTTGAAAAAGAAAGCCTTGGCGGGGTTTGTCTTAACTGGGGTTGTATCCCTACAAAAGCTTTGCTAAAGTCGGCGCAAGTATTTGAATATTTGCAGCATGCTGAGGATTATGGCCTTAAGGCAGGAGATGTGGACAAGGATTTCAATGCCGTTGTAAAACGCAGTCGGGGAGTAGCCGATAGTATGAGCAAGGGTGTACAGTTCTTGATGAAAAAGAATAAAATCGAGGTCATCACCGGTATTGGAAAACTAAGACCCGGGAAAAAATTAACCGTGACCGATGCTGAGGGCAAGGAAACTGAATATAGTGCGGAACATATCATCATTGCTACGGGAGCAAGGAGCCGTGAGCTCCCCAGCCTGCCCCAGGACGGAAAGAAGATAATCGGCTATCGGGAAGCCATGTCCTTGGATGGACAGCCAAAAAAGATGATAGTTGTAGGTAGCGGGGCGATAGGTATAGAATTCGCCTATTTCTATAATGCCATGGGCACTGAAGTCACCGTTGTAGAGTTCCTACCGCGTATAGTTCCGGTCGAGGACGAGGAGATCTCCAAACAACTGGAACGAAGTTTCAAAAAGACAGGAATCAAGATCATGACCTCATCCGAAGTTACGAGTGTGGATACCTCGGGAGAAGGTGTCAAGGCCACCGTAAAGACTGCGAAAGGTGAGAAGGTCCTAGAGGCGGATATCGTCCTTTCTGCGGTAGGAATAAAATCGAATATCGAAAATATTGGTTTGGAAGAAGTTGGGATAGCTACCGATCGCGATAAAATTCTAGTCAACGATTATTACCAGACCAATATTCCAGGTTACTATGCCATAGGTGATGTTACCCCGGGGCAGGCCTTGGCCCATGTCGCTTCCGCCGAGGGTATCCTTTGTGTGGAAAAAATAAAGGGCATGCATGTGGAGCCTTTGGACTACGGTAACATTCCGGGATGTACCTACTGTATGCCCGAAGTGGCCTCCGTAGGACTGACCGAAACACAGGCGAAAGAGGCCGGACATGATATCAAGGTTGGAAAATTCCCGTTTTCGGCAAGTGGAAAGGCCAAGGCCTCAGGTAATGCGGACGGATTCGTTAAGGTCATCTTCGATGCCAAATATGGGGAATGGTTGGGTTGCCATATGATCGGTGCCGGTGTTACGGACATGATAGCCGAGGCAGTGGTGGCACGAAAACTGGAAACCACGGGGCACGAGGTATTAAAAGCGGTCCACCCCCACCCTACCATGAGTGAGGCCGTAATGGAAGCCGTAGCCGATGCCTATGATGAAGTAATCCATTTGTAAAATACAGTTAAGCGCAGTCCAGACCCAAAAATCTGGATTGCGTTTATCTGAAACGTCCATTATTTCAAAAGATGCTTACCACTTTTAGAATTACGGCTGTCCTTGAGGGTATTTCCTACCTCATGCTCTTTGCTATCAGTATGCCCTTAAAGTATTGGGCGGACATTCGCGAACCCAATATCTATATTGGCTATGCCCATGGATTCCTGTTCATTGCCTATCTCCTTTTGGCCATTGCTTTTTGGATGGAAAAAAAGTGGGCCCCGAAACGATTGTTTATATTGCTACTAGCCTCCTTATTGCCCTTCGGGACATTTTATATGGACAAGAAGTATCTAAAGCCCTTACAATCTGGATAGTAAGTGGAAAGATTTACATTTGATTTTTAAGGACTTGACAAAGCTTGCTCTTTTGTTTCCCAAACACCCTTAAAGACCCTTCCTATTCTGTGATATCGTCCAAAAAACTCTGTATGGCCAAATCATAGCTCTGTAGGCCGAAGCCCAGAATAACTCCCTTTGCACCTGGTGAGATATAGGATACATGACGAAATTCTTCCCTTTTGTGGGTGTTGGAGATATGTACCTCCACAACCGGTGTCTGAATGGCCTTCACGGCATCACCGATACCTACCGATGTGTGCGTATAGGAAGCTGCATTGAGCACAATGCCTTCATGGGAAAACCCAACTTCCTGAAGCTTACCGATGATTTCCCCTTCAATATTGGATTGGTAATACTCCAACTGTACATCCTTGAACTTGAACTGTAGTATCGAAAAATAGTCCTCAAAAGTCTGGTTGCCATATACCTCCGGCTCCCGTTTGCCCAAAAGGTTTAAGTTTGGGCCATTGATTATAATAATTTTCATCCAATCGATTCTAGTGTTTCCAATAGGTCAGACCTACCCTATAGGTAGGTTGATGGAGTTAAAATTAGCAAATTAGTCCCCGTAAAAAAAATGGTGTCACTGGGCCAGCAGGGAATTAACGCCGTCTTCCTGTGGGAAAGGTGTAGATAACCCCAAGATTGGCGGAGTTCCACGCTCTTTCGTCCAATTGTATTCCGGTATAGGAAAGGTTCAATTCAGTTTGTGGGCCCAACAAAAATCCAATGATCGGCCTATAGTAAAACCCTCCATCATTACCATCGTTAATGCCCAAGGCGGTTCCGGCATTCACCCCAAGGGAAAAGGAATTGGAGGGCCATATCCGTATAGAGGCGGCAAGTGGCAAAAATTGTACGTTGGGCAAATCCACCGATACGGTTTGGCCCTGAAAGGTTTCGGCAAAACCATGGATGAAACCGGCAGTAACCCCAAAGTCCATTAATCTGCCCAGGGCCCACATATACCCTACATCGGCCCCGACAAACAGGCTTACCTCATCATTAAAGTCCCCAAGGGGCAATCCCCCTTGAATGCCCAGTTTAAATCCCTCCTGCGCATTCATCGAAAATCCGAAAACAATAAAGGCCAAGACGCATAGGGTGTGCTTCATAACGATAGATTATAGGAACAATAACGTCAAATACATCCATCGGACTACATTAAGAAGCAACTTTGTTGCCAAATTCGGAAAAACCGTTGCACATGGGCTTTCCAAGTGCATCAAAAGAATGTTGGGCTACCCTTGAATTGGAAATCACTTTTCCAGGAATAGGCAGCCATTATGCCAAACCGAACAAAGTCGGCACACCGGGGCACATCCCTTTTGTTGCGGGAGACAGTCCGTAAACCCTTGAAAAGTATTTTTACCCTTTTGGGTTTTAAAAAAAGTAACTAGCGGAAATCTGCGCCACCCGATTCTTGGAATCGAAGTCCTTGACCACATCGATGAACCCGGGAATAAAACGTAACTGAAAATAAAAGTTCTCATCCAATCGATATCCTGCCCCAAAGGCAAAACCAATGTCGAACGTGTTTTTGTCCGGAGTAACCAAAGTACCATACGTGTCTTCATCGATGTTACTGGAAAGTAATACGCTCAATTGCGGTCCCGCCTCTATAAAAAGGTTGTCCCAAACATTGTATTTGGCGATCAAGGGCACGTTTAGATAAAACAAGTTGATATCATCTTCCAAGAAGGTGCCGCTACCCTGAAAAGATAGAAGAACCTCCGGTTGAATAATAATGACGTCGGAAAAGGGAATCTCTACCAGTCCCCCAAGATGAAAACCGGGCTTGGTGCCATAATCATATCTACTGTCACCACCGAGGGCGGAAAGGTTAAATCCTGCCTTTACGGCCACGGTACCGTCGGCGCCTATATTACTGGTGCCTTGTAATTGGGCCAAGGTATGTTGGATACTAAGAAAGGAAAATAAAACAATTAGGAAAGCTATTTTTTTCATGTTTTCATATTTAATGGTTGTATGCACAAAAGTACTTCTTTTAAGGGGAATGCGTCCCAAAATTCCATTCCGATGTTAAAAAGAAAAGTCCAACAAAACTATTTTACTTCCTGATATTAGCGATTAACAAAAGGTTAATTCAAAGAAAATTCCTTGATTCAATGAATAAAGCAGCTACTTTTATTCAGGAATTGATAACCTTAAATCTTAATATCATGAGAAAAACACTAGTGAGTACCGTAGCCTTTTTCGGATTGACCCTATTCACCTTGGAGAGGGTTTCAGCCCAAACCGAAGAGGGTAGCTTTTTGATCGAAGCAAGTACAGGCTTTGGCTTTTTGAACAATGTGGCAAACACCGGATTTTATCTAAGCTCTCAGGATGGGGAGACCGTATTTAATATTGGAGCGGAAGGCGGGTACTTTATTATTGATAACCTGGCACTTAAAGCAGGGCTCGGTTTTGGAGACAATGGCTTTAATTCTATTTTAAGTTACAAGCTGGGTGCCAAATATTATGTAATAGGTCAAATTCCGGTAGCTATGGATTTTACCGGGGCCAGTATCCAAGATGTGAGCGAAAACCCCATTTTTTTGGGTATCCAGGGAGGGTATGCCATATTCTTGGGCGACTATATCGCTTTGGAACCTGGACTTCGCTACAACTTCACATTGAACGAGGACGCCTCGGATAGTTTTTTTCAGTTTAATGTTGGGGTGGCATTTCTTTTCTAGAACTTGATAATATAGTGCATGAAGGGGTTGGGGTGGTTTTTCCTAACCCTTTTTTAAGTAATCCGTTTTCGATTTTTTCAATGATCGTTATCGATTCAAATATATAATTTGGGACATAGCGTATCTTTGAACCATGAATTGGCAACAGGCATTGAAGGATTATCAGCACTATCTAAGAATAGAGCGGGGCTTGGCCCAGAATTCCATCAAAAGCTACCAAAGGGACGTAAACAAGCTTATACTTTATCTGGAAACACATAGTATCCCTGAGAATCCCATAAAGATAAGTAGGGAAACGGTACAAAGGTTCATTTACGAGATTGCCAAGACCGTTAACCCACGTTCACAGGCCCGCATCATTTCCGGGCTTAAGGGTTTTTTTAATTATTTGGCCTTTGAGGAATATAGGACCGATAATCCTATGGACCTGTTGGAGTCCCCAAAAATCGGACGAAAACTCCCCGACACCCTCTCCGAATCCGAAATAGACACCCTTATCGGGGCTATAGACTTAAGCAGGCCGGAAGGGGAACGAAACCGGGCTATGCTGGAGACCTTGTATGGATGCGGACTTCGAGTTTCGGAATTGGTCGGTCTAAAGATTTCGGATCTTTTTTTTGAGGAAGGTTTTATCAAAGTTACTGGTAAAGGGGACAAACAGCGGTTTGTACCTATTAGCGCCCATAACGTCAAATTTATTGATATATATAGAAACGAAATCCGGATACATCAAAAAACCCAAAAAGGCCATGAGGACATTCTTTTTCTTAATAGAAGGGGGAAACAGCTAACTAGGGCGATGATATTCACCATCATAAAACAACTCGCGGAAAAAATCGGGTTACAAAAAAGTATTAGCCCCCATACGTTCAGACATTCCTTTGCCACCCATCTGTTGGAAAACGGAGCGGATCTTAGGGCCATACAACAAATGTTGGGTCATGAAAGCATTACCACAACAGAGGTTTACATGCATGTGGATCGTGGTCATCTGTCCGATGTTATGAACAGATACCATCCCCGAAAATAACGGGACAACGTCCAAATCAGAACTTGAATTTCCCTCCAAGGGAATATAGGGCAGGTGTGGGAATAACAGGTTCACCAAGGCTTCCCAACTTGGAGTCATTAAACTGTATATTCGCCCTTGCTTCCAAAAAGAAGTTTTCCTGTACTTCATAGCCGGCACCCGATAAAATCCCCAATCTGGGAGATAGGGGCGTTCCTCCATCTTTTTTTGCCTCTCTTTCCAACTCCAATCCAGAAAGAAGGTAGATTCTTTCCGTAAGATAATATCTTCCCAAAAGCGCAGTCCTGAACCTATTGGAATTAACATAGGTATCGTGAAAACCTTCCAACAAAACATCCATTTCTTCGAATAGATCATAATTGATGAGGAAAGAGGCATGCTCCTCACTGTCCAAAAACAGGGGATATGAAAATCCTTCTATGGTCAAATTATTCTGTTTCACAAGACCTAGTGGGTCGGGCTTAGGTTCTTGACCATATAGCCCAACAAGGCCCGAAAAAAAGAAAACAATCAGGGGAACTTTTAAGCGTAAAAACACAAGCCTTGTTTTTTGGGAGGTGGATATCTAAAAGTAGTCCAAACGCTTTGGCATTCCAAGCAATTTAAAATGAATTTAACGCATGGGTATTCGGTTTCACCCCAAAGGAAAATCCTAGGTTTAATACCTTCTCGGGAGGATCAAAGAATTCATTTGCAAAAAAATAGGGAGCGCAATCGTTATAGTTGATTTAAGATTTTTCCAGACCCGATTTTTGTTAAAGAAAACAATATATTAGGGCTCCGTAAAAAGTTTGTATGGAAGAACAATCGAAGCGAAAATGGTGGAAAGAAGGTATTGTGTACCAGATTTATCCCAGAAGTTTCCAAGATACAAGTGGTAATGGCATAGGCGACTTAAAGGGTATTATCCAGAGGTTGGACTACATCAAAAGCTTGGGAGTGGACATTGTTTGGCTGAACCCTATATACAAATCACCAAATGATGACCATGGCTATGACATAAGTGATTACCGTGGTATAATGGAAGAATTCGGCACCATGTCCGATTTTGATGAACTGCTGGCGGGGATGAAACAAAGAGGCCTAAAATTGGTTATGGACCTTGTGGTGAACCATAGCAGTGACGAACATCCGTGGTTTTTGGAATCCCGAAAATCAAGTGACAATCCCTATCGGGATTATTACCATTGGTGGCCTGCGGAAAAGGGAACACCGCCCAGGCGTTGGAGCTTCTTTGACGTTGAGGAGAACGCCTGGAAATATGATTCCTGTACCAATGCCTATTACTTACATTGTTTTTCTGAAAAACAGCCGGATTTGAATTGGGAAAACCCTAAAGTTAGACAGGAAATCTATGACCTCATGAAATTTTGGTTCGATAAGGGGGTCGATGGTTTTCGTATGGATGTCATTTCATTTATCTCAAAGGATACGGACTTTCCCGAACTTCCAAAAAAATATAACGGGGACTTTATCCCATATTATGCCAATGGCCCCAGGCTCCATGAGTATTTGCACGAAATGAACAAGGAGGTACTGAGCAAGTATGACGTAATGACGGTAGGTGAAGGAACCGGTATATCCATAGACCGTGCCTTGGATTTTGTCAACGAGGACCGTCAGGAACTTAATATGTTCTTTCATTTTGATTTAATGGACCTAGATCGGGAGCCCGGGCAAATGTTTACCATGCGAAAAGAAAAATGGAAGCTTACCGATTTCAAACGGATACATTCCCAATGGGATTCCGTTTTTGCGCAAAAAGGTTGGGGAAGTATCTATTTGAACAATCATGATTTTCCCAGGGCTGTAAGTCGTTGGGGAAATGATTCGAAAGCGCACTGGCGAAATGCGGCCACCATGCTACATACCTTTGTGCTTACCATGAGGGGGACTCCATATTTTCTCTATGGCGAGGAAATAGGAATGACCAATATCAAGTTCGACAATATTAAGGATTATCGGGACATAAATACCTTGAACCGCTTTGAGACACTTAAAAAAGAAGGTGAAAATCTTGAAGCGTTCATTCAAAATGAAAAACATGCCAGTAGGGACAATGCCCGTACCCCCATGCAATGGGACCTTTCGGAAAATGCCGGTTTTACCCAGGCCACACCTTGGATAAGGATCAATGGGAATTATCAAGAGGGCACAAATGTTATGGTGCAGGAATCCAAGGAAGACTCCGTGCTCAACTATTTCAGGCGAATGATCTATGTGCGCAAGTCGCATATGACTTTAATTTATGGGGACTATACTTTACTGGCTCCAAAAAACGAGGACATTTACGCATATACACGTAGCGATAGCGAAAATACCTTCTTGGTATTGCTGAGTTTCTCCTCTAGGAAAACAAAACTGGCCTTAAACGAACTGGATTTTAAATATGCCAAACTTGTCATTAGCAATGACAGGGCACCCGATATCAAAAACGATACAAAGTTTGTGTTGGAGCCCTACCAAGCTTTTGTTTACCAACTATATTGAAACCGATTTTAGTATATTTAGGCCAATTAAAAGAGGCTATGCTAAAAAAACCAAGACTCCTTTTTCTTTTTGTCCTCTTCCTGTTTTCTGCTATAGGCCATGCTTGTTCCGTAGTATATTACATGGATCCCGGCACGGGAAAGATCTATGTGGCCAACAATGAGGATTATTGGTACGATGTGGATGCCTATATCCAGATTGTTCCCAAGTCCAAAAAAGAATTGGCCCGTCTTTGGTACGGCTGGGATAATTTTGCACAGGGCGGAATCAATGAAGCAGGATTGTTCTTTGATGGTGCCGTAACCCCGGAACAACCCAGAATAAAAGGTTCCAAAAAAATAAAGGGCAATTTAGGGGACGATATTTTGGCTACATGTAAAACTGTACAGGATGCCATTGCACTCATTGAAAAAAGAAAAATCGCCTTGCCCGACGCCCATATCATGTTCGGTGATGCCACGGGAAATGCAGTAGTCGTTGAATGGTTGGACGGAGAACAAAAAATCATCCCAATAAGGAACAATAGATTGGTAATGACCAATTTTTTATTGGCCGACCCCACAAGGGGAAACCATCCATGCCCAAGGTACAACGCCATCCAAAAAAACTTGGAAACCTTGGAGAAAAACAAGGACTCCATAAGTTTTTTGAAAGCCGCAAATACCATAAGCAACGCGGTTCAAATTCCAAATGCCGATAAAGAAGGAAGAACAGGCGGTACGCTCTACTCCACTTTCATTAACATTTCGGATATGGAATTGATACTGGTCTATCAGCTGGATAATAAAAAAATGTCAAAGCTGAATCTGCAATCGGAGTTTGATAGGCCAAAGGGAAGGAAAATAGCGTTAAACTCACTTTGACCCGAAAATACTCAAATGCAAAAATAAAATTTACCCTTTCAATACTTTTAGAACCCTAAACTTGTAGACCTATTCTGTAACAAAACAAAGCAACACTCTACTAATTAATAACAACTCACCAACCCGTACGTGAACAAAGAACTGGAACATCAATTTGTTACAGAGCTTGAGAACAATCAAAATATTGTTCATAAGGTGTGTTCGCTATACACCAGTGATAGGGATTCGCATAAGGATCTTTTCCAGGAGATTACCATACAACTATGGAAAGCCTATCCCAAATTTCGGGGCGAATCCAAATTTAGTACATGGATGTACCGTGTAGCACTGAATACGGCAATTACTTTATATCGGAAATCAAAAAGACAGGTCGTCACCCAAGACTATGAATCCGTAATTTTTAAGATAAAGGCCGACGAATATGATGAGACCGAGGAGAAACAGCTTAAACTGATGTACAATGCCGTAAGGCAATTGGGCGATATTGAAAAGGCCCTTGTCTTTCTCTATTTGGAAGACAAGGACTACAGGGAGATTGCCGAGACGTTGGGTATTACCGAGGTAAATGCCAGGGTAAAGATGAACCGCATCAAAAATAAATTGAAAACCATATTGAATCCTTGAGGATATGATGGACGAACTAGAACTGTTGAAGAAAGATTGGCAGAAGAAGGGAGCGGAGCTTCCCAAATTGTCATTTGATGAAATACATAACATGCTGTGGAAAAAATCATCCTCTATAGTGAGGTGGATACTGATTATCAGTGTTTTGGAAATTTCACTGCCCCAACTGTTGTTTTTGTTTCCATCCATCAGAAATTCCATGGCCCTTTTTGACAACTCTACGTTTAACCTAGGCGTTCTGATCCTATCTATTTTTTATTATGCGGTAGTCATCTATTTCATTTATCTTTTTTACAAACGGTACAGGGAGATTTCCGTTTTGGAAAATGCAAAAAACCTCATGGACAAAATAATCCGTACTCGAAAAACGGTTTTCTATTATATCGTTTTTTCCCTAAGTATGTTTTTTGTTTTCTTTTTGTACTATGCCCTGGAAATGTATTTCGTGGATGACGTACTGATGAGTATCGATGGTTTTGAAGAGGTATTGAAGAAAAGAACGTTGGAAGAAATCCGAAGTATGGTGTTTTGGGGGGTTATCTTGGGAGGATTCTTCTTCACCCTTGTAATGGGCGGAATCTATTTTTTGCTTTACGGAATCTTGCTCAGAAAACTCAAAAGAAATTACGGGGAATTGAAGCGCTTGGAAATTTAAAATTTCTTCCGATTACGATACCTGCGCAATTCATTTTCCTGCTCATAGGCCAATAATTCCTCTTGGGGAATTACCTTTAAAAAAGAAGGATGTTGTTCTATGGCATATTCCAATTTTTCGATAATGGATTCCGGAGATTCGTTCCCGTAGTCTATTTCCAGGGGTTCTTTGATGACCATGGATTGCAAAATACCTTTTTTCTTGACCCGAAGCCCTTTTTTATCGAATGAACGGCGAAACCCGTCAATGACTACGGGAACCACCACAGGCTTGTACTTTTTAATGATGTGGGCGGTACCTTTTCGCAAGGGCTTCCAGGGAGTGGTCGTTCCCTGGGGGAAGGTAATTACCCAACCATCGGTCAATGCCTTGCCTATATTGGAGATATCGCTCATTTTCACCTGCCGTTGTATATCCTGTCCTTCAGATCTCCAGGTCCGCTCCACACTAATGGAGCCTGCATAGGCAAAAATTTTGGTGAGCAGATTCTTTTTCATAGTCTCCGCGGCCGCAACATAGTATACATTTAATTTCGGATTCCAGAGATAACCCAGGTTCTTAAGGGAGTCTTCCCTTCCCGCCAGACTTGCATTAAAAACGTGGAACATGGCCACCACATCAGCGAAGTAGGTTTGGTGATTACTTACAAAAAGAACGTTTTCCCCGGGAAGTTTTCTCAAAACTTCGGAACCCTCAATTTCCAATGTGTTGAAGCCCTTGTAGCGCGAGCGCGTCATTAGCCCCATGATTCGAATGAGCCACTTTTTTAAAAAGAGTATATGTCCAAAAGGATTTTCCTTGAATAAACCCATAGAGGCAAAACTACAAAATATGAAGCTATAAGACCTGTTTCAACAACTCCTTGATCTCGCTTAACATCATAGCCGTAGCGCCCCAAACGGTGTAACCATTTAAATTAAAGGCAGGTACATCAATGTTTATGGCATATGAAGTGCTCAGCTTTTTCATGAAAATTTTGGAATCGTCCATAAAATCAGTTACCGGAACCTCCACCAGGGCTTCTACTTCGGATTGTTGAGGGGCGAACAAAGGTTCCCTGTTTTGGTAAAGGCCTATATAAGGTTGCACTTCAAAATTGCTAGGAGGTATATAAACCTCGCTTAACGATCTTATAATCTCAATTTCAGTTGAGGGAATGCCTACCTCCTCATGGGTTTCCCTTAAGGCGGTTTCCCTTAAATCCGCATCGGTCCGCTCGGATTGGCCCCCGGGAAAACCCACTTGCCCCGAATGTACATCCTTGGGATGGGCCTTTCTTAAAATCAAGAGTAAGTGTGCCAAGGCGTTGATATCTGGATAGAACAAGGCCATTACAGCTGCCCTTTTAGGATTTTTCCCTTTTTGTCTTGCCTCCTGCATCAGCCTAATCCTTGTTTCAGGTGCCATTTTAAAATGGGATGCTTCACCCGGTAAGGGTAGATTTTTTATTTTTGAAAGCTGTTGGGAAAATAAATCGAAATCCATGCTACTGAAAAAAATCGCTTTGCATACAATAATACTACTATTTTTGGCTGGATGTGGGGATTCTCGGGCTAAAAAACAGACCGAACAGCAGGTAGAATCCATAGAAAAGGATACTACACAAACTGATTCCAAGGCATCCAAGGAGGAAGTGGAAAAATTTTTGCTGACCGAGGAAAATGCGATCGATTTTTTCTTTGAGTACCAAAAGGATCTAAAAGTGAATAAGGTAAAATTAACGACCAGTATGGGCAGTTTTACCGTACAGCTTTATGACAATGTACCCTATCACAAGGCCAATTTCATTTTTCTGGCCCGGAAGGGATATTTCGATGGTACCCAATTCCACCGCATCGTAAAAAACTTCATCATCCAAGGTGGCAATGCGGATGACAAGGCCACCCCGGAAAAACGACGGGAAATTGGGCGCTATCTCCTACCACCGGACACCCGTAAGGGATACAAGCATCATAGAGGTACGTTATCCATGCCCAGTAGCGAAATCAACAATCCACATATGTTGGCCTCGCCCTATGAGTTTTTTATCGTAGTTACCAATCCAGGCTCATACCATCTGGATGGCGAGTACACACCTTTTGGAAAAGTTATCCAGGGAATGGACGTGGTGGACAAAATAAACAAGGTTAGGGTAGGCAAAGGGGATTGGCCCTTTCAAAATGTGTATATAGAAAAGGCAGAGGTTTTAGAGTAGATACCAAATCCCAAAATCCAAATTCCAAAACTCAAACTTAGAACTTAACTTTCAATAACCAAACATGTCATGCTGAGCGAAGTCGAAGCACCAAATTCCAAACTCAAACTTCAAACTTCAAACTCAAATTACAAATTCCAAATTCCAAGGAAATAGTTTTCAGGAGGCAGAACAAGGACGAGTATTAAAATCACATATTTCAAAACACTGTTGTCCTGTAAAAGTTTTTTCAGGTGAGAATATTCCAATATTGGAAGGGTTTATCATAAAATATCCCGTTCCGGGGCTTGCTTATTGGGATATCCGGGCTACCTTCCATTTTCACGTTAAATCTAAATTATAACTATTTAATTTTCAAATGTTTAAAACAAATTCTTGCCTCTTAAGTCTATCAGCTCAGCGGTCTTTTGTCTTTAACCCGACAGTAATGATTTCAAAATAGACATTTATTTTTCAATAGTTAAGCTGCAAATTATCTTTTTGGATTTTGGTGCTTGTGATTTGGTATTTTACTTTTTACTCCCGTAGATGTTGGGCAAAGTAATTTTAAACCGTACGGCCAATAATCGGATAATGATGATGATAAGAATCGCCGCGATATAGGAAAAGGCCCCGTCCCAAGGCAACCGAATTAAAAGAAAATAGCTGATGCCTCCAAAAATGCATGCCGTAGCATAAATCTCTTTCCTAAAAATTACGGGGATTTCGTTACATAGGATATCACGTATCACTCCACCGAAAGAAGCCGTAATGGTCCCCAGGAAGATACACATAATGGGCATAAGATTGGCCGAAATTCCTTTCTCTATCCCAACCATTGTAAAAAGTCCGATTCCTATAGTATCGAAAAGAAAAAGGGTCTTCCTTAAATACTTCAATTGGTTTACAAAAAGAATGGCAAAAATTACGGATCCAGCAATGGTAATGACATAATCGGGATTGCGCATCCATACGACCGGGGTATCGCCAATAAGCACATCTCTTAGAGTCCCTCCTCCTACGGCGGTTACAAAGGCGATGATGAACACCCCGAACAAATCCAGTTTTTTTTCCATGGCCACCAATACCCCGGAAATTGCAAAAGCGATGGTACCCAGAATATCGATTATGTAATAGAACATTGGGCTATAGCTGTTGGGTATAGTAATTGTAATCCTTAATGGCAATATCCACGAATTCCATTGGCTTCAAATCCGTTACTATTTCGGCCACTTCCTTGATCTTATCACTAAGCGAAACTATAATTTGGTGATCACCGTTTATCCGCGCAGTGTCATAAAGCTCTTTTATGGTCTGCATTTCTCTATCCTTGAAAACGGTTACTTGTGGAAATTTTGGCACATAATCCTGGGGTAATTCGCGTAGAAGGGTGTCCTTTAGAAAAATCTTTTTACGTTCACTGATAACCGTTGTCCCTGCGGCAATATCTCCTACCCGTTGTCCCTTGCCTCGAATCAAAATGGTCAGTACCGCAACCCCTCCCGAACTCAGACTCACGTCGATTATCCGTAAGATCCACCGAACAAAATAACTGGCAAAATTGGGCTTTGATCCATCCAGTTTTACCACACGTATGTGCATTAGGTTCTTGCCCACTGTCTTTCCGTCCGTAAGGGTTTCCAAAAGAACATAATATAAAAAAGCGGGTAAGCTTAACAGGAGATATAGGGCCCACATATCGGCAAAATCAACGTCAAGGGCCAACAATAACCAAATCATTAGTATCGTATAGACCAATATCACAAAACTATCGATGATGTACGCCAGCATGCGGTCTCCGAGATGGGCCGTATTTTGATCGATACTTACATTTTGGGCTGTTTCTATTTGAAATTGTTCCATAGTTTCGTTTCTTTGAGGTAAACCCAAAGTTGATGCGCGAGGCGGCATTCGTAAAGCAAAATAAAGACAAATGGGCTGTTTTTGAAAATGCCTTGTCCAACAAAACGAAGATAGCGCCCGATGTATTGTCCGACCTCTACATTGAAATCACGGACCATCTTAGTTATGCCAAGACCTTTTATAGGGGAAGCAATACGGAATTCTATCTAAATTCCTTGGCATCCCAGGCACATCAAAAGATATACAGAACCAAAAAGGAGCCGAAAAATCGCATTGTCGAATTTTGGAAGACCGAGTTTCCCAAAATGTTCTATTACCATCATAGGGAATTGCTAATCGCATTTCTAGTTTTTTCCTTTTTTGTGGTGGTAGGCGCTTTTTCTTCTGCTAATGAAGGGGACTTTGTCCGATCCATTTTAGGGGACGGTTATGTGAACATGACCTTGGAAAATATCGAAAAGGGCGACCCAATGGCGGTCTACAAGGAAATGGGCGAATTCAACATGTTCTTGGGCATTACCCTTAACAATATCCGTGTGGCCCTACTGGCCTTTGCTTATGGGATTTTTCTTGGGGTAGGCACCTTGATCATTATGCTTCAGAATGGTATTATGCTCGGTAGTTTTCAATACTTTTTTTACGATAAGGGCCTACTATGGGAGTCTGCACGTACCATTTGGATTCATGGTACCATAGAGATTTCGGTCATTATCATAGCGGGATGCGCAGGCTTGGTTTTGGCCAATGGCATGTTGTTCCCGGGAACCTACACCCGACTGGAATCGTTTAAAAGGGGAGTAAGGAATGGCCTAAAAATTATGATCAGTACGGTGCCTTTCTTTATTATCGCTGGATTTCTGGAAGGATTCGTTACCCGACATACCGAAATGCCGGATCTACTTGCCGTTCTCATTATTGGTAGCTCATTGGCGTTGATCATATTCTATTACATTATTTATCCTAGACAAATTCATAAAAGGCTGTACCATGAAGGATGACTATATCGAGTTTAAAAAACAACGGGAACTTGGTGAGATTTTATCGGATACCTTGGCTTTTCTCCGTAGTCAATTTAAGCCTTTCTTTGCCACATATTTCAAAATAGTTGGGCCTTATTTGGTAGTAATGCTTATAGCCTCAGGGTTTTATCTCTATTCTTTTCAACCCCTTTTTAACATTGCCTCGGAAGCTTCCGATCAAATATTTAGCGGAGCCATAATGGTGTTATCCCTTTTTGTTTTTTTGATTTCCCTGGTACTGGTCTATTCCATTTCCCAATCCACGACCTTGCACTATATAAAGTCCTATGCCAATAGGAAGGGCAGTATTGATCTGATTGAGATTAAAAGGGAAGTCTATGCCACCTTATGGAGTTTTATTGGATTGGGGTTTTTGGTGGTACTGTCCATCATGGCCGGATTCATGGCGTGTATTATCCCGGGGGTCTACCTATACGTACCTTTGATACTTTCTTTTTCCGTATTGGTGTTTAACCAAAAAGGGGCTACCGAGGCTTATGGATATAGCTTTACCCTGGTCAAGGACGAGTGGTGGATCACCTTTGCTACACTACTGATCATTGGAATAATCGTTGGTATTGCCAGTTATGCCTTTAACATACCGGCCGCCATCTACAGCTGGATGAAAATGGGCATTTTCTCCGGGGAATTGGACGCCGAAAACATGACGGGCAATTTTGTGGATCCCATCTACATTTTGTTGAATATACTGGGTACTTTGGCCAGTCTTCTGCTCAACTTGATCTCCGTTATTGCCGCTGCCTTTGTTTATTTCAACTTAAACGAGAAGAAGAACTTTACCGGTACCTACGAGCGTATCCAGAACTTGGGCAAAACCCCTGAAAATTAGGTATGGGGAAACTTCTGCCTTCTTGCTGCCTTTTACTTCTAGGAATAATTTCGGCCCTGGGGCAAAAGGATTCTACAGGTATTGTTTTCGATAAAGGGCTGTTGGAAATCAAGGAAATCACGGATGAGGATTTACGGGTCTATAGGAACGACCCAGACTTCAACTATGAGATCGTAAAATCCGATCCTACTTGGTGGGACGGTCTAAAAGTATGGTTGGGCAATGTACTTCTCGATTTTTTCGAATGGCTCTTCGGTGTAGAAAAAGCAGCTGGTTTTTTGGCCGAATTTTTCAGCTGGATACCCTATATCCTTTTAGGCTTACTTCTTTTTTTGCTCGTTAAATTCTTTCTCAACGTCAATGCGAGGTCTATGCTCTATTCCAAAAAGAATCAATCCTTGGTAACACTTTCCGAGGAAGAGCATATCATCAAAAACGAGGACATCCAGCAATTGATACAAAATGCCCTACAACAAAAAGACTATCGTTTGGCGATACGATATTATTACCTCCATATTTTAAAAATGCTGAGTGAGGGGGAATTTATAGAATGGCAACTTCAAAAAACCAATGCGGACTACATTTCTGAAATCGAGGAACCGGAAATGAAACAGCCGTTTGATTACATTACACGACTGTACGATTACATCTGGTACGGAGGTTTCGATATCGACGAGGGTAAGTATACCCGACTCGAAACTACTTTTGCCTCCTTAAAGAAAAGAATACTGGAAAATGGGTAAAAAGGGGTTTGTATATATCGCCATCGCCGTATTCACCGTAGCTCTCTTAATGCTTATGCAATACAATAAGCCTAAGGAAATCAATTGGTTTCCTTCCTATGTTGAGCATCATAAAATACCCTATGGCACCTATGTATTGAACCAGGTCCTGATTAATTTTTTTGGGGACAAGGTCACACAGGTTCGCATACCTCCTTTTGAATTTTTAACTACCAATTCCGATGTAGAGGGCACCTACTTTTTTGTAAACGACCAAATCCAATTTGGGGAAACGGAATTGAACACACTTTTGGATTGGACGGCTCAGGGCAATAGCCTATTTATGGCCGCAAGGAGTTTTGAAGAACAGTTATTGGACACGTTACATATAGAAATTGGAACTCTATATGCCGGTCTTGGCGAAGACGGGCAACAATGGCACAAATTGGTCAATCCAAGCTTAAATCAAGGTTCCCCTTACCCTTTTAATAAGGACAGCTATGCTGCCTATTTTGAAGCTTTGGATACATTGAGCACCAAGGTTTTGGGAACGGTTGAAATCCCATCGAAAAGCGACAGTACCCAAACGGCACAATTTAATGTAATTAAACAAAAGTTTGGTCAGGGTGAAATCGTCCTCTCCCTGTTTCCCAAGGCATTTACCAATTATTTTATTTTAAAGGAGGGTAACAAGGAGTATGCGGCCGGACTGCTATCGTACCTAAACGGTTCGCAAACTATCTATATGGATAATCACCATAAGGCCGGGAAAGCGGTCTTTACCTCCCCTATGCACATTTTTTTGAGCGCCAAAGAACTAAAATGGGCCTATTATACAGTTTTGATAGGTGCCCTTTTTTATGTGGTTTTTGAAGGAAAAAGAAAACAGCGGGCCATACCCTTGATACGTCCCCTAAAAAACCAGACCTTGGTCTTTACCCGGACCATCGCGGATATGTACTTTGAAAAAGGGGAACGAAAACAAATAGCCGAGCATAAAATGGCCTACTTCATGGATTATCTCCGATCCCATTTTTATCTGGACACCCAAAACAGGGATGAAGGCTTTTATGCCAACCTTGCGTCCCGTAGTAACCATTCCCTGGAGGAAATAAAGAAACTGTTCAACTTTATGGAAAAACTAAAAGTCCGTACAGAAATCAGCGATATCGAACTTAAAAAATTGAACACCCAAATAGAAAAATTCAAAGCCAAAGCAAATGGAAGAAACTAACAATCCCGAAGAGGAACTTAGCTTTAACAGCCGCATTCCGTTGGAAGACTTAAAAAAAACAGTTGACGACATCAAAGCTGAACTTTCCAAGGTTATTATAGGGCAAAAGGATTTTATAGAACTTTTGATCGTGTCCCTTTTGGTGGATGGCCATGTGCTTATAGAAGGGGTTCCCGGAATTGCCAAAACCATTACCGCCAAACTTTTCGCCAAAACTTTAAAGACCGTTTTTAGTCGAATCCAATTCACCCCGGACCTTATGCCAAGCGACATTCTGGGGACATCCATCTTTAATGGTAAATCCTCTGCATTCGAGTTTAAGCAAGGGCCCATTTTTTCCAATATCATACTGATTGACGAAATTAATCGTGCACCTGCAAAGACCCAGGCTGCTTTGTTCGAGACCATGGAGGAACGTCAGGTGACTATGGATGGCACAACCTATACCATGGAGGCGCCCTTTATGGTCTTGGCTACCCAAAACCCTATTGAACAGGAAGGCACTTATGCATTGCCAGAAGCACAACTAGATCGATTTATCTTTAAGATAAAGGTGACTTACCCATCTCTTGAGGAAGAAATACAAATCATCCAGACCCATCATAACCGTAAAGGTTCAAGACCTCAAGAGATGATAAAACCTGTTATTACCCCTGAGCAATTGACGGATTATAAATCCAAGATCCAGGAAATTGTTGTGGAGGAAAAAATAGTCAAATACATCGCCGACATCATTACCAAAACACGAAACCATCCTCATTTGTATCTGGGTGGTTCTCCCCGAGCCTCCATTGCTACCTTAAATGCGGCCAAGGCCTTTGCAGCCATCAACGGACGGGATTTTGTTATTCCCGAAGATGTAAAAAGGGCCCTGGTTCCCGTATTGAATCATCGGATTATCCTAACTCCGGAACGGGAAATGGAAGGGATGACTACGGATAGCGTGATACACATGATTATGGAATCTGTTGAAATACCCAGATAAGCCGTGCATTTTTTAAGGTCCTTCTACATACATAACACATTTTTTAGATACCTTGCCCTATTAGCTGCATGTTTTGTATTATCATATTGGATACCCGGGATTTATCCTATTGTATGGCTACTTATATGGGTACTCTTGGGCCTCTTCCTGTTTGATATCTATCTGCTCTATTCCAATACAAAGGGTCTTGAGGCGCAGAGAAAGCTGCCCAAAAAACTATCCAATAGTGAATTAAATCCTCTTAGCATTCGGTTTGCCACACATTATCCTTTTAAAACCTATATATCCATTATTGATGAACTCCCTGTCCAATTTCAGAAAAGGGATTTTGTACATAAGACCTCTATCACAAAAGGGGAATGGAAAACATTTGAATATTCGGTTCGACCTATAGATCGCGGGGAGTATGTGTTCGGCCACCTGAATCTTTACGCTTCATCGCCCTTAAAAATGGTAAAGCGGCGCTTCGTCTTTCAAAAGGACCAGATGGTACCTGTATACCCAAGTATTATCCAAATGCAACGCTATGATTTTCTGGCTATAGACAACAAGCTGACGGAATTCGGTTTAAAAAAAATTCGCCGTATCGGCCATACCCAAGAGTTTGAGCAGATAAAGGAATATGTAAGGGGTGATGATTTTAGAACCCTAAATTGGAAGGCTACCGCCAAGCATAACCAGTTGATGGTAAATCAATATCAGGACGAAAAATCACAACCTATTTATTCCCTGATAGACACGGGGCGGGTAATGAAAATGCCCTTTAACGAATTGAAGTTACTGGACTATGCCATAAATGCAACCTTGGCCTTTTCCAATGTAGCCTTAAAAAGAAACGACAAAACGGGGATGCTTACTTTTTCCAAGAACATAGAATCCTTCGTCCCTGCGCTACAGAAGATTACCCATCTCAATACCATTCTGGAAAAACTATACAACATCACGACCGAATTTACCGATTCCGATTTTGGATTGCTTTATGCACATGTAAAACGAAAGGTGACCCATAGAAGTTTATTGCTCCTTTACACGAACTTTGAGCATATTTCCGCACTTAAGCGGCAATTACCCTTTCTTTTGGGCATGGCAAAACATCATGTATTGGTAGTGGTATTTTTTGAGAACACGGAACTGGAGGAACTTATAGCAACCGATGCTGAAGACCTGCAGGCCATTTACCATAAGACCATAGCCGAAAAGTTTTCCCTAGAAAAACGGCTAATGCAGAAGGAATTGCAACGGCATGGTATACAAACCATCCTGACCAAGCCCGAGGACCTCACCATTAATACCATCAACAAATATTTAGAAATAAAGGCGCGCGGTCTCTTATAGGTCGGTCTTTTAAAAGTTAGGGGGCACGGATTTGCAAAAGACAAAAGTTTGTTAATTCTAACAGAATTTATCAATCCTAAAGGACTAATGCCATGCAGACAATTTTAGGCTCTGGAGGGGCTATAGGTATGGAATTGGTCAAGGCACTTACCCGATACACCACCCACATACGATTGGTAAGCCGAAATGGTGGAAATGCTGTATCAATATGATAGAACCTATGTTTTTGATAGCAGCAAATTTGAAAAGCGATTTGACCTTGTCCCCACTCCATATCTAGAAAGCATTAGGAACATTGTTAAAATAGACCATGGCCAAAGCTAAAAACCGGAATTGTATGTTTATTCCGTGACCCTTGATCTAACGATGATAAGTGTTGATCCGGTTTGCCCTTCTTCCTAATTCTACCTCATAATCTTGGACATGGGCATTCTTTTCATCGAAAAATCCGAGGAATCATCCAAGGTATTGGTGATGGAAGTCCCCAGCGGTTTTTCGTAAACCGCTATCTTGGCTTGCCGTCTGGCCTTTCTTTTTTTTCCGGAAAATAACTCTATGGTAACACCCACGGAAATTCCACCTAGAACCGTTGCCGCAAGATCTCCGTTGTCCCATGAGTTGTTCTGCCGTTCATCCAAAGCTTCCTTGGCCGTCCCGGCCAAAAGACTGCCTGCCACTGCCCCGGTAAAGATCCAAAACCGATTTCCGTCGGAGAGTTCATCGGCAAGAATGGCTCCGCCTACACCGCATAAGGCCCCTACTCCAAAGTGCAATACCTTATCCTGTTCCAGTTGGGCGTTACATTGGCATGTAATAAGAATCAATATTAAAAAGATTACCGAACGCTTCATAATATTCAAAGTTAGCAATAGTTTTAATCGTATACTTCTCCGGCGGACAGATTTGCACTTGGCAATTTCGCATTTATTTGTCCATTGAACATAGGGTTTTAGGATCGTAATAGGAAAATGAGTAGCATATTTCTTCAAGTTTTTACGGTAGAAAACCCATAAAAAGGCTTTGCTTTGAAAACAATACATGGCAATGCAATTTTTCTTGAGCGGGAATTCCTTATTTTAGTCCGTCCAAACCATCTAATACCAAACATCCGTACGTAATGAAATGTAATCTCCCCTCCCGAATCTTTATATTCCTATTCATATCCCTGACCTTTTTTACATCTTGCAATACAAAGTCCAATAAACCAAAGGAAACGCCTTTGGTCGTTTTTGAGGATTCGTTACAGGAAATGGCCAAGGCCAAGGAAGCCAAAAATAATATAGCTCCCAGAATTGCCGATGGACTCGTGTTAAGTCTGTGGGCATCGGATTCCCTGGCCCCTGACCCCATTGCCATGGACATCGATGATTTCGGCAAGATTTATTTGACAAGTACCAATCGTCAAAAGAATTCTGAGTTCGATATACGAGGGCATCAAGATTGGATGACGGCATCCATTTCCTTGCAATCCGTTGAGGATAGACGAAAATTTTTGCGTTCCACTTTTGCCCCTGAAAAGAGTAAGGAGAACGAATGGTTTCCGGATTTGAACAACGACAGTATCCACGACTGGAAGGACTTGACCGTTGAAAAGGATGAAGTATGGATGCTGGAGGACACCAACAATAATGGTATCGCGGACAAGTCGACCCGGATTTTAGAAGATTTCAACGAAGAAATCACGGATGTGGCCGGAGCCTTATTGGTCCGGGATCAGGATATGTTCGTAGGTATAGGGCCCGACATGTGGCGACTTACCGATACCAACGAAGATCAAGTATTGGATGAAAAAACTTCAATAGCGCACGGATTTGCCGTGCATATCGGATTTGGTGCACATGGTATGTCCGGTGCCGTGGAGGGACCGGACGGAAAGATTTATTGGGGCATTGGGGATATCGGTGCCAGCATAACCACGGTGGATGGTAAAAAGCACCATTATCCCAATCAAGGTGTTATCGTCCGGAGCAATCCGGATGGAAGTGATTTTGAGGTATTTGCCCGGGGGTTACGAAATACACATGAATTTGTCTTCGATGCGTACGGAAATATTATTTCCTCGGATAACGATGGAGATCATGCCGGGGAGAGCGAGCGTTTGGTCCATATCGTAGAGGGATCCGATGCCGGGTGGCGTGCCAATTGGCAATACGGTAAATATACCGACCCCAAAAACAATGGTTACAAAGTTTGGATGGACGAAAAACTCTATATTCCGAGATGGGAAGGACAGGCGGCCTATATAATTCCTCCAATTGCCAACTTTCACAATGGCCCTACCGGAATGGCCTATAATCCCGGTACGGCCCTGGGCAGGGATTGGTTGAACCGTTTCTTTTTGGTCGAATTTGTAGGCGACCCCGGACGCTCCCACATCTGGTCTTTCGATTTAAACCCTAAAGGCGCTTCTTTTGAACTTCAATCGGATTTGGATGTTCTTAGTGGGGTGTTGCCTACCGCGATACAATTCGGGCCAGATGGGGCATTGTATCTGGCCGATTGGATCAACGGTTGGGGAATCAAAAATTATGGCCGTATCTGGAAATTGGATGTGGAAGAAGGAAAAAACGACCTAAGCCAGGAACGGAAAGAAACCCAACGCCTTATGACCTTGGATTATGAAGACCAATCCACGGAAGAGTTGGTGAACCTACTGTCCTATCCTGATATGCGTATACGTAAAAAGGCACAATTTCAGTTGGCCAAAAGTACCTTCTGGGGATATCGGGCATTAAAAGATGTGGTTAGGGAGAATACAAACCAGTTTGCACGTATCCATGCCATATGGGGTATTGGTCAAATCACCGCAAAAAATGTGGGCAAGGCAGAAGTTTTGTTGGAACTCCTATCCGACAAGGATCCGGAAATTATTGCCCAAGCGGTCAAGGTCTTGGGCGATGTAAAATATTCTGATGCTGGCCCTGCACTGATCCCATTGCTGAAGCACGAAAACGACAGGGTAAAATTCTTTGCCGCACAGGCCTTGGGCAGAATACAATATACGGAAGCGGTACAACCCTTGCTGGATATGGTATCGGCCAATGATGATAAGGATCTATATCTGAGGCATGCAGGCGTTTTGGCCCTGTCGCGTATTGGACAAGCCGAACCGATGCTCGATCTTTTGGACAATCCCAAAAAAAGCCTTCGTATTGCGGCCGTACTTGTTCTTAGAAGGTTGCAAGATGCGCGGGTATCTCAATTTTTAGAGGATACGGACGAATATATTGTTACCGAAGCGGCCCGTGCCATCAACGATGATTGGTCCATTGAAGAAGCGCTGCCGGATTTAGCAGAGACCCTTACCCAGGAACGGTTCTCCTCCGAGCCTTTGCTACGAAGAAGTATCAATGCGGCCCTACGTGTTGGCGGCGTAAAGGAATTGGATAACCTTATTGCCTTTGCCAAACGGCCAGAAGTCAGTAGTAATTTAAGAAGGGAAGCCTTGGAGGTCATTGGTTCCTGGGCATCCCCATCCGTTTTGGATCGTGTGGATGGTCGTTTTAGGGGCGAAATTACACGAGACCCCAATACGGTAAAGCAAAAGATCGAAAAGGACATCCCACTTTTTCTGAATGATACAGATCCGGCCATCCTCATTGGAGTCACCAAAGTTTTAGGTGCTCTGGGAATCGACTCCCACAATCCGGATTTGTACCGTCTAATGCGAAGACATTCGGATGCCGAGGTTCGGGCCGCCACTCTTGGGGCCCTGGCCCAATTGGACGGGACAAATATCCAACAGGCCATGGAAATGGGCATGAAGGATAAGAGTGAAAAAGTTAGATCCGTGGCTGTAGGGCTTATTGAAAAGTTGGACGTGAGCAAGGAGAAATTACCTAACATCGTGAATCCCATCTTTAAGAATGGATCTGTGCTTGAACAACAGGAAATGCTCGGGGTCTTGGGGGAACTGCCCTTGGGCAGGACGGAAAATGTACTACAAGGACTTATCCTAATGGCCGGCAATAATCAACTCTCCCAAGGGGTAATCCTAGACCTTATTGAAGCTGTGGAAGCTACCGGTTCCGAAAAATTAATTGCAAGACTTGACAAAGTAAAAAACAGCGGCAATACTATGGATTCCTACAAGGAAACCCTCTATGGTGGCAACTGGTGGCGGGGACGGACCGTCTTCACCAATAATCCTACTGCACAATGTGTACGATGCCATGCCGTTAATGGTGCCGGTGGACAGGTAGGTCCGCCATTGGATAACATTGGTGCAATACTAACCCGGGAGCAACTTCTGGAATCGCTCATAGAGCCAAGTGCCCGATTGGCGCCCGGTTATGGTAGCGTAAGGCTCACGTTGAAAGATGGTCAAAAGGTTACAGGAGTTCTTGAAGAAGAAACCAAGAAGGAACTTATACTCAGAACTTCCGATGCCGAACCCATGGAAATAGCCGTTTCAAGGATAAAAAAGAGGGAAAACATGCCTTCGGCGATGCCGCCTATGGGTCTGTTGATCAATAAGCGCGAGCTACGGGATCTTATGGAATTTCTGGCCAGCCTAAAGAACGAGTGACCTGGTAAATAGTATTCGGAACTATAGTGTTATAGTGTCCAGGAATTTTCGCCATTGTACGGAATGCAGCCCTTGTAGTCCCCGGGGATGGGGTCATATTGTAGATGGTTCTTTCCGATTTCCTCTGAGGTAAAATAACCTATCAATGTAAATTGCTTGACCCTTCGATAAAAATCGACCGGTTCCTGTTTGCCCAATGGGCTTCCCCAAACCGCGGGATTGAATGTATTGGTTTCGGCTTCCACCAGTTTTAGAACCTCTTTTCGTTCCTCGTTGCCCAAATCAAGAAACGATTTATCGAATTTCTCCTGGCAAATCGCTTCAAATCGATCATATCCCTTCCTAACATGTTCCTGGTCTTCCTGTGAAAGAGTTTTATCCAACATGAGGTCCACGAAGATATCGACCTTAAGATCCTTAGCTCCCGGGGTTTCCGTTCTAGGCAAGATCATTTCCGTAATTTCCGAAACAACGGCAGCTTGTTCCCCGCTAAAAAAGACGGGGCTCCAATCCAGGCGTTTTTGATTTTGGCAGGATTGCAAAAGGCCGGTCAAGGTAGAGCTACCTAGTGTAGCACCTATCAACAGTGCCGTATTTTTTATGGCTATTCTTCTGTCCATGTTTATATATTTTGTCTTTTTAACTCTTGTACGGCATGATCCGCGGCACGTGCCGTAAGTGCCATATAGGTCAGGGACGGATTAACACAGGAGGAGGAAGTCATACAGGCACCATCCGTTACAAACACATTTTTTGCGGCATGCACCTGATTGAAACGGTTCAATACGGAGGTCTTGGGATCCTTGCCCATTCGGGCAGTTCCCATTTCATGGATACCATGGCCCGGTGGACTTTCATTATCAAAGGGCAAAATATCCTTGAACCCCGATTTTTCCAGCATCTCCACGGCATCCGATTTAATTTGGTCGTTCATTCTAAGCTCGTTTTCCTTAAACTCACAATCGATATTTACAGTGGGTAGGCCCCATTTGTCCTTCAAATCGGTATTCAGCGTTACTTGGTTCTCATGATAGGGAAGGCATTCTGCAAATCCGGTAATGAAAAAGCCCCAAGGTCCGGGTTTAAAAAGTTTATCCTTGAAATCGCCTCCAAAATCATCTGAGTTGATTCCTGAACCCCAGTTGGATCGGCCCGCTCCGCCCTGATAGCCAAAACCACGAAGAAAACTGTCGGACTTGGTTTTTTCATCCAGGTTCACATAACGCGGTATATAGATCCCGTTGGGTCGGCGCCCCGAATAGTACTGATCTTCGAAACCTTCGATAGATCCCATGGCACCTACCTTATAGGTGTGGTCCATAAGATTGTGGCCCAGCTCACCACTATCGTTGCCCAGTCCATTGGGAAAACGATCGGATTTGGAATTCAATAAAATCTTGGTAGAACTTATGGCCGAGGCATTGCAGAAAATAATCTTGGCATGGTACTCCATCTCTTCCATGGTTTCGGAATCTACGATCCGCACCCCGGTAGCTTTTCCTTTTTGGTCATCATAAATAATGGAACTTACAATGGAATTGGGTCGCATGGTTAGGTTTCCGGTCTTTTCGGCGGCTGGTAGTGTTACCGCATTACTGCTAAAATAGGCTCCATAGGGGCAGCCTCTTGAACAACGGTTTCTAAACTGGCATTTTCCCCGTCCATTGAGAGGTTCCGTTAAGTGGGCACATCTACCAATGATGAGATGTCTTCCCTCAAATTTCTCTTCTATGTTCTTTTTGGCGTGTTTCTCAACACAATTGAGCTCCATGGGAGGTAAAAAGTGACTGTCCGGTAAATGAGGTAGACCTAAAGGCTCGCCACTGATTCCAGCAAATTTTTCGACATAGGTGTACCAAGGCTCTATATCCTTATAACGAATGGGCCAATCCACACCATGGCCATCTTTTGCATTGGCTTCAAAATCCAGGTCGCTCCATCGGTACGTTTGTTTGCCCCATGTCAAGGATCGACCCCCAACCTGATGTCCACGAATCCAGATAAACGGTTTTACCTCGGTGTAGGGATTCTCTTGATCGTTCGCAAAAAAATGCCCGGTGTCCTCACCTGCCCAGCCTACTCTCGAAACTGAACTGGCATGTTTCTGTTTTTCCTCGTAATCCAGTGCTCCCCTTAGCTCATAATCCCAAGGATCCTTAGTCATAGTGGGATAGTCCTGTACATGCTTTACCATCCTTCCCCGTTCCAAAACCAAGGTCTTCAAACCTTTTTCACACAATTCTTTTGCCGCCCAGCCTCCGCTAATACCTGATCCCACCACTATGGCATCATAGGTATGTTGTTGAACGGCCTTGCCATTAATATTTGCCATCAAGCTATTTTAGTTGATTGTTAATCTTCGTACAATATAATCAACATTATGTAAAAAAGTCTAAATACTTCCTGAAAGAAATGCGCTATGGTAAGAATCGACCGGCCCCTATCCCCTTTTTTGCTTCGAAGAACTCGCCCATCATTTCCTCTACAATGGTCGCCGCAGGCTTTATGGCATTGATTAAAGCAGATACCTGGCCAATTTCCAATTCGCCCTCTTCCAAGTTCCCTTCGAACATTCCTTTTTTGGCACGGCCACGGCCCAACAAGGCTCTTAGTTGCTCGGTGCTGTAGTCATCGGCATATGCCTTTTGTATATCGTTATAGAATTTGTTTTTCAACAATCGTACCGGAGCCAGTTCCTTTAAGGTGAGAACTGTATCGCCTTCTTGGGCCTTGAGTACCTCTTGTTTAAAAAGTTCATGGGAAGAAGCCTCTAAACTGGCTACAAATCGGCTACCGACCTGTACCCCGTCCGCGCCGAGTACCATGGCCGCCAACATGGCTTTGCCCGAAGCGATTCCTCCTGCAGCCAATAGGGGTATGTTAATCCTTTCTTTAACAGCTGGTATCAATACTAGGGTGGTAGTTTCGTCACGTCCATTGTGCCCCCCTGCCTCAAACCCTTCCGCCACGATAGCATCCACTCCCGCTTCCTGTGCCTTTAAGGCAAATTTTAAACTACTTACCACATGCACTACGATTATTCCCTTCTCTTTTAAATGAGACGTCCAAGTCTTGGGGTTTCCGGCAGAAGTAAATACGATTTTCACCCCCATTTCAACAATAATATCCATTATCTTATCAATGTCGGGATACAGCATGGGAACGTTTACCCCAAAAGGTTTTTCGGTGGCCTGTTTACATTTTTGGATATGCTCTCGCAGCACTTCCGGGTACATACTTCCCGAGCCTATAAGACCCAACCCGCCTGCGTTGGAGACAGCGGAGGCTAAACGCCATCCACTGGCCCAGACCATCCCTGCCTGAACGATAGGGTATTCTATTTGAAAGAGTTGTGTTATCCTGTTTTGCATAAACTATAGCGCCTGAAGTATTGCAAGTGCCAAGTTCAGGAAATCACCCCTGAGCCCAAAAGTTCGTCATCCCTGTACCAAGCTACGAATTGCCCTTCCGTAATGGCGGATTGTTTTTCTTCAAAATCAACATAAAGCCCACCTTCTATTTTGTACAAGGTCGCTTTTTGTAGGGGTTGGCGATAACGGATTCGGGCCATAACCTGCATCGTACCATCCACTTCCAAGGTCAAGTCCTGGCGTATCCAATGGATTTCATCATCCTTGACGAACAACGTTCTTCTGTACAATCCCGGATGTGATTTACCCTGCCCGGTATAGATGATGTTTTCCTCAACATCTGTTTCAATGACAAACAGGGGTTCCTTGGTACCCCCAACATCCAATCCCTTACGTTGCCCTTTGGTAAAGTAGTGTGCTCCCTGATGTTCACCTACCACCTTGCCATCTTTCAAACGATAACTAGGCTTTTCGGACATAAACTCCAATTCCTCTTCCTTTGTATCAAATTTCGGTTTTGAGCCCAAATACTGGGGAATGTTTGCCGGCACCTCTACAATGACACCTATTTTAGGCTTCAATTTTTGTTGTAAAAAATCGGGCAACCGTACCTTGCCGATAAAACAAAGTCCTTGGGAATCCTTTTTGTCCGCTGTTATCAAATTGTTCTCCGAAGCGATTTTTCGTACCTCCGGCTTGGTCAATTCCCCAATTGGAAAGAGTGTTCTGGACAATTGCTCTTGCGAAAGCTGACATAAAAAATAGGACTGGTCCTTATTATCATCCCTTCCGGCCAGAAGTCGATAGGTCTCTGTACCATCTCCATTTTCTATAACATCCTTTCTACAATAATGCCCAGTAGCTACATAATCGGCACCCAATTGAAGCGCGATTTTAAGAAAAACATCGAATTTGATTTCCCGGTTGCACAGTACGTCCGGATTGGGCGTACGTCCTTTTTCATATTCCCGGAACATGTAATCAACAATACGTTCCTTATATTCTGCGCTTAAATCAATGGTCTGAAACGGGATACCTAATTTTTCGGCAACGATAAGAGCATCATTACTATCTTCCAACCAGGGACACTCTTCGGATAGCGTCACGGAATCATCGTGCCAATTCTTCATAAAAAGTCCAATGACCTCATATCCTTGTTTCTTTAAAAGATAGGCCGCAACACTGGAATCCACCCCGCCAGAAAGTCCGATTACTACTTTTTTCATCTCCCTTGGTATAGCCCGTAAAATTACAAAAATACCCTGGTATAACAGGTAAAGCGATGCATTGAGACATTCATCGATTTTTGATATTGTTAAATTTTTAATAAAAAATTATAAACAAAAGCAACTTTTCTAATTGTGAGTCATCTTGCCTGTGGCTTGCCACAGATTCCTTCTTCTATATTATAAATCAATTAATTGAATCTATTTTTCGTTTGTTAAACATTTAATAAAGAATATATTTTGTTTAACTATTAATATATATTTGTTAAACATAAATTCCTAATAATCGATATCATGAAAAGAATCTTTAAAAATTTTACTTCCTCAATTTTAACCATGGCTTTGCTCCTAGTAGCTTCCTGTTCAGACGATGATAATGGGCCCACAACACCTCCGGAACAGCCCATGGATGAACTCAACATTGTAGAGACCGCCCAAGGAGAGGATTCCTTGAATAGCTTGGTTGCCGCCTTATTAAAAGCTGACGAAAGTACGGCCAATGATTTGGTAGCGGCCCTTAGTGACGAGAATAGCACGTTTACCGTTTTGGCTCCAAGCAATGACGCCTTTACCGACCTCTTAGCCCGTTTGGATGGCTTCGATTCCTTGGACGATTTCAATAGTGAACAACTTCAAAATTTATTGGCCACTATACTAACGTATCATGTAGTTTCGGGTGCAGCAGTAGCCTCAACGGATTTGACGGCAGACCAATCAGTTACTACTCTTGAAGGTGGGACCTTGACTGTAAGTCTGGACGGTGGGGTTTTCTTTACGGATGATGCTGGTGAAGCTGCCGAGGTAATTGGCGCAGATGTTATGACAGCCAATGGCATTGTACATATTATTGATAAAGTACTTTTGCCCCAAGCCGCGCTTGATGCACTTTCCGATATCTTATTGGTATCGATTACAGATTTGGCAATAGCCACTCCTAGCTTAAGCAACTTGGTAGCCGCGTTGCAAGCTGCCGATGGAGATTTGCCAACAGTATTGGCAGGAGACGGGCCATTTACGGTTTTCGCTCCAACCGATGGTGCCTTTACCGCCTTTTTGGAAGCGAACGACTTTGCCGATTTAGCGGCTGTACCCGTAGACGTTTTGACCCAAGTACTTCTGAACCACGTAGTAAGCGGAACCAATCTTTCCACCGACCTCAGTACGGGCTACATTTCTACCCTATCGACTGCCGGGGCCGGAGGAAACAACTTAAGTATGCTAGTTGATGTTGCGGACGTTGTTACCTTAAATGGTGTTTCCGAGGTAACGGCTCCAGATAACAAGGCAATCAACGGGGTGGTACATATCGTAAATGCCGTTATAGGACTTCCCAATATCGTTGATCACGCGGTGGCCAATTCGAATCTTTCCAGCTTGGTCGGGTTATTGACTGCGGATGACAATACCACTTTTACAGACCTGCTCTCAAGCACCGACACGGATTTTACGGTTTTTGCACCCCTAAATAGTGCCTTTGATGGATTCACTAGTGACAATGAAATTGACAATATTCTATCCAATCATGTGGTAGTAGGAACCGCAGCCCTTTCAGGTGACCTGGAAACAGGATATGACATTACTACAGCCGCCACCAATGCGGATGGCGATAATTTAAACCTATACATCAATACGGACGATGGGGTTCGGATAAACGGTGTAAGTAGTGTAGCGGCGGCGAATATTGTTGCTACAAATGGAATTATTCATGCCGTAGATGGGGTCATAGATATTCCTACGGTTGTGACCTTCGCCACCGCAAACCCGGATTTCTCTACCTTGGTTGCAGCTTTGACCGAACTTACCCCGGATACGGATTTTGTAGAAATATTATCAAGAACATCCGGTGGAAACGGCGATGGGATAGATCCTTCCTTTACCATATTCGCCCCGACCAATACGGCACTTGAGGCGCAGGATGCGATTCCTGATTTCTTTGAACTGGAAGCTGTATTGCTACACCACGTTGTGGCCGGAGCCAACATACGTTCGGAGGACCTTACACCGGATGGCACTACCCCTGCAACCACTTTGGAAGGTGATGGCATTACCATTACCCTACCCGGAACGGACAGCAACATTGCAGACCTTACCGACGGTAGTGGAAATTCGGACATTGGCATCATTGCCGTGGACGTACAGGCAGGTAACGGTGTAATCCATGTAGTGGATAAGGTTTTGGTACCCGATACTACCAACTAAGATTATCATCGAAGAATACTTATTATACATATAACACAGAGGCCGCAAAATTGCGGCCTCTGTCGTAAAATCGGTTTTGCAAATCGAAATACGCGGAAAAGTTTGAATTGGGGCCATATCTACTTCCCATTCCAGGCAAAAAGCAGATATTTGAACCGATTTTCAAGAATTTTGACACAATATTAATTCGAAGTACAGGATATTAAATTTTTCATAAAATACTACGTTTACTTGTTATAGCTACTAAAAATATTACGACTTTAACTTAAAATTCAAAATAATTGATTATGAAAAAGTATCTTATGTTATTCAAATTTTTGACGTTGGCCGTCATTTTGGTAGCCGTTAGCTCCTGTAATTCGGATGACAATGACGGTCCCGTTCGGCCTGCAGAGAATATTGCGCAACTGGCCGCAGCCACACCTGACCTTAGCATATTGGTAGAAGCATTGCAACGCACCAATCTAACTGACGACTTGGAGGCTAGTGGGCCGTTTACCGTGTTGGCTCCCAGTAATGCGGCCTTTACCACCTTTTTGGGACAGAATAATTTCACTTCCATTCAGGATGTTCCCGTGGATGCCCTGACCCAAATCTTATTGAACCATGTAATAGCGAGCGAGTTTAGCTCAAGTGATTTAACAGTGCTCCAACGAAATTATGCGGCAACTTTGGCCGAAGGCCCAACGGCAGGCTCTTTTCTATCACTCTATTTTGATGCTACCGATGGCGTAGAATTCAATGGAGTTTCCAGTGTGGTAAATGGCGGAGCTGACATTTTAGCATCGAATGGAACCGTACATATAGTCGATGCGGTAATCGATTTGCCTACAGTAGTCACTTTTGTTGGCGAAGACTTTAATTTTGAGCAGTTGACCACAGCCCTCACAACTGCAACTCCGGGAACTGATTTTGCCACAATCCTTTCAGGAGATGGGCCCTTTACAGTTTTTGCTCCTGTTGATCAGGCCTTTGACGAACTACTGGATTCAAATCCGGATTGGTCCTCGCTTTCCGATATTGACGAATCACTTCTAACAGCTGTGCTCCAACATCATGTGGCTCCTGGAAACAATAGAAGTGGTGGTCTTTCCGAAGGACTGAACCTAACAACCTTGGAAGGCGATGACATTACAATCTCTTTACAGGTAAACGCTCCTTTTATAGCTGCAATTACAGATGGGGCCGGAAACGATGATGTAAACATTGGCTTTGTGGATATCCAGGCAAGAAATGGTGTGATCCACCTCATTGACCAGGTTATGTTGCCGAATACGGAGAACTAAAGCTCCCACTTTCCAAAATTTTAAAGAACCGCCCTAGAGGCGGTTTCTTTTTGCCTTTATTTCCATATCCCAAGAAGATAGATTTGTTCCAAATTTGTTAAACTTTTTATAAAAAACATAGAACAAAAGCAACCATTTTAGTTTAAGGGTATCTTGTTAATGTTAAACAAATAAATGAAATGTTCAACATTTTGGACATGATTTAAACTTAAAAATCAACTTATTCATAGTGTTTTATGATATAAGATATGATTTTCTCTATTTGAACATATTAATTTTTTTGTTTAACAGATTAATTTTTAGAACAAACACTATTAACACTAAAAACAGGAGATTATGAGAAAATTATCCCACATGAAAAGCGTATTGCTTCTAAGTATTTTTTCCCTCTTCGTTTTGTCGTGTGACAACGACGATGACGATGACGGTAACCCGGCCAAGGCGGCCGAAAAAAGTATTGTTGAAACCGCACAGGATACCGATGCTTTGACCGATTTGGTAGCCGCCCTGACCAAAGCCGACGAAAGTGACGACTCCGACCTTGTTGGCACATTAAGCGGTGAAGGCCCATTTACCGTATTCGCTCCAACCAATGAAGCTTTTAAGGCGTTGTTCGAGGAACTGGACGATTATGATGGATTGGACGATTTTGATGACAACGAAGATAGAGCGGTATTGGCTACTATCTTACAGTACCATGTCATATCAGGTGTTGCCGCCGAATCCACAGATTTGGAAAATGAACAGGAATTGCCTACCGTGCAAGGTGGTAACTTAAAGGTAAAATTGGACAATGGAGTCTTTATCCAAGACGCAACGGATATCGATGCAGAAGTAATCATAGCCAATGTGGATGCAAGTAATGGTGTGGTACATGTCATTGACAAGGTATTGCTTCCGCAAGCAATTATTGATGCCTTGAACGATGATGGGGAAGAAGACAATTTGGTAGAACTTGTTGTTGCTACCGATGCGCTTTCCGTTCTGGAGGATGCGGTAATTAAAGCAGGGCTTACAGAGACTTTAAGTGGAGACGGTCCCTTTACGGTGTTCGCTCCTACTAACGATGCTTTCGTGGCTCTATTGGATGTTTTGGGTGATGATTACAATAGTTTGGAAGATTTTGATGAAGAGGCCGAGATTGCCCTATTGAAAGATATTCTCTTGTATCATGTGGTAGCCGATGAGGTATTGGCAGCAGAATTGGCGGAAGGAACTGTACCCACAGCACTCCCTGAGAATAACTTACATATCATTGCCTCTGGCGATACCTTTGTAATCGGGGATGCTTCGGATGTGGATGCGAACATTACCGGAACGGATATTTTGGCTTCCAATGGAGTTGCGCATACAATAGATAAAGTATTGCTACCTCAATCGGCCATTGATTTTGTGATGTCCTTGAAGCTCAAGACCATTGTTGATTTAGCTGTTGAAACAGACGACTTAAAACTATTGGTAGATGCATTGGTACAGGCTGATGCCGGTTTGGTAGAAGTATTAAGTGGTGAAGGTCCCTTTACGGTATTTGCCCCAACAAACGAAGCCTTCGCAGCCTTGTTGGATGCCCTGGGGGATGACTACCATAGCTTGGCCGATTTTGATACCGATGAAGAAAAAGCCCTATTGGTAAAGGTATTGACCTATCATGTTGTGGCCGGAACCGCTGCCTTCTCTTCCGGGTTGATGGACGGGCAGCAGATTACTACGGAGCAAGGAGAGGATGTTACCATAAAGATAAATGGCGGGGTCTTCATAAAAGATGCAACGGATATGAAAGCAGAGGTCATTGGCCCCGATGTTGAGGCCAGTAATGGAGTGGTGCATGTAATCAACAAGGTATTGTTGCCTCAGGAAGTCTTGGATTTGTTAACCGCCATGACCTTAAAGACCATTGTTGAAATTGCTGTGGAAACGGATGATTTGGATCTATTGGTCGAGGCTTTGATTCAGGCCAACGCCGGTTTGGTTGAAGTGCTTGGTGGAACAGGGCCATTTACGGTCTTTGCTCCAAACAATCATGCTTTTGTGGCCTTGTTGGACGCCCTAGGCGATGATTACCATAGCTTGGCCGATTTTGATACCGATGAGGAAAAAGCCCTATTGGTAAAGGTATTGACCTACCACGTTGTGGCCGGAACCGCTGCCTTCTCTTCCGGGTTAATGGATGGGCAGCAGATTACTACGGAGCAAGGAGAGGACGTTACCATAAAGATAAATGGCGGGGTCTTCATAAAGGATGCAACGGACATGAAAGCAGAGGTTATTGGCCCTGACGTTGAGGCCAGCAATGGAGTGGTACATATTATAAACAAGGTATTGTTGCCCCAAGAGGTTTTGGATATCCTAAATCCGCCTACACCCAATATTGTACAATTGGCTCAGTCCGTTGATGATTTAAGTCTATTGGTAGAAGCACTGATTCAGGCAGATGCCGGTTTGGTAGATGTGCTAAGCGGGGATGGCCCCTTTACGGTATTCGCTCCCACAAATAAGGCTTTTGCAGACTTATTGGATGTCTTGGGAGATGATTACCATAGCCTTGCCGATTTCGATACCCAAGCAGAAAAGGATTTATTGGCGGCAGTTTTGACGTATCATGTAGTGTCTGGTGCAGCGGTAGAATCTTCTTCGCTTACCAACCATCAGGAAATTGGTACCGTCCAAGGGGAGTCTTTATTTGCCATTGTCCATGGACATGATATTGACATTCGTGACAAAACGGATACGGATGCCAATGTAATAGGTCCGGATCAAATGGCCAGTAACGGTATTGTTCACCTTATTGACAAAGTACTATTGCCCCAAGCCGTTCTGGATGCGTTGAATCCTCCAAGCCATTAAAAAGTTGGTTAGTTTGTTGATAAATTTTGGTTAGTTAAAGCTCCCAAGGATGGTTTTCCTTGGGAGTTTTTTTGTGTCGTTTTCTAAAATTGGTAAAATCCCAAACATCAATTTCCAACAGGTTAGCATACAAAAAAGGACACTTTACAACTTCATTTTTTTTTGGCGGAATTTACGTCCCATATTTGCTGTCCCAAATCTTACCAGACTAAACCTCTATTTAAAGCAAAAGCCCCGACGAAATGTCAGGGCTTTTTGTCTTTTTACAACTTTTCGGTATTAATCTTCCAAAAGGTCAATAACCTCATAACCATCCTCTACGGCCTCATAGAGGGCATTATTAAGTTCATAAACCGAGACTCCCTCAAAATCAATCTCCTCAGCGTCTTCCGGCAGCTCTTTAACCACAGCTCCCACAGGAGGATCCACTATTTCATATTCATCGTTCTTCCCTTGATAGAATATCCCGTCGGCATAGGCATATCTTGTGCCAAGCACATGTAAAGTAACCGCGGAAACCGGTAATACCCGTAATCGGAAGCCTCTTGGTGGAAAGGCCCTTACATAAGCTTCCTTTCTCGCAACAAAGAACATTCCTCTTACGGGATAATAGGAAACATTCCTAAAAACCACTGCCCTACTACCCGAAGGTAACCTTCTCAATGTCCTACGTCTTACCCTTCTGTTGTGCCTTCTTACTTTACGTTTTGTTTTTTTGTTGACCCTTACTGTTTTCACTACTGGTCGTCTTACTTGAGCTTCGGCCTGATACCCGGAAAAAAGGAATGCCACTAAAACAAGGGCAATACCATATTTTATGTTTTTCATTTTAAAATCATTTGATGGTTACGTCTTAGATAACGTTTTTGGGATAAGGTTTAATATGCATAAAAGCAAATGGCATAAAAAAACCTTGAAAAACTAATTTCAAGGTTTTTTAAATATTATGTAATTCCGAATTAACGCCGGCCTACTTTTTTTTGCTCCTCGGCCTGCTCCATCATTTCGCGCATTTTACGCTGAAATTTATTCTCCTTCTTAGGCTTCTTTTTATTCTCCTGTATTTGGGCATGGATTTTATCTTCGTCCAGAATAAATCTTTTAATTACCAACATGATTCCAATGGTGATAAGATTGGACACAAAGTAATACAGACTCAACCCACTGGCATAGTTGTTAAAGAAGATCAACATCATAAAAGGCATAAGATACATGATGAACTTCATGTTGGGCATCCCGGGTTGCTGCGGCATATTCTGGCCAGTGGTCATCATCATATAGAAAAAGATGGCGACAGAGGCCAAGATCGGAAACAGGCTCACATGATTTCCATAGAATGTTGAAATTATCGGAATATTTGCCGACCATTCAAAAATGGTATCGTAGGACGAAAGGTCATCTGCCCAAAGGAACGATTTTTGACGTAGGGCAAAGGAAGTTGGGAAGAACATAAACAAAGCATAGAAAATGGGCATCTGCAATAGGGCCGGGACACAACCACTCATAGGGCTAACGCCCGCCTTGTTATACAACTTCATGGTTTCCTGTTGCTTTTTCATGGCATTGTCCTTATACTTTTCCCCCAACTCGGTAATTTCAGGTTTCAACACCTTCATCTTGGCCTGGGAAAGATAGGACTTATAGGTAACCGGGGACATGGCCAAACGTACCAAAATGGTCATTACCACAATGGCAATACCAAAGGGTAAAAAAGAACTCAAAAAAGAATAGAAGGGTGTAAAGATGTATCGGTTGATCCAACCAAAGATTCCCCAGCCAAAGGGAATGGAATCTGCCAAGTCATAATCCTTGTAATCATCCAACACCGCAACATCGGTCGGGCCATAATACCAATCCATATCCAAGGACAACTCCCCTCCACTTGGGTCGACAGGTATTTTGGAACTATACATTTTGGTAAATGCCGCAGTCTTGCTTTCTTCCTCTACCAAGTTTTTGGAGGATAAGTCGGCTTCCTTAAAACTATTCTTGGTCGCCAGTATGGAGCTAAAAAAGTGTTGACGATAGGATATCCATTTTACGTCTTCCTCGGTCTCATCATCATCACTCTCTTGGGCAAGCTTGCTTATCTTTCCCTCCTCATGGCTATACGTTAGCCGTGTATATCTGTTTTCGTATTTAATACTTTTGGAATGGCGAATACCCTTAAGGTTCCATTCCATATGTATGGGTTGCCCGGTGTTTAATATCCCATTGAGACCTTGTGAACGTACGGTAAATCCAACCATGTAATCATCGGGCTTCATTTCGTAGCGGTATTCCAAAAACTGGTTCGGGGACACCTTAGCCTTCATGGAAAGTACCGTATTGTCACCATTTTGGGATAACGATGGTTCAAAATACAGATTCTGGCTATTCAACACCCTATTATCCGAAGTGGAGAAAGTCAATCCAAATGAGGCGTTGCCATCCTTTATCAAATAAACGGGTATAGAATCATAGGTATGGAACTGCTTCATTCTGGCTTCCGTAATTTGGCCTCCTTTATTGCTTATTTCCAAGGAAACCAAATCGTTTTCCAATCGGGTGGTGGCATCCGATACGGCCGTATATCCAAAAGCACCGATTGTATTTTTATAGTTGGCCACGGCCAAGGAGTCTTGAAGGTCGATGGCCGGGGTTGCGTCCGTAACATTTTGGGGAACATCCTCCTGTTCCGCCTTAGCGGCCTCAACCTGTTCCTGTCTGGCCTTTTCCTCTTCCAATTCTTCAGGGGTTGGCCTATTTTGATAAAACATATAAATGAGTATCCCAAAAATGAGCACAAAGCCGATTATAGAATTGATGTCTATTTTCTTTTCTTCCATCTAAAACTTGATTTGACGACCTTTTGGTTATTTTAGAACTGTAGGCCTATCCCATTGGTTGGGGTCTGCAAATATATGCCCAAATCCGGAGTTTATGCCAAACTGGCATTGATTTGTCTTTTTTTGTGCGTTAATGCGGCCTTTACAAAGCCCACAAAAAGCGGATGTGGATTAGCTACCGTGCTTTTGTATTCCGGGTGATATTGTACCCCGATGAACCAAGGGTGCCCGGGCAATTCCACAATTTCCACCAATCCCGTTTCCGCATTTATCCCAGAAGCCACAAGTCCGGCATCCTTTAACTGTTCCCTGTAACCATTGTTGAACTCATAGCGATGGCGGTGTCTTTCGGAGATTTCGGTAACCCCCTGATAGATCTGAGCGACCAAACTATCCTCAAAAAGCGTACAATCCCATGCTCCCAATCGCATTGTACCTCCTTTATTCACAATGGTCTTCTGCTCTTCCATCAAGTTAATGACCGGGTGGGGCGTATATTCATCCATCTCAGTAGAATTGGCATCGGTGAGCCCTAGAACATTTCGGGCGTATTCGATCACGGCCATCTGCATGCCGAGACAGATTCCCAAAAACGGAATACCATTTTCCCGGGCATATTGTACAGCTTTTATTTTGCCCTCTATACCCCGCTCGCCAAAGCCAGGGGCCACAAGAAGACCATGAAGGCCCCGTAACTCCTCCTCCAAGTTTTTTTCCGATAGATATTCCGAATGTATGGATCTTACGTTTACACGTACCTCATTGGCAGCTCCTGCATGGATAAAGGATTCCAATATGGATTTGTAGGAATCCTGTAACTCCACATATTTTCCAATAAGTCCTACCGTTATTTCATTTTTGGGATTCTTGTGCCGCTCCAGAAATTCCCTCCATTGCCTCAAATCCGGTTCGGTGGTATCCGTCAAGGCCAATTTTTGAAGCGCTACGGTATCCAAACCTTCCCTATGCATCAAGATAGGTACATCGTAGATGGTGGAAGCATCTATGGACTGGACCACCGCCTCACGCTTTACATTGCAGAATAAGGCCAGTTTGTCTTTGATCTCATCGGAGATTTCATGTTCTGTCCTACAGACCAAAATATCCGCCTTTATTCCACTTTCCATCAATGTCTTAACGGAATGCTGGGTCGGTTTCGTCTTTAACTCTCCAGCAGCGGAAAGATAAGGTACCAAGGTAAGGTGGATTACAATACCGTTATTATCTCCTAACTCCCATAGGAGTTGTCTTACTGCCTCAATATAGGGAAGGGATTCTATATCCCCTACCGTGCCTCCTATTTCCGTAATAACAATATCATATTCCCCACTTTTCCCGAGAATCTGTATGCGTTCCTTTATCTCATTGGTTATATGGGGCACTACTTGGACGGTCTTGCCCAAAAACTCGCCCCTTCGTTCTTTTTCTATGACACTTTGATAGATTCTTCCCGTAGTGACATTATTTGCCTGTGATGTCCGCACGTTTAAAAAACGCTCGTAATGTCCGAGATCCAAATCGGTCTCAGCCCCGTCATCCGTCACATAGCACTCACCATGTTCATAAGGGTTCAAGGTTCCCGGATCTACATTAATATAAGGATCTAGTTTTTGAATGGTAGTCTTATAGCCACGGGCCTGAAGCAATTTGGCCAATGAAGCCGCAATAATTCCTTTTCCAAGTGATGAAGTAACTCCCCCCGTAACGAAGATGTATTTGGTACTGGACATGGCACATTCGTGATTACGGGATTCAAAGATACGAATTGCCCAAGGAAATTACAGGGAATCCTCGGGAAAATCTTTTTGGATCTTACGAATCAGAGGTTCCAGCCCATTGATTTTTATTTCTAAAGTGGCCTGCAACAAATGGCCTAGTTTTCCATTTGGAAAACCGTTGCGCTTAAACCAGGCCAAATAGGGTTCGGGCAAATCGATTAAATAACTATCCTTATACTTTCCAAAAGGCATTTTATAATGGGCCAGTTCCCTTAACTTTTCCTTATCCGGAAATACGTCCATGGATAAATTTAATTGTTCTATCTTTAAAACGGAACAAAAAGGAAAATTCATTATGAAACGAAGAGCATTTATAGGAACCTCGGCGGCGGCCTCTTTTGGAATGTTGACCGGCAAAACAGGAAATGCGATGCAGCCTATGGAACAAGAAAACTTAAAACTAAAGAACAATATAAACCACAGTGCCTGTTATTGGTGCTACAACTCCATACCCTTGGAAACGTTTTTACAGGACTTAAAAGGTCTGGGGGTAAAGGCCATAGACCTTGTAGGCCCTGAAGATTGGCCCCTTTTGAAAAAATATGATATTCACGCCTCCATGTGCTGGGGTGCGGGGATGGGAATAGAAAAAGGGTGGAACGATCCACAGTATCACGAAGAACTCATAGCGGATTATCTACAAATAATTCCCAAGGTTGCCGAAGCGGGGTATACCAACCTGATCTGTTTTAGTGGAAACCGCAATGGAATGGATGATAGTGTAGGACTAAAAAACTGTGTTGCCGGACTCAAAAAAATTATACCGTCTGCGGAAAAACACGGAGTGGTCATTCAAATGGAATTGCTGAACTCAAAAGTAGACCATAAGGATTATATGTGCGACCACACCGAGTGGGGTGCCGAGTTATGTAAACAGTTAGGGTCTGAAAATTTTAAGCTCCTGTATGATATTTATCACATGCAGATCATGGAAGGGGACATTATCCGAAATATACAGGATTATCACCAATATATTGGGCACTACCATACCGGAGGAAATCCTGGACGGCACGAAATTGATGAAACCCAGGAGTTGTATTACCCCGCCATTATGAAGGCCATTTTAAAAACCGGTTACAAAGGTCATGTAGCCCAAGAATTTGTCCCTTCTTGGGAAGATAAGATCGCTGCCTTAAAACAGGGGGTTACCATTTGCGACGTATAAATTTCCAGATTTCGAGCAAGGATTGCTTATTCCAAGGATTGTAGTTCCGTGGCGGAAAGCGCATCACTGATTTTTTTGTTCCAAATGCGCTGTTGTTCGACATTTCTGGAAAAATTGGTCTGGTGATCGTATTTATTTTGAAAAGCAGTCAAACTCTTTAGGGTTTCCCTGTAGATTTCCCTTACCTCTGCCTTTACATTTTGGGTGAACGTAGTTTCCCTTAACCTTTTGCGCATCTTTCTTGCGAACAATTCGGAGATGTCAAAATGTAATTGTTCATGGCTCAGTACCACAGAATCGCACATTTCCGGACGGTACCAGGATTTTTGGGGATAGAAATCGGTATATACCTTAAAATGTACTTTCAAATCATCGAGAGGCCCGGATGTGGAAAATTCGTAGCTAATTCCACTGGCCGTAGTGGCGGCGGCCCATTCCGTTTTTAATGGCTTGCCCTTAAAGTCCTCCCATGTCAATTTTCTATCGGCACTCCAAGGAATTGTTTCCTGCCCTTGGCAAAAAACGGAGCCCAGGATCGTCAAAAAAAATAAAAAACGGTATGGTCTTAAAGTACCCAATGAAAATCAATTTCCTTTTCAATTTCTGAATGCAAGCTATACAGTACCGGACAAGTTCTGGCGGTATGTTCCAATATTTTACGATTTTTTCCCGAAACATGGGATGGAAGGCTCAACTTCACTTCAACTTTTGAAATCCGTCTGGGATCGGAGGCCATGTGTTTGGTAACTTCTGCAAAGGAATTCATTAAATCCACTTCCAGTCCATTGGCCTTTATTCCCATGACGGTGAGCATGCAGCTTGCCAACGCAGTGGCTACGGTATCCGTGGGAGAAAAGGCTTCTCCCTTACCATTATTGTCCAAGGGGGCATCCGTAATAAAAGTATTTCCTGAACGGACGTGCTCGCAAACCGTACGCAACTCGCCTGTATAAATCACTTTTGATGTCATCTGTGCTATTTTACTTCCTTGATCCTTAAATTATCATAGGTCATAATATACGAAGCTTGGTTGAAGTAGCCCGAGGCAAAATCCTTCTCATAATCGAAGGTGTTCCCAGTATATTCGGTCTTCCCGATAAGTTTGGAAGCTTCCATCAAATTATTCTTATAGGCCAGTTTTAAAAGCAGGTCGTACGTAATATCAAAACCGCGCACCGCATATCGATCTGGCGTATCCCCAAAACGTCTTCGATACCTCCTGACAAAATTGTCGTTGGCCACTTCCCGATATACGGAAGGATAGGTAAATTTAAGGTTGGACAAATGCGAACTGGAAATAACATCGTTCTCAAACGCCCTGTTCTTGTTGGTAGTGAACATTCTCACCTTCAACTTTTCCGTGCTATTTTCCACGTCCAACAAAGCACCATTGAATGAGTTCAAAATAGACACCACACTGGAAATCAATTTAAAATTGCCAGTTTCCACAAAAACCCAATTATCCACCTCCTCGGATAGCATGGTAGCCAATTTTTCCCGATTGATACCAATGTTTTTTTCCTCTTCCGCGACTTCCAAAATTTTGGCCGTTGGAAATTTGGCCAAAATGGAATCCCTTACCACACTGTTCTTCTGATCGGCGATAACCACTATATTCTGGCCTGCAAGACTGTCCGCAACATGTTGCAGCATACGTTTTCTTAGGATATCATCCGAGGTGTACGAAAAAAATACATTGTTCAAACTTATATCACTCTTAACCGGAACAGGGGCAATCACCGGTATGCCGTGAACGGAACTACGTACGGCCACTTCCTTTAAGGATTGTTCATCCAAGGGGCCAACCACGGCATCTACATCCAACAGGTTCTCCCGAAAAAGAACTTCCTTGGTCCTGGCAAGATCCAATTGGTTATCATACGTTCGTACATCCACCGAAACCCCGAGTTCCGCAATCGAATCCAAAGCTACAAGAGCCCCGGAATATAGTCCTAGACTATATTTAATGTCATTACGGTTTTCAATATTGGCCGCAACACTTTCCTTATCCCTTAGATTTAGACGATCTAAACGAAAAGGCAACAGAAATAGTAATTTGGGCCGGTTCTCCAGATTTATACTGTCCAGAAGGTTTATTTTATCCAGTACCAACGCATTCCTTACTTCAAAATCACCCTTTTGGTCGTTGGGAAGTTTAAGAACCATTCCCGCTTTAAGACCTTCCTTAAGGTCTGGATTTAAAAGCAACAAATCCTCATATGAAATCCCCAGCTTTCGGGTAAGGGAAAAAAGGGTCTGCTTTGGTTTTACCTCGTAAAAAATATAGTTCTCGGTATTAATGGCACCGGGATTCAATTTTTTTTCGGGAAGCCGTATGATCATACCCTCTTTTAACCCTCCACGTTCGGCTATTTCAGGGTTCAACCGTACAATTTCATCGGATTTTACCCCAAATTCCTTTTCCAGACGATAAAAGTTCATCTTTGGAGGCACTGTGTACGAGATATACAATTCCGTTTCTTGATTTTCAACCGTGCTTCCCGGCATTTTGGGCAAACGAAGTTCCTGACCTTCCCGTAAATAGTCCGTTATCTTGGAAAGGTCGGGATTCAGCGCCAACATGCTATCAATGGTAATCCCGTATTTGTGGGCAATACTCCAACGGGTCTCCTTGGGCGCCACGGTATAAATCTCAAAGTCGGCTTCCAAAATGGAATCGCGTTCCGTTTTTCCCGGTTGCTTGAGGTATCGCGGAATTCTCAGAATCATTTTTTTTCGCAACTGGCTGGAGTAAAGCTCCCTATTATATCGCTTTATATCCTCCTCTGTAATATCGTAGCGCTTGGCAATGCCGTATAAGGTTTCCTTTTTACGAACCTTATGCCGCCCAAAACCTATGGGTTCTTGCTGCTCCACGGGCTCTTCCTCTGGAAATAATCTTTTCTGAACAGATGCGGGTGCGGAAGGATCTTGGCCTGCTGCCAAACCCGAGGGAATCACCAAAATAGTGTTGGGGGACAAAACGTCGTTCTGTTTTAGCTCCTTATTGAATTTAAGAATGTTGTACGGTGTAACGCGATATTGCTTGGCAATACTCTCCAATGTCTCGCCCTCCTTTACGGCATGGGTCGTAAATTGCTGTGCCTTAGCCATATGGCCCAAAAAGACCAATGACACGACCAGTATAGTGTTCTTAAAAAAATGATTCATCCTATTCCCATTCTATGGTTGCCGGGGGCTTGGAACTAATATCATATACTACTCTATTAACGCCAGGAACCCTATTTATTATTTCATTGGAGGTTTTTTGTAAAAATTCATAAGGCAGATTAACCCAATCCGCAGTCATCCCATCCGTACTCTCTACGGCGCGCAAGGCCACACATTTTTCATATGTACGTTCATCTCCCATAACCCCTACACTATTTACGGGCAAAAGCATGGCTCCGGCCTGCCAAACCTTATCATATAGGCCCCATTTCCGTAGTCCATCAATAAAAATGGCGTCAACTTCCTGTAAAATGGACACTTTTTCATAGGTAATGTCCCCCAAGATTCGAATGGCCAATCCTGGCCCGGGAAACGGGTGCCTTCCTAAACGCTCCTCGGCAATTCCCAAGCTGGCCCCTACCCTACGTACTTCATCCTTGAACAACATTTTTAAGGGTTCCACAACTTTTAATTTCATAAAATCCGGCAGACCGCCCACGTTATGATGGCTTTTTATAGTCGCAGAGGGACCTCCGGTGGCCGAAACGGATTCGATTACATCCGGATAGATCGTACCCTGACCCAACCATTTTGCATCTTCCACCATATGTGATTCGTCATCAAACACCTCGATAAAGACCCTACCGATAATCTTTCGTTTTCGTTCCGGATCACTTTCCCCAGCCAAGGCATCCAAAAAGCGTGCCGAAGCATCGACACCTTTTACATTGAGCCCCATGCCCTTATACTGTTCCAGGACATCGGTAAACTCATTTTTGCGTAAGAGCCCATTGTTCACAAAAATACAATGCAAGTTTTCACCTATGGTTTTATGCAACAAAACTGCGGCTACTGTAGAATCCACACCTCCGGATAAGCCAAGAATAACCTTCTCGTTCCCGATTTTTTCCCGGAGTTCGTTCACCGTGGTCTCCGCAAAGGCGTCAGGGGTCCAAGTCTGTTTGAGCCCAGCTATATGTACCAAAAAATTCTCCAATACTTGTTTCCCTTGTATGGTGTGGTACACCTCCGGATGAAATTGAATGCCAAAGGTCTGCTCTCCCTCTATCCGATACGCTGCATTTTCTACATCCGTGGTACTGGCCAAGCGAACAGCACCTGTAGGTAATTCTTTTATGGTGTCGCTATGGCTCATCCAAACCTGGGAACTCTCCGAAATCTCATAAAAAAAAGGTTCATCGTTTTTAATGGTCGTCAATCGTGCCCTGCCATATTCCCTGGTATTGGAGGGGGCCACATTACCCCCATGGAAATGGGCTAAATATTGCGCTCCATAGCAAATGGCCAAAATGGGTTTTTTCCCCTTTATTTCGGACAAATCGGGATGCGGTGCATCTTCGGCCCTTACCGAATAAGGTGATCCGGATAGAATTACCGCACCATATTCCGTGAGGTCGGTAGGAAGTTTGTTGTACGGTTTAATTTCACAGAAAATATTTAGCTCCCGTACGCGTCTTGCAATCAATTGGGTGTATTGGGAGCCAAAATCAAGGATAAGGACGTTGTTTTGCATGGGCAAAAATAAGAATTTGACCTATTTGGAAAAGTATCTTTTCGGTATATTTATCAAATACTTTTACGCACTACCGTCATGAAACATATAACCGCTATTATCTTTGGAATTGCCATAGTCCTGGCCGCTTACTTTTTGGGGAATGCTTATGTAAAAAGGGCTAATCCGCCACAGGTTATTTCAGTGACCGGTTTGGGTAATGAGAATTTCACTTCCGACCTTATCGTTTGGGAAGGCCGTTTTTCCGCCTTCAATACCGTACTTACCTCAGCGTTTGAACGACTGAATAAGCAAAAGGAAATCGTAAAGGAATATTTGGTCTCCGAGGGAATTAACCCGGACAACATCATATTTAATTCGGTACAGACCATTGAGCAACGAGACAATAAATATGAAAATGGCAACTTTGTAGGAAGTACGTTTCGAGGTTATGAATTGATTCAAGCGGTTCAGATAGAATCGACTGATGTTGCCTTGATCGAGGAAGTTTCGCGGGAAATCACCGAGCTTTTGAACAAAGGAGTACAGTTCAATTCCGCGCCACCAAGGTATTATTATACCAAACTGGCCGATTTAAAAATAGAGATGATCTCAAAAGCCACGGAAGATGCCCGGATCCGTGCCGAAAGAATCGCGGAAAATGCCGGGGGACGTTTGGGCGACCTGATCTCCGCCCGTATGGGGGTCTTTCAAATAACGGGGCAGAATTCCGGGGAAGATTACAGTTGGGGCGGGGCGTACAATACTTCTTCCAAAAATAAGACCGCCTCCATTACCATGCGGCTGGAATACAAGGTGGATTAAATTCGATTGAAAAATAACTAACTCAACCTTAAAAATTATGAAGACTAAAACAGCGTTCCTATCCATGCTTTTTTGTTTTGCCTTACAGGCCCAGGAAACCGGTTGGACTATCTCTTCCGGAAAAGTAGAGAAGTATACCGGAATCGTTACTGCTAACGGTCGGATCGGTATTCTGCCAGAGGATAAGCCCTTTCAAACCAAATCCATTATTTTAAACAATGTCTATGACAAGGAATCGCCCTTAGGGGTAAGCAAAATCCTGCTGGGAATGAACTTTGCCAATTTGGATTTGGAGATAGATGGGGAAAAGATAACCGAGGAAAACATAAGTGATTTTGAACAGGCCCTGGATATGAAAACGGCTGCTTTCACCACCTCTTTTAGCTTTAGGGACAAAGCCAGAATTACTTATACTGTTTATGCACTTAGAAACGTTCAATATTCTGGTTATGTGGATATTAAAATAATTCCTACAAAATCAATTTCCGTTAAGGCAACTGGTAAGATCAGCACTCCGGAAGAGTACTTGGAACCCCTTAGTACATTTCGGGTGTTACAGGATTTGGAGACCACGATGCCCATCCTTCAGACGGTAGCCAAAAGCAGAATGGGAAAACATACAGTAGGTACGTCCGCCACTTTTATTTGGCATGCCATTAACTCTACCCGGGAACATCAAAGACCCAAGTTAATCCATGAAAAAGTATCGGAATACGATAACCGACTCTCCTTTGAAAAAGAACTCAAAAAGGGAGAAGAGTTTGAATTTGCCTGGACGGGAGCCGAATGCTCCTCCCAAGATTTCGAAGATCCCCAAACGGAGTCGGAACGCTTTGTAATTTTCAACCTTCTCACCCCGCGGAAAGATCTTTTGGATCAACACAAAAAATTATGGGCCGATTTATGGGAAGGGGACATCATTATTGAAGGGAATCTCCAAGATCAATTGGATGTGCGTTTGGCACTCTATCATCTTTACGCTTTCTCCCGTGGGGATTCGGATTTGAGTATTGCGCCTATGGGGCTCTCCTCCCAAAACTACAATGGACATATTTTCTGGGACACGGAACTATGGATGTTCCCTCCCCTATTGATGCTCAATCAGGATATTGCCCGTTCATTGGTGAATTATCGGTCGGATAGACTGGGGAAGGCCAAGGAGAAAGCCATCAATTTTGGGTACAAAGGGGCCATGTTCCCTTGGGAAAGCGATGACACTGGTGAAGAGGCGACCCCTGCTTGGGCATTGACGGGAACCTTTGAGCATCATATTACGGCAGATGTATCCATTGCCTTTTGGAACTATTATCGGGTTACCAAAAATCTGGAATGGTTAAAGGAAAAAGGCTATCCCCTAATGAAGGAGGTAGCCGATTATTGGGTGAGTAGATCTACTAAAAATGAGGACGGCACCTACAGTATCAAAAACGTGGTAGGGGCCAACGAATTTGCCCCGAACGTAGATGATAACGCCTTTACCAACGGATCTGCCATTACCGCTCTGGAGTTCGCCGCCCTCGCAGCAAACAAAGTTGGGGAAAGGCCTGATCCAGAATGGGTAGAGGTAGCTTCCAAAATCAGGATATTGAAATTTCCAGATGGTACTACAAAAGAGCATGCCAACTATGAAGGTGAACGTATAAAACAGGCCGACGTAAATTTATTGACCTATCCGTTGGATGTAGTGAATGACGAAACAACCGTTCTAAAGGATCTAAAATACTATGAACCCAAATTGGCGGAGGAGGGTCCTGCTATGGGGCAATCGGTCTTTGCGGTCATCTATGCCCGCTTGGGCAATGCCAAAGAGGCGTACCGCCTGTTCCGTAGGAGTTATGAACCGAACAAACGCCCTCCCTTTGGTGCCTTGGCGGAGGCGGCCACTAGTGACAACCCCTATTTTGCTACCGGAGCCGGAGGGATGTTGCAGGTGGTTCTTTTCGGTTTTGGGGGATTGGACATTACGGACGAAGGTATCGTACAAAAGAACCCCATCCTACCCAAGGAATGGAAGTCACTTACCCTGAAGGGAGTGGGCCCACAGAAAAAGAACTATACAATTGAATAGAATTCTTGAGGTTTTACTCCGTGACGCAAGCTTTGGTAGCAGCGGGCGTGATTTAATGCAGTCTTAGGGTTGGAACTATTAGAGTTTTCAACAAAATTAAGCAAGAGAGGATATCCTCAAACCTGTTTGGGTCTTTAAAATGATGCCTAATTAAAAACGGATCCAAATACAAAACCCCGCCGATAGTTATCGGTCGGGGTTCTCAATTTATATATAGTGGGGCATATTTTAGAGGTTTAGGTTAAAGAAAAAGCCTCGACCCTACATCGAGGCTTTTGTCAAAATCAAAAAACCAACCTAAACACATGAACTTATTTATGACACTAAGTAAAAATTCATAGCAATTTATTATAGAACAACCAACTTCTAAAATACCCTACCTAATAATTCAATTTTTTTTACCTTTAAGTATAAAGCATTGAAAATGAATACCATTATTTGGGAAGAATTGACAAATGAATTACGGGAAGGTGCAACTAAAAAGGGCCACCCTTTCCATTATTGTACTATGGCCACGGTAGGCTTGGAGCGTATGCCGCGATTACGCACCGTGGTACTCAGAAAAGTATCGGACAATTTAGATCTTTCCATTTATACGGATCAACGATCCAAAAAAATTCTGCACATCAAGGAAAACAATAGGGTAAGCCTTCTCTTTTATCATCCCAAAAAATTAATTCAGATTAAAATTGAAGGGTTGGCCGGTATCCACACCGATCCCAAAATCCTGAAAAAACACTGGAACGAAATCCAGCCGAGTAGCCGAAAGGACTATACCACCTCCGAAGCACCCGGAAGTGATATTTCAGATCCGGATGCCGTGGAATACCTCGAGGACAAAAATTATTTTTGCATCGTGGAAATAGAACCTTTTAAAATTGAATACCTGAAATTACAGAGACCTAATCACCTAAGAATAAAGCACTCCAAAATAAACAATTCGTGGAAAAGTGAATTTTTGGTGCCTTAGGATTGCAATGAATAGTACAATAGGAACTGTCGGCAAATCAATAGGTCAATATCAAAAACTCTAGACTCAGCGGTTTTAATTCTTTCATCAATAGGGGTATGAGTTCGTCCCCTAACTCTAAATAGAGTTCCGAAAAATTCAAGGTGCGTTCCTGAAGCGATTGGTTGGGGAAAAGTTCATTCTGGATTTCCGTAATTCGGGTTACATGATCCTCCAATTTTCGTTTTTGTGCCTTTAGCAGACGTTTTTCCAACCTATCCAACCCTTTTTTTTGTTTTACTTCCTGCGCCTTTACCGCGCCCAAAAAGGATTTGTCCGTTAGTTCTGCCAAATCGTAGAGTGTTTTGAACTGCTCCTCCAAATACTTCTTTTGGGGAGTAAAATCAACATCGATATTGGAAATTTCCCTGATCTTCTTGTTGATGAAACTGCTTTGTTTTAGGAATAAATCGGTTGTTGACAGATTTAGGCGCTGTAACTTGTCATACTGCTTTTTCGTGATTACCAAAGCAGAATTTCGCAGGGTCAATATGGGAAAAGTTACGCCCATAGTCTCGAACATGGATCGCAACTCCAACCAATAGGCCAATTCCCCTCCCCCTCCAATATAACAAAGATTGGGCAGGATTACCTCCTGATATACCGGTCGCATGATCACATTGGGCGAAAAACGGTCCGGATGATCTTCCAGTTCGGTCAACAGCTGATCTTTTGAAAACTCTATCTCCGTTTCCTTCACGTAAAATCTTCCCTCTTTTTCAACAATCCGTTCCCGAATACCATCCGCCAGATAAAAATAATTGATTTCCCGTGGATTGACCTGAATACCATACTTCTTTGGAAGTGCTTCCAACCCGGAAATCGTTTCAGATACCTTTTGGAACCCTACCTTTTCCAAAATATCCTTTTTCACATAGGGAATCATTTGTCTTTTGAGCTCCACATCATCCCCATCGATGATTACCAATCCATATTCCCCAAAAAGAACATTGGCCAAATACCTAGTGGCATCGGTAAGGTTCTTGTGTTCCAAATACGCCTTTTCAAAGAGTTCTTTTAAGGCACTGGCATTGCCATTATTTCCAAGTTCATTGGCAAAGGCCTCATAAACCTCGTCCAGCCCCTTCGTTGATAGGTGCCCCACGGCACCTCCTGGACGGTCATCCGGGTTCCATTGTATTTTTCTACCCTTAAAGTTGAAAAAATTAATCTCTTCAAAATCGTGGTCTTCTGTGGCCATCCAGTATACGGGTACAAAGTTGTATTTGGGATATGTCTTTTTAAGTTCAAGGGTAAGGTTTATCGTGGAAACAATCTTGTACAAAAAATAAAGGGGCCCGGTAAAGAGATTGAGCTGGTGCCCTGTAACTACCGTAAATGTGATCGGCTCCTTCAGTTGCCGAATATGGGTTTCTGTTTTTTTTGTGATGTTAACCCCTTGATACTGTTTTTGAAGTGCTTCATAAATCACTTCCCTACGTGACGGTGGAAAAGTCTTGGCCTTTTCCTCTAGCTGTTTCCGAAAGTTCTCCAAGTTTGGAAAGCGATGGTAAAAAGAACGGAGCGATTCTTTTTCCTCAAGATAATCACAAATCAATTCCGAAAAATATCCAGTGAGATCAAAGGGAAGACATTCAATATCCATAGGTTTGGTGAAAATACCCGTAAAGATAAAACTATCGCTTTTTGGAGTTCCTAAAAATACGTTAAACCGAATTTAGGGTCGGTGATGGATTTTGGTGCCGTTTTTATGCAATTATCGTTAGATTTGACCCACTTCAAAATCTAATTCTCACTTTATGAAGCAGTTTTTACTCACGCTATTGCTTGGCACTTTGTCCCTTTCGGCAGTTCCGCAGGACTTGAAATCGCCTTCCGAATTTCTGGGATATCCTCTGGGAACCCAATTTACCCGGCATCATCAGGTGGTAGATTACTACCAGTATCTGGCGGAAAAGGTGCCCGACCGTTTGCAACTGGTGGAATACGGCCAAACGAATGAACGGCGCCCTCTTTTATTGGCTTACCTTTCCAGTGCCGAGAATATGGGGAATCTGGAGAATATCCGCAAGGAGCATTTGCGTGGTATGCAAGGTGAGAGCAATGCTTCAAAAGTTATCGTTTGGCTTAGTTACAATGTTCATGGCAATGAGAGCGTGAGTACGGAAGCTTCCATGAAGACCATCCACGCACTTTTGACAGAACATAGCAATTACCTAAGGAATACCGTGGTAATTATTGATCCTTGTTTAAATCCCGATGGACGTGACCGTTATGTGAATTGGTACAATCAATATAAAAACACCCCCTATACTGTGGATCCCAACAGTACGGAACACCATCAGGGATGGTGGACAGGTCGTAGCAACCATTATATGTTCGACCTGAATAGGGATTGGGCCTGGCTTACACAATTGGAAAGCCGACAACGCCTAAAAGTGTTCAACAAATGGTTGCCCCACGTACATGTGGATTTTCATGAGCAAGGTGTAGACGAGCCCTATTACTTTGCTCCGGCCGCGGAACCTTACCACGAGGTAATCACCAATTTTCAAAAGTCCTTTCAGATAGCTATCGGAAAAAATCATGCTAAATATTTCGATGCCGAAGGATGGTTCTATTTCACCAAGGAGTCTTTTGATTTGCTGTATCCCAGCTACGGAGATACCTACCCTACGTACAACGGCGGAATTGGAATGACCTATGAGCAAGGTGGGAGCGGAAAGGCCGGTTTGGGCATCATTACACAAATTGGGGATACCCTTACCCTTAAGGATAGAATTGCGCATCATCACACTACCGGATTATCCACGGTGGAAATATCCGCAAAGAATGCCGAGAAACTAAATACGGAGTTCAAGAAGTTCTACAGGAACAAAAAATACAGATACAAGAGTTATCTTCTTAATGGGGACACGGACAAATTAGATGCGCTTGCCCAATTATTGGATCAACATCAAATTGTATATAGTTCGGGAAAAGGAGGTACCGCAAAAGGATTCCGGTATATGACCGGAAAAACAGGCAACATCAAAAGCTCCGAAAAAAGTATGGTCATCTCTACAGATCAGCCCAAAGGAACTTTGGTAAAGGTACTTTTTGAACCCGATGCAAAACTGAGCGATTCCCTTACCTATGATATTACGGCCTGGTCCCTGCCCTATGCCTACGGTCTGGATGCCTTGGCCTCCGAGACAAAGATTGAAGCCAATACGGGTAATTCTTGGAGTGACCGCCCACCTAAAGGAATCAACCTTTCCGAAGACACCTATGCCTATGTTACCGATTGGAGGAGTATGAAGGATGCCCGTTTTTTGGCCCAGCTCTTACAAGAAAAAATCAGGGTTCGCTATGCCAAAAAGCCATTTACCACCCATGGTAAAAAATATGACCGGGGAAGTTTGATCATTACCAGGAAGGATAACGAGAATACCAAGAATTTTATCCCGCTCTTAACAGAAATTGCCCATAGGCACCGTATTGCCTTGGATAAGACGGATACCGGTTTCGTTGAGAGTGGTAAGGACTTTGGATCGGAATATGTGCGTATGGTACCTGATGTAAAAGTCGCGATGCTGTCCGGCGAACCTACCTCTACCTTACGTTTTGGTGAAATATGGCACTTTTTTGAGCAGCAATTGCACTACCCGGTTACGATTATCGATACAAGTTATCTGGAAAGTGTCGATTTATCCCTCTATGATGTCCTGATTCTGCCAGGTGGTAACGGTTATGCGGATTTCATGGGGGCCGAAAAATTGCAAAAGCTTAAAAAATGGGTGGCCAATGGAGGCCGACTCATAGCTATGGGTGGGGCCATCCAGGGCTTGGCCGTAAACAATGGCTTTGGTCTAAAACAAAAAGAAGCCCAAAAGGATTCCATGGAAAACCTGTTCCCATATGAGGAAACTGCCCGTGAGCAGCTGAAGAAGGAGATCAAGGGTGCCATTTTTAGGGCCAAGGTAGACCCTACTCATCCACTGGCGTTCGGATATGGCGACATCTATTTTACCTTAAAACAGAAAAGTTATGCCTACGATTACCTGGATACCGGTTCAGTGGTTTATCTGGAGGAAGGCACACAGGTACCCGTAGCCGGCTTTGCAGGAATTGAGGCCCAGAAAAAAATGAACCGGACCCTGGTCTTTGGAGTCGAAAAGTACGGGGAAGGTAAAGTAGTCTATCTAGTGGACAATCCCCTTTTTCGTGGTTTTTGGGAAAATGGCAAACTCTTTGTCGCCAACGCCCTGTTTATGTTGGATTGAAGGCAAACGCATCCAAATAACAAAAAGTCCGCAAGGTATCCCACATATTCATTCCCAATGGTTATTTGTAACTTAACCGCACATTTCTTTAAAATAAAGAATGAACAATGTACAGGACTTAAATATCGAGAAGGAGGTTTTGCCCCTATTCGACCATTCGCTAAATACCTTCAGCAAAAAACAAATTCTTAAAATATTAGAAACCCCCTTGGCATCTACTTTCGAAATTCTCGAACGCCAAAATATTCTCAAAGGGTTTACCGCCAACAACAAAATTCTACGGGAGTACTCCTATACCATCCTATACTTAAATGAAGTTCATTTTTTTCTAAATGATGCGAAAATTGAGGATCTATCCCAAAGAAAGTTTCGCTACAGGTTATTCGCTTCAAAAAAGGAGAAAACAAGTTACAGAAGCAAGCTTAATCAGCTCATATTACTTTTTCATCGCCTGGAATCAAAATATTTTGTTCGGCTAGACATAAAACAATTTCCAGAAGGCTATCGTTCCAACATCGGACGAATATTGCAATTTCTTTCAAACTTCGAGCTAAAAAAATATGAAAATCTTGTAAGGGAAAATAGACTAAAGGACAAGCATATAATTGATTTAACGGGAAAAATTAGTGAACTTAAAGGGAGGGGAATGATATCTACCTTTTGGCGAGAGTTGTTCAGGTTCGAGGCGTATCTATCCATAAACCTAGGGATTCTTAAGCACGGCTTCATTTTTCCAAGTATCAATGAAAAGGGCATAAAACTTCTCGAATTTTATCACCCCTTGATAGCTAAGCCCGTAAAGAACAACTTCGAAACCACCAGTAATGTGATGGTTTTGAATGGCCCGAATATGTCCGGGAAATCCACCTTTCTCAAAGCGGTTGGACTTTGTATGTATTTTGGACATCTTGGATTGGGAATACCGGCATCTGCTGGAGAAATCCCTTTTTGCGATCATTTCTCCATCCATATCAATAGAAGGGATGACATTTTAAAAGGTTACAGTCATTTTATGACCGAGGTTATGAACCTTAAAAACGTACTTGAAAATGCCTCCAAGGGGAAAAGATGTTTTGCGGTCTTTGATGAGCTTTTTAGCGGTACAAATGTTGAGGATGGTTTCGAGATCTGTAAAACGACCATAAATGGTTTGAGCAAATATGACAATTCCTACTTCATACTGTCCACCCATATCCAACAATTAAAAAATGTTTCAAACGAAAAAGTCTCAAATTACTATATAGATTGTGAGCTTATCGAGGGTAAACCCGAATTTACCTATAAATTGAAAAAAGGTTGGTCCGATATTAAGGTGGGTAGAATATTATTCGACAGGGAAGGACTGAATAAAATGCTGAATCCCTAACAAAAATTTACGCGTGGAATCGGATTTCATAGGCTAATCCTTTTCTAACCCTCCAAAGCCTTTCTACAATACTCCAAACATTTGGCCACTTCCTTAACGGGGTTTGAATCCTGGGGCACCTCGTATTCCAATTCAATGGAAACCGGATAGGTGTACTTCTTATCCCGCATAAGCTGTAGCACTTCTACAATGGGGGTATCCCCTTTTCCAAAGGACATATTGGCCTGTCCATTTTCAGGATTTTTTCTGTCCTTTAAGTGCATGCTACTTATACGTTCATGTTTACTTTGTATAAGCTCCAGGGCATCGGTATTACCGCCGGCGATGTAATGGCCCAAATCCAGATTCAGCATATTGTGTTCGGACTGTTTTAAGGCCGTATCCCAAAAAGTCGGGGTTTGTTGGGTATGTCCATGATAGGCCACGTTCATCCCATGCTTCGCGGCCATAATGCCCAATTTACGTGTATGGGCGTCATTGCCCGGCAACTCCAAGGTTACATGATCGGCTCCCAATACCTTGGCGGCTCGGAGACCATAATCAATCTCTGCATCCGTATTTTTTACACCAAAGGCGTTCGGCTTAAAGGCATAGATATGTACCCCTTTATCCGTATACATTTTTTTGAGTTGCTCAAACTTGCCCATACCTACGGTTGAGCGCCAATCGGCCACCACCTTTCTATGATTCTCCAATTGGGATTTCATTTCCTCAAATTCCTTGATTTGATTCTGGGTAAGTCCACCGCTCTTACTTTTGCGCATCATACCATAAAAAACCCTACGATCCACCGGATTTTTTGGTTTTCCTGCAAAATGTTCAGCAGGGTCGCCCATCAATTCAATGGCGTTTATACCCGCATCCAATACATATTGTAGAGTAGCCTCGGCACTTTGATCCGTCATATCCCTAAATGAGTAGGTGATACACCCTATCTGTACCCCATTTATTTTGGAGTCGTTTTGGTTGTATGAGGACAGAATTGAAGGTGCTCCGAAAACCAAAGGCTCGCTCAATACAATTCCCGTGGCCAAGGCTGCTGAATTTTTTAAAAATTTACGTCTGGTACGGGCGTGTTTTGAATTGTCTTTCATCACAAGGGATTTTATCATCTTTTAAATGTAGCCATAAATTCAAAACCCTACAACCGACCCTGTTTTCCTTAGCTGTACCTGATTTTTATATTCGAATTCAGTATCTTCTTCGGATGAACCGATTCCTCTCCGTTACCCTGATATTACCCTATTTTTTTAAGTTGTAAAACAAAGAAAAAGGGCGTAACGTCAATAGTATAAACCAATGAAATCCGAATTTGGAGGATGAGTCGGCACACAGTTTCAATTGAATCAGACTGTACCTATTTTAAAGGTACTTTCAACACATAATCGTCCGCAGCCATAAAAAGTGTTTTCTCATCGGTGGTGAAAGCGCAATTGGCCGTAGCCTCACCTGTATGGATCCGGGCAATGGCCTTACCCGATAAATTAAATAGCCACACTCCGCCCGGACCCGTTGCAAAAAGATATCCGTCACTGTGCATTTTCATGCCATCCGGTAATCCCTGCTGACCCTCTTGGCCGATTAAAGGCGTGGTATCATAAAAAATCCTTTTGTCCTCTGCCATTCCCGGGGCGGCCAAATCGTATCGATACCATACTGCACTTTCCGGATCCGAAACAGCCACATAAAGTTTGGATTCGTCCGGGGACAATGCAATACCATTAGGCCGGGTCAATTGATCGACCAAAATAAGCTCTCCCGATGTTTTTAGGCAATATACTCCTTGAAAGTCCAGCTCTTTGTTCGGGTCGTCCATTTGTTTGGGGAGCCCGTACGGTGGATCCGTGAAATATAGATTGCCCTGGCTATCAAAAACCCCATCATTGGGACTATTGAAACGTTTACCTTGATAGTTGTCCACCACTACCTCGTAATCGGAACTTGGAGAATCCAACGAAGCCTTCATCCGGGCTACCCTTCGTTCCCCATGCTGCATAAGAACCAATTTCCCATTGGGATCCAAAAGCAATCCGTTGGAACCCGGCTCCCTTCCATCGAAAACTTCACCCAAATAACCGGAAGGTTTTAGATAGGTGGTTAAATCGCCCGCCTCATCAATTTTAAAAACAGTATTGTTCGGAATATCCGAAAATAGCAGATAATTTCCCGAATCGATCCATAAAGTGCCCTCCGTCCATTCAAATCCACTACCAATTACCTCAATCTCGCTATTTGGATCAATAAGTTCCAGTGCTTCATCATCCAAAATCTCAATGGAAAAATGGTGATTTTCCTGACAGGCCACCAGTAATAGTGCTATTGGGAGGATGAGTCTTTTCATGATGTTCTTTGATTATTGAATTAGCAGTATCAAATCATGGTAAGATATCCTAAAATACACAATAATAAAAATTCTCCTAGTCTCCATTTGAAATCGAGGCTAAATTCCGGCTCCCAGGCACATACTTTTATAAAAAAAGCACCGCCAAAGCGGTGCCTTCCAACTCAACAAACACTATCCTTATTAGGGCATCACCACGTCCTCGATGATATGAATTACCCCATTGGAGGCCATTACATCGGTTTTGGAAATCTTGCTATAATTGCCATTGGCATCTTTAAGGAAAATACCTCCGTCCTTATTCATTGCGGTCAATGTTGCACCGTTTAAGGTGGTCAGTTCCACTTTGCCTTTTCCTTTTTTCAAAGCGGCGACGACATCGCTGGCGGCCAATTTACCGGATACTACATGATAGGTAAGTATAGCACCTAGTTTTTCCTTGTTCTCCGGTTGCAACAATGCATTTAGGGTATTGGAATCAATCTTGGCAAAGCCGGAATTTACCGGGGCAAAAACGGTAAAGGGGCCCTCTCCCTTCAAAGCCCCTACCAAATCTGCCGCTTTTAGTGCAGTGACCAAAGTAGAAAAATCGTCCACGGAAACGGCAATGTCAACAATATCCTGGGATTTTTGGGCAGTTGCCCTAGTAGCAAGAAATAGGATCGAAATGGTGGTTAATACAAAAGCTATTTTTTTCATGATTTTTTAATTTTTAGATTTAAATGATTCGTTTTTTGCGCGCTTTCGTTAACATTTACACACCTTTTTCCGATTTGGATGAAGACCCTGGTTTTTTATCATATCTTTAACACCTCTGATTTTTGCCAATGGATGATGCCCTCCTTATTAAAAGAGTTCATGACCAAGACCAAAAGGCACTGTATCAATTGTACGACAGGTATTCCGGGGCCTTGTTCGGTGTGATATTGCGGATGTGCCGAAACGAATCCTTGGCAGAGGATTTGCTTCAAGAAACCTTTCTTAAGATTTGGAGGAATATTGGAAGCTATGATGAGACTAGGGGAAAGTTTTACACCTGGGCATACCGAATAGCCAAAAACACCACATTGAATGCGCTTCGGAAAAACGACTTGCTCATCCAAACCGAAGATTTAAGTGTATATAGTACTATAAGCCCAACCGAAACTACGCTGGATTATACCGAACTTAACGGTGCGGTAAAAAAACTAGAGCCCCACCACCGGGAAGCCCTATCCCTAATTTATTTTAAGGGCTATACGCATAGGGAGGCCCATGTGGCAATGGGCGTACCCTTGGGCACGTTTAAGTCATACATTAGGCAAGCCTTAAAGTCGCTAAGAAAAACCTATGGGAATGAACTGGTGATTTTCTGGCTGTTAACCGAATTGATTTCAAATGGATAGGAAAAGGATACTTGAGGAAGGACTTTTGGAAAAATATCTGTTGCACGAGCTAACGGTTAGGGAACAACATGCCATTGAAAAGGTTCTGCAGGAAGATGCGGAACTGCGATCGAGATTTGAGCTGTTGGAGACAGATTTTGAACAGATGGCTTTTGAAAATGCCATTATACCGAACACTAGGGTAAAGGAATCGCTTAAAGCCCGTATTGAAAGTGAAAATACAAAGCAAAGCAATAATTGGCCCTTATTTGCGGCCGCAAGTATTGCCTTGCTATTTTTATCCACCTCATTTTGGCTTTTCATGAATTGGCAGGATGCCCAAAAAGATCTTAACACCATACGGAATCAAACGACCGATCTTCAAAAACGTTTGAATCAATTGGAAGCAAAGACTGCTAGTACCGAAACCCAACTCAATGTCATAAACCATGTAAATACCATTCCTTTTTTACTTAAGGGAAACGCAAAACTTCCTGATGCCCATGCCGTTGCTTATGTAAATCATGAGGATAAATTGGTTATGGTGAATCCAAAAGGTTTACCCAAACTGTCCGATGAACAGACCTACCAGATGTGGAGCGATGTGGATGGGGAAATGATCAACATGGGATTGCTGTCTCCCAATGAAGAATTGCTGGCCTTGGAATATATTAACAATGCGGAATCACTAAATATCACCATTGAACCGGCAGGAGGTAGTGAGCACCCCACGGTGGAGAATCTCATTTCCAACGTAATGCTTTAAGCAGGCATTCCGTATAGATCAAAATCGGAGGCATCAGTAATCTTGATGTCCGTAAAATCCCCAATCTTCACATAGTGTTTTGCAGCATCGACCAGCACCTCGTTGTCTACGTCCGGGGAGTCAAATTCGGTTCGGCCTACAAAATAGTTGCCTTCCTTTCGATCTATTATACATCGAAAAGTCTTCCCAATTTTCTCCTGGTTCAGTTCCCAGGATATCTGGGATTGGATTTCCATAATTTCATTGGCACGTTGTTGTTTTACCGTTTCGGGCACATCATCGACCAAATTATAGGCATGGGTATTCTCTTCGTGGCTGTAGGTAAAACAGCCCAGGCGTTCAAAGCGCATTTCCTTGACCCAGTTCTTGAGAATCAAAAAGTCCTCTTCGGTCTCCCCGGGATACCCAACAATCAAGGTGGTCCTAATCGCCATCTCGGGAACGGCCGCCCGAAAATCCTGAAGTAATTTTGTGGTTTTTGCCTGAGTGGTTCCCCGTCGCATACTCTTTAGAATAACATCAGAAATATGCTGTAACGGGATATCGATATACTTACAGATCTTGGGTTCTCGTTTCATCACCTCCAAAACGTCCATTGGAAATCCGGTTGGAAAAGCATAGTGCAGGCGTATCCATTCGATACCCTCTACCTCGGCCAATTTTTGAAGCAATTCGGCCAGATTCCGTTTTTTGTAAAGATCCAGACCATAGTAGGTAAGATCTTGAGCGATCAGAATCAATTCCTTTACACCCTTGGCCGCCAATTTTTCCGCCTCTGCCAACAATTCCTCAATGGGTTTGCTTTTGTGTTTTCCCCGCATCAAGGGAATGGCGCAGAACGAACAGGGTCGGTCACAACCTTCGGCAATCTTAAGATAGGCATAGTTTTTTGGAGTGGTGGTTAAACGTTCCCCAATCAATTCATGCTTGTAATCCGCTCCCAAGGCCTTGAGTAGATTGGGAAGGTCGCTCGTCCCAAAGTATTCGTCCACGTTTGGAATTTCTTTTTGCAAATCGGGTTTGTAGCGTTCGCTCAGACATCCAGTAACAAATACCTTGTCCACTTGCCCTTCCTCTTTTTTTTGCACATATTCCAAAATAGTAGTTACACTTTCTTCCTTGGCATTTGCAATGAATCCACAGGTATTGATAACCACTACATTACCTTCCTCCTCATGTACAACATCCTTGTCATTGGCCCGCAGTTGTCCCATTAGAATCTCTGAATCGTAGACATTTTTGCTGCAACCCAAGGTAACCACATTGATCTTGTTCTTCTTAATGGATTTTGTACGCATAACTGTTGTCCCTTGTTTCCAGGCAGGTGCAAAAATACAATAAGGCCATGGAACAAATCTGTTTTGGAACGATTTCTTCACTTTAATCTACTGGCTCCTGATCCATAAATCTCTTGTGGGTTGGATATTTTTGTTTAATTGCATCCTTCTAAATTGAATAATACTATCATCAATTAACAGATTAGTCCGTACATCCTGTGCGAATAATTGCTACATTTAATCCAATGAAGTGTTTACTTGTTTTTTTATTCGTTATTCCTGTCTGGGGCCAGTCCGGGCCTTCGGTTTCCGATGGAGAAAAGGAAATCATGGCTTTTGAAGTGGCCATTGAAAATGCGGTGGCAAAAGGCGATATCGATTTTCTTGAAAAAGCCTATGCCAAAAATTTTGTCTTTACCCATGGTTCAGGAGATGCCCAGAATAAAGAGCAATGGTTAAACGATGTAAAAAAGGCCTCAGAGGAAGGGACTTACATTTCCAGGGTGGTCAACTCTCAAAATGTTACTTTGGGCAATGGCATAGCCATAATAAAAGGGAAAACCACCATAAGTAGAAAGAACAAAGATCCGTTCTGGATCAGGTACACCAGAATCTATAAAAAGGACAGTGAAGATTGGCAGTTATTGTCCCATTTGACCACCGATCATAATTATACGGAATAGTGCCTTTCCTAAATCCGTGCCGAGCTTAAACTTTCTTTATCATCCCTTTGGAATCAAATAATCCAAACGCCTTTTCACTTGGGAGTCCTCTGCTACCATCGGCGCTATTTTATTGATGTCCAAATTGAACATATAGTCCGCGTTGGAGGATTGCATCAGAACAATCGAATTTAATATGAGTAATGCCTCGCTGGGTTTTTTACTTTCATAAAGTGCCTGTGTCATAATTTCCGAGGGATTAGAGGATTGGACAATTCCCAGAAATTCTGCCGCCCGCACCTTATTGATTAATTCCGAATCGTTTAGGGCCAATTTACCGATTTGGTTTTCCAATGACTTTGCCCTTTTCCCAAAACTACTACATACGATTATGGACCAATACCTTTCCCAAGGATCCGGAGATTGAAGGCCCGCTATCAATTGGCTCTTTACTTCCCCAAAAGATGAGAGGGAAAGATTTGATATGGCCATATAACGCTTAATGCTTTCGTGTTGTTCGTTTCCAAAGGTTACCGGATCGGTAAAGGCCTGTTCGATCAAGTGATGTTCGGGAAAAAATGACAGGTCCCGCAGTCCCTTTGCCCAAGTATCCAAGGTTTGGCGCATGTCGCTAAGTACGTTCTCGTAATCGGTTTGGTCCGCAAGATTAACAGTCTCAAAAGGGTCGGCCTCCACATCAAATAACAATTCAGGTTCCCGAGCTTCAAAAAAGGCGGATTGTATTTCGTTCAGCCCACCCACGGCGTACATGGCGCGCCACTCCTGATAGGCGAGTTGTTTATAGCGATAGTTGTTCACCAATCCATCCGGATTAAAAGGCGTATAGCTTCTGATGTATTTGAATTTGCCTTTGCGAACCGCCCGGACCATATCGTATTTTTCATCAAAGCGGTCCGCATAGCTAAAAGTGACGTCCCGTGCGTTTAATTCATCAGTAGTAATTTTTGGCCCCAAAAAAGGCCTTCCATCCATATTCTCGGGAATAGGGATTCCGGCAAGGTTCAATACTGTAGGCCCGAAGTCCACAAAACTGACAAAACCCTGAACCGTATTTTTAGTTGGCATATGTATCAGGTGCTTATATTTTTCGGGAATATGGACAACCAGCGGTACATGTAGACCGGTTTCATACAGATAACCCTTACTGCCCGGCAAGACCCCACCATGATCTCCAAAATAGAAGATAAAGGTGTTGTCCATTAACCCATCCTTCCTCAATTGATCCAGTACTTCGCCCACCTTGCCGTCCATTACACGGATTTTATCCCGATAATAGGCATTGGTATAGGCAAAGGTCGGGGTCTGTGGATGGTTGGGCTGAATTTTAAACGAATTTTCGCTTGTCTCGGTGGGAATGGAATCCATTTCCTGGGATGAAAAGTGCAAACCGGATTCATGGGAAATCCCAATATTGAACACATGGAAAAAGGGTTGGTCTCCTTCCCTATTCCGCCAAGTGGCCTCCCCGGAGGATTCGTCCCATACCCCTTTCCCTTCGATGATATTATAGTCCTTCTTTTGATTGTTACTGGTAAAATAACCCGCCTTACGTAGATACCAGGGAAACATTTGTAATGAATCCGGCATGGGTACGGGAATATATTTTCTATGGTATTGTGCTCCGATCCTGGGCCCATAACATCCGGAAATCAAAGTAGATCTCGCTACGCTGCATACCGGGGCATTGGAAAACGCCCTTGTAAAGACCAGCCCCTGCCTGGCCAAAGATTCGATGTTTGGAGCGGATACCCCATTTTCGTCAAAAAGTTTGAGGTAATGCTTGGAATTGTCCTCTGAGGTAATCCACACAATATTTGGGGGTGGAAGGTCGTCCCTTTCGGATTGGCAGGATAACAGCATCCCTGATAAAATCAGAGCTGCTAAAAATTGCAGAAAAGTGTACTGCTTCGTTTTTTTCATATTGTTAGTTTTCGTTGGCCGGGTTACCTAATTATTAAGGATTAAAAGAATCCATCAATGAAAATCTGCCCAACTAGTTGCTACTTTAAAAAGACAAGGTTACAAGACTCTGGCTTGTGGATTTCTAGGTTCCAAATAAAATGAACTTTGCCATAAGATAGCAATAATACCCTTACATCGGTTTTCCTCATGTCCAAGGCAACCAAGACCAAGTGGGTGTGTCCAAAACCATGATAATACGTGGATTACTTAATAATGGTAATTACATCTGTATTTTCAATTTCATTTCCATTGAGACGCGTACCGGTGGAGAAGGTCTGCATACCACAGCATCGTTCACTTTTTCGTTCGGCCAATTCAAAACCCAAGGTTTCGATCTCACTCTCGGATAAAACTACCGAATATTCCATAACATCTTCTATCAAAAAAAACTGCAATGTGCTCGTACTTTCATCGATTAAAACCGGTTGCAACTCTTCATTGGAGCTTCTTATTGAAACGTTCTCGGGATTATAAATAGCGCCATCACCAAACAAGAGATTTGTTCCGGAGGCATTCACGACAAGGATGTTTTTGGAAGTTAAATCAAGGCAATCGTCACATCCGTCATCATTACATGCTATACAAAAGCTGGTTAGCGTAACCAATACGAATAGGGCATTTTTGAAGTTGGGACTGTTTTTCATATCAAGGGTTTTTCCATTAGTTGAAAAACGGTTCAAATCGTTGCGTTAAAATCCAAGATTAATTCTTTTCGGTAGGCCATCGTATTGCAAATGGGTAAAATCCCGATCGACCTAAGCCCATGATCAGCAGGCTTGTTTTATTTCAATTTGTTCTCATACTTCGCCAGCGTGTTCCAAATGGAATAAAATTCGTCAACACCAGCTGAATTGGAAACCGAGGTATTGATCATCAAAAGCCGTCCAATTTTTGTCTCCGGATTAAAGAACATATAGGTCGCGATCCCGGGATCACCACCGGTATGTCCTATGTAGCCCCTTGGTGTAAAACCCATAAAAATCCCAGTATTGTATTCATCGTCGTAATCGTCCTCCTCGTCCCGATCCGGAAAACTGTTTGCCGACAATTGCTCCCTGAACAATTCCTCATAACCATTTTTTTCCAACAAAGTCCCGATACCGGAGTGACCTTTGATCAATTCGGAAAGGTACATTCCCAAGTTATTACCACTTGTTATTAATCCGCCATCGGGGTACGTAATCAGGGAATACAATGGAATTTCGGTTTTTGGATCGGAATAGAGTTTGGAATGCCGGGCCAAATCGATAGTATCAAAGGTCCAGCCCGAAGAAGACATTCCCAAGGGTTCCAAAATGTGCTCTTTGGTGAATTCACTGTAAGGTTTGTCTACCGCTATTTCCAAAATCGCCGCGGCCAAAGTTGCCCCAACATTGGAATACTCAAAAATCTCTCCCGGTTTATTTGTAGCAAATCCGTCCTTCCTATACCATTCGCCCTCTTTGGAAAGTAACTTTTCAAGAAAGTCGATCATGGGCATGCGGGAGTCCGGGGGGTTGAACGCTTCATTTAATTTTTCCTGATTCACACTTGATCGATCCTGTTCGTCCTTGAGCACATAAGCCTTGCCATTGTAAAAATCCGTATCCAAAATGGTGGAGGTATGTGTCGCCAAATGTCGTATCGTAAGGGGGAGCTTGGGATAATTTGGATTGATGACCTCAAAGGGAAGGTATTGGTTTATGGGGTCGTCCAAATTCAATTTTCCCATTTCCTGGGCCTTGAGAAGCGCAATTCCAATTAAGGTTTTGGAGACCGAACCAATATTTTGAATCGTGTTCTCGGTATATTTTGTATTGTTCCCCATATCCGAGAATCCAATTCCCGATTGATACAAAACGCTATCCTGATCCACTATGGCCACACTAAACCCGTTGATAAATCCTAGTTTATGGATTTGGTTCAATTCCCGTGTTAAGGAGTCCCGAATACCGGTCTGCCTGTCCTCCTTGACTTTCTTGGAATTCTTTTGGTCTTGGCAGGACAGTGCCAAACCCATGAAAAGAATCAAAACGAATTTATTCATATTTCCAATTTTAGTTTATAGCCAACGGTTAAGGTAGGTGTTCGGTTGCAGTAACATTTTTTATGTACTTATCTTTTGCTACTGTACTTGTCATTCAACCCTTCACCGTTAAGAATTTTTCCAATACTTCTTTCAATCCGTGATTCACGTGTCCTGGACTGTTTGGGTGCCGAAAAATAAAGAATATAGCCTCTTTGTCTTCCTGGTGTCAATGCCTCGAAAGCGGTTTTAAGGATTGGATCTTCCTCAAATTTTCTTTCCAGTTCTTCCGGGATAGGCTCTGGATTTTTCTTGAAGTTTACCTTTAAACCCAGCCTTTCTATTTCAACGGCTTCATGGATATACGTTTTTAGCTCCGCTTCCATTTCCTTGATTTTCCTAGAATCCGTAAACTTGATCAATCGCGCAGCCTGCGAATTTGCTCCGGGCTTCTCCAAAACCCCATGGGTATCGCTCAATAGGGCTCCCTTAAAATAACTAATGGCGCAATACTCCTTGAATGCACTGACCAGGAGCACGTTTTTATTTTGAAAAGTGTAGCATGGGACACCCCATTTCGATTCCTCCCGTAAACCGCAATCCAGAACCAATAACCGCAATAGCTCCAATTCCGGTATCCACTTATGGACTTTACAGTCGAGTGTACCTCCAAGCGGACAACGTCCACAGCCTTCCATCAAATAATTATCAACCGTTTTAGTCATTTGTCTTTCCCAATTACTCAAACAGCCTTCGCCCGGGGAAAGGGCATATAGCTATACTTTAGCTTTGGGTGGTAATGTGTCCTTTCCTTTTCAATATAAACATTTTGGGTGTATTATTTTGTAATACGATACACGGTCGCATACGTCTTTGCCTCTATAAATGTACTTTCCGACTTGATTATAGAACGAAGTTTTTGTGAGACGGCATCATAAAGACCATTCTCCCCTAAAGATTGAAGTAACTGGTTGTAATTATCTTTGTACGATAGCAATACGTGTGAAATATCCGGTATTGCTATTTCTATTGACATGTCGCCCACCTTTTCCTTTTCTACATTTACATGTTCCTGATTCAATCCGTCGAAGTTTACCAGATGATCATAATCTAATTCCTGTACAACCAAAGGTTTCAAATTTAGCATTTCGAGTATGACATCCAATGCCAATTCAAAATCATAGATGATTATTTGGGAATTATGCTTGCCCACTCGTACAACCTCATCCAGCAATTGTTGGGATTTTCCATAGTATAGGGAACCGGCAAAGGTAATCAGGTCAAAGAAGTTATCTGGAAATTCGAAATTTTGGCCGTTGTAGTGGCTATACGTTATCTCGGGATCGGCTATTGATTTTTCCAACATCTCCTTGCCGGGTTCGATCCCGATGACCTTTTTACAAAAATGGGTCAATGCCATGGAAGATTGCCCGGTTCCGCAACCCACATCCAACCCCAAAGAACGCTCCGTATCCGTTTTCAAACATTCCTTTAAAATCGGCAAATGCAACGATGGTCGAAAAGCTGCATAATGAAATGCCGTAATTTGATCATATTCTCCAGCCATAGCCATTGTGCATAGAATTTAGGGATGTTGTCTTTTAGTATCGTGCCTTAATTGTTCCTAGTAGTGGGCTTCAAAGTACATTTTAGCATCCTTTATAGTATTATGAGCTCCTTTTGTTTTGAATTAGTTTAGTATACGACTATATACAATTTTCTTGAATTCCATTTATATCCTTCAAAATACTTCGTGGTGGCCTATGGTAGAAATGAAAGTCGTACACATTGTTCTCAGCTGGCCTTTTTTAGTACTTTGATCATTGTGATTGCCGTTTCTTCTTCCTCATAAAACTCAAACCCACATCTTTCGTAAAGTTTTTTTGCTGGATTTAATTTGTCAACGCTCAACGATAACTTGTTCACACCCCTTCTTAAAAATTCATTCTCAATTTGATTTATTAAAGTTGTTCCTATTCCACTATTCCTATACTTTGGCTTGACGGCCATACTGATTTCAGGAGTGTTTTCATCTACAAATCCGTATCCCTTTTTGCTTTTTTCAAATTTCCTGCCCCAGATTGCGCCAATTAACTTATGGTCTTTTACTCCAACAATAGCCAGGTCACCTTCTTGTTGGTTCCAATTTTCTACATATTTTATTAGGTCTGGACTTTCGAGTATTGACTTAGGAAATTTCGGTTTTCCTGGCGGGACAAATAACGCCTCATAAAGCATTTCTTTTAAAAACTGGTATTCATCCTGTTTGATCAATCGGTAATCGATATTCATTTTTTCTTTTTCGCTTTATGGGGACATAGGAGTATAGACCGGATGATTTCCATGGTTTCATGGTTGGAATTACAATTATTAGAGCAACCATGGGGAGCTACCTAGTTGATTCCCTCAATAAATTGCACAACAGTAGTTCAATGTGAAGCATCCTTTTTCGGTCTGACCATTCTAGAAAAGTAAATTGTCCAATATCAGGTCCGAAATGGAGACCATACCGATATACTCCCCATTTTCCTCTACCGGGGCCATGCGAAACCCTACTTTCATCAACAAGCTGGCCACGTAGCGCACTTCCATATCCGCCGGAACGCTTATGGCCGGTTTGGTCATGATCTCAAATACGTTGACCTCTTCGGAAGTCTTGTCGGGAATGATGACCCCTTTGATCAGATCGTGTACGACCACAATACCATAGGCATCCTGCGGGTGGCGTTTTTTAACGATCAAGGCCTCCACGCCTTCTTTGCGCATTAACTCAACGGCTTCCTTGGCCGTGGCCATCCCATCTACTAAGACCACCCGTTTGGTCATGACGTCCTTGGCCCCTTGAAATCCTCTTTTTGTATCCATGTTTGTTCTAATTAACGCTTAATCTCTGTTTCCCTAAATTACGGAACGTCCTAAAAATACTTGTCCCTGGCCTGTTTTTTGAACTTCTTCATTTGACTTTCCAAACCGGCAATATGTTCCACCGGTAAAACAAAGGCGATCCCTGTTCCGGGCTTATCAAATTTACCGGCTTCCCGGATAACCTTTAAAAGATTTTCTACCACGTGCTCCTCTACCAGAAACACGATAATATCCGTCTTGTCCTCGATACTGAGCCCAAAAAAGGACTTGGCTTCATGGATTCCGGTACCTCTGGCCGGAATAATGGTAGCACCGGTAGCCCCGGCTTCCTTCATGGCATCCACAACATCATCGCAGATATTGGGCTTAACAAAGGCCATAATCAATTTAAACTGCATCTTTCTCCATTTTAATTTTTAATACTCTATTTTTTAAGCTCATCACCTGGGCATAACCCAATACGGTTATGATGGGGAACAAGCTGGCAAAGGCGATAAGGCCAAATCCGTCCACTGCGGGATTCCTGCCCGGAACGGCGCTGGACAGCCCGAGTCCTAGGGCGGCCACCAAGGGCACGGTAACGGTGGAGGTGGTAACCCCACCCGAGTCGTAGGCTATCGCAATGAGTCGTTTTGGTGCAAAAATAGTCTGCACGATTACCACCATATACCCTGCCATGATATACACGAACAACGGCGTTCCGGTCACTATACGAAATGTGCCCAGGGCCAAGGCAAAGGCAACGCCGATGGCTACGGTAATCCGAAGCCCCCATGGGCTGATGGTCCCGGCAGATACCTCGTCGGCCTTAATGGCGACCGCAATAAGGGACGGTTCCGCAATGGTAGTGGAAAATCCGATCAAGGCGGCAAAAATATAAATCCAGTAATACGATCTCCAATCCGTCAACGCATTTCCACCGGCGGTTATAAAATCGGGATCGGATAGTTGTGTCGCCATGATCTTTCCTAAGGGAAAAAGGGCCTTTTCCAGTCCCATAAGGAATAGGGCGAGCCCGATTACCACATAGACCCCTCCCAAGATAACCTTCTTCAAATGGGGAATCGGTTGCTTTAGGACTGCCAACTGAAAGAAAACGATCAAAAGCAGGATAGGCAATACATCCCTAAGGGTGTATACCAAGATCCATAAAAATTCTAGCATAAAATCGAACATGGACGTGTCTTTAACTAAACCAAAACAATCCGTAAGCCATAACAAAGACCATAGGTAAAAGTGATGCAAAGGCAATAAGGCCAAAACCATCCAACAAAGGACTCCTACCCTTAATAACGGTTGCCAGACCAACTCCCAATGCCGTTACCAAAGGTACGGTAATAGTAGAAGTGGTGACTCCGCCGGCATCATAGGCCAGACCTACGATTTCCTCAGGGGCAACGATGGTCATTAACATGACCAATACATAGCCACCTATAATCAAGTAATACAACGGCCAGCCCTTAAGGATACGCAATACACCGATCACAATGGCCAGACCCACGGAAAAGGCAACCGCCAGGCGCAGACCAAAGGCATAGGTCTTCATGGTACTTTGATCGTTATCGATTAGACCGGCACCTGAAGATATCTCCGAGGCTTCCTTGGCAACGGCTATCAAAGCCGGTTCGGCAATGGTAGTGGCGAAGCCCAAGGCGAAGGAAAAGGTCAACAACCAAAAAAGACTTCCTTTCTTTGCCAGTGCGTAGGCCATGGCCTCCCCAATGGGAAACAATCCAATTTCCAGTCCTTCGATAAAAAGCATTAAGCCGATTATGACGAACAAAATGCCTATTATCACCTCACCGATTTCCGGGAATGGCTGTTGAATAACGGCGGTTTGGAAAAAAACGACAACTACAATTATTGGAATCAGGTCCGTAACGGCGGCCCATAGTTTTTTTGATATGTCCAGAATAAAGGCCTTATACATGAGGCCTTTTCCGTTTTGCCCAAAACCTTGTTATACCCATCCCCTTTAAAAATTGTCCCGTAGTTCTATGATTACCCCTGCGAAGCCCCAATACATCAATGGGAAGCTCCACAATGCAACATCTATTTAGTCCTTAAATCTTGAAAAAGGAATCCACGAATTCATACTTATTGAAAACCTGTAGATCCTCCATGCCCTCGCCTACTCCAATATATTTGACGGGAATCTGAAACTGATCCGAAATGCCTATGACCACCCCGCCTTTTGCGGTTCCATCCAATTTGGTCACCGCCAATGCCGTTACCTCGGTGGCCTTGGTAAACTGTTTGGCCTGTTCAAAGGCATTCTGTCCCGTAGAGCCATCCAACACCAATAAGACCTCATGCGGAGTATCGTCCACCACTTTTTGCATTACTTTTTTTACCTTGGTCAGTTCGTTCATTAAATTTACCTTGTTATGCAGGCGACCCGCCGTATCTATGATTACGACGTCGGCTCCCTGAGAGACCGCCGAACTTAGGGTGTCAAAGGCAACAGAGGCAGGATCGCTACCCATTTTTTGTTTTACTATTGGCACATCTACCCGATCTGCCCAGACCTGCAATTGGTCTATGGCCGCGGCACGAAAGGTATCGGCAGCGCCCAATACCACTTTTAATCCCTGTTCTTTGAATTGATAGGCCAGTTTTCCAATGGTCGTGGTCTTCCCAACCCCATTGACGCCAACGACCATAATAACATACGGCCTTTTATCCATAGGGATGCTGTATTCCGTTTCTTCCCCGGTATGGGTTTCGGAAAGTAGACCAGCAATTTCTTCCCTAAGAATAGTATTCAATTCATCTGTCCCCATATACTTATCCCTGGCTACCCTGGCCTCGATACGCTCAATGACCTTAAGGGTGGTGTCCACACCAACATCAGATGTTACGAGAACTTCTTCCAAATTGTCCAATACATCAGCATCCACCCTGGATTTACCAGCGACCGCCTTGCTCAATTTGGAGAAAAAGTTGGTCTTGGTCTTTTCTAGCCCCTTGTCCAATGTTTCCTTTTTCTTGGCGGAAAATATATTTTTGAATAAGCTCATATGTCCTAAAAAATGCTTTTTTCAAAGATATGAAAGTAAATGGCGTAAACCCAAGGGAAAGTCCCATGTACAAGATGAAGAAATCACACGAACGAGCGGATATTCATCTATACGAAAATACCACGATTGAATCGACATAGGAAAGCATAGAGAGGCTATCGGCCCTTATGGCAGGAGATCGGCATCATAGGGTTGTACTGCATCCCATTTTTTTGAAACTTGGTCATAATCCAAAAAAAAGCCGTTCATCAGTTGGTGAACGGCTTTTTAGATATGTTTGGAAGTTTTGTTACTTTTTCGCGATCCATTCGTTTACCAATTCCGGTGGCATAACGGATTCTACAAAAGTATACGCGCCTGATTTGGGCGATTTCACCATTTTTATTGCCTTGGTCAATCTCTTTGAGGTGGATTGTAAAGTTGCTACCGTTTTCTTTGCCATGACTCGTATTGTTGAATGTTATTTCCCTGTTCCGGAAACTTACTTAATTTCTTTATGAACCGTTACTTTTCGAAGAATCGGATTGTATTTTTTAATTTCTATACGCTCTGGAGTGTTCTTCTTGTTTTTTGTGGTAATGTACCTGGAAGTACCCGGAACACCCGAGTTTTTATGCTCCGTACACTCCAGGATAACCTGTACCCTATTTCCTTTCTTTGCCATTGTATTATTTTATGAGTCCTTGTGCCCTGGCTTCCTTTAAAACAGCTGAAATTCCCTTTTTATTGATGGTCTTCAATGCTTTGGCCGAAACTTTTAACGTAACCCAACGATCTTCCTCAGGGATGTAGAAACGCTTTTTGGAAAGGTTTACATTAAACCTTCTTTTCGTTTTGTTGATGGAAAACGAAACGTTGTTTCCGAACATTGCCCTCTTACCCGTAATTTCACAAACTTTTGACATTGCGCTGGATTTTTCTTTAAACAGGGTGCAAATTTATGTCTTTTTTGCGGTACGGACAAAAATTAGTCTAGATTTTTAAAATTTCTTTCTGAAGTAATTCAAGTGCCTTATGGACAGACTTTTGGACGATACGTTCCCTATGATTTCCCATGATGAATTTTTCGGCAAAAACACGCTCTGGAGTCGCTATGGCAATATAGACGGTTCCAATCTCCGCATCCGAATCCCCCTTTGTGGGGCCGGCATTTCCAGTGGTCGCAATGGCGAAATGGGCCTTGAGCAGATGTCTTACGTTTTCGGCCATGATTTCGGCAACTTGGGCACTTACTACGGAGTGTTCACGGAGAATGTCTTGGGGCACCTTAAGTAAGTCCATTTTGGTTTCCGTGGCATAACTTACCACACTTCCCTTAAAATAGGCCGATGCCCCCGGGATACTGGTTAACTGTTGGGCAATCCTTCCCCCTGTAAAGCTTTCGGCAGTGGCTAGAGTCCTATTTTTTTGGGTCAACAATTTTGAAACCACCTCCTCCAAGGTCTCCTCATCCTCAGTTCCATATAGAATATCCCTGATCAAAGGAAATAATTTTTGCGACGCCTCGTCCATGGCATCCACCAAAACTCTCTCACTCGTCCCTTTGGCCGTTAATCGCAATCGGACTTTCCCCAGATTGGGTAAATAGGCCAATTTGATAAAAGGCGGGAGGTTTTCTTCCCAAGATTCCAGTCTCTCGGCAATTGCACTTTCGCCCATACCGTAGGTGACCAAAGTTTTATGAAGGATATAGGGACGCTTATACTTTTCTACGATTTTCGGGATTACCTCGTTTACCATTAAATACTTCATCTCAAAAGGAACTCCCGGAAGGGAAAAGAAGGACACCCCGTCGGACTGCATCCACATACCCGGTGCCGTTCCATGGGCATTGTGCAATACTATGGCCTTGGAAGGTACCCAAGCCTGCTGTCTGTTGATATCCGAAATGGGTGTGGAAATATAATTGGCGAACAAATGTTCGATATAGGCCAAAACCTGGGTATCCTTGACCAAGGTATCCTGGAAAAACTCGCAAAACGCATTTTTGGTAACATCATCCTTGGTAGGACCCAATCCGCCGGTAATAATAACAACATCTGCCCTTTCCTTTGCTTCTGCCAGGGCTTTTTGAATATGGTCGTTATCGTCTTGAACCGAAGTTATCTGGAAAACGGAAACCCCAATCCTGTTCAACTCCTTGGCAATAAAAGCCGAATTGGTATCTACTATTTGGCCAATGAGAATCTCATCGCCAATGGTAACAATTTCGGCTAGCATTATAGACCGAAGTCTTTTTTAAGCTCGGAGACTACCTGATCGATATCCTTTTTAAGAGAGGGAAAAATCCGTTCAATTTCCGCCATATTGGCTTCTTTTTTTCCCAAGGTCTCCATCTCCAGGGCAGCGGCCCTTGTCTGTTCCATGCCCAAAAGATCCACATTGGGCTTTATTTTATGGGCCAATTTGTAGACATCCTGGTAATTCCCTTGCTCCAAGGCGACTTGTAAAGCTTCCAAATCCTGGGGAACTTCGTCCAAAAATACCGAAATAACCGAATTGATGAAATCCTCATCACCCTCGGCCATTTCATTGATTTTATCTAAGTTGTAGATCATTACTTAATTTTTACGGAAAATAGTTCCTGCCCCTCCAATACTCCCGAAAGATAGTCATTTGCCTGAATTCTTCCAACACCGGCCGGAGTACCGGTAAAAATAACATCCCCTTTTTTTAGCATAAAAAACTGGGAGACATAGGAAATGAGCTCATCTATCTTCCAGAGCATCAAGGCCGTATTTCCTCTTTGCACTTCCTCCCCATTTTTAAGGAGTGAAAAATTTAGTTCGTCCAGGTTTTTAAATTCGGTCTTCGGCAGCCACTCACCAATTACGGCCGCCCCATCAAAGCCTTTGGCCTTTTCCCAAGGTAATCCTTTTTCCTTTAATCGGGCCTGTAGGTCCCTTGCGGTGAAATCGATACCCAGACCTATCTCATTGTAATAGGTATGGGCGAATTTCTCTTGAATATGCTTTCCGACTTTCTTGATCTTTACCAACACCTCGACCTCATAATGTACATCATTGGAAAATTCCGGGATATAAAAATCCTGTTCCTTGGGCAGTATGGCCGAATCAGGTTTGATAAATATGACGGGGGAACTGGGTTTTTCGTTAGCCAGTTCCTTAATATGTTCCGTATAATTGCGGCCTATGCAGATAATCTTCATAAACGGGAATTTGGTATTGGGTATCTGTATCGGGGTCGGTGCTTTTTACCCCAACTTGCTATTGAGACTTTTAAGCCGTATTCGTGTCAGCACCTTTTTGGTGTATAGTGGAAAATCAGCATTTTGAATCCATCCGAAATAGCCCGGTTCCTGTTCCAAGACCTCCAAAACCTTTTTACCCCTGTGCTTTCCAAAAGAAAAAATCTCCTCTCCATTATCATCCAAAGCAATGAATCCCGCAAAGTCCACCATCTTTTTGTGCATGGAGAACTCCGCCAGTTTCTTTACATTATTTTCCAATTCCGGATAACGTTCCAATTGGGAAAGCAATACTTCGTAAGTGGCTTGGGTATCCGCCTCGGCACTATGGGCATCGGTCAATTCCTTGCCGCAATAAAATTTATAGGCAGCGGCCAAAGTACGTTTCTCCATTTTGTGGAAAATGGTCTGTACATCTACGGAAACCATATTTTTCATATCAAAATCTATATCGGCCCGAAGCATCTCTTCGGCCAACAGGGGAATATCAAAACGATTGGAATTGAATCCGCCTAAATCACTATCCTTGATCATACCATAGATTTCCTTGGAGAGCTCCTTGAACGTAGGTTCATTGGCTATTTTTTCATTAGAAATGCCATGAACTGCAATTACCTCTTCCGGAATCTTCATTTCGGGATTTACCAACCAGGTCCTGCTTTCCTTATTCCCATTGGGATATATCTTCAAGATGGAAATTTCCACTATCCTATCCTTGGCCACATTGGTGCCTGTGGTCTCCAAGTCAAAAAAACAAATGGGTCTTGTGAGTTTTAATTCCATATGTGGCAAAGATAGCCATAGATTTTCCCTTGAGGGTGGATTACCACAAATTTATTCCAGGGAATGCGAAAACAGCCAAGGCACAAGTTCGGGCTCTGCAAAAGCATTTTCCCAACTGTTATGGTTCACATCTTCGTAGGTAGTGAATTTTACTTCCCCCCCTGCCTTTTTTAGGGCGGCTGCCATTTTTTCGGAATGTTCATAGTCCACCACCATATCCGAATCCCCATGAAACAACCACCAGGGAGTACCGATCAATTGAGGTGCCGTTTCCGGATGGGCGCCGCCACAAATGGCAAAGGCCGCGGCAAAAGTTCCGGGACTCCTTCGCACAAGCTCCAAAGTCCCCATTCCGCCCATGGATAGTCCGCCTACATACATTCGTTTGGAATCTATGTTGTAGTTTTCCGTAAGGTTCTCAATTAATCCCTGAAGTGATTCCATGGCCGTGGTAGGTTCTCCATCCGGATAGAAGGTAAAAGTAAAGAATAATAGAAACTGTTCCTTTTTCACATTGGCCCAATATCCCTCTTCGGGACACTGGGGAAAAACAACAATAGCCGGATATTCCTTTCGGATATCCTCCCGGAGAAATAGATCCGCACCATAACTCAATTGGGCCTCATTGTCATCTCCCCTTTCCCCTGCCCCGTGCAGTACCACTACCAGGGGGTATGCTCTATTCGTATCGTAATCTTCTGGAAGTAGGATACGATAGGGAAGCGTAACCTTTCCATCCTGGAATTCCATCTTCTGATAGGCGGACATATCTTGATCGGACTTTTTTGGTCCGCAGGAGAAAAGAATCAAAACTACAATGACTATACTTTTATACATGTACGATGAATATTTCAATCATCCCAAAGGTAAAAACATATTTTCAAGTACTGAAAGCCCCTTGTTTGATACTATGCTTATTTGGGCTATTTTTGAAAGAATGCCTAGGATTTTATGAACAAGATTAGTCTTTGGGCCAAATAATTCTTCTAAGTAGGTTTTATGGTAAAGTACTTTAAATTGGCCATTATCCTTTGGTCCGTACCGATTTTTTTGTCGGCACAATACGCCGAGGCCCTCATTTACGGAGAAATTTCTTTAAAAAATGGGGAGTCATATACAGGACAAATACGATGGGAAGGCGACCAATCCTTGTGGGGAGATATTTTCAGGGCCGACAAGAACGAGCGGCCGGCACTTAATCTACTTTCCGAAAAAGAACTCAAGCAAATTGACAATCGATCCGATAGCTTTCAATTTGGATTTATGGAGCTCTGGGAGGATAAAAGACCCGAGACCAATTTTTTATTCCAATGTAGTTTTGGTGATATCGAAAGCTTAAAAAGTATAGGAAAAAATAAGGTGTCCCTAAGATTGCGAAATGGTAAAAACATTGTCTTGAAAAAAGGCAAGGGTGGGGATTTGGATAAGGATGTCTACATTTATGACAACACCTCTGGGCGGTTAACGCTAGATTTTGACCGTATTGAATCGATACATTTCAAAACTACCCCAAAAAACCTAAAAAGTCCTTTGGGGTATCCTATCCATGGAAAAGTATTGACCTCCTCTGGAGTCTTAGAGGGTTATATCGCCTGGGACCTGGAAGAACGTTTGGGGAAAGACTTGATAAGCGGTAGACAAAAAGGAACCAAGATAGACATCGAGTTTGCGGATATCCATGAAATAAAGGCACAGGGTGATGGTTCCTTACTATCCCTTAAATCCGGAAAAACGCTTTTCCTTAATGACCATGATGACGTGGACAATGGCAATCATGGCATAGTCATCAGTGGTTCCGATCTTTATCAAGTAAAGGTCAATTGGCAAAATTTTATCTCCCTCACCTTATCAAAACCCTCCTTCAAGATCAATTCATATGAACATTTTAGGGATCCAAAACTTTTACGGGGATCTATTAGAACCAAGGACGGAAAACAATTTAAGGGACAAATTGTATTCGATTTGGATGAAATCTATGACATCGAATTTTTAAATGGGGAGAACAATGGATTGGAATACATTATCCCATTCTGGAAAGTAGATAAAATTGAGCCGCAAAATGATAGATTCTCCGTGGTGTACTTGACCGACGGTAAACAATTGCTCCTTGGTGACCACAATGACGTAACGGATAATAATCATGGACTTATCGTTAGGAGTAAAAACGGTAAAGACAATTATATAGACTGGCGCCATATTAAAACTATAGATTTTGAGTAGGCTACATTTTCGCAATCTCGGCACTACCGGTCTACAGAAGATAATACTTATCTTACTGGCCATTGTCATTATCTTTTTGTGGTCTTATATTGAGCAAGGAAAAGAGGAAGGCAGTTATCCCATTTATCAGGTCGCCATCCTTTGGATTTTAATGTTGGGGTTTTGTCTATGGGGAGGTAATCTCCTTTTGTACAAGGTTTTTGATACGTGGTTTTCGGAAAAACTAAAAGCGGATTCTCTTTTCATCCTACGATTGCTCCTCTCCCTGATATTGTCCATTGTCTATATAAATGTTACCTATGTAATCTTTAAAAACAGGTATACCGACCTTCCGCCAAGTACCGATCAAATAATCCTACTCAATATTTACGGAATACTGTTCTTAATCCCCATTCTTTCCATTCAATTTGGACTGCAGTTTTTGCGAAAGTGGAAAAAAGCCAATCTGGAACAAATACGGATGAAAAAAGAGCAGGTACAGTCCGAATTGATTGCACTAAAATCACATCTTTCACCTCATTTCATGTTTAATAATCTCAATATACTTTCCTCCCTTATCCATGGAAAGAACCAGCTTGCACATGATTTTTTGGATGGCTTTTCCGAAGTTTATAGGTATGTGCTTAAAAATCGGGATGCCGAGCTTATCACCTTAAAGGAAGAATTGGATTTTGTAAGGGCCTACGCCTTTTTGCTGAAACAGCGTTTTGCCGATAATTTAAAAATAGACATAGAGGTTCCGGAAAAAATTCTGGACTTACTCCTGCCACCCTTGTCCTTGCAAATGCTTTTGGAAAACGCCCTAAAACACAATAAACTATCCGATGAAAATCCCTTGGAAATCAGGATCTTTTCCAATACTACTGCCGGGTTAATCGTGCAGAACAATTGTAATCCGAGAAACATACCGGAATATGAAAAGACAGGCACAGGGCTCGAAAACATTAGAAAAAGATATCAGCTCATAGCAAAAGAGGAAATTACCGTGCATGACGACCAAGACATTTTTTATGTAACCCTGCCATTGATACCCAATTCCAAAAAATGAATATTGTAATCATAGAGGATGAAGCGCTGGCCGCCAAGAAGTTGGAGGAATTGGTTTTACGATATAATCCCGGATACAAAATTTTGGCCAAAATTGGTTCTGTTCAGGGAGCCGTCCACTGGTTTAATGCAAATGGGCAACCAGATCTTGTGTTTATGGACATTCACCTTTTGGATGGCAATAGCTTTGAAATCATTGAGCAAGTAACTTTGGATTGTCCGGTAGTCTTTACTACGGCTTATGATGATTATGCCTTGGAAGCATTTGAAGTAAATAGCATAGATTATTTGCTTAAGCCGGTCGGATATTCAAAACTCCAAAAAGCTATGGATAAGCTCATTAAAATTCAAGCCAATTTTGAAGATTCACAGTCCTCACGTTTGTCAAATTTGTTAAACATTTTGGAAACCGGGGACAAAGAATACAAGTCCCGGTTTTTGGTAAAAACTGGCTCTAAACTGTTTTCAATCCCTATGGAGGAAATAGGTCTTTTTTACTCTGAAGAAAAAGTAACCTTTTTAATTACCGAAAAATCCAAACGGTTTATCATAACCCAAACCTTGGATGAACTTGAAAAAGTAATAAATCCCAGACTTTTTTTTCGCGTAAACCGCCAAGTAATACTCCATATTAATTCGGTGAAATTTGTACATAAGTATTATAAAGGGCGTCTCAAAATTGAGCTTCAGAACAAGTGGGCACCAAAAGAGATTATAGTAAGTAGTAGGAGGGTTGCAGGTTTTCAGGCCTGGCTGGATCAATAATCATAGCCTTGTATTGATGATATTGTTGAAGGCTGCCCCGAAGGTATAACTTATGCCAATGGCAAATCCGGTTTCAAAGTCCGTTGCAATCTGTCGTTGCCTAAGGAGCACATCTTCTATGGAGGCATCACCGGCAGGTAGGGTGAGCTGATCTCGTATGAGCTGTAAATTTGTGGAAAGTCTAACGGCCAGACCTTTGTAGACCCTAATGGAGATATTACTATCAAATTCCAGCCTGTTTCTTGCAAAATCCTGCAAAAAGGCAGAAGCTTCCAAATTTGCGGAAATATCGCCCCAAGGCTGTCTAAACCGCACTTCCAAATCCAAGGATTGATTGAATAAATCTTCCTGGATCTCTCCGAAAATGGTTGTTTCCAAATACCTATTGTGGATATATCCAATCTTATACGCAAACGTAATCTCTCTTCGCAGCACCTCACTATAGGGAAAAATGTTGTATTCTATGGCTGGTCTTATATCAAATGAAAAGTCTTGATTGTTGTAGGTATCATGTTTTAGTCCGGAAAAAATACCCAAGGACCAATGATTGGTCAAACTGCGGACGATACTTCCCCTAAAGGCGTACTTTACCCGTTCACTTCTAAACTCTTCGCCATCCCTTTTGAACATACTTCCAGATTCATTAAGTTCCACATCGGTACGGATACGCCAATTTTCGGTAACCTTGTCCCCCTCAAAACCAAGTTCCAGATAAGAATTGCTCCTGCTGGTTTCCCTTTCAAATTCACCTTCGCCATAAACTTGAAAAATCCAGTTCCCCCAAACGTCTTTTGATCGAGGAACACTGTTTTGAGGTTCTTGATGTCCTACAATTTCAAACTCGATTTTATCCGCCAAATGGGATTTCATTAAATAGGCCAATAATCCCAGTTCTATTCTTTTCACCAGCCCTTTGCGTATTTCATCGTTGGTCATATTTGGGGTGGTCTCATAGACCATCTCCTTCTTCATTTGGTCAAATTGATGGTTCCTGCCCATAAAATTAAGGGTGTAGGAGCGCCCTCCATTGGCCATTCCTATATCAAAGATGAATAATTGTATATCTGCCAATGCCTGATCCCGAACGTGGTTCGTATACGGGATTTCCTGGCGGATATAGTTTTTATCACAATTGCATTCCGTGTATAGTTTGATGGTATCGTCTTGGGCCAAAATATAGGACGAAACAGAGAATAGGATTCCCGGAAAAATCACATTCTTGATACTGTTAATGAAGGACATTGGTTTTTTCGCAAAGAAAAAGCCTCATAAAAACGTAAAACAATAAAAAAGGATGGGCGTAGAAATTAATGTCCCGAGCGCAGATCTTTAAACCCTGATTTTGGATTTTGGACGAACATGAATCGTCCCCGTTGTGCATAAAATCCGATACAATCCCTAGTGATGTTACAGCCTATTGTTGATGATGTTGTTGAAGGCAGAGCCAAAGGTATAGCTTAAACCAAACCCGAACCCTAGTTCAAAATCCGTGGCAATCTGTCGCTGCTGTAAAAGTACATCCTCCAAAGAAGCATCACCTGCGGGGAGATTGATCAAATCCCTGATGATTTCAAAATCCCCGGAAAAACTTATGGCCAAACCTTTAAAGATCCGAATGGAGAACCTCCCGTTTAACTGTACCCTATTCCTTGAAAAATCGTTTAAAAAAGTTGAGGCCCTTAATCTGGAAAATATGTTGCCCCAGGGCTGCCGGTAACGAATCTGGATATCCAGGGAATGGTCAAAAATTCCCTCTTTATCTTTTAGGAATATGGTGGGCTCTAGATAATAGTTATAAAAGTAGCCAATCCTATAGGCGAATACAATTTCCCTACGTAGAACCTCACGATAGGGAAATATATTGTACTCTATGGCCGGCCTAAAATAATACCTAAAATCCAGGTTGGTAAACGTGTCGTGCCGTGCGCCTCCAAAAATACCGGCGGACCAGTGATCGGAAAGGCTCCTTACTATACTGCCGTCCGCAGAATAGCGTAGACGCTCGCTGGTAAAGGTCTCCTCATTACGTTCAAACTCCGCATTGGCCTGATTTAACTGTAGGTCTGTCCTTATACGCCAGTTTTCGGTAACATGGTCACTTTCAAAACCAACCTCATACTCAAATTCGTTCCTGCTGGTTTCCCTATCCAGATCAGCTTCCCCATATATTTCAAAAATCCAATTGTTCCAAGGATCGTCAAAATCGATATCCTGTCTTTGGGCCAGCCCTTCGGCCGTAATTTTATACTCAACCTTATCCGCTAAATCGGTTTGTATGATATAGGGCAAAAGGCCTGATTTTATAGTGGTCACCAAACCATTGCGCACTTCATCGGCCGTCATGTTTACATTGGTATCATAGGAGCGTTGTACCAAGGTACTCTCATATTCCCCGACCCCTTCAAATTCCAGTTTATAGGTGCGCCCACCACTACCATTGGCAATATCGTAAATAAAAAGGTTTATATTGGCCAGGCCTTGGTCGCGAACATGATCTACAAAATTGATTTCCTGTCGGATATAGCTACGCTCACACCTACATTCGATAAAGAGCTTGATACGGTCCTTTACCTTGGCCTTTTCCTGTGAAAAGCCGGTTTGGACCAAAAGAAACGTGAGCAGGGTAAAATACAGAGATCTCCAATACCTATGGAGGCAATGCTTCATTCAAAAAATGTCTTTGGTGTTTGGTAAAACCTCAAAGATAAGGGTAACCACTAAAAAACGGAACCAAAAAGCGGGTTATGGTTAATAGGAATGATTTAAATAATGAAACTATAATTCCCTAGTGACTTCCCAATTTTCCAAATAATCGGCCACCGCCTTTGCGAACATGCTGCCCAAAGCTCCGTTTACCACCCTATGATCATAGCTATGCGACAGATACATCTTATTACGTATCCCGATGAAATCGCCCTCCTTGGTTTCAATAACGGCAGGGACCTTCCGGATAGCTCCCAAAGCCAATATTCCTACTTGGGGTTGGTTGATAATGGGCGTACCAAAAACACTTCCGAAAGTCCCAACATTGGTAACCGTATAGGTACCATCCTTGATCTCGTCCGGTTTCAACGCATTATTGCGTGCCCTATGGGCTAGGTCATTGACCACCTTGGCCATACCTACCAAATTCAATCGATCTGCATTTTTGATAACGGGAACGATGAGATTGCCATCGGGTAGGGCCGCGGCCATACCGATATTGATATTTTTCTTCTTGATAATTCTTTCCCCATCCACGGAGATGTTCATCAACGGGTATTTTTTTAGTGCCTTGGCCACAGCCTCCATGAAAATGGGGGTAAAGGTCAATTTCTCACCTTCCGCCCTTTCAAAAGCATCTTTTACTTTATTTCGCCAATTGACAATATTGGTCACATCCACCTCTATGAAGCTCTGAACGTGGGCCGCCGTGGAAACACTCTCCACCATATGTTTGGCGATCAATTTGCCCATTCGGGACATCTCGATGACCTCATCATCCAGAACATTGGATTGCACAGTAGGCACTTGGTGCTTCTCCATGGGTACTTCCTTGTGGGGTTTTGAAGGTGCCGCTTGTGGTTCAGGTTCAATTGTTTGGACGTCTTCTTGTTCCTTGGATTTTCTGTTTCCAATGTAGGCCAGGATATCATTTTTGGTTACCCGCCCTTCTTTGCCCGTACCCTTAATGGCATCCAGTTCTTCCATGGAAATGTCTTCTTCCTTGGCAATATTCCTGACCAGTGGGGAATAAAAACGTTCCGACGCACTGTAATCCCGAACAGGTGCATCCGCAGTTTCACGAGCCGTGGATACCATATCCTCGGCCATAGCCACTGCTTCCATGGGAACTTCTATTTCTGTATCGTCTGGTTTTTTATGGATACCCTGCGCTTCACTCACATCGCCTACCGAAGAAGATAGCTCTCCGTTGACCTCTATGATAGCGACGGTCTCCCCTACTTTTATTACATCGTCAATAGTAAATAGTTTTTCCAAAAGCACGCCTTCTACCTCACTGGGCACCTCGGAATCCACTTTGTCCGTAGCTATCTCAAAAACCGGTTCGTCCATTTCTATGGGGTCACCGACTTCCTTTAACCATGTGGTCAAGGTAGCCTCGGCAACGCTCTCCCCCATTCTAGGCAATTTTAGCTCAAACTTTGACATATTAATATTCTATCTACTTATTTCATCAATTGCTTTGCAAAAATATCAAAAAAAAAGTCCAATTATTAGGTTTAATGCATAATCCTAAAGAAGGATTAATTCGCTTTTAAGGAACCTTCAAATGGAATCCGGTTCAAAATACTGCGTCCCAAAGTAACCTCATCGGCATACTCCAATTCATCCCCGACGGCAATTCCCCTGGCAATCGTAGAGGTAGCTATGTCCAAATCTTCCAATTGTTTGTAGATGTAAAAATTTGTAGTATCACCCTCCATGGTGGAGCTTAGGGCAAAAATAAGTTCCTTGATCTCTCCCCGTTTTGCCTTGCCCACTAAAGATTGTATATTCAGGTCTTGTGGCCCTATGCCTTCCATAGGGGATATTTTACCGCCCAAAACATGATAGAGTCCCTTGTATTGCCCCGTATTCTCTATGGCCATAACATCACGGATATCCTCTACGACGCAGACCAAAGTCTTGTCCCTTTTGGGGTTGGCACAAATCTCGCATAGATCTACATCGGAAATATTGTGACAGTTTTTGCAATACTTGATCGACTCCTTGAGGTTAAGCAGGGCTTTGGACAAGTTTACAGTTTGTTCAGCAGGCTGCTTCAACAAATGTAATACCAATCGCAATGCAGTACGTTTACCGATACCCGGCAATTGCGACATTTCATACACTGCGTTTTCCAAAAGCTTGGACGAAAATTCCATAACAGCAAAATTACATACTATTTTTACTTTTTGTACTTTGCCCAGAAATTATTTCAATGACCGCCACCCATATTCTGCTTCTGATAGGGGCCTATTTTCTACTGTTATTATTGATTTCCTATTTTACGGGCAAGAACGATTCCAACGAGGATTTTTTCAAGGCGGGGAAGCAATCGCCATGGTATTTGGTAGCCTTTGGGATGATAGGGGCCTCTTTGTCCGGGGTTACTTTTATTTCCGTTCCTGGATGGGTAGAGGAATCCCAATTCAGCTACATGCAGGTGGTCTTTGGCTATCTGGCCGGCTATTTTGTCATTGCCTATATCTTAATGCCCATTTATTATAGACTTAATGTTACCTCTATCTACGAATATCTGAAACAACGTTTGGGAATGACCAGTTATAAAGTTGGGGCCATCTCTTTCTTTGTTTCCCGGGTTTTGGGAGCCTCCTTCCGTTTGTTTTTGGTGGCCATTGTACTGCAGCAATTTGTCTTTGATGCATGGAAGGTGCCTTTTGAACTAACGGTTATCCTTTCCATTTTACTTATTTGGATATACACCTTCAAGGGGGGCATAAAGACCATTGTTTGGACAGATACGTTGCAAACCCTTTTTATGCTACTTTCCGTGGGGTTTTCCATCTATTTTATCAATCAAAAATTGGATTGGGGCTTCGCGGAGTTTTTGGCTTCCGAAGAACTAAAGGAATATAACAGGGTACTATTTACGGATGATTTTTTTGGTAAGACACATTTTGTAAAATCCTTCCTGGGCGGCATGTTCATTACGATTTGCATGACCGGGCTGGATCAGGATATGATGCAAAAAAACCTCACTTGTAAATCCCTGAAGGACGCGCAAAAAAATATGGTCTCGTTTAGCTTGGTTCTTATTATCGTAAATTTTGCCTTTTTACTGCTAGGGGCCCTGTTATTCATCTATGCGGATAAATTTGAGATCGCGACCCCGTTAATGGACGGCGACCCAAAATCCGATCTTCTTTTTCCCGAAATTGCCCTGAACAGTGGTTTGGGAATCATTGTGGCCATCACTTTTATGCTTGGTCTTATTGCAGCGGCCTATAGCAGTGCGGACAGTGCCCTGACCTCGCTGACCACCTCTTTTTGTGTGGACTTCCTGGGTATCGAAAAAAAACCGGAGCCCGAGCGCAAAAAAATCCGTAAACGCACCCATATCGGTATGAGCCTACTTCTGGTGGTTGTGGTCATTATTTTTAAACATATCCTCGATAGAAATGTCATAGACGGCCTTCTTACGGTGGCCACTTATACCTACGGGCCCCTTTTGGGTATGTTCACCTTCGGGATTTTTACCAAATACAAAGTAAAGGACAATTATGTTTGGATCGTAGCACTTATCTCTGTTGGGCTGATTTACATTTTTGGGAAAATACCCCCTGAGAATTTAGGGGGCTACCAAGTAGGCTATGAATTGTTGCCGATCAATGGTATTTTAACTTTTATTGGACTCTGGTTTTTACGGGACAAGAACGTATAGAACCTGTTTTTGCCGACAAACGGCAAAAAAATCCGATGAAACCACGGTTCTATGATGTTAAAGTTGAGTCCGAAAATTCGTGTGAAAAATAACTAAAATTTTAATACTGCCCTGTGGCCAACAAAACCAAGGTACAGGCCACCTCTACCTCTATGCCATTGTCCCTAAGTAGCTTATAAAATTCTGGGTTCTCCGTACCGGGATTGAAGATTACCCGCTTAGGTGCCAATTTCAGAATTTCCCCGTAATAATCAGGCTGACGGCTTGCTCCTATATACAAAGTTATGGTATGAATATTTTGAAAATCGGTTAATTTGGTCTTAACTTGTACGCCGGAAATTTCCCCAGGTTCTCTTCCAAATGCTTGAGTTACTATATCGTTTTCGATAAGTCTGTTTATGGCTAGGTTACTGTAACGGTTTGGTTTTAACGAAGCTCCGAAAACAAGTGTCTTTTTCATAGGTTCATACTGGGATGTTAAAATATATGTAATCTGTTACTTTTCAAGAAAAAAAACGTCTAATAGAGATGTTCAAAAACTATTCGAAATACGAATTTGGTCATTGATGAGGCTATATGTTTATAGTTAATGGTTAGTGTTTAGTATGGCTGAATCGATGACAGAAACCCTGACGGAAACGTCAGGGTTTTGTGTTTTTCTATAATCAAGAATGTTTCTTTTTTCTTCTTTCATAAGGAACAAAGATAACGGTTTCAACATACCGTATCGGAGCAAAATACCATAAATAAAATCAGCGGCATACTTGTTTAAAAGTGTTAAAGAAACGTTAAAGAAAGGTGCTTGGGTAACATTAACCTGGTTTCTGTCGTCCACTTAGGTAACATCAATCATCTATCCGCCCTAAGGCGGACAAATCAAAAAAAACGAACAATCATGAAAAAAGTATTGCTGCTTTTAGCAATGTTTCCGTGCATTGCCCTATTTGCCAATACCCCTCCAGTAATTTCGGATTTAAGAATCGGCAGCGTAACCGGCAAGGTCATGGACAAGGCCTTGCAGCAACCCATCGCCTATGCGGCAATTGTTATCAAAACGCAAGATGGAACTAATGATACAACCGGAGGAATCACACAAGAGGACGGCACTTTTGAAGTAAAGAATCTCCCTGAAGGAGACCTATTATTTGAGGTACAGTTTATTGGATACAAAACACATTCCCAGCTGATAACGATTTCCAAAAAGGACAGAAAATTGAATTTAGGCATCATTGCACTGGAAGAGGAGGCAGAAGAACTTTCCAATGTAGAGGTCGTGGGCGAACGTACCACCATAGAGCAGAAAATAGACCGAAAGGTAATCAATGTGGGCAAGGATCTTACGACCATGGGACCAACAGCCTCTGACATAATGAGCAATATACCTTCCGTAAATGTGGATCAACAGACCGGGGAGCTTACACTACGCGGAAATTCCAATGTGAGGGTAATGGTAGATGGTAAATTGTCCAATGTCCCCGTTGCCCAATTGTTACGGCAAATTCCATCCACATCCATAAAATCCATCGAACTTATTACAAACCCTTCGGCCAAATATAACCCCGAGGGTATGAGCGGCATTATCAACATTGTGTTACACAAAAATGCAAATATCGGTTTTAATGGCACATTAAATACAGGGCTTACCGTGGGCATAGAAGCAAAATTCAATAGTTCCATAGATTTGAACTATAGAAATGGAAAATTTAACCTATACGGTAATTACGGCAACAACATTGGCAAATACGTTAATGACGGCTTTATTTTTCGGGATGAAGAAAATTCCGAGCAGATTTTCGATTTTTTCGATAACAACAAATCGCATCTGTACAAACTAGGCATCGATTTTTATTTGAACGATAAGAATACACTTTCCTTTTTTACCAATCAAAATCTATACGATGGAAAATTTAGGGGTGTCACCGATGTCATTTACTATGACGACCTGAATAGAAATACGACGCAGTTCTTTGACAATGTCCAGGAGAATTCCAGTGAGCAATATAATTTTGATTACAAAATGGAATTTAAAAAAGAGGGACACAACATAGAGCTCGAGGTAGATTATAACCGGTTTAAAAATGACGAGGATGCCAACTTTAGATCTACGGGTACTACCGTTTTCCCCGATTACATGGATTTTGTGGATACCAAACGTACACAGACCATAGCCAATTTGGACTATGTTAATCCATTGGATTCCATATCCAAACTGGAGGTGGGGCTCGAAACGCGTCTTTTTGAGACCAATGTGGACTATGCCTCTACCGGGTTGTCCTTCAACTCGGCCGGCGACCTTATACCTACTCCGGAGACCGATTTTGTCTATGGAATGGACATCTACTCCGCCTATGCCACCTTTGGGCAGAACTATGAGAAGTGGTCCTATCAAATAGGGGCCCGTATTGAGGATGTTGAAGTTAAGGCGGATACGAATAGGATCCGGGCCTTTACGGATGATTACACACAAATCTATCCTTCGGGTTTTTTGACCTATACCCCTACGGAAAAAAACCAGTTTCAACTAAGTTTTAGTAGACGTGTGGATCGGCCGGGATTACAGCAGGTGAACCCCATACGGGAATGGGCCACACCTTTGATATCCTCTTTCGGTAACCCTAGCCTCGTACCCCAGTTTACCAATTCCATGGAGGCAAATTACACCCGAAGAATGGAAAAGGGAAGTATTACGGCCGGAGTATTTTATAGGGCCATTGCCGATGAAATCAACAGAGCGGTCTATGTAGACCGATTGGATCTGAATAAGTTGATACTGACCTTTGATAATTTTGATAATACCTCCGCTTACGGGGTAGAGATATCCAGTAATTACAAACCTACTAAATGGTGGAGCATCAACGGAAGTTTTGACCTCTTCTCACAGACGCAGCGCGGAATAACGGAAAGCCTTCTGGCCAATAACTCCACGGCCACAGAAGATGATATTGTAGTGGAAAAGGTAGAAGTGGAGAACACGGCATGGAATTTTCGTATGAACAATAGTTTTAAGGTGGGTAAAAAACTTACCTTGCAATTATTCGGTTTTTATAGAGGCGAGAACCAAACTATCCAATTTTTGGTCAAGCCCTTGTATTTTGTAAATACCGGTGCACGGTACAGCTTTGCCCAGGGCAAGGGCACTTTCAGCCTCAATTTTAACGATGTATTCAATACCATGCGCTTTGCTTTTGACGGAGATCGGCCCTTTGTGCAAAATGGCCAATTCAATTGGGAAAGTCAAACGGTGTATGCCGGATTGTCCTATATGTTCGGAAGCGGAAAGAATAGAGCCGCACAACGCAAAAGAAGGGATAGCAACACCAAACAAGGTAGCGGAGGAATACTGTAAAGATATATTGATAGAACCGGTGTCAGAGGGATTGGTTGGTTAAACTCTGAACACTGTTCATCAATAGAAGAAACCCTGACTTCACCGTCAGGGTTTTGTTTTATCCAAAATGTTGGTGGTATGGCCGTCCAGACTAATCGTATTTTTCTTTTCCCGGTATTTCCTCAATCCTTCATCACCTTGGCCCTCTGCCCACTCCACCAATTCTTGGCGTTGTTGTTTATAATCCATTAAGGGAACCCCAAAGCCACAGGATATTTGAACAAGTTCGATCTGCATATTGATCAATTGTCTTGCTCCTATCATGTCCGGGAAAAGACCTATGTTTTCTTCCCATACCTCATCGTATTGATGATACGCCTTGGCCAATCCGTATAGTCTAAGAATCATCGGTGGGCCTTCAAAAGCGCAAAACATAATTGTCATTCTTTCATTGTGCATAAGATGCGTGGCCGTCTCATTCCCGCTGCCAGTTAGATTCAACCAAATAACCCTATTTTCATCAATGACCTTAAGGGAATCCAAGCCCTTTGGAGAAAGGTTTATATGCCCGTCCTTCATTGCGGTAGCGACAAAAAATAGGTGTTGTTTCTTGATAAAATCAATCAATCTCGGAGTAAGCCTGGACATTCGCTTTCCCATACGTTTACCATCTAAGTATTGCACTGCCCCAGGAAAATCCACTGCCAAAAGCGGCCAGGACCACCAGATTACCTTCATTTAGTCTACCTTGCTCCCAGGCTTCGGTAAGGGCAATGGGTATGGAAGCCGCCGTAGTGTTTCCATATCTCATTATATTATTGAATACTTGGTCATCCCGTAGTCTGAAATTCTTCTGGATGAATTGGGAAATCCTTAAATTGGCCTGATGCGGAATCAACAAATCGATATCACCGGGGGTTAGACTATTTGCTTCAAGACCTTCCTTGATAACCTCGCTAAAACGAACTACGGCGTTTTTAAAAACGAATTGCCCGTTCATATAAGGGTAATAGGAGACATCATCGGGGTCGTCCTCGTTAATGATATCGGTTATCCATCGTTTTCCCATTCCCGGGGCAATTAACGATAGCTCTTCGGCATGCTGTCCTTCCGCATGGAGATGGGTGGAAAGAATTCCCTTGGAGGTATCTTCTTCCCTACTCAGAACCGCGGCTCCGGCCCCATCACCAAAAATAACGGAAACACCCCTACCACGGGTCGTCATATCCAAACCTGTGGAATGTACTTCGGAACCTATGACCAAAATATTTTTGTACATACCGCTTTTAATATATTGATCCGCTACGGAGACCGCGTAGATGAACCCGGAGCATTGATTTCTTACATCCAGGGCCCCTACTGTTTTTATACCCAAATCCCGTTGTACCAAAACCCCTGGGCCCGGAAAGTAATAATCAGGACTTAGGGTAGCGAATATGATGAAATCGATATCATCCTTAGCGATTCCTGCTCGTTCAATGGCAACTTTTGCGGCCTTTACTCCCATGGTTGTGGTAGTGTCCTCTCCCTTGATTACATGCCTGCGTTCCTGGATACCGGTACGCTCCTGAATCCATTCGTCATTGGTATCCATAACCTTGGACAGATCGTCGTTGGTCACTACATTATCCGGGACAAAATACCCCAACCCTATTATCTTGGAGTTGTACATAAAACTTCGTTTTTTGATTTCTTAAATTGAGTATCTATTACTTTCTAAGTCGATAAAAGTTAAAAAGCGGCAAAATAACAGATCCAATATAATTAAAATTGTAGGATGAAGGGTTTTTGAAACGATGCTTTAGGAAAGATACTTCCTAAAACGGTTTACATCCACCGTGGCCTTAAGATCATGTAGTAAATTGTAAAGACCAAAAAAAGTACGGTTCATGTACAGGAAATGTTTTGACCCCCGATTGCCGTTCATTTTTCGTATTTGGCTATCCTTGGAGTAGCGTTCACTTAAATCGGCTATCTTGACCCAGAAATCATCAGCCCCAAAATTAAAACGTTCCTTATTGAAGGGGGAAGTGAAAAGCGTCAACATTTCCTTGAAAAGGGCCTTGAAAAATTGAAGTTCTTGAGGAGAATCGGTTTGGGTCAAAATTTCGAGCTCATATAATTTCTCCATAAAAATGGTGTCATTCTCGATGTTTTCCTTTTTGGCCAATTCAAAATAAGGAGTGTAAAATTCATCGGGAACCTCCTTGATACACCCAAAATCTATCGCGATCAACGTTTGCTCCGAGCTCACCAAAAAGTTTCCGGGATGGGGATCTGCATGTACCTTACGTAGCCCATGAATTTGAAACATATAAAAATCCCATAAGGTCTGTCCCAACTTGTCGCCGAGTTCCCTTGGAAAACTAGTTTTGGAGAACTCGCTGAGATGTTTGCCATGCATCCAATCCATAGTGATGATACGCTCGCTGGACAAATCTTCATAATACTCTGGAAACTCCAAATTAGGAATAACTTTACAGGCCTCGGTAATTTCCTTGCTCTGTTGTATTTCAAGAATATAATTGGTTTCCTCGATTAATTTATGTTCAACCTCATTAAAGTATTTGTCCGAATCTTTTCCTTGAAGATTAAACATTCTTATGGCAATTGGTTTTACCAAGGCCAAGTCGCTGCTTATACTTTCGGCCACTCCCGGGTATTGTATCTTAACGGCCAATTCCCTACCATCCTTGGTCGCCTTATGTACCTGCCCTATACTTGCTGCGTTGATCGAATCCCGTTCAAAACTATCGAAGACCTCTTCGGGGTATTTGTTTAGGTACTTCTTAAAAGTCCTGCGGACCAATGGTGCTGAAAGTGGGGGTACTGAAAACTGCGAAAGCGAGAATTTTTCCACATAGGCCCTGGGAAGTAAGTTTTTTTCCATGCTCAACATCTGGGCCACTTTGAGTGCACTGCCTTTTAGGCTCTTTAGCCCGTCATAGATGTCCTCCGCATTATCCTCGTTTAGGGTATCCTTGGAAAGTTCCGGATTCACCAATTTTTTCCCGTAATATTTTACATAGTTACCTCCTATTTTTACACCGGTCCTCACCAGTTTGCTTGCCCGTTCTATTTTTCCCGTGGGTATTTTATCCAGTGTTTTCAAAAGCAGCCTATCTGTTTATTAAAATATATTACGCAAAGGTCTCTTTATAGAGGAATTTTCCAAAATCCACAATGTTTTCCAGCGGCGTATTATCAAATACATCAAAAATGGTGTTGATGGATTTTTCGATGGCCATATCGGTCTTTTCGAATCCTGCTGACTCGTCGTTCACCCAAAACCTTAGAATAAACAAAAATTGCAGCCAAGCACCTTCGGAAAACAGTTGGGGATTATGTTTTGTAATCTTAAGGGACTTTTCGGAGTTACCGTCCTCAATAAGATCTTTTGCAAATTCCTTGATATGCCTTCTAAGCCCCTTTAGCTGCTCCAAATTCTTTAACGGACGACTATCCTGCTTAAGGGCGAAAAGGACATAACTTCTATTTAAGGTCAATAATTCAAAAAAGGAGTAGAAAAAGGTGAGCATTTTTTCCCGATTGGAAAATTGCCCGTATTCCTTGTTTTCTTGGATCAAGTTTTCGGTTTTTGCGTAGAACTGTTCCCATACGCCCTTTTGCAATCCTTCCAGGGAACCGAAATACGTATAGAACTCTCCTTCCTCGATACCATTGGTCTTACAAAATTTATATATGGATTTTGGAACCGATTCGTGTTCCAATACATAATCCATATACAACGCTATAATTTCGTCTTTCGATCTTTTCTTGCTCTTTGTCTTCGTTGCCATCGTTTTGTGTTTATGATATATAAAGGTACTGTTACAGGATTTGAATTTGTGTTAATGGAATACGAAATCTCTTCCCTGAAAAAAAACGTGCCCTCAAAAGAGCGCACGTTTTCAAACAACCTAACCAATAAATAATCAAACGTGATTATAGAATTAAAATCCTCATAGCAATTTTTCTTCCTAATCACAAACAAAGATAAAAAACGTTTAATTATTTATAAAATAAATTAAACAAAATAGATGTTAAAGTTTGTGTTAAAATCTCGAAGCCTTCAATATGTCAGTTTGTCACTCTGTCGTAGTATGGTATTTTTTTTGACTGCCTGATTACCATTAACTGCAAAAAAATATATGACAATGGCAACAGGTAAGATCAATGTTTCAGTAGAGAACATCTTTCCGCTCATAAAAAAATTCTTGTACAGCGATCACGAGATATTTCTTAGGGAGCTGATTTCCAATGCAACGGATGCAACATTAAAGCTAAGGCACCTAGCCGCAATTGGCGAAGCCAAAGTGGAATACGGAAGCCCCATTATTGAGGTAAAGGTAGACAAGGAAGGAAAAAAGCTTCATATTACTGATCAGGGTATTGGGATGACCGAGGAAGAGGTCAAAAAATATATTAATGAAGTTGCCTTCTCCGGTGCGGAGGAGTTCTTGGGCAAATATAAGGATGCCGAAAAAGACGCAGGCATCATAGGCCACTTTGGATTGGGATTCTATTCTTCCTTTATGGTGGCGGACAAAGTGGAGATCATTACCAAAAGCTACCAAGATGAACCCGCTGTGCACTGGACCTGTGACGGTTCCCCGGAGTTTAGTTTAAAGGAAGGAAAACGGGAAGAAAGAGGCACGGAAATCATTCTGCATATTGCCGAGGATTCCACCGAGTTTCTTGAGGATAACAGGATAAGCGAGCTGCTGCGCAAGTACAATAAGTTTATGCCCATCCCGATAAAATTCGGGACGCGCACAGAAACCTTACCAAAGCCGGAGGATGCCAAGGAGGACGATCCCGCCCCTACCCAGGAGGTAGATAATATTGTGAACAATCCCAATCCCGCTTGGACCAAGCAGCCCACAGACTTGGAGGATAAGGATTATAAAGAGTTTTATAGGGAACTATACCCCATGCAATTTGAGGAGCCTTTGTTCCATATCCATTTAAATGTGGATTATCCGTTCAACCTTACGGGAATATTGTATTTTCCAAAGTTGACCAACGATCTGAATATTCAAAAGGATCGTATACAACTCTATCAAAACCAAGTGTTCGTTACAGATAATGTGGAGGGAATCGTTCCTGAGTTCCTCACCATGCTTAGAGGGGTCATAGACTCTCCGGACATTCCATTGAACGTATCCCGGTCTTACCTACAGGCAGATGGGGCCGTTAAGAAAATATCCTCCTACATCACCCGAAAAGTGGCCGATAAATTGAACTCGCTCTTTAAAAACGACCGCGAGGAATTTGAGAAGAAATGGAACGATATTAAAATCGTTATCGAATACGGCATGTTGTCCGAAGATAAATTCTTTGAAAAAGCCGAGAAATTTGCGCTTTATCCAACAGTGGATGACAACTATTACACTTTTGAGGAACTTCAGGAAAAAGTAAAGGCCAACCAGACGGACAAGGACGAAAAACTGGTACTGCTCTATGCATCGAACCGAGAGGAGCAACATAGTTATATTGAAGCGGCCAAAGCCAAGGGCTATGAAGTGCTGTTATTGGATTCGCCGATCATTTCCCACCTTATGCAGAAACTGGAGACTTCCAAAGAGAAGCTTTCCTTTGCCCGTGTAGATGCCGATCATTTGGACAATCTTATCAAAAAGGAGGATACGCAAATTTCCAAGTTATCCGACGAGGAGAAGGAAAAACTCAAGACGAATTTGGAAGAGGTGCTAGAGGACAAAAAGTATACCGTTCAACTGGAACCCATGGATAGCGATGCATCACCCTTTATCATTACGGAACCCGAGTTTATGCGGCGGATGAAGGAAATGCAACAGACCGGGGGAGGTGGCATGTTCGGTATGGGCAACATGCCGGAAATGTACAACCTTATCGTAAACACCAATCACGAACTCGTAAGTGAAATCCTGAACACCAAAACGGCTAAGAAAAGGGAGCGCTTAATCAACCAATCCGTTGATTTGGCCAGACTTTCAAAAGGACTCCTTAAAGGTGAGGAATTGACCAACTTTATAAAACGTAGTTATGAGATGGTAAAATAACCCTAGGAAATTAGGACTATAGAAATATCAAAAACCGCCCTGTTTACGTGATTGTTGAAACAGGCGGTTTTTTATTGCCCGATAAACGCTATCTTTCGTTAAATTATGTTCAACCTATTTAATTTAGCCATAGATGTTTTCCTGCAATAAATACCTTTGTTGTTTTTTACTATTGAGTTTGGCCCTTTTAAATTTCAATTGTAAAACGGAAAAGAAGAAAGAGCCATCCATTTCCAAAGAATTGAAAGACACACCGATCATACAAAAAAGTGAATATGGTACTACGCCAGAAGGCGAAAGCGTTGATCTTTATACATTAAGGAACAGCAATGGGGTAACCGTGGACATCATTACCTATGGCGGTATTATTACTTCCCTAAAAGTTCCCAACAAACAAGGGGATTTGGAAAACGTTGTCCTAGGCTACGATTCATTGGAACTTTATTTGGAGAAAAATCCATTCTTTGGAGCCCTCGTAGGCCGATATGGAAACCGGATCGCGGACGCCAAGTTTACCCTGAACGATGTAGAGTATTCCTTGGCCAAAAATAATGGGGAAAACCATCTACATGGTGGGGAAAAGGGGTTCGACAAAGTAGTTTGGAAGGCATCCCAGAAAAAGGGCGAGGATTTTGTTGCCCTAAAACTGTCCTATGCCAGTAAGGACATGGAAGAGGGCTATCCCGGAAATCTTGATGTGTTGGTCACCTATACCTTGACCAATGATGACACCCTTAAGGTGCTTTATGAGGCAACCACGGACAAAACGACCATAGTAAACTTGACCCAGCATTCGTATTTTAATCTTTCAGGGGATTTTTCAAGGACCATATTAGATCATGAGATGATGCTCAATGCAGACCATTATCTTCCTGTAGATAACGAATTGATTCCTTTGGGGGAATTGGCCCCGGTGAAAGGCACGCCTTTCGATTTTACAACTCCCAAAATCATTGGTGCAGACATCGAAAAAGATCACGAACAATTGAAAATAGGTATAGGGTATGATCATTGCTGGGTATTGAACGGGCAAGATACCGGTTTGCGATCCATAGCAAAGGTATACCATCCTAAAAGTGGACGGGTCATGGAAGTCTTTTCCACGGAGCCGGGAGTTCAATTTTACACCAGCAATTTCTTGGATGGTACGTTGCCTAAAAAAGGGGGTGGTTTTTATGCCCAAAGAACCGGTTTCTGTCTGGAAACGCAGCACTATCCCGATTCTCCCAACAAACCGGATTTTCCTTCCGTGGTGCTAAATCCCGGGGAAAAGTATACTTCTGAGACCTCATTTCGATTTTCCGTGAAGTAATACAGCATCTTTAAATCAGTTACCAAGAGGGACTGAAGAAGTACTCGATTCAACAACCCTATGAAAAAAGAATATTCGCTTAACTTATGGTTCCTTTCTTGATGGCCAATCGTATTGAAAAGTAAATGGTTAGGCTTTACAGATTCTTTAAATAGGCAACACTTCCTTCGAGCGTTCCGGGGTTGGATTCCATTTCTACATAGACTACTTCCAGTCCTCCCTTTTTTGAAGCCCTAAAAAATTCCTTCCAATCCGTAATACCCTTCCCCAGGACAACTTCCTTGGTGGTATCCTTAGGTGAATAATCCTGAAGATGGGCCGATATAAACCTTCCCGGATACTTTTCAAAATAGGTAGCCGCCTTATACCCCAAAGTAATAACAGCGGTCTGAAATTGCATTTTCACAAGGTCGGGATCCAACTCCTCCATTAGGATATCGTATTCCGGTCTTCCATCGAACTCGTGCTCAAACTCTACATTATGATTGTGGTATCCCGCTACTAGGCCACCGGCCTTTATCTTTCTTCCCATTTCGTTCAATTCCGCACATTTTCGTTTTACCTCATCCAATGTAGGGGCATCCAACCCTCCGGAACAGACAAAATGCTTTAGGCCCAATTGGTTGGCAAAATCTATGCGTTCCTCCAGATTGGTTCGCATTTCCCTAAAGGTAAAATGACTGCTGTAACATTGAATTCCGGTATCCGAAATTATTTTTTTTAATTCCGTTCCAGAATATTTTGCAAGCGGTTCAAAAGGTCCCTTATAACCTGATGGGGAACACATTTCTACATGTTCATAGCCAAACCCCACCATTTCCCTTAAGGTCTTGGTAATATCCTTTCCTATGTCCTCCCGAAGCACATAGGACTGAAAACCGATAGGTTGTTTGACCATCCCGGTACTTTCCATGGCAAAGGAAGTATATGGGATTTGTGACATTGCGGCCAATGATACCATTCCTTTACCACTTTTTGTCAAAAACTGTCTTCTTTTCATTCTGAAATCTTCGCATTTTAGTCCAAACAAGGTACGGTTCTGGATTGAATTTACCAATTAACGGATTCTATAAATTCCATATGGTCAATGCCTCATGAACCTACTTATTGAATAATTTAAAAGAACGAGAGCAATTATTCAATGATAAATCGTTTATTCCAATGTGTTTTTAATAAATAGGCCTGTAGCGAGATAAAAATGGCCAAACTTAAGGATCCATAGACCAATGCATCCGGAAGCCTAAAATTATTCAATACTTCAACGAATCTCTCCATACTGAAAAAATCCAGGTTCCATTTGGGCAGGTCGATTAATCCTAAATTCTCGTGTTCGAGAAAGGTATAGCCAAAGAAAATGGCCAACAAAATTGCGGAAATCCACCATACATAACGCGGAATTAAGGGACGATACGAAAATATTTCCGCCTTTTGAACATCTTTTTGAATTTTGGAGATGACCGAGGCCGTAAAATTGGCGGGGGGTTCTTCCAATCCGGATTCCTTGATTATCTTTTTATAAAAAGCTTCCAGTTCTTTGTTTTCGTCCTTTTCCATGGTTTCTTCAAATTTTCTCTTGCAATCTATCCTTTAAAATTCCGCCCAGTCGTTTTCTGGCCCTGAATAACTTCACCTTCAGTGTGTCGGGACTTGCGTCCATTATTTTGGAAATCTCCTTTAGGGAAAGCTCTTCAAAATAGTGCAAGGTAAGTATTGTAGCATAATCGGCCGGTAGTTCCTGCATGGCTCTTTTAATCGTTTCTTTCCGTTCGTCAATTTCAAATTGGTCAATAGCACTTGCCAGACTCGTCCTATTATGTTCTGCATATTCCTCTATTAATGCCGTTTCGGGAATTCTGCCCAATTTTTTTATATAATCCAAGCTACGGTTATAGGCTATCTTATAGACCCATGTAGAAAACTTGGAATCTCCCTTGAAACTGGGGAGGGACTTATATACTTTTAGGAAAGTATCCTGGGCGACCTCCTCGGCTTCTTCATTATTCTTCACCATACGCACTGCCAATGTATAGACCATATATTTGTACCTATCCACTAAAACCGAAAAGGCATTGGTATCCCCGTTGATAACTTTATCAATATAGTATTGGTCTTGTTGAAGGCTCATGACACTCCATAGGACACTGAAGTTACGAAGGAGGTTACACTTTTTTGAAAAAATTTTACATTTTGTGTAACCTTAAAAAAGTTGTGGCCGTCCTATGGGCAAACAAATGTATTTATAAATCAAACTACCCAAGGTCGGGTAAACTAAAAACAAATCATATGGCAGCAGCAATTTTAATACCTATTAGCTTTTTTTTGGTAGTCTTTGCGATTACCTACCTACACTATTCCACTCGTAATAAGGAACGTTTGGCCCTTATCGAAAAAGGGGCGGATGCCAGTATCTTTGTTAAGGGAAAAAGGGAAAGGCCCTCAGCGGTCTGGAAAATACTTATTCTGAACATAGCTCTTTTATTAATGGGTATCGGAGCCGGGATTGTCATCGGTGGCATTATGGCCACTAATCTTAATGTGGATTGGGAAATCGCTATGCCGGGATCTATTTTCCTTATGGCAGGTACAGGACTTTTGGTGGGCTTCTTTTTGACCAAGAAAATGGACAAGGAAGATTAGGAAGCCCATTATTTTGTTAAAACATGACCAAAACCATCGTAGAACCACGGTGGTTTTTTACTTTTAGGGAATGCATGTTATTTCTACCAATATTGGCCGGCCAACTACCATTATTTGGAACAACAGAAAGGAACAAACGGGCATTTACAAATATCCGGTTTCCGAACCTTTGTTCCTGGAAAAGGAATCCGTTGCCAAGGATACCATTTCCAATCGTAAGGTGCATGGCGGAGTCCATAAGGCATGCTACCTTTTTTCTACGAATCAGTACCCCTATTGGAAAGGGCTATATCCCGATTTGAAATGGGATTGGGGAATGTTTGGCGAAAATCTTACCGTAGAGGGATTGGACGAGGCCCAAATCCGTATAGGGGACATCTTTCGGATTGGTACGGCCTTGGTTCAGGTTTCACAATCTCGGGAACCTTGCTATAAATTGGGAATCCGTTTCGGCAATCAGGACATATTGCGGCAGTTTATAGATCACGGTTATTCAGGGATGTATGTCCGAATCCTGGAAGAAGGGCAAGTACAAAATGGGGATACATTGCAATTGGAAAAAGCCTCGGAAAACCCCCTAACCGTAAAACAATTTTTCAACTTTCTTTTTGAGCGAAAAAAAAATCCCGATATTTTACAACTGGCAATTGCAAACACTGCCTTACCGGAACGTAAAAGGGAACGCTTAAAAAAATATTTGTAGTGGGGGCATCCTATCCTTGGCATCTTTACCTTATGGCCACTGTTTACGTGGTAGCCGGCCTAATGCACTTCATAAAACCTAAAATGTATCGGCAAATTTTACCCGCGTATCTACCGGGACATAAAATTTTGGTTACGTTGAGCGGATTAGCGGAGATTATCCTTGGGATTGCACTATGTTTTACCACGACCAAAGATTTGGCCATTTATGGCATTATTGGAATGCTCACATTTTTTTTGCCCGTCCATTTTCATATGCTCTTTAATAAAAGAGCTTCCATGGGCCTTCCCCGTTGGATGTTGATTTGGCGTATTCCCTTGCAGTTCGCATTGATGTACTGGGCTTACCTCTACTTGCCTTTTTAAATGAAAAGGCCCCGAAGGATCAAGAACCTTCAGGGCCAAAAAATCAACTCAACTTAAACTAATTAGTTAACAACAATATCTTCGTAATGAACTGAAGTGTTATCCCTTACGATTACGGTATAGTTACCCGCGTAAGCATTTTTGAAATTGAATGCTTTTTCTACAAGCGTCTCATTTTCCAAAGTTTCCTTAAAAACCATTCGGTTGTCACTATCCAACACCTTAATTTCGACTTTCTTGCCTTCAAGGTTCAAAAGATTAAGGTAAACCATGCCATCCACTTTTCGGAATACAGGTTTAGCACTTTCCTTTCGCTTTGCAACGCCCACCTTATCATCAACATTTATGGTATAGGTGATTTTTTTCAAGGCATTTTCAGCTTCCAAAAGGTAGTTTCCCTCTTCCAAGTTCTTTAAATCGAACTTTTTGGTATACACCTCGGTATTCAATACGTTTTCGTAATAGATAATGTTTCCTGCCGCGTCCACTATTTGAATATAGGTATCTTCTTCCTGGGTATCCCATTCAAAAACAAGGGCTTTATCATTCGCCTTGTTGATTACTCTAAGTTTCGGTTCTTTTGCCACAGCTGTAACTGTTACAAGCAATAGGGCAATAACTGTTGTAAATTTTAGAATCGTCTTCATAACATTTTGTTTTAGGGTTACTAAATAATTTACAGGACAAACTTACCGCCATATCCCTGTCCGTACTACCTCTCGATTTTCCTATTTCTGTGCTATTTTAACCCACGAATAGGTTAAATTATTGTTAATAGGTAATATTGCATATATTTTGGGTAATTTTGCATAGTCTTCTTCATTGGACCCGACGTAATTTTAATCTTGGTATGAAGAACGAAATGACATCACTTAAACCCGCTTTTGAAGCTATAGAGCCCAATTTTGGGCACTCTTTTACTTATCAAAAATTTGATTCGCAACGGAACAATAAGAACAATTCCTGGCATTACCATCCGGAAATCGAGTTGGTCTACGTAAATGGTGGTACGGGAAAGCGCCAGATAGGTAGCCATGTATCCTATTACGGTAATGGCGACCTTATACTTATTGGAAGTAATTTGCCCCATTGCGGGTTTACCAACGCACTGACCGGAAATGAAAGTGAGACCGTAATACAGATGAAAGCGGACTTTTTGGGAAACGACTTTTTCAATATCCCGGAAATGAAAAAAATTCAAAGTCTCTTTGAAATAGCTCAAGGAGGCATCGCGTTTTCAGGAAAGACCAAAAAGAAAATCGGGGAAAAAATGGAAATATTGGAGTACCAAGGCGATTTTCAAAGACTACTTTCCATTTTGAATATTTTAAACGAACTTGCTATTTCCCAGGACTTTAAAGTTCTCAATGCCGAAGGTTTTTCCATGAAGACCGAGGTAAAGGACAATGACCGTATAAATAAGGTCTTTAATCATGTTAAGGCCAACTTCAAGGAGGAGATTTCCTTGGACGAGATGGCGGATTTGGTAAGTATGACAGTACCCTCGTTCTGTAGGTACTTTAAAAAAATCACCAATAAAACCTTTGTACAGTTCGTAAACGAGTATAGATTGGTGCACGCCTCAAAACTTTTGGCGGAAAGGCCGATGAGCATTACAGATGTTTGTTTTGAGAGCGGATTCAACAATTTTTCGCACTTTAATAAACAATTCAAGGCTTTTACTGGGCAAAATCCATCTGAATATAGAAATCAATTGAAAAAAGTCTTGAATTAATGGCCCAGCTTTTTCAGGAAGAAATTAGATTGAACTTACCGGACAGTGAAATCGTTTATCATCCGCACTTTTTGGAAAAGAATGAGGCCGACACCTGTTTTGGGCTCCTGAGAAGAACAGTACCTTGGCAACAGGACGTTATTAAGGTATTTGGAAAGGAATACCCCCAACCTCGGTTAACGGCCCTTTATGGTACCAATGACAGGACTTATTCCTATTCCAACATCACGATGAAACCATTGCCCTTTACCGAGGAATTGTTGGAAATAAAACAAAAAATCGAAGTACTTACGGATGTAATCTTTACCACCTGTCTTTTAAATCTTTACAGGGATGGAAGGGATAGTAACGGTTGGCACGCAGACGATGAGAAAGAGTTGGGAACCAACCCAGTAATCGCTTCCTTGACCTTGGGTCAGGAACGTTTTTTTCACCTGAAGCATAAAAAGGATAAGACACTCAAACAAAAAATATTGCTGGAACACGGCAGTCTGCTTATCATGGGTGGTGGGACACAGAGTCATTGGCTACATCAAATTCCAAAGACGACAAGACCCATTAGGGAGCGTATCAATTTGACCTTTAGAATCATAAAATAAAAAATCGGTCTTCTCCAAACCGATTTTTTAGGACCCTTTTGCAAAGTTAGGCACTGCCTTTGGCTTTCGGGTTATTTAGCCAATCTCCTCGCACCCAATTTCAAATACAATAACTTCAAATCTTATGCCAAGGTATATTGAATCGACCAATACCTGGTTTTTTGGGTCTAACTGTCCCAAAAGTTTACCTTAGCACCCAAAATTTAACTTTGTCCGTACGGTGAAAAAAGTGTTTTCAAAACTGGAATTGGATAGGATCATAGAAATGGCCTGGGAAGATCGTACTCCATTTGAGGCCATACAGATTCAATTTGGGATATCGGAACAAGAAGTAGTGAACCTAATGCGCAGGGAAATGAAATCCAGTAGTTTCAAGATGTGGCGAAAAAGGGTACAAGGCAGAAAGACCAAGCACGCTAAACTAAGGTCGGAAAATGTAGCAAGGTTCAAATCATCCAGGCAAAAACCTATTTCAGGAAATAAGATTTCAAAACGCTAAGGTATTTTGCTATTTCCAAGACCTTGGAAAGCATATCCTAATTCATCTAAAACAAATCGTTCAATATTTTGGCCAATCGCAACCCTCCCTTTTGCAATTGTTTTTCTACGGTGGGCCACCATTTATATCCATAGCGATAATACAGCTTCTCCCCCACTTCCACGGATTTATATAGTTCGTTCGCCAAGTCTTGAGATTCCTCTACCCAATTATAAATATCCCCAGCTTGAAGCGATCTTTGCTGCTTTTTGTTCAATTTTGGAAGGGATGCGGCCAATTCCGTATAACTCATGCCATAGTCATCGATCATATTTGCATCCCAGACCTTATGTAAGTTGCTATCCCTATTAAACCACTGTACCTGAATATCATTTCCACCCCTGTCTTCCAGACGACCAACGTGCATAGGTTGATGAAGGTCCCCTACAAGGTGAATCAACATCTTTAGATAAAAAGCCCTATCCGTGTGCGGACGGTTTTTGTTCTTGATGATCTCCATGCATTTTTCGATTCCCACGATTACATTGCCATAGGGGCTAGGTTCAACATCGGAGTACATTTTGTCCTCGGGATAATTCACGTAGTGCCAGGCACTGAACTTTCTATAATTGGTGTCCGCCTTAATTTCGTCCGCAAAGTTGGATACCGCCGCCAAGCTCTTCCCGTCCAATAATCGGGCAACAGCCTTTTTGGCCTTCCTGTTCAGATGTTGTTGGGCTATTTCGCCAATGGTCCTATGCCCGGTCTTGGACCAAAATGGTGTGCCCGCAAATGAAAATTGTACGGTTAAAAGAAAAAACAGAACAAGTCTTTTCATACATCTTACTTTGGGCCAAAAATAGAGAAACCATTGTAAGGTAGTGTTAAAAACTATGCCGTTTCTTTTTTTTAATTTGATATTGCAACCCAAAATCGGTTCTATTGTTGTTGAAAGGAATCAAATCGCCTTATCTAAGGTATGGGCTTGTAACGGTTAGTTTCTTTACAATTGCCTTGACAGTTTTTATCCTCAGCATTTATTTTGGGGCTTGGGGCAGACTGCCCTCAAAAAAAGAACTTTCCCATTTTCAATATCAAAAGGCTTCGGAGGTATATACGGCGGATAGTGTTTTGATCGGTAAGTATTACCTGTATGATAGGCAACCCATTCCCTATGAAAGCCTGCCCCAATATCTTTTGGACGCCTTGATCGCCATTGAGGACGAAAGATTTTTCAGCCATTCGGGAATCGATTATCCCAGTTTGTTTCGGGTAGCTATCAAAACGATTCTTATGCAAGATCAAACCGCCGGAGGCGGGAGCACCTTGACCCAGCAATTGGCCAAGAACCTCTTTCCAAGAAAAGAGCGGAAATCTGCGAACATCGTTATAAATAAGGTCAAGGAAATGATCATCGCCTCCCGATTGGAGGATATTTATTCCAAGCAAGAAATCCTTACCCACTATTTGAACACGGTTTCCTTTGGGGGCAACACCTTTGGTATTGAAAGCGCTTCCTTAAAGTTCTTTAACAAGAGAGCGATAGACTTAAGGATAGAGGAAGCGGCGACCCTTGTGGGGATGCTTAAGGCAACGTACAGCTATAATCCCCAATTATTTCCGGAAAAAGGCCTTAACCGCCGAAATCTGGTTTTACAATCCATGGCCCATAATGACTTTCTAACAGAAGAAGAAAAGGACAGTATTGCAAAAATCCCCTTAAAGTTGGATTACAGGGAGTTTGACCATAACGAAGGCCTCGCGCCCTATTTTAGGGAGGAAGTTCGTAAACAGATGCAAAAATGGAGTAGGGCCGAAAAAGAAAAAGGGAATACCTACAATATTTATACTTCCGGACTTAAAATCTATACCACCCTGGATTATAAAATGCAGATTTTGGCCGAGGAAACTATGGCGAAGCATTTAAAATCGTTACAAAGGAAGTTTGAAAAAAGTTATGGTTCGAATGCCCCATGGATAAAGGACAAAAAACTAATAGAGAAGTTGGTACGCAAAACCCCTACTTACCGAAAACTTAGGGCATCCGGATGGAAGGAAAAGGGAATTATGGATTCCCTAAATCAAAAAAGGAAAATGAGATTGGTGGATTGGTACGGCGAAAAAATGATGAATGCAAGTGTTGTCGATAGCATTTCCCATTATATGAAGTTTTTAAATACGGGTTCCTTGGCGATAGATCCCAAGAGCGGAGCGGTAAAGACATGGATCGGGGGAATCAATTATAAGTATTTTAAGTACGACCATATTTCTCAAAGCAAGCGGCAGGTCGGTTCTACCTTTAAGCCTATTGTGTATACGGCCGCACTGGAGAAAGGTATAGCGCCCTGTACTTACTTTTCGGCTCAGGAAGTGGCGTATAAAAATCTTGAAGGATGGTCTCCCAGCAATTCTGGTAAAAAGGACGAGACATACCTCAACTACTCCATGGAAGAGGCTTTGAGCAACTCCGTAAATACCGTAGCCGTAAAAGTATTGGAGAAGACAGGTATTCTGGAAACCATTCGACAGGCAAATAAAATGGGGATAACCGCAAAGCTGCCCAACGAGCCTTCCCTGGCATTGGGTACAGGGGAAATACAACTTGCCCAGCTGGCAGGTGCCTATGCTAGCTATGTAAACGACGGCAGACCCGTAGAGCCTTATCTCATACAGACCATAACGAATCAAAGGGATTCCATTTTGACCATTTTTGAGCCAAAAATTGCCGAAAAACAGGCTTTTTCCGATGAAAATCGACAAATTATGCTCCAAATGATGAAATCTACGGTAGATAAGGGAACGGCATCCCGCATACGATCCACCTACAACTTGAGAAATCATTTAGCCGGTAAGACCGGAACCACACAAAACAATAAGGATGCCTGGTTCGTGGCCCTAACACCAAAATTGGTACATGTTACCTGGGTGGGTCTAGACAATCATGAAATCGGCTTTAAAAGTACCTCTTTAGGTCAGGGGGCCAATGCCGCCCTTCCTATTTTTGCGCTTTGGTTTCAGAAACTGAACCAAGATCCTTCTTTTGACGCCATTACCAAAGCTAAATTCGAAAGCCCCAACGAAATGGTCATCAAAAAACTGGATTGTCGGCCTGTAAAGCGCGATGGATTTTTTAAGCGCTTGTTCAAAAGCCCGAAAAAGAAGAAAACCAAAAGATTTAAGGGTAGAAACGCCAGGCCATAGTTTAGCCAAAATTCAAAAAAATTTGCCCTAATAGTATTTATTTTAGTATATTTATAATATCAATTTAATATCAATTTAATATCAAAATAAATATAATCATGACAAGTGAGAAAAATTTGACCCCAATGAACGGCTATTCCATGCTGTTCGTCTTTGTACTCCTATTATTCGGTGGCATTGCCTTGTTGATTGTTGCCAAAAGCCCTGTGACCATCTTAATTATTGTTGCCGCAATTATAATGGTACCGGGCTTTGTCCTTGTTAATCCGAATAGCTCACGTGTTTTGTTGCTTTTCGGGAAATACATCGGTACTATCAAAAAGAACGGTCTGTTTTGGGTCAATCCCTTGTACTCCAAGAGAAAGATTTCCTTACGCGCCAGCAATTTTGATAGCGAACGTCTTAAAGTGAACGACAAATTGGGGAATCCCGTAATGATCAGTACTATTTTGGTTTGGCGGGTAACGGATACCTATAAGGCGGCCTTTGACGTTGATGATTACCAAAATTTTGTACGTGTACAAACGGATGCCGCCGTACGAAAATTGGCCAGCATGTATCCTTATGATAATTTTGCGGATGAAGGCCTTGATGAGGATATTACCCTTAGATCCAGTGTCAACGAAGTAAGTCATGCTTTGGAACAAGAAATCCAAGAACGCTTGTCCATGGCCGGAATAGAAGTATTGGAAGCGCGGATTGGTTATTTGGCCTACGCCCAGGAAATTGCGAACGCCATGCTTAAAAGACAGCAGGCTACCGCAATTGTAGCAGCACGGCACAAAATAGTGGAAGGTGCCGTAAGTATGGTGGAGATGGCTTTGGAAGAACTGAATAAAAATGATATCGTGGATTTGGATGAGGAGCGTAAAGCGGCTATGGTCAGTAACCTGATGGTAGTGCTCTGTTCCGATAAGGACGCGTCGCCAATCGTTAATGCGGGAACTTTAAACCATTAATAATGCGGGTATTCACAGAAATTCAACGGTTCAACCAGTGGTGGATGCAATTGATACAAATTGGATTGGTACTATTTCTTTTATACTCCTTTTACCAGTGGTATATAATCAAGGAACCTACGGGAAATGTTGCCCCGACCGACACTACGTTACAACTCGTTTTAATTTTCTCCATACTACCCATACTAGTATTATTTTATTTCCTAAGATTGGAATCAACCATTGACGAAATTGGCGTACATTATCAATTCTCACCATTTCATAAATCAAAAAAAACAATTGGATGGAAAGATATGGAACAATGCTATGTAAGAAAGTATAGTCCCCTAAGGGAATATGGAGGTTGGGGAGTAAGAGGCTCTTTTGGCAAGAACAAGGCCTACAATGTAAAAGGAAACCAAGGAATACAAATTGAATTAAAAAAAGGAGGAAAAATGCTTGTGGGCACACAACGGAAAACCGAGGCCCAACAGGTGATAGACCGTTATTTTAAAAAGGAACAATGAGCAAAAAGAAAGCGTTTGCCCTACGGTTGAACGAGGAAATGCTAAAGGCCATTGAAAAATGGGCCGCCGACGAGTTTCGCAGCACAAATGGGCAAATTGAATGGATGCTCATGAAAAGCTTAAGGGAAGCCAAACGTGAGCCCAAGAAAAGGACGGAACAGCCCTAAAAAGTTTGGCATTTTTTTAACGTAATAAACATTTAAATTTGGTGTCCGACTAATCCATCACCAATGCCAAGACCAGTTCTTGCCCTTGTTTTTTTTCTGTGTTTATCGTCTCTTTTCGGACAAAACGACAAAAAATCCTTTATCGTAAAATACATCGATACCGAGTTCAAAATCGATGGTATTCTTGATGAGGAAGCGTGGAAAGTAGCTGGAAGTGCCAAGGATTTCCAGCAATATTTTCCCTCGGACTCCATTCTTGCCGAGTACCAAACGGACATAAAAATGCTCTATGATGCCACAACGCTCTATGTAGGGATAAAGGTCACTACGCCGGGTAACGATTATGTCATTCCTTCCTTGGAACGCGATTATAGGGCCGGTGGCAATGACAACATCAGCCTGCTTTTCGATACGTTCAACGATGGTACCAATGCGTTCCTTTTTGGTATGAATCCCTATGGGGTAAGGCGGGAAGCCTTGATTTCCAATGGAGGACAGGGAACTAGCGGCTTCACTACTTCTTGGGATGTGAAATGGAAGGGAGAGGCAAAGCAATATGATGGTTACTATACGGCCGAGATGGCCATTCCGCTTACGTCCTTTAAATTTCCGGAAGGGGTTTCCAAATGGCGTTTTCAAAGTTATCGATTCGATATGCAGAAGAACGAAACCAGTGTATGGTATCCGATACCCCAAAATCAATTGATATTTAACCTTGCCTTCATGGGCGATATGATTTTTGAGAAACCTTTGGGCAAATCCCGTACACCTTTGGCCATTATCCCATACATCAATGCTATTGCGGACAAAGATTATGACTTAGATGTATCCGAGGCCAACCTAAAAGTTGGAGGGGATGCCAAGGTGGCCATCGGCAATGGTTTAAATTTGGATCTTACCTTGAATCCCGACTTTTCCAATGTAGAGGTAGACGATATCTTTACCAATCTCACACGTTTTGAAATATCATTGCCGGAGCGGAGGCAGTTTTTTGTGGATAACAACGATTTGTTTGGAAGTTTTGGGGGCAGTAGGGATGCCAATCCGTTCTTTTCCCGCAGAATAGGTATAGCCACCGATAGTTCCGGAAATTCCGTTCAGAACCGCATAATCGGTGGTGTTAGGCTAAGTGGAAAACTGAACGAGGATTGGCGATTGGGCGTCCTGAATATCCAAACAGACGAAAATCTGGAAACCGAGATCGCCTCGAACAATAATATGATGATCGCCCTGCAAAAAAAGGTCTTTTCCCGCTCCAATTTTGGGTTGTTCTTTATAAACAGGCAAACGTTCAAGGATTACGATTTTGTTACACCGGAAGAGGAGTACAATAGGGTTTTGGGTATAGATTACAATTTAGCTTCCGAGGACAATACCTGGGTGGGAAAATTCTATGCACATAAATCCTTTCAACCGGGAGATGCCGAGGATAATTATTCCGTGGGTGTCTTTTTAAGCCGAAATTCCAGGTATTTCAACATTTTTACCGATTTTGTTTTTATCGATGAGGATTTTGAATCGGATTTGGGTTTTGTGCCCAGAAAAGACATTATAAAGTGGGCCACTTCCTTTGAAAAAGTGTTTTGGCCGAAGAAAGGCCCAATAAACAGTCATGCCATAGAGTTTTTCCCAATTGTCACCTGGAGACCTGGATTGGACTATATGAAAACCGACCATGAGCTACAGGCAAGTTGGAATTTTGAAACGCGGAATTTTTCGGAATTTGGCATAGGATTTTCAAATCAATTCATCTTTTTAGCGGACAGCTTTGATCCTACGGGTACCGAAGATGCCACACCTCTTCCGGAAAATCAAGGTTATCATTTCAACTCCGTTTTTTTAGGGTATGAATCCAACCAGGCCAATGTGCTGGCATTTGAGGGAGAGGCCGCCATAGGCCGTTTCTTTAATGGAGACCGTTTTTCTATTGAAGGTGAGGCCACCTTAAGATTGCAACCCAAGGTACGACTGGGCTTAAATATCAACTATGATAAAATAACCCTTCCCAATCCCTTTCCAAGTGCGGATTTATGGTTGGTGAGCCCCACGGTGAACGTTACCTTCAACAAGTCCGTTTTCTGGTCTACCATATTCCAATACAGCAACCAAAGGGACAATCTGGGTATCAACTCAAGACTGCAGTGGCGGTTTGCCCCCCTATCGGATTTATTCTTGGTATATAACGACAATTATTTTGTAGACCGGTTCTCCCCAAGGTTTCGGTCTATCAATTTAAAATTCACCTATTGGCTCAACATCTAGCGGAGATGAAGAAGCATAGGTCAATGGCCGTTCGCAAAAGAATGGTTGAGGAAATTTAAGCCTAGGGCACCTCAACCTGGGCATGCTCTTGTATTTGAACTTGATTTAATTATATTTGGCAATGCTGTCCTAAAAGGCCTTTAAATGAACCAACTCCCCTTGACCGAAGATACCGTTACGTTTGGACTATTATGTCTATGTTTAGGCTTTGTTTTTTATACCTCTTCCCTAAAAAAAGGATTTTGGAAAAAGTTCTACACGGTGATTCCAACCTTGTTGATGTGTTATATGCTCCCTGCAGTTTTAACCAGCTTGGGAATTATTTCGGAGGAAAGTTCCAATCTGTATTACATCGCCAGTCGCTATCTATTACCGGCCGCCCTGGTACTTATGACCCTAAGTATCGATTTAAAGGCGATAATGAATCTAGGATCTAAGGCCTTGATCATGTTCCTTACCGGAACCATAGGCATTATCATTGGAGGTCCCATAGCCATTCTCATCGTATCCGTATTTTCTCCGGATACGGTAGGAGGCAGTGATTTTGATGCGGTATGGAGAGGATTGACCACTATCGCCGGAAGTTGGATCGGAGGCGGTGCCAACCAAGCGGCCATGTTGGAGGTATTTCAGTATAATCCCAAGAAATTCGGAGACATGGTTTTGATCGATATTGTGGTAGCCAATATTTGGATGGCCATTGTTCTTTTGGGGATAGGTAAATCCGACCGCATAGACAAGTGGCTAAAGGCAGATAACTCATCTATTGAAACGTTAAAAGCAAAAGTTTCCGCGCATACAGAAAAAATAACCCGGATTACTTCGCTATATGATTATATCATTATGTTATGTTTGGCCTTTACCGCCGTTGGCCTGGCACACTACTTTGGGAATCATTTTGCCGAGTTTTTAGAAAATACTTTTGAAGTCATCCGAAATAAGGAAAAGGCACTTTCTTCTTTAGGATCCAAATTCCTATGGATGGTCGTCTTTTCGACTATGGTAGGAATCGGGTTGTCCTTCACTAAGGCAAAAAACTTTGAAGGTGCCGGGGCAAGTAAGATTGGAGGCATGTTTATCTATATTTTGGTCGCCACGATAGGAATGAAAATGGATCTGAGCCGATTTTTGGAAAACCCCGGTTTGATAGCGGTTGGGCTCATTTGGATATCCATACACGCAGGGCTATTGATACTAGTGGCGAAACTAATTAAAGCGCCTTATTTCTTTTTGGCCGTTGGTAGTCAAGCCAATGTCGGGGGGGCTGCCTCAGCTCCGGTGGTAGCGGCGGAATTTCATCCTTCATTGACCTCGGTCGGTATTCTTTTGGCCGTATTGGGTTATGTGGTAGGTACTGCCGGGGCCTATATTTGTGGACTTCTTATGGAAATTGCCGCTACGGTTTAAAATTCGGTAAAGTTTGGTGATATTTGCCCCGTTAAAAAACAGATATGAAAAATCTAACATTTCTTTTTGCAATAGCTCTGCTATTAATCTCCTGTGGAGGTGATGGTAATGAAAACACCATGATCGTCACGGGAAATGTAAAGGGCCTCAAAAAAGGAACGCTTTACTTGCAACATATTCCGGATTCGACATTGGTGACCCTAGATTCCCTTGTGGTCGATGGCGATGGAAGTTTCAGTTTTAAGACCGATATCGAAAGCCCTGAGATTTTTTATCTATACCTGAATAAAAAGGACAATAACGACATTAACGACCGAATTACTTTTTTCGGAGAACCCGGACAAATCAACATCACCACTTCATGGAACACTTTTGACGTTAACGCCAAGGTCGAAGGTTCCGAGACCCAAAAAAAATTGGAAGAATACCGCAAAGTAATGTCCCGGTTCAATTCAAAAAATCTTGAATTTATGCAATTGGCGGCCGACACCGAAAACCCTTTGGATTCACTTCAAATGGACTCCATTCAAAGACTGAGCGATAAAAACATACAAAGAGGTTATGCCTTTGCGCTCAATTTCGCATTGAATAATAAAAACTCGCATATCGCCCCCTACATTGCGCTTACCGAGGTATCGGATGCCAACATTAAGTATTTGGATTCCATTTACAACTCCTTGGCTACGGAAGTGGCCAATGCAAAATATGGGGTCGCTCTAAAGGATTATTTGGAAAATTTGAAAAAAGAGGAATAGCAACTTATCTATTCACCAAGGGCATTGACTTTTTCAACAAGGGCCGTGGCTTTTTTTTCCAAATCATCACGGACTTTTTTAAGATGGGCCTTCCTGTTTTCCACCTTTTTCTGATTTACCTTGGAGATTAAATCATCAAAGGTAACTATGGCATCGTCAATGATTTTTTCACCCTCTTTTGATACTTTATTGCCGTTTGTGGCCTCCACGATATATACGGCATCTATAATGTCTCCCAACACATCGTTAATATTCTTTTTTAAGTCTCGTATACTTGCCATTTCAGATTATTTTTTGCAAAAATAGGGTTTTTGAATTTGGTCAAATGGTAACCTCCAAAAGTTTTGCTCCATTTGTTCTAAGGGAAACCTTATTGGAACTGGCCGCAATCAGGATCGTCTCCCCCTTTTTAATCAAAGTAGAACCGTATTCATTGGCAACATCTACCGAGCCATCCACGCACATGTATATGGTAAAGGAATCCCTTAAGGACAAGTCCTGATCCAGATCTTTGGAGAGGTGGATATAATGGGTCTTAAAATAAGGGCAATCCACCATGGGATTTACAGTATCTCTTTCTGTTGGATAAGTTACTTTAAAGTCCTCCTTTTTTTCATAATCTATAGCATCCAAGGCTAAATCTGTATGCAGCTCCCGTAGATTTCCATTTTTGTCCTTCCGATTAAAATCGAATACGCGATACGTAATATCCGAGGTTTGTTGGATTTCGGCCAATAACACTCCGGCACCTATGGCATGTATCTTTCCGGTATTGATAAAAAAGGTATCTCCTTCCGAAACCTTTTCATAGTTCAACAACTCCAAAAGTGTATTGTTTTTAAGGCTATCCGTGTATTCTTCCTTGGTAACATCGCGATTAAACCCTACAATGAGACTCGCATCCCTTTCCGCATCCATAACATACCACATTTCGGTCTTTCCAAATGAGTTATGGCGCTTTTTTGCCAAGTCATCATTGGGATGCAGTTGTATGGAAAGGTCTTGTTGGGCATCAATGAACTTTATAAGAATGGGAAACTCGGTGCCGAAACGTTCAAAAACGCTTTGTCCCAGTAACTCCACAGGGTGTTCGTCCAGTAATTGTTGCAAGGAGGTGCCGGTCAATTCACCTTGGGCAACTTTGGAAACATCGCCGGAAACCCCGGACAGTTCCCAGCTCTCTCCGGTGATATCATTTGGAATGGACTTTCCCAATACTTGTTTCAATCGGGTACCGCCCCACAGTCTCTCTTTTAGTATCGGTTCAAATTTTAAGGGATAGAATTTCATTTGTTATTTTCTGCTTTTAGGGTTTTTAGGGCCTTTCGCATATGCTGTGATGCATTGACACTATTAAAAACCAGGATAATTTTTCCTTCTTTGTTCACCACATAGGTTTCCCTTCCCGGAAGTATGCCAAAAAGGTGGTCTTCCACTTTAAAAAGTCGTTTTACCTTTTTATCAGTATCCGCCAATAGTACAAATGGCAATCGATACTTGGACGCAAATTTACGGTGCATTTTTTCGGAATCCGAACTTATGCCGATAACCTCTGCCCCCAAATGTGTAAACTCCTCATAACTGTCCCTGAAGGAACAGGCCTCTGCAATACATCCTGGGGTATTGTCCTTGGGATAAAAATAAATGACCAATGCTTTCTTACCTAAAACGTCTTTAACATGGAAGGTCTTTCCCTCTTGGTCCAATAATGAAAAGTCCGGAACAGGATCTCCAACTTTTAGCCCCATGATCAACCGGAATAGGTTACAAAATTTCTTGGAGTCTCGTACAGGACAACTTCCAGTGTTTTATGATTATCAATATGGGGTCTAAGCCTATTCCAAATAACCACAGCGATGTTTTCTGCCGTTGGATTTAAATCCTTAAACTCCGGTACCTGGGTATTTAGGTTTTTATGGTCCAGGGCATCTTCTACCTTTTTCTGTATCAGCTCCTTTAAGACCTTCATGTCCATTACAAAACCGGTATCCGGATCTATTTCCCCGGTAACGCTTACTATTAATTCGTAGTTATGTCCATGGTACTCGGGATTATTGCATTTTCCGAATACCGCATTGTTCTTTTCATCGGTCCAATCTTGGCGATATAGTCTGTGTGCTGCATTAAAATGGGCCCTTCTACTGACTTTCACCTGCATAACTATGAATTTTCACGGATGATATATTCATAAAACCTCTCGAAAATAATCTTGAACCAAACCGTATAACTGTCGGGGTTATCCGTCATATCCTTCTTTATTAATTCCGGTCTCATCCATTTCCAATCCGCTACTTCCTCCGTGTTGATATTGGGAACATCATTATAATTACCCATCATTACATGATCCAATTCGTGCTCCGTAAGCCCATTATCAAATGGGGCCCTGTACTTGAACGAAAAAAGTTCCTTCAGTTCCGTTTCAAAACCCATTTCTTCAAATAGTCTACGTTTACCGGCCTGAATATTGGTTTCCCCCACACGCTGATGGCTACAACAAGTATTGGTCCATAATAAAGGTGAATGATACTTGTTGGCAGCACGTTGTTGGAGCATGGTCTCACCCTCATCGTTCATGATGAAAATAGAAAAAGCCCTGTGAAGTTTGGCTTTTTTATGGGCTTCCATCTTGGGCATGGTTCCAATCTGCTCATCTTGGTCGTTCACTAGAATTACCTCTTCTTCCTTCATATCGTAAAAATAAGACCTTTGCCCAACTTTAAGGTCAAGCCACTTATAAAAAATATTGATGAAAGAATTTGAATTGGTGAGGTTAGGTTCTTTTTAAAAGAACCTTGGTGATTTCAAATTTCCTTTGGTAGTAATAAAGTCGTATCGAAGTATTACCTCAAACGAGCCATTATTGAACCTTGCGTTACCCAATTCCGTGGTCTCTTTGTCATAGGCAATTCCGATAAGGAATTTATTGGATATTTGAAATCCCGCCATGCCACTAAAGGCTGCATCCCATCGGTATGCGCCTCCTAGAATGAACTTTTCGTTCATCATGAAGTTGGCGGAAACATCAACTTGCAAGGGTGCTCCCTGTGTTACTTTGGTCAGCAACGCGGGCTTGAACTTCAAAAATGGGTTTACATCCCATACGTAGCCCGTGATAAAATAGAAGTTCATTTGTTCCCGTGCCGTTGAAAGTGAGGATTCATCAAAATGGGAGGTTTCCAAGAACCTGGGAACGGATAATCCTGCATAAAATCTATTGGTATGGTAATAGACACCTGCACCGATATTGGGTGAAAGCCGATTATCTATATTCTGTTGTAAAGTCTGATCAGGGGCAAATTGATTGAGCTCGGAAAAACGAACATCCAAAAGATTGGCACTACCCTTTAGCCCAAAACTTAACCTTCCTTCAAGGGATGTATAAATGGTATAGGAAAAGTCTATATCAAAATTGGTTTCCGAGGTTGGGCCTATTTGATCATTAACTATGGAAAGTCCCAATCCAACTCCCCTATATCCAATTGGGGAATGGATATTGAAGGTTTGGGTCTTTGGAGCTCCATCCAAACCTACCCATTGTGATCTATGCAGGGCCGCAACACTAATATGCCCTCTAGATCCGGCATAACCAGGGTTTACGCTCACGGTATTATACATATACTGTGTATATTGCGCATCCTGTTGTGAATACATTGAATTCGTAAGCAACATAATCAAAATGAACAAGGGAAGAACTGTCCATTTAACCGAAATCATATGTTGGGCGAATTTTAGCATCTTTATCTGTTTATGTATATATAACCTGAAAGTGATTGTTGATTTCCAGTATCATCCTCATAATCCAGTATATAGAAATACGTTCCTACGGGTAATTTATTGTCTGCATCAACAGTGACCCTTCCTTGGGAGGTACCATCAAAAACGTTTCCTTGTGTATTGTACCCATTTGTGGTATAGACCTGTACACCCCAGCGGTTGTAGATTCTGATCGTGTTGTTGGGGAAATTCTCCAACCCACTGATTTGAAGAACGTCATGTACACCATCTCCGTTGGGTGTTAGTACGTTAAACACCTCTACTGCATCCTCCTCACGGTTCGGTTCTAGGTAATCAGGGGTACCATCACCATCGGAATCATCGTTGGCATAGTTGCCGTCTCCGTTCATATCCTCTTCTACGGTTCGCAGCGCATCCCCATCATCGTCCGTGTCCCTATAGTCGGATTCATCATCGCCATCCGTATTGGGCAAGTCGTTGAAAGGATCATCAATTTCGTCATTCACATCCAAATCAATTACGGTTGTCCCTTCATACCCATCGTCCAAACCATCATTATCCTTGTCCGAACCAATAAATGTTACATCGGCTATTCCATCTTGATTGTGATCATGTCCTTCTATATTATCTGGCACATTGTCATCGTCACTATCCTCGTCCAGGTAATCAGGAAGAAGGTCTCCATCCGTGTCCACTGGGAATATCCCTAAAGAACCATCCTCGTAAGCGTCGTCCAATCCGTTGCCATTGACATCCTCGCCGCTTGGTGCAATATAGCCAGAGGTTGTCTGGGCCTCTACATTATCCGGAATACCATCATTATCACTATCGATATCCAGATAATCCGGGAATCCATCGCCATCCGAATCTGTAGGGTCTGTGGATGGGTCATTATCCCCATCCAAATTCAAATCCTCAAAACTGTCCACTATCCCGTCGTCATCACTATCCAGATCAACCCCTATAGGATTGACCACCACAGTTACGGTGGCGGTATCACAATTGCCCGAATTGTCACAAAGGGTATAGGTAAACGTGTCCGTTCCTATAAAACCAGTATTGGGCACATAGCTAACACTATCATCGGAAGGATTGTTGGGGGTACCATTGTCATCAACCGTTACTACCCCATCTGTAGGATTTGTAAGGGTCAAAGTCCCTATTGTTGGCAAATCATTGTCATTGGCCAGAATATCGATATCTACGGCAGTGTCCTCCGTAGTTGCAATGGAGTCATCAAAAACATCCAAAATGGGTAGCACATCGACGGTTACGGTGGCCGGACTACAATCCCCAACTGTATTACAAACAGTATAATCAAAAGAATCCAGTCCGTTGTAGTCCGGGTTCGGCATGTAGGTTACCACATCGTCCGTTGGATCATTGGGTGTCCCATTATTGTCAATATTCACGGTACCATTTGCGGGATTTGTAGTGGTCAAACTTCCCGCGGTCGGTAAATCGGAATCATTGGCATAGATATCCACGATGACGGATTCATCCTCATTGGTAGTAACCAAATCATCTACCAAAGTAGCCGCCTGTTGCAAACAGACCACAGTAAAATTGGGCAAGGCAATGGAGTTTCCTGCTTTGGTCAAGGTAGCCGTATAGCGAGTAACCGTAGTGGTGGCAGTGACTACCGGCCTTAATGGATCTCCGGATACGGCCGGTGACCAACTTACCGTTGCACTGCCGCTCACATTGGCGGAAATATCCAAAGTAACTTGATTATCGGGTGCCGTGCAATCCGTTAGAATGAAATACCCCGTAGCATTGGAACCACAAAGCGTACCGTCATAGGTTGCAAAATAGACCCCGGGTGTTGAGGTTTCATAAAAGAAATCGGTTCCTAAAACCGTACTGGTGTCGGATGCCTCATACCACCTATAGTTGCTTTCATCGGTACTATTGGGTGCTTGCAACAAAAACTGCGCTTGGGATATACCTATCCCCAATAGGGTAAAAACCATACCGAGGAAAATAGTCTTGTATGTGTAGGGGCGCGTCAAATCGATTTATACAGTTTTTGGTTTATCGCACTACGAAGACAACGTTAATAAGACTGTTATAATCCGGTGGTGTACCTACTACATCATATTGCATTACACCTGTTGCGCTAATACTGTCTATATTTAATACGGCCGGATCGGCATAGGTGACATAATAATATAGTTCGGTATTGGCGTAGGTAGGTACTGCTGCCGGGGCTCCTGCACTCGCCATAGTTGGTGTTCCGAATTGATCTATATATTCCTGATACAGGTCAATAGTGGCATTGTTGGTCAAGGTCGATGCATCTATCGCAATTGAGGGCGGATAAAAAATACGTGCGGCTTTTGCCGTAATTGGGGCTATATCTTGAATCACGTCCTCTACAGTAGCTTCTGTATTTCCATCTCCGTCTACATCTACCGGGGTATCCGAGTCAACTTCGGAAGCGACTTGATCATCGGTTTCGTTTATGAATAAACCATTATCCGTACCTATTGCCAAATCGTTATCGGTATCGGATGAAATATTTACAGCAAGACCAACATTTTCCAACAGGGAGTTCGCTGGAGTACCGGTAAGGGTCACCGTTCCGTTAGGGGAGGTAATAGATCCGTCCCCGGTAAGTGCCGTTACGTCAACATCCAGTCCTACATTCTCCAACAGGGAGTTTGCGGGAGTGCCCGTGAGGGTTATGGTGCTGTTGGGCGAGGTAATACTACCATCTCCGGACAATGCAGTTACATCGACATCCAGTCCCACGTTCTCCAACAATGAGCTCGCAGGGGTGCCTGTGAGTGTTATCGTGCTGTTAGGTGAAGTAATACTGCCATCTCCGGATAAAGCGGTCACGTCGACATCAAGGCCAACATTCTCCAACAGGGAGTTCGCAGGAGTGCCCGTAAGGGTTATTGTGCTGTTGGGCGAGGTGATACTACCATCTCCGGATAAAGCCGTTACATCGACATCAAGGGTGACATCCTCCAATATTGAATTGGCAGGCGTACCGCCAAGGGTTACCGTTCCGTTAGGGGAGGTGATAGAGCCATCACCGGTAAGGGCTGTTACGTCAACATCAAGTCCAACGTTTTCCAACAGGGAGTTTGCGGGGGTGCCCGTGAGTGTTATCGTGCTATTAGGTGAAGTAATACTACCATCCCCGGAAAGGGCCGTTACATCCACATCTAACCCTACATCCTCGAAAAGGGAATTGGCAGGGGTGCCCGTAAGGGTTATCGTACTGTTCGGGGAAGTGACACTACCATCGGCCAAGGCGGATTCGTTTACATCAAGGGTGACGTTCTCTAATAATGAATTTGCAGGAGTACCTCCAAGGGTAACTGTGCCGTTCGGGGAAGTGATAGAGCCGTCTCCTGTAAGGGCGGTCACGTCAACATCCAGCCCTACGTTCTCCAACAGGGAGTTGGCCGGAGTGCCCGTGAGTGTTATCGTGCTATTAGGTGAAGTAATACTACCATCCCCGGAAAGGGCCGTTACATCGACATCCAGGGTTACATCCTCCAATAATGAGTTCGCGGGCGTACCACCAAGGGTCACCGTGCCGTTCGGTGAGGTGATCGATCCGTCACCCGTAAGTGCGGTTACGTCAACATCCAGTCCAACGTTCTCCAACAATGAGTTTGCTGGAGTACCTGTAAGTGTTATCGTGCTGTTGGGCGAGGTGATACTACCATCTCCGGAAAGTGCAGTTACATCCACATCTAAACCTACATCCTCGAAAAGGGAATTGGCAGGGGTGCCCGTAAGGGTTATCGTGCTGTTCGGGGAGGTCACGCTGCCATCAGCCAATGCCGATTCGTTTACGTCCAGTCCCACATTCTCCAATAACGAGTTCGCTGGGGTACCTGTAAGTGTTATTGTGCTGTTAGGCGAGGTGATACTACCATCCCCGGAAAGGGCCGTTACATCGACATCCAGGGTTACATCCTCCAATAATGAGTTCGCGGGCGTACCACCAAGGGTCACCGTTCCGTTCGGGGAGGTGATAGAGCCATCACCGGTAAGGGCTGTTACGTCAACATCAAGTCCAACGTTTTCCAACAGGGAGTTTGCGGGGGTACCCGTGAGTGTTATCGTGCTGTTAGGTGAAGTAATACACCATCCCCGGAAAGTGCGGTCACATCTACATCCAATCCTACATCCTCGAAAAGGGAATTGGCAGGGGTGCCCGTAAGGGTTATCGTACTGTTCGGGGAAGTGACACTACCATCGGCCAAGGCGGATTCGTTTACATCAAGGGTGACGTTCTCCAACAATGAATTTGCAGGTGTACCGCCAAGGGTAACCGTGCCGTTGGGAGAGGTGATGCTGCCATCACCTGATAATGCGGTTACGTCCACATCCAGTCCCACGTTCTCCAATAATGAGTTGGCCGGAGTGCCGGTTAATGTTATCGTGCTGTTGGGTGAAGTAATACTACCATCACCGGACAATGCGGTCACATCGACATCAAGGCCAACATCTTCGAAAAGGGAATTGGCAGGAGTGCCCGTAAGGGTTATCGTACTGTTCGGGGAAGTGACACTACCATCGGCCAAGGCGGATTCGTTTACATCGAAGGTTACATCCTCCAATAATGAGTTCGCGGGTGTACCGCCAAGGGTCACCGTCCCGTTGGGCGAGGTGATACTTCCGTCACCGGACAACGCGGTTACATCGACGTCAAGGGTGACATCCTCCAATATTGAGTTGGCAGGCGTACCGCCAAGGGTCACCGTTCCGTTCGGGGAAGTGATCGATCCGTCTCCCGTAAGGGCCGTTACGTCAACATCAAGTCCCACATTCTCCAATAATGAGTTCGCTGGGGTACCTGTAAGTGTTATTGTGCTGTTGGGCGAGGTGATACTACCATCACCGGAAAGTGCGGTCACATCTACATCCAATCCTACGTTCTCCAATAATGAGTTCGCTGGGGTACCTGTAAGTGTTATTGTGCTGTTAGGCGAGGTAATCGATCCGTCTCCGGATAATGCGCTTACGTCGACATCAAGGGTTACATCCTCCAATATTGAATTCGCAGGAGTACCTCCAAGGGTAACCGTTCCGTTCGGGGAGGTGATAGACCCGTCGCCTGTAAGGGCCGTTACATCCACATCCAGTCCTACATCCTCTAACAATGAGTTGGCCGGAGTGCCTGTAAGGGTTATCGTGCTGTTAGGTGAAGTAATACTACCATCTCCGGAAAGTGCGGTCACATCTACATCCAATCCTACATCCTCGAAAAGGGAATTGGCAGGAGTGCCCGTAAGGGTTATCGTACTGTTCGGGGAAGTGACACTACCATCGGCCAAGGCGGATTCGTTTACATCAAGGGTGACGTTCTCTAATAATGAATTTGCAGGAGTACCTCCAAGGGTAACCGTGCCGTTCGGGGAGGTGATAGAGCCGTCTCCAGTAAGGGCCGTTACGTCAACATCAAGACCTACATTTTCCAATAATGAGTTCGCTGGGGTGCCCGTGAGTGTTATTGTGCTGTTAGGCGAGGTAATACTACCATCTCCAGATAAAGCGGTTACGTCAACATCAAGACCAACGTCCTCGAAAAGGGAGTTGGCAGGGGTGCCCGTAAGGGTTATCGTACTGTTCGGGGAAGTGACACTACCATCGGCCAAGGCGGATTCGTTTACGTCAAGGGTTACATCCTCCAATATTGAGTTGGCAGGGGTTCCGCCAAGGTTTACCGTTCCGTTCGGAGAGGTGATTGATCCGTCTCCTGTAAGGGCCGTTACATCCACATCCAGTCCTACATCCTCCAACAATGAGTTTGCGGGAGTGCCCGTGAGTGTTATCGTGCTGTTGGGCGAGGTAATACTGCCATCTCCAGACAACGCAGTCACGTCGACATCAAGGGTGACATCCTCTAAAATAGAGTTCGCAGGCGTACCGCCAAGGGTCACCGTACCGTTCGGGGAGGTGATCGATCCGTCACCGGAAAGAGCGGTCACATCGACATCAAGGGTGACATCCTCCAAAATCGAGTTTGCAGGCGTACCGCCAAGGGTTACCGTTCCGTTAGGGGAGGTGATAGAACCGTCACCCGTAAGGGCGGTCACGTCGACATCCAGTCCTACGTTCTCCAAAAGGGAGTTTGCGGGAGTGCCCGTGAGTGTTATTGTGCTGTTGGGCGAGGTAATACTACCATCTCCAGATAAAGCGGTCACGTCGACATCAAGACCAATGTCCTCGAAAAGGGAATTGGCAGGAGTACCTGTAAGGGTTATCGTGCTGTTGGGCGAGGTGATACTACCATCACCGGAAAGTGCGGTCACATCTACATCCAATCCTACATCCTCGAAAAGGGAATTGGCAGGAGTACCCGTAAGGGTTATCGTACTGTTCGGGGAGGTCACGCTACCATCGGCCAATGCAGATTCGTTTACATCGAAGGTTACATCCTCCAATAATGAGTTAGCCGGAGTACCGCCAAGGGTAACCGTACCGTTCGGTGACGTTATGGATCCGTCGCCTGTAAGGGCCGTTACATCAACGTCAAGGGTGACATCCTCCAATATTGAATTGGCAGGTGTACCACCAAGGGTCACCGTTCCGTTCGGGGAGGTAATCGATCCGTCTCCTGATAATGCGGTTACGTCCACATCAAGGCCTACATTCTCCAATAATGAGTTGGCCGGAGTGCCCGTGAGTGTTATTGTGCTGTTGGGCGAAGTAATACTACCATCTCCGGATAAAGCCGTCACATCGACATCAAGAGTGACATCCTCCAATATTGAATTAACAGGTGTACCACCAAGGGTTACCGTTCCGTTCGGGGAAGTGATAGACCCGTCACCGGTAAGTGCCGTCACATCTACATCAAGGCCTACGTCCTCCAACAAGGAGTTTGCGGGAGTGCCTGTCAGGGTTACTGTTCCGTTCGGAGACGTTATGGATCCGTCGCCTGTAAGTGCGGTCACGTCAACGTCAAGACCTACATCCTCAAAAAGTGAATTGGCGGGAGTACCGGTAAGCGTTATCGTGCTGTTCGGAGAGGTTACGCTACCATCGGCCAATGCCGATTCGTTTACATCAAGAGTGACATCCTCCAATAGGGAGTTGGCGGGCGTACCGCCAAGGGTCACCGTACCATTGGGCGAGGTGATACTTCCGTCACCGGTCAATGCGCTTATGTCGACATCAAGGGTGACATCCTCCAATATTGAATTCGCAGGAGTACCTCCAAGGGTAACCGTTCCGTTCGGGGAGGTTATAGATCCGTCACCCGTAAGGGCGGTCACGTCTACATCCAATCCTACGTTCTCCAATAATGAGTTGGCCGGAGTTCCCGTGAGTGTTATCGTGTTGTTGGGCGAAGTAATACTGCCATCTCCGGATAAAGCCGTCACGTCGACATCAAGACCTACATCCTCAAAAAGGGAATTGGCAGGAGTACCCGTAAGGGTTATCGTACTGTTCGGAGAGGTCACGCTACCATCGGCCAAGGCGGATTCGTTTACGTCAAGGGTGACATCCTCCAATATTGAGTTGGCAGGGGTCCCGCCAAGGGTTACCGTGCCGTTCGGTGACGTTATGGATCCGTCTCCTGTAAGGGCCGTTACGTCGACATCCAATCCAACATCTTCCAATAATGAGTTCGCAGGGGTACCCGTAAAGGTTACAGTCCCATTGGGTGAGGTGATGCTGCCATCGCCTGATAATGCGGTCACGTCGACATCTAGGCCAACATTCTCGAAAAGGGAATTGGTAGGAGTGCCCGTAAGCGTTATCGTGCTGTTAGGTGAGGTGACACTGCCACTGGCCAGACCTGTGACATCCACTTCTAAAGCTCCACTTGCGTTCTGGGTAAGACCATTACCCGCTACGTCGGGATTTATAGTCGCCGCATTCACGGCATCCGTTCCTATATCACTAGAGCTTATGGTCCCATCCAATATTTGAGTGGTAGTAATCCCTCCATCGGCCACGCCCAAGGTAAACGGGGATATGGTCGTACCTGCACCGGAACGTACCAAGGTCCCGTTGGTAGCATTGGTCACTTCGTTGCCTATTACTCCATCATTTTCGGTAACGGTAACAGAACCCAAATCGACCAAGGTCCATGATGAGGTTGCATCGTCCCATTGCATTACTTGACCATCTGCAGTACCATCTGCTATATTTTCAAGTTGTACGGCATTATCCGCCAATTTTGTGTTGTCCACAGCATCTGGAGCCAACTTTACGGTTGTTATGGCACCATCGGCCACATCAAGGCCAACGTCCTCCAACAAGGAGTTCGCCGGAGTACCGGTAAGGGCTATAGTGCTGTTAGGCGAAGTAATACTGCCATCTCCGGATAAAGCCGTCACGTCGACGTCAAGGGTGACATCCTCCAACAAGGAGTTCGCTGGCGTACCACCGAGGGTCACCGTTCCGTTCGGGGAGGTAATAGATCCGTCTCCTGTAAGGGCAGTTACGTCAACATCCAATCCAACATCTTCCAATAATGAGTTCGCAGGCGTACCTGTAAGGGTTATTGTGCTGTTGGGCGAGGTAATAGATCCATCACCGGATAACGCGGTCACATCAACATCGAAACCTACATCCTCCAATAATGAGTTCGCAGGCGTACCTGTCAAGGTCACCGTACCATTCGGTGAAGTGATGCTACCGTCTCCTGACAATGCGGTAATATCCACATCAAGGCCTACATCTTCCAATAATGAGTTTGCAGGAGTACCTGTAAGTGTTATGGTACTATTTGGAGAGGTGACACTACCATCACCGGACAATGCGCTTACGTCGACATCAAGGGTGACATCCTCTAAAATAGCGTTCGCGGGCGTACCGCCTAGGGTTACCGTACCATTTGGTGACGTTATGGATCCGTCGCCTGTTAGTGCTGTTACATCAACATCAAGACCTACATCTTCCAGCAAGGAATTGGTAGGTGTACCGGTAAGTGTTATCGTACTGTTAGGTGAAGTGATACTGCCATCTCCCGACAATGCCGTCACGTCAACGTCAAGGGTAACATCTTCCAAAATCGAATTCGCGGGCGTACCTCCTAGGGTCACTGTACCGTTGGGCGAGGTAATCGATCCATCACCGGATAATGCTGTTACGTCCACATCAAGAGTAACATCCTCTAATATTGAATTGGTAGGTGTACCACCTAGGGTTACCGTTCCATTGGGCGAGGTAATGCTACCATCACCGGACAATGCGCTCACGTCCACATCAAGGCCTACGTCCTCTAACAGAGAGTTAGCAGGGGTACCTGTCAAGGTTACTGTTCCGTTCGGAGACGTTATGGATCCGTCGCCTGTTAGTGCTGTAACGTTAACGTCAAGACCTACATCTTCGAAAAGTGAATTGGCGGGAGTACCGGTAAGCGTTATCGTGCTGTTCGGAGAGGTTACGCTACCATCGGCCAGTGCCGATTCGTTTACATCAAGGGTGACATCCTCTAATATTGAATTGGCAGGTGTACCACCTAGGGTTACTGTTCCATTGGGCGAGGTAATACTACCATCACCGGATAATGCCGTTACGTCCACATCAAGGGTGATATCCTCCAATAGGGAGTTGGCAGGTGTACCTCCTAGGGTTACCGTTCCGTTCGGTGAAGTGATAGAGCCATCTCCTGTAAGTGCGGTCACGTCAACGTCAAGGCCGACATCCTCCAACAAGGAGTTCGCAGGGGTACCCGTCAGGGTCACCGTTCCATTGGGCGAGGTGATACTACCGTCACCGGACAATGCGCTCACGTCCACATCAAGGGTAACATCCTCCAATAGGGAGTTGGCGGGAGTACCGCCAAGGGTTACCGTTCCGTTCGGAGACGTTATGGATCCGTCGCCCGTAAGCGCGGTCACATCAACATCCAATCCAACATCCTCTAATAGGGAGTTCGCAGGAGTACCTGTAAGTGTTATCGTACTGTTAGGTGAAGTAATACTACCATCACCGGATAGTGCAGTTACATCGACATCCAGTCCAACGTCTTCGAAAAGGGCATTTGCTGGAGTGCCGGTAAGCGTTATCGTACTGTTCGGGGAGGTGACACTGCCATCGGCCAGACCGGTTACATCCACCTCCAACGCTCCGCTGGCGTTCTGGGTAAGGCCGTTTCCAGCCACATCAGGGTTTATAGTTGCCGCATTGACCGCATCGGTACCTATATCGCCGGAAGCTATGGTACCATCCAATATTTGGGTGGTGGTAATTCCTCCATCGGCTACCCCCAAGGTAAAAGGGGAGGCTGTGGTACCCAAACCGGAACGTACCAAGGTCCCGTTGGTGGCGTTGGTGACTTCGTTGCCTATTACCCCATCCAAGTCCGGAGTAGCACTTCCTCCAACTGCATTCCATGTGGCTCCGTCCCAAATATATAATTGACCTGCCACATCGTCTACATAAGTCACCCCAACATTACTTGGCGTCACTGCTGGTGCACCAGAACCAATTAAGGTAAGCTCATTGGTCAAATCCTCATCGGGATCAGTGGAATTTACCGTATAGTTTCCATTGCCATCGTCGTTAACCGTAATGGCACCGGTTCCGGCAACTACGGTTTCACTCAATGAAGAAAGATCCACGGTAGTTGAACTACCCCGTTCAATATCTATTTGTAGCTCATTACTTCCATCAAGAGTAGCTCCTGTAAGGTTTTGATTATCGCTACTATTATTGGCCAAATCCTGTATGGCTTCCTGAACATTGGTTTCATCTGTAAGATCGCCATCCACATCAATATTTGGGCTAAGTGGAACCTGGGCTGCATTTTGATCATCCGTGCCATCAAAGGAAGTGATAGTCGTATCCTCAGAGGTATAGGTATAGGTTATGCCATCCAAAGTTGAAAGGGTAGTGACAGTTTCCGCGGGCAAGGTGATCACCGTTGGCGTGCCCTCCTCGTCCGTATAGGTCAGCTCCCGAGTGGCCGGGTTGAAGGCCAGGCTACCCACGTTGAGCGGGATGTTCGTCAAAAGGCCAGCCTCATCGGTATAGTCCAGACTGTTCCCGTCCGCACCCAGGGCAAGGTTGCCCACGTTCAGGGGGATCACGTTCGTATTGTTGTCCTCGTCCACATATTCAAGGTTGTTGCCGTTCAGCGTAAGGCTCGTCAGGAACTCGGCCGGCAGGGCGATAACCGTTGGCGTGCCCTCCTCGTCCGTATAGGTCAGCTCCCGAGTGGCCGGGTTGAAGGCCAAACTCCCGACGTTCAGCGGGATGTTCGTCAAAAGGCCAGCCTCATCGGTATAGTCCAGACTGTTCCCGTCCGCACCCAGGGCAAGGTTGCCCACGTTCAGGGGGATCACGTTCGTATTGTTGTCCTCGTCCACATATTCAAGGTTGTTGCCGTTCAGCGTAAGGCTCGTCAGGAACTCGGCCGGCAGGGCGATAACCGTTGGCGTGCCCTCCTCGTCCGTATAGGTCAGCTCCCGAGTGGCCGGGTTGAAGGCCAAACTCCCGACGTTCAGCGGGATGTTCGTCAAAAGGCCAGCCTCATCGGTATAGTCCAGACTGTTCCCGTCCGCACCCAGGGCAAGGTTGCCCACGTTGAGCGGGATCACGTTCGTATTGTTGTCCTCGTCCACATATTCCAGGCTGTTGCCGTTCAGCGTAAGGCTCGTCAGGAACTCGGCCGGTAGGGCGATCACCGTTGGCGTGCCCTCCTCGTCCGTATAGGTCAGCTCCCGAGTGGCCGGGTTGAAGGCCAAACTCCCGACGTTCAGCGGGATGTTCGTCAAAAGGCCAGCCTCATCGGTATAGTCCAGACTGTTCCCGTCCGCACCCAGGGCAAGGTTGCCCACGTTGAGCGGGATCACGTTCGTATTGTTGTCCTCGTCCACATATTCCAGGCTGTTGCCGTTCAGCGTAAGGCTCGTCAGGAACTCGGCCGGCAGGGCGATAACCGTTGGCGTGCCCTCCTCGTCCGTATAGGTCAGCTCCCGAGTGGCCGGGTTGAAGGCCAAACTCCCGACGTTCAGCGGGATGTTCGTCAAAAGGCCAGCCTCGTCCGTATAGTCCAGACTGTTCCCGTCCGCACCCAGGGCAAGGTTGCCCACGTTGAGCGGGATAACGTTCGTATTGTTGTCCTCGTCCACATATTCAAGGCTGTTGCCGTTCAGCGTAAGGCTCGTCAGGAACTCGGCCGGCAGGGCGATAACCGTTGGCGTGCCCTCCTCGTCCGTATAGGTCAGCTCCCGAGTGGCCGGGTTGAAGGCCAAACTCCCGACGTTCAGCGGGATGTTCGTCAAAAGGCCAGCCTCGTCCGTATAGTCCAGACTGTTCCCGTCCGCACCCAGGGCAAGGTTGCCCACGTTGAGCGGGATAACGTTCGTATTGTTGTCCTCGTCCACATATTCCAGGCTGTTGCCGTTCAGCGTAAGGCTCGTCAGGAACTCGGCCGGTAGGGCGATAACCGTTGGCGTGCCCTCCTCGTCCGTATAGGTCAGCTCACGTGTGGCCGGGTTGAAGGCCAAACTCCCGACGTTCAGCGGGATGTTCGTCAAAAGGCCAGCCTCGTCCGTATAGTCCAGACTGTTCCCGTCCGCGCCCAACGCAAGGTTGCCCACGTTGAGCGGGATAACGTTCGTATTGTTGTCCTCGTCCACATATTCAAGGTTGTTGCCGTTCAGCGTAAGGCTCGTCAGGAACTCCGCCGGAAGCGTTATCACCGTAGGGGTGCCCGCCTCGTCCGTATAGGTCAGCTCACGTGTGGCCGGGTTGAAGGCCAAACTCCCGACGTTCAGCGGGATGTTCGTCAAAAGGCCAGCCTCGTCCGTATAGTCCAGACTGTTCCCGTCCGCGCCCAACGCAAGGTTGCCCACGTTGAGCGGGATAACGTTCGTATTGTTGTCCTCGTCCACATATTCAAGGCTGTTGCCGTTGAGTGTTAAAGAGGTCAAAGTATCAGAGGGTAAAGTTACCGTAATAGGTGCACCGCCATTCTCCAATTCCAAGGTAAGTTCCCGAGTCGCCGGATTAAAACTAAAGTCCAAAATCTGTTGACTATCCGTTGATGTCAATTCCCATGAATTTCCATCCCAGAAGTAGATGGTGCCTGTATTTGTATTTACATAGATATCCCCGGTATCCGCCCCACCAGGCGATATTGATCCCGGACTTGTTACAGCCGTACCACTTAAGACCTCGCAATTACACTGATCTTGTAGTGTAACCGTGGTTTGCGAATATGCAAATCCGGATATTAGAAAAATGAGCAGTAAGATTCTCTTATACATGGTAATATCTTTACTTAAAATGTTTTTTACTATACTTTCAAAGGCCTTTTTACGGCCTTGTCCAATTGACGGATTGATCTTTTGTACATGTTGCCCCATGATTTAAATAGAATAAACCTTTTGTACCGCTATTGTCGGTTAAGTACAAAAGCCTTGCTGGAAAGAAAATGAAATGGATTGGTTGGGCCGGTTTTTACCCAAAGGGCCATTGTGGTTTCTCCTTGGCGAAACTTTTTCATAAATTTTGGTCAAGCTATTCATGTTTGGGGTGTGACAAACCATTGATATTTAGTCCCTAGGAACACGATGGTTCTTTTACACTTTACAAAATTAACCCAACGGATACCCTAGGAAAATAAATGTTGTGTAAGTGTTAAATTGCAGTGCATAGGTTTAAAAAGCTGAAGTCTTTATCGATTAATTTTCCTTTTTTTCAAGAAATTCATTGGTCGATCAAGTCAATTATAGTGGCACTTTCAGCATAGTGTTCTGTGGGAAAAAACTTAGAAAATCCAAGTTTTTCATGAGAAAATATTAGTCCGGATTTATCCTATACGTAATACGTTTGTTGGTAATCAACGAAGTTGTAATATTGATATTTACGGTACCGATATCACACAATTTACTCGTATCCGTTATGGCAATCTTACAAAGGGAGGGATCTGGCCCTCCGGAATTATCCATGGATCTGCCCACTATCGGTGCAGTCGCAAAACTTGTATCTAAGGGAGAATAATCCGGAGCTACATTACTTATGGTTGTTGTAGTGCCACTTGCCGTATATGTAATATCACCAGTAAGTTCATCATATTCCACAATATAAGTGACGTTTCCGCCAAGAAAACTTCCCAGAGTTCTAGTATAGGTAGTACTAAGTCCCGTATTCCCATTTATTACCGTAATCGCGACACCCAGTTCATTCCCTGTGATGTGATAGATCCTAAAGTTTCCTCCTGTGATGATATCAGCGGTACTTTCGTTATCCTGATAGTCCAATTCTATCCGAAAACTTGAGAAATCAAAAATACCCCCAATGTTGGGAATGGTAATATCCAAACCTGTGCTTCCGCCTGCTCCCGAGCCTATGCGAACACCACATCCTGTTTGTACGGCATTGGAATTAATAGTAGTGGCATTTGGGCCTACAGTTGCGGTAGTCAATGCCGAAGTGTCAAAATCAAATTGGGATACCAATTGGTTCGCCGTGCCGTCATCACAAACTTCATAGTCAAAAGTTACATTCCCGACAAAACCGGTTTGGGGAACAAAAGTAAAACTTCCATCATTTCCTAAAGTCAAAATGCCATTAATGGGCGAAACCACAGGTGTTGGATTAACCGACAAGCTACCTCCATCCGGATCGGTGTCATTGGCAAGAACACCATCTAAGGCATCTACTGTTATGTTTCTGTTCAAGTATCCAAGGTATACATCATCCGTAGCTATGGGGGCCGTATTCTGTCCCAATAGCGGGCAACAAAAAAGTATACTACCTATAAAAACAGCTCGAAAGAACGTAAAACTTGCCAATCCACTTAATTTTTATCAACTCGATAGGTTATTCTCCTATTTGTTATTATTTCGGATACATTCACTGTCAATACTGCCACGGAAGAGGCTACGACACTACAAGCAAGTGCCGAATTGGAAACCTGTACCCTGTATTGATTTCCGTTATCGGTAGGTGCGGCATTGGTAAGGGTGAGTGTATTTGTTGTTGTACCACTGTGAATTCCCGTATCGGTCAAATCCACCCAGATAGAACCATTAAAAAGCTGCCACTGATAGGTATCCACATTTGAGGTTGTAACGGTAAAGGTGGTACTACATCCTGGACAAATTGTTCTATTTACGGGTTGGGAGGTTATGGACGGGCCGGTATTTACAGTAGCCGTAATCGCGGTTCTGGAAGCTGTGGTACATCCACTGCTTGTGGCATCTACATAATATGTTGTGGTACTTGATATACTTGGGGTAATAAAACTTGTTCCGGTACCCAGGGAGCTGCCTCCCACCGCACTTGCATACCAATTAATGGTTCCGGCCGAAGCGGTGGCTCCCAAAGTAACGGTACCTGGCCCACAACGAGATCCAGGTGTAGTACTTGTTATGGTAGGTATGGGTTCTATGGTAATGGTGGTGGTTACCGTGATATTAAGTACAGGATCTCCAGGTGTTCCTCCATACTCCACTACATAGCCTTGTGGCTGGTAATTTCCGGACGCAGCACCCGTGTTGGATAAATCGTTCCAAGATCCATTGGGGTTTACATTGGGATGGGTAATGTGGGCATAGTCCTCATTTCCTGACTGGTTAGGTTCCCCAGTATTCCAAAATGCAAAATTGGGAGTGCTCCCTCCCGCTGTTCCGTTCCAGAACACGGTGCCTGCTTCGGGTCCCGTCACCCATTGCCAAACCCCTTCCGTAGCGGCATCGCTTCCTCCTATCCATCCTACCCCTACTGCCTGGGAGCCTGAAAAATCAGCTTCCGCTTGCGAAGTCAAGGTCGCCAGATAACCCTGTAACCCAAAATAGGTCCTTGCGCTTGCCGCGGTATTGGCGGCCGTCCAGGTAATTCCCAAATTCGGAACATATTCGTAGTAGTGCCCTGTTGCCGGTAAATAGTTGGCTTCCCCCACGGTTATAGAAAATTGTCTTGTCCCCGTTGGGTTCGCGGCACTACTGGAATACTCCACGGCCAAAATAGCCGTCTCGAATTCGGTATATGTAGCAGGTCCCGATAGGGTCAATTCTCCCTGCACGGCATCCCAACTTGAAGTGATATTCGGATGGGTACCTGTCAAGGTCAATAGATCCTCCCCATTGATATAACCTGATGAAATCTGAATATATACTGCGTTAGTGGACGTATCATCAACGTCAGTGATACTAATGGTTTCTGCTATGGGAACAGAACCTCCCGGGCAATAGGTTTGATTTCCCGTACCCGTTAAGACAGGTGCCGCGTTCGAAGAAGGAACCTCAATTTGGACATTGTCAATGTAAACAAACTCACCGGATTCCCAGTTACAATACGAGCATGTTCCTGCATTGATAAAGCGTATCGTGGTAAATCCCGAAATGTATGCCGAAATGTCTTGGCTAAAGCTTCCACTTTGGCTTCCCGTGAACGTGCCTATCGTTGTAAAGCTTGTCCCATTGTTGGATACTTGTATGTTTAACTGTTCACCTGTGGAGCCACCATCCAAACCCGATGTTTGCCAATCAAAGGTTAAAATTGCAGAACTGTGTGCACTTAAATCTGCCGATCTTGTAATCCTTCGGTTATTCATTGAAATATCCTCAAAACGGAGCTCATTCCCTGTGATCCGTATCCTGCCTCCGCTAGGGCTGTTATTATCGTTGGCCTCCACCCAATTGGTAGAATAATTCAAGGTACCATTGTTATTGGAATAGGATACCGTGTTGAAATTGTCCAAATAGATATCCTGCCCCAAAACCTGTATAGCCGGGAAAATGAAGATTAAGAACAAAACACTTCGACCAAAAAATCTCATACCAAAGTTTGGTTCCAGAATTATGGATTTCGCTAGATATTAGCAAAAATTTCAGTAAAAGTACGATGGGTAGAATCTATGCACCTAAAAATTGTTGTGTAGACCGGTAATGTACCTGTAAAGATTATAAATATTGGTGTCTACCCTTTGAAGTCCTACAATAAAAACACCAAAAAGTAGGATATTTTGCCAATATGAAGCCAACAAATCAAGAGCGTTCCAAAGATGCAAAAACAAAAATGCAGTTTCCGGTAGAAACTGCATTTAGGTATTAATTTGGTTGGTTATTATTCCAAAATAATAAATTCCGATCTTCGGTTCAACTCGTGATCCGCATTGGAACATCTTACTCCATTTTCACATTGATTCACCAATCTGGTTTCCCCAAAGCCTTCGCCCTCCAGGCGATCCGCAGTAATTCCTTTTGAAATCATGTAATTTACCGTAGACTCAGCCCTTTTTTGCGATAACCATAGATTATAGGCATCCTTTCCCCTACTGTCCGTATGTGAGTTTACCTTAATCTTAAGGCTTGGGTATTTCTCCATTGCCGCTATCACTTTCTCCACTTCAACCTCCGAATCCTTACGGATATTGTATTTGTCAAAATCAAAATAGATGGTACTTAACTGTAATAATTTGGCCAAATCATCCCCAAAACCGGCAGTAATCCTGTCCCTTTCCAGATAAAAGTCCATTATTCTTGGTTTGCCATCAGACTTACCCAAATATTCTTCTGAAGGCACATAACCTTCCATCGAGGCCCTGACAAAGTTTCCTTGGTTACAATCGATGATAATCGAATAGTTTCCTTCAGAATCGGTAATTGCGGTAAGGACTTCCTCGTTGTTCTCATTGATCACTTTGATAGTGGCGCCAACAAGAACTTCATTGGATATTTTGTCCCTTACCGTTCCTGTAACCTGTTGATTACAATCCAGAATTAGTGGAACGGTCTCCAAAAAGCTGTAGATATCATCGGCTCCCTGTCCTTCGGACCTGTTTGAAGCAAAATAACCTTCTTTGGTATCTTCGTTTATGATAAAGGTAAAATCATCTTTTTGACTATTTACCGGCTCCCCGACATTTACGACCGAACCGGTCAATCTATTCTTGGCGATTTTTGTAGCAAATACGTCCAAACCACCCAACCCAGGATGACCGTCCGATGAAAAGTAGAGTACTTCTTCACTTGTAACAAAGGGAAAGGTTTCCCTTGCTTCCGTATTTATGGAGCTTCCTAAATTTTCCGGTGTTCCGTAGGTACCGTCCCCGTTTATTGAAACCTTGAAAAGATCGGATTCTCCTAACGTACCAGGCATATCCGAAGCAAAGAACAATGTCTTTTCATCAGGACTTAAGGCTGGATTCGCAACGGAATAGGTATCACTATTAAAAGGAAGCTCCTCAATATTGGTCCAAACTCCATCAACAAGTTCCGCTTTAAAAATCTTAAGCCGTATTACTCCTTTTTCGTCCTTTTTTGATTTGCCTTCAACAAAGTTGTTCCTGGTAAAATATAATATATTTCCATCCTTAGTGGTAACCGAAGTGGATTCATGCAATCTCGTATTAACATCGTTGCTCAATTTTGTTACGGAATTGGTTGAAATGCTATCGGCATTTATCTTATACAAATCCAAAAAATCCTTAGCATTCCAAGTGTGTCTGTATCTTGCAAAATTACCTGTGTCCCGATCTGAAGAAAAAATGAGTCCATCTTTGTAAAAGGAAGGTGCAAAATCCGAGTATGGAGAGTTATACTCAAATTGGGCAATATTGTATCTCCCAGAGTTCTCCTTAATTTTTTCCAAATAGTTTTTCTCCTCCTTATATACAGAGGCCCTTAGGTCATCCCCAGTAATTTCAGTGAACTTGGCCATAATTGCGCTTGCGCCCTCATAGTCGCCCAAAGTCTTTAGGGTTTGGGCATATCTAAAGTAATACTCAGGGCCAACTGCCGATGGATATTCCTTTACCAACCTTTCATAGGTTTCGCCCGCATCTCCATAATCCGCATTGAAATAATAGGAATTGCCCAGCTTTTTTAATAAATCTGCCGAAACATAACCCTTTTCCAGAACTCTTTTATAGATATCTATTGCCGGGCTAAAGGAATAGTCCTCGTACTTTGCATTGGCCTTGGTAACTAATCTTTCTTGGGCCGTACCCTTAACTCCCAAAGAAAGAACCGTAATAAAAAGTAGTGATAGTATTTTTTTTACCATTTGTCCGGTTTTAAAAGAAACGGGGTGATACCAATCTTTGGAAGGATTTTACCAATTCGACCCTTAAAAATACTTCAAAAGATCCATCGTTAAATTGAGTACCTCCCAAATCCGTAGTTTCCCTATCATACGCCAGTCCCAACATCAGTTGGTCCGTTATTTGAAACCCTACTAAACCGCTCAAGGCGGCATCCCAGCGGTATGCGGCTCCAAACGAAAACTTTTCATTGAACAAAAAACTAGCGGAAAGATCCAATTGTAAAGGAGCCCCTCCCACGACTTTGGTCAATAATGCCGGTTTAAACTTGAGATTACTATTTAAGTCGAAAACGTATCCGGTTATCAAATAAAAATTGATTCTTTCCTGGGAAAGAAATTGCACGGAATTGGCATCTCTTTGAGAGTTATCGAAGTAATCGGTCTCCAAAATATTCGGTGCCGAAAGGCCTGCATAAAATCTGTCCGTATGGTAATATACGCCTAAGCCAAAATTTGGAGAAAACCTATTATCTATGTTATCTCCAGTTATTGGTTCATCATCAAAATTATTCAAACCATTGAAGTCTAAACTAAGAAAATTTCCACCCACTTTTAATCCAAAGGATAGTTTTGCATCCAAGGAAACATCTATGGTATAAGATACCATGGCATCCAAATAGGTTTCGGAAACAACCCCATCACCAATATTATCATTCACAATAGAGATACCATAACCCAACTTGCTATTTCTTATTGGCGAATGAAGATTTAAGGTGAATGTTTCCGGGGCTCCATCCAATCCAACCCATTGGGAGCGATATAAAGCAGCTAAACTAAGTTGACCTCTTGATCCGGCATATCCGGGGTTTACGGTCATCGTATTATACATGTATTGCGTGTACTGTGCATCCTGCTGCCCAACCACTTCATGTACAAAAATGAGGACAAAAAAACCACTTACCAATAAACTCTTAAGTTTAGTCATATTCAGTCTCAATATCATTTGCTAATGTATATGTAACCATCTTCGACAGTACGGCTTTGGGATCCTGTCAATTGGTATTCAAATATATAAAAATATACCCCTGCCGGAAGATAGTCGTTTACACTTAGTGTAGACCTGCCTTTTGACCTTCCATCAAAAACATTATTTTGATTATTATAATTGGTTCCTTCATATACTTTTACTCCCCATCTATTGAAAATCTGTAACGAGTTATTGTCCACTAATTCAAGTCCACGTATAAAGAGGAAGTCGTTGTCCCCATCCTGATTAGGGGTAACCAGTTGATTTACCTCTACTTTATTGTCCGGATCCAAATAGTTGGGCGTGCCGTCGTTGTCCGTGTCGTCGTCGGTGGGGTCGCCGTCGCCGTCCGCGTCCTCGTCAGGGGTGTCGATACCGTCGCCGTCGTCGTCGAAGTCCCGGTAGTTCACGTCATCCGTGCCGTCGGTGTCCGGTAGGTCGTTCGCGGGGTCGTCGATCTCGTCGTTAACGTCGAAGCCGTCGTTCACGTCGCCGCCCTCGTAGCCGTCGTCAAGACCGTCCCCGTCAGTATCGGTGCCCGTATACGCCTGGTCCGGCACCCCGTCGAAGTCGAAGTCGTTCCCCTCGTTGTTGTCCGGCACAAGGTCGTTGTCCGTGTCCAGGTCGAGATAGTCCGGCTCGTCAGTGCCGTCAGTGTTAACGGGGGTAAGCCCGTCGGGATAATAGGCCGAGTTGATACCGTCGTTCGAGGCATAGGTCGCCGCGTCGTCGTCGTTCGGGGCGATATAGCCGTCCGTGGTCTGCGCCTCCACGTTGTCCGGGATGCCGTCGTCGTCCGAGTCGATGTCCAGGTGGTCCGGGATGCCGTCCGAGTCGCTGTCAAGGGGATCGGTCAGCGGATCGCCGTCGCCGTCAAGGTCCGGATCCTCGGTCGTGTCCAATATCCCGTCGTTGTCGTCGTCAAGGTCAACGCTGTCAGGTACGCCGTCACCGTCCGTGTCCGGGCCGCCGTCAGGGTCTAGGTAGTCCGGCGTGCCGTCGTTGTCCGTGTCGTCGTCGGTGGGGTCGCCGTCGCCGTCCGCGTCCTCGTCAGGGGTGTCGATACCGTCGCCGTCGTCGTCGAAGTCCCGGTAGTTCACGTCATCCGTGCCGTCGGTGTCCGGTAGGTCGTTCGCGGGGTCGTCGATCTCGTCGTTAACGTCGAAGCCGTCGTTCACGTCGCCGCCCTCGTAGCCGTCGTCAAGACCGTCCCCGTCAGTATCGGTGCCCGTATACGCCTGGTCCGGCACCCCGTCGAAGTCGAAGTCGTTCCCCTCGTTGTTGTCCGGCACAAGGTCGTTGTCCGTGTCCAGGTCGAGATAGTCCGGCTCGTCAGTGCCGTCAGTGTTAACGGGGGTAAGCCCGTCGGGATAATAGGCCGAGTTGATACCGTCGTTCGAGGCATAGGTCGCCGCGTCGTCGTCGTTCGGGGCGATATAGCCGTCCGTGGTCTGCGCCTCCACGTTGTCCGGGATGCCGTCGTCGTCCGAGTCGATGTCCAGGTGGTCCGGGATGCCGTCCGAGTCGCTGTCAAGGGGATCGGTCAGCGGATCGCCGTCGCCGTCAAGGTCCGGATCCTCGGTCGTGTCCAATATCCCGTCGTTGTCGTCGTCAAGGTCAACGCTGTCAGGTACGCCGTCACCGTCCGTGTCCGGGCCGCCGTCAGGGTCTAGGTAGTCCGGCGTGCCGTCGTTGTCCGTGTCGTCGTCGGTGGGGTCGCCGTCGCCGTCCGCGTCCTCGTCAGGGGTGTCGATACCGTCGCCGTCGTCGTCGAAGTCCCGGTAGTTCACGTCATCCGTGCCGTCGGTGTCCGGTAGGTCGTTCGCGGGGTCGTCGATCTCGTCGTTAACGTCGAAGCCGTCGTTCACGTCGCCGCCCTCGTAGCCGTCGTCAAGACCGTCCCCGTCAGTATCGGTGCCCGTATACGCCTGGTCCGGCACCCCGTCGAAGTCGAAGTCGTTCCCCTCGTTGTTGTCCGGCACAAGGTCGTTGTCCGTGTCCAGGTCGAGATAGTCCGGCTCGTCAGTGCCGTCAGTGTTAACGGGGTGGATTCCTTCATTACCACTTCCTTCATAAGCGTTATCCAATCCATCCATATCGTCATCATGACCGGTTGGAGGAATGTAACCAGAAGTAGACTGACCCTCTACATTGTCGGGAATGCCGTCATCATCGGAGTCAATGTCCCTGAAATTTGGATGCTGATCATGATCCGTATCAACAGGTGTTATACCTTCTCCTCCCCCTGGATGGCTTTCATAATGGTCATCCAATCCGTTTCCATCACTGTCCACCCCACAAGGTGCCTGAAAATCTTCTGTAGTCTGCGCCTCCAAGTTGTCAAGGATTCCGTCGTTATCAGAATCAATATCCAAATAATCGAATATATAATCTCCATCAGTATCAATAGGAGTCAATCCGTTACCACTACCTGGAGTTTCCTCATAATTATCGTCCAATCCATTTCCGTCAGTATCAATCCCACTAGGGGGAATATAACCATCCGTAGTCTGTGCCTCCACATTGTCAAGAATCCCGTCGTCGTCCGAGTCGATGTCCAGGTGGTCCGGGATGCCGTCCGAGTCTCTGTCCAGTGGGTTGGTCAGCGGGTCGCCGTCACCGTCGAGGTCAGGGTCTTCCGTTGTGTCCAGCAGTCCATCGTCGTCGTCGTCAAGGTCAACGCTGTCCGGTACGCCGTCGCCATCGGTATCGGGGCAAACTGCTGGCTGCAGATTTAGCCAAATACCATTTTGAATGTTTTCAGATGTCGTATAGAATTTGATAGCTGTAACTGTAGATTCCGAAACCCAAGTAATCCTTTCAACTGCATTAATACTACTGTTTGTGATATTTTCCACAAAAAAATCATCACCAACATTGCCTTCTACCATACCGCTCGGTAAAGTTGTTGTTAGCTCATACCGTGTATCGTCCAATGCGATAATACCATCTTTTTTTAGACGAGGAATGATAGACGAATGACGCGCCATAACGTTAACGGGAATGGTGCCAGAAAAAGTAAAAGTCATTGGGAGACCATTTAGTACGGAAAAGGTTGAACCGCTAGAATTTGTACTCCCTCCAGTAAAACTTACGATTACACTCCCTACAGGAAGGCCCCATTTAGAGCTGATATCTACATCCGTTGCCGAAAGACTTCCGTCGGTGATACCTCCCGAAAATCCAAAATCCGAGGGGGATACTCCCTTGAATTCAGGCTTGAAGCATCCCGTAGCATTATAAACCCCATAATTATTAGAATCTATAAATATACTATCTGTAACAAAGCTCCCATCGGTATCCGCAAGGTTCGTTGTATTGTCATTATCCCCAAACTCATCCGTAGAGGTGGATATTGAATACTCAACATATGAATCGGATTTGGCAAAGGAAAAAGTCAGCGGTACTAAAAGAAAGATGATGGCAAGACTTAAAACCAAAGTAAAACCATCCTCCTTTTTTAAGAAAGTAATATTTTCCATAAATGATAGTTTTCTAATTTAAACTAATCACCATGGCTGTAGGAATTCAAAAATGTTAAGATATTCGGGGTTGTTTTAAATATAATATCCATGCAAGATATATCTAAAAATTAGATCGTCAAATTGTTTAGGAAGCATTCGATACATAATATCTTTTAATAACATGTTTATTCGGTAAAACGCAAAAAAGTGCTATACCCATTCGTTATTTAAATACGTTGAACCTTAAACAAAAAGATTATTTCATCGATCAAAATCGGTTATTTCTGCAGTTAATCGACAAAAAATGTATTTAGGACTCGGTTTTTGCCTAAACAACTACAGCCATACAAATCCATGCAAACACCTTGACCTTAAAAAGACGGAATACTGAATAACCTATTATTTTTACCTTACTTTTGCCGAAATTTTTCAAATGAGCTTTAAGACCCAAATCCAAAAACGGCGGACTTTTGGAATAATATCCCATCCTGATGCGGGAAAGACTACCCTAACCGAAAAACTGCTGCTCTTTGGTGGTGCTATTCAGGAAGCGGGTGCCGTGAAGAGTAACAAAATCAAGAAATCCGCCACTAGCGATTTCATGGAAATTGAACGGCAGCGTGGAATCTCGGTAGCCACATCGGTATTGGCCTTTTTATATAAGGACAAAAAGATAAATATATTGGATACGCCGGGCCACAAGGACTTTGCCGAGGATACTTTTAGAACACTGACCGCGGTGGACAGCGTTATTGTTGTAATAGATGTGGCGAAAGGTGTGGAGGAACAGACGGAAAAATTAGTGGAAGTATGCAGAATGCGGAACATTCCGATTATTGTCTTCATCAATAAATTGGATAGGGAGGGGAAAGACGCCTTTGATCTTTTGGATGAACTTGAACTAAAATTAGGCCTATCCGTGACTCCACTAAGTTTCCCTATTGGCATGGGATACGATTTTATGGGTATCTACAATATCTATGAAAAGAACATTAATCTTTTTAGCGGCGATAGTAAGAAGAATATTGAGGACACCATCGCTTTCAATGATATTGGAAACCTCCAATTGGAAACCATTATCGGAGGCGATGCAGCAAAAACTTTGCGGGATAACCTGGAACTCGTACAGGGTGTTTATCCCGATTTCGATAAGGAAAAGTATTTGGAAGGTAACCAGCAACCCGTTTTTTTTGGATCTGCCCTAAACAATTTTGGAGTGCGGGAGCTATTAGATTGTTTTGTAGAAATTGCACCCTCCCCCAGGGCTAAACTAGCGGAGGAACGTTTGGTAGATGCCTTTGAACCGGATATGACGGGGTTTGTTTTTAAAATCCATGCCAATATGGATCCAAAGCACCGGGATCGTCTGGCGTTTATAAAGATTGTTTCGGGCACCTTTGAGCGAAACAGACCTTATTTGCATGTTCGTCATGGCAAAAAGCTAAAATTCTCCAGTCCAAATGCCTTCTTTGCCGAAAAAAAGGAAATAGTGGACATTTCATATCCTGGTGATATTGTGGGTCTGCATGATACCGGAAATTTTAAAATAGGCGATACCTTGACCGAAGGAGAAAGTTTGCATTATAAGGGAATCCCAAGTTTTTCCCCTGAACATTTCCGGTACATAAACAACGCAGATCCGATGAAAGCCAAACAATTGAATAAGGGCATCGATCAGCTAATGGACGAGGGAGTTGCGCAGTTGTTTACCCTTGAAATCAATAATCGTAAGGTAATTGGTACTGTGGGAGCGCTTCAATTTGAGGTTATTCAGTATCGACTAGAACATGAATATGGAGCCAAGTGTACCTACGAGAACTTTCCGGTGCACAAAGCGTGTTGGATAGACCCCAAAAATTCAAAAAGCGCAGAGTTCGAGGAGTTCAGTAGGGTGAAGCAAAAATTTTTAGCGAAGGATAAAAGAGGCCAACTGGTTTTCCTGGCGGATTCTCAATTTTCCCTGCAGATGACGCAACAGAAATACCCATCCGTGAAGTTGCATTTTACTTCTGAGTTTGATTGAAACAAAAGACCTGTCAGGTTTGATGATATCTATGCCTCACCCGTAGGCCCAAAATTAATAGGAATTGGTGGCTGTTCGTAATCCTTTATCGTGCCGTGTGCCTTTTCAAAACGGTTTACATTGTCATTTAGGGCCTTTAGAAATTTTTTTGCGTGCTGGGGGGTTAGTATAATCCTACTTTTCACCTTTGCCTTGGGCGCCCCGGGCATCATACTTATAAAATCAACCACAAATTCAGAAATTGAATGATTGATAATGGCCAAGTTGGAGTAGGTACCTTCGGCCATTTTCTCGTCCAACTCTATATTGATCTGTTTTTGCTTTTGCTCTTTTTCGTCCATAGCCATAAAAAATAAACCCCCGATACATTTTATCGAGGGTTTTTGATTTTAGAATTTTAAAGCTTCTTTGCGTGCCATAATTTCATCGTATTCCTCCTTGGAACCTACGATGATGTTTTCATAGTCCCGCATTCCCGTACCTGCCGGAATTTTGTGCCCGACAATTACGTTTTCCTTCAGTCCTTCCAAAGTATCTACCTTACCGCTTACCGCAGCTTCGTTCAACACTTTTGTCGTTTCCTGGAAGGAAGCAGCAGAAATAAAGGATTTGGTCTGCAAGGATGCCCGTGTAATTCCTTGAAGAATCGGAGTTGCTGTGGCCGCAACTGCATCCCGTGCTTCCACCAAGGTCTTGTCCGCTCGTCTCAGGATGCTATTTTCATCCCTCATTTCACGAGCGGTAATTATCTGTCCAGCTTTTAAGGTTTCCGACTCTCCTGCATCTATGATAACTTTTTTGCCGAAAATCTCATCGTTCTCCTCAATAAAGTCAGACTTGTGAACCAATTGATTCTCCAAGAAGATGGTATCTCCCGGATCCTCAATCCGAACCTTTCGCATCATCTGCCGCACAACCACTTCAAAGTGCTTGTCGTTAATCTTAACTCCTTGTAAGCGATATACTTCCTGAACTTCATTTACCAAGTATTGCTGTACCGCGGAAGGACCCTTTATGGCCAAAATATCCTCTGGTGTAATAGATCCATCGGACAACGGCATGCCTGCACGGACGTAATCGTTCTCCTGAACCAAAATCTGATTGGACAATTTTACCAAGTATTTCTTGACTTCGCCCAATTTGGATTCTATGATAATTTCCCGATTACCTCTTTTAATCTTGCCGAAGGAAACCACTCCATCAATCTCTGATACTACTGCCGGATTAGAAGGGTTTCTAGCCTCGAACAATTCGGTTACCCTTGGAAGTCCTCCAGTAATATCGCCGGCCTTGGCCGACTTACGTGGAATCTTTACCAAAATCTTGCCCTCTTGTATCTTATCCCCATCATCAACCATAATATGGGAACCTACAGGTAGATTGTACGAACGTAAAATCTCATCCTTATCATTCTTGATCAACAAGGTAGGAATCAATTTTTTGTTTCTGGATTCGGAAATGACCTTTTCCTGAAAACCTGTTTGTTCATCGATTTCTACCTGATAAGTAACGCCTTGTTCGATATTCTCATAGGCAATCTTTCCGGGGAATTCCGAAACGATGACACCATTGTAGGGATCCCACTGGCAAATAACATCTCCTTTTTTGACACTTGCCCCATTTTTTATGAACAGTTGGGAGCCATAAGGAATGTTATTGTTACTTAAGGTGATTCCTGTCTTGGTATCGACTATCTTTATTTCAGAGGTCCTTGAAATCACAATTTCAGCAGTATTGCCTTCACTATCCTGACCTTTTACTGTCCTTAGGTCCTCAATTTCCGCAATACCATCAAACTTCGCCGGCAATTTATTGTCCTCAGATATGTTTCCGGCAATACCTCCCACGTGGAATGTACGCAACGTAAGCTGTGTCCCTGGTTCACCAATGGACTGGGCGGCAACTACACCGACCGCTTCTCCACGCTGCACCATTTTATTGGTGGAAAGATTTCTTCCGTAACATTTGGCACAGATTCCTTGAGGTGCCTCACAGGTCAATGCGGAACGCACTTCTACTTTTTCAACAGGGGACTCCTCAATTTTCTTGATGTCGGATTCCATAATCTCCTGACCCGCTTCCAGTAACAATTCTTCGGTCAACGGGTTATAAACGTCATGTAAGGATACCCTACCAAGAATACGCTCACCTAAGGATTCAACTATTTCCTCGTTCTTTTTCAAAGCTTCGACCTCTACACCTCGGAGCGTCCCACAATCCTCTATATTGATAATCACATCCTGGGAAACGTCTACCAAACGTCTTGTTAAATATCCGGCATCCGCAGTTTTTAAGGCCGTATCCGCCAATCCTTTACGCGCACCGTGCGTGGAAATAAAGTACTCCAATATAGAGAGACCTTCCTTAAAGTTGGAAAGAATCGGGTTCTCGATAATTTCCCCACCCCCGGCGGTCGACTTCTTGGGTTTTGCCATTAATCCCCGCATTCCGGTAAGCTGACGTATCTGTTCCTTTGAACCCCTAGCGCCGGAATCGAGCATCATATACACCGAATTAAATCCTTGTTGGTCCTCACGGATACGTTTCATGGCCAATTCGGTCAACATGGCATTGGTAGATGTCCAAACATCGATTACCTGGTTATAACGTTCGTTATTGGTGATAAGTCCCATATTATAATTGGCCATAATGGCATCAACCTGACCATTGGCATCATCGATCATCCCATGTTTTTCCTGTGGAATGATGATATCTCCCAAACTAAAGGAAAGTCCACCCTTAAAGGCAAACTCATACCCCATGGTCTTGATCTTATCCAAGAACTCGGCGGTTGTTGGAACGTCCGTAACCGCGAGAATCTTTCCGATGATGTCCCTTAAGGCCTTTTTGTTCAAAACGGTATTCACATATCCGGCCTGCTCCGGTACTTCCATATTAAAAAGTACCCTACCTACGGTAGTTTCCACTATTTGGTTGACCAATTCCCCTTCTTCATTAAAATCCTTGGTCCTTACCTTTATACCCGCATTAAGGTCTACTTTACCTTCATTAAAGGCAATTTCCACTTCTTCATCCGAGTAGAAAGTGAGTCCTTCGCCCTTTACAGGAACTTCAGGCGTGGACTTCCTCTCCTTGGTCATATAATACAGCCCCAATACCATATCCTGGGAAGGTACGGTAATAGGTGAACCATTGGCCGGATTCAAAATGTTATGTGAGGCCAGCATCAATAATTGGGCTTCCAATATGGCCTCTGGGCCCAATGGCAGGTGGACCGCCATTTGATCCCCGTCAAAATCCGCATTAAAGGCGGTACACACCAATGGGTGCAAACGAATCGCCTTGCCCTCTATCAGTTTTGGTTGAAATGCCTGAATACCTAAACGGTGCAAGGTAGGGGCCCTGTTCAACAGCACAGGATGCCCTTTCAATACATTTTCCAGGATATCCCAAACCACGGGTTCTTTCTTATCGATAATCTTTTTGGCGGACTTGACCGTCTTGACAATCCCTCTTTCTATCAGTTTACGGATAACGAAAGGTTTGTACAATTCGGCCGCCATATCCTTTGGAAGACCACATTCATACAATTTCATTTCAGGCCCGACTACGATTACCGAACGTGCGGAGTAATCCACCCGTTTACCCAAAAGGTTTTGACGGAAACGTCCCTGTTTCCCTTTAAGCGAGTCGGAAAGGGACTTCAAGGGCCTGTTGGATTCGGTTTTAACCGCGGACGCCTTTCTCGTGTTATCAAAGAGTGAATCGACCGCTTCCTGTAGCATACGCTTCTCGTTTCTAAGAATCACTTCAGGAGCCTTGATTTCCACCAGTCTCTTCAAACGGTTGTTTCGTATAATTACCCTTCGATATAGGTCATTCAAATCCGAGGTGGCAAAACGACCTCCATCCAATGGAACCAATGGGCGCAATTCGGGAGGAATAACAGGAATCACCTTCATGATCATCCATTCCGGCTTGTTTTCCCTATTATCCTGGGATTCCCGTAAGGCCTCAACAACCTGAAGCCTTTTCAGTGCCTCGGTTTTACGTTGTTTTGATGTTTCGGTGTTGGCCTTATGGCGAAGTTCGTATGACAACTCCTTTAAATCTATACGGGCCAAAAGATCGATCAAACACTCCGCTCCCATTTTTGCAATGAACTTATTGGGGTCGGAATCTTCCAAATATTGATTTTCCTGTGGTAGCTCTTCAACAATGTTCAGGTATTCTTCCTCTGTTAAGAAATCCATTTTTTGGATTTCCTCTCCTTCAGGCCCTTTGGCAATACCCGGCTGAATTACCACATACCTTTCGTAGTAGATAATCATATCCAACTTCTTTGAAGGAAGTCCCAACAGATATCCTATCTTATTGGGCAAGGAACGGAAATACCAGATATGGGCCACGGGTACGACCAAATTGATATGCCCTACCCTGTCCCGGCGAACTTTTTTCTCGGTAACCTCCACACCACAACGGTCACAAACAATACCGCGGTAGCGGATACGTTTGTACTTACCACAAGCACACTCATAGTCCTTTACGGGACCAAAAATACGCTCGCAGAAAAGTCCGTCACGCTCTGGCTTGTGCGTTCGGTAGTTAATAGTTTCAGGTTTGAGGACTTCTCCCCTGGACTCCGCTAAGATTGCTTCCGGTGAAGCCAATCCGATTGAAATCTTGTCAAACCTTTTTACTGGGTTATTATCTTTTATTCTAGCCATGATATATGGTGATACTAAATTAAAATGTGTGTTCTTAAATCGCTATATCGATTTGTTTATTCCTCCAAGCGTATATCCAGACCCAAACCTTTCAGTTCGTGCATCAATACGTTAAAGGATTCTGGTAATCCAGGTTCTGGCATGGTCTCGCCCTTTACGATGGACTCGTAGGTTTTTGCCCTACCGATCACATCATCGGATTTAACCGTCAATATCTCCCGCAAGGTGGCGGAAGCACCATAGGCTTCCAGGGCCCATACTTCCATCTCCCCAAAACGCTGACCTCCAAATTGAGCTTTCCCGCCCAAAGGTTGTTGCGTAATCAAGGAATACGGCCCAATAGATCTGGCATGCATCTTATCATCTACCATATGGCCTAATTTTAGCATGTAGATGACCCCAACAGTGGCCGGTTGATCAAATCGTTCCCCAGTGCCTCCATCGTAAAGGTAGGTATGTCCATATCTGGGGATACCCGCCTCATCCGTATACCCGTTGATTTCATCCAACGTGGCCCCATCAAAAATGGCCGTTGCATATTTTTTGCCCAATTTAAGGCCGGCCCATCCGAGAACAGTTTCATAAATTTGCCCGATGTTCATACGTGATGGTACCCCAAGCGGGTTCAATACGATGTCCACGGGGGTTCCATCTTCCAGGAAAGGCATGTCTTCCTGACGTACTATTCTGGAAACAATACCCTTGTTACCATGACGCCCCGCCATTTTATCACCGACTTTAAGTTTGCGCTTTTTGGCAATGTAAACCTTGGCCAGCTTCATGATACCCGCGGGCAATTCATCCCCGACGGAAATTGTGAATTTATCCCTTCTTAGGTTCCCTTGTAGGTCGTTCAGTTTAATCTTGTAATTATGGAGCAGGTCGGCCACCGATGCGTTGGTTTCCTTATCCGTTGTCCAGCTTCCACCCACCAAATGCGCAAAGTCATCCACGGCATTCAACATCTTAATGGTATACTTTTTGCCCTTTGGAAGAACTTCTTCGCCCAAATCGTTCAAAACGCCCTGGGACGTCTTTCCACTGATCAAGGAGAACAGTTTCTCAACTAAAATATCCTTTAGCTGTTGAAATTTTACTTCATATTCCATCTCCAAATTGGAAATGGCCTCTTTGTCCTCTGAACGTTTCCGCTTGTCCTTAATAGACCGCGAGAACAACTTCTTATCGATGACAACACCGGTCAGGGATGGTGAGGCCTTTAAGGAAGCATCCTTTACATCACCCGCCTTATCTCCGAAAATAGCACGAAGTAGCTTTTCCTCTGGTGTAGGATCGGATTCCCCTTTTGGTGTAATCTTACCAATAAGGATATCCCCAGGTTTTACCTCTGCACCGATACGGATCATTCCGTTTTCGTCCAAATCCTTAGTGGCTTCCTCGGAAACATTGGGTATGTCATGGGTCAATTCCTCGGCACCCAATTTGGTATCCCGTACCTCCAAAGCGTACTCATCTACATGGATGGAAGTAAAGATATCCTCACGTACCACTTTTTCAGAAATCACGATGGCATCCTCAAAGTTATATCCCTTCCAGGGCATAAAGGCAACGGTAAGGTTCCGTCCTAAGGCCAATTCACCATTTTCAGTGGCGTAGCCCTCACAAAGAACCTGTCCTTTCTTAACTTTATCACCTTTGCTTACTATGGGCTTCAAGTTGATACTGGTACCTTGATTGGTCTTTCTGAATTTGACCAATTCATACGTCTTTTCATCTTCCTCGAAACTTACTAACCTTTCGGCATCCGTTCTGTTGTACTTGATAGTGATCTTTTCGGCGTCCACATATTCTATTACTCCTTCACCCTCCGCATTGATCAATACCCTGGAGTCCGAAGCCACTTGACGTTCCAATCCTGTACCAACAATCGGTGATTGCGGTTTCAATAGGGGAACGGCCTGGCGCATCATGTTAGATCCCATTAATGCACGGTTGGCATCATCATGTTCCAAAAACGGAATCAAGGAAGCGGAAATAGAGGCTATCTGGTTAGGTGCCACATCCGTGTAGTTCACTTCGGAAGGATCTACAACGGGAAAATCCCCTTCTTCACGGGCAATGACCTTATCATTATCAATAGTACCATCATCTTTCATAGGAATGTTTGCTTGCGCTATTTTCATTCCTTCCTCTTCTTCCGCACTTAAGTACGAATACTCCTTGGTGTTCACCTTACCATTTTCGACTTTACGATATGGGGTTTCCAAAAAGCCCATGGGATTAACCTTGGCAAAAACGGAAAGTGATGAAATCAAACCGATATTGGGCCCTTCCGGGGTTTCGATCGGACACAGTCTTCCATAATGGGTATAGTGTACGTCGCGCACCTCAAATCCTGCCCTTTCCCTCGAAAGGCCTCCTGGTCCCAATGCGGACAATCTTCTCTTGTGTGTTATCTCGGCCAACGGATTGGTCTGATCCATAAACTGGGACAATTGGTTTGTACCAAAGAATGAATTGATAACCGAGGACAACGTCTTTGCATTGATCAAATCTATAGGTGTAAATACCTCGTTGTCCCTTACGTTCATCCGTTCGCGAATGGTCCGTGCCATACGGGCCAAACCTACCCCAAATTGAGAGGACAACTGTTCCCCAACGGTACGTACACGACGATTGGATAAGTGATCTATATCATCGATCTCCGCTTTGGAATTTATAAGTTCTATCAGATATTTTATGATGGTAATGATATCGTCCTTGGTCAATACCTGTTTGTCCATTCCGATATCCAGACCCAATTTTTTGTTCATCCGATAACGGCCTACCTCTCCCAGATTATACCGCTGATCGGAAAAGAACAATTTGTCTATAATACCACGAGCGGTTTCCTCATCGGGTGGCTCCGCGTTACGCAATTGACGATAGATGTGCTCTACGGCTTCCTTTTCGGAGTTGGTAGGATCCTTTTGCAAGGTATTGTGGATAATGGCATAATCCGACTGTGCATTGTTCTCCTTATGAAGCAGAATTGTTTTTACATCGGTGTCCAAAATCTCATCGATGTGTTCCTTCTCAAGAATGGTATCCCGATCCAAAACAATTTCGTTCCGTTCAATGGAAACCACTTCTCCGGTATCCTCATCTACAAAGTCCTCATGCCAAGTGTTCAAAACCCTTGCCGCCAATTTACGGCCCAGAATTTTCTTCAGTCCTGCTTTGGAGACCTTTACCTCTTCGGAAAGGTCAAAAATTTCCAAGATATCCTTGTCCCGCTCAAATCCTATAGCCCTGAACAACGTAGTAACCGGTAATTTTTTCTTTCTATCAATATAGGCATACATAACACCATTGATATCCGTAGCAAACTCGATCCAAGAACCTTTAAAAGGAATTACCCTGGCCGAATATAGTTTGGTACCATTGGCATGGAAAGACTGTCCGAAAAAGACCCCTGGTGAACGGTGAAGCTGTGAAACAACCACTCTTTCGGCGCCATTAATTACAAAAGTACCGCTAGGCGTCATATAAGGAATGGTCCCTAGATACACATCTTGTACAATGGTCTCAAAATCCTCGTGTTCCGGATCGGTACAGTATAATTTCAATCTTGCCTTTAAGGGTACGCTATAGGTAAGACCCCGTTCAATGCACTCTTGAATTGAATATCTGGGGGGATCTATAAAATAATCCAAAAATTCGAGCACGAACTGGTTCCTCGTGTCCGTTATTGGAAAGTTTTCCATAAAGGTATTGTACAGACCTTCATTGCCCCTTTCATCCGATTTGGTCTCAAGTTGAAAAAAATCCTGAAAAGATTTTATCTGGATGTCCAAGAAATCCGGGTATTCCGGCGTGTTCTTAGCGGATGCAAAATTTATTCTTTCAGTTTGTTGTGTGAACATCTATGGACAGTATTTTGATCGTGAATGATAAATAGGTCGTATATGCCCTCATATACGCAAAATGTATTATGTATAAAAAGGCTTAGGTCTAACCCCGAAAAGACGGGAAAAGACCTAAACCAATATGCTATAGTCGCTGCTATTATTTAAGCTCAACTTCCGCTCCTGCTTCTTCCAATGATTTTTTGATTCCTTCGGCTTCGTCTTTACTTACACCTTCCTTAACGGCTTTTGGTGCACTATCAACAATGTCCTTGGCATCTTTTAATCCTAATCCTGTCAATTCCTTGACCAATTTTACAACGGCAAGCTTAGACCCTCCGGGAGCATTCAAAATTACGTCGAATTCTGTTTTTTCCTCCGCGGCCTCAGCTTCCCCACCTCCAGCGGCGGCGCCTCCGGCTACAGCTACGGCAGCAGCTGCAGGCTCTATACCGTACTCTTCTTTTAATATATCGGCCAATTCGTTTACCTCTTTTACGGTAAGATTAACCAACTGTTCTGCGAAATCCTTTAAATCTGCCATTTTTCTATCGTTTAATAAAATTTTAAAATATACTTAGTTTTAGTGTGTGCTTATTCTTTTTCGGAAAGCGTCTTCAGGATACCGGCGAGCTTGCCTCCACCAGATTTCAGGCCAGAAATAACATTCTTGGCCGGTGATTGCAGTAATCCGATAATGTCCCCAATGATCTCCTCCTTGGATTTGATACTCACAAGGGTATCCAACTTATCGTCCCCTATAAAAATCGCCTCCTCAATAAAGGCTCCTTTCAACAAGGGCCTATCCGATTTTTTCCTGAAGTTCTTAATCAGTTTTGCGGGACCGTTTCCGGTCTCCGAGAACATCAAGGAGGTGTTTCCCTTTAAAACCTCGGGGAGTTCACCGAACTCCTTATCCGAAGCCTCCATCGCCTTGGCGAGCAAGGTGTTCTTAACCACGGATAGCTTAACATTGGCCTTGAAACATGCCCTTCGCAAATCCGAAGTCATGGAGGCATTCAATCCCGATATGTCGGCCAAATAAATGGTAGAATTATCGGATAGCTGAGCAGTCAGATCCTGTATTACGTTTGCTTTTTCTTCTCTTGTCATACTACTAATTTTTAACTCCCAGCGGAATTATACGGTTTTTGGATCTAATTGTACACTAGGGCTCATAGTACTAGACATATAAATGCTCTTCATATACACTCCTTTGGCCGCAGCTGGCTTAAGCTTTACCAAAGTATCCAGCAATTCCCTGGCATTACCCGCTATCTTATCGGCCGAAAAAGAGGCCTTTCCAATAGCTGCATGTACAATACCGGTCTTATCTACCTTGAAATCGATCTTACCAGCCTTTACATCGGAAACCGCCTTACCGACATCCATAGTGACCGTACCCGTTTTTGGATTGGGCATTAGGCCTCTTGGCCCCAAAACACGACCCAAAGGGCCTAGTTTCCCCATAACACTGGGCATAGTAATGATGACATCGACATCCGTCCAGCCACCCTTGATCTTATCCAAATATTCGTTCAATCCCACATAATCGGCACCGGCTTCCTGGGCTTCTGCCTCTTTATCCGGTGTGACCAAAGCCAAAACCTTAACATCCTTACCGGTACCATGAGGTAAGGTAACTACCCCTCTTACCATTTGATTCGCTTTTCTGGGATCCACCCCCAATCGAACCGCCAAATCTACGGATGCATCGAATTTTGTATTGGTTATCTCTTTTACCAAAGCCGAGGCCTCGTCCACTGAATAGAGCTTGTCCTTCTCTATTTTGGCATGGGCTTCTTTCTGCTTCTTTGTTAACTTTGCCATTTCAGTTGCTTTTTAAGATTTAAAAAGGTCTTTTCCCTGAAACCTTCATACCCATTGACCGTGCCGTACCCGCAACCATACTCATTGCGGATTCTACGGTAAAGGCATTAAGGTCCACCATTTTATCTTCGGCAATTGCCTTGATCTGATCCCAGGTTACACTACCTAATTTAACTCGGTTAGGTTCGCCAGATCCTTTTTTAATCTTAGCTGCTTCCATCAATTGAACTGCCGCCGGTGGTGTTTTTACAACAAAATCGAACGATTTGTCCTTGTAAACGGTGATAACAACGGGCAATACCTTGCCCGGTTTGTCCTGTGTTCTTGCATTGAACTGCTTACAGAACTCCATGATGTTAACGCCGGCAGCACCTAAGGCGGGTCCAACCGGTGGCGATGGATTCGCAGCACCTCCCCTAACTTGTAGTTTAACTACTTTACCTACTTCTTTTGCCATTCTTTAAAATTAAATTGAAAGCGTGTTTAATTGGAAGCAACACAACTTTGAAATATGTAACAATTTTTCCTTAAATCTTTTCAACTTGCATATAACTGAGCTCCAATGGGGTCTTTCTTCCGAAAATCTTAACCATAACCTCAAGTTTACGCTTTTCTTCATTTATCTTTTCCACGGTTCCATTGAACCCATTAAATGGACCATCAATAACCTTGACCGTTTCCCCATGGACAAAAGGTATGGCCACACTATCCGTATTTACGGCCAGCTCGTCTACCTTACCTAACATCCGGTTTACTTCGGACTTTCGTAAGGGTACGGGATCCCCTCCTTTTGTCTCGCCCAAAAAACCTATGACATTGGTTATAGAACGAATGATATGTATCATCTCCCCGCCCAAATTGGCCTTGATCATTATATAGCCCGGGAAATAGACCCTTTCCTTATTTATTTTTTTCCCATTACGGATTTGGATAACCTTCTCGGTAGGCACTAGGACATCTTCCAGATAGTCAGAAAATCCATGACGCTCCACTTCGCTTTCAATGTAGCCCTTGATCTTATTTTCCTGACCACTGACCGCCCTTACCACATACCACTTTTTTTCCAGTACTTCCGACATAGCGATCCAATTAGTTTAGAATGTTATTGAAATACAATTGAATCAATTTACTGAAGACCGTGTCCACTCCCCAAGTCGCCAAGGCAAAAAGAATTGAAAAAACGGCTACCACGACCATCAAATTAGAGGATTCAGCCCTAGAAGGCAAGGTCACATTATTCCTTAGTTCTTCAATCGATTCCTTTATATATGTCAACATACTTCTTCTTTTATCCTGCATGGGAGGAGAGACTCCCTTCGACTACGCTCAGGACAGGCTTCTCGCCCCATTAACTTCCGTTTAACTCTGCACGGGAGGAGAGACTCGAACTCCCGACACCTGGTTTTGGAGACCAGTGCTCTACCAACTGAGCTACACCCGTTTCTGTGGTGCTCTACCTCCCAATAACTATCGGGAGAGCTACACCCGTTTATAATTGCAGGGAAAGGTGTCCCACTGAACGCGGAACACCCTTTACCTACACTATAAATTATCTAAAATATTAATCCAATATCTTGGTTACCTGTCCGGCACCCACGGTTCTACCTCCTTCACGAATAGCGAAACGCAGACCGACATTCAAGGCGATTGCCTGAATCAAATCAACGGTAATTGTAAGGTTATCCCCAGGCATTACCATCTCAACTCCATCAGGAAGGTTGATGTTACCCGTAACATCCGTAGTCCTTACATAGAATTGAGGACGATAGTTGTTATGGAACGGGGTATGGCGCCCACCTTCTTCTTTCTTAAGGATATAGACCTCAGCTTCAAATTTGGCATGAGGCTTCACGGAACCTGGCTTACAGATTACCATCCCTCTTTTTATATCCGATTTTTCTATACCTCTTAAAAGGATACCAACGTTGTCACCGGCCTCGCCCCTATCCAAAATTTTGCGGAACATTTCCACACCGGTAATGGTGGAAGTCAATTTCTCGGCACCCATTCCAATAATCTCTACTGGATCTCCCGTATTTGCCACACCGGTCTCGATACGACCTGTAGCCACGGTACCCCGACCTGTAATGGTGAAAACATCCTCAACAGGCATTAAGAAATCCTTGTCAACATCCCGTTTTGGAAGCTCGATCCAAGTGTCTACCGCTTCCATCAATTCCATTACGGTATCCACCCACTTTTGCTCACCATTCAGGGCTCCTAAAGCAGAACCTGCAATTACAGGCCCATTATCCCCGTCGTACTCATAGAAAGAAAGCAATTCCCTTACTTCCATTTCAACCAATTCTATAAGTTCATCATCATCCACCATATCCACTTTGTTCATGAAAACCACGATTCTTGGAATACCTACCTGACGACCCAAAAGGATGTGCTCACGAGTCTGTGGCATAGGACCATCGGTAGCGGCAACCACCAATATGGCACCATCCATCTGGGCAGCACCTGTAACCATGTTCTTTACATAATCCGCGTGACCTGGACAGTCTACATGTGCATAGTGACGATTGGCTGTTTGATACTCTACGTGGGAGGTGTTAATGGTGATACCCCTTTCTTTCTCCTCCGGAGCGTTATCGATAGAATCGAAACTTCTAATTTCAGAAAGCCCTGCATTTGCCAAAACGGTTGTAATAGCGGCAGTCAATGTAGTTTTACCGTGATCTACGTGTCCAATAGTACCTATATTTAAGTGCGGTTTGGAACGATCAAAAGTTTCCTTTGCCATTTTTAATGAATTTAATCTTAGTTATATATTAGTGTACAATTATATTTTTATTGAGCCAACGACGAGATTTGAACTCGTGACCTCTTCCTTACCAAGGAAACGCTCTACCCCTGAGCTACGCCGGCTTTTTGGGTTTCATCCCCGCCTGACCTTCGGGCAGGTTCAAAGTTTAAAGTTTCGGCTTTAAAACCACAAACGTCAACTCAGTCTTTTTTGAGCGGGAGACCGGGTTCGAACCGGCGACATTCAGCTTGGAAGGCTGACGCTCTACCAACTGAGCTACTCCCGCAATATTTTCCAAAATTTCAAATTGTCGTTCGCATTTCAAACAACATGGGGCACAAAACGAACTTTTTATGACAACTTTGTGGGGAGAGCAGGATTCGAACCTGCGAAGACATAGTCAGCAGATTTACAGTCTGCCCTCGTTGGCCGCTTGAGTATCTCCCCCTATCAATGTTTTAAGACCTTTTGAGCCGATGGAGGGACTCCCTTCGACTACGCTCAGGATAAACTTCTCGCCCTCCGCAAATTATAGGCCCTGTCCTAAATCATATGGGAAAACTTTTCCCATTATCGAGCCGATGGAGGGACTCGAACCCACGACCTGCTGATTACAAATCAGCTGCTCTAGCCAGCTGAGCTACATCGGCCTTTTACCCCCTTTTTGCGCATAAAAAAGTCCGCTATTTCTAACGGACTGCAAATGTATATATTTATTTGTTTAATCAAAACAAATTTTGGAAAATTTTAATCAGGCGTGAACCCGCAGTTTTTCCTTGCGTTTTATTAGTTTTCTTTCCAGTGAACTGCATGCAGAATCCACTGCTTCCTCAAAGGATTTACATTGTTTTTTAATCATGAATTTATCCTTTGGCACGTGCAGGATTATTTCCGCTATCTTGTTTTCCTTGGCACTCGTATTCTGTAGTTTTAAATAAACATCCGATCGTATCACCTTATCGTAAAAAGTATCCAATTTATTCATTCGGTTTTGAATGAAATCCATTAATTCCCTGTTGGCGTTAAAATTTACTGATTGTGTGTTTACTTTCATCTGTTCAAATTTTGCTGTTTTTAAATTAATACACCTGCCCGATCCGTTTTGGCGGGTATAAATCGCCATGAAACCTCTCGGCCAACATCAAGATTTGTAATGACTTATTTCATAGGCTTAAGATTTAAAGTTATATATCGACTATTTTATGCTATTTCTTGCCCCTTGGATGGGCGGCGGCATGCACTTTCTTAAGTTCGGCGATACTATTATGTGTATATACTTGGGTAGATGCCAAACTTGAATGGCCCAATAGCTCCTTGACCGAGTTTAAATCGGCACCTTTATTGAGCAAATGTGTCGCAAAGGTATGTCTTAGGATATGCGGACTTTTTTTTACCTTGGAAGACACTTCACTAAAATACCTATTTATAATTCTATAAACAAGGGTTTCATAAATTTTGTTACCGGTTTTTGATAAAAAAACATAATCCTTATCAACAATAACATTCAGTGCATTTCTTTCTTGAAAATAAGCTAAAAACTGCTCTTTTGTCGAAGGAAGAAGTGGGATAATGCGCTCTTTATTCCTTTTGCCCAGAACCCTTAGCGTATTTCCATCCATGTCCAAATCCTTTATTCTTAGATTGATCAGTTCTGCCCTTCTTATGCCCGAAGTGTAAAGCAGTTCAATTATTAATTTGTCCCGGGTTCCTTCAAAGCTGTCTTCAAAAGGAATTTGCATCAGTACTTTTAGCATCTCATCCTCGGAAAAGGGAACTTCGATTTTTTTTGGGGTTTTTAAGGACTTGTGTTTGGCCAAGGGATTGGCGTCAATGTTTCCCGTTTTTTGCAAGAATTTAAAATAAGCCTTTAACGAGGCCACCTTTCTATTAATAGTGCGGTTTGAAGTACCGGAATCTACCAAGCTTACAATCCAACCCCTAATCTCTTTATAGTCAACATTGTCACTATTTTCGAGTCCGTACTCGGATTGGCAAAATGAATTGAACGATTTGAGATCCCTCTCATAGGCAAGAACTGTATGAGCAGAGTAATTTTTTTCCAAGGAAAGATAATCCATAAAAGATTGAACGGACATAACACAAAGTTACTAATTCAATCTCCATAGTACCAACAACAAAAAATCCCATCAACAAATGGGATTCCTTTATATTGTGCGGTAGGGCTAAGTTAGATATCCTCCCTGTCCTTGAGGCTCTGTATGTACTGTGCCTTTTGAATCTGCTGTCTGCGTTCTACGGACGGCTTTGTGAACTGCTGTCGCTTCCGCAACTGCCGCATTGTGCCTGTCTTATCAAACTTACGTTTAAATCGCTTTAGTGCCCTATCTATATTTTCTCCTTCTTTTACTGGTATTATTAACATTGGCTACAACCTCCTTTCTTTAAAGTTTCGGACTGCAAATATAAAATGAATAGTTGAGTTGGCGCAAAACTATTTCAAAATATTTTTGGCAATGACCACTTTCTGTATCTCAGTGGTACCTTCACCTATAGTACAGAGCTTGGCATCCCGGTAAAACTTCTCCACGGGAAAATCCTTGGTATATCCATATCCACCGTGTATTTGAACGGCCTCATTGGCCACCCTCACACACATTTCCGAGGCATACATTTTGGACATAGCACTCCACCGGGTCATTTCACGACCTTCGTTTTTAAGAAATGCCGCTTTATGCAGCAGCAGTTCAGAAGCCTCAATTTCAGTGACCATTTCGGCCAATTTGAAGGATATACCTTGAAATTGGCTTATGGGCTTACCAAACTGAACCCTTTCCTTGGAATATTTCAAGGCAGCCTCATAGGCTCCTTTGGCTATTCCTAAGGACAAGGCGCCAATGGAAATCCGGCCACCGTCCAATATCTTCATGGATTGAACAAACCCGGCTCCCACTTCTCCCAATCGATTATCATCCGAAATGACACAGTTATCGAAAATGAGTTCAGCGGTCTCGCTTGCCCGCATCCCCAACTTGTTCTCCTTTTTTCCGCTCGAAAAACCAGGTGTTCCCTTTTCAACAACAAAAGCGGTCATTCCCTGGCTGTCCCCTTTTTCACCCGTCCTGGCTACCACTACGGCGATATCGCCGCTTTTTCCGTGCGTGATGAAGTTTTTGGCCCCGTTCAAAATCCATGAATCCTTATCCTTAACGGCAGTAGTGGCCATTCCTGCAGCATCCGAGCCCGTATTGTGTTCCGTAAGGCCCCAGGCTCCTATCCACTCGGCAGTGGCCAATCTAGGCAGCCATCGTTGCTTTTGTTCCTCGTTCCCGAAACAAAGAATGTGATTTGTACATAGGGAGTTGTGGGCGGCTACCGACAATCCTATTGAGGGATCTACTTTGGAAATCTCCTCTATAATCGCCACATACTCATGATAACCCAATCCGGAGCCACCATATTGCTCGGGAACCAAAACTCCCATAAAACCCATTTCCCCAGCTTTCTTAAAGACCTCCAGGGGAAAGGTCTGGGACTCGTCCCAATCCATGAAGTAAGGTCGTATTTGTTGTTCGGCAAATTCCTTGGCCGAAGCTGCCACCATTTGTTGGGTTTCCGAAAAATCAAAACCTAAGGTAGACATTGTATCCGTAATCATTCCAGCAATTTTTTATAGGGTCAAATATAATTTAATTCTCTCAATCTTGTCCGATGGAAAATCTTCTATTTTGGTTAATTCGTCGAAGGAGGAAATCCCACCGTTGAGACTCCTATATTCCATTATTCGTTGGGCAATCTCCTTTCTAAAATACACCAATTGAGCCATCTCTTCTAACGATGCCGTATTGATATTTATTTTCTGAATATCAGGTTTTTCTATGACCCTAAAGTTTTTTAAGGCCATTTTAACCACATGGGGCTCTAGTCCGTACACGTCATACAATTGTTCATTCACCAAAAATCCACCCAGACGATCTCTGAACTTTACGATACGCCGGGACAGCTTATCCCCAATTCCGTGGATAGATTGTAACTCTTCAATGGTCGCTTTATTCAAGTCCTTTATCCGAATACTATTTTGGCCATTTTCGGATTTTTTGACGACCTTTTTTCGTCCTACCGATTTATCACCGGTTTTCCGGGCCCATTCTGGAAACTTAAAGTAGGGAGAAATCAGGGCCAGAAGGGAATCCGATATCAAGGTCACTTTCTGAAATTCCTGGGGCGAACCCACATACTGGTTTTGTCCTCGAAAAGCATGTAGCCGATCTATTTCGTCAATTGACATCCCCAAAGTATACCCTTTATAGTCACTTATAAAATTAGGGTTGAAGGGATATATCCTAAGCGAGTCCTTTGGCAATGACTTTTGCTTCAGGCTATCGATTTTTGCCTGTAATTCCGTATCCTCGGAAAATGCAACCTCGTACTCGGCCATGGGAAAATACAAGAATATCACATATCCTATCTGAAGTATCAATATGACAAACAACAAAAAGAAAATCCCGCTTCGTTCCCTTTTATTGAACTTGAAGTGGGATTTAAAATCTTTCAACGGCCCATTTTTATTTTCCCAACGCCTTTATTGCATCGAGATAGGTACTCAATTCTTCCCTTACCCTGGGGGCAAGAATAACCAACCCAATCATATTGGGGACCATCATTGCAAAAATCATGGCATCCGAAAAACCGATGACCGACCCCAAACTGGCTGCAGCCCCAATAATTACAAAAATGCAGAAGGTAATCTTATAGGTATATTCGGTTTTTTTGTTGCGCCCAAAAAGATAGGCCCAACCTTGAAAACCATAATAGGACCAGGAAATCATGGTACTGAAAGCAAATAAGACTACGGCAATCGTCAGTACATATGGGAACCAGGAAATCACGGATTCAAAAGCGCCCGATGTCAACAATATGGCCTGGGAGTCGTTCAAGGTAGCATTTGCCGCAGTAACATTCCCGGTAATTATCAATACCAATGCCGTCATTGTACATACCACTACGGTATCCACAAACGGCTCCAATAACGCCACCATGCCTTCTGAAGCGGGATATTTGGTCTTTACTGCGGAGTGGGCAATGGAAGCAGATCCTACGCCGGCCTCGTTGGAAAATGCGGCTCGCCGGAATCCCTGCACCAATACACCCACGGCACCTCCAACAACTCCGGTAGGGCTAAACGCTCCATTGATAATCTGCATAAAGGCATCCCCGATCATATCATATTTGGCGACCAGAACGAATATGGCCGCACCTACGTAAATGACTACCATAAACGGAACGATTTTGTCCGTTACCTTGGCTATCTTTTTAATGCCTCCAATTATGACTATACCGACCAAGATGGCCATTACTATACCGAACAACCACCCTTTCCCATACCAAAAAGACTCACTCCCCCCTGTGATATTCTCTACCAACTGAAATGCCTGATTTACCTGGAACATGTTTCCTCCACCAAACGACCCACCGATTACAAAAACGGCGAACAAACCGGCCAAAACCTTTCCCAGTCCTTCCAGTCCCTTCGATTTTAAACCTTTCCGCAAATAGTACATTGGGCCTCCATACACCGTACCGTCAGATTCAATGTCCCTATATTTTACCCCCAGCGTACACTCCACAAACTTTGAGGCCATCCCAAGAAATCCGGCAACAATCATCCAAAAAGTGGCACCAGCACCTCCAATGGATACCGCAATGGCTACACCTGCAATATTCCCCAAGCCCACGGTTGCAGAAAGTGCGGCGGTTAGTGCTTGAAAATGGGATACTTCGCCACTATGCCCTTCCACGGCCATAGTCTGTAGAACATCGTCCCCAGGGGTAGGGTCTCCCGCCATGGAAAGGGGTTCATGATGATCCATCTCGTCATATTTTCCCCGGACAATATTTATGGAAGTAAAAAAGCCCCTAAAATTGATCAGCTTAAAATAGAACGTAAAGTAGGTCGCTCCAATAATCAAGGGAAACAGTACCCAATAAACCTGAATCTCCTCGCCAAAAGGGATTTGATAAAAAACAAAATTCACGAACCATCCCGTTGCACTGCCAAAAGCTTCATCGATTTTTTGATCTAATCCTTTCTCAGCTGTTTCCTGCGCTAATGAAAATAGGGGCAATAAAAAAGCGATCAAGGAAATAGGTCGGTACTTCATAATGCAAATTTTTGGCGTGTTAGTTCAATGTAAAGCCAGCAATATCTTAAAAATAATCAACCCAGTCAAATTAATGTCCCTATTGTCTTAACGGTCAACCACGCATTTTCTGTCTATTCCGGGACTACGCAAATCGTTTTCCAGTCCATGAATCAAATGGATTTTGCAAAATTGGAATAGATATAGGGGCAATAAAATGACGGAATAGGTTCCAATTTTAGAAGTTTGATTAGCTAAAAAAGCGATGCACGGCCAATAAGTCCAAGACTAGAGCCAAGAGTCCTGTTGTGATGGGCAAACTATGATGCCTCGATATGAAACATCTCGTTCAATTTCTGAATCTGTTCCGGCCTTCCCAATACAATTACCTTACTTTTGGGCTGTAATTGCATATCGGCCTCCGGGTTGATGATATACTTTCCATCGGGGTCTATATACCCTATAATAGTACAACCGGTTTTTCTCCTTAGATCCAGATCGCGCAGGGAATTGCACTCCACTTGATCGGCAAAATCCTCTATGGCCACTTCTTCAAGATTGGTAGTATGTCGGCCTACCATCGAAAGCTTGTCCATAAACGTAATAAGATCCGGCATTACCACCAAAGAAGCCATATGATCTCCGCCGATCTTATCCGGCATAATAACTTTGTCCGCACCGGCAAGGGTCAACTTTTTTTGTGAGGCCACTTGTGAAGCCCTGCTGATTATAAACAAGTCCTTGTTCAATTGACGTGCCGTAAGCACCACGAACAAATTGGCCGCATCATCGGGCAAGGCCGCGATTAAATATTGTGCTCGTTCAATACCGCCCTGCTTCAATACTTCATCCTCGTTGGCATCCCCTTCAACAAAAAGGACGTCATCCTCATGTTTTTCAATAATTTCCTTATCCCTCTCGATCACCACAAAAGGGCGGTTGTAGGCTTTTAATCGCTCCGCCGCCTGCATACCGTTGCGGCCAAAACCGCAAACAAGGACATGATCTTTAAGACTCTTGATCGTATTTCTCACTTTTTTCTTCTTTAGAATTTGCAACGAATTTCTGCTCAGTATATATTCGGTTATAACGGATAGTCCAAAGGCAAATATGAAAACACTGGATACAATTAAAATTACGGTAAAAATCTTTCCTTCGATATCCATGGGGCGTACCTCGGAAAAACCAACCGTGGTTATGGTTATAATGGTCATGTAAAAGGCATCTATCCAGGAATAATCGGAGACGTACCGGTAACCCAGGATACCAAAGACAAGCACCAAGACCATTAAGAAAAGTGACAAGTAAATTTTGGAACGAAAAAGCTTTATCATGATCAAAGGTCAAAAACCGAAGTTCTTTTAGTATGTACCAAATCCTTTATCCGAAGCCAAAAGGCCAAAAAAAGATAGAGGGCAAATCCAAAACCCAAGGTTACAAAAGTAAGGTAGATAAAAGAGGTGCGGACCACCCGGGCACGAATGCCCAGCCTTTCGGCAATACGTCTACAGACTTCAAAACCGCGCTTTTGAAAATAGTAGAGTATTTGGTAGAACATATTCATTGCCCTAAAATTAGTTATTTCTATTTAATAAAGTTGTACCCACCGCACAGTCCAAACATCTGTTTTTGGTACAGTATTCATTATATAATTGTAGCAAGGCCTGACTTTCAAGGGCGTTACTAGCCTTAGACCCATGGTTGCCAAAGCTCTTGATAATGGTGTTTTCCTCCTTTTTCAATTGTGATGCCAGCATGATGATCTCTTCATTTATCTCTTTCCCCCTATGTTTGGCATAACAGAATTTTAATGGAATTACCGTATTCACGATTAGGAGATCAATAAATGCCTTGGTCAATTTTTTTACGCTCCTCCTTGATTCCTTTCCAAAGGTGAAATGGGTGTCCCAATACGCACTGGCGGATATGGTAAAAATTGAATACATTTCTGACAAGTCACCCGCTTCGATGATTTTGCTGAAAAGATTGGGATGGGTGCCATACAAATTTGCCAATTGGGACAGGCGTATGGTGGGAAAGTTGGCAGGGCGAAGTTTGAAGAATTCCGGTAGTAGAACACCTTCTTCATCCAATTGATATTTTGTTTTTAGATAACCGTATTCCTTATTCAAATTAGTATGGTAGGTATCCACAATTGAATCATTCGACAGTAATCCCGCCAAGCCAAAAAGTACACTTTCCAATTTGAAAGGGTCATTTTGAATTTTTCTGATAATGGAAAAATCCAACACCCTACTTAAACTTAAAAATGACTCGCCATTGATTTTGGATCCAAAGTTCTTGAGTAACAAGGCAAAAAGAACCTGTTCCCAATTGTTCTTGGATTCCTTTAACAAACTCTGAACCCGCACCGATTTGCTTTCCAATCGTTCAAAATACAGTCGATCTAACCAATTCCGGAAAACAAAAGAATCGATTTCGGTAATATCCTTTTCGCAATTGATAAATTGTTTATGCCTTTTGTCAAAGAGATTTTGGTAGTTGCCCAAAAGATAATTGGGAATATGGTGCCTAAGTTCCAGTGTAGGGATTTCACTTTCATCACTTCGAAAAATGGCGGCATCATCTTCCCAAACAACATGAAGGATTACGGCGTTGTAGTTGGTATCCTTTTCGTGACCGTGGGCATACCAGTCGGATGATTTTACATGTATCTCCACATTTCCGGCCCAAAGCTGTCCACCTATAGCAATCTTTGCGTTGAAAAAATCCGGTCCGGCCAAATGATTGTGAGTCCCTACCTCAAGAATCTCTATTTCCTGGCCATTTGAGGTTACAAGACCCTCCAAGGGAAGTTTCCGGTATTTCCAAATAAAATGGAGCAAATCTTCGCGCATGGATCTTTATCGATTATGGTTCTGAACCTAAAAAAGCTTCCTGCCATTGAAAACCGCCTATTCTATCACATCCCCTTCCCATTCCAAAATACCGCCTTCCAAATTGTAAGCGTTTTTGATCCCGATACTGTTCATTATGGCACAGGCCTGCCTACTGCGATTACCGCTTCTACAATATACATAATAGTTCTTGTCCTTGTCCAATTTCTCCAATTCGTCAACGAATTCCTGCCCCAAATAAATATCAATGTTTACTGCATTGGGTATATAGCCTTCATCTACCTCCTCCGGGGTACGTACGTCCAAAACAAAGGCATTATCATCGTTCTCAAGTTGTTCTTCCCATTCTTCTTGCGATAGATCCATAGTTCAATCAAATTTTAGATTTTTCAAAAGTAGTTTTTTATCTCAAAAAACATATGGCGCTTTTTAACAAAAATTTAGCTTGGCCGTATCTGGAAGGTTGAAAAAAACATATACATTTGTATATACAATTGTTGTAATGGTATGAATGTAGAGGAAGTTATAAAGACGGATCGATCAATTCCACTAAAAAGTAGGACAATCATCCACTTTATGCTCGTTAACAATAAAATCAATGAAGAAATATCCATAGCGTTAAAACCCTATGATGTTTCGATACAGCAATTCAATGTATTACGTATCTTAAGGGGGCAAAAAGGGAAGCCGGCCAACCTTTCTACCTTAAACGAACGTATGGTAACAAAAATGAGCAATACCACAAGACTGGTGGACAAATTGTTGGCCAAGGGGTATGCCGATCGAAAAACATGCCCTTCAAATCGGCGCAAAGTAGAGATTACCATAACTAAACTGGGAGAAGAGGAATTGAAAAAAATGGATTTGGTCATGAATCAGGCCGAGAGAAGGATCCTGCAAAACTTCAACCAAAAAGAATTGGAACAATTAAATACATTATTCAATAAATTTTAACTAAAAGTAGAAACACTATTAAAACCAAAATCATGAAAAAGAACGTATTGAGTTTAGCTTTAGCCATAGTCTTTGGAGCGTCCGCAACCGCAAGTACTCCTATAGACGGGGAAAAAAAGGAAGTAAAGACCAAGGAAAGCAAAGTAACCTGGAAAGCGTACAAAGTTACCGGGTCGCACACGGGAACCGTTGACTTGAAAGAAGGTGCCCTAATGTTCGATGGGGACAAATTAACAGGGGGTGAATTTGTAGTCAGCATGGCTTCTTTGATTTCTACAGATCTCGAAGGAGAATACAAGGGAAAATTGGAAGGCCACTTGAAATCGGATGATTTCTTTGGCGTTGAAACCCACCCTACTTCCAAACTGGTCTTTACCAAAGTAAAGGCCTCTGGTAAAAATTCCTATGAAGTTACCGGTGATCTTACCATTAAGGGTATCACCAAACCTGTAAAGTTTGACGTCTCCATTTATGGAAGCAAAGCCACCGCAACCCTGAAAGTAGATCGCGCAGAATATGATGTACGTTATGGTTCTGGCAGTTTTTTTGATAACTTAGGGGACAAAACCATTTATGATGAATTCGACCTAGTCGTAGACTTGGAATTTTAATAAACTTGACCTCACATTAAAAACCCGCTAAAGCGGGTTTTTTTTATTACCCGATTTGATTTGCAGTTTTAAAAATGATTTTTATATTTGACGCTCAATGAAGAAATCGACAGTAAATACTTGGTGGTGGAACAACTTGCGACAAGGAGCGTGAGCTGAGCATCATTGTAGTAAAAACTATATAAGGCTTGTCATCACGACAGGCCTTTTTTAATTGAGGAAGTTTTTCTTGTTTCATCAGGGAATAAACTGAACGGAAAAGTAGAAATTTTAAAATTTTTCCGCATTTGCAGAAATGACATTACAATTTTAAATTATGATATACTCACTTAAGACCTACAATAAAAAAATTCTGGCGGATACCATTACGCCGGTCAGTGTATACCTAAAAATCAGGGATCGGTTTCCGAACAGCATTCTTTTGGAAAGTAGCGACTACCATGCCAACGACAACAGTTTTTCCTATATCTGCTGCAATCCCATAGCTTCTATTAAGATAGTGGACGAAATAGTGACGGAACAATTTCCGGACGGAACCCAAAGGGAAACGAAAATTGGGGCGGACACGGATGTGGTGGATATCATTGATGCCTTTGGCAAAAAGTTCGAAGCGGAAAACAACAATTTTAAATTCATCAATAATGGACTCTTTGGCTATATGGCCTATGACGCCGTACGCTACTACGAGGATATTGCGATAACAAAAAAGGAAAACTCCATAGCCATTCCCGATATCTATTATGCCGTTTATCAAAATATCATCGCTATTAACCACTTCAAAAACGAAGCCTATATTTTTGCCCATTGCCATAATACCGATGACAATATAGCCGAGCTTGAACAGATCCTCAATGTTAAGAACTTTGCTTCCTACAACTTTTCCAGGGATGGCGAAGTAGTCTCCAACCTCAAGGATGATGAGTATAAGCAACATGTAGTTTTGGCCAAAAAGCATTGCCAACGGGGTGATGTCTTCCAATTGGTGCTCTCCCGCAGGTTTTCACAGGGATTCAGGGGAGACGAATTTAATGTGTACCGGGCCCTACGATCCGTAAACCCATCGCCTTATTTATTCTATTTTGATTATGGCGATTTTAAGATTTTCGGTAGTTCACCGGAAGCCCAGTTAGTGGTAAAAGATGGGAAAGCAGAAATCCATCCCATAGCAGGTACCTTTAAACGTACGGGAAATGATGAACAGGATGCCGTTCTGGCCAAAAAACTCGTAGAGGACGATAAAGAGAATAGTGAGCACGTAATGTTGGTAGATTTGGCCCGAAACGACCTAAGCCGTAACGGCAATACGGTAAGTGTGGAAAATTATCGGGAAGTGCAGTACTTCTCCCATGTCATCCATTTGGTTTCCAAGGTAACCGGTCAGAAAAAAAAGGATATCCCTACCATGAAGGTGGTGGCGGACACTTTCCCTGCCGGGACACTAAGCGGGGCGCCCAAGCACATGGCCATGCAACTTATCGAAAAGTATGAAAAAACAAGTAGGGGCTATTACGGCGGGGCCATTGGTTTTATGGATTTCAGCGGAAATTTTAATCACGCTATCATGATCCGCACCTTTTTAAGTAAAAATCACCAGTTGCACTTTCAGGCCGGAGCTGGACTGGTAGCTGCATCCGACCCGGACAATGAACTTCAGGAAACCTATAATAAACTCGGTGCTTTGAACAAGGCCTTGGAAATTGCAGAAACCATTTAGCTATGGAAAAAATATTGGTAATAGACAATTATGATAGTTTCACCTACAACCTGGTGCATTATTTGGAGGACCTGGACTGCGAGGTGGTTGTAAAACGAAACGATCAATTAACTCTGGAGGAGGTAGATGCCTTTGAAAAAATTGTCCTCTCCCCCGGCCCTGGCATCCCGGATGAAGCTGGGCTTTTAAAAGAAATTATAGCGAACTATGCCCCTACCAAACGAATTTTTGGGGTGTGTTTGGGACAACAGGCCATTGGGGAGGTTTTTGGTGGTTCCTTGGTAAATTTAGAGAAAGTATATCATGGAGTGGCCACCACCATAAAAATTATCAAGGACGATGAACTATTCAAGGACATACCCAAGGAAATTGAAGTGGGCAGATATCACTCTTGGGTGGTACATCCCGATCTGCCGGAAAATTTGGAAGCAACTTCCTTTGACGAAAATGGACAGGTCATGTCCCTTCGCCACAAGGAATTCGATGTCTGTGCGGTACAGTTTCATCCGGAATCGGTGTTGACCCCGCATGGAAAGCAAATATTGGGAAATTGGTTGAACGGTAACCATAAAACTACAAAATGAAAGAAATACTGAATAGATTGATAAACCATGAAATTCTTTCAAAGAAAGATGCCAAACAGGTATTGGTCAACATAGCCAAGGGTAATTATAATACCAGTCAAATAGCGGCATTTTTAACCGTGTACATGATGCGGAGCATTACCATAGAGGAATTGGAAGGTTTTCGCGATGCCCTTCTGGAGCTTTGTTTGGCGGTGGATCTATCCGATTACAATCCTATTGACCTATGCGGTACGGGGGGCGATGGTAAGGACACCTTTAATATCTCCACCTTGGCCTCATTTGTTACGGCAGGTGCCGGAATAAAGGTTACCAAGCATGGCAATTATGGAGTGTCCTCCAAATGCGGCAGTAGTAATGTCATGGAGTTTTTGGGCATTAAGTTTAGCAATGAAAAGGATTTCTTGGAAAAGTCCATTTCCGATGCCGGTATCTGCGTATTGCACGCCCCATTGTTCCATCCGGCCATGAAAAATGTGGCTCCCATTCGAAGGGAACTCGCGGTAAAGACCTTTTTTAATATGTTGGGGCCCATGGTGAATCCTGCCTTTCCGAAAAACCAAATGGTGGGCGTCTTTAATCTAGAGCTGGCCCGAATGTACGGGTACCTTTATCAGAATACCGATAAAAGATTTACGATACTACATGCTTTGGATGGTTATGACGAAATTTCGCTTACCGGTAACACAAAGACCATTTCCAATGGCTCCGAGGGCATGTTAAAGCCCGAGGATTTTGGTATAAGTCCTGTAAGATCATCGGAAATTGCGGGAGGGGATAGCATTGAAGAGTCGGCACAAATATTTGTGAACATTTTGAACGGGCAAGGTACGGAAGCCCAGAATCATGTGGTCTGCGCCAATGCAGGTATCGCCATTGCCACGGTAGAAAACAGCAGTCCAAAGGATGGGTTTGAAAAGGCCAAGGAATCCCTTTTAAGCGGCAAAGGGCTAAACGCCTTAAAAAAATTGCAGGAATTGAGTAAAAATTGAAAATTCGGAAGGACTGACAAAAATGAATATCCTTGACAAGATAGTGGCCGATAAAAGAAAGGAGGTCGATTTAAAAAAGAGCATGGTACCGGTTCCACAATTGGAGGGTACACGGCTTTTTAGCAGGGAAACCATTTCCTTGGCCTCGGCACTGCGCAAAAGCGAGACCGGTATCATTGCCGAACATAAACGAAGATCCCCTTCCAAATCGGTCATCAACCAAAAATTGAGCGTTCAGGACGTGGCCCTAGGGTATGAGAAGGCCGGAACCTGTGGCATGTCCATCTTGACCGATGGAAAGTATTTCGGAGGTTCCTTGGACGATTTCCTCTTGGCGAGAGCGGTGGTAAACCTACCCTTATTACGCAAGGAATTCATCATTGACGAATACCAAATTTTGGAGGCCAAAGCCCATGGTGCCGATGTTATACTGTTGATTGCGGCCATTTTGACTCGAGAGGATATCAGCGCCCTTTCGCAATGCGCCAAAAGTCTTGGCCTGGATGTTCTTTTAGAAGTGCACAATGAAGTGGAACTACAAAAGTCCCTTATGCCCAGTTTGGACCTGTTGGGTGTTAACAACCGAAACTTAAAAACCTTTGAGGTAAGTCTGGAAACCAGTAAATCGCTTTCGGAAAAGATTCCCGATGATTTTGTAAAGGTTTCCGAAAGCGGTATTAGCCAAATAGAGGCCATTAAGGAGCTTAAAAAATACGGTTATCAAGGTTTTTTGATCGGAGAGAATTTTATGAAGACCGATAATCCGGGTAAAAGTGCGACCGAATTCATCAATAATCTAATTTGAAACGTGTACTTATGAAGCTCAAAGTATGTGGAATGAAATATAACCCTAGGGAAGTTGCCGCTTTGCAGCCAGACTATTTGGGTTTTATTTTTTGGGACAAATCACCACGTTCCTTTGATGGGGAAATTCCGGAGCTATCGCGCAACATTAAAAAAGTTGGGGTTTTTGTAGACGCTTTACTTGATGAGATTATGGCCAAAATCAACAAGTACGGTTTACAGACGATACAATTGCATGGCAATGAGAGTCCGGAATTCTGTAAGGGGCTAAAACAGCACTACGCTCAAGGGCCGGTTGAAATCATTAAGGTATTTTCAATAAAGGATGATTTTGATTTTGAGTTATTGACCCCCTACGAAAACAGTTGCGACTACTATCTTTTTGATACCAAGGGGAAACTCCCAGGGGGCAATGGATATACTTTTGATTGGAAAGTCTTGAAAGATTACCCTTCCACCAAGCCCTTTTTTTTAAGCGGGGGTATCGGTCCGGAGGAGGTAGAATCCATCAGGGAATTTATGAAACGACCCGAAGCCAAATATTGCCATGCCATTGACGTTAACAGTAGGTTTGAAATAGAACCGGGGCTTAAAGAAATCGAGAAGCTAAAAAAGTTTAAAGATACATTGATGAAAAACGAAATAAACGTGACTTCCCCTTTGGGGAAAAGATCCGCCAATAGTCCTTATCATGCCAATGAAAAAGGATATTATGGGGAATTCGGAGGGGCTTTCATCCCTGAGATGCTCTATCCCAATACCGAGGAATTGCGCCAGAATTATATCCGAATCATGGAAGAACCTTCCTTTAAGAAGGAATTTGACCAGTTGTTGAAAGACTATGTGGGTAGACCTACCCCACTCTATTTTGCTGACCGTTTATCCAAAAAATACGGTGCCAAGATCTATCTGAAACGGGAAGATCTCTGCCATACCGGTGCACATAAGGTCAACAATACTATCGGTCAGATTTTGATGGCAAAAAAACTAGGTAAAAACAGAATCATTGCCGAAACTGGAGCAGGGCAACATGGGGTGGCCACGGCAACGGTATGCGCCCTTATGGGGATTGAATGTGTGGTTTACATGGGGGAAATCGATATTGCCCGCCAAGCCCCGAATGTAGCTCGGATGAAAATGTTGGGAGCAAAGGTACGGCCCGCTCTTTCTGGAAGTAGAACGTTGAAGGATGCTACCAATGAGGCCATACGGGATTGGATAAATAATCCCGTGGATACGCATTATATCATCGGTTCCGTTGTTGGACCACACCCCTACCCGGACATGGTGGCTCGGTTCCAATCCGTTATCTCGGAGGAAATCAAATGGCAGTTAAGGGAAAAGGAAGGTCGTGAAAATCCGGACTATATCGTGGCCTGTGTGGGCGGCGGAAGCAATGCGGCCGGGGCCTATTATCATTATCTGGATGATGGGGGTGTAGGTATCATCGCCGTGGAAGCTGCGGGTAAGGGAATCGATTCTGGTGAAAGTGCCGCTACCTCAGCCCTGGGCAAAATGGGTATCATCCATGGAAGCAAAACCTTGTTGATGCAGACCCAGGACGGACAGATTACGGAACCTTATTCCATTTCGGCCGGTTTGGACTATCCCGGGGTCGGCCCAATGCATGCCCATTTATTCCGATCGGGTCGTGGGGAATTTATTTCCATTACGGATGACGAAGCCATGACGGCAGGCCTGGAAGTGGCGCAATTGGAAGGTATAATTCCCGCCATTGAGACCTCCCATGCCTTTGCCATATTTGACCATAGGGAGTTTAAGCAGGATGATATTGTTGTAATCAATTTATCGGGCCGAGGTGACAAGGATTTACAGACTTATATCGATTATTTCAGATTATAGTGTTATATGTCATTCCTGCGAAGGCAGGAATCCACTTGAGGTCGATTATGTACCATTTTCATCACCAATATTATGTTTACATCCTTAGTAACAAGAAAAATGGTACGCTCTACATAGGAATGACAAATAACCTAGAAAGAAGGGTTTTAGAGCATAAAAACAAAATGACGGAAGGGTTTACTAAAAGATATGGCCTGGATAAATTGGTCTATTTTGAATCATATACGTATGTAAACGATGCCATCCTAAGAGAAAAGCGTTTGAAAAAATGGAAGAGAGAATGGAAAATAAAACTAATCGTTGAAGACAATCCGGAATGGAAAGATTTGGCCTATGATTGGTATAATTAGCAATTGATTCCTGCTTCCGCAGGAATGACCAAAAATGATGTTTTAATGAACAGAATCAACCAAAAATTAAAGGAAGACGGAAAACTGCTATCTCTCTATTTTACTGCAGGTTATCCCAATTTGGACGACACCGTGAAAATTATTGGCGAATTGGAGAAAAATGGAGTGGATATGATCGAAATCGGTTTGCCCTTCAGCGATCCTTTGGCAGATGGGCCTACCATCCAGGAGAGTTCTACAGCCGCACTCAAAAATGGAATGACTACTGAAATTCTTTTTGAGCAGTTGAAGGATATTCGCAAAACCATCTCCATTCCTTTGATCATCATGGGGTATTTTAATCCCGTTCTGCAATATGGGGTGGAGGCCTTTTGTAAAAAATGCCGGGAAATAGGTATAGATGGACTCATTCTTCCCGATCTTCCCTTTGATGTGTACCAAGAGGAGTATGAAAGCCTTTTTAAAAAGTACGGGCTTCTCAATACCTTTTTGATTACCCCCCAAACCAGTGATGAACGTATCCATCAAATTGACAATGCCTCCGAAGGATTCATTTATATGGTCAGTTCTGCAAGCACAACGGGCGCCAAACAGGGATTCGGGACGGAACAACAAAACTATTTTGAGCGGATTGCCTCTTTACACCTTAAAAATCCACAGATCGTTGGCTTTGGTATTAGTAATTCGGAGACTTTTGCACAGGCTACGGAAAAAGCAAAAGGTGCCATCATTGGTTCTGCATTCATAAAACATCTGACCCAAAACGGGGTTGATTCCATTGCTGATTTTGTTAAATCGATTCGGTGTTAAAGGATTTGGTCAACAATTGGAAGGTTGTTCTGCTCCTATGCCTTACTTTGGGATTGGCACCTTATTTTCCCGAACCCCACATTTTGGGAAAAATCAAATGGTTGGCTGGTGGGGGTATCGGAATGGGAGTTATGGACTGGTTTGATGTGCTATTCCATGGTTTTCCATTTGTACTCTTATTGAGATGGATTATTTTGAAGTTCAAAAATTGAAGAAAGTTCTAGATTTGCCAACGAATTTTCTACTTTTAAAATTCCAATTCACATATGTGTTCCATGAAAAAAACAACACTGTTTTTTACCTTTTTGTCTACCATTTCCATTTTTTCCCAGGATACCTTACAACTCAAATCACAGGTCGGTCAAAGTATCGATGAGCTTCGGGAATTTGTGGCTATCCCCAATGATGCACTGGATCATGCGGATATCAACCGGAATCTTACGTGGTTGACCAAAAAATTCAATGCAAGGGGCTTTAACTCCTCCATTCTTCCCACCGAAGGTGAGTCCCTGTTCTTTGCCGCTCTTCCCATGGAAGATGAAAAACCGACCATTTTGCTTTATATGCATTTTGATGGGCAGTCCGTGGACCCGACCCAATGGGATCAACCCGATCCCTACAAAGTCGTTGTGAAATCCGAAAGTGGAGATGGGTGGAAAACCGAATCGTTTGAAGACCTCAATGAAGACCTCAATTATGATTGGCGATTGTTCGGAAGGTCTACTTCGGACGATAAGGGGCCTATTGTTATGCTATTGAGCGCCATTGATCTGTTACAAAAAAACAATGTGGAAATCCCTTTTAACATCAAGGTTATTTTGGATAGTGAGGAGGAAAAAAGCAGCAAACCCTTACCCAAGGCCGTAAAGGAATACAGGGAACTCTTGGAAGCGGATTTTTTGGTCATCGCCGATGGACCGGTACATGTTTCGCAAAAGCCTACCTTGGTATACGGTTGTCGTGGAATCACCACAATGACCTTGACTACCTATGGGCCGATAAAACCACAACACAGTGGACATTATGGTAACTATGCCCCAAACCCTGGGTTCCTATTGGCAGAAGTGCTGGCCGGTATGAAGGATGAAAATGGCAAGGTCACCATAGATGGCTATTATGATGGTATTTCCTTGGACGACCCTACCTTGGAAATCCTGAAAAGTGTTCCCGACACCGCGGAAACCATAAATTCCAATCTCGCCATTAAAAGACCCGAGAAGGTTGGAAGTTTTTATCAAGAATCCCTACAATACCCTTCCTTGAACATAAGGGGCCTGGGATCAGGATGGATCGGGGATAATGCACGAACCATCGTACCCGCTACCGCTACGGCAGAATTGGATCTGCGGCTCGTTCCAGAGACCGATGGTAATCGCTTAAAAGGTTTGGTAAAAGGACACATAGAAAAACAAGGATTCTTCATCACCGATACCGTTCCCACCAAAAAGCAGCGCCTGGAATACGATAAAATAATGACCATCCAGGAGGGGTCGGTAATGGATGCTTTCCGCACGGACCTGGATAATCCGTATGGGACTTTTTTGGTCAATACATTAAAAAATGCCTTTGGAGAAGAAGTTGTCCAAATTCGGATTATGGGCGGTACCGTTCCGATCGCCCCTTTTATCAATGAATTGCAGATCCCGGCCTTTGTTGTTCCCATGGTGAACCCCGATAACAATCAACACAGTCCCAACGAGAACTTGAAAATCGGTCAACTGGCATACGGCATCAAGGCCTTTTATCAAATATTGCGCACATCACCCAATTGACCAAGATTCGAGGCCAATTTAACTGCAAATGATTTTGGTGAAGGATAGTTTCGAACCCTATCGTTTTAAAACAAAATCGAGTTAATTCATATTACAAAAGTGTTATCGCCCAAAACTAAAAGAAACATTGCGCGCATTATCCCCTTTGGACTTATTTGGTTGGTTTTGGGATTGGTTTTCCTAACTGTTGAACAGGTCATAATCGATAGTTCGGGTACATCTTCTTCCAGCGCCATTCGGGTAGATTTCGAAATTCTTGTTTTCGCGTGCCTGGCCGTAACCGGGGTGGGGCTTCTGGTAGGAGCCATTGAACTCTTGTTTTTAAATAAGCTATTTGCAAAAAAGAGTTTTTCTAAAAAAATCTTCTACAAATTCCTCATTTACTTGGTATTCTCGTTCATCATAATCCTGATAATGTTTCCAATCGCAGCCGCTATTGAACTTGAAACCCATGTATTGGATAACCAGGTATGGAAAAAATATCTTGATTTCCTTACCAGTGCCGAGTATTTAAGTACGTTATTACAAATGATGGTCTCCCTAGGCGTATCGCTTATGTACGGTGAAATAAGCGATAATATTGGTCATGGGGTCTTGATCAATTTCTTTACGGGAAAATACCATACGCCCAAGGAAGAGGAAAGAATATTTATGTTCGCCGACATGAAATCGTCCACAGCAATTGCGGAAACGTTGGGCCATGTAAAATACTTTAAGTTGCTAAGGACATATTACTTTGATCTTTCAAACGCCATTATCAATAGTTATGGGGAGGTATATCAATATGTAGGTGATGAGATCGTGGTGTCCTGGAAATTTGAAAAAGGAATACAAAATAACAATTGTATCCAATGCTTTTTCAATATGAAAAGGGATCTCGAGAAAAAATCGGAGCGGTACCAAAAGTATTTCGGTGTTTCCCCGGATTTTAAGGCCGGTTTTCATTTTGGAAAAGTAACTACAGGTGAAATCGGGGCGCTTAAAAAAGAAATAATATTTACGGGAGATGTTATGAATACGACGGCCAGAATTCAGTCCCTATGCAATGAACATCGTGTTGATATCATTGTTTCGGACCATCTATTGACCCATCTGGATCTTGGAAAGGAATTTAAGATCAAATCGTTAGGCGAGAACAAATTGAAAGGGAAAGAGAAAACAATTGACCTAAGTACCCTATTTAGGCATACGGCAACACCTTAAATCCCAAATGTCCCTGGTTTAATGGGATGTTTATCGTAAAATATCCTTGGATGTTATTCCATCTGGCCCTTGTCCGGAGCTTCGGTTACCTCCAAATAGGGAAACACCTTATCCACTTCTAACAAAAATATCCGCAAAGTATCACGGAAAATTGATGCCTTTGTGAGCTTCCTGTTACGCCATAATTGGATTTTTAGGCAAACTTAAAAACAGAGAAAATGAAAAAGATCTATGTATTACCAATTTTAGCACTTCTGCTGTTGGCAGCAAGTTGTGAAGATGACAACGAGGCCGTTGCTCCAGAGGAGGAGGTAGAGGTGGTACCGGTAGCGGGTACTATCTCCGGGGGGCCTTTTTACTTTTGTGTTGACGGCACTTCGGATTTTGTAAGCGATGTCTCCATAGACAATACGGATGCTGTTGGTGCCAATAGCACCTGGGTCATTACCGATGAGGATGGAAACATACTTGGTCTTCCATCTACGCTGGACGATGTAGGCGGCGTTGATTTTGACGGAGCAGGACCAGGGATTTGTTTTATCTGGTACCTACGTTACGAAGATGGCCTTGTAGGTGCGGAAATGGGCATGAATGTGGATGACCTGGAGGGAACCTTTGACCTTTCCAATTCCATAGAAGTAACCCGTAGTCAACCCAATGCGGGAACCCTTTCAGGAGGACCCTATGAATTTACGGTTGACGGTACACCGGACTTTGTGACGGAACTGTCCCTAGACGATACGGATGTAGCCGGCACCAATAGTACCTGGGTCATCACGGATGACGAAGGGAGTATCCTTGGTCTACCGCCTACCTTGGAGGCCGTTAAGGGTGTGGATTTTGATGGGGCCGGACCAGGAGTCTGCTTTATCTGGTATCTTCGCTATGAAGATGGTCTTGTAGGTGCCGAAATGGGTATGAATGCCAATGATTTGGAAGGATGTTTTAGCCTTTCCAATTCAGTACAGGTAACACGGCTAATGGGAGCCAATGCCGGTGAAATTGCAGGTGGTCCATATGATTTTTGTATTGACGGAACCCCTGATTTTGTAGATGGAATTACACTCGATAGCTCAGAAGCCTATGGAAGCGAGAGCTCTTGGGTCATTACCGACGATGAAGGAAACATTTTAGGACTGCCACCAACTCTGGATGCTGTTAAAGGTGTGGATTTCGATGGCGCCGGCCCAGGTGTTTGCCTTATTTGGTACTTACGTTATGAAGGTGATTTGGAAGGAGCCGAAGTGGGCATGAACGCCAATAATTTAAAAGGAAATTTTGATCTCTCCAATCCTTTGACCGTCAATCGTAGAAAAACAAAAGCTGGAACCCTATACGGTGGCCCCTTTACCTTTAAGGTTGATGGTACCCCGGATATGGTAAGCGGGATTACTTTGGATGCCTCCGAAGCTTCCGGAACCAATAGTACTTGGGTGATTACGGACGATTCAGGAAAGATTTTAGGTCTTCCGCCGACCCTTGAAGCCGTTGAGGGTGTTAATTTTGATGATGCAGGCGTTGGTGTATGCCTAATCTGGTACTTGCGTTATGAAGATGGCCTAAAAGGAGCCGAAATGGGCATGAATGCCAACGATTTGGAAGGATGTTTTGATTTATCAAATTATATTAAGGTAACCAGGGAATTGCCCCATTAAAAAACAAATAAAACAATATGCTAAGAAAGCCCGGCAAATGCTAATCATTTGCGGGGCTTTCCATTTTCTTATGGAATAGAAAAAGGGGTTATGCCGAGTTTCTGCTCGCATTAATGTTTCCATACAGTGATCGGGTCACGATTTTTTCGTACAAATCCCTATGGTCGGCATTCTGTCCAATTTTTTGAAGCGCATATTGTTGAATGACCAATAAGGGCAGTACAATGTTCTCCCGAATCTTGACCGATTCCCTGGACAGTTCCTCATCCTGCATTAAAATGGTATAGCCTGAAATGAGCAGCAACATCTCCTTGGAGAGCTTGTACTCCTCATGAAGAATATTCCAAAAATCACTATAGGCCTTGTCTTCCTTCATATAGCTGGTAAGCTCAAAATAGCATTTGGACAGGGACATCATACTATTGAGCATCAATGCTTTAAAAAAGGGTACTTCTTTATAGAGCTTCTTAACCTCACCTATTCTACCATTATCCTTGAGTGTCTTTATTGCTGTGCCCAAACCAAAATAACCCGGCACGTTCTGTTTCAATTGGCTCCAGGAACCCACAAAGGATATGGCCCTAAGGTCGGTAAGTTCCAGTTTTTTCTTATTTCCCCTTTTTCCCGGTCTACTCCCTATATTGGCCTTGGTATAGTATTTTAAGGTACTTCGGTTTTCCAAATATGGGATGAACATCTCATGGTTCTTTAGGGCATCGTATTTGGCAAAACTTAATTCCGATAATTCCTCTATCAATTTTCTCGATGCTCTTGAAATAACATGCTCTTTTCCAAATAGATTATTGGATAATCCCGCAGTAAGCAGCTGTTCGGAATTGTGCATAAACTGTTCCTTGTTTCCATACGTACTGGTTATGGTCTGACCCTGTATGGTAAGTTGTATCTCATGATTGGCCACATCCTTGGTCTGTGCCGCATAGAACCGATGCGTCTTGCCCCCTCCCCTGGCCGGCGGCCCACCACGTCCATCAAAGAAAATGGCCCGTATTCCATTTTTCTTGCACACCTTGGACAAGGTTTCCTTGGTCTTTAAAATGGACCAGTTGGCCTTTAAGTATCCTCCGTCCTTGGTGCCATCGGAAAAGCCCAGCATCATGGTATGGGTCCCGTTCCTGCGTTCCAAATGTGCTTTATACTCTGGCAAGTCAAAAAGTGATTGCATTACACCCTCCGAGTTCTCCATCCCTTTCATGGTCTCAAAAAGCGGGACAATATCAAAACTGATCTTGTCTGCCTCCCAGCCACACCATCTGAACAACCCATATACAAAAAGTACGGAAAAAATGTCCTCGGAGTTACTTATGATATAACGGTTGCAACCTTCCTCTCCATTCTTTTTCTGGATGTCCGCCAATTGTGCGATATTTTGGATGGTATCCTTAACAATCGCATCTTCAAAGTCTGCCGGATCCAATGTCCATTTTTCTTTTAAGAGGACACGGGTCATTTGGGTATCCGTAAGCTCGTTCAATTCCTCCTTGATCACTCCTTTTTGCTTGAGAACGCTTTCCACCACCAGTTTATGCTTGCTATGATCTTGGCGAATGTCCAGCGTAGCAAAGTGGGTCTTAAAAATTCTCACTTTGTCTATAAAATGATCGAGTTCCTTTACATACAGGGAATGGTAGTCATTTACCAATATATCACGGATATCACCCAATGGCCCAATGATATCATCATAGTCCATGGGTTTTTGGGAATCGAACATGGCAATGTAAAGATTGTCGCGAAGGCTGTTCAAAGGTTGTCGTACACGTTTAAAGGTCAGCTTCTTGCGCAATCGCTTCAAATCATTATAATAGCACTTCATCAATGTAATGCGGAGTTCATCCGCTACGGCTTTGGTCATATCGGCGGTAACAAACGGATTGCCATCCCGATCTCCACCTGGCCAAAAGCCCAATTTCATGATATTGTAATTGTCAAAGTCATCATCCTTGATGTTGTTCTTGATGTAGGCAAAAAGCTCGCCCATGGCATCATAATATACATTTCTAAGAATGTAAATAATGTTCTTGGCCTCATCCAAAGGGGTAGGCTTTTGCGCATTGATCAAGGAAGTAAGTCCCAATTGCTGCAGCGTTAAATCGATGTCATTGATACTATCCTCAAGAATTAGGGAGCGTAAGTCCTCCATAATATCCAGAACGGCCGGGGTATAGAATTGGGTAGGGTGTGCGGTAAGCACTATGCGGGCACTAAATGTGGACAATTTCTTGGCGATCTTGTCCCAGCTTTTGTTTTCGTTCACTAGTTGAAAATAATCCTTTATGGACAGGGAAGTCGTATGCTGGTGCAACTTGGGAAAGGCCGCATCCTCAACACTGTCATAAAGCACCACTTGCCTTTCTACGTACTGGATGATACGGAACATGAAGTCTATCCTATGCTTTTCGGACTCAACATTGGCGTAGTTCTGAAAGAAGGCATCCAATATTTCCTGTGGTTTTTTGCCGGATTTCAATCCCTTTTCGCATTGTTCAAAGAGCAATGGAATCAACATACCCACATTTTCAATATTTCGATAGGGAAGATTAAGGAACAGGCTGTTGTAAACGTTGAATCGATTAGTGACCGATTTCTTGAACTCCTCTAATTTTTCAGATCGTTGCATAAAATGGATAACTATTGAACTTTAGGTGATTTGCTTATAAGACCAAGATGGTAAATATCAACATTATTGGGCAATTCCCCGTAGATTTCCTATCAAAATAACAAAATTGGACATGGATACCATAAAATGAACAAGGCAACTTATTCAATACCAAAGACATCGACCTAAAAAAATGCCTTGTACTGCAATATTCTAAAATCCAAGGTGTTGAAATCGGGATTTTCCCTTTTCTTTTTCTTATAGGCCTCTAAGCTTCCTACAGCTCGGTTTGCCGCTCCGGAAGGTGCCGTTAGCGAAACTGTTTTTATGGTTCTTTGTGTATGGGGCAGTGTAAAGGAATGGATTCTGGGAATTTCGGCGGAAACCAAGTTCAATTCCAAATTGAACGTTTTTAAGTGTCTTCTAAAAAAGTATTCTGGTCCATTTTTACTATTACCACCGGTGAATAAAAGCATATCCACCTTGGGCAATTCCTTTAAATGGCCTACTAGGTTCCGAAGCTTTATGTTGCTCATCCCTAAATCGGAAGCGTCTATTTTTTCTCTTTCCGCACTTTCAACGATATCACAAATACCGATTTTTTTATCCCTCAAAAAATCCATACGCTGTCTTACGGCTTCTTCGGAAGTCTCAAATTTTAGGTCGAGCTTAAAAATACGATCTAGAATAGGCCAAAGCTGTCCATCCCTACTGCCGTAACAAAAATCCACATCTCCTTTCTTTAAATCCCGCATGGTAAATCTGGGAGGTGGCAATGTTCCCACAATAAGCTTGGTGGCTTCCGGAAAAAGGAATGGTTGATAGGGGTGGGTATGTAAAAACATGTAGGATATCTTAAACCAAGATGTTTTGTCCTTTTACAAAGGATTGCATTTATAATAGCAATTTCGTAAATTAAGACTTATTTCTTTAAAACAAAACTTATGGGGAAAGGGGATATCAAAACCAGAAGAGGAAAAATAGCCAACCGATCATTCGGTGCCAGGAGGCCCAGAAAAATCAAAAAAAGGGCAACTGTTGAGGAAAAAATAAGCGTTTCAAAAAAGAAATAACCTAATAATCTATTCGAAAGTTTAGGTTTACATTGCCTTCCTCGGTAATATCAAGTTCATAGGTATAGAATCCTATGGGCAAGGGAGTCTCCCCTACAAAATCAATGGGTTGCAAGGTAAACGTTTCCTCTCCCGACCTGATTTGAATAAATGCATATTGATAGGCCGTTTCGTACTCAAAATATCCGGAATAGTCGCCTGACGATACATTTTTATGAACTTCCTCCGCATCAGCAACCTGGACCTCATCGAAGGCTATATTACTGGTATTTTTTATGCGGATGTTCACGGCGTCAACGTCATCGTCCCTATCCGTGCAGCCCACAACCAAAACCGCTAAAGCCAAAATAAAAAATTGTCTCATCCCCATTTTATAAAAAGATGTTATAAGGATAAAACGGTTGCTTTGGAAAAATATTCTATCGGATGAAAACTGGCTGATTTTCCCTTAAGGTATGTTCCTTGCTATACAGATAATCATCATAATCGAATCCCTTAACGTCGTCCAACGTTTTTGCATCCGTATCCAAGATATAGCGGACCATGGAACCCCGGGCCTTTTTTGCGAAAAAGCTAATTACCTTAAGCTTATCGTTCTTCCAATCCTTAAAAATGGGAGTAACGACAGAAACTTTTAAGGCCTTCTCGTCAATGGCTCCAAAATATTCATTGCTGGCCAGGTTTAGAAAGAGTTCGTCATTTTCCATTTCGGAATTCAGGTGTGCGGTCAATTCCTTTTTCCAGAATTCGTATAAATTCTTTTTTCGGTTCACTCTAAGCTGGGTTCCCATTTCCAAACGGTAGGGTTGCACAAGATCCAAAGGTCTAAGAATGCCATATAGGCCTGAAAGGATGCGAAGCGTATCCTGTAGCTTTTGTAATTTCTCCTCGGGAATGGTATAGGCATCCAACCCCTGATATACATCTCCATTAAAGGCATACATGGCCGGGCGTGCATTCTCTGGTGTAAAGGGTATGGTGAAATTTTGATTCCGTTCCCAATTCAACTGGGCCAAATTATCCGAAATATTCATTAATTTGGATAATGCCTTGGGTCTTTTCTTGAGCAAAACCTTGTTGAGTTTTTTGGATTGTTCCAAAAACTGGGGCTCTGAATACTGTGAGCTCGGTAGTTCACTTTCAAAGTTGAGCGACTTGGCAGGGGAAATTACGATTTTCATCTGTTTCTAGGTTTAGACAGACTAAAAATAGCAATGATTTTTGGGATAATTGCTTCATATATGGAAAGAGTTTTCGATAGCTGTATTTGAAAAAATAATACCGTAAAGCCCGGAAAATTGTTTTGAAACTATTTTTTCCGTGCAAGTCTTCCTATAAATCCTATGATTTACCCCTACTTTGCTTGGAATACCCCCGCCACTTTTCGATACATTGCACCATATCGTCCGGAATCTCGGAATCGAACTGCATTTGTTTTCCGGTTTTGGGATGTACAAAACCCAATGTCTTGGCATGTAGGGCCTGGCGAGGTAAGACCTTGAAACAATTTTCCACAAACTGTCTATATTTTGTGAAGACCGTTCCCTTTAGAATTCGATCTCCACCATATCGGGCATCGTTGAACAGTGTGTGGCCTACGTGTTTCATATGGACCCTAATCTGGTGGGTTCGACCTGTCTCCAATTTACAGGAAACCATGGTAACATATCCCAAACGTTCCAGTACCTTATAGTGCGTAATGGCTTCCTTGCCTTCATCCCCTTCCGGAAATACCTGCATTTGTAATCGGTTTTTGGGATTTCGCCCAATATGGCCCTCTATTTTTCCCGTATCATTTTCTACATTGCCCCAGACCAAGGCTATATACTCACGTTCAGAAGTCTTGTCGAAAAACTGTTTGGCCAGATGGGTCATGGCCGCTTCTGTCTTGGCTACCACCAAAAGTCCAGAGGTATCCTTATCTATACGATGCACCAATCCTGGACGTTCATTGCTATTAATCGGGAGATTATCAAAGTGATGAATAAGCCCATTGATCAACGTGCCCGAATAATTGCCGTGACCCGGATGGACCACCATTCCGGGAGGTTTATTGACAATCAGTAAAGTCTCGTCCTCATATACGATGTTTAGCGGAATATCTTCCGGAACCAATAGGAACTCATGCGGGGGATGCTCAAAAAGTACTTTTACCTCATCACCGGCCTTTACCTTGTAATTCTGTTTGACAATGGAATCGTTTACCCAAATATTTCCTGTTTTGGCCGCTTGTTGAATTTTGTTTCGTGTGGCATTTTCTATGAAGTTCATCAAAAATTTGTCCACCCGTAAGGGTTCCTGCCCTTTTGAGGCCACAAATCTGTAATGCTCAAACAGCTCGTCCCCATCAAGTTCACGAGTACCTTGTTCTTCCATAGTCTTTAGTTGGACTCTGCCTGGATCCGTGCACTATCCGGAATAGTCCCATTTCCACAGACCAGCTCTATTTTAGAAGTTTTTGGCAATTTATCGCCCGGCTTTATGTCCTTCCCCTTGTGCTTAATATAGTATACCATGTCCTTTCCCAACTGATCAATGTAGGTCACCCGTTGCACATCCAGACCTACGGCCCGCAACATGGAAGAGGCGTTCCTTTGGGTCACTTGGATAATATTGGGTACGGTAACCTTTTTGTATCCGGAAGGGTTTACGGTAAAATAAATCTTCCGGTTTTCCTTTACCTTGCTACCGGCGGATGGGTCTTGTTCCGTGATGGAGAATCTAGGATATGTGGGATCGTAGTTAGCGGAATCCAATACTTCATATCGCAATCCGGCCTCCTCCACCGCATCTCGCATTTCCATGACCGACATTTTGGAAAAATCGGGTACAATAACAAATTCCCCATGGTTTGTGGTACTGTTCAACCAACGAAGGCATAAAAATATAAGACCTATCAAAACTATCAGGGATAAGCCGATCTGTACCAAAAAGGTTTTGCTCCTTAGAAAATTGAAAAAACTTCTCATGGTCGAATAATCGTCGGACAAAGATAGGAAATGAGCCAAAACAAATGGTTTTAACCCTTTAAAAGTTGATGTATCCCATCTTTGCCCCATAAAAAATTAATCCGTGGTTATGCCATGGAATTGTTTTTTACTTATTTTGGGCTTTGGATGGCTTGGCCTCACGAACTTCCAATTGCACTGTACATATGAAAAAAAGCATCGCCATAATTATGGGCGGGTATTCCAGTGAGTATCGGATTTCCCTAAAAAGTGGAAATGTGGTTTACGAATATTTGGACAAGACTAAATTTGATGCCTACCGAATCCATATTTTTAAGGAAAAGTGGGTCTATGTTGACGGTTCGGAAAACGAGATTCCTATAAATCGTCATGATTTTTCGGTTACTGTTGACAATGATACTATTCATTTTGACTGTGTTTTTAACGCAATTCACGGTACACCAGGTGAAGATGGCCTGATGCAGGCCTACTTTGAGTTGTTGGGCATTCCCCATACTTCCTGTAATCACTACCAATCGGCGCTGACCTTTAATAAGCGTGATCTTCTTAGCGTTTTGACGCCCTACGGCATAAAATCGGCGGCTTCCTTTTACTTGAATCTTGGAGATACCATAGATGAGGATGCCATTATTGAACAAGTGTCGCTACCTTGCTTCGTAAAGGCGAACCGTGCGGGAAGTAGCTTTGGCATGTCCAAGGTCTACAGGAAAGAAGATCTAAGGCAGGCCATTGATAAGGCATATCAGGAGGATGATGAAATCCTTATTGAGGCATTCTTGGATGGAACGGAAGTCTCCGTAGGAGTAATTACCTTTAATGGAAAGACCAAGGTATTGCCCATTACCGAGATAACCACGGAAAATGACTTTTTTGATTATGAGGCCAAGTATGAAGGAAAGTCCCAGGAAATTACACCTGCCCGAATATCCGATGATCAAGAAAAAAGGGTTACTGAATTGGCCAAGCGTGCCTATGAGGTCATTAAGATGAAAGGGTTTTCTAGAAGTGAGTTTATTTTTATGGGCGACGAGCCCTATATGCTGGAAATGAACACCACACCAGGGCTTACCAAGGAAAGTATTCTTCCCGAACAGGCACGGGTAGCCGGGATATCCCTTTCGGCCCTTTTTGAAAGTGCCATTACCGAGGCTTTACGGGAAAATACCTAACTTTAAGCTATGAGACGCGCCATATTTCCGGGGTCTTTTGATCCGCTTACCTTAGGCCACTATGATATCATACAAAGGGGCATAACCCTTTTTGATGAAATTATCATTGCCATCGGAATCAATGCGGAAAAGCAATATATGTTCACTTTGGATCAGCGGATGCGGTTCATTAAAAAAGCCTTTGAAAAAGAAGCGAAAATCAAAGTGCTTACCTATGAAGGGCTTACCGTGGAGTTCTGTAAAAAGGTACAGGCAGATTTTATTCTAAGAGGCCTTCGTAATCCTGCGGATTTTGAATTTGAAAAGGCCATTGCACATACCAATCGCAAACTATCCGAAATAGAGACCGTTTTTCTATTGACCTCTTCCGGAAAGTCTTACATAAGTTCTTCCATTGTCCGAGACGTTATTAGAAATGGCGGGGATTACACAGGTTTGGTACCTGATTCCGTCAGGATAACGTAGTATACTTCTTACTCTTGTATTGGTACATATATTCCTTATTTTTGGAATAGGCGCCCTATAATAACTATATGTTTCCGATATCGGTAAGAAAATTCCTTATTTCTAAATATATTCGAAATCTCACACTATCCAGATATAGGATCACAACGAGTTTGGGCGTGTTCACAACAAACCTTTAGCAAAAATGGAAAATCATTCTACTTTAGTAAGAAATTACAACTATATGTTGAGGGGATCCCAAACATTATCGAGTAATTACTTGATTAAACAGCTACCAAAAGCCACCGTTTTTCTGGACAAAAGGCTCCGGGTAGTGCATGCTTCGGATTCTTGGGTAGACTATTTTGATTTTAGCAATGATACTGTCCTCGGAAAAAATATTTCCGAGCTTTTTAGTGAAATAAGCAAGGACTGGAAAACCGTTTTGAACAACTGTTTAAAAGGTAAGCCATCCAATGTAGGTATAGAGCGGTATATGGATAACGAAAACCGGGAAAAATGGTTTGAGTGGTCCAATATTCCCTGGTACGACGAAAACGAAAACATCATAGGGGTCATAATTCAAACGGACGATGTTACGACACGGATCCAGAATGAACTAAAACTGGAAAAACTTGAAGTTCTCTTACGTGAAAAATCCGAGATCGCCAAAATTGGTAGTTGGGAATATGATATACTTAACGATGAGATTACTTGGTCCGATATGACCAAGACCATCCACGAAGTTCCCATGAATTATAAGCCTACTATCGAAAAAGGAATTGATTTTTATAAGCAGGGTTATAGTAGGAACACAATTTCCATGGCGGTGAACAAGGCCATGGAAAATGGTACCCCATGGAACGAAAAACTACAGATAATAACGGCCAAGGGCAATGAAAAATGGGTGATAGCAGCCGGAAAGCCCATATACAAAAATGAGAAGTTAATTGGGTTGATCGGTACTTTCCAAGATGTAAACGATCAGGTTCTGTCCCAAACAAAGACCAAGGAAAATGAGCATCTACTCAAGACTTTAATCGATCATTTACCCTTGAATGTTTTTATCAAGGACAAGGAATCACGAAAAGTGCTCGTAAACAAAGCGGAATGCGATTATTTGGGCGTAAAGGATCCCGAAGAGGTTTTGGGGAAGACCGATTACGATTTTTACGATGAGGAAACCGCAAATATCACCAGGGAAGATGATCTACATGTCATGAACTCCATGACGCCTATTTTGGGCGAGGAAAGGGGAAGTATAAAAAAGAACGGGGATGCAATAACCTTTTTGACTTCCAAGATACCTTTGATCGGAGATGATGGTACGGCCTATGGATTGGTCGGCATAAGTATGGATATTACCAACCTTAAACAAAAGGAGGAGGAACTCAGGGACTTAATTAATGTAACCTCTTTACAAAACAAAAAACTTGTCAATTTTGCTCATATCGTATCGCATAATCTAAGATCTCACACCGCTAATTTCTCCATGCTATTGGACTTTTTGATCCATGAAAAAAACGAAGAGGAAAAACAGAACATCATCGGAATGTTGATAGACGCTTCCGACAATCTTCTGGAAACCTTGGAAAACCTGAATGAGGTAGTCGCCATAAGTACCAATACAGACTTGGAGAAGAAACCCATAAATCTTAATGAAAAAATAAAAACCGTTCAACAGAATCTTGCGGCGTTCCTATTGAACAACAATGCAAAAATTGTAAATTCCATTTCCGATGACGTCTATATAAAAGTGGTTCCTGCATACATCGAGAGCATTTTGATGAACTTCATCACCAATGGTGTAAAATATAAGGATCCCGAAAGAGACCCTATAATCAATTTAAGTGCTACCAGCAACAATGGTTATACCATATTGAGTATTGCCGATAATGGAATGGGTATAGATCTTAAAAAGTATGGGGATAAGTTGTTTGGGATGTATAAGACCTTTCACGACAAGAAGGATTCCAGGGGTATAGGGCTCTATATTACCAAAAACCAAATAGAGGCGATGAACGGAAAGGTAATGGCTTGTAGTGAAGTGGGTAAAGGAACCACGTTTAACATTTATTTTAATGAAAAAGATTAACTCTATTTATATTGTGGACGATGATCCCATTACTGTATTCGGTATACGAAAAATGTTGGATTCTATCGAAATCTGTGAAAATATCTCCGCCCATGGCAATGGAAAATTGGCCTTGGACGATATTAAAAAATCCCTTAACAGCGAAGGTCAGGTTCCCGAGATAATTTTTTTGGATATCAATATGCCTATAATGGACGGATGGCAATTTTTGGAAGAGTTCATCTCACTTCCTTTGAAAAAAAAGGTGCGGATAAATATTGTGACTTCGTCCATCGATCCTTTTGATGTAAACAATTGGAATCTGTACAAATCCAAGACGGACCATATCATTACCTTTAACAACAAACCCCTGAAAAGAAATCATTTAATAGAGATTACCAAGGCGGCCTAATTATAGAAAAGTTACTTTTTCATTAATTTTGCTATGGACTTTCAGTTTGCTTCCTATGAGACTTCTTGGTGTATTGTTGTCGGTTTTGGCCCTTATGGCCTGTGAGACCAAAAAAGAGGATGAAACACCTAGGTTCCCGACCCAATTTGAGCTTTCCAATGGAGAAGAAACGGCAACCTATTTGCAGATTGTGGATTTTTACATTCAATTGGCCAAGCGATTCCCCGAAATCAACATTCAGACCATAGGACAGACCGATAGTGGATATCCCTTACATATGGTCACCTATAATCCCGAGGCGACCTTTAATTTTCAAAAAATAGCCGATCAAAAGACCATACTTCTCATAAACAATGGCATACATCCCGGAGAAAGCGATGGTATCGATGCTACTATGCTCTTGTATCGAGACTTGGCCATCGGCAAGATAGATCCACCAACCGAAACCATATTGGTCACCATTCCAGTTTATAATATAGGTGGGGCATTAAATAGGAACGGCATTACCCGGGCAAATCAAAATGGGCCCAAATCCTATGGTTTTAGAGGTAATACCTTAAATTATGACCTGAATAGGGATTTTATAAAAGGGGATACAAAGAATTCAAGGACGTTTACCGAAATTTTTCATTTGGTAAGACCTAATGTTTTTATAGACACCCATGTAAGCAACGGTGCGGATTACCAGTATACACTTACCCATCTGTTTACACAACATAATAAACTAGGTGGGGAGTTAGGTGCCTATCTTGATCAGGAAATGTTACCCACCTTGGAAAAGTCCCTGAAACTGGAAAATTGGGACATAACACCTTATGTAAATATCTATAACCAGGCCCCTGAAGAAGGCTTTTCCCAATTTATGGACCATCCCCGGTATTCCACAGGATATACCACACTTTGGAATACCCTTGGCCTTATGATAGAAACTCATATGCTTAAACCCTACGCCCAACGTGTAGCCGGTACTTATGAATTTTTAAAGGTGATGTTAAAAATTACCGACAACGATAGTCAACGAATAGGGAAACTTGGCGAAAAAGCCCGTACAAGGCATCGAAACTGGAATTACTATCCGATAAAATGGACGTTGGACACCACCAAGACCACAATACGGGACTTCAAGGGATATAAGGCCGATACCATTGTCAGTGAGGTTACGGGCTTTGATAGACTTTCCTACGATCGGGAAAGACCTTTTACCAAAAAAATGGAATATAAAAACCATTATAAACCCGTTGATTCAGTAAAAATCCCGGAAGCCTATATCCTAAAAAAAGGATGGTCCTCCGTAATAGAACTTCTGGATTTGAACAAAATAAACTACGAAACCCTGCAAAAAGATTCCACTTTAACGGTCGAATCCTATAGGATAAAAGGATATAAAACTTTGGATTCGCCGTATGAGGGACATTACCTACACTACGATACAAAAATCTCCAAGGATACGGTGAATCTCTTATTTTCAGAGGGAGATCTTATTATTCCTACGGATCAAGAAGGTATCCGTTATCTTTTGGAAACCTTGGAACCTTGTGCGGTGGATTCCTTTTTCAACTGGAATTTCTTTGACTCCATACTGCAGCGAAAAGAAGGCTTTTCCCCCTATATTTTTGAGGATGTTGCCGCCGAAATGTTGGAAAATGACGATCAGCTCAGGGAGGATTTCAATATCAGGAAAAAAGATGATTTGGAATTTGCGGAAAACTGGTATGCCCAATTGGATTGGTTATATCAAAAATCGGAATTTTATGAGTCTTCCCACATGCAATATCCCGTTTACCGTATAGCTTCTGGCAAATGAGCTCCTTAATCTATTCCCCAAAAAGTATTTTTATATTGGTGTAGGAGTTCTGCAAGGCCTTTTGGATTTTTTTGGGGCCCTTCCATTTCACCTTTTCTATACCTTCGTTCTTTTGGCCCTTCAGTTTGCCCTCATAGTTGGTGCGCATTGCGTACCAATGTACTTCCTTTAATCTGTATTTTCCATTCCTTTTAAAAACATGGTAGGTAATCTGTAGTTTGTTTTCGATCTTTAACCCTTTCACCCCGGTTTCCTCCTCTACCTCTCGTAATGCACATTCCTCCAAACTTTCGCTCTTTTCCAACTTTCCCTTGGGCAAATCCCACTTATCGTTTCTATAGATAAAAAGTACCTTTCCTTCCTTGTTGGTCACGACACCTCCGGCTGCAATTTCCAGTTGAATCTGTTTACAGAACTTCTTTAGGATTTCCTCGTGATTGGGATGATAGATGTAGGCCTCTTGCAGTCTTTTCTTCGCCAATGCATCAATAGCTTCCTGTATAGCCTCCGCATTTAGGGGGTAATATTTACTATTGGCTATTTCGGAAAGTTTGTTGGTTAAAATAAGAGGTGCCTCTTTGACGAAAACTTTATACATTTGCTCCATGATTTTGGACAAAAACACCGCCAAAAAAACAGCAGAGCTTCTGCTACAAATTAATGCAATAAAGTTGAGACCGGAAAATCCTTTTACATGGGCCTCCGGATGGAAATCCCCGATTTATTGTGACAATAGAATTATACTTTCCTACCCCATTATACGAAATTATATCAGGGAGGAAATGGCCAAACAATTGGAGTCCCTTTACGGTAAACCCGACTTAATTGCCGGGGTCGCTACCGGAGCGATCGGAATTGGGATGTTGGTAGCCGATTATTTGGGCCTCCCCTTCATTTATGTGAGGCCAGAGCCGAAATCCCACGGAAGAAAGAACCAAATCGAAGGTAAATTGGAAGCCCACCAGAATTTGGTGGTAGTCGAAGATTTGATCAGCACGGGAAAAAGTAGTTTAAACGCGGTGGAAGCGCTTACTAATGAAGGTGCAAACGTAAAGGGAATGTTGGCCATTTTTAACTACGGTTTTGAGGTCGCCAAGGAAAATTTTGAGACCAGGGATATTGAATTGCATACGTTGGGGGATTATGACCATCTTATCCAAGAGGCATCGGAAACCGGATATATTAAAGAGGAACAATTGAACACCTTGATGGAATGGCGAAAAAGTCCTTCCACATGGAACCCGTAAAGCATGTACATAGAAACACCTAAAAAAAGCATTTCACAAAGCCAGGAGCAGGTCTTCGATTTTCTTATCGAACTTAAGAATTTCGAGAAATTAATGCCCGATAGCATTGACAAATTCGAACTCATCAATGAAGATCGATTTTTGTTCGCCTTAAAAGGCATGCCCGAAATTGTGCTCCAGCGCAAGGAACAATTTCCACATAACAAAATTATTCTGGGTGCCGCGAGTGATAGACTACCTTTTACCCTCACGGCCGATATCTTGTCCATAACCGACAATGAGACCCAGGTGGCATTAAGTTTTCAAGGGGAATTTAACGCCATGATGGCCATGATGATCAAGAAGCCCATTACCAATTTTATGGACACCTTGCTGGAAAACCTTGGTGAGACCCTAGTATAGGAGTGTTACTTCCTTAAACCCAAATTCTTTTTTTACATTATCTTCAAGGGCAATAATCAATTTACCTTCGGTGGAGACACCACGGATAAATCCCATGAATTTTTCCCCATTGGAATCTTCAAAGGTCGATGGCTTATCCTTTCGAAACAAAATCTCCTCATAGGCTTCCCATAATTTTTCACTTCCTTTTTTTTTCACATCTTGAAAAATGGACTTCAAACTATTCAAAAGGTCACTTAGAAGCTCATCCAAATCAAATGTTTTGCCCAGCAACAATTTCAAGGAGGAAGCTTTGGGAACATTATGGAAAATCGTCTGGTTGGTATTTAGCCCTATACCAATAACAGAGGCCCTTACCGTATTGCCCGATATGATATTCTCTATAAGAATGCCACAAATTTTGGATGTACCTGACAGAATGTCGTTAGGCCATTTAACCTTTAAATCAGGAACCTGAAGGTTGCCTAAACAATTGAAAATGGCAAGTGACACCATGATATTCAGCAAAAAAGGGTTATCCGAAGAAAGACCGTTATTCTCTTTTAAAACGCTAAATGTTAGGTTCTTACCCTCTTCCGACACCCACTGTGTACCCATTTGCCCCCTACCCTTCAACTGGTTCTTGGCAACGACTACCGTAAAGTCCGGAGAGGCATTGGAAGCTATAAGTCCTTTTAAGTAGGCATTGGTAGAGTCTGTGGCATCAAGTTTGATTATTGGCATGAAGCAACCTTTGGATTCTATCTTTAATCAATTGTTAAAAACTAGAGGTAAAAGAACAAAAAAATAATAACTTTGCTTAAACTAAAATTTTTGAATGCAGAAAGGGAAAGCTAGCGCAGACGAGTTAATCGCACTAATTTTACAGGGAATAGATGAAGTAAAGGGAAACGATGTTAGCTTACTTGACTTAAGGGAAATTGAAAATACTGTTTGTGACTACTTTATAATTTGCAGTGGTACTTCCAACACCCACGTTAATGCCATAACTGGATCTATCCAAAAAACAGTTAGCAAAGCAATAAAAGACAAGCCTTGGCACGTAGAAGGCGAAGATAATGCCGAGTGGGTTCTAATGGATTACGTTAATGTAGTAGTCCATGTCTTCCAAAAACATGTGCGGGAATTCTATGATATAGAAGGTCTTTGGGGTGATGCCAAGTTCACCGAAATTGAAAGTAGCATAAATCAAGCCCTGAAATAATCCCTTGGGATTACCAAAAAAGGGCAAAAAACAAGATAATGGCAAAAGAAAGCAATACAAATCCTAAAAAACCCAGGTTCAGTTCCTGGTGGATTTATGGATTGATCGCAATTTTATTAATAGGGTTCCAGTTCTTTGGAAGTGGAAATCTCTCAAGTACCAAGAAAACCACTACATCGGAATTACAGGAATATCTCAGAAATGGGGATATCGAAAAAATTCTGATCATTACCAATACCAGGCAGGCCAAAGTCTTCTTAACGGACGAAGCGCTCCAGAAAGATGTCCATAAAGATGTTAAGGATCAGCCTTTTGCACTAAGCCCCTCGGCTTCACCTCAATATGTTCTGGATTACGGAGATCTTCAAAATTTTGAGAACGAGATAAAGAACTTAAAAACAGAGAACAACCTGGATACCATAGTGGACTATGATACGGAGTCCAACTACCTTGGCGATTTTTTGTTGGGGATTCTTCCTTTTGTTTTGATCATCGGCATCTGGATTTATTTAATGCGTAGAATGTCCGGTGGCGGTGGCGGTGGTGCCGGAGGTCAAATCTTCAATATCGGTAAATCCAAGGCCAAGCTTTTTGATGAAAAGACGGACACCCGCACATCGTTTAGGGACGTGGCCGGATTGGAAGGAGCCAAGGAAGAGGTTGAGGAAATCGTTGAGTTCCTAAAGAATCCTGATAAGTATACCTCTTTGGGAGGTAAGATTCCCAAAGGAGCCCTTCTCGTAGGCCCTCCGGGAACGGGAAAAACTCTATTGGCCAAAGCGGTTGCCGGGGAGGCCAAAGTACCATTCTTCTCACTTTCCGGTTCTGATTTTGTTGAAATGTTTGTTGGAGTCGGTGCTTCAAGGGTACGCGACCTTTTTAAACAAGCCAAGGATAAATCCCCTGCCATAATCTTTATTGACGAAATTGATGCCATTGGTAGAGCGAGGGGAAAGAACAATTTCACGGGCTCAAACGACGAACGTGAAAATACGCTGAACCAATTGCTTACCGAAATGGATGGTTTCGGCACTAACACCAATGTTATTGTTCTTGCAGCGACCAACCGTGCGGATGTACTGGATAAAGCCTTGATGCGGGCCGGTAGGTTTGATAGACAGATATATGTAGATCTACCGGATATTAGGGAACGTAAAGAAATCTTTGAGGTGCATTTGAGGCCTATTAAGACCGCAGAGACTTTGGATCTGGACTTTTTGGCAAGACAGACCCCCGGTTTTTCGGGTGCCGATATTGCCAATGTATGTAACGAAGCTGCACTTATTGCGGCACGTAAAGAGAAAAAGGCAGTGACCAAGCAAGATTTTTTGGATGCCGTGGATCGTATTGTAGGTGGTCTGGAAAAAAAGAACAAGATTATTACTGCAGGCGAGAAGAAGACCATTGCCTATCATGAAGCGGGCCACGCTACCGTGAGCTGGATGCTGGAACATGCCGCTCCCTTGGTAAAAGTAACCATTGTTCCCAGGGGACAATCATTGGGTGCCGCATGGTATTTGCCGGAAGAACGTCTTATTGTACGTCCCGAACAAATGAAGGATGAGATGTGTGCGACTTTGGGAGGGCGCGCAGCGGAAAAAGTGATTTTCGACAAAATCTCGACAGGGGCCTTGAGCGACTTGGAAAAAGTCACCAAACAGGCCCGGGCCATGGTAACCATTTATGGACTTAATGAGGAAATCGGAAACCTTACCTATTACGATTCCTCGGGGCAAAGCGAATATGGCTTTACGAAGCCTTATAGTGAAGAAACTGCCCAACGCATTGATACGGAAATCTCAAAAATCATAGAGGAACAGTACCAAAGGGCAGTGGAAGTACTGGAAAGTAACAAGGACAAGCTGATTACCCTTGCGGAGCGACTATTGGAGAAGGAGGTCATCTTCAAGGAAGACCTTGAAAAAATATTTGGAAAAAGGCCTTTTGAAAAGGAATTCGACCAAAAAGGGCAGGAAAAACTGAATGGGGAGAAAAAGACAGAGGAGATCGCCGTAGAAGAAAAAGAGGAAGAAGAAAAAAAGGAAAATAAATAATAAACTTGGACGTTCATCATTAATGACGGAATAGTATTAAGAAGTTTATCATGTAAAATGGGGCTATTTGACAAACTATTTGGAGGTGGCAAAAAAGTTTCCAAGGAGACTGTGGAAACCAGAGGAGTGCATATGCCAGATCTCAACATCCCCGTTGATGAAAAATTCACGATCCACTTCAAAAAAAATGGAGGTAAATTTCTGTATTGCGATTCCTTTGCGGAAATCTCCGAAGCCTTAAAAAACATTGTCCAAGAAAACAACTGGCAGGAACATCCATTTTTTGCCATGGATTCTAGATTAAAAGAAAGATTTTCAAAGGAGGGAATTTCCTATACCTCTAAAAACAAGGACAGCGAAGTTTTTTTCACTACATGCGAGCATCTGATTGCCCAAAATGGCTCTATATTGGTCTGTTCCAATCAGTTAAACGAAAAAAAACTTCATGAGCTACCGGCCAACGTTATTGTTTTTGCCACAACAAGTCAATTGGTGGAGTCCATTGGGGAGGGCCTTAAGACCATCAAGAAAAAATACGGTCACAGTATCCCTGCAAACATAACCACCTTAAAACACTTTCAGGCGACCGATCAAAACTCGGATGATTTTTTAACCTATGGAAGCAGTTCCAAAAATCTGTATCTTTTACTTCTGGAAGACCTTTAGTATGAGAGAGATTTTTAGACGCGCCCTCACCGGAGCTGTTTATATTATTTTGTTGTTATCCGCTGTTTTTCTGAGTTCCGATGCCTTTGATTTTCTTTTCATGACATTTGGTTTGGCCTGCCTGTATGAGTACAAAAGGCTTGTACAACTTCGGGGATACCATATTTTTCTGGCTTATTTGGCCCTTTGGTGGGCCTATATCTATTTGGTACATGACCTTTCATTAATCTATGTACTACTGTTTCTTACGGTCATTGTGGATTGTGCACTTCTCTTTTTTCTATTCTCGAAAAACAAAAATTTATTCAGCACCTTCAGAAAATTCGTTGTTGGGCTCTTTTATATTGGAGGTGGATGTATTTTCTTGACCATGATTCCCTATAAGGACGATGATTTTGCCAAACTGCTTATCATGGGCATTTTTATTCTTATTTGGGTCAATGACACATTTGCCTATATCGTTGGCCGAAGTTTGGGACGTACAAAGCTATATCCTTCAATTTCTCCTAAAAAAACTGTGGAAGGTACACTGGGCGGTTTTATCTTTGCCATGGGCGCTGCTTATATTATCGGAAAGTATGAACCTATTATCAACCCAATGCAGTGGATTATTTTGGCAATAGTCATTGTTATATTTGGCAGCCTCGGGGATTTGTTGGAATCCAAATTGAAGCGCGTCGCAGGCGTAAAGGACAGTGGAGCCATTCTACCCGGTCATGGTGGTATGCTGGATCGGTTGGATAGTCTCATATTTGCGGCGCCGTTTGCATACCTAACCTTAATCTTTTTTGCTTATGTTTCATAGGGAAGGCCAAAAAATAATTATTACAACTTTTTTTATAGTCTGTGCCGCTGTTCTGTTATCCCAATTTTATGTGGGTACGGTTTGGCTAAGATTAGGACTTCAAATTCTTTCTTTGGTATTTTTGATTCTAATACTTCAATTTTTTCGTAACCCAAAGCGAAAAGTCATTAAAAACTTCGATGAAGTCTTGGCTCCCGTAGATGGCAAAGTAGTTGTAATCGAAGAAGTGGAGGAAAACGAATATTTCAAGGATAAACGCTTGCAGGTATCCATTTTTATGTCTCCGGTCAATGTTCATGTAACGCGCTATCCCGTAAGCGGAAGCATAAAATATTCCAAATACCATCCGGGAAAGTATTTAGTGGCCTGGCATCCCAAATCCAGTACGGACAATGAACGTACCACCGTTGTGATACGTACCCCAAAATTTGGGGATATCCTATATCGGCAGATTGCCGGAGCCATGGCCAGACGTATCATAAATTATGCGGAAGAAGGCGAGAGTGTGCAACAAGGTGATGATGCAGGGTTTATAAAATTTGGCTCTAGGGTAGACTTGTTATTACCTTTGGATTGCGCCGTGACCGTTAAATTGAACCAAAAGGTAGTAGGTGCAAAAACCTGTATAGCCGCAGTTGTGGACAAGGATGAAGAAGCAGAAGTTACATACTGATTTTTTAGAAGCCGTAGAGTTTGTAAATAACTATACGAAACCGCTTCCTGCCGATCTTTTATTAAAGCTCTATGCCTATTACAAAATTGCAAACAAAAATTTTAGCAACCCTGGCAGTAAGACCCCACTTATCAATGCCTTTAAGGCCAATGCCTTGATCCAGGCCAAAAACATCGGAAGGGAGGAGGCCATGAAACAATACACAAAGTTGGTCAATAAGGAAATTAGGAAGTAGCCATTGGTCTCAACGGAAAAACCCGGGCCAAAACATGAGGTTTGTACTCAACCTCACTGGTACAGGTCGTTTATATCCGCCTCACAAAGTTCAAAAAGAAAATTGCCCATTTTTTGGGTAACATCCTTGTAAAATCGTTCCCCTTTTTCTGAGGTCGAATACATAGGGTTCCCCACTCCGGTATCCTCACTGATCTGGGACCATTTGCGCTCCGCCCAGACCCAACCCTCGGAAAATGCCTTAATTCTGTATTTTTTTGAGCCACCGCTTCCCCATTTCTCCTTGGGCAATACCAAGTCCGGTCTTAGATAGAGCATCAGGCTGGTCTCCATTTCATCTGCATGGTCACCGTCTTCTTGAAAGTAATCCGATTTATCAACGGCCTGGGGCCAGTTGGAAAAGCTGATGAACATTTTCGGAAACTTTAGGCCCAGTTCCCGTACCAAAGGTTTAAAATTATTTCCCCCGTGACTATTGAAAATCAATAGTTTATAAATTCCCTGACGATTCAACACCTCCACTACATCACATAGAATAGCGAACTGCGTGCTGGGATTTAGATTAATGTCCAAATAGATATCGGATTGACCTGTATTCACCCCAAAAGGAACTGTTGGGAGCACTATAACCTTACCTCCCTTTTCCCAAGCCACTTTTGCCGATCCAGCGGCAAGGGCATCCGCTTCAAAATTGTCCGTAGAATATGGCAAATGATAATTGTGGGCTTCCGTGGCCCCCCAAGGCAAAACGGCCAAATCAAATTTGGCGTCCTTAAGCGCATTCCAATTGGTTTCGGCCAAAATATAGGGTCTCATAGTTCTAGGTTTTATTGCACAAACTTAAAAAGTCATTTCCAAAAAATATGAATTCAATCGTACAAAAATATCCAAGACATCCTTGCCTCAAATCCTTCAAAATTAGTCTGGCTATCCCATTAAATCCATAGATTGACATAATCCTCATCAGAAACACAAAATTTTACTTTGTATAAGGAATGGTTTTTAGGATGTGATCAATGGCGCTTAGGCGCGCGCTGGTCTTTTTATTGGCATTTATAATTACCCATGGGGCATGTGCAGTATCCGTTTTATCCAACATTACTTCCTTGTACTTGGTATATTCCTCCCAAAGTTCTTGGGCCCTTTCGTCTACAGGGGACATTTTCCAACGTTTTAGATTACTCTCCCTAATGTCCTCAAAACGTTTTTGTTGTTCTTCCTTGGTAATGGAAAAATAAAACTTGATCAAATAGGTATTGGATTGAATAATCATTTTCTCAAAATCGTTCACTTGGGACATAAATATGCTATACTCCTCCTGTGTACAAAAACCGTTTACGGGCTCTACTACGGCCCTATTGTACCAGCTCCTATCAAAGAAGACTATTTTACCTGGCTCGGGAAGATTATTCACATATCTTTGAAAATACCACTGCCCTTTCTCATCTTCCGTGGGTTTGTTCAATGCCACTATTCTATAGTATCTAGGGTTAATATAGGCGGATATTCTACGAATAGCCCCTCCCTTTCCTGCGGCATCACGGCCCTCGAATAGGACCACTATCTTTTTTCTATTCTCAATGGCCCAGGTTTGTAACTTCACCAGCTCTACCTGACGTTTCCGTAGGTTGGTTTCATATTGGGTATCCCTTAACGCTTTTTCCAAATCCAAGTGTTTGCTTGCAAAAAGACTTCGTAAACCTATTTTACTATTTAAAAGTTTCAGATTTTCCTCCGATAAGTCCAGATCTTCAAGTGGGTCCATACTATATATCTATTTGCTTTGCATTCCTATAATAGCGAACAATGACATTGGGATCGGGTTGAATTGGTATTTTTGAATAATCCTTCTCCCGGTAGTCGAATTTGGAAAGTACATAGCGCATACTCTCCAGACGTGCCGTTTGTTTATCATTAGTCTTCACTATGATCCAGGGGCTAAAATCAGTATGGGTTCTGGTAAACATTTGTTCCTTGTAGTAGGTGTACTTGTCCCAAAGTTCCTGACCCTTCATATCCACCGGACTAAACTTCCACTGCTTCAATGGGTTTCTTAGTCGGGCCGTGAACCTTTTCTTTTGCACTTCCTTGGAGATGGAAAACCAAAACTTGATCAAAATTACGCCATCCTCGTAGAGCATATGTTCAAACCCCGGAACTTGTACCATAAATTGGGCGTACTGTTCTTCATTGCAAAAACCCATTACCGGTTCCACTACCGCCCTGTTATACCAGCTACGGTCAAAAAAGACAATTTCCCCAGGGTTGGGAAGTTCCTTGATATATCTTCTAAAATACCATTGTCCCTTCTCATTTTCAGTTGGTTTTGACAAGGCAACGACCCTGGCCGTCCTAGGGTTCAAGTGCTCATAAAAGCGCTTTATGGAGCCTCCTTTTCCGGCCGCATCCCTACCTTCGAAAAGAATTGCGACGCGCAGGTTATTCTTGGAAATCCATTGTTGCAGGGAGACCAATTCACTTTGAAGTTTTATGAGTTCCAGCTCATACTTCAGTTTTTTAACAACGTTATCGATCTTTATGTTTTTCCTGTTGGCAATTTCAATTAAATCCTTTCTTGTTTTTACACCCAATAAATCCTCGGAAGTGTATTGCATAGTGGTCGCTAGTTTTTAGAAACAATTATCGGTTTTAACAATGGAAATATCACCATTTCAAAAAAAGTAATGGCTTCTCGATTGTCCAATAATTCCTCAAAATAGTGTTTTTAAGCAAATCTGATGGGGTATACCGATAGAATTGAACAGATTTTTGAGAAAAAGATAAATTTGGAATGGGAAAACTTTTTATTTGAATGGTCCGATCATAATATGAGCACGGAAAGTACCGGGATCCATAAGCCATGGCATCCCTTTTTCGTGAGGTTTATCCGGTAGTCCGGTGGATTCGGTGGTTGCAAATGGTGTATAGATTACATAGCGATACTGACCATCCGCAAGTTCTCCCGTAGTCTTATTATACGCTTCATCACTTCCAAAATAAACATACATCATACTGGGTTCCTTTGGCATTTGAATCTTACCGGCAGCCACTTCCGCCCCTCGGATTTCCCTTTTCTCCTTGAAATCCTTTCCTTGGGCAGAAAGTTCTCTTCCTCTTTTCATAAAAGGTTCCAGTTTTTTGGAATAACAGGAAACACTAATCCCCTCTTTTTTAGGGTCATCGGCCAAACAGACCAGATTATTGGTGCCTTCGCGTAAAATTACGAACTCGCCCGATTCATTATAGCCATAAACCATGGCCCCGTCCTTTTCAGCTTCAGGCGCTGGTAGCGTAGCCGTCTTTATTTGTATGGCCACAGGAAGGATTTCCGGTTTTTCCATTTCTTGACAAGCAAGTGGAATAAAAGCCAATATCAAAAGCAGGGAAATTAGATTTTTCATGGTATTCTAGTTTTCCTTAAAGATAAAGATACTGGAGGAGTTTTCCATAAGGTAGACCAAAAGAATGACAAATACCAAAAACCAGATAATTAGGTATCGCAAATTGTTCAGGTAAAGGGCTCCTTAGGATGATTCCTTCTACACAGGTTTATGGCAAAATGCCGTTTACTCCAAACTAGCCAAGCTTTTTTCCAAAGTCTCAATTTTGGCCTCCGCATCCGCGGCCTTCTTTTTTTCTATGGCGACTACCTGCTCTGGGGCATTGTTCACAAAACGCTCATTGGACAATTTCTTTTGAACGGATTGCAGAAATCCTTTGGTATAGTTCAACTCATCCTGTATTTTCTTGATTTCGGCATCTATATCTATGGCCCCACCTATGGGAACGAAATACTCATTGCTCTTGACCCGAAAAGTCAATGCGCCTTCCAAACCGTTATCCACATAGGCGACTTTTGAAACATTGGCCAGCTTTTGAATAATTACGTCCCAAGCATCCGAAACCTTTTCTTGGTTCAGGACGGAAAGTTCCAAGGATTCCTTCATAGGAATATTTTTTTCCTTTCGTATGGTCCGTATGCCCGAGATCACCTCGGAGGCAAAATTGAATCCTTGGATCAGTCCTTGATCCACTTCCTCCTCCATTTTGGGCCATTGAGCTATAATAAGTGCCTGTTGCGGGTTTCGTTCGGAAATATGCTGCCAAACCTCCTCACTCAAAAATGGCATAAAGGGATGCAACAGTTTTAAATTTTGCTCGAATAGATGAATAATGGAATCAAAAGTGGCCTTATCTATAGGCTGTTGGTAGGCCGGCTTGGAAATTTCCAAGAGCCAGGAACAGAAATCGTCCCAGACCAACTTGTAAATGGCCATTAATGCATCCGAAATACGATATTTACCAAAATGATCGTCGATTTCCGATAGGATCTGGTTAAATTTAGCCTTATACCAGGCTATACCGAGCTTGGACGCCTCCGGTTGGGGTAAATCATCGCTCACTTCCCATCCTTTTACTAGGCGCAAGGCGTTCCAGATCTTATTGGTGAAGTTTTTTCCTTGCTGACATAAGTTTTCGTCGAACAATAGGTCATTGCCAGCAGCAGAGCTCAATAAAAGTCCTACACGCACACCATCGGCACCATATTCCTCTATCAACTTCAGGGCATCTGGGGAGTTCCCCAGGGATTTGGACATTTTGCGGCGTTGCTTATCTCTAACAATTCCGGTAAAATATACGTTTTTGAAAGGAGGTTCCTCACGATATTCGTACCCGGAGATAATCATCCGGGCTACCCAAAAAAAGATGATATCCGGTGCCGTGACCAAATCGCTTGTGGGATAGTAATACGTGATGTCCTTGTTATCGGGTTCCAAAATCCCATTAAAAACGGTTATGGGCCATAACCAGGAAGAGAACCAGGTATCCACCACATCCTCGTCCTGCCTTAAATCGGCTAAGGTCAAGTTAGGGTCGTTGGATTTTTCCCGGGCCAACTTCAACGCATCATCGATGTTTTCCGCTACTACAAAATCATTTTGACCATCCCCAAAGTAGTACGCGGGTATTTGTTGTCCCCACCATAGTTGGCGTGAAATGTTCCAATCGCGGATGTTCTCCATCCAATTCCGATATAGATTTTCGAACTTTTTTGGAAAAAACTTTACCTCACCTGTTTCCAATACGGCATTTAGGGCCGGTTTTACCAGTTCCTCCATCTTTAAAAACCACTGATCGGACAGTCTTGGTTCGATTACCGCCCTGGTTCTTTCCGAGGTACCTACCTTGTTCACATAGTTTTCGGTCTTTACCAAAAAACCTTTTTCCTCCAACTCCTTCACGATTTCTTTTCGAACCAAAAATCGATCCTTGCCCTCATAGTGAAGACCATAGGAATTTAAGGAGGCATCCGCATTAAAGATATCAATGACTTCCAAATTATGCTTCGCCCCTAAGGCTTGGTCATTTACATCATGCGCAGGGGTAACTTTTAAGCATCCGGTACCAAATTCCAAGTCAACATATGCGTCTTCAATAATCGGTATTGCACGATTACATATGGGCACTATCGCCTTCTTGCCCCTCAAATGTCCATAACGTTCGTCCTTGGGGTTTATGCAAATCGCCGTATCTCCCAATATCGTCTCGGGACGCGTGGTGGCTATGGTCACTTTTTCTTCAGACCCTTCAATGGGATAGGATAAATAGTATAACAGGCCCTGCCTTTCTTCATAGACCACCTCTTCATCCGAAAGCGTGGTCTGGGCCTCGGGATCCCAATTCACCATACGATACCCTCTGTAAATCAAGCCTTTATTAAATAAATCCACAAAAACCTTGATAACGGAATCTGACATGTTGTCATTCATGGTAAAAGCAGTCCTTTTCCAATCACAGGAACACCCCAATTTCTTTAGTTGCTCAAGAATTACCCCGCCATAGTTATGGGTCCAGTCCCAAGCATGTTTCAAAAACTCCTCACGTGATATATCCGTTTTATGAATCCCTTGCTCCTTCAATTTGGCGACCACCTTGGCTTCGGTAGCAATTGAGGCATGATCGGTTCCTGGAACCCAACAGGCATTCTTTCCTAAAAGTCGTGCCCTACGGATGAGGACGTCCTGAAGGGTATTATTGAGCATATGCCCCATATGGAGTACCCCAGTGACATTTGGTGGAGGAATTACAATGGTATAGGGCTCCCTTTCGTCCGGTTCGGAATAAAAGTACTTATGCTGCATCCAGTAGTCATACCAATGGTTTTCCACGGTATTGGGCTCATATTTTGATGGAATATCCATTTTTGGAATAGTTTTTGGTAAAATAACGGCGGCAATAAAAACCGTTTCTAAAGCGAATGTTAAATATTGATAAGTTACGGGTCTTTTGCCCCAGTTAAATACGAAACAAAAATAAGTAACGTTAATAGATAACGAAAGGATTTTGGACGTTCATCCGAAAAGATTTACTTTTGAAATTCACCCAAAACGAAAGTAGTGCAATAAACGTAATGGGATCCTGCCGAAATCACCTATTGAAAAAGCAGGCATTGATTACTTATAAATTGCACATACCATTGAAAAACAATTAAAACTACGAATATGAAAAAAATAGTACTTGTATTATTTGTGGGCCTAATGGGTTTTAGCCTGGCCGCTCAGGTAAAAGCCCCGAAAATTGAGTTTAAGGCCGAAACGGTAGACTATGGAACCATTGAAAAAGGCAGTGATGGTGTACGGGTTTTTGAATTCACGAACACCGGGGACGCCCCTTTGATCGTGAGTAAAGTAAGCTCTAGCTGCGGATGCACGATTCCCAAAAAGCCTGAAGAGCCGATTTTACCGGGTAAGACGGGAGAAATTAAGGTTAAATATGACACCAACCGTGTAGGGCCCATACGAAAAGCAATCACCGTGATATCCAATGCGGACACCCCTACTAAAGTCTTGAAGATAAAAGGAGAAGTCAAGGCTCCGGAAGGAAAGAAATAACCGGATTCCTTAAATCTCTTTGGAAAAGCCCTGGTTTTAAAAATCAGGGCTTTTCTTTGAATAAATCCTTGAGTACAAAGGTATAGAGAAGGTCTTTATTCTGCCTCGCTATACGCACGCGAATACGTTTTCCCTCCTTTTCGTTGAGCATCTGCAGAATTTCCTGGAGCTTATATCTATGAACACTTTTCCCGTTTACGGACAATACCACGTCGCCTTCCCTGAGTCCGGCAATTTCAGCAGGGCTTCCGGCCCGGATACCGGATACTACAATTTCGGGGACCAAACTTAACCTGGTGCGATTTTCCAAAAGAATCTGTACATCACCGAACGATTTTTTATTGCTTTGTACAACACCATTGCTATTGGCAATACTTTCCGAAACATATCGCACACCGTCATGCTGTAGCTCTATACCGCTCATATTGTAGTGGAAAGGCATTTTAAAGTTCTTGTTCTTCATAAGGGTAACCTCGTTATTGGGATAGTCGAATACTATATTGAACCGTTTCAACACCTCTCCCCCAATACTTCCGTTTCTATCTCCCAAATACTTGATTGCACCGAAGGATCTGCGCTCAGGGAAAGCAGCCTTGGCATCTTTTAGGGAAAAACTGCCCAATTTTATACTATTTATTTTAGTTCGCTTCCCAAAAATATCCCCGCTCAATCCCTTTCCAAGAAAATCATCATAATTTTTATCCGGTATCCCTATTTCATCATTTTCAAAAAGCCATACGGCATCGCTACTCCCGGTATCCAATAGAAGCCGTACCGGTAAGTCTTCGGAGTCTTTTAGAAAAACACTTCCGTCCACATAGGCCTTTTTGGCTGCAACAAATAATGGAAGCGTTTCGCTCTTTTTTTTCTTTTTATGGATATAAGAGCCAGGATCATGGAATTTAATCACTTTTGAGGCATAATTTATATCGACTACAAAATCCCTAAAAAGATCATATCCAATAATGCCATGTACCGTAATTCCAAGGCTGGGGGAAAAATTAAGGTTTTTGTCCAAGACCACATATAGGAGTTGGTCTTCGTTTTGAACATTTTTTAAGGCAAATGTGTTCCCCTTGGAACTTAGGGCCTTTATGGGTTCTCCATCGCCCAATCCCCTGATGGTAATCTCCGAAACATCCTTTATTTGAACCGAATCCTGATCGGAGAGATTGAACAATATGGGCTTACTGACCCCAGAATCCAATATGAAGGACAGTTCGGTTCCGTTCACCTCCATAGGGATTATGATAAGATTATTAATGAGCTTAAACCTTACCTTCTGGTATTTCTGTCCCTCGGGCAAATCGAATCCCTGTGCCGTTCCCAAAATGGGGGGGCCAATTAGCAACAATGTAAAATAAACAAGTATTCTGTTCAATTTCCTCAGCTTTAAACCGGTGACACTATTAAATTTACATATTTTCCCCTTAACCCCTCATTAATTAACAAAATATTCGATATATCAAATAAAATCTCCTTGTATTGTTTTGTCCATTAGGTTTTCCCATTTTTGTGGAAAATTAAATACGTTATGCCCTCCATATCCCGCAAAGGACAGTTGATGCCGGAATCGCCCATACGAAAATTGGTGCCTTTTGCCGAGGAGGCTAAAAGAAAGGGAATCCATGTCATTCACTTGAATATTGGGCAACCTGATATCAAAACGCCCCAAGCCGCACTTGAAGCGGTCAAGAACAATACTTTGGAGGTCTTGGAATATAGCCGTACCGAAGGTTCGGAGACCTATCGCGAAAAAATAGCCGCGTATTATGCCAAAAAGGGGATATCAGTTTCGGCAGATGAAATTTTGGTCACCACAGGTGGTTCCGAAGCCCTGTCCTTTGTTATGGGCAGTATTGCCGATAGTGGCGATGAAATTATAATTCCGGAGCCGTTTTACGCCAATTACAATGGATTCGCCACAGCTTCAGGGGTCAGGGTACTGCCCGTGGTCTCCCGAATAGAGGACAACTTCGCCCTCCCTTCCATCGAGGAATTCGAAAAGCGTATTACAAAGAAGACCAGGGCCATTTTAATTTGCAATCCCGGGAATCCTACGGGGTATCTCTATACCAAAAATGAAATTCAAAAATTGGCGGAGATCGCCAAAAAGCATGACCTATTTTTAATAGCCGATGAGGTGTATCGTGAGTTTGCCTATGATGGCAGGGAACACCATTCCATTTTACAAGAGCCCGGATTGGAGGAGAATGCCATAGTTGTGGATTCCGTATCCAAAAGATATAGCATGTGCGGAGCGCGAATAGGATATTTGGTTTCCAAAAATACAGCCGTCATAAGAACGGCCCTAAAGTTTGCACAAGCCCGCTTATCACCTCCCACCTATGCACAAATTGCCAGTGAGGCCGCTTTGAGTACCCCCCAAAGTTATTTCGACGAAGTAAAAAAGGAGTATACGGAAAGACGGGATATTCTCATAGCCGAGTTGGAGAAAATTGAAAACATAAAAATAGGAAAGCCCCAAGGTGCTTTCTATTGTATCGTTGAACTTCCCATAAAAGATGCGGATGATTTTGCACAGTGGCTTTTGGAAGACTTTAGGGTAAACAATGAGACTGTAATGGTGGCGCCTGCCGCCGGATTTTATGCTACCGAGGGATTGGGGAAGAACCAAATACGTATTGCCTATGTATTGGAGAAGGACAGCTTAAAAAGGGCCGTGAACATACTAAAGGAGGCCCTTAAGAGTTATATAGGTTGATGAAAATACAGCAAAATATATCCCTTAAGGATTACAATACTTTCGGTATTGATGCCAAAGCCAAATTTTTCATTGAAATAAGCAACATAAATGACCTAAGGGAAGCACTACAACTTAAAGGCCATCCCGAAATCCTTGTCTTAAGCGGTGGTAGCAATATGCTTATTACCAAGGACATAGAGGCTTTGGTACTCTATATAAACATAAAGGGAATCGAGCTATTGACCCAAGATGATGATACCATTACCCTTAAGGTAATGGCCGGGGAAAATTGGCATCAACTCGTTCTTTGGACATTACAAAAGGGCTACGGCGGCCTGGAAAACATGTCCCTTATTCCCGGGAATACAGGTACCGCTCCCATACAGAATATCGGGGCTTACGGTGTGGAACTCCAAGACGTCTTTGTAGGTTGCGAAGCTATAAATATTGATAATCAAACTAAAAAGAGCTTCAACAAGGAGGATTGCAAATTCGGGTACCGGGATTCCTATTTCAAGAACGAGGGGAAAGGAAAGTATATCATTGTTTCCGTGACTTTAAGGCTTACCAAACGAAATCATGCCATACACATGTCCTATGGTGCAATCGAAGCTGAATTGGTCAAGAAGAAAATCGATACACCCACCATTACCGATATCTCCAACGCCGTAATTTCCATACGAAAAAGCAAACTACCTGATCCGGCCGAATTGGGCAATAGTGGTAGTTTCTTTAAAAATCCAATTATTAGCCGATCAAAATTCGATACTTTTACAAAAGACTATCCGGATGCCCCGTATTACAAAGTTTCCTCCGATGCATATAAAATTCCGGCTGGTTGGCTCATAGAACAGTGCGGTTTTAAGGGCAAGCGCTTCGGCGATGCAGGGGTACATAAGCATCAAGCCTTGGTTTTGGTAAATCACGGTAGGGCTACCGGTGTAGAAATACTAAGTCTTTCCCAACGAATCATTGAAACTGTCAAAGACAAGTTTTCCATAACCATACATCCTGAGGTCAATATCATAAAATAACCCCCGAAAAAAAGTTCTTTCGAGGGCTATACCAAACCAAACTAACCAAAAACTAAATGTACAGTTACCAATTGTACATTTATCTAATTAAAATATGAGATATTGTCTGCTGTGACAATCAATTTTATAAATTAGCGTTTAAGGGATATACGGTCAAAAGGTTGGATTGGATGTTTATTCATTTCAATTTTTTAAGTATTCCAAACAATTTATGAGCACACTTCTTGAAAAACACATCGTAGAACTGCTCCAGGAGCGAAACGAAAAAGCGATCTCGCTTTTGTACGAACACTATGGGGATACGCTATATGGGGTGGCCCATAAGGTGGTTCGCGATGAGGAAATGGCACAGGATGTGCTTCAGGAGAGTTTTGTAAAAATCTGGAAAAAATCGGATTCGTACGATTCATCGAAGGCCAAATTGTTTACTTGGCTCTTCCGGATTACCCGTAATACGGCCATTGACAAATTGCGGAGTACGAATACAAAAACAGATAAGGAAATCCAAATGGACGTTTCGGACGTATATAATTTAGGCATTGAAAGTATTAGGCCTGAATTTTTGGACGTCCGGGAAAACCTGGAAAAGATAGAGCCCAAATACCAAATCGTATTGGAAGCCTTGTTTTTTCAGGGGATGACACAGCAAGAAGCCAGTGAAGAACTGGACATCCCGTTGGGCACCATTAAGTCCAGGCTAAAAATTGGGCTGAGGGAATTAAAAAAGATTTATGGCCCGGCCATGTCTTTCCTGCCTCTATTAAATTTGATACAATGAAAGAAAAAATAAAAATATTCTTGGATTCGGATTTGCTCGAAAAGTATTTGCTGGGCACCGTTACGGATCAGGAAGCTTTTCAAGTGGAGCGATACATTGCCATGTATCCCGAAGTACGTGAGACCTATGATGAGCTTCAAGAAAACTTGGAAGCCTTTGCAAAAATGCATGCCCTAAAAACTCCGGAAGGCCTTAAGGAACGAATCCTATTTAGGATAAAGGCGGAAAACTCAACAAGAAAAAGGTTCTTTAGATATGCCATCGCCGCAAGTTTTGCTACTCTTTTATTTGCGGGAGCTTCCTATTTCTTCTGGAACCAGAATCAAAGCCTTCAAGAGGAAAATACTATTGTCAACAACAAAATAAAGGATTTGGAGGAGGACATGAGAGAGCAATTGGAGGACGTAAGGAACCAATTCATTGTGCTCAATAATCCCCAGACCAGAAAATATAGCGTAAAGGGCAATAAAAAAGCCAAGGAACTCAAGGCCGTGGCCTATGTGAATCCGGTTAAAAAGCTATCCTATATCAATGTGGAAAAATTGCCTAACCTGCCAGAAGATCAATGCTTCCAAATGTGGGCGGAGGTCAATGGAAAAATGGTGAATTTAGGAGTCATTAAGGAAGCGGTAAGCCGAGAAAAGTTGCTGGCCTTGCCCTACTCCGATAATGCCGTGGGTTATATTACCATTGAACCTAAGGGAGGTAATCAAACCCCGACCGTTGAGAATATTGTTGCCAATATCAAATATTGATAAGAAAATCTTACTGTTGATATGGCCCTGAAGCTAGCTTCAGGGCCATATTTTTTATATCTTTGCCAAAAATTCTGAAAAGATGCTGATTGTATTGACCATTGGTTTGCTTGCGCTGGCATTTGCGGGAATCGCCATAAAGATTTGGTCTCAAAAGGATGGTAAATTCGCAGGTACTTGTGCAAGCCAAAGTCCATTTTTGAACAAAGATGGGCAAGCCTGTGGCATGTGCGGGAAACTTCCAAATGAACAGGATTGCAAAAAGGACATTGCCCCAAAACTACAATAGAAAGCTGACCTTTTCTACAGTTAAATTTTTATCAATACCTACTACGATTGGCCAAACTGGAAAACGGACTTCAAGAAATAATCAAAAGGGCCAAGTCCGGTAACCAAATTGCTTTTAGCACACTTTTGGACAACTTCTGGAACGATGTCTATGGCTTTCAGTTAAAACGCACGGAAAACGAAAACGATGCGGAGGACATTACAATTCAGACCTTCTCCAAGGCTTTCGACCGTATTTCTACTTATGACGAGGCTTATGAATTCAAAACTTGGTTAATTGCCATTTCCAAAAATATCCATATAGACCTCATCAGAAAAAGAAAAAGAAGCCCGTTGGAGGCCGATGGGAACAATGAAGCGATAAAAAGGGTTTTGGACGATGCGCCAACTGCAGAAGATCGTTTAATAACCGAGCAAAATCTGGCCAATCTGCTCCAACATATAAAAAAACTAAAGCCACATTATCAAGAGGTAATTAATCTTAGATACTTCCATGAACTTAGCTACGCCGCAATAGCCAAAGAGCTCAATGAACCGGTTAACAATGTTAAGGTGAAGTTGCTCAGGGCAAAAAAACTGCTGGCTGAAGTCATTAAACGTAGTAAGCAATAGGAGGTTTATGCCTTTAAGAAGGGATTCTGACGCTGGTACAAGGCAAAATTTAAATCGGAAAAACCTACTATCCTCCAAATACCGACTGTATCAATAAACCAATAATTTACTTCGTATATTTGTGTAAATTTTCGCTATGAGTGTAGAGACTTTGGGTAATGTAGCCCCTCCCAAGGGAAAACCTAAATGGCTAAGGGTAAAACTTCCTACCGGTAAAAAGTATTCCCAACTCCGGGGATTGGTGGATAAATACAACTTACATACCATCTGTACCTCTGGAAGTTGTCCCAATATGGGAGAATGTTGGGGAGAGGGAACGGCCACTTTTATGATATTGGGAAACATATGTACCCGTTCCTGTGGTTTTTGTGGTGTACAGACGGGACGTCCGGAAAATGTGGATTGGTCGGAGCCCGAAAAAGTGGCCCGATCCATAAAGATTATGGGAATAAAACATGCCGTAATTACCTCGGTTGATAGGGATGATTTAAAGGACATGGGATCCATTATCTGGGCCGAGACCGTAAAGGCTGTCCGAAGAATGAATCCAGACACAACTTTGGAGACCCTTATTCCTGATTTTCAAGGAATTGAAAGTCACATTGATCGTATAATCCAGGTCGCACCGGAAGTAGTGTCCCATAACATGGAAACGGTAAAGCGGCTTACCCGGGAAGTAAGGATCCAAGCCAAATACGATCGTAGTCTTGGGGTCCTTAAATATCTAAAGGAGAGCGGTATAAATAGAACCAAATCCGGGATAATGTTAGGCCTTGGCGAGCACGAAGAGGAGGTTGTCCAAACCATGGAAGATCTTAGAAAAGTGAACGTGGACGTTTTAACCATTGGCCAATACCTGCAACCTTCCAAAAAACATTTGCCCGTTAAGGAGTTTATTTTGCCGGAGCAATTCAAAAAATATGAAGTATTGGGACTGGAAATGGGGTTTAGATATGTGGAAAGTGGTGCATTGGTAAGATCGTCCTACAAAGCACATAAACATATACAGTAAATACCAAAAATTTCAATACCGGGCTATAGGGCCGATATTCCATAAATTGAGGCTTTTTTTGACAAAATTTCAAGAAACAAAATAAAAATCGCACTATTTATAAGAAAATTCTTATGGTATTGCTTGAAATAAACAATAGTTGCCGTTCTTATACGTTTCATTTCAAGGACCCCCGATAACAAAATTGAAAAGTATTTTTGTCATGTGACCGAATATTTGATTCGTATCGATCACACATATCGTTAAAAGGAATATTTGAAAATCGGAATCTTACATAAAATGCTTAAAAGATGGTTATGGATCCCTTTCCTCGTAACCGTCCTTCATTTGTCCTATGGGCAAGATTCCTTGGCTCAAAATGATTTACAGTCCTACTTTGATAATGCCAGGGAATTAAAGAACCAGAGTAAAATGGATCTTGCCTTGGAATCCTTGGAAAAAGCTGCTGAACTTGCAGAAAAGAACGAGGACGTAAAAGCCTTGATAGACAGTTACCATCATCTTGCCCTGCTTTACCTAAAATTGGACAAAGAGGAAACCACCCTCTTTTTTTGGGATCGGGCAAAGTCCATACTAAAAGATATAGAATATCCGTATGGTGATGCCATTCACAAATTTATAGAGGCCATTCTGCTTTTCAGGGACGATAAGAACTTTCAGGCCATTTTTATGCTGAATGAAGCCAAACAGTTGAACAACGATCGTAATTTCTTCAATAATATCCTTTTGGTAGAAGGAAATATCTATTTGAATCTAGAAAAATATGACAGTGCCTCTAAAAACTTCAACTCGCTTGTCGTTAATACAGATCTGTACGAAAAAGAATATCTAGCCACGAGGGCACATCTTGGTTTGGCACAATTAAGCCAGGAAAACAAAAATTTCAGTGAAGGGGTACTTAATGCCGAAAGTGCGTTGAAATTGGCCCAGGAAAACAACTTTTTTAGGGAAGTCCTTGAGGCCAATCAGTTATTGACCCAACTGTATGAAAGCCTTGGTCGCTTTGATAAATCCTTGATCCATAATAGAAACCTCCTCAGAATTCGGGATTCCTTGTTTACCATTGAAAAAGTAAAAACAGAGGCCAAGACTGCGGAAAAAATCCAATTTGATTTTATGAGTGACGAAATCAAGAGGATGGATCAGCGTATAGAGGAACTGAATGAATCGCGCAATCGCTCAGAAATTGCCACGATCCTCACCTCGGCATTTTTATCCATTATCTCGCTATTGGCCGTTTCCCTATATCGAAACAATCAGATAAAATTAAAAACTAACGATCTGTTACAGACCAAAAACAACGAACTACAGAGTGCAAGGGACGCAGCCGTACAGGCTATGGAGGCCAAGACCAATTTCTTGTCCACCGTGAGCCACGAGCTACGTACACCGCTCTATGCGGTGACCGGTCTAACACACTTATTGCTGGAGGAAAACCCCAGTGAGAATCAAAAGGAACATTTAAAGGCACTGAAGTTTTCAGGGGATTATCTCCTGAACTTCATAAACGACATATTGCAGATCAATAAAATTGATGCGGAAAAACTAGAACCCCTGAATATAGAGTTCAATCTTAAAAAGATACTTCAGGAAGTTATCGACTCCCTACAACAAAGTGCCAAGGAGAACAATACCAAAATCATTTTGGAATATGATGAGAGCATTCCGGGCCATTTGATGAGCGACCCTTTAAAGCTTTCGCAAATATTCATGAATCTGGTGGGGAACGCCCTGAAGTTCACCAAAGATGGGGAAGTAAAGGTAATAGCGCAATTGCTAAAAAAGATTGAGGACGATGTAACATTGTATTTTGAAGTTCAAGATACGGGAATAGGTATTTCCGAAGAACAGCAGAAGGTTATTTTTGAGGGCTTTGAGCAGGGTTCCATTCAAATTAATAGGGAATACGGTGGCACTGGATTGGGCCTTACCATTGTAAAAAGCCTCTTGGGCCTATTCGACAGTAAGATAGAGTTGAAAAGTGATCTAGGTGAGGGAAGTTCTTTCTTTTTTGAGCTGAAACTTAAAAGTAAGGATAGCGTTATGGATGACATTCCTTTTGAAATTACCCAAAAGGATTACGACTTTAAAGGTCTTCATCTTTTGATCGTAGAGGATAACAAAATCAATCAGGTGATAACCAAAAAAATGTTGACCAAAAAGGAAATCACCAGTGATATTGCCAGCAATGGAATGGAAGCCGTTGAATTGGCCCGAAAAAATCCATACGATGCCATTCTAATGGACATCCACATGCCGGGTATCAGTGGAGAAGAGGCGACCATTGAAATCCGAAAGTTCGATGGCCATACCCCGATTATAGCGCTTACGGCCATTTCCTTGGATGATAGCCTGGAGAGTTTCTACGCCGCAGGATGTAATGATGTAGTGACCAAGCCCTTTAAACCGGAAGTATTCTATCAAAAGATCGGGGAGAATATTTTCAGCAAAAAGGAAGTCAAGGATCCTGCATCATAAATTCGGACAATTTCTTGGTCAATACATCTTCTCCATCGTTTAAGAAATTGTGGCGCACAGGTATGTAGTACAGGTTTTTTAGCTTCCCGTTTAAGCGGACATAATCCTTTTCAGTGGTTAAAATACACTCCTTAGATCTAAAAAGGTCCAGTTCGTCATTGGAGAAGTAATGATGATCTCCAAATCTTAAATGCTCAAAAACAAGCCCTTTGTCGTTAAGGAAATCGACCAAAGGTTTGGGGTATGCTATTCCAGTGACAAGCGTAATTTTTAGGTTGCCTAAATCTCCCCAGGAAATCGTTTTGGTATCCTTTACGGGAAGATCATACGCCAAACTGCTGAAAAAGACCTGCTGATTATTTTTTGGTTTCAGTCTACTTGTGATTGTGTCCCGTTCTTTTTGGGATAATGCGGAAGGACATTTGGTAACGATAATGGCGTTAGCCCTTTTGGCTTCTTTTTTACCATCGCGTAAGTCACCGGTGGGCAAATACCAGTCGTCCACATATAAGTTGGAATATGCGGTCAGCAAAATGGAATAGCCGGGGCGTACCTTTCTATGTTGAAAAGCATCGTCCAAGAGGATAACCTTGGGAGTTACCTGCTTTTTTAACTCAAGAATGCCCCTTGTTCTGTTAGCATCCACTGCAACGACGACCTTGGGAAACTTGGACTTGATTTGGAAGGGTTCGTCCCCCAACTCCTCAAAGGTGCTTTCCCTTCCTCCGATAAGAAAACCTTTGGATTTCCGCTTATATCCCCTACTTAACACGGCAATGCTGTAGGAATCCTGGAAAAGGGATATCAAAAGCTCGATCATGGGTGTTTTCCCCGTCCCCCCAACACTCAAATTACCGATACAAATTACGGGAATGTCAAAAGACCTTGATTTCAGAAAACCAATATCGTATAAATAATTACGAACATGAACCACCAAGGCATACACCAAGGATACGGGAAACGCTATTTTTCGTAAAAGTCGCACCGGAACGAAAATATAATATTTTATCTTTGGTAGCCTTATAAAACCAAAAAATGACCGTTCTTGAAGTAACCCAAATATTGGAAGAACTTGCGCCCCTGCCATATGCCGAGGATTTTGATAATACCGGAATTTTGGTGGGCAATGCGGAAGCCCAAGTCTCCGGGATTTTGGTTACGCTAGATACTTTGGAATCGGTAGTTGAGGAGGCCATGGCCCATAATTGTAATCTCATCGTAAGCTTCCACCCTATAATTTTTAGTGGTTTAAAAAAATTGACAGGCTCCTCCTATGTTGAAAGAACCGTAATAAAGGCCATCCAAAACCACATTACCATTTATAGTATGCACACGGCGTTGGACAATTCGCCCAACGGCGTAAACGCAAAAATCTGTGAAGTCCTTGGAATCCAAAATCCCCAAATACTGATTCCAAAAAAAGGAACCCTTAAGAAACTGACCACGTATGTTCCAAAAAACGATTCGGAAAAAGTACGGCAAGGTCTTTTTGCCGCAGGAGCGGGAAATATTGGAAAGTATAGTGATTGTAGCTTTACGGTAGACGGGGCAGGCAGTTACAAAGCAAATGATGGGGCCAACCCGTCCAAAGGTCAGATTGGGTTAATACATTATGAGGAAGAGACCCAAATAAATGTGGTTTTTTCCGCGATGAACGAGTCTAGAATAAAAAGTGCGTTGATAAAACACCACCCGTACGAAGAAGTCGCCTATGAGATTTATGCCTTGGACAATACCGATCTTACCATGGGAATGGGAATGGTCGGCAATCTAAAAGAGCCCATGGCCGAAATGAAGTTTCTTGGGTTGCTTAAAGAAAAAATGAAGGCATCCTGTGTTCGTCATTCCGAACCGTTGGGGAAAAAGGTGCAAAAAATAGCGGTTCTCGGAGGTAGTGGAGCCTTTGCGATTTCGGCTGCCAGAGCTTCGGGAGCGGACGTTTTTGTCACTGCCGATGTAAAATACCACCAATTCTATGAGGCCGAGAACAAAATGATTATAGCGGACATTGGGCATTATGAAACAGAGCAGTTTACAAAAAATCTATTAGTAGATTATCTTACAAAAAAAATCCCTAATTTTGCAATCCGTTTATCGGAAAGTAAAACCAATCCCATCAAGTATTTATAAAGCATATGGCTAAAAAGGTAGAAGCGACCGTAGAGGAAAAATTAAGGGCATTATACGATTTACAGTTAATCGATTCCAGGGTGGATGAAATACGTAATGTTAGGGGCGAACTTCCCCTTGAAGTAGAGGATTTGGAAGACGAGGTATTGGGGCTTAAGACCCGTATGGACAAGCTGAAGACCGATGTTGAGACCATTAATTTTGAAATCGGGGCAAAGAAGAACCTTATCGAAGAGGCGAAAGCCTTGATCAAGAAATATAGCGAACAGCAAAAAAATGTTCGTAATAGTAGGGAGTTCAACTCCATAAGCAAGGAATTGGAATTCCAGGAATTGGAAATCCAATTGGCCGAGAAGAATATTAAGGAATTTAAGGCACAGATCGAGCAAAAAAAGGAGGTTATTACGGAAACCAAGGAAAAACTAGCCGAAAGGGAGGCGCACTTAAAGCATAAGAAAAGTGAACTGGACGCTATTCTGGCGGAGACCGAGAAGGAAGAAATGGCCCTGCTGGATCAATCCAAAAAATTCCAGAGTGAGATAGAGGAAAGGCTGATAAAGGCCTATACCCGTATTCGAAGCAATGTAAAGAACGGCCTGGCCGTAGTTCCTGTAGAAAGGGGTGCTTCCGGAGGTTCCTTCTTTACGATTCCTCCACAGGTTCAGGTAGAAATCGCTTCCCGCAAAAAAATTATTACCGATGAGCACAGCGGCCGAATTTTGGTCGATCCGGTTTTAGCGGAAGAAGAACAGGAAAAAATGGAAAAAATGTTCTCGAGCTTATGAACATTCTTCCTAAAGGAAATCAAAGGCCATCCGCGTATGTGGATGGCTTTTTTGTTTATGTGCTATGAAGACTACTTAATAACTCAAACATGCACACATTAAAATGGGTTCTGGCAGTAGCCCTTTTGAGTACCTTAAAGTTCAATGCCCAGAACTTAAAGGATTATCAATGGAAGAACCGGGTTCTTCTATTGTTTGATGATTCAATAAAATCCCCAGCCCTAAAATCCCAACTGGAAAAGTTCTCCGACGTGCCGGAAGAAATGGTCGAGCGGGATTTAATACTCTTTATTGTCACCGATAAAGGTATTTTTACCCGAAATGGCCATCTACAGGATATGCCTTTAAAAGATGCTTACGATACGGCCCATATTTCGGAAAAATTTAAGGGGGTTGTTCTGATCGGAAAGGATGGCGGTGCCAAACTAAAAAAGGATTTCGAAATAGATCCACTAGTTATTTTTGACCTCATCGATGGTATGCCCATGCGCAAGGCAGAAATGCGGTCCGCAAAAAAACATTAAAGTAAATCCAATATCCTTTGCTCCACTTCGGGGCTATCCCATATTTTTTCAATATTCGGTGTTTGCATCACTTTTTTCATGATTTCCTCCTGGGCATCGCCAACGGCAAGGGCCTCCGTATAGGGCCTGTTGGAAAAAGTAACCCGGGAATATACTGGAATCCATTTGTCCGGATACTTTTCGGCGAAACGTTTCTCAATCTTTTTTTGTAGTAGAAATTGTGAATCCGCTGTCTTACTGCTCATTTCCATAAAATTGCGGTAGCTCAATTCCGCTATGGCATCCGCATTGGGCTTTCGCTGTTTCTGATAGTTGCGGAAAATGGTCTCCCAATCGTCACCATATTGGGTCATTAGCTGATCTAGGAAATAGATATCCTCGAACCCGGCATTCATTCCCTGTCCATAAAAGGGCACTACGGCATGGGCCGCATCCCCTACAAGGGCCACTTTGTTCCAATACGTCCAAGGATAGCATTTCATGGTCACTAAGGCACTGGTAGGGTTCTTGAAGAAATCCGTGGTCAGATTTTCAATGTCCTTCCTAACATTGGGAAAATGGGTCTTGAAGAATTTTTTTGCTTCTTTTTTGGTAGTTATGTTCTCAAAAGAGACCTCCCCCTCAAAAGGCATAAATAAGGTACAGGTAAAACTCCCGTCCAAATTGGGCATGGCAATAAACATAAACCTACCTCGTGGCCAAATATGAAATGAGTTCTTATCCAGCTTATGGGAACCATCCTCATTGGGCGGAATGGTCAATTCCTTATATCCTACATCGATAAAGTCCTGGGAATAATCAAATCGGCTCCTTCTCTGCATTTTGTGCCGTACTCGTGAAAAAGCCCCATCACAGCCAAAAACAATATCGTAGTTGTATTCCTTCCACTCGCTCTTTTCCGTTTCCCCGGTGTAGATTTTGGCCTGGGGCAGGTCTACGTCCCAAACCTTTTCCTCAAATCGGAACTCGACCCCGGTGCCCTCCGCTAAATCGATCATCTTCCGATTTAGCACCCCTCTGGAAATGGACCAGATGGCTTCGCCTTCCTTACCATACTTCTGAAAATAAAGGGGCTTTCCAATAACATGCATAGCCCGTTTGTCCAAGGGAATGGCAATTTTCTTTACCTCATTTTCAATCTGGATTTCCCGCAAGGCCCTCCAACCCCTGTCGCTCATGGCCAGATTAATGGAACGACCTGAAAACTCAATAGTCCTGATATCAGGCCTCCTATCGAAAACGGTAATGGAGTGCCCTCTTCTTTGCAGATAAATGGCCAATAACGAACCTACCAGCCCCGAGCCTACAATGGCAATTTTTTTGGGAGTCTGTGTCATAAAAAACCGATAGGCTATGGGTTAAAGATGGTAAATGTACTAAAATTTAAACATCCCTGATAAAAGCCTTGAAAAGCAATCTGAAATGTCAAGTTTAGAGATTAGTTAACATTTTTTGTTTAACTTTTATTTAATTTAGTAAAACAAAAAATATATGGTGCACTATTCCAAGTCCGATTTGGACAATCTCCCCACCCGTTATAAATCCAACCTTATCAATAGTTGTACAGGATATAAATCCTGCAACCTGCTTGGAACAATTTCCGGGAAAGGAATTACCAATCTGGCCATTTTTAATTCCATTATACATATAGGAAGTAATCCAGCACTTTTAGGTTTTATCCTTAGACCGCTAACCGTCAGACGGGATACCTATGAAAATCTAAGACAAAACGGGGATTTTACCCTTAATCATGTAAATAAATCCATATTGGAGCAGGCACATCAAACTTCGGCAAAATATGAAAAGGGAATCTCCGAATTTGAAAAAACGGGCTTGACCCCAGAGTATTTGGACGACTTTCGCGCACCCTACGTTAAGGAAAGTATCATAAAACTGGGGTGCCGTTATGAGAATGCTTATGAAATAAAGGAAAACGGTTGCCTTTTGATCATCGGAAGTATTCGTCACATCTATTTACCTAAAACTATTCAGCATACGGATGGATGGGTACAATTGGACAAGGCACAGACCCTATCGGCCATAGGACTGGATGGTTATGCCCTTCCCGAACTGCTGGCCCGCTTGGCCTATGCCAGACCGGATGAATTTAAGTAAATCAAAAATGGCCCATAAAAAGGTTGACCTTCCTATTAAAATCTGTGAGACTTGCGGCCTAGAGTTTCGTTGGCGAAGAAAATGGAGAAAAAACTGGGAAACCGTAAAATACTGTAGTGAACGATGTAGACGAAATAAAAGATTAAAGACTGAAAGTCGTCAACCGCACTGACCATTTTGAAACAAATTTAACTAGAAGCCCTTTTTACATTGTAGATGAACAATCTAATTTGGTTTAGGAACGATCTTAGGATAGCCGACAATTCTTCCCTTAACAAAGCATGTTCCGGAGATAAAGTAATGGGTATTTATTGTTTTGACCCATTGCTTTTTGGCATGGGCGACTATGGCTTTAGAAAAACAGAAAGGTTTAGGGCCCGATTTTTGATCGAAACCGTCATCCAACTAAAAGAAAACCTAAAGAAGTTAAACATTCCATTGTTCGTTTACCTAGACAGCCCTAAAAACCGGATTCCAAAATTCATACATGAACACGGGATACAAAACGTATTTCTACAAAAAGAATGGACAAGGGACGAAAACAAAGCACGCGACGCCGTAATTGCCCATGTTCCGGCTTCCGTGAATTTTGAGGAAAGCTACGATCAGTTTCTATTTCATCCGGACGATATTCCCTACGATAGCTTTCAACAGATTCCAAAGGTCTTTACAGAATTTAGGAAAAAGTGCGAAACCTATGGCAAAGTGAGGCCCACTTTGGAAAGCCCAAAGGTTAGGCCCTCAACAAATTTAGTCGAAAATAACAGCGAGGTTCCCAGTTTGAAGGATTTGGGATTGAACAATTTCAGTATCGATACCAGAACGGCCTTCCCTTTCCAAGGCGGTGAAACCAACGCTCAAGAAAGAGTGCAGGACTATTTCTGGGAAACCCAAAAATTGGCTTTTTACAAAAAGACACGCAACGGCCTGATGGGCCCGGGATATAGTTCCAAGCTCTCGGCTTGGCTGGCCAATGGAAGCATTTCGGCCCGGACCATCTATTGGGAGGTTAAGGAATTTGAAAGGGTCGTTAGAAAAAATCAAGATACGTATTGGCTTATTTTTGAACTTATTTGGCGGGACTTCTTCAAATATGTTTCCCTAAAACATGGCAACGACATCTTTCATATCGGGGGTATCCTCAATAGGAAATACAAATGGAAAACATCCAAAAGAACTACGGAAAGCTGGATTTCCGGTCAGACCACGGAACCTTTTATAAATGCCAATATGAAGGAAATAGCCCATACCGGATGGATGAGTAACCGAGGACGACAAAACGTGGCCAGTTTTTGGTCGCGGGTACTGGAACAGGATTGGCGCATAGGGGCAGCCTATTTTGAAAGTATGCTCCTGGACTACGATGTACATAGCAATTGGGGTAATTGGATGTACAATAGTGGAGTCGGTAATGACCCGCGTAATCGTGCATTTAATAGTAGAAGACAAGCCGAGCGATACGACCCCAATGGAAAATTTCAAGCACTTTGGCTTCAAGAAACGCTTTTTTAAGAATCGTGTGCCGAAACTCATCTAAGAAATGAAAATACTGCGACTTATATTAGGAGACCAACTCAATCTAGAGCATAGCTGGTTCAACGAGGTCGATGATTCCACGACGTATCTTATGGCCGAATTGCGGCAGGAAACCGATTATGTAAAACACCATATTCAAAAGGTTGTCGCTTTTTTTATCTCCATGCGAAATTTTGCCAAAGAACTTGAAAAAAAAGGGCATAAGGTCATCTACTTAAAGATCGGGGATCCCGAAAACCCACAAGACCTGGAAAAATTGATAACGATGTACATGGAACATTCGGGGGCTGAAAAATTCGAGTACCAACTCCCCGATGAATACCGACTGGACTCCCAACTCCAATCTATCTGCCCAATACTGGGTGTAGAAACCGAATCCTATGATACGGAACATTTTTACACCACACGACATGAGTTAAAGGATTTCTTCAAAGGAAAGCAACAATTGATCATGGAAAGCTTTTACCGGATGATGCGAAAAAAGCATGATATCCTCATGGTAAATGGACAACCCAAGGGCAGTAAATGGAATTTTGACCAAAGTAACCGGAAAAAATGGAAAGGAACCCCGCGGATTCCCCAAGAAAAGATGTTTGGCGTTGATGTTTCTGCGGTCGCACAACAGATACGGTCATCCGGAGTAGAGACTTTTGGAAATTTGGACGAGGCCAATTTCAACTGGCCCGTTTCAAGAAAGGACTGCCTTTTAATGGTACATTACTTTTGCGAACATCTCTTGAAATACTTTGGCGACTATCAGGACGCAATGCATACAGATGAGAAATTTTTATTTCACTCGCGACTTTCGTTTGCCATGAACAGCAAAATGCTCTCACCAAAGGAGGTTGTAAATCAGGTTTTGGAGTACTATGACCATCATTCCCATGAAATCCATATTTCCCAAATAGAGGGCTTTATACGCCAAATTATCGGATGGCGCGAATACATGCGCGGAATTTATTGGAAGGAAATGCCAAGTTACCGCGACCATAATAAACTTGGGAACTACAATAAACTACCCGACTTCTATTGGACAGGGCATACCAAAATGAATTGTTTAAAACAGGCCATACAACAAAGTTTGGATACCGCGTATGCCCATCACATACAGCGTTTGATGGTTACGGGGAACTTTGCCTTATTGACCCAGACCCATCCAGATGAAGTAGATCAATGGTATTTGGGTATCTATATCGATGCGGTGGAATGGGTAGAGATTACCAATACCCGGGGCATGAGTCAGTTTGCCGATGGTGGCTTGGTCGCCACCAAACCCTACGTTAGTAGTGCCAATTACATCAACAAAATGAGCAATTACTGCACCGATTGCCACTATAGCCCAAAACAAAAGACCGGTGAACAAGGATGTCCTTTCAACGCTTTGTATTGGAACTTCTTGGACGAGAAAAAGGAATATTTTGTAAATAACCCCAGGATGAGTATGATGTTAAATCTTTTGGAGAAAAAGGACAAACCAGAGTTAAGGGATTTAAAGCAACGCGCAAGAGACATCATTCAAAATCCCGGGAAGTATTAATCCCTATTTAATAAACATTTAACGGTGCTATCACATCCTTATAATATCTTTGCAACGTATATATAACGAATTTTCCGCTTAGGCGTCCATATATATTCAGAAAGTCCTTCACATTAGGTTTGCGAAGGACTTTTTCAGTATTTTAATCCCTACAAGAGCTTTGTCAAATTAGAGCGAGACTATTCCAAAATTCCGTCAACAATACCATATTCCACGGATTCCTCGGCGCCCATCCAATAGTCACGGTCAAAATCCTTCATGACCTTTTCGAAGGTTTGCCCACAATTCTCGGCTAAAATCTTGGCTCCCAATTCCTTGGTCTTTATAATTTCCTTGGCCTGGATTTCTATATTGGATGCCTGCCCCCTTGCGCCGCCACTGGGTTGATGGATCATTACCCGGGCATGGGGTTGGATAAACCGCCTTCCTTTTTCGCCAACGGATAACAAAATAGAGCCCATTGAAGCGGCAAGGCCCGAACATACCGTGGACACCGGGCTTTTAATTTGTTTGATGGTATCGTAAATGGCAAATCCCGATGTTACATAGCCTCCGGGACTATTGATGATTAACTGTATTTCCTTGTTATTTTGAAGATCCAGATACAAGAGACGATCAATAACGTGTTTGGCCGAATCATCGTCCACCATGCCCCATAAAAAGACTTTCCGTTCATCGAGCAGTTTTTCCTGTATGGCTTCCTGTACTTTTCCTTTTTTTGAACTCATTTTTTATTTTCTTGTGAAGTGGTAAAATTAATCAAATTATTGGGAATCCTGACCCCCCTAAATGAATGAATCGACATCTGAATAAAACTGATTATCTTTGAAAAAATCAAAGTATGAAACCATATCTCTATATCTTGGCACTGGCCCTTACACTGGTCATAGGCTGTAAGAACGAAAAAAAAACGACCCCGACCGAAGTTGAAAAGGAATTGACCATTTTGGAAGAATTGGCCTATGCCAGCGGATTTGAAAACTGGAACGAGGTCCAAGAACTAAAATTCACCTTTAATGTGGATAGGGACACCAGTCATTTTGAACGCACTTGGATCTGGAAACCAAAGATCAATGAGGTTACGGCCATAAACGCTACCGACACCCTCACCTACCTTAGAAAGGATATGGATAGTATAACCCACAAGACCAATGGGGGCTTTATAAATGATAAGTACTGGTTGATTGCCCCAATCAATATTTTATGGGACAAGAACAGCATCGATTATGACCATTCCCAAAATGTAGAGGCACCCATAAGCAAAAAACCCATGCAAAAGCTTACGGTGGTATATGGTTCCGAGGGCGGTTACACCCCTGGGGATGCCTATGACTTTTACTTTGGGGACGATTTTATGGTACAGGAATGGGTATTCCGTAAAGGAAACCAGGCAGAGCCCTCCTTGATCACCACCTGGGAGGACTATGTGGAGATAGGCGGTTTAAAAATTGCCAAGATGCACCAAAAGGAGGATGGCAGTTTTAAGCTGTATTTTACGGATGTCGCGGTAAAGACCAACTAACAGCTCCAAATCAGGATTTTATCCTTTTCTTGTTCATCGTAAAGGTGGCCCCTAAAATTAGAAGGGCACAGCAGGTCAATACCAAAAAACAGGCTACCAAGGAAAAACTGTCCGCCAAAAACCCCAGTATCGGCGGAGCGATCAAAAATCCGGTATACCCCGTTCCTGCTATGAAAGATACGCCCTGGGACGAATCCACCCCCCTGACGTTACCTCCTATCCGGAAAATTTCCGGAACCATTACGGAAAAACCAAGGCCGCTCAGGGCAAACCCCAATATGGCCAAATACGTTTGGGTAGATAATACCAAGGCATAGCCGGCAATTACCACAAGGGCACCCAAGGAAACCATTTTCACCGAACCGATCTTGGAACTGATACCATCACCCAAGAACCGCCCTAAGGTCATCGTAATCTGGAAGCCGAGAAATCCGGCCCCCCATAGCGCTTCCGGAGCAATACTCACCTCTTTGAGGTAAAGTCCGCTCCAGTCCACAATGGCACCTTCGCTCCCCATGGAAACAAAGGAAATCAATCCCAATAACAATAAAGGTTTAAACAGTTTTAGGCTAAAAGGCTCCTTCTCCACCGGAGCGGCCGTTATATTCTTGTATCTGCCATAAAAAAAAAGATTTACTATAAAGATCAGGGCAATGGCCATACCCATGTGCAAAGCCGGATTGGCCAATGGGCCGATCAAAAAACTCCCCAGACCCGCCAAAACACCCCCCAAACTGAAAAAACCGTGGGAAGCGGACATAAATTTCGTCTTATCCTCCTTTTCCAATTCGGTAACCAGGGTGTTCATGGAAATGTCCGTAAAACCGTTGGTGGCACCAAAAAAGAATAAGCCGGCCATTAGTGTATAATAATTGGGTGCCACAATGGGCAATATCGCAGTTATACAAATCAGCAGGACGCCGTACCCGGTAGCTTTGCCTACCCCTATCCTATTTATTATCGTCGAGGCAATCGGAAATATGGTAAAGACCCCAAGAGATAGAAAAAAAATAGCAATCCCCAATTGGGCCTTATCAATACCCAAGTTCTCCTTTACCGTTGGAATATATATGGCCCATGTCCCAAACAATATGTTTAGACTTGCAAAAACCCAAGCTGGGCCAAAATAGCGGGCATTGGAAAGAATAAGTAAGAGGGATTTCATCTAAGGTCGATGGTATTACGGGTTGGTTTTGTTAATAGACGGCAAAGCTACTAAAAACGAATAACTATCTACTAGCCGTTTTGGATAGGATGCCTTGCTTCAAGAGTTGGCCAAAATGGTACATATCCGAGAAGGAACAATAAAAAGGTGCCGGTGCCAAACGGATGACATTGGGCTCCCTCCAATCAACGATTACACCATTTTTCATCAGAAAATCAAAGAGGGGCCTTCCCTCGCCATGTAAAAAAACGGATAGTTGACAACCTCTATCCAATGGGGTAATAATTTCAAAGGAGCCATTTACCTCCTTACCGATTTCCTTTAAGATAAATTCCAGGTAAGTGGTCAATCGGTTTCGCTTTTCAATAAGCGCATGCATCCCAACCTCATCGAACATTTCCAAGGAAGCCAAATAGGGAGCTAAAGAGAGCACAGGGGGGTTGCTAAGTTGCCAGGCATCCGCGCTGGACATAGGTTCAAATTGGGGCTTCATTAAAAAACGAGTCTCCTTTTTGGTTCCCCACCACCCTTCCAATCGGGGAATGGTCTCGTTTTCCACATGTTTTTCATGAACAAAGATACCCGAAGCGTTGCCCGGGCCACTGTTCATGTATTTGTAGCTGCACCATGCGGCAAAATCAACCTCCCAATTATGCAGTTCCAGACCCACATTTCCCGCAGCGTGCGCCAGGTCCCACCCGACATTTGCCCCTACAGATCTTCCAGCTTGGGTTATGGCCTGCATATCAAAAGACTGACCGTTGTAGTAGTTTACACCACCCATGAATATCAAAGCAAGTCCATCCCCAATTTCTTCGATTTTTGAAAGGACATCCTCAGTACGCCAAAAGTGTTCTCCCTCCCTCTTTTTTATTGCTACAATGGCCTCTTCCGGATCCAGACCGTGCCACCTTACCTGACTCTGAAGCATATATTGATCCGAGGGAAACGCCTTTTCCTCACATAAAATCTTGAATCTATCCGGAGTAGGCGTATAAAAAGAGACCATCAAAAAATGAAGGTTCACGGTAAGGGTATTCATAACACATACCTCCTTAGGTCTGGCCCCAACAATCTTTGCCAAGGGTTCGGCCAGTCTTTCATGATAATCCCACCAAGGTTTATCGGCATGAAAATGGCCTTCTACGGCCAATTCCTTCCAATCGGTCATAATCTCATCAATATAACTCTGGGTGCGCTTGGGCTGTAATCCAAGGGAATTGCCCGTGAAATAGATGACTTCCCTTCCATGTATCTTAGGAAAATGAAATTCGTCCCGATAGGTTCCAAGAGGATCCTCGGCATCCAGTTTTTGGGCAAATTCAAGGGAGTTGTGGAACAGCATATTATTTTTTTCAAAACTACGACTTCAAAAAGGATAATGGGAAGGGGTAGTTAAGAAAATTACACCAGACGCATCTCAATAATATGCCTTTTAAATCCGAACTTTTCGTAAGCCTTTATAGCAATGGGATTATCTTCGTATACGGTAAGGCGAATTTCGGTCAAGTTTTTGGAAATGGCCCAATCCTTTAGGGCGGAAAGAACTTTTTGATTTACCCCCTTTCCCCGAAATTCCGGCTCGGTATACATAAATCCCAGATAAGCGTAATAGGTATGATCCAAATAGTGTCTTGCCTTTTTTGCCATGCCATAACCAGATGCCACAATATTGCCTTCGTACTCAGCTACGACCACAGCAAAGTCATCGTCCCGTATCATAGATTCCAGATCATAGTAGTTTACCGGGTCTTTCCTAATGGTGGGGTCTAAAGGTCTTTCCGCCTGTATGACGCCCTGTTCGAATTTTTGGAGAATTGGTAAATCACCCAATAGGGCAGGTCGTATCGTAATTCCATCCATGGTTTTTGCTTTTCGATTTCAAGGTAATCCATATTTTTGTCAAAACCGTTTTATGCACTTTTTATCTCCCATATTGGAAGAATATATTGCAAGTCGTTCCCAGGAAGAACCGGAAGTATTGCAGGAACTCACCCGGGAGACCCACCTGAAAGTGGTTCGGCCCCGTATGCTGACAGGTCATTTTCAGGGGAGGGTACTCAGCTTGTTGTCAAAAATAATACGTCCGAATACCATTTTGGAAATCGGCACCTATACGGGCTATTCGGCCATCTGTTTGGCGGAAGGCCTATCCCGTGATGGAAAACTGCATACCATAGATAAAAATGAAGAATTGTACGGCATACAACGGCGGTATTTTGACAAAAGTGGGTTTGGAAACAAAATTATACAACATACCGGGGATGCTTTGGAAATTATACCGGAATTGGAAGTTGTTTTTGACTTGGTATTTATTGATGCGGAAAAAATGGACTATCCCGCTTATTTTGAGGCCGTTCTTCAAAAAACGCAATCCGGAAGCATTATTCTATCGGACAACGTGCTCTGGTCCGGCAAAGTGGTAGAACCTTTAGATCCAAAGGATAAAACTACAAAGGTGGTCCTGGATTATAACGAACAACTGAAGGAAGATCCCCGGGTAGAAACCGTACTCTTGCCCATTAGGGACGGCTTAACCTTAAGTAGGGTACGATGAGCCTAACGTACATGGTATAAAAGAGAAAGGCCGATAAAACCCCAACCAGAGCGCCCACTATGATATCTACGGGATAGTGCACGCCCACATAGATACGACTTGCAGCAAAAAGTAAGGGCCAAACATAGAAGAACCAACACCATTTGAATCTTTTATGAAGAAAGAGCACTACCAGCGTAGTAACGGAAAACGAGCTTGACGCATGGCCTGAAAAAAAACTATAGGTTGTCGGAGTTTTTAGAATCCGTATCAAGGTATTGACCTGACTATCGTTATTGGGCCGTAACCTGGCCACGTATTCCTTGGTCATATCCGTGGCCGTAGTAATAAAAAATACCAGGGCGATTATGGTGAGGGAAACAAAAAGTGCTTCCCGTTTCGGGTATTTCCGGTAAATAATGATAAAAAACAAAATGAATAACGGAATCCAGGTGGAGATGTTGGTAACCGTGGACCAAAAAAAATCGTATTCTTCTATTCCGAGATTGTTGAGGTAAATAAATGTGTCCCTATCCCATTGAAGAATCTTTTCGAGCATAAGCGCAACTATTGTCGCTTGATGGTGCCCGAAACATCATCAATACTCTTTTTTACATCGCCCAACTCCTTGGTAATGCCATCGCCTAGGTTGGAACTTACACTATTCTTAACATCATCGATGTCCTTTTGGATATCCGATACCAAGCTAGTATCAATACCTTGTTTCTCCGCACTTCTCTGAATTTCTTGCTTAATATCTTCCGTGGCGTCTTTTAATTGGCGCATACCTTTCCCCAAACCTTTGGCAATACCTGGAATTTTATCGGCGCCGAAAACCATGACCACGATAAACATGATGAAGAATATCTCACCTCCGCTTATGAACAAAAAGTGTACAGCATACATACTACAAATATAGTCAAGTTTGGATAGCAATTGAAGAGACCTCCAAGGTTTCCTGTCCAAAAAGTAAGCAGATTACTTGGGACAGGGTCGATCAATGCTCCTTTAGTCGCTTATTTGCCCTTGATATTCTCCTTAAATTTGTCAAAATCGGATTTTGCCTCTTTTTGGGGCCAAGAGTTATTGGTGATATCTATATCCGCGGTTTCCAATTTTGGGTCTACTACAACGCCCACCAGTTCTTTATCGGAGGCAATGACCCTTTTGACCTCCTTATCATTTTTTCTCCATATTTCGGCGGGATAGGTTATGTTCTCCTTGGTTCCGTCGGCATAGGTATACTCAACAATCAATGGCATTGGTATTCCACCGGGCTTATCAAAGGTAATTTCATAAAAATACTTGGGTTCCTTAACAAGCGCCCTTTCCTCCGCACTCATCTTGTCCATCATAAACTCCTTAAGGAACATGGAATTTTGCGAAGCTTCCTTCCCCTTTAAGTCCTCGTTAAAATCATCGCTATCTTCCTCGGCCAGGAAAACCTGGGGCAGTAAATCTGCCTCGGAAATGTTCCTTTGTGCCATATACTCACGCATCTCTTTTGTGGGACCATCGTTTACAAAATACTTTTTTATGTCTTTCACACCTATATCCACATAATCCGTGGTATAGAACCAGGACCTCCAATACCAATCCAAATCCACCGCTGAGGCATCCTCCATGGTCCGGAAAAAGTCCTCCGGGGTCGGATGCTTAAACTTCCAACGTTGGGCATAGGTCTTAAAAGCATGGTCAAAAAGTTCCCTTCCCATAACGGTCTCGCGAAGAATGTTCAAGGCCGTCGCAGGCTTGCCGTAAGCATTGGGTCCAAGTTGGTATACATTTTCGGGATTGGACATAATAGGCGCCAATGTACTTTGATCTCCTGCCATATAGGGAACCACTTTGTAGGGTTCTCCCCTTCTGGACGGGTAGGTCTCATATCCCGCAATCGCATCGGGATATTTCTCTCCGAATTCCTGCTCCGCCATGTATTGCATAAAGGTATCCAGACCTTCGTCCATCCAACCCCACTGCCGTTCATCGGAATTGACGATCATAGGGAAAAAGTTATGGCCCACCTCATGTATGATGACACTTATCATCCCGAATTTTACCTGATCCGAGTATGAGCCATCGGTATTGGGACGGCCATAGTTCCAACAGATCATGGGATACTCCATACCTTGATTTTTGGCATGTACCGAAATGGCCTTGGGATAAGGGTAATCAAATGTGTGCTCCGAATAGGATTTTAAGGTATGGGCAACGGCCTTGGTGGAATACTCTTCCCAAAGCGGATTGCCTTCCTTAGGGTAAAGCGAAACGGCCATAACGTCCTTGTTGCCTATCTTAACGGCCTGCATGTCCCATATAAACTTACGGGATGTGGCAAAACCATAGTCCCTTACGTTTTTTGCCTTAAAGCGCCAAGTCTTCTTTTTTTCCGAAAATCCTTTTTCGGCGGCTTCGGCTTCTTCCTGGGTAACGATCAATACAGGTTTGTCGTAGGATTTCTTTGACTGGTCATAGCGTTTCAACATCTCCCTGGAAAATACCTCTTTTCGGTTCTGTAGGGTTCCGGTGGCATCCAGTACATGATCCGCCGGTACCGTGATGTTCACTTCATAATCCCCAAAGGGTAGGGCAAACTCCCCGCTTCCCCAAAATTGATGGTTCTGCCAACCCTCAACATCGCTATAAACGGCCATTCTTGGGAAAAACTGGGCAATGACATAGGCCCTATTACCATCTTTTGGAAAATACTCATATCCAGATCTGGCCCTATTCACGGTGTGGTCGGGGATATTGTAATTCCATTTTATGGAAAAGGAAATCTGTTCCTTGCTTTTTAGCGGTCGTGGGATATCTATCCGCATCATCGTTTGATTGATGGTATACGATAGGGGCCTTCCATTAACATCCTTAACGAACTCAATATTGAAACCGCCATCAAAAGGTTCCGAAACATACTTTTTTACAAAGCTTTCCACCCTTTCCGCTTGGGCAATCCTCGTTTCATTCCGCAAGGCGGATTTGGTGTCCTTGATGCGTACATTCTGATCTAGCTGCAACCAAAGGTATTCCAAATCATCCGGGGAATTGTTCGTGTAGGTTATGGTCTCTTCCCCATATATTCTGGCGTTTTTATCATCCAGTTCAATGTCCATGACATAGTCTGCCTGTTGTTGATAGTAATCCGGACCGGGGGCACCGGAAGCCGATCGATACGTATTTGGTGTAGCGAACTCTTCATAGAGCTGCTTAAACTTGTTCTGGTTGTAATGACCCGGTTCACGGTTTTCATCGTTATATTGGGCTATGGCCGTTCCTCCCAAAAGGAACAATAGTGAGGTGAAAAAAATGGGAATAGACTTCATTCTTGTTTAATTTATAAGGCGCGAAAGTTAAACTTTTTTTGGTTTTATTCGGAAAAATGTTACAAATTTAACGTTCCGTTAGTATCGGACTTGGTGAGTACAAAGCTTTTTTTCTTTCCCTGGATCCGAAAATGGACAATGTTTTGTTGTTCTTCGAACAAATCGGTGAGTACTTCGTTCCTGATCCGAATGCTGGTTTTATTTTTTAAATCGATTTTGGGAACCTCTATATAACATATCACCACATCATGATCATATTTTTTGCCAAAAAAATCATAGGCCATATCGCTACCGTCGATTTGTATGGTGAATTTGGATCTTAGGTATCTTTCAATAAGGCTGTCGGCGGACTCGGATTCCTCGTGGGTCGCTAGATACGCCTTAAAATCATAGCGCTCTTCCAGTACGTTTTCAAGGTCGTCTATGAAAATCCGACAAGTTATCTGTAACGCATCCTCCTTTTCCGAATACCCAACGTTGGTGACGCTTACATAAAACTTATGTGCCAAAACAAAGGCAAACAGGGGCAGGACCAACAGGAAAAGTCCTTTCTTAAATAGTTTCATCCTTCAAAAATAAGCAAACCACGTGCCAAAATTGATGTCCGTGCTTGTAGTTTGATATTGGTTGTTCGTTTTCAGTTTTGGGTTTCAGGTTTCAGGTTTCTGGAAGTTAAGTGTTGGATTTTGCTCCTTCAACTACAGATCAAAACAACATAGCCGTTAATCCTTCATTGTTCACTACCCACTGTTAATTGTTCACTGTTCATTGTCAATTGTTCATGGTCAAAAACTCATAGTTTATGCGGTACTTGCAATGTCTTTCCATCCTTTCATCTTTCCGAAGAGGTCAACGTCTAGAGGTTGGGCTTGAGTTTTGAATTTTGGTTCTCACACTGAACCTAACATTACACGTCCAGCGTCCAGCGTCCAGCGCCCAGCGTCCAGCGTCCAGCGTCCAGCGTCCAGCGTCTAGCGTCTAGCGTCTAGCGTCTAAAAAAACTATTCCAACTTATTGTTTTTCCGATAGTACTGACTCTTTTTTCGCATGTATTCCCATATCTTCAGCTGATCATGGGTGTCCACTATGGCCTGAAAAGTAGAATCCACTTCACAGAAATACATAAAATCCGGTATACTTTCCTGAGGTATTTTCAAATCCTTTACAAAAAGGGAATCCGGATAAAATGCCCGAACCCTTTGGGTGCGTTCATACTTTGTGTTTCGTTTTAGCCGGTTTTTCAACATTTTGGTACGACCGGAAATAGCGTTCAGGATAGGGTTTAAGGGAACGATACCCCCTCCGGTGGTAGCTTCAAAGAATTGTCGTTCGGCCTGCGTAGGGGGCTTTACATAGGCATTGGGCAATCCCAGGGTGGAAGCCGTTACAACGGATTCGGTCTCCAGGTTGTTCAAATCCGAACCCATATCCCCGGATAAATTATAGAGGCGTACCACCACCTCGTCCAGTTCCGTAAGCGCTTCTTCCAAAGGGACCAGCAAAAATTTGCTTTCCAACACTTTTGGACTTACAACGACCTCTTTCCGTTTAAATTGGATCGCGGAAAAGACTAGGGTATCATTGAGTTTGACCGAAATTGAAAAAAAACCGTTTACATCGGTTATCGTTGCCTTTTGTGCGGTAATGTTCAGTACATGGGTAGCCGCTACGTCCCCTTCTTTACTATACACCCGCCCTTCCAATCTTTTGGAAAGAAGGGATTGGGCCTCCATGGAAATGGCGCATAAAAGAAAACATATAAGAACTGTACTATTTCCCTTCATCCAAGGACTTACGGAACGTTTCGCTATGTGTTACCAGAAAATCGATCAACTGGAACTCATTGTCCTTTCGCAGCAAAGATTGTGCCGGCATCTGCGTGTCACAGTACAGTAAAAAAGCATCGATCTTATCCTGAGGGAGTTTTAGGTCCAATACAAAGAACTCGTCATCGTAGATCTGTCGTAAGGCTTCACTTACCTTTAACCTAGGTCCCTCTTCTTCCGCCGCCTTGCCCGATTTCAGTAGTGCCCTAAAAATATTGGCGATGTTTAGACCGTCCCGCATTCCACGATCGGTTTGCGACATGGCTATGTTCTCCACTTCCGTGGAACGGTCGATTTCGTACTCGAAACCTTTGAGTTGCTCGTTCTTTAGCGCCAAATAACGTTCTTGGTCCTCGGGGGACAGTACCACCTCGTCCAATTCGGTCACTTTCTCGTTCACCTCTACCACCAAGCGGTTGCGTTGAAGTATTTCCTCGGTAATCTTTACAATCTCCAATTGATAGTTTACCGCGGTAAAAACAAGTTCGTCGCCCTCCTTCACCCGAATCGCAAATTCCCCATTGTCATTCGTGATCGTGGCCCTTTCCGTGGTGGTATTGATTACATTTTCATTGACCACGCTACTGTTGCGGTACAGAACCTTTCCCCGTAAAATCGTACGCTCATCATCCTGTGCCGATCCGGCATTACCAAAAAAAATGCAGAGCAACAGCGGCAAAAGGTATCTCATTATACTTTTTTTAAGAAAGATAAAGAAAGTATAAGTTATCCTCATAAAAAAACGCACGTCTCTAAACTTTTGTTAATTTCCAGGAATTCTACTTTTTTCAGGGAGTAATCCCCTTGATTTTGGGATATCCGAATCGCCCCGGAGGGCTTCGCAAAAAATTGTTTTCACTTCACCCCGATACCTGCGCATTTTAACCGCTAAAATTAGGTATGTGGGTAGATAATTTTACTTTTGTTAGTCCCGCCGTTCACGGCATAAAGTGTCTACCTATGAAAGCGAACATAGTGCTCCTATCCATTGGCCTTCTCTTCTGTAGTCTGGCGAACGGTCAGATTAAAATCGGGGATAATCCCCAGAACCTGGATCCGGCTTCTGTGCTGGAATTGGAAAGTAATTCGCGGGTTTTGGTCATCACCCGAATCAACACACAACAAATGGAAAGTATTGTTCCCAATCCAGGGGCATTGGTCTACAACACGGACACCCAATGTATCCACTATTTTGATGGGGTACAGTGGGCCAATTTATGCGATTCGGCGGACTTGACATTTACGGCTGACCCTATAGAGAACGCGCTCAGTACCATTGTCATTACACGAAATGACGATATCATCAATTTTGAAGTGGCCCCCAACAGTATCCGTACGGAGCAGATCGTAAACGGTGGCGTTAGGGGGGAGGACATCCAGGACAATTCCATTGGCCCCAATAAACTGGCCGATGATTCGGTGGGTAGGGACGAACTTTCGGAAAATTCAGTAGGTGTGGATGCCTTGGCCACTGACGAATTTAGTTTGGACGACTTTGCGAATACCCCCGGTTTTATTACCGGAGGGGACATTGTAAGCAACGACCCGGACAATGCCCTTACGGATAACGGTGGGGCGTTTTATGATGATAGCGTTTTGGAAACCAATATAAACACCAATGCTGCAAATATCCTTACCAATGCCAATGCCTTGGCGTTAAAGGAAGATACGGCCAATAAATCCGATGACATAGCGCTTGGTAACTCCACGGTTCTTTTCCCCACGCAAAATGCGGTAAAGACCTATGTGGATGCGGCCGTAGGCGGCTCTGCACAGACCATAGTAAGCGCAAATACGCCAAACTCCATAGTTGCCGGAACCGATGGTGGAGCCTTATTCAATGCGGTTCCCTTACAAAATGATATAACCGCCAATGCGACCAACCTTACGAACCATATTGCCAATGACGATACGGATGATACCAACGAACTGACGGATTTGGCTTTTGATGGTACAACAAACATACTAACATTGACCAGACCGGCCACAATTGGTAATCAGGTGGATCTAAGTGCCTTGGCAGGAGGTGGCGGTACGACGGAATTGGCCGACCAAATCACCATTGTTGGGAATGGTCAGGCGGGGAATGAATTTGAGGTTGCGGATAACGCCATAGATAATGCGAAACTTGCCAATAATGCCGTACAAACGGTTAACATAGTGAACGCCAATGTTACCGATACCAAAATAGCTCCAGGGGCAGCGAATCAAATTCTAAGGACGAATGCCGGAGGTACGGCAGTCACCTGGGTAGATTTACCGGCCACCACCGGATCTACTGAGGAAGCGGATGGAATCACGATTACCGGTATCGGAACAAACGCGGATCCATTTAAAATAGAACCTTCAGCAGTTTTGGGCCAATTTTTAAGAACCGAGTTGGGTACGGGAAATGTAGTTTGGGATGACCTTCCTACTGGTACAGGCGGTGCTGTTAATTCTGATGGGGTTACTATAGTGGGGGATGGCGTTGCTACCCCTTTGCAAGTATTAGACAATGGTATAACCACACCGAAGATTCTTGATGCCAATGTTACCGACGCCAAAATAGCTCCCGGTGCGCCTAATCAAATCCTACGTACAAATGGGGCCGGTACGGCAGTTACCTGGGTAGACCTAACGGGTGTGGGAACAACAGAGCTTGCAGACCAGACTACCATTACGGGAGACGGGACACTAGGCGATGAATTTCAGGTGGCGCTCTTGGGCATAGGAAACGCACAGCTCGCAGCCAACGCCGTGACCGCCGACAAGATCGCAAACGCAACCATACTCGCCGAGGATCTGAACCAGATGGGGGCCGCCGACGGACAGGTGCTCAAATGGGACAACGCGACGACCACATGGGTGCCGGCTGCCGATGCCACAGGAGGGGCGGCGGTGACCGATACCGATGCCAACGACGGGCTATCCGACTTCGATTCCGCCAACGGATACGACGTCAACGTGGACGGGGCCACCCTAGAGCTCGCAGGGGACAACGTACAGGTGGCGCTCTTGGGCATAGGAAACGCACAGCTCGCAGCCAACGCCGTGACCGCCGACAAGATCGCAAACGCAACCATACTCGCCGAGGACCTGAACCAGATGGGGGCCGCCGACGGACAGGTGCTCAAATGGGACAACGCGACGACCACATGGGTGCCGGCTGCCGATGCCACAGGAGGGGCGGCGGTGACCGATACCGATGCCAACGACGGGCTATCCGACTTCGATTCCGCCAACGGATACGACGTCAACGTGGACGGGGCCACCCTAGAGCTCGCAGGGGACAACGTACAGGTGGCGCTCTTGGGCATAGGAAACGCACAGCTCGCAGCCAACGCCGTGACCGCCGACAAGATCGCAAACGCAACCATACTCGCCGAGGACCTGAACCAGATGGGGGCCGCCGACGGACAGGTGCTCAAATGGGACAACGCGACGACCACATGGGTGCCGGCTGCCGATGCCACAGGAGGGGCGGCGGTGACCGATACCGATGCCAACGACGGGCTATCCGACTTCGATTCCGCCAACGGATACGACGTCAACGTGGACGGGGCCACCCTAGAGCTCGCAGGGGACAACGTACAGGTGGCGCTCTTGGGCATAGGAAACGCACAGCTCGCAGCCAACGCCGTGACCGCCGACAAGATCGCAAACGCAACCATACTCGCCGAGGACCTGAACCAGATGGGGGCCGCCGACGGACAGGTGCTCAAATGGGACAACGCGACGACCACATGGGCGCCCGCCGCTGACGCCACCGGAGGGGCGGCGGTGACCGATACCGATGCCAACGACGGGCTATCCGACTTCGATTCCGCCAACGGATACGACGTCAACGTGGACGGGGCCACCCTAGAGCTCGCAGGGGACAACGTACAGGTGGCGCTCTTGGGCATAGGAAACGCACAGCTCGCAGCCAACGCCGTGACCGCCGACAAGATCGCCAACGCGACCATACTCGCCGAGGACCTGAACCAGATGGGGGCCGCGGACGGACAGGTGCTCAAATGGGACAACGCGACGACCACATGGGCGCCCGCCGCTGACGCCACCGGAGGGGCGGCGGTGACCGATACAGACGCCAACGACGGGCTGTCCGACTTCGATTCCGCCAACGGATACGATGTCAACGTGGACGGGACGACCCTACAGCTCTCAGGCGACAACGTACAGGTCGCACCGCTCGGGATCGGCAACGCACAGCTCGCGGCAAACGCCGTGACGGCGGACAATATCGCCAACGCGACCATACTCGCCGAGGACCTGAACCAGATGGGGGCCGCCGACGGACAGGTGCTCAAATGGGACAACGCGACGACCACATGGGTGCCGGCAGCGGACAACGGAAATATTACAGGCACAGCAGGGTCTATCTTTTTTGCTGAAAATGGCACAGGATTGCCTACGGAGAATAACGCACAACTTTTTTGGAACAATACTTTAGATAGGCTTGGAATCGGCACTGATAACCCCGCGAATAAGTTACATGTAACTGGCCAAATAAGAACAGAAGGTGTTGCATCGTCCGAAGGCAATGCAACGGAACCAGCATATAGCTTCAGCACCGGCAACGACAGCAACACTGGTATGTTTAGAGCCGCAGCCGATCAACTGGCTTTTTCTACAGGAGGGACAGAAGCTATGAGAATTGATGCCGGTCAGAATGTTGGAATCGGTATTGCACCCACGGCAAAATTGCATGTTGATGGCGACATATTGGCAGAAGGCGACATTTTAACCAACGGGGACTTAGTGGATCAAACACCAGACTACGTCTTCCAAAAGTATTTTAAAGGCTATTCTTCTTTAAACGACCAGTATAAGTTCAAAAGCCTAGACGAAATCGAGGCCTTTGTAAAGGAAAACCATCATTTACCGGGTATCAAATCGGCTGCCCAGGCCAAAGCGGATGGGTTTTGGAATTTGAGTCAATCCAATCTTAAAAACCTGGAAAAAATCGAGGAATTGTTCCTTCATACCATAGCCCAGGAAAAGAAGATCGAGCAGCTCCAAAACGAAAAGGATACGCTTGCCCAGGAAGTCCAGGCGCTACGAAAGGATATCCAGGAAATAAAGGCCCTACTTAAAACCTTCAAAAGCAAAGAGTGAAGAAAATCCTTTATATACTTGTTCTTTTACAAACCTTGGGGATTATGGCCCAGCCTGCGCTCTATAACAGTGGCAATATCCGTATCCACGAGCAAGGGCAACTCGGCTTTCATACAGATCTGATCAATGATTCCGCTTTTGATCAAAATCTTGGACTGGCCGGATTCTATGGTTTTGCACCCCTTACCGTTTCCGGGGCCTTTATTCCCTCGTTTTTTGACGTGGAACTGGCCAATGATAGTGGGGTTTTGCTACAGGTAGGCTTGGACAATGGCAATAACACCAACTTTATCTCCGGGGATTTTTTGACCCCTCGAAATCAGAGTGATATTACCTATAATTTTCTGCCTGATGCCTTTTACGTCGGTGAGGGAAACTTCTCCAAGGTCAACGGTTATGCCGAGGTCATTAGCCAACAAAACTTTACCTTCCCTATCGGTGATAACCAACAATTACGTCCCTTGATCTTAAATTCCGAAGGGGTCAATCCCTCTGCCAAATGCGCTTATTTTTTGGAAGACCCCAATAATCCCATCTCTTTTAATGAAGGTTTTGATACGGAAAACAGGCCTAGGGACATGGGTGCCATTAGTACCACTGAATTTTGGCGTCTGGTAGGCAATGTGTCCTCTACCATTAGTATCAGCTGGAACGAGCGTAGTAATATCGGGGCACTAACGGAAGATATTGGTACAATTATTCCTGTGGGGTGGAACAAAAGTACGGGGCGTTGGGAAAGTCTTGGGGAAGGTGGTGCAGTAGGTGACCTGAGTCAAGGTTTTGTGGTATCCGCCCCGTTTATTCCGGACAACTATGAGATCATCACCTTCGGGGCTATAGGGGAACCCACGGATATACTGGATTTGGACAACTACCTGATTACACCCAATGGTGATGGCCTAAACGATTTTTTAACCATTCCCGAACTGGAACAATCGCCCAATAATATCCTTCGGATCTATGATCGGAACGGGTTAAAAGTATTCGAGAAAAGGAACTACGTAAACGAGTTCAATGGATTTTCCAATGTGGATAATATGGTCATTTCCCGGGAAAAAGGGCTCCCTATCGGAATCTATTTTTACATTGTTTCCTTGGAAGACTTAAATCTTGATTTCCAAGGGTTTTTGTATCTCTCCCGATAAGAAAATCGTACTTCACTACATCGATTAAGTGCCATTTTTTAAGGTAATTTGCGGGCACTACTCTATTCACAACATTTTATAGCGGCTACACAACATTTTAGGAACCTCCATCCCTTTGTCCTTTAATTTTACGGGAAATTATACCATTGACCCCCAAATTATAGCCAAATGGACTTTAAAAAACTCGGATGGATACTGCTATTTATAGGAGTTAATTTCGCAACGGCACAGGTAAAAATAGGAGAAAACCCAAACACCATCAACGGGGCCTCCATCGTAGAGCTGGAAAGTACGGACAAAGCTTTGGTACTTACCCGGGTCTCCACTTCACAAATGCAAGGTATTGTTCCCCTACACGGAGCCATGGTGTACAATACGGATACCCAGTGTATCCATTACTTCAACGGCTTACAGTGGAACAACCTCTGTGATGGCTCCGGTAAAACCGGAAGTTTTTCATTTGTGGATAATGGCAATGGTACGTTTAGCATAAACTATTCGGATGGTACCTCATTTACGACCTCAAATCTAACCGGTCCTCAAGGAATTCAAGGCGAGAAAGGCGACCAGGGGGACCAAGGCATCCAGGGTGAAAAAGGAGACCAGGGCGACCAAGGTATACAGGGAATCCAAGGTGAGAAAGGCGACAAAGGAGATCAGGGAGATAAAGGTGACCAAGGAGACATAGGCCCACAAGGGATCCAAGGTGAAAAGGGTGATCAGGGAGATCAAGGTATACAGGGTATCCAGGGTGAAAAAGGCGATCAGGGAGACCAGGGCATACAGGGCATCCAGGGCGAGAAAGGCGATCAGGGAGACCAGGGCATACAGGGAATCCAAGGAGAGAAAGGTGACCAGGGAGACCAGGGCATACAGGGCGAGAAAGGAGACCAGGGTGACCAGGGGATACAGGGCATCCAGGGAGAGAAAGGAGACCAGGGCGACCAGGGCATACAGGGAATCCAAGGAGAGAAAGGCGACCAGGGCATACAGGGCATCCAGGGCGAGAAAGGAGACCAGGGCGACCAGGGCATACAGGGTATCCAGGGCGAGAAAGGCGATCAGGGAGACCAGGGCATACAGGGCGAGAAAGGAGACCAGGGTGACCAGGGGATACAGGGCATCCAGGGAGAGAAAGGAGACCAGGGCGACCAGGGCATACAGGGAATCCAAGGAGAGAAAGGCGACCAGGGCATACAGGGCATCCAGGGCGAGAAAGGAGACCAGGGCGACCAGGGCATACAGGGTATCCAGGGCGAGAAAGGCGATCAGGGAGACCAGGGCATACAGGGCATCCAGGGCGAGAAAGGCGATCAGGGTGACCAAGGTATTCAGGGTATCCAAGGTGAAAAAGGAGACCAGGGTGACCAGGGCATACAGGGAATCCAAGGTGAAAAAGGAGACCAGGGCGACCAAGGTATACAGGGCATCCAAGGCGAGAAAGGAGACCAGGGAGACCAAGGGATACAGGGTATCCAAGGCGAGAAAGGAGACCAGGGAGACCAAGGGATACAGGGTATCCAAGGTGAAAAAGGTGACCAGGGCGATAAAGGTGACCAGGGTATCCAAGGTGAAAAAGGTGACCAGGGCGATAAAGGTGACCAAGGAGACATAGGCCCACAAGGGATCCAAGGCGAGAAAGGTGACCAGGGCGACCAGGGTATCCAGGGCATCCAAGGAGAGAAAGGCGACCAGGGAGATCAAGGCATACAAGGTATCCAAGGAGAGAAAGGAGACCAGGGCGACCAAGGTATTCAGGGCATCCAAGGCGAGAAAGGTGACCAGGGCGATAAAGGTGACCAGGGCGACCAGGGCATACAAGGTATCCAAGGAGAGAAAGGCGACCAGGGCGACCAGGGCATACAGGGTATCCAAGGCGAGAAAGGAGACCAGGGAGATCAAGGCATACAGGGCATCCAAGGAGAGAAAGGTGACCAGGGAGACCAGGGTATACAGGGCATCCAAGGAGAGAAAGGCGATCAGGGAGACCAAGGTATTCAGGGTATCCAAGGTGAAAAAGGCGACCAGGGCGACCAGGGCATACAGGGAATCCAAGGCGAGAAAGGAGACCAGGGCGACCAAGGCATACAGGGCATCCAAGGCGAGAAAGGAGACCAGGGAGACCAAGGGATACAGGGTATCCAAGGTGAAAAAGGTGACCAGGGCGATAAAGGTGACCAGGGCGACCAGGGCATACAGGGTATCCAGGGTGAAAAAGGAGACCAGGGAGACCAGGGCATACAGGGAATCCAAGGAGAGAAAGGAGACCAGGGAGACCAGGGTATACAGGGCATCCAAGGAGAGAAAGGCGACCAGGGCGACCAAGGTATTCAGGGCATCCAAGGAGAGAAAGGCGATCAGGGAGACCAAGGCATACAAGGTATCCAAGGAGAGAAAGGCGACCAGGGCGACCAAGGTATTCAGGGTATACAGGGAGAAAAAGGAGACCAGGGTGACCAGGGCATACAGGGCATCCAAGGAGAGAAAGGCGACCAGGGCGACCAAGGTATACAGGGCATCCAAGGAGAGAAAGGCGATCAGGGAGACCAGGGCATACAGGGTATCCAGGGTGAAAAAGGTGACCAGGGCGACCAAGGGATACAGGGTATCCAAGGTGAGAAAGGCGACCAGGGCGATAAAGGTGACCAGGGCGACCAGGGCATACAGGGTATCCAGGGTGAAAAAGGAGACCAGGGCGATCAAGGTATACAGGGCATCCAAGGTGAGAAAGGCGACCAGGGCATACAGGGTATCCAGGGCGAGAAAGGCGACAAAGGAGATCAGGGAGATAAAGGTGACCAAGGAGACATAGGCCCACAAGGGATCCAGGGTGAAAAGGGTGATCAGGGCGACCAAGGTATCCAGGGCATCCAAGGAGAGAAAGGCGATCAGGGAGACCAGGGTATACAGGGTATCCAAGGTGAAAAAGGCGACCAGGGCGACCAGGGTATTCAGGGTATCCAAGGTGAAAAAGGCGACCAGGGCGACCAGGGTATTCAGGGTATACAGGGTGAAAAAGGAGACCAGGGAGACCAAGGTATACAGGGCATCCAAGGAGAGAAAGGCGACCAAGGTATTCAGGGTATACAGGGAGAAAAAGGAGACCAGGGCGACCAAGGTATTCAGGGCATCCAAGGCGAGAAAGGCGACCAGGGCGACCAGGGCATACAGGGAATCCAAGGTGAAAAAGGAGACCAGGGCGACCAGGGCATACAGGGAATCCAAGGCGAGAAAGGAGACCAGGGCGACCAAGGTATACAGGGCATCCAAGGCGAGAAAGGAGACCAGGGAGACCAAGGGATACAGGGCATCCAAGGTGAAAAAGGTGACCAGGGCGATAAAGGTGACCAGGGCGACCAGGGCATACAGGGTATCCAGGGCGAGAAAGGCGACAAAGGAGATCAGGGAGATAAAGGTGACCAAGGAGACATAGGCCCACAAGGGATCCAAGGTGAAAAGGGTGATCAGGGTGACCAAGGTATCCAGGGCATCCAAGGAGAGAAAGGCGATCAGGGAGACCAGGGTATACAGGGAATCCAAGGTGAGAAAGGTGACAAAGGAGATCAGGGAGACCAGGGCATACAGGGTATACAGGGTATACAGGGAGAAAAAGGCGACCAAGGGGACCAAGGGATACAGGGCATCCAAGGAGAGAAAGGAGACCAGGGCGACCAAGGTATTCAGGGTATCCAAGGCGAGAAAGGAGACCAGGGAGACCAGGGGATACAGGGTATCCAAGGTGAAAAAGGCGACCAGGGAGACCAGGGTATACAGGGTATCCAGGGTGAGAAAGGAGATCAGGGCGACCAAGGTATTCAGGGTATCCAGGGAGAGAAAGGAGATCAGGGTGACCAGGGTATACAGGGAATCCAAGGTGAAAAGGGTGATCAGGGAGACCAGGGCATACAGGGTATCCAAGGTGAGAAAGGTGACCAGGGCGACCAGGGTATCCAAGGTGAAAAAGGTGACCAGGGTGACCAGGGGATACAAGGGATCCAGGGTGAGAAAGGTGACAAAGGAGATAAAGGGGATCCAGGGGACCCAGCTTCTGATGATCAAACTTTAAGCACGGATGGTACCCCAGGTGATATTTCCATTACCGGCGGAAACAATATTACCATTGGAATAACTTCAACGGATTCGAATAATTCCATTACAACCGGTACGGATGGTGGCGCTTATCTTAAAATAAATTTGGGAGGCCGTTGGACCAACTCCAATACAAGCACCAATCTTAACTCCAATGGAACCGTAGCACCGATCTTTGGAACTCAGGATTATGTGGACGACGGGACTAATCTGTATCAGGTAAGCGGAAATACGTTAATTGTAAAGGAATCGGGAAGATATGATATACGGGCCAACTTGTCCCTGGTCGGTAATAATTCGGGAAATAATAGACAAAGGACCAATGTCAATGCCCGTATTGCCGTGAACGGAACACCGATTGGGGCCATAGCCGCTTCAGGATATATCCGATGGGCCAGTGGCCATGACCACTCGAGTATTCACCTAAACGAAATTCTGCAATTAAGTGCCAATGACGTGGTATCCATTATCACGTATAGGGAAGCAAATTCCGGTACCGTGAATTTTAGCGGTACTGACGAATCTAGTTTTATGATCAATAAACTGCGATAACATCATGAGGATAAAGGCATTTCTATTTTCCTGTTGTTTTTGCATGGGCCTATACGCCCAGGATGCCATACATAATTATGGTGCCCTTCAATTGCATGATGGCACATCCGTCGGATTTCATGTAAACCTCATTAACGATGGGGATCTAAATCAAGATGTTGGTCTGGTCGGTTTTTATGGAGAAAATGAAAGCCTGAACATCTCGGGCAATCAGGCTCCGGTTTTTTTCGATGCCGAAATTGCCGTCGACAACGGGTTGTTTTTGAATGTCCCCATGTACGTCGCCAACAACGCTAATTTTATTTCGGGGCACATTATTAGCCCAAAAAATGATACCCGTTTTTTTCTAAATTTTTTGGACAACGCCTTCTATGTGGGGGAAAATGATATTTCCATGATAGATGGTTACGCAGCAGCTACCAATACGGATAGTTTTACCTTTCCCGTTGGGGATAATGATAGGCTACGTACGCTACGGATAGAATCCGCCGCAACAAACGCTTTGGTGAAATGTGCCTATTTTAGCGAAGACCCCAATACTTCCCAATCCTTGGGCAAGGGTTTTAGCACCAACCAAAAAAGCACGTCATATGTTTCGGTCAGCCAAAGGGAATTTTGGAAACTGGAAGGTGACATGCCTTCAAGGGTTACCTTGAGCTGGAATGCCTGGAGCAACATCAATGCCTTGGGGGAGTTCCTGAGCGATTTAAAAGTAGTCGGATGGAGCAAAATGGAAAATCAGTGGGTAAATCTAGGAAATACACAAGTGGAGGGAAGCATGACCTCCGGATCGGTTACCTCCGAGGAGTTTGTACCAAATGATTATGAAATAATCACAATCGGCGGAAACGATGATCTTACGGAAACTTTTGAGACCATAGAACTGGACAATTACTTCCTTACGCCCAACGGGGATGGCAAAAATGATTTTCTTGTCCTTGAGGGAATTGAAAAATCCCCCAATAATACCTTACAAATCTTTGACCGCTATGGGGTGCTGGTCTATTCAAAAACCAATTATACCAACGAATTTAATGGAATATCCAATCAAGGAGCAATTCTAAACCAAAATGCAGGACTGGCTTCAGGAGTATATTTCTACATCATTACCATGAACGACCTGCGACAAAAACACCAGGGGTATATGTACGTTTCCTCAACTAAAAGGTAGAACATCCCCTAAAAATTCCAGATTTTAAGCCAAAAAATTCTTTACTGTCCGGATCAGGGATTAATTGGTTAATTTTAGATAGCGCTAAAGAGTGTCTGAATAAGTAGGCTAAGCTATGAACGGTTTTGAGGTAAAGGAAATTAAAGCTGAAGAGACGTATCGGGTAAGACATTCCGAACTTCGAAAGGGAAGGCCTTTGGAGGAATGTAAATTTGCCGGGGATGAAAGGGAGACGACCATCCACATCGGGGGCTTTTATCAGAACCAATTGGTGGCAGTGGCCACCTTTTTAAAACAAGATCATGCCGACTGCGGGTTCCAAAATGCCTACCAACTTCGCGGAATGGCAGTGGTAAAAGAGCACCATAAAAAAGGTTTTGGAAAAATACTCCTTACATTTGCCGAGGCACTACTCTTGCAAAAAGTGATACCTTGTATTTGGATGAACGCAAGGATAGGTGCGGTAGATTTTTACAAAAAATTGGGATATGGGACGATTGGCAATGTTTTTGAGATTCCCAAAATAGGAATGCATTACGTAATGTTCAAAAAGTTATACTAGCTATGGAACGAAGATCTTTCATTAAAAAAAGTGGTTTTTCCGGTTTGGCACTGTCACTGATGCCCTCTTGGGCCTTGAACAAAGAATTTGAATATTCCATTTTGGAACTTATGGGCAAGGTGGACATCGAACTTTATGGCAAGGGCATCAACCTAAGGAAAAAGGCACATGATGCTTTTGTGGACATGAAAAAGGCCGCCTATAACGATGGAATAGATATAAAAATCGTATCCAGTTATCGCGATTTTTACCGGCAAGAGGGTATTTGGGAACGGAAATTCCTAAGGTTTACGGAAGATGATGGTATGAGGCCCTTGGACGCTATTGACAAGATTATAGAATATTCCACTATTCCGGGTACAAGTAGACATCATTGGGGTACGGATATCGACATTATTGACGGATATCGCAAGGTGGAAGGGGATGTGCTAGATCCTGCCAAATTTGAAAACGACGGCCCATTTGTGGACCTTAAAAAGTGGATGGACGAAAATTCCAAGGACTACGACTTCTATTTGGTCTATACGGACGATTTCGGAAGAAGGGGCTTTAAGTATGAACCCTGGCATTATAGCTATGCTCCCATATCCATCCCAATGTTGACCGAATTCCGAAGAAAGAATATCCTTAAGTTGCTTCAAGAAGAAGATTTTTTGGGAAGCGAACATTTCACCAACGGGTTTCTCAAAAACTACATTCAGGATAATATTTTGGATATAAATCCGGCTCTTTTATAAGTTTTTGGTATCTTGAAACTACCCTAGGACACTAATCATCATGAGAAGAGGCAGTTGGAAAATTCGCATTTTCATTGGTTTGGCCATAGTAGCCTTTGCCTTTATCCAACGTTGCAACAACAAAGAAGAAAATCCATATACCGGAAGGGTACAGACCATTGATATGACTGCGGAGCAGGAAATTGCGATAGGTCTGCAAAGTGCCCCGGAAATGGCCAAACAACATGGAGGCCTTTATCCCGATGAACGCCTCCAGTCCTATGTGGACGCCATAGGCGCCAAACTTGTAAACAATAGTATAGCGCGGGAGACACCTTATAGTTATGATTTTCATCTTTTGGCGGATGACCGTACCATAAATGCCTTTGCCCTTCCCGGAGGACAGATATTCATTACCTATGCCCTTTTCTCCAAATTGAACGAAGCCCAGTTGGCCGGTGTCCTAGGACACGAAATAGGCCATGTAATCGGTAGGCATTCTGCAGAACGAATCGCTGAGAGCAGTTTCTGGCGAACCGTTTCCATGGGGGCTTCGGTAGGAGCGGATGCCGGAGGAATTGTAGGTAGCATAGGACAAAACACCCTCTTGAAAAATGGAAGGGGCGATGAATTGGAAAGCGATGAACTGGGCGTATTGTTCATGATTCAGTCCGAGTACGAACCAGGGGAGATGATCACAGTAATGGAAATTCTTAAAGACGCCGCCGGACCCAATCGAGCACCGGAATTTCAAAGTACCCATCCAGACCCGGAGAACAGGATTCAAAAAATAAGGGAAGCCATCCAAAAATATAAAGAACGGTAATACCTTTCCATTCAACCTTAAAAAAGTTAATTCAACCTACAAGCCTAGGTTTTTACACCTGTTTTGTTATATTTGTTTCACAAATCTTTCCTGCCTCAGATTTAACCCCTTATAGCTTTAATTTAATAACTCATGCTGGATTTATTTCAGCATTTAAATGAAACTATATGGGAACACTTACACATTTCAAGAACCTTTACACGGAGGCTTTTGAGAATTGCAAACCTGAAATAGTGGTCGTACTTCTTAAAATATATTCCGTTTTCTGTGCCCTTATGCTCCTTATGGCGGTATATGCTTTTATGCACAGAGCCTTAAATGGATTTGAATTTTAAGAACTGAATTTATTCGCGCTCTTTTACTTGAACACTATTTGAAGTGAATAAACAGTGATTAAAAAAACCTTCGGCCGAGAGGCCGAAGGTTTTTTTCTTCTTTTTGATTGATGAACTACATTAGCTTCCCATAGCCGCTTCAATAACGGCCAATGCTTCCGTGGCATTGGAAAGTTGCGCATATTTTTTGGCCGTATACCCTTTATCGCTTTTTAATCTAAGGTTGGCCCCATTCGCAATAAGTAATTCAAGAATCTCCGCCTTGTTATACCGGGCGGCAAATATGGCAGGGGTCATTCCCAAGGATTTCTTGTTTACGTCCTCGCCAAGCTCTATCAAGCGCTTAACGGTTTCAATGTCCCCTTGCATGATAGCTTTGCAAAAGATACTAACTTCAACTTTAGCTGTAAAATTACTTGTAACTAAATCAGTTTGATGATTTTCTGATTTGGCATTCGCGGTTGCGCCTACTAGCAATAATGCCGAGGCAAGGGTTAGAATTGTTTTTTTCATGATGAATACATTTAATTGATGAATAAATTTTGATGATATAAAGATAGACTGCTCTTATGGTCTTTTGTTACGTAATTAACACATAATTAATTAAACTTTAACAGATTCGGAAAATCCCTTATGGATTTTTTCACATTCGAAAAAGTCCGTTCATTTTTCCTCCGAAATGATTCTTTCATATGGACAAAAATCCGTATAGGATACAATCTATGCAATCCGTTTATTGCGCAATTGTACATTTTCAAAACCATTGATCAGGTACTTCTTGCCCCTACCCCAGCCATATCCGCCCATTTCGCCCGTTTCCCGGATTACCCTATGGCAAGGTATCAGATAGGCAATGGGATTCTTTCCTATAGCAGTTCCTACGGCCCGTACCGCATTGGGTTTGTCTATAGCCCTTGCAATATCGCCATAAGCCACGAATTGAGCGGAGGGAACGGAAAGTAGGGCCTTCCACACACTTACTTGAAACGGCGTGCCCCTAAGATCTAACACTATTTGTTTTTCCGGAATTTCCCAGGTTGAGAAGTACTGCCTTACCATATGGCCATAGGTACCCAATTCCCTATAAAAACAGGCTTCGGGAAATATAGATTCCAATAGTTCGATGGGGGATTCATTTTCCTGTAAAAACTCCATTTGGGTTATGCCCAATTCCGACTCCGCAATGACCAATTCACCAAAGGGTGAATCTATTACTTGATACTTCAATACGAGTCCTTGGCCTCTTTTTTGAAACTCGCCGGGGGTACAGGATTCTATTTTTACAAACATATCATGCAGGCGGCCATTACCCGAAAGCCCCACCTCATAGGCAGTAGTAAGGGTAGATTGTCCTTCCTCCAAACACTTTTTTGCATGCTCCACCGTAATATATTGCAAAAATTGCTTGGGCGTTACACCTGCCCATTCATGAAACAACCGTTGAAAGTGATACTTGCTGAGATGAACGTGATGGAAACCTCTTCCAAACTGGGCTGCGACCTATAGTTTTCCACAATATAGTGGATAGCCCTTTCTATAATATGTCCGTGATATGTTTTTTCCATGGTTCAAAAGTAACCGAATCCGCCATGTTCCACAATCCGTTTCTTGCTACTTCACATACCCAAAAAAGAAGGTGGTATTATTGGCAATTCGTACCAGATCATACTACTTTTGAAACTCTTATAAAAATCGAACGATGAACAAAAAAGTGATATTGATGATTTTGGACGGTTGGGGAAAATCCCTAGATCCCAAAGTCTCTGCCATAGATAATGCAAATACGCCATTTATTGACAGTCTCTATAAAAAATACCCCAATGCCAATCTTCTTACGGATGGTATGAACGTTGGACTTCCCGAAGGACAAATGGGCAATAGTGAGGTGGGCCACATGAACTTGGGCGCGGGAAGAATCGTTTACCAAGACCTTGCCAAAATCAATCTGGCCGTAAAAGAAGATAAGCTTAAGGAAGAAAAGGTGTTACAGGAAGCTTTCAAATATGCCAATGCCAATAACAAGTCCGTACATTTTTTGGGACTGGTAAGTGATGGTGGGGTACATAGTCATGTCTCCCACCTAAAAGGTTTGATCAATGCCGGGGAAAGTTACAATGTACAACATATGTATGTTCATGCCTTTACTGATGGAAGGGACGTTGATCCTAAAAGTGGTAAGGGGTTTTTACAGGATCTAGTGGATTTCTGTTCGGATAAAAACGCCGAGTTGGCTTCCGTAGTCGGGAGATATTTTGCTATGGACCGTGATAAAAGATGGGATCGTGTTAAACAAGCCTATGACCTAATGGTCCATGCAAACGGAGAAAAGTCCTCCCAAATTTCGGTTACCGTGCAAAAAAGTTATGATGAAGGCGTTACCGATGAGTTTTTGAAGCCAATTGTTATGGTGGATAAGAACAACAAACCCCTGACCAAAATCGGGGAAGACGATGTGGTTATCTTTTTCAACTTCCGAACAGACCGGGGAAGGGAGCTTACCCAAGTATTGAGCCAACAGGACATGCCCGAACACCAGATGCATACGTTGAACTTATACTATGTAACCTTGACCAATTACGATGATTCCTTTAAGGACATTAAGGTAGTTTACGATAAGGATAACATTAAGGAAACCCTTGGGGAGACCTTGGCCTTGGCGGGAAAAAAACAGATTCGTATCGCTGAGACCGAAAAATACCCACACGTTACTTTTTTCTTCAACGGCGGCCAGGAAATTCCGTTTGAAGGAGAACAAAGGATTCTATGTCCTTCGCCTAAAGTGGCTACGTACGACTTAAAACCTGAAATGAGCGCCTATGAAATACGGGATGCCATTATACCTGAATTGGAAAAGAAAGAAGCGGATTTTGTATGCCTTAATTTTGCCAATCCAGATATGGTAGGGCACACCGGAGATATGGATGCGGCCATAAAGGCCTGCGAAACCGTGGATCAGTGCGCGGAATCAGTAATTACGGCCGGACATGAGAATGGCTATTCTACGATAGTCATTGCGGACCATGGCAATTGCGATACCATGATCAATCCGGATGGCAGTCCCAATACGGCCCACACTACAAATCCTGTACCTTTAATTGTAGTGGATGAAGATATTAAAGAAGTAAAGGACGGCGTACTTGGCGATATAGCCCCGACCATACTCAAACTTATGGGTATTCCCCAACCTTCATTAATGACCCAAAAACCGTTGGTTTAAAGAACTGGTTGCATTTGTTTACCTTTGCGGCCTATGGTAAAAATAAAAACACCGGAAGAAATAGAATTAATGCGCGAAAGTGCATTGATCGTTTCCAAAACTTTGGGTATGTTGGCCGGGGAGATAAAACCAGGCGTCACCTCTTTACACTTGGACAAACTTGCCGAGGAATTTATCCGGGACCATGGTGCGGAACCTGGCTTTCTGGGTATGTACGACTTTCCCAATACGTTAAATATGAGCCCTAATGCGCAAGTGGTCCACGGCATCCCGAACAATGAGCCGTTGCAGGACGGCGATATTATTTCTGTAGACTGTGGTGCCCTTAAAAATGGTTTTTATGGGGATCATGCCTATACCTTTGAGATTGGGGAGGTTTCGGTAGAAACCCAAAAATTGCTTCAGGTTACCAAGGAATCCCTTCATATAGGCATCCGTGAATTTAGGTTGGGCAATCGGGTCGGTGATGTGGGTTTTGCCATTCAAAATTACTGTGAAAGCCACGGATACGGTGTGGTTAGAGAATTAGTCGGCCACGGGCTGGGGAGAAAACTGCACGAAAGCCCGGAAATGCCCAATTACGGAAAACGCGGGCGCGGCAAAAAATTTGTTGAAGGGATGGTGGTCGCCATAGAACCCATGATCAATATGGGTACCCGACGCATAAAGCAACTAAGCGATGGATGGACTATTTTGACCGCTGATGGAAAACCCAGTGCCCACTTTGAACACAACGTTGCCCTGGTGAACGGTAAACCGGAATTGTTGTCCACGTATCAATATATCTACGATGCCCTAGGAATACAAAGTGATGAAGAGGCAGAGTTTCGGAGACACGAATTTCACTAATCCCTCGAATTTTTGTTATGTCCAACATCATTTACAAAGATGAATCCTATTGTATAATCGGCCTTTGTATGGATGTCCATAACGAATTGGGCAAAGGCTTTAGTGAATCCGTGTACGGTGCGTTCCTTAAAGAATAACGACAATTCGTGTAATTCGTGTCAAAACTTTTCAAATACGTTCTCAACGCCTTGCCCAGGCCCCTTTTAATACAATTGAGTTATTGGGTCAGGCCTATACTTGCCTTTTTTATGAAGGGCAGTTCTTATGTTGATCCCATAGACCAAAAGTCCTTTAGGACATTTCTTCCCTATGGTTATGAAAATCCGAGGGAAAACGTTTTATCGCCGTCCACTTTATCCTTGGAACGTCACAGACTGCTATGGTTGTTCCTACAAAATAAAACCGATTTCTTTTCCAAGGAATATAGTGTATTGCATTTTGCCCCGGAGCAGGCGTTTCACAAACGTTTCCAAAAATTAAAAAACCTGGATTATGTTACTACGGACCTCAACTCACCCCTGGCGGATGTAAAGGCCGATATTTGTAATTTACCTTTTAAGGACAATTCGTTCGATGTTATTCTGTGTAACCATGTTTTGGAGCACATTCCGGACGATATCAAGGCCATGCAAGAGCTCTATCGGGTTCTTAAACCTAATGGATGGGGTATTTTCCAAATTCCCCAAGATTTGAAAAGGGAAAGAACCTTTGAGGATGATTCCATTACCGATAGGAGAAAGCGCGCCGAAATCTTCGGACAGTACGATCATGTCCGTATTTATGGGAGGGATTACTTTGACAAGTTGCGCAATGTGGGGTTTACAGTGGAGGAAGTAGATTATACTTCATCCCTCTCGGATGAGGACATAGAACGATATCGCTTGGCCAAAGGGGAAATCATTCCCTTGGTAAGGAAATGATACCCCATGACCGGATTCTTTTTTGAATATGCTTCATTAAAGGGTTTCAAGCTTGGTTTTCAATTCTTCCGCCGTCATATTTCTTGCAACGATCCTACCCTCGTGATCCAATAAAAAATTTGCCGGAAGCGATGATAACAAATACTGTTTAAAAATAGTCTGGTCTTTGTCCAAGATTTGATTCCAGACAATTCCATCTTTCTGGATGGCTTTTTCCCATAGGTCACGGTTCGAATCTATACTGACCCCAATAATTTCAAACTTAACTCCCTTATGATTAGTATAAAGTTCAAGGAGTTTTGGGTTCTCCACCCTACAAGGTCTGCACCACGATGCCCAAAAATCCACTAGTACATATCCTCCTCTATAATCGGAAAGATTTACCAAAACCCCCTCTTTATTTGGCGCCTTAAAATTTGTCATTTTGCTACCTATGGCAAGTTGAGCTGCTTTATCTATCCGACTTTTTAGCGACTTACTCATTCCACTTGATGGATACTCCACTTCAAACCTGGTCAGCATCTCCTTGAAAAAATTGTTATTTTTCGTAAGATCAAAATAGCTGAGGGCATCGTAAGCTTCGGCTGATGGCCCCATATTCCTTACCAGGTTCTCCATGGATTTTATAAACTCCACCAAAACTTTGTCCTTCTCCTTTTCAAGCTCTTCTATTCTTTGTTGATCGTTTTCTTTCATGGCCTCATCAAAATCCTGAATCATCCCTGCAAAAAATTGATTGTTAAGCTTTTCAATACTCTTGTTGAAATCCAAATTGGAGGCGACCTTTGATTCCAGTTCTATCCCATCCTCCATTTTAACATGTACCACACCACTTTGCTCAACTGCTATTCTCACACTTTTCCCTGTATTTAGTTTTAGGCCGTAGATGGACGGTTCCAAAAATTTATCCGTAGCTTGATAGGTTTTTTGGGGAACCAGGTTATCCAGGGATTTCCATTCCACCATTTTCTCCAAATCATAATTATACTTGGAAATGGTAACCGAAGTGATTTCATCTGATTCTACTTCAAAGGAAAATGTGATTTCCGGGCCTTGTTGAGATCTACAACTACTGATAAAAATGCATATCAGCACTAAAATTTTGATCGTTTTCATAATTGATGTATTTAAAGTTTGCCGCCAAAAATAGGTCGATGGCAAACACCAGTCGTCTGAAAACGCGAATCCGAACCCATTTAAAAAGTGATAGAAATTTTATTTGAACTTGGATTTAAATTCCGAAGGTGTAATTCCGGTCTTTTTTTTAAAAGCGGTATTGAATGATGATTTTGAATTGAATCCCACTTCATACAATACTTCCAAGATAGTTTCGGTATGGCTTTTAGGACTCATAAACCTTTCCTTGGCGCTATTGATTCGGTAGGTATTGATAAAGTCCACAAAATTTTGATCATAGTGGTCATTGATCAATTCGGAAAGTCTTCTTTTGGGTATATCAATCTCTTGGGCCAAGGTGGCAATCGTTAGGTCATAGTTCTTGAAGGACTCATGGGTAAGCATATGATCTTCCAGCTTCGCTATAAGTCCTTTGTTTTCTCCCAGCGTGGTATTGATTCGTTTACGGGATGTTAAGGCCGTGGTAAACAACAAATCTTCCTTGCTATAGCCAAAAGGTTTTCTAGAGGAGGTAAATCCATAGAAATAAAGCAAATTAATAATCACAAGCATCAAGAGAAAAACGGCATTCTCCAAAAAATACGTGTTGAAGCCCAAAAAAAACGCAATAAATTGTGCAATATCCGTAAGAACGATCAAGCAAAATATAACAAAGACCCCATGTAGCCATCCTACGTTCAACCACTCCAATTGTGAATAGTTGGCCTTCATTACCTGCTTATATCTCCTTACCTGAATAAAACATAAAAAGATGTAAAAAAGAACATGGACCACATAGCCTATATAAATATCCGGAATGCAGATATTTCCATTTGTAAACCAAATACCGAGACAAATGACAAGGAAGGGAAAAAAATGAAGGAAGTTTATCCTTGAAAAAACAAACCGTTTTTGGGTTATGCACCTGATATAAAAAAACAGTAACGGCCCGTATAAAAAGCCATACACACAATTAACACTTTGAAAGAAAGCACTGGCGATGCCCCTGTTCGCGAGGAAAAGTCCCAAAACCTGCATGGTAAGAGTCCCTATTATTGTTGCCAAAAGGAGGTCTCCCTTACTTTTCTTGTTATTTGAGACCAAAATATAAATAGCAAGCAAAGTCCCTTGGAAAATGATGATGATATGAATTACATTGGTAAAGGAAAACATGCCGAATAGCCGAAGCAAATAGATTGATGAAGGCTAAATATACAAAGGGGCTTCCATATAATTGAAAACACCAATGGTTTTCACATTTTACCCATTGGGATTCATTACCAAGTCCTTGAAGCCCTCGGTCATAAATTCCTGGGCTTCCCCCGCTTCATCCAGGTAAACGATATAGGCATCAAGTTCCTGCTGTGCCGCCAATAAAGCAAGTGCGTCCTGAAGATCCATAGCCATAAAGGCGGTCGCATAGGCATCTGCTTCTCCACAGGTATTTGCCAAAACCGTAGTTCCCAAGGTGCTTCCGTTCTTAGTGAATCCGGATTTAGGGTCTATCGTATGGACGTATTTTTTCCCTGTAATGGAATCTACCCGAAACTTCCGGTAGTTTCCCGAGGAGGCCAATGCCCTATCCTTTAATTGCATCAAAATTTTAAGGCGCCTTCCTTCTTCAATTTGGGGATCGTCGATACCCACTACCCATGGTTTCCCCTTTATCCGGTTTTCTCCTTTGCCTACAAGCTCCCCACCCACTTCGATAAGGTAGTCGGAAATCTCCTTTTCGTCCAAAAAAGCAGCCAACCGATCAATGGCATATCCCTTGGCAATGGCGTTGAAATCCAAATAGATATTGGAATTTGCCTTTTTAATTCGATTGGATTTGGTCAAGTCTACCTTTTCAAATCCTACGAAGTTCAAAAGACTATCCACGGCAGTGCTATCCATTTTGATGGACGGGCTCGGGCCAAAGCCCCAGGCATTGACCAAAACTCCCACAGTAGGATCGAAATAACCATCCGTATTGCGGTTTACTTTTTTGGAAAGTTCAAATACTTCCCTGAACATTTTATCCACCACTATGGTAGTATCTCCCCGATTGATCTTGGATATATCCGAATCCGGAAGATACGTGGACAAGGATTTGTTGATTACTGCGAATACAGAGTCGATTTCTTTTTGAAAATCCTGTTCCTCATCGGACAAATAAATGATGCTATAGGAAGTCCCCAAAGCACCTCCGGCGTTTCCATTACGTACCAATTTAGAGCTGTCCGGGGAACAGGAAAGCATAAAAATGGTGGATATAAAGATAAAACCGAGCCTATTCATCGCGAATTTCAATAAGTCCGTCATAATCCACTATATAGGCTTCATTCAAAAAAACCGGCATTTTTTGATCGCTCGCATTGGAAAGCCCTACACCGGCATAATAGGTACGCGCCTCAAATTTCTCGGCATGTGTCCTTACCTTTTGCATCAGCTTTGTATCATAGTCCTTGGGGTCATTGGGATAATCCACATTTCGGACAACGATAAAGTGCAATTGTTTTTCCTTAAGACATACAAACTGCGGGTTTTTCTTGGGCTTGCTGTTCACCCCCATGAATTCATAACCATCCGATTCCAGTTGCCTGCCCACGATATTCATGGCCAGATTGTGCAGTTCTTGTTCGGTCAATGGTTTGCCCATAGCTAAAAATTACATCAAAAAAGCCTGACCGGTATAAACAGATCAGGCCAAAAGAATACTTTTATATCTCCGTTACCCACCAAAGTCGTCAAAGCGGATATGCTCATCGGGAATACCGAAATCCTCGCCCATTTTCTGAACGGCTTTGTTCATCAACGGAGGTCCGCAAAAATAAAGTTCTATATCCTCGGGAGCCTCATGATCATTTAAATAATTGTCTATCACACAATTGTGGATAAAACCTACAAAACCATCCCCCGGGCCATCCAAACTTTCCTTTACTTTCCAATTATCCTCTTCCAAAGGTTCCGAAAGTGCCATATAAAACTTGAAGTTGGGGAATTCCCGTTCCAACTCCCTAAAATGTTCTAAATAGAACAATTCCCTTTTGGATCGCCCACCGTACCAGAAGGTAACCTTTCTACCTGTTTTCATGGTCTTGAACAAATGATACAAATGGGAGCGCATCGGTGCCATTCCGGCTCCTCCCCCTACATATAGCATCTCGGATTCCGACTCATTAATAAAGAATTCGCCATAAGGCCCTGAAATAACTACTTTATCACCAGGCTTTTGAGCAAAAATATAAGAAGAGGCAATACCGGGATTTACATCCATCCATCCATTTTTGGAACGATCCCATGGTGGGGTCGCGATACGAACGTTCAACATGATTTCCCGCCCTTCAGCAGGGTAAGACGCCATGGAGTATGCCCTTTCCACCGTTTCGGTATTTTTCATTACCAAGGGCCAAAGGTTGAACTTATCCCACTCCGTCTGGAATTTATCTGGTGTTTCATGCTCTTCGGGATGGGCGGTAATGTCTATATCGGAATATTTTATTTCACATGGTGGAATTTCTATTTGTATATACCCTCCCGCTTTATAGTTCATATCTTCCGGAATTTCCACAACAAACTCCTTGATAAAGGATGCCACATTGTAGTTTCGAACCACCGTAGCGTCCCACTTTTTGATACCGAAGACCTCTTCAGGAATCGTGATTTCCATATCCTGCTTAACCTTCACCTGACAGGCCAAGCGAGCTCCCTCGTTCAATTCCCGTTTGGAAAAATGTGGCGTTTCGGTGGGTAGGGCCTCCCCTCCCCCGGAAAGTACGTGGCATTCACATTGAATACAGGTTCCCCCACCCCCACAGGCAGACGGTAAAAACACTTTTTGATTACCCAATGTGGACAACAAGGAACTACCAGAGGCAACTTCTATCTGCTTTTCGCCATTTATTGTAATGGTCACCGGACCAGAGGGGGATAATTTTTCCTTGGTAAACAATAGCAAGGCCACCAACAAGAGCAACAGGATCAAAAATGCAACTACGGTAATTAATATGGTGCCTCCTATACTTGTAGCTAAAATCATTTGTATTCTTTTACGGCATCGTTATAGGAAATCTCCTTCTCATCGATTTCCTTTTGGGTTTCTTTTTCTTCGTTCTCAATTTTTTGCGCTGTGGTCTCCTCTACCGGAGCGGCCGCCTCATCACCTCCTGTCAACATCCCTCCAAAACTCTGGAAACCGATTCCCATCAATCCGGTAATTATAAATGTAATGCCCAATCCACGCAACGGAGGAGGAACATTGGAGTACCGAATTTTCTCCCGAATGGCGGCAATGGCCAAAATAGCCAGGAACCAACCGATACCCGAACTTATACCATAGTTTACCGCCAGTCCAAAAGTCGCAATTTCCCTGGCCTGCATAAAAAGAGATCCTCCCAAAATAGCACAGTTTACGGCAATCAAGGGCAGAAAAATGCCTAGGGAATTATAGAGTGCCGGTGAAAATTTTTCCACCACGATTTCCACCAACTGCACCATAGTGGCAATCGTGGCAATGAACAGGATAAAGGATAGAAAACTCAAGTTATAATCCGCGTACTCCGGCCCCAACCAAACCAAGGCACCTTCTTGCAAAAGATACTGATCCAACAACCAGTTCAGCGGAACGGTTACGGCCAGGACAAATATTACCGCCGCGCCAAGCCCTACGGCAGTGGCCACTTTTTTGGAAACGGCAAGATATGAGCACATTCCCAGGAACACGGCAAATACCATGTTATCTATGAAAATCGATTTAAAGAATAATTCTATATGTTCCAACATAATTTCTTGTACTATCTTTTAGTTATCTTCTATCAGCGCCTTGTTTCGCGAACGTTGCACCCAGATGATGATTCCCACCACGATCAGTGCCGCGGGCGGAATGATCATAAATCCATTGTTCTCGTATCCTGTAGCGTAAAGTCCGGTTTTTTCAATAGGGTTTCCCAATACGGGAAATCCGAAAAGCGTTCCCGAACCTAAAAGCTCCCTGAAGAATCCGACGATTATCAAGATTACCCCATAACCCATGGCATTGCCAATACCGTCCAAGAACGATCGCCAAACACCATTTCCCAATGCAAAGGCCTCAAAACGCCCCATGATGATACAGTTAGTAATGATCAACCCGATAAAAACCCCCAAGGTCTTGCTCAATTCATATTGAAAAGCCTGAAGTAACTGATCAACAACAATTACCAATGATGCAACGACCACGAGCTGTACTATAATCCGTATTTTTGAGGGAATCAGGTTTCTCATCAACGAAATAATCACATTGCCCAAGCCCATAACGAAAATTACCGAAATGGCCATTACCAAGGAGGCTTTCAACTCGGCCGTAATTGCAAGGGCCGAACAAATACCGAGCACTTGAATGGTAATCGGATTATTGTCCGCCAGGGGATCCATAATAAGATTCGCATCTTTTTTTGATAGTATAGCCATAATTATTTTTCTCTAACGGTTTCCAAATAATCTTTGTAAAGATTGATGCTTTTGCTGATCATGGCGGAAACGCCGTTACCGGTTATCGTAGCCCCTGCAAGCGCATCCACCTCATTGTCGTCTTTTGTTCTGTTAGCGGGATCATTGTTGCCCTTTACAACGGCAATACCCTTGTATCTAGTGCCATCCAATATGGATTCTCCGGTAAAATCGTCCATAAAATAGCGTTGTTTAATATTGGCCCCTAGCCCTGGCGTCTCCGCTTTATGGTCAAAATAAACACCTTGCACTACCATCTCGTTATCCATGGCGATGAATCCCCAGATGGCATCCCAAAGTCCTTTGCCGTACATGGGAATGATATAGTATTTTTCTCCTTCCTTCTCCCCGATAAACAGGGGCAATTTTGGCGTTTCCCCATTTTTGGCGGCGGCCAATTGTTTTTTTAAGTCGATTAAATAAGCCTCGTCATCTTGGGTAATCTGATCGCCCTCAATAATCAATTGTTCTTTAATGTAGTTCGCAAACTCCTCTTCCACCCTATCCGTTGGAACAAAACTTACACTGCCTTCCCCTTCATTTTCATTGACGCCCATGGCATACAAAATGTTCTGCTGTTTTTCGAAGCGTTCATTCTCTTTGATACGAGAACTCAGGGCAGAGGCTAAAAAGGCCAGAACAGAACCTACCACCACAACCATTAGGGATGCGAAAAGAACCGTATAACTGTTTTTTTCCGTATTGATCGCCATAGCTATATTGTTTCTACTTCTAGTTCCTTTTCTTTACTGTCTGAATCCTTTGGAAAAATAGTAGCGTTCTTCAACCGTTTCATTCGCCGTGCTACATTGCCACGTACCACATAATGATCAATGGTGGGAGCAAAAACGTTCATCAACAATATGGCCAGGAAGACGCCTTCGGGATAGGCGGGATTGAAAACCCGTATCATTACCGAAAGGAATCCAATTAAGAATCCATAAATCCATTTCCCACGGTTGGTCTGGGACCCCGTAACGGGATCTGTGGCCATATATACAATACCGAAGGCCAATCCGCCTACTATGAGGTGTTTCCAGAACTCGAAGCTCATAAGTCCGTAAAAATTGCTGGTCTCCGTAATCCATCCGGCATCTACAACTCCATTAAAGATCAATCCCATGACCAAGGAACCGATGACAGCACTGACCATGATACGCCAGCTTGCTATTTTACTGAAAATAAGGAACAAGCCTCCCAACAATATCAGAAATGCAGAGGTCTCGCCTACGGAACCTGGGATAAATCCCCAAAACATATCCCACGTATCATATGTGGCGGACATTTCGGCACCCTTATTCTGTGCCAGAAAACCCAAAATAGTCTCACCAGAAATGGCATCCGGTCCCCCAGCACGCTCCACGGCTCCGTGTACCCAGACCTTGTCACCACTCATCCAGGTAGGATAGGCAAAAAACAAGAAGGCCCTTATGGTAAGGGCGGGATTGAGAATATTCATGCCGGTACCGCCAAACACCTCCTTACCGATTATTACTCCAAAAGCAACGGCTACGGCCAGCATCCATAAAGGCGTATCCACGGGAACGATCAAGGGAACCAACATTCCGGTCACCAAGTAACCTTCCTCTACTTCATGTCCTTTTATAACGGCAAAGACAAATTCTATCGCGAGCCCCACACCATAGGAAACTATGACCAAAGGCAATACCTTGATTATTCCTATCCACAGGTTTTCCCAAGTAAAAAAGTTCCCCCAAAGGGACAACTCCCGGGCAACGCCATTGGCTGCATCAATGGCCGCATAGTGCTGATATCCTGTATTGAACATGGAAAAGAGCAATACGGGAACCAGGGCCATGATAACCGTGTTCATGGTACGCTTTAGGTCGTCAGCCGCTCGGACATGAGATCCGGAATGTGTTGTCTCGTCGGGTGAAAACAAAAAAGTATGAAAGGCATTGAAGGCCGGGGCCATTTTCTTGCCCCTGAACCTATGCTTTAGAATATGTAGCCTTTTTTTAAGAGTTAACCTTTTATCACTCATTTTTTATCCTATTTCTTTATGTAAAAGATCCAATCCTTCACGAATAATTTGCTGATGGGGCTGTTTTGATATACAAACAAATTCGGTCAAGGAAAAATCCTCCGGAGCCACTTCATACAATCCTAATTGCTCCATTTCGTCCAAATCCTTTACCATACAGGCCTTTAACAATTGAAGCGGGTAGATATCCATGGGAAACACCTTTTCATACATCCCGGTTACTACAAATGCCCTATGCTCTCCATTGGTATTTGTGTTAAGGTCATACTTTTTGTTGGGTTGCATCCATGAGAATGTCAGGGCCCTGGTGGCCGATATTTTGTTGAAGATGGGTTTGTTCCAGCCAAAAAGTTCATAGTCATCACCTTCAGGAATGGCCGTTACCGTAGTATTGTAAAAACCGAGATATCCATCGGGCTTGGTTTTGGTACCGGTGAGTACATCTCCGTTAATGACCCTAAAATCATCGGAATTTACGCCACTGGCATACAAAAAAGTGGATATTTCCGTACCTATTTTGGTTTTATAATATTTTGGACTTTTGATGCATGAGCCCGCTAAGGCGACCGTGCGTTCCGGATTAAAAATCCCCGTCAACAGCAACTCGCCCATAATTACAAGATCTTGGGGGGCAACCGTCCAAACTACCTCACCTTTGTTTATCGGATCTATTTTATTGATCTGTGTCCCTACAAGACCTGCCGGATGGGGCCCTGAAATTTTGTGTAATTCTATTCCGTCCAGTCCTGCCAAAGGCGAATGGGAGGATTTGCCTACCGAAACGTGTATTTTGCCCGGGGTCATCTTGCCCAAGGCGGTTATGGCCGCTTGCAGTTCCTTTTCCTTGCCCTGCAATATAAAATCATAATCCGCCGCCAATGGGGCCGTAGTATAGCCCGAAACAAAGATGGCCTTGGGAACTGCATCGGGATCGGCAACGATATCATACGGGCGCTGCTTTATAAAGGGCCAACATCCTCCTTTTAGAAGATAGGCCTTCAATTCCTGTGAAGAGGCACTGGAAACATCAAGGATATCATGCTTCAAGTTTTGTTGTGACTTATCCGCCAGTATCTTCAAGGTCAAAATGCGTCTACGGGCACCCCTTTCTATTTCAATGAGCTCCCCGCTAACAGGGGAAACAAACAACATATCCTCCCTGTTTTTGTTGTAGAAGAGTGCTTCTCCAGCCTTTATTTCGGCCTTCTCCTTGACCAACATCTTGGGTGTAATACCGTGAAAATCGTTGAGGTTTATTGCGTAAACATTGCTTAAAACGGCTTTGGAAATAGTTTGCTCTGCGGCACCGACAAGATTAATGTTCAAGCCTTTCTTGATCCGAATGTCTTTGGACATGTTATAGTAGAGCTTAGATTAGCAAAATTAGGGTCAAAAATAGTACTTAAAAGAAAGTTTTCATAATAATTGCCTATAAATTTGGGCATTACACCGATGTTAATTTTAAGGGTACGCTTTTTGTTTACCTTTGCCCAAAAAATAGCCTCTAAATGCATGTAAATCTTAAACAGATTTTCTTGTTTTTTTTTATGTCCTCCCTGTTTGCCCAGGTTCAGGAAGAGATGGAACCGCCCTCAAACATTAAGTCCATTATTTTTAAGGGGCCTACGGAAGATCAATTTCCCGTGATTCAAATTGGCGAACCCATTTATTTGGAATTTGACGATATCCTTGCCATTGAGCAGGATTATTACTACAAAATCATCCATTGCGATTATGATTGGACTCCGTCCGACCTATTGAAATCCCAATACCTTAATGGGGTGGACAACCAACGTATCATAGATTACGAAAACAGCTATACCACCTTACAGCCCTACTCCAATTACCGCCTCACCATACCCAATGAAAATGTGCGCTTAAAAGTGAGCGGCAACTACCTTATAGAGATCTATAACAGTAGTTATGAGCTTCAATTCTCCAGAAGGTTTGTGGTCTATAAAGATTTGGTAAAGGTTGGAGGAACCGTAAAACGTTCCCGCGACTTTAATTTCCTGAACGAGAAACAAGTGGTCCAGTTCAATATCAATTCTGGTAATTTTCAATTGATAAATCCGAAAAAGGAGGTAAAAGTAGCCATTATCCAAAATTATTACTGGCCCACCGCTTTGTACAATATTCGACCACAATTTACAATAGGCAATGAACTGGTGTACAAGTACGACCAGGAAACCAGTTTTTTTGGTGGAAACGAGTTTCTCAATTTTGATACCAGTGACCTAAGGGCGCCCAGTGCGCAAATATCCAGAATAGAAATCGGGGATATTTATCAGCATTACTTGTTTAGTGATGATTATCGGTTTGCCGAACCCTACACCTATTTCCCCGACATCAATGGGGATTTTGTGGTTCGCACCCTTCAGGGTACGGAGAACTCCCGTGAGGCGGAATATACCAATGTACATTTTAGCCTTCCCTATGAGGCAATTTTGGAACTGGACGAAGTATATGTTTTCGGCAAATACAACAATTACGCCCTGTTGGATGAGAACAAAATGACCTACAACGAGGATAATGGAATGATGGAGGCCGAAATTAAGTTTAAGCAGGGTTTTTACAATTATAAGTATGTCATAAAACGGCAAGACGACCTAATCGATTTAAATACCGTTTGCGGCAATTTCCATTTCACCGAAAACACCTATCTTATCTTGGTATACTATCGAGATTTTGGCGATCTCTACGATAGTATTATTGGGGTAGGTTCCGCGAACTCGCGCAATATCAGCAATTAACGTATATTTATTCTTCATTCTAAACCAATGGGGAACAAGCCGACCATTACTTCCAAGGGTAGGTATCAACTTAAATATCGAGGAACCCAATGCTTAAACTGTGGACATCCGTTAGATCTCAGTGATAAGTATTGCCCTAATTGTTCGCAGGCCAACAGTACCAAAAAATTGACGATCAAGGATTTTTTTGACGAGTTTTTTTCCAATATCGTTTCCTATGATTCCAAACTGGTAAAAACGCTATCGGCATTACTAATTAGACCCGGTAGAATTACAAGAGACTATGTAGATGGAAAAAGGATGTCCTACACCAATCCGTTCCGATTTTTATTAAGCTTGGCCATTGTCTATTTCTTGATTCAAAATTTTAGTGGAAATTTCTCGGAATGGGACAAATATGGGGTGGATAAGCAAGGTAGTCCGGTTGATTTTCAAGGGCCGTTCGGCCTAAGGCTCGATGTTGGGGAGGAGGATAGGGAAGCCATAAAAGTTTTGGATTCCCTCCAAATTTCGGAACAATTGAACCATATTGTGATTTATAGGGACTCCTTGATATTGGCAGACCCCAAAGCCCATTTTACGTCCCTAAACAATCTCGATTTTAGGGATCGTTTTTATACCAAGGCTGAATTTTTCAATACGTTGATTCGAAAGGATACCGTATATACATTTCAGGATGCAATACGTAAATACGAGATTCCCGAATCCTTTGAAAATAAGATGTCCTTTGGTGCTGCAGCAGGTTTTGTAAGGGCATCGCAACGGCCGGGAAGTTTCGTCAGTTCCTTGATTTCTAAATTGCCTTTTGCCGTTTTTTTCTTTCTGCCCCTGTTTACGCTGTTCATTTGGTTGGTATACATCAGAAAAAAATACACTTATACCGATCATCTAATCTTTAGCTTTCACAATACTTCGCTGTTGTTTATATTGCTCATTATTAGTTATCTGATAGATTCCGTCTTTAATGTAGGGAGCAACTGGATCTTTATCACCATTTTTTCCCTCTACCTGTTGCGGGCAATGCGGAAATTCTATCAGCAAGGCACTTTTAAAACTATTGTTAAATATCTTTTTCTGAACGCGATTTTTTTTACATTAGCGTTGTTCGGTGCAGTGTTTCTCCTGGCGGGAAACATTTTTACATATTAAGTGGACTATGATTACTCAAGTAACCAAGGGCATAAAAGTTTCGGTACACACTAGTTTTGAGGGTACTTTCTTCAAAAACTACAAGATGCATTTTGCTTTTGGCTATACCATAACCATAGAGAACCAGAGCAAGGATTCCGTTCAATTGACCTCCCGTCATTGGAGGATCTATGATTCCCTGAACGATCTGGAAATCCTTGATGGTGAAGGGGTTATTGGCAAGAAGCCCGTAATAAGGCCAGGAGAGTCCCATACCTATACTTCGGGCTGTTTATTGGCCTCACCCATTGGGGCCATGAAAGGCCATTATAATATGGTGAATTTTAGTTCTGTCGAGAAATTCAGGGTATACATTCCCACCTTTAAATTCCATGCTCCCTTTGCGCTGAATTGAAACGTATTTTTAAGTCTTTATTAGTTTTTAATCGAATTCCCATTTAGTACCTTTGCTGCGATTTTTAACACCTAAAAAATAGCATTATGGGCAAGGGGTTTTTTCAAGTACCGACCGCTCTCAACGAGCCAATAAAAAGTTACGCTCCCGGCACTCCGGAAAGGGATGAAGTACTGCAACAGTACCGAGCTTATATTACGGGAAAAACGGAGGTCCCACTTTATATAGGAAGCGAAGAAATACGGACCGGAAACACCAAACCTATGTCCCCGCCACATAACCATCGGCATCTAGTCGGTAAATATCATCTGGCCGAAAAAACACACGTGGAAAAGGCTATTAAAAATTGTCTTGAGGCCAGGACGGCATGGGCCAATCTGGTCTGGGAACAACGTGCTGCCATATTTTTAAAGGCTGCGGAACTTATTGCCGGCCCCTATCGGGCAAAGATAAACGCCGCTACCATGATCGCCCAATCCAAGACCATCCATCAAGCGGAAATAGATGCGGCCTGTGAATTGATAGATTTCCTTCGGTTTAATGTGGAATATATGTCCCGAATTTATGAAGAACAACCCGATTCGGCAGAAGGTATCTGGAACCGGGTAGAATATCGCCCTTTGGAAGGTTTTGTGTATGCCATTACCCCTTTCAACTTTACGGCCATTGCGGGAAACCTACCTGCCAGTGCCGCCATGATGGGAAATGTGGTGGTATGGAAACCTAGCGATCATCAAATATTTTCGGCAAAGGTAATTATGGATGTCTTTAAGGAAGCAGGGCTTCCGGATGGAATCATCAATATGGTCTACGGCGATCCCGTAATGATAACGGATACCGTTTTGGAAAGCCCTGATTTTGCAGGTATCCATTTTACCGGATCCACCCATGTCTTCAAGGAACTGTGGAAAAAAATCGGAAACAATATACATACCTACAAAACCTATCCCAGAATCGTAGGTGAAACAGGCGGAAAAGACTTTATTATTGCACACCCTACCGCCGTACCGAAGCAAGTGGCCACGGCCATAAGCCGAGGAGCCTTTGAATTCCAAGGACAGAAATGTAGTGCCGCCTCGCGCGTATATTTACCAAAATCTACGGCAAAGGAAGTATTGGATTTGGTAAAAAAGGATATTGAATCCTTTAACCCTCCCGGCTCACCACAAGATATGTCCAACTTTATCACTGCGGTCATTCATGAGGGTTCCTTTGACAAGCTTGCCAAATACATTGATGGGGCCAAAAAGGACAAGGACGCTGAAATTGTTGCCGGAGGCGGATATGATAAATCCAAGGGTTACTTTGTGGAACCCACGGTTATTGTAACCACAAATCCACATTATACAACTATGGAAACAGAGTTATTCGGACCGGTGGTTACCGTATATATCTATGAGGACAAAGACTGGAGCAAAACACTGGAACTGGTGGATTCCACCTCGGAATACGCATTGACCGGAGCCGTTTTGGCGACGGACCGATATGCCATCGATGAGGCCACCAAAGCGCTTCAGAATTGTGCGGGAAACTTCTACATCAACGACAAGCCAACGGGAGCAGTGGTAGGCCAACAGCCTTTTGGCGGGGCACGTGCATCCGGTACGAATGATAAGGCCGGTTCCGCCCAGAATCTATTACGTTGGGTTTCACCGCGATTGATCAAGGAGACCTTTGTGAGTTCGGAAGATTATAGATATCCCTTCTTGGGATAGATGGTCCGAAATAGAATTTCCGAATTTTCCGGGGAATAGTGCTTGGTTTTTAATACCTTGTAAGCTATATAGTTATCTACTATATCTAGCGAACAATTTTTAACAACTTAAACACTGGGAAAATGAAAAAATTCACCGTATTTGCCGCGTTTCTGATGGCTGCCATAACCTATGCACAGGACACCATGGTACAAAGCACTATCCAGGGAATGCTTACCTATAACCAGGGACAGGTTATGTCGCTTGCCGAAGCCTTTTCCGAGGAACAATATGATTGGCGACCCGCCGAGGGCATTCGCTCCGTGGGGGAATCCCTTTTACACATTGCCGGGGCCAACTATTATTTGGCCTCCAAACTGGGGTTTGCCCCTCCCGAAGATGTGGACATGATGAATATTGAAAAAATCAAGGGGAAGGAAAATGTTTTGGCGGCCTTGAAAAAATCGAACGCGTTTATTCTTGAAAAGATGACCATGGTAGAGAATGACAAACTTGGCGAGGAAGTTGATTTTGGCTTTGGAAAATTCAGCCGACTTTCCGGTCTTTTGATCATCCTAGAGCACAATGGGGAGCACAAAGGGCAATTGATCGCCTATGCGCGATCCAATGACGTAACCCCTCCTTGGAGCAAATAACATAAAAAGGAATTCATTGTTCAACCTCCAAAGGCCATGCCCTTGGAGGTTTTTTACGCAACCATTTTTTTGTGGGGTATCTTCACTAAAGAATGATATTCCATGAAAACAGCTTTAACCGTATTCTTTGCACTATTTGCACTTCTATCTTGTTCCAATGACAATGATATCATAAGACCTGCCTGTGGGGTGGACAATCCCGCAAAGGAGTTGTCCTGGCTTAAAACAGAAATAGATAACAGGGAAGCCAACATCACCGAAGACACCAAATACTGCTACATAACCCAAGCTGATTATAAGGGGCAAACTGTATTTGTATATCAGGATTGCAATCCATTGATTGACAAGGGTATTCCAATTCTTGACTGCGAAGGAAATTGGATTGACCGTACTGAAGAAAATCGCTTTGCTTTGCGTGATTTGGAAAATCAGATTATAATTTGGAGACCTGCCCTGTTTGTCTGCGAGCCCGAGCTCTAATTCCGGCCAATCCGCACCCAGCCTTTCCAGTATCATCTTTTTAGTATAAGCAAAGAACGTGTAAACGGTAATTGGATAGGAAGATTTTATTGACATTCCCTAAAACCAATCCTAGCCAGCTTTACTCCTTGGAATTGCCCACGATACCCTTCTTTGACCTTAATCCCGCACAATTTATATGTAAATATAACATTAATTAATTGTAAAATAAAAGTAATCTATTTAATTTTATAATGTACTAGATGCCTAGCGATTTGTCAAGAAAAAATAGCCATACAATCAAGAGAACTATATTCGATTCTATTTTTAAAAGTATTTGGGCCTATATAAAAGGCTACGCTAAAAAATACAAAAACTTCTACTATCGGATGTTAAGCCTGTAAGCCTGTTGCTGAACTTCGGTGAGGCCATTTCACTTATCCTGTTAAAAAATCCTCTTCAAAATTTTGCCATAATCCAAGAGTCCATATGCCCTGTTTTTTTTCAGTGCTTTTGATCTTGCTTCTACTCTTTTATCCAATAATACCACTATTTTTGAAGTCGAAACACACCGTTTTTCCATTCATAAAATAGATAGTTGCAGAACAACCACACCTATGATGCCTACTTTTTAATCCCCCCGGAAGTTCAACTACTGGATATCGCCGGACCAATACACTTGTTTTATGAGGCCAATGAATATGGTGCCCAATTTAAGGCCCATTACCTCAGTCTAAATCCGGGTACCGAGGAAATATCCAGTGCAGGGATAGCATTAAGTAGGCTGGAACCTTTTTGGAATTTTACTTTGGGGCCCCATGATTTGCTTTTTATACCCGGTCTGGAATCCCACTTATTCTTTGCCGAGGATTTTAAACCAAAAAACCAACTTTTTTTTAGCTGGTTAAGGGAGCAAAATCAAAACAAGGCAAAAATCTGCTCCGTTTGTACCGGAGCCTACATCATGGCTTTTGCCGGGCTTTTTGAAGGGAAAAGCTGCACCACGCACTGGAAGTATTTTGGAGATTTCAAAACTCGCTTCCCCCGAGCGAAATTGCTATCGGATCGATTAATCGTAAAGGATGGCAATTTGTATTCAAGTGCCGGCGTTTCATCGGGTATTGATCTGGCATTGTTTCTTTTGGAGGAAATATACGGTCCCGTTTTTGCTACCAAAATTGCCAAGGAAGTAGTTATTTATCTAAGAAGAACGGAAAACGACCCGCAACTGAGTGTTTTTCTACAGTACAGAAACCATATGGACAATCGTATTCACCAAGTACAGGATACGTTGGCCCAAAACTTGGACAAAAAATTAAAGATCGAGGAACTGGCCGAAAACTCCCATATGAGTCCAAGAAATTTGACCCGGGTATTCAAAAAGACTACAGGCATTACCATAGGGGATTATTTGGCAAAACTTCGTATTGAACGCGCCCTGCAATTGCTTTCCAGCGGTACAAAAGTGAACGCCGTCTCATTGGCCTGCGGTCTGCAAAGCAGCAATCAGTTGCGGGCTTTACTTAAAAAGCATACCGAGTCCCTTCCTTCCCAACTTCGGAAATAATTGTCCCAATGCTGCGTATTCTTGTCCTTTGCCGAATAGTATAGGCATAGTAGCTTTGAAATCATCAAAAAATCAAAAAATGAACAGATTTGCTATTCTTACCGCTCTGTTTTTTGGGACGTTATTTTTCCATGGACAGAGCGGTTCAACCGAATCAAGTGTATATGTTTGTCCGCCTTGTGGTTTAAGTTGTGATACCGTGGAACATGACGCCCCGGGAAGATGTTCATTTTGCAATATGGTACTTATGAAAAAAGAAGATGTGAAAACCATTGCTTTTTACCTACAGGACAGGGTCGAGGTCCTTGACTTCGCAGGGCCAATGGAAGTGTTGTCCTATGCAGGTTTTGAAGTCTTCACGGTCTCTGAGAAAAAAGGCCCCATAAAGTCACAGGGTATTCTCAACGTTCTTCCGGATTACACCATCGATAACGCCCCTAAGGCAGATATTTTGGCTTTTTTTGGAGGCAATACCTCGCCAACGGTAAAAAACCCAAAGGTCATTGAATGGGTCAAAAATCAAGAACATATTGAATACTATTTTTCCGTATGCACGGGGGCCTTTATTCTAGCGGAAGCGGGCATACTGGATGGGAAAACAGCAACGACCTTTCATAGTGCATTGGACGATCTACAGGACTCCTACCCCAAAATCAATGTAAACAAGAATGTCCGTTTTGTTGACAATGGAAATGTGATTACTACGGCAGGGATATCCGCAGGAATAGACGGAGCCCTGCATTTGGTGGCAAAACTACATGGACTCAAGGCAGCAAAACGCATTGCCTACAATATGGAATATGATAATTGGCGATTGGGCGATGGCCTAATTTTATCCGATGACAACCCCTATTCCGAAAAGATTGCACCATCTTTTTTAAAACATTTTGAGGGCACCTATGAATACGAGAACGGTTCACAAATAGAAGTAACATACAACAAAGCCAAAGGAGACCTCTATGCTACAATTAATGGTATTGCTTATCCGATTTATCATGAATACGAGGATGTATTTTCAAATATTGACCAGGAACCTATCTTTTTCAAAAGGGGCGAGACCAATCAAATTACCGGATATTCGCTTGCCGAGGACAGTACTTTTTATAGAAAGTTGTGAGGTATGCAAATCTCGATTTTGTCTATTTACAGTTTTAGATCACTTTTAGGTTTTTGAGGCAAATACACTACCCTTTTGGTTTCAAAAAATGCATCGTCAAAATAATCGGTCAATTCAAAAATCTGGACGGTTTTGTACCCCTTTAGTTCTTCTTTAAGATCGCCCCCTTTAAGGTATAAGATTCCATTTCGCCTTTCATGTTTGGATTCTTTCTTTATTTTTCCCTTGACCCAATGTACAAAAGTGGGCATAGCCGCTACTGCGCGGCTCACGATGAAATCAAATGTTTCCTCCACATTCTCGACACGCTCATTTACCACGGTAACATTTTTTAATCCTAAACCTTCCGCGACTTCTCGGACTACCTTTATTTTTTTCCCGATCGAATCCACTAAAGTAAAATCAACTTCGGGAAAAAGAATGGCCAAGGGAATTCCCGGAAAACCACCTCCCGTACCCACATCCAGGATAGTGCTTCCCGGTTTAAATTTCTGAACCTTGGCAATTCCCAACGAATGGAGTACGTGTCTCAAGTACAACTCATCGATATCCTTTCTAGAGACTACATTGATTTTTAAGTTCCAATCCTTATAGAGCTCTTCCAACAACAAAAACTGTTGTTGTTGGGTCTCGGATAAATTGGGAAAATATTTGAATACTATTTCAGCGGTCATATGTACATTTGCATTTCATCAAAAATAGTATATTACATGCTGTTAGGATTCCTTTTATTTGGCGGGTTAGACCATTTAAGTTTGGAATTACGTTATATTTATCAAAAGATTGCAATACATGAACCAAAAGACCATTCGATTTTCAAGAAAAGACTCCGCCCAATTTTTCCGTACATTAAATAAGCGGGTCAATGATTACTTCGTGGAAAACAAAATCAAGAAGACCGGTAACTGGCAATTACACCTTAAAACGGTCATTATGTTCGCCCTCTTCCTTACCCCCTACTTTTTGATCCTCACCCTAGGCCTGCCCAATTGGGCCAACCTTTTATTGACCATTATCATGGGAGTTGGTATGGCAGGGGTAGGAATGAATGTTATGCACGATGGCAATCATGGCTCCTATTCCAGAAAAAAGTGGGTCAATAAATTGATGGGGGGCAGTATTTATATCCTTGCCGGGAACGTATACAATTGGCAGGTACAGCATAATGTGCTTCATCATACCTATACCAATATCCAAGACCATGACGAAGATATGGATGCCGGACGCATTTTACGGTTTTCGAGGCATTCGGAATGGCGAAAGCATCATAAATTCCAGCATTTCTATTCTATCTTTTTATATGGACTATTGACCTTTAATTGGGCCATTACCACGGATTTTCAGCAGATGTATCGCTACATGAAGCGAAAGCTCAGTTACGGCAAGTTGCCGAATCCGGTCATCAATTGGAGCACCCTGGTCATTACAAAAATCATCTACATCACCATATGGATCGTCCTGCCCTTGGTTTTTATTGATATTGCCTGGTGGAAAGTGCTTTTGGGCTTCTTCATCATGCATTATGTGGCCGGAGTAATTTTAAGCGTGGTCTTCCAATTGGCACATATCGTGGACGAGGCGGAGACTCCCCTCCCCGATGAAGGTGGCAACATGAAAAACACTTGGGCCATTCATCAACTCTTCACTACAGTGAATTTCGGTACAAAAAACAAAATCGTAAACTGGTTTACAGGAGGATTGAACCACCAAGTAGAGCATCATATTTTTCCCAACATCAGCCATATACATTACACAAAAATTTCCAAAATTGTGAAACAGACGGCGAAGGAATTTAATTTACCCTACAACGAGTACAAAACTACCAGAAAAGCTATAATTTCGCACTTTAAACATTTAAAGGAATTAGGCAAAAGGCCTGCCCTACAATACCAGTAAATCCATATCGCAAATGAGCAACCATTTATCCGAAAGAATCAACAGCATGTCTACTTCGGCCACCTTGGCTATGGCGGCAAAAGCTCGGGAACTACGAAATGAAGGAAAAGATATTATAGGCCTAAGCCTGGGCGAGCCGGATTTTAACATCCCCGACTTCATAAAGGAAGCGGCCAAGAATGCCATTGACGAAAACTATAGCAGTTATTCTCCTGTGGATGGGTATGCCGATTTAAAACAGGCCATCTCCAATAAGTTCAAGCGGGACAACAATCTGGAATATGGGTTAAACCAAATTGTGGTTTCCACCGGAGCCAAACAGTCCTTGGCCAATGTGGCCATGTGTATGCTGAACAAAGGTGACGAGGTAATACTGCCGGCACCGTATTGGGTAAGCTATAGCGATATCGTGAAATTGGCCGAAGGGGTTCCCGTTGAAGTGCCTACAAGTATTGAAACGGACTTTAAAATGACCGCGGCACAATTGGAAGCGGCCATTACGCCTAAGACCAAGATGTTGTGGTTTAGTTCGCCCTGCAACCCCAGTGGTTCGGTCTATAGTTTGGAAGAATTGGAAGGATTGGCCGAAGTATTGCGGAACCATCCCAATATTTATGTGGTCTCCGATGAAATTTACGAGCATATCAATTTTCGTGGGGGACATGTGAGCATTGCAGGCATTGAAGGGATGTACGATCGTACCATTACCGTAAATGGGGTTTCCAAGGCCTTTGCCATGACGGGATGGCGTATAGGTTATATCGGTGCAGCGGATTGGATCGCCAAGGCCTGTACCAAATTTCAGGGACAAAATACCAGTGGGGCCAATGCCATTGCCCAAAGGGCAACGATTACCGCCCTGGAGGCACCGGTGAGTAAGATCCAGTTTATGATCGATAAGTTTCATGAACGACGCGACCTGATTCTTGGGCTTCTTGGGGAAATTGACGGTTTTAAGCTCAACGTACCCGAAGGTGCCTTTTATGTCTTCCCGGACATTTCCAACTTTTTTGGAAAGACGCTTAATGGAACCTTAATTGAAAATGCATCCGATTTTGCCCTGTATCTCTTGGAGCATGCCAATGTTGCCACCGTTACTGGGCAAGCTTTTGGCAATCCCAATTGTATCCGTATTTCCTATGCCGCCTCTGAGGATGAGATTCGGGAAGCGGTAGGACGGATCAAGGCAGTCGTTTAAAATAAAATCCTGTTTGGATGAAACCCCTCCTTGAATCAAGGAGGGGTTTTTTGTACCCTAATAGAAAGCGAGAAATCAAAATCGGGTCAAAAGCTAGGGAATACCCATTTCCCTTCACATATTACAACACTATTATTTTTTCCTAAAATGATTATGGTCATGGTACATGATTATCCTTGGATTTAGTTTTGGTTTTTAAATTAAAATGAAATTGGAAATAAGCATACGAGTTTCCTTTATGCTGTTTATGCCCATAATTATACTCGTTCAAAGTTGTACCATGGTTAAAGTATCTATCAGCGAAAAAAGAAATCCAACACTCCAACAAATCGATATCGGGGAAAATACGGTATTGTCTACCTGGGGAACGATCAAGGTAAACAAATCCCATTTCTTCCCTTCCAGTTTTCAACTTAAAACAAAGAACAAGGTTATTTATATTGACCCGGTTGGAATAGAAACCACCGAAAAAGCAGACTATATATTGATTACCCATTCCCACCCTGACCACTTTTCCATTAAGGATATAGAAAAGGTTATTCAATCGGAAACAAAAATTATTTGTTCCAAGGGAGTTTCAAAAAAACTAAAAGAGTATAACCGTCATATAAGGATAATGAGGCCCAAAGATGTCCTCAAATTTGAAGATCTTGATATAACGGCCACTGCGGCCTACAATACGAAATCGGTTTTTCTATGGATAAAGGCTCATCCTAAATCAAAAGAAAACATTGGTTTTGTCCTAACCTTAGGGGGAGGCCTAAGAATATACCATGCCGGTGACACGGACTACATTCCTGAAATAAAAGGGTTAACGGACATTGGGGTTGCCCTGGTACCCATCGGAGGGGACAATCTTACTATGAACGAGGAAGAGGCCGCCCGTATCGTAAACCAGATCAAACCTCAAAAAGTAATCCCTATGCATTATGAAATCAAAAATCGGGAGGTACTGAAACGTTTTCAAAGTTTGGTAGACCCGGATACTACGGTCATGGTGCTAGACTAAATAATTCAGAGCCCTTACTTAAGGCCATCATGCCCTTCCCTAACCCATATGTTGGTCAAACCAGCATTAGTCCCACAATGGATTCAAAGATTTGAGGCTTATTCAACAAGCTGATACGTTTCCAACTCAAACTTAATCTTGCCTTCCTTCATAAAGGCAGTCCATTGTACGGTCACCTCATCAAAGTCCTTGCTTTCCATACAAGATAAATGGGATTGTTGATCCTCCCACACCAGATAGGTGGATAAATGGGTTTCGTTCTCCGCTATCAACGATTTCATTTCAACCAATCCTGGTTGTTTCCTAAAAATCTTAGCGGACTCCTTGGACATGGCAAGAACGGCATCCTTGGATGAGTGATCTTCCAAGATTGTCCTTGTAATTACATAATATGCCATAACTATTGTTTTTGTTTACTTTTCCTGTTTTCTACAAAATATACCCAACAAGCCATAAGGATGAAAAGCAAAGATACTGTTCCGAAAACTATCATCCCGTTCATAAACACGGCAGTGGTGGCAAGCACAAAGGTGGCCATCATAAGTAAGGCCCCATATTTCCTGATTTGGGTAAAAACCAACAATACTCCCCCGACTACCTGCATTATACCTAATCCGGCCGTGAATGAGGCGGTCATACCCAATACCTTAAAAAGTTCAATGTCCGCTTCTTGTTGAAGTATCTTGAATACCCCGGTGGCGAGACTTAATACGATGAGTAAAATCAGGTTGATTTTGTACAGCAATTTCATGGTTTTTTACAAAAATGCACGCTGTTGGGCGAAAAAACGTATCGAAAATTGCTATTTACCATTATGCCTTCTGAATTCAGAGGGCGTAAACGAGGTTTCCCGTTTAAAAAGGTTGGAAAAGGAGGGTATACTTTCAAAACCTACCTGTATACATACCTCGTTGACCGGTAAGCCTCTTCCAAGGAGCTCCTTGGCCTTTTCAATTCGTTTGCGTTTCAAATATTGGTGGGGCGTAGTACCATAGGCCTCTTTGAACAGCCTTAAGAAGTGATACTTTGATAAATACACGCTTTCGGAAATATCATTAAGTTTAATAGGGTCGGAAAAGTGCCGATCTATAAGAATCTTGGCATCCTTTATACGTTTATATAGATAAATCTTCGGATACATAATATGCACAAACGAACGGCATCTTCGCCTGTAAATGAAGGTACAGAATTTTGGTAAAACGCCATACCACAAAAAAAGCCTGGGAAGTTTATTTCAAATCCGCTTCCAAAAATAAGGAGTCAATAAAATCAATACGGTGAAGAGTTCCAATCGACCGGCAAGCATTAAAAAACCACACCACCATTTACCTGCATCGGGCAGGCTATTAAAATTACTGACCGGATTAAGACTGCCCAAGGCCGGTCCTACATTACCCAAGGAAGAGGCCGCCCCTCCAATGGCGGAGACAAAATCCAATCCCACGGCTCCCAAGACCAAAGCTCCTATTACGAACAATAACATGTAAAGTACAAAAAAGGCTATGATGTTGTATACAATATGCTCACTGACGGTCTTATTATTGTAGCGTACCGGGATTATGGCATTCATATGCAAGGTCCGCTTAAATTCCAACAAACCGTTTTTAATAATGAGCAGATGCCGCATTACCTTAATTCCTCCCGCCGTGGAACCCGCCGATCCACCCAAAAACATCAACCCAAAAAAGAAAATCGTCAAAAAAGGCGTCCAGGCCGTAAAATCCGCAGAAACAAAACCCGTAGTGGTAACCACGGCTATGACCTGGAACAAAGCATGCCGAAACGCACTTTCACCTTCGCCAAAAACCATGGGGTGATAGTCCGATATAGGAACATTCGCCTTAAAATACACCACCAAAGCGGCTATAATCATAAAGACAAAAATGAACGCCGCGTAGAACTTAAATTCCTCGTCCTTAATTACCCTTAGCACTTTTCCCTTAAAGGCGAAATAGCTCAATACAAAGTTGGAGCCAGCCAGAAACATAAAGAAAATTACGATATATTGGATCAAAGGCTGATCGTTCCAGTAGGCAAGACTTGCATTCTTAGTGGAAAAACCGCCTGTGGACAAGGTAGCCATGGCATGGTTTATGGCATCGAAAAAGGACATCCCGGCCAGTTTTAACAAAAGCGTCTCTGCGGCGGTATACCCAAAATAAATCAACCATAGTCGTTTTGCCGTATCCGTAATCCGAGGGTGCAATTTATCGGCGTTGGGGCCAGGGGCCTCGGCAGCGAACAATTGCATTCCCCCGATTCCCAAAAGCGGTAGTATGGCTATGGCCAGAACAATAATTCCCATTCCTCCGATCCAGTGGGTAAGGCTACGCCAAAAAAGAATGCCCTTGGGCAAGGACTCTATATCTTCCAAAATAGATGCGCCTGTAGTGGTATAGCCGGATATGGTCTCAAAGAAAGCATTGGTTACTCCGGGGATGGCCCCGGAAAAGATATAGGGTAACATTCCGGAGATGGACATCACGATCCATCCAAAAGTAACAATGATATAACCTTCCTTACGTTTTACCTCCTTTTTATGTCCTCTGGTGTAAAACATGGCAAACACCCCTCCGAACATTGTGGAAATGGCCGCCGTGGTAATTTCCAAGGTAACCCCATCATCATAAATACCGCTTACCAAAGCGGCCAAAAGCATAAATCCACCGTTGCAGACCAACAGCAGTCCCATCAAGTGGAATATAATTCTGGAGTTAAGGGTCATTACAGGAACAATCTTTCTATTCTGGGAATTACATCGGGTAGGCAACATACCACAACACGGTCGCCTTCCTGGATTTTAAAGCCCCCCAAGGCAATAATACCTTCCCCGTTCCTAACGACACCCCCAATCGTAGCCGATTTTGGAAAATCCAGTTCGCGTATAACGCTTCCGGTCACCTTGGAATCCGCTTTTACCACAAATTCCAGTATTTCCGCATTTAGGTTATTGAGACGCATCAAGGCTACGACCTCTCCCTTCCGAATATATCGGAAGATATTATTTGCAGCCAAGAGCTTTTTATTGATTAACGTATCAATGCCTATGGAGTGGGAAAGTTGAAAATAGTCCATATTCTCCACTAATGCGATGGTCTTTTTTATGCGCTTGGACTTGGCGACCAGGCAAGACATGATATTCGTCTCGGAATTTCCCGTAACCGCAATAAAGGCATCCATGGAATCCAGACTCTCCTCTTCCAACAGCTCAACATTGCGACCATCCCCATTGATGACCAGGGCATTGGGTAGATCATCGGCCAAATCAAAGGCCTTTTCCTTACTTTTTTCAATAAGCTTTACATTGAATTTTTTGGCACAAAGGTCGCGGGCCGCTTTAAAACCTACTTTACTTCCACCTAAAATCATCACATTTTTAATATCCGCTTTTTTCTTTCCCGTAAGCTTATATAATTCGTCCACCCCCTCCTTGACCGTAATGAAATAGACCTGGTCCCCTTCCTTAAAAACGGTATCCCCCCTGGGTATAACGGTAAACTGTGTGCCTAGACGCTGTAGGGCTATGGGCATAAAATGAAGTTCGGGGAAAATCTTAGCGGCCTCCTTTACCATTTTTCCAACAAAAGGCGCTGTTTTGCTCAGGGACACCCCGATCATAATCAACTTGCCATCTTCAAATTCATAGGTGTCATTAAACGCGGATTTATTCAACAAAAGTTGTATTTCAGCAGCTGCCAGTTCTTCAGGAGAAATCAGCTCATCGATTCCCAAGTCGGAAAACCTGATGATTTCCCTATTGTCTACGAATTCGGTATTGGAAATCCGGGCGATGGTTCGTTTACTTCCCAACTGCTTCGCCAACATACAAAGGGTTAAATTGGTGGTCTCGGAGGAAGTAACCCCGATGACCAAATCCGAATTTTCAACTTTTGCGTCCCGCAAAACGGTTATGGAAGTGGCATCTCCCCTTAGTACGCGTATATCCAAGTGGTTATCCGCATAGACAAGGCTTTCCTTATGGGTGTCTATGAGGGTAATGTCCTGGGATTCGTACGAAAGAAGTTTTGCTAAATGAAAGCCTACTTCACCAGCTCCTGCAATTATGATTTTCATTTAATCGGATATTGTTGTCATGGGCAAGAATAAAACCTAAAATCTACTGATCGAAAGAAATAACACTTTGAGTGCCAATACATCTGTACAACTTACTTGCCAATTCTGAGGTGCAAAATTACACAAATTAATTGTGTTGCCGATCATAATAAAGCCCCAAGTACCCAAAATAAGTTCATTTGCCTGTATTGAGGGTCCTAAATAGAGTCACCTGAACCGTATGCGCTATATTTGCCGAAAATTGCATGGAATGCAGAAAAAAATTACGCCATATTCCGATTCCGGTTCCGGAAAAAAGGAGCAGGTAACACAAATGTTCGATACCATTTCCAAAAACTATGATGGTCTAAATAGGGTCATTTCCTTTGGATTGGATATCAAATGGAGAAAACGGGTCGTACGGATCCTGCAGGAAAAAAAACCTGTCCAAATTCTGGATATTGCCACGGGAACCGGTGATTTGGCAATTAGCTTGGTGAAAACGGGAGCCTCTAAAATTATAGGTCTAGACATTTCCCAAGGCATGTTGGAGGTAGGCCAAAAAAAGGTAGATGCAAAAGGTCTGGGGAACACCGTTGAGATGACCGTTGGGGATAGTGAAAATCTTCCCTTTCCCGATAACTCATTCGATGCGGTAACGGTAGCCTTCGGAGTACGCAATTTTGAGACTTTGGAAAAAGGGTTAATGGAAATCCATCGTGTTCTAAGACCATCGGGTACTTTTGTGGTGCTGGAGACCGCAGTTCCTAGCAAAACACCTTTTAAACAGGGGTACCATTTCTATTGCAAATATATGCTTCCCGCCATAGGCAAACTCTTCTCCAAGGATAAATCCGCATACTCCTATTTGTCCAAATCCGCATCGGTTTTTCCACATGGTGCGGACTTCAACAATATTTTACGCAAAACGGGGTTTATAGATGTAGCGAACGAACCCCAAACATTTGGTGTCGCCTCTATTTATGTTGCTACAAAATAAGAATATGAAGTACCTCTTTTTGTTTTGTGTTGGCCTACTTTTTCTAGGTATCCCTGCTAACGCCCAATTTAACGAAAAGCCCATCCTAAATCTGGAAAATGAGGACAAGGCATTACTGAATTGGGGATATTTCTTGGGGTTTAACCAATATGATTTCAAATTCAATTATAGAAATGATCCAGGGGATACGGATATCCTAGTCAGTAAGTCCATTGGTTTTAACGTAGGGCTCATCGGCGAAATGCGGATCAATGAGTTTTTGGACCTTCGATTCGAGCCAGGTCTCCTGTACAATGCAAGAACCCTGGGTTTTCCGGGATTTACCGAGGAACGTGATGCGATAAGGGAAGTAAAATCGACCTATATCAATTTCCCACTTTTAATCAAGGCAAGTACACGGCGTTTTGGGAATTGGAAGCCTTTTTTGATCGGGGGTGCCTCTACCTCCTTAAACCTGGGCAGTAATGAAACTGCCTTGGACGACAATAGTTCGGGTACCTTTCGGATGAAAAAGTGGGTATACAATTATGAACTGGGCTTCGGAATCGATTTTTATTTGGAATATTTCAAATTTACACCCTCAATTCGAGGGGTTTTCGCCATTAGCGATGAATTGGTTCCGGACAATGACCCCAACAGTCCATGGACAGGTAACATAGAGGGACTCCGCACAAGAGGATTTTTTATAAACTTTACTTTCGAATAAGATGTGATATAAATGGAATGTCACGAAAAAAATCAAAACGGGATTCCGGAATCGTCCCATTTATAATTTAAATATTAAGTTCCCTATGTACCCCAATTTTATGAAATATCGTTTGATAGCCCTAATCTTGGGTCTTTTACTGTTTTCCTGTTCCAAGGAAAGTTCTGAAATTCCCAATGATCCGGATGAGGTACAATTAATCAGTTCCATTTCAAGGGACGATGAAACCGGCGTTGACAGCCTGTTTTATGAAAATAACCGTTTAAAAGCCGTACAGGAATACATAGAGGGGAATGAGTTTTTTGAAGGGGGAATCGATTATATAACCACTTACGAATACAATTCAGGCAATCAATTGAGTCAAATTTCTAGAATCCATTCAAAATCGGACATCCCAGATCGGGTAACGCGTTATTTTTATAATTCCGATGGAACCTTAAAGCAAAGACGTACCCTATATAACTCCCGTGAAGTCATCACGGACTATACTTATGAAGAAGAAAGAATACGTATCCATGTGGGGGAAGATTTTGAGGTAAGAGTCAATTTGGATGAAAACCGTAGAATCCAAAACGTTGAAAAAAAGAGCTTTCTAAACGAAGGGTATTACGCGTTTAAGACATTCGAGTATGATGAAAACGGAAATGTGACCAAACTGTCCATTAGACAATCCGAGGAATCCATTCTTGAGGAATATTCCTTTACGTACGATGATAAGGAAAACCCTTTTGTCGTTTTTGATTATAAATTGCCCAATGGCCTAAGCATTAAAATGTTGGAGGAAACCGAAAGGGTATCCAACTATCCATTTATTACGGATGGAAGCGAAGATAATTATCTAGGTTTTTTCAATACAAATAATATTATTTCGTGCATTGGCTTCTCCAATTCGGAATATTCCTATACCTACAACGAAATGGATCTTCCCTCTAAAATCACCTATGATTTTCTCCAAAATAAATCGTCCTTGATTCTTACCTATTATTAAAACATCTTGGTTGGCACATCCATGGATTCATGTGGAGGGTGGAGCAAGTTTTGGTCAGGTTAACCCTCGAAAGTTGCTTTGGGAAACAAGAACCCATTCGTCGAACCCCCTTTCAAAGGATTTTTTAGAGGCAAATAACCATAGGGAAAAGCCAGGATTGTCGGATGGTAAATAGCTAACCCCTACGGATTTCGTTCAAAAAAATGGCTGTAGCGGTTGCTACATTTAGGCTTTCAGCAGTAGGGTTCCCAAATTGGGGAATACCTATCTTTTTATGACATACTGCTTCAACTTCTGGCGAAATCCCATGGGTTTCATTGCCCATGACCAAAATTCCGGATTCCCGCAAATTCGTACCATAAGCGCTTTGTCCATCCATGGATGTGCAGAAAATCTGTTTTTTGGATTTCCTTAAAAACTTCAGCAGGTTCGTATAGACCACATGTACCCTGGCAATGGAGCCCATGGTCGCCTGAAGCACTTTGGGATTATAGCAATCCACGGTGTCCGGGGAGCATACCAAATGGCGTATCCCGAACCAGTCACAAAGCCGGATAATGGTTCCCAAATTTCCGGGGTCGGACACATGGTCCAGGGCAAGGATCCAATCCGTAAAATCAACTTCTTGGGTTTTTGGTTTGTAAAATACCCCGAGTAAGGTGTTGGGATTCTTTAGGGAACTCATTTTTTTGAGCTCCGACTCCGAAATCAGGACTTGGAAATCCTGTCCCACATCCAGAACGGAATTATCCGTGGTATATATACCATAGACCTCCAAACCGGAATCCAAGAGTTCCCTTACGGTCTTGATTCCTTCAACAAAAAAAAGTCCATGTAAGTTTCGGTACTTTTTTTGATGCAGGCTTTTGATAAGTTTTATTTGGTTTTTAACAACCATGCAAATAATGTATTTTTGGCTTCTATGAGGATGCACTTGGGCACTATCGGAACCCGGGCTAAAATAAGCCTATTATTGATAGGTTTCGCGATTACTTCCTGTAATACCCTTAAGAGGGTCGGTGAAGATGAGCTTCTTCTTGTAAAAAATACCATTTACGCAGACAGTCTAAAAGTAACCGATGAGGATATCGAAAGTCTCATTATCCAGAAACCCAACAGCAGCATCTTGGGGTACCCTCTTCGACTGAATCTGTACAATATTGCCAAAAAAAATCCGGATTCCTCCTATCAGGATTGGCTCTACCGAAAACCCAAGCGAAAAGATAGATTGGACAATTTTTTATCCGAAAAACAGGTAGAGCGTCTTGGGGAGTCCTTTTTGGTAAAAGGGTTAAGTGTTTGGTTGAAAAGAATTGGGGAGGCACCGGTAATCATTGACACCTCCAATACAAGAAAAAGTTTGGAAAGGCTCAGCATTTATTATGGAAGTAAAGGCTATTTCAATAACAATACCACCTTTGAAATTGATAGTACCTCCAGAAAAAAAAGAGCGAAAATCAACTATAGGATTCTCTTGGGAGAACCCTATACGGTAGATTCCATATCCCATTCCATTGCTTCCAGTGCCATAGACTCCCTATACGCGCTAACCGCGAATGAATCTTTCGTTGAAGAGGGAAAACAATTTGACCTTGGGGATTTCAACGCCGAGCGCGAGCGCCTGGCGAGTATTTTTAGAAATTCCGGTGTTTACGATTTTCAGGAAAGTTCCATAAGCTATAACATTATCCGAGACACTACAAAGATGGGCCAAGATAGGGGAATGGACGTGGAGCTTAATATCGACAATTTAAAAAGAAGAAGCGATACCACATTGACGACTTCCGAGTACAAAATCCATAGGTTTGATAGGATCAATATCTATACGGACTATCTATATAGCGAGCGTGATAGTGAGCAACGATTTACCAGGTATGGCAATTATACCATCTTTTATCATAACAAACTACGCTTTAAGCCGGAGACTTTGGCAGATGCTATCTTTTTTGAAAAGGATAGTATTTATAGGGATTTGGACAGGACCCGTACCTACCGACAAATAAACAATCTCAATGTTTTTAAGTATCCGACCATCACATTTGAGGAAGACAGCACACGGACAAAACTCACCTCCAATATTTATTTGGCACCAAGGCCCAAGTATTCCCTGGGAATGGGTTTTGATGTTACCCATTCCAATATTCAACGTGTAGGCCTTGCCTTTAGTCCCTCTTTGCAGGCTAGAAACCTCTTTAAGGGTGCAGAGAATTTAAGCCTAACCGGAAGGCTGAACGTTGGTTCCTCGAGCGATCCTACCATACTGGACAGCCGTTTCTTTAACATCTTGGAATTTGGGGCGGATCTTAATTTGGATTTTCCCAGAATTTGGTTTCCTTTTCTAAATACGAAAAAAATCATCCCCAGCTATACCCTGCCCAGAACACGAATATCCCTCGGAACCAGTTTTCAGCAGAATATTGGTCTGGATAAGCAGACCTTTAACTCTATCTTAAGCTATAATTGGAGTCCGTCCGATTTTAGAAGAAATACCGTGGAACTTTTAAACATTCAATTTGTTCGCAATGTAAACACGAATCGTTTTTTTAACGTTTATCGGAATTCCTATGATAGATTGGACGAGGTAGCCGATGATTTTGAAGGAGACCCTGCCTTGACCGAATTTTTCGAAACACCGGAAGGCTCTACCGATCCCCGGTTGATCATTCCCGAGGGGACTACAGGTTTTACCCAAGCCATATTGACTAATGAGGTGCCCTCCACGGCCGAACAGTTGCAAGAGGTAAACAGCATTGAGGAACGAAGAATACGGCTAACGGAGAACAACCTCATCTTTGCCAGTAATTATACCTTTCATAAAAACAATAGGAACGGACTCACCGATAATAACTTTTTTCAATTTAGATGGACCTTGGAAAGTGCGGGCAATCTGCTTTCCGGCTTCGCCAATTTCATTCCTTTCAACAAAAATGATGATGGTGATCTTTTGGTTTTTAGTGTTCCCTATTCCCAATATATCAAGTCTGATATCGATTATGTAAAGTACTGGGACCTGTCCCGCTCAAAAGTATTGGCATTCCATACCTTCATTGGAATTGCCGTTCCTTATGGCAACTCTACCAACATTCCCTTCGTACGTAGTTATTTTGCCGGGGGATCCAATGATAATCGCGCTTGGTTCCCGTATTCCCTGGGGCCTGGTAAGACGAATGCCATAAACGACTTTAACGAGGCCAATTTTAAATTGGCGTTCAATTTGGAGTATCGGTTTCCCATAGTTGGTGATATTAAAGGAGCCCTGTTCGCCGATGCAGGGAATATTTGGAATGTTTTTGATGATCAGGAAGATCCCGATGCCGTTTTTGATGGTTTTGAAGATTTGGGGGATATTGCCTTGGGAACCGGATTTGGGCTTCGGTATGATTTCACCTATTTTCTATTTCGTGTGGACTTGGGCTTTAAAACGTATAATCCGGCTGAAGAGCCTTCCAAAAGATGGTTTAGGGACTACAATTTTGCCAATTCGGTACTTCAAATTGGTATCAACTATCCTTTTTAATAACTTAGTGATAGTACTAAATTTAAGGCCAAATTGGGTTTAAAATATTCTACAATTGAGTTTTACACACAGATATTCTTTTTAGTTATCTGTTTCTCTTCCTATACGCAAAGCTCTTTTGTGGATAAGGTCTATCCATTGCAGCAAGACCCTATCCTAAGGGAAAAAGTCTACATTCATACCAACAAAACGGACTACTTCGCAGATGATACGATTTGGTTCAAGGCCTATGTGGGCGATACGATCAATTACCCTTCATTAGGGACCACTAAACTATACGTTAACCTGTTGGATGCCTCGGGAGTGGTGATTTACAATAAGAATATATTCATCGATGAGGGTACCGGACAAGGGGAATTTGAGCTCAATTCAGCCGTAAGCTCCGGAAAATACTATATACAGGCCTATACCAACTACATGCGGAATTTTGGGGAAGCGTATCACTATCTGCAAGAGATAACCGTACTTGGAGATACCGATCTGGAAGATGATACTGGAGAAATCAAATATGATGTACAACTGTTTCCGGAAAGCGGGAACCTTTTGGAAGCCACCGAAAGTATAATGGGCATTAAGGCCATGATCAATGGGATGAGTGCTGATTTTAAAGGGAAAATAGTGGGTAGCGATGGAAAACCAGTGGCCCATTTCGTAAACCAGCACCAGGGCATGTCCCGTTGCAAGTTTCAGTATAAGGCCGGGGAACGATACACCGCCCAAATATCCATAAACAATACATTGTTAAAAATCAATGTTCCAAAAGCCTTAAAGAAGGGGGTTGTTTTACATACCGACAACTCCGATGATACCTATTTGAAGGTGGCCCTGAAAACAAACGAAACAACTTTTTACGATCAAATCTATTCCAATTATACCTTGTTGTTCCATCAAAACCATCAAATCTACGGGCTGGTCTCGGTAGCAAGGCTGGATTCCACGCTGGCTACGGTAAAAACGGACAAGAATGTTTTTTTGGACGGGGTAAACACCGTGACCCTTTTCGAAGACGATAGGCCGATTGCCGAACGCAAATTCTTTGTGGAAAAAGAACATAAAAAAGTGGTATCCGATTTGGCCAAATTACGGGTTGAAAATGACTCCGTAACCTACAAACTCCGGCTATCGCGCAGGGATAAGCCAGTCGAGGCAAATTTGAGTGTTTCCATTCTTACGAATGATACAAGGGCCTATGACGAAAAACAAAACCTTCGAAGTACATTTCTGTTGACTTCCCATTTAAAGGGCCATGTGGAAAATCCCGCTTACTATTTCGACCCTACAAACAAGAATAGAAAAGAACACGTGGACTTATTGCTACTTACACAGGGGTGGTCAAAGTATACCTTAAAGAGGATGATACAGGAACTGAACCCGCGCCCAAAATTTGAATTTGAACAAGGTTTTGAACTGAGGGGGGAGCTTCATGGGCCATTACTGCACAACAGATTGGCACTAATTGCGGATAATTATCAGGTCATTGACAAAGTAAACCTAAAAAAGAATCGAAACTTCGATTTTAAAAACTTGGTGCTCTATAAAGGCGATACGCTCAAAGTGTCGTATTTGAACTGGCTTGGCAAATTCATAAAACCTGATACGCTGCGATTTGAGGAAAAACCGGAACACAACATTCCATTTCCAAGAGTGCCTAAAAAAAGCTCCTTTGCCATAGTGGACCATGGCTACGTGGAAGCACAGGATGAGCTACCGCTGACGTACGAGACAGGAACGATAGCGTTGGAAGGAGTAACTCTTACCGATAGAAAACTGAGCCAACGTATGATCGAAAGAAGAGCTTTGATACAGAAATACAAGCCAATGGTACCCGACATCGGTCAATATTTTAATACTCCGGTCCCGGAAAATTTCAAGGAACGGGATTTAATGTCATTTCTAAGAATTACGGAAGGTATACAGCTGGTCACTTCTCCAGGCGTTATAAGTTATTTGGAAGGGCCTGACAAAAAATTAACGTTTTTGTTTGTAGATGGCAGAATGATCGAACCCCCTGAACTTCCAGCTTCAGTTTTTATTAATATGAAAGATGTCGCCAATGTTATGATAGGTAATAAATTCGCACCCATGTTAGGGGGCACATATATGTTTGTTCAAGTATTTACCAAAGATTCGTATAGATATAACACAGCTCCATTTTATGACCAACACATTGTAAAGGATGGTTATGATATGGCCAAAGAGTACTACACTCCCTTGTATGTTTTTGAACGGTCAAGACCTCTCAATTTATTGGAAGTCGATTGGAAACCCAATTTAAAGACCAATAAGAAAGGAGAGGTCAGCTTTAAAATAGCCAAAGATGAGGAGTTAAATGGCCTGTTTTTTTCAATTCAAGGATTTTCGAACGGTGGCCATTTAATTTCCAGAACGATACTGACGGATTGATTTATTTTACAAAACTGCTTTTTTAGGCCTTGTTTATTTTATTACTTTTGTCCCATTCATTACTAAACTAAACAGACCAAAAGTATGGCCCACAATATTAAACCGGGAGTAGCTACCGGTGACGAAGTCCAGGAAATATTCAATTACGCCAAGGAGAAGGGATTTGCCCTACCAGCAGTAAATGTCATTGGTTCAAACACCATAAATAGCGTACTGGAAACGGCAGCAAGTTTAAATTCCCCCGTAATCATTCAGTTTTCGAACGGAGGCGCCCAGTTCAATGCGGGGAAAGGCTTATCCAACGACGGGCAACGTTCCGCCATCTTGGGAGGAGTTGCCGGAGCCAAACATATACATCAATTGGCGGAGGCTTATGGGGCAACTGTTATTCTACATACGGATCACTGCGCAAAAAAATTGTTGCCTTGGATCGATGGCCTTTTGGATGCCAGCGAAAAACATTTTGCGGAAACCGGAAAATCCCTTTTCAGTTCACATATGATCGACCTATCCGAGGAACCTATCGAGGAAAATATTGAAATCTGCAAGGAATATCTAGCCCGAATGAGCAAAATGAACATGACCTTGGAGATAGAATTGGGCATTACCGGAGGTGAAGAAGATGGTGTTGATAATTCGGATGTTGATGATTCCAAACTATACACCCAACCCGAGGAAGTGGCCTATGCCTATGAAGAACTTTCCAAAATAAGCCACAGGTTCACCATTGCCGCGGCTTTTGGCAATGTTCATGGGGTCTACAAGCCTGGAAATGTAAAACTTACGCCAAAAATCCTAAAAAATTCCCAAGAATACATTTCGGAAAAATACGGCGTGGAACACAACCATATTGATTTTGTCTTTCATGGAGGTTCGGGCTCTACCGTAGCGGAAATCCGTGAGGCAATTGGATACGGCGTCATAAAAATGAATATCGATACAGATTTGCAATATGCGTTCCTATCCGGGGTAAGGGATTACGTTCAAGGTAAAAAAGACTATCTTCAATCCCAGATTGGTAATCCGGAAGGCCCGGACGAGCCCAATAAGAAGTTTTACGATCCCCGCGTGTGGCTTAGGGAAGGTGAAAAGACCTTTGTTGAACGCCTAAAGAAGGCCTTTGAAGACCTTAATAACGTTAACACATTGTAGCGTAGTTCCGCAAATAACTTCTATCTAATATGGAAAATATGACGGCTTGGTTCAAAAGAAAGGAAAAGGGAATACAAACCGCTACGGAGCAAAAGAAGGATACACCTAGGGGGCTTTGGTACAAATCGCCTACAGGGAAAATTGTGGAGTCCGAGGAGTTGGCCAAAAATTTTTACGTAAGCCCGGAAGACGATTATCATGTAAGGATAGGAAGCAAGGAATATTTTGAAATTCTTTTTGATGATAACAAGTTCACCGAACTGGATCCAAAACTTTCCTCAAAAGATCCGTTGAAGTTTGAGGACACTAAAAAATACTCCGACCGGTTAAAGGCGGCACAAAAGAAAACCGGTCTAAAGGATGCCGTAAGGACCGCCGAAGGCAAGTCTATGGGCAAGGATTTGGTCGTGGCCTGTATGGATTTCAGTTTTATAGGGGGTTCTATGGGAAGTGTCGTTGGGGAAAAGATCGCCAGGGCCATTGATCATGCCATCAAAAACAACATTCCCTTTGTAATGATATCGAAATCAGGGGGAGCCAGGATGATGGAAGCTGCCCTATCCCTGATGCAACTGGCGAAGACATCGGCCAAATTGGCTCAATTGGCCGAAGCGGGTATACCCTATATTTCCCTGTGTACCGATCCCACTACAGGGGGTACTACGGCGTCCTATGCCATGCTGGGGGATATCAATATCTCGGAACCTGGTGCCCTGATCGGCTTTGCCGGCCCCCGAGTGGTAAAGGAGGCAACGGGCAAAGAACTTCCTCCAGGATTCCAAACCGCGGAGTTTGTACAAGAACATGGTTTTTTGGATTTCATTGTCCATAGGAGGGATTTGAAAAAGAAAATAAACCTCTACGTAGACTTGATCCAAAACAAGCCCATCAGAAAATAAAAAGCCCCGACCAAATTAGCCGGGACTTTTCAACCCAATCAATTAGAAGTCTATCAATTTCTAAAACGTCGAAGGAAGATTTCCTCCGTGCTGCCGTCAGGATATGTTAAAACACCTTTGGCATCACATTCGCCGTCCCCAAAATCGAGACTGGCGGTGAGGTCGTTCCGGGAAATTTCCAAAATCCCGCTGACGATGAAACGGCAGGACCACTCCCTTCGCAAGGGGGTTAGGGTTTCCTTGATAAAAACATTGCCTAATGGTCCCGTATAGGTTCTTTTCCCAGTAATCAAAAACACATTATCGCCCCAGAATCCGCTGCCGTAGCCTTCTATCCATTCCCGGGTACGGTTACCGGTAAAATTGGAGGTACTCCCATCCGGCCATGTGCCGCTGAACGCCCCTGTCGCATCCGCCTGCGGGTTGCCATTTTCATTGGAACGTACCCTTTCTATTGTGGCACCACCTTCCACGGCAACTTCATTGAACGTAAAATCCACCAAAGAAAGGGTAATGGTCTTTGTGGCCAGTTCCATATCCTTTTCATAGGAAAGCAAAATAATTCCGCTAAGGACATTTCCATTGGGTAATTCGCATCCCGAACCAAAATCGATGGTCTTTTCTCTGGTGGTATCCGTGATCACGGTCGTAATGGTCACACAGTCAGGAAGATAATCAGATCGATAAGACGCTTTGGAAATCGTACTGATTTCATCCGTGGCATATACGTCCTCCGCCACGGTAATGACTTCTTCAGAAATAAGTTCGGCTTCGTCACTGGCGGTCAATGCCACCACATCCAGACTTTGCTCGCCATCCATACTCGGCGATTCCTCTTTGTTACAGGAAAAAAACAGCATCGTTGCCATCCCGAGGGTCATCGGAAGTAACCCTGTAAAGTTCATTTTTTTGAGACTTTTCATTTTTTTAATTTTTAAATGGTTTAATAGGTAAAATGCAATTCGCCATTAAAGATTTGATCTAAAACCAACACTTAAAATGGCTCATTTCATACTAACATTTTTTTAACATTACCCTCCTAGGACTAAAGAATGTCACGAAAGGTTTAACCAGGCTCAAAAAAAATTACTGAGATAGTCCAAAACAGTCCTGTAATCTAAAAATATTTCTATCTTTGCGCACTGATTGAAAATCAATCAAATACATAAAAATCATTTAATAGAATATTGGAATGTATTTAACCAAGGAAATTAAGGCCGATATCTTTAAAAAATACGGCGGAAAAGACACCAACACGGGCTCTACGGAAGGGCAGATTGCTTTGTTTACACATCGTATCAACCACCTTACCCAGCACCTTAAAAAAAATCACAAGGACTTTAATACCGAAAGATCTTTGGTGCGTTTGGTAGGGAAGCGAAGGAGCCTTTTGGACTATCTCAAGAAAAAGGATATTGTAAAATATCGTGAATTGATTAAAGATTTGAATATTAGGAAGTAAAAATATGGGGAGCAATGCTCCCCTTTTCCATTGCCATTTTTAAACGACCTCGATGATTTCGGGGTTAAAAAAGCTGCACACAGTTTTTCATTGGTCAACACAACAACACAACCCTGGCCGTCCGGTAAGACGGTAGACCATTGTTTAACAAATCCGCCACAGGTGGATTAAATCAAATGTATGATTCCAAAGACTTTTAAAGAGGTCATTGACCTCGGTGACGGTAGGGAAATCTCTATCGAAACCGGAAAATTGGCAAAACAGGCCCATGGATCCGTTGTTGTCCAATCCGGAAAATGTATGCTATTGTGTACGGTAGTTTCCAATTACAAACCAAGTGATGTCGATTTTTTGCCCTTAACGGTAGATTATCGCGAAAAGTTTGCGGCCTCTGGCCGTTATCCCGGTGGATTTTTTAAAAGAGAGGCCAGGCCCAGCGACGGCGAGGTTTTGACCATGCGATTGGTAGACCGGGTACTACGCCCGCTCTTTCCAAAGGATTACCATTCGGAGACCCAGGTGATGATCCAACTCATGTCCCATGACGAGAACGTTATGCCCGATGCCATGGCCGGATTGGCGGCATCCGCGGCCATTCAACTTTCCGATTTCCCCTTTGAATGTGCCATTTCCGAATGTCGTGTGGGGCGTATAAACGGGGAGTTTATCATTAATCCTACCCGGGCACAATTGGAAGAAAGTGATATAGATATGGTCATTGGGGCCTCCGCCGATTCCGTAATGATGGTGGAAGGTGAAATGAAGGAAATCTCCGAGGAAGACATGACCGAGGCCATTAAATTTGCCCATGAGGCGATCAAGGTACAATGTGCCGCCCAGTTACGATTGGCCGAGGCCTTTGGTAAAAAGGAAGTTCGGGAGTACGAGGGGGCACAGGAAGATGAGGAACTGGAAAGCAAAATACACGACCTTACCTATGATAAGGTATATGCCGTAGCTAAAGCAGGTTCGGCCAAGCAGGAGCGCAGCGCCGCGTTCGATGCTTTAAAGGAAGAAGTACAAGCCAATTTTACCGAAGAGGAATTGGAGGAAAACGGCGACCTGATTTCCAAGTATTTTTATAAGGCCGAGAAAGAAGCCGTCCGTGACCTCACCCTGAATGAGGGCTTACGATTGGATGGTAGAAAAACCGATGAAATCCGACCTATTTGGTGCGAAGTGGATTATTTGCCTTCCACCCATGGTTCAGCTATATTTACTCGAGGCGAAACCCAGGCCCTGGCAACGGTAACTTTGGGAACCTCCCGAGAGGCCAACCAAATAGATATGCCGTCCTACGAAGGCGAGGAAACCTTTTATCTGCACTACAACTTTCCCCCATTTTCAACCGGGGAGGCCCGACCTATTCGTGGCACCTCCCGTAGGGAAGTAGGCCATGGTAACCTGGCCCAACGTGCTTTAAAGGGTATGATCCCCGAGGATTGTCCCTATACCGTTCGTGTGGTTTCCGAGGTATTGGAAAGTAATGGTTCCTCCTCCATGGCTACTGTCTGTTCGGGAACCATGGCTTTGATGGATGCTGGGGTACAATTTAAAAAACCGGTCTCAGGAATTGCCATGGGATTGATTTCCGATGCCGATAGCGGAAAATATGCAGTACTTTCCGATATTTTGGGAGATGAAGATCATTTGGGCGATATGGACTTTAAGGTGACAGGGACTGCAGATGGTATTACGGCCTGTCAAATGGATATCAAAGTAAAAGGCCTGTCTTATGAAATCTTGGTAAAGGCCCTAAAGCAGGCCAGGGATGGGCGTTTGCATATTTTGGAGAAATTAGTGGATACCATCGCCGATCCAAGACCGGACGTTAAGCCCCATGCACCCAAAATGGTTACCACAGTTATACCCAACGAATTCATTGGTGCCTTGATCGGTCCTGGCGGAAAGGTAATCCAGGAGTTGCAGAAAGAGACCAAGACGACAATTGTCATCAATGAAGATCCGGTGACGGGAGAAGGTATGGTAGAAATTTTAGGTACCGACCAAGATGGCATCGATACCGTTTTAGCGAAAATAGATGCCTTGATGTTCAAGCCCGAAGTCGGTAGCGTTTATGAAGTTAAGGTGATTAAAATGCTCGATTTTGGTGCTGTTGTGGAATACAACGATGCCCCAGGCAACGAAGTACTGCTTCATGTTTCGGAATTGGATTGGAAACGTACCGAAAATGTTTCCGATGTAGTGAACATGGGCGATGTGTTTGATGTAAAATACATGGGTATCGACCCGAGGACCAAAAAAGAAAAGGTCTCCCGTAAAGCGTTGCTTCCAAAACCAGAGGGTTTTGTAGAAAGGCCTCCAAGAAACAATGACCGTAACCGCGGAAGGGACGATCGGCGTCGGGATAACCGAGATAGAAAACCACGACGGAATTAGATAATTCATAAGCCTTGCTAAACGCCCTAGCCATTGGTTAGGGCTTTTTTTATCAAAAAATCGATCTATTAACCAAAAAATTAAGTTTTTTTGACCCAATTGTAACATTTCCATCTTTTTTACGTATAAGTATATGCAGCTTAGGCGTAATGAACTTAACTAGAAAGGAAAATTGTAGATGAGACAACTAAAGATTACAAAACAGGTTACCAATAGGGAAACCGCGTCTTTGGACAAGTATTTGCAGGAAATTGGCAAAGTAGACCTTATCACAGCGGATGAGGAAGTGGAATTGGCCCAACGCATCAAGGCAGGCGACCAGATCGCTCTTGAAAAACTCACAAAGGCCAACCTTCGATTCGTGGTTTCCGTTGCCAAGCAATATCAAAATCAGGGCCTTACCCTACCTGACCTTATCAATGAGGGTAATTTAGGATTGATCAAAGCGGCCCAACGTTTTGACGAAACACGGGGATTTAAATTTATCTCCTATGCCGTTTGGTGGATCAGACAGTCCATTCTACAGGCACTGGCAGAGCAATCCCGTATTGTTCGGTTGCCTTTGAACAAAATTGGTTCCATCAACAAGATCAACAAGACCTTCGCCTTTTTGGAGCAGGCGCATGAACGTGTACCTTCTGCAGAAGAAATTGCAAAGGAATTGGATATGACCGTGGAGGACGTAAAACAGTCCTTAAAAAATTCAGGGCGACATGTATCCATGGATGCCCCTTTAATCGATGGCGAGGATTCCAATCTTTATGATGTACTACGTAGTGGGGAATCCCCCAATCCCGACAAGGATTTGTTGCATGAGTCCTTGCGTACCGAAATTGAGCGTGCCCTGGAAACATTGACCCCAAGGGAAGCTGACGTTATCCGTCTTTATTTCGGTCTGGCAGGACAACATTCAATGACCTTGGAAGAAATCGGGGAAACCTTTGATCTTACCCGGGAGCGGGTTCGCCAAATTAAGGAAAAAGCGATACGGAGGTTAAAACATACCTCCAGAAGCAAGATTCTAAAGACCTATCTTGGTTAATTATTTTATAAAATAGCATGTTAAATATTCCACAAATTGGATTTGTGGCATATATATTGTAATTTTAAGGTTAACAACAGTTTATCATGACTGTTCGTTTTTTGATTGATGAATAAACTCCGGCTGATTACCGGAGTTTTTTCATTTATATAAGCTCTCAAAAAAAAGGAGAAATCCAAGGGACTTACAACTCGTACCAAAAGGACTCACGTAACAGCTCCAGGCCTTTGGGAACAGCGGTATCCGGGGACTCGTTGCCCTCAAATTCAAGTGAAATATATCCTTTATAATTATGCCTACGCATCATCTCCCCAATTTTGGGATAATCGATATCCAAGCTGTACCATTTCCCGCCGCCATAATAAGTTTTGGCCTGTACCAAATAGGTCTGGGGTGCCAATAATTCCATCTGGGCTTCCCGATTCTCCAAAAAATTTCCGGTATCCAAGGTTACCTGAAGCCAAGGGCTATCGATAGCATCTACAATGCGTTTTACACCTTCCGCGGTACGTCCTAGGCCCCAGTGGTTCTCCAATCCCAGCACCACTCCACATCTTTCGGCCGTGGGTATACATTTCTCAATGGCGTCGATGACCCATTTAAAACCATCTTCATCCGTATATCCTTCCAAAGTCGGCTCCATTCCCTTATTCGCCATTAAATCATCAAAGGACTTTGAGGTTCCCCAACGTCCCGTATTCAATCGCATGGTGGGGATGCCCAATTTATAGGCCAATTCTATTTGGTGCAAGGTTTTTGAAATATTTTGCTCCCGATATCTTTTTTCCGGACTTAGATAGCCTTGGTGGGTGGAAAAACCCATAAGATCCAAACCGGCATGAAAGGCCTGTTTCTTCAATTTTTGAAGATATCCATTATCCTCTGAGTTCATTTGTACCAATAACAATTCAATGCCATCAAAACCCATGGCCGCCGCTTTTTCGATACAAAGCTCCATAGGTACATTTTCCTTGGGGCCATTGAACTGCCAAAAGGAATAGGTGGACACCCCAATAGGATTATGCTTGATTTTTTTGGGTTTTGGAGCGGTTGCCAAATCTGATGGGGAAAATCCGGTAATCACGGAACCCGCACCCAACATTGCGGCTCCGTTCATAAATTTACGTCGATTCATATCTAAAAAAGTTGTTTGAAATGGTGAATTCCAAAGATAACCATTTCCATGCAGCTTGGAATCCCATGGCAATTCACTATTTTTATGCAAAACCCGATAAAAGTTTTATAAAATGACCAAAAACATCACCGTGGCCTACCTATTTTTTGTGGGCTGCCTTTTGCTTTCCTGTACCCAAGAAACTTCAGTAACCCCAGAAAAAGAAATTGAATTCAACCTCCCTGATAATTTCGTCCTCGAAGACCTCTATAGGCCCAGCATCCATGGACAGGGATCATGGGTGGCCTTGGCCCAAGGCCCGAACGAAACGGTATACGCCTGTGACCAAAGAGGGAAAATCTATTTCTTCCAGGCCCCTAAGGAAGGTGATGTCATTTCCGCTTCAAAGGTAGATAGTGTAAATCTCAAAATCGGGGAGGCCCATGGGCTGTTATGGGCCCATAACAGCCTATACGTATCGGTAAACAAGAGATGGGACGAGGAGGTTCCGGACGAGGAGGAAAACGGTAGCGGAGTATACCGTTTAACGGATACCGATAACGATGGCGAATTGGATAAATTGGAGATGTTGTTGAAGTTGGAAGGACAAGGGGAACATGGGCCACATAGTTTTGTGCCCAGTCCCGATGGAAAGGAAATCTATTTTATCGCCGGAAACCATACCTTAATTCCGGAATCCCTTTTGGAGAATAGCCGACTTCCCGCAAATTGGGATGAGGACAATCTATTCCCTCCCTATCTCGATGCCCGAGGCCATGCCAATGATATCAAGGCGCCAGGGGGTTGGATCGCTAAATTTAATCCTGAAGGTACGGACTGGGAAATCATTTCAGCAGGCTATCGAAATCCATTCGATATTGCCTTTAACAAAGATGGTGAACTGTTCACTTACGACGCCGATATGGAATGGGACATAGGGATGCCTTGGTACCGCCCAACACGTATCAACCATGTGACCAGTGGCAGTGAATATGGTTGGCGGACCGGTTCCGGCAAGTGGCCGGAATATTATCCGGATAACCTGCCCGCGGTACACAATTTGGAACAAGGTTCCCCAACTGCTGTTCTTTCCGGGGCCAAGCTCAACTTTCCTTCTAGATACAAAAACGGACTTCTTGTGATGGATTGGAGTTTTGGTACGGTGTATTTTATCGACCTAAAGCCAAAAGGAAGTAGCTATACCGGGGTTCGGGAGGAATTCCTATCCGGTACTCCCCTACCGCTTACCGATATGATAGCCGGTTCCGACGGTCATTTGTATTTTGCCACCGGAGGCCGTGGATTGAATTCCCATTTGTACCGTTTACGCTATACCGGGGAAGATATGGGAACCGCAGAAGCAGAAACCAGTCCGGAGGCAAAGGCCCTTCGGGAACTGCGCCAAAACATTGAGAAATACCATACCGAGGAATCCGAAGAGGCCATCCCCCTGGCTTGGGCCAATTTGGGGCATGAAGACCGGTTCATACGCTATGCCTCCCGGATGGTCTTGGAACACCGACCGGTAGATCAATGGCAAAACCGCTTTTTTACTGAAAAAGACGCGGCCAAAATTCTGGAATCTGGTATTGCCTTGGCTCGGCAAGGGGATAAAGACCTTCAGGGGCGTATTCTGGACAAATTAGCTCAATTGAGATTGGAGCAACTTACGAAACAGCAGCAAATCGCATTGTTGCGAAGTTATGCGCTGGTATTTATCCGGATGGGCGAACCCGACGAACGACATAGAAGGGCAACGGCCAGAAAATTGAACTCCTATTTTCCGCATGCCAACAATGCCGTGAACCGAGAACTGGCCCAACTGCTGCTCTATTTAAAAGCCGATGGGGCCACCGAAAATATAGTAAAGCTTTTGGAAAGGCATACCAAGGAAAAAACGGTGACCGAAGGTGTGGAACTGCTTTCCGAGGAGGCTACACAGCGTAGTGAACAATATGGTCCACTCATCCGAGAAGTTATTGCCAAGATGCCCCCTAGCGAGTCCATCTATTACGGTCTTCTTTTGAGCCATGCCACCGAAGGTTGGACGAACGATTTGCGCGAAAAATACTTCCTCTGGTTCTATGATGTACTGGGGGCCAAAGGCGGGATGAGCTTTAAAGCCTATATGGAAAATGTACGCCTACAGGCCATGACCAATGTCCCCGAGGACAAAAGGGAGTATTTTCAGGAAATATCCGGTGTATACTCCCCCTCGACCGCAGTGGCCGATTTACCGCAACCCATCGGGCCTGGACGGGAGTATTCAGGACGTGATATGAGCCATATCCTTTGGGGAGGCGGTCTACAAAATTATAGTGGCACCTTTGCGGACGGGGAGCGCGCCTACCAGGCGGCCATGTGCGTATTATGCCATCGTATGCGGGGTGAAGGTGGCGCCGCCGGACCGGATCTGACACAGGCCCATACCAAGTTTAGCGACTACGATTTGCTTTTCGCGATTTACAGTCCACATGATGAAATCTCGGACCAGTATGCCAATACCCTTTTCCATATGAAGGATGGGAAGAAAATTGCGGGACGCATAAAGGCGGAGGATGATACGAGCATTACCTTAATGCCCAATCCGTTCAATGAAAGCTATACCGTGGAATTGGCTACAAATGAGGTGGAAAAGCGGGAACTCTCCCCCATCTCCCCGATGCCTCCTGGGCTTTTGAATCGGTTGAATGAACAGGAGGTCTTGGATCTGTTCGCCTATTTGAAATCCGGAGGGGACGGGAATCACGAGATTTTTAAGGGAAAGGCAATGAATTAATACGAGAACGTTGACATTTCTCTACCTTTGCATGGATATTGTTTTAGCTTATGGACATGCATAAAACCAAAATAGCCCCTTCCCTTCTGGCTGCCGATTTTGGCAACCTACAACGCGATGTGGAATTGGTAAACCAAAGTATGGCGGATTGGCACCATATTGATATCATGGACGGTGTCTTTGTACCTAATATTTCCTATGGAATGCCCGTAGTAAAGGCCATAGCGGGATATGCAACCAAGCCCCTGGACGTTCATTTGATGATTGTAGATCCCAACAGGTACATCAAGACCTTTGCGGATTTGGGCGCCTCGGTACTTACCGTTCATTATGAGGCCTGTAGGCATTTGCACAGAACCTTGCAAGAAATCAAAGCGGAGGGCATGCAGGCCGGAGTGGCCTTGAATCCCCATACGAACATCAATGTCCTGGAGGATACGATAAACGATATTGATCTGGTATTGATCATGAGCGTGAACCCCGGATTTGGTGGGCAATCCTTCATCGAGCGTACCTATGCCAAGATACGGAACCTAAAGACATTGATTCGGGACAGAGAGGCCCATACCTTGATCGAAGTTGATGGCGGTGTTAGCTCGGAAAATGCAAAGGCCTTGACCGACGCGGGTGCAGATGTACTTGTTGCAGGAAGTTTTGTATTTAAAAGTGAAGATCCCAGCTCTACCATACGGGAGCTTAAAGAAATTGCAGGATAATGAAGGTATACGATATTATTATTGTCGGCGGAGGTCCCATTGGGATTGCTTGTGGGCTGGAGGCCAAAAAAAATGGGCTTTCCTATCTTATTATCGAAAAAGGCCCTATCGTTAATTCGCTTTTCAATTATCCCATAAACATGCAGTTTTTTTCCTCCTCGGATTTACTGGAAATCGACAACATTCCCTTTATCAGTAAGGAGGCCAAGCCCAAGCGGAACGAAGCATTGGAATACTACCGGAGGATAGTGACCTCAAATCAATTGAACATCCATCTTTTCGAAAAAGTGACCGATGTAAAAAAGAGCGATGATCTATTTAACGTCACCACCGAAAAAGAACGGTATACTTCCAAAAATATCATCGTGGCGACCGGATTTTATGACATTCCCAATCTCATCGGTATTCCCGGTGAGAATCTGCCCAAAGTCTCCCACTATTATAAGGATCCCCATTTTTACGCCAGTCAGAAGCTTATCGTCATCGGTGCTAGCAATTCTGCTGTGGATGCCGCCTTGGAATGCTACCGTAAGGGAGCCGATGTGACCATGGTCGTACGTGAGCCGGAAATCGGGCAAAGGGTCAAGTATTGGGTACGCCCGGACGTTATCAACCGGATCAAGGAAGGCAGTATACAAGCCTATTTCAATTCCAATGCCAAGGAAATTTTGGAGGATGCCGTAATCGTGGATACCCCGGAAGGCACCCTTCGTATTGAGAACGATTTTGTGCTGGCCCTTACAGGCTATATGCCCAATTTTGAATTTCTGGAAAAGCTCGGGATTCAGCTGTCCGATGACGAAAAACGGCTTCCCAGCTACGACCCCGAGACCATGGAAACCAATATAGACGGACTGTACCTTGCCGGTGTTATCTGCGGGGGTATGGAGACTCATAAATGGTTTATAGAAAATTCCAGGATCCATGCACCCATCATTATCGGTTCCATACTGAAAAAGACGGCCCAAAACGTAAACGTTTAGATTTTTCAGCGACCAAGAGTCTGGAAATCGCTCCTTTCGCCTTCTGATGATAGGAATCGATTTCACATTCGAACAATCTAATCCCTGTTGATCATGAATAATCCCATGCTGGAACAGATCCATTTGGCCGCCCAATATCTGGCCATGGCCGGAAAAAGTTTTTTACCTCCAAAAGAAGATGACAGCCATACCAACATCGGATTCGTACCCGAAAGCGAAACTCTGGAAACACTGCCCTTACATCCTTCTGGACAAAAGTTGGTTTTCGACTATTCCGACTTTAGCCTAAAGTGGGAATCCAATGTGACCCATTCCTTCCCGTTGGACGGAAAATCGCATAGTGAGGTAGTCGCCTGGATCAACGCCATGGTCACCTTAAGTCCCTTGACCCAACGGTACGTTTATGAATTACATTATGAACTGCCCTACTCGGGCTTGGGGGATTTCAAATTTGAACTTGTAGACCCTTCGCAGCTACAGGAATTGCTGAGTTTACGAAAACTGGGGCATGTTGTTTTACAATCCTTTTTAGATCGGGAAAACTTGCCATCGGATATTTGCATTTGGCCCCATCATTTTGATACGGGTGCCTTTACCCATTTGGATGATGGGTCGGGAAAATCCATTGGTTTGGGTTTAGCAATCCCCGATTCCCTATGCGATGAGCACTATTTTTACATCAGTGGTTATCTGGGCCATCAGGCCCTGGATGTCTCCAATTTCAAGGCATTGACCCATGGGGCATGGGATCCAAAGAATTTAAAGGGCGCACTGCTCCCAGTATCGGATATGGACGCCGAAAGTGCCGTCCAATTTTTTCAGGAAGCCTTGAGGGCCTATAAAAGGTGATACGGCCGTGGGTACTTTTAGGGTCTATATCAAATCGACATCGGTGATAATTTCCAAGAGTCCGGGACCCGATGCGTTGAACAGTTCTTGCATCGCGCTTTCCAAATTTACTTGATCGGTGATGCGCTTTCCCCATGCCCCACAGGACAAGGCAAAGTCCGCAAAATTAGGGTTGGAAAGGGAGGTCTTCCAAACATCAAACTCGCCTTCACGCTGTTCCTTGGATATTTTGCCCAACTCATGATTGTTGAGAACGATGAGCTTTACCGGCATCCTATACTTGACCAAAGTAGTGATTTCTGCTAGATATTGGCAGAGCCCCCCATCACCGGCCACCGCAACTACCGGTCGTGAATCGCCAACGGCCGTCCAGGCACCAATGGATGCCGGTAGGGCAAAACCTATGGACCCCAAGTAACCGGACATCAGAAAATCATGGTTTTTGGATTCAAAATACCGCCCAAAGGAGTAGGCATTATTACCAACATCAACACACATCACCGCATTTTCCGGGGTCAATTTGTTCATCGCATCAAAAATGGCGATGGAGCTTACCCCCTTCTCCGAGGTCTCCTGAAGCCGTTTTGCCTTCTCCGCCTTCCAAATCTTCCAGCGCTCGGCAATTTCGGCCCGTTGATCCATGCTATTGATTTTTCCTTTAAGTTCCTTTTCAAATATCTCCAAGGTCCGGGATATCTCGCCCCAAACGGCCACTTCCACCTTATGGAACTTGCTTAAGGCCAAGGGGTCAAAATCCACTTGAATGATCGGTTTTTTGGGGGTAATCCCCGTATGATTGGAAAACGAGGCCCCGAAGACGATCAACAGATCGGACTCGTTCATAAACCAGGAGGCGATGGGTGTTCCACTCCGGCCCAATACCCCGCCGCCCAAGGGATGGTCATCGGGTATCAGTCCCTTTCCCTTAAAGGTAGTCACTACAGCCGCATTGAGACGTTCGGCAAATTGTACAACGCGCTTTTTATGGGCCCGGGCTCCATGACCCATAATGATTACGGGGCGTTTGGATTTTTTGATCAACTCAACGGCCTCGTCCACTGCCGATGCCGGTGGGGCTATTTCCAGGGAGGTCATCCGCTTCTCCGGGGTCTTTGCCCTTGCTCTGGGGTTTGCCTTCTTTTCCTGTACCTCATCGGGAAAGGTCAAATGGGAAACATCGCGTTTTAGGACAGCATGCTTAACCGCCAAGGACATCAGTTCGCCATGTCGGCTATCACTTTGTACCCTATGGTTGAACTCGGCTACACTACCAAAAGCCTGTACTAAGTCCACTTCCTGAAAATTTCCGGTTCCGACCACCTGTGTGGCCACTTGCCCGGTCAAGGCCAATAAGGGGGCACGGTCTACTTTGGCATCCCACATACCGGTATACATATTGGTAGCTCCCGGGCCCGCAATGGAAAAACAGGCGGCCGGTTTTCCGGTGAGTTTGCCATAGGCCGAGGCGGCAAAGGCACCTGCTCCTTCATGGCGGATACCATAAAAATTGAGATTCCCTTTTTGTTCCTGGCGCTTCATGGCATCGGCAAAACCCAAATTGGAATGGCCCACCATCCCAAAAACGGTAGTTACCCCCCAATTGATCATGGTTTCTACCATAAGGTCGGACACTGTAGTCTCATGCGGCGCCTCCGCTTCCAGACCTACATAGATGGCACCTTCCTCTTCCTTTACGGCAAAGGTTTCTACCCCATCATCATAACCTCCCGGTGGCAAACCGGTACATGGATGAAAATCCCACCCATGCCAAGGGCAGCGCAACAAGCCATTCTCGATGGATCCTTCGCCCAAGGGGCCTCCTTGATGCGGACATTTGTTGTCCAATGCCGAAAACTTCCCTTCAAAATGGGTAAGGCAAATGCCTTTATGGGCCGCGGTAACCGTTTTAACGCGCCCTTCGGGTAAATCGTTTTTGCTGTCCAATACCTTGTGCCAGACCGTATTCTCTTTTGCCACTATGCTAAAAATTTAGTTGTTTTTCCGTTAACCAATATAACGATTTGGCCGGGGAATCACGAGGCGTTTTTGCACTATCTTTTATGTTCCGGGCTATCGAATCCGGCCTTACAGCCGGCATCCCATTCATCGGGGAGATTGCCATAGGCGGGTACACCGCCGTTGTCCTTTAACATTCGGGCCAGATGCAGGCAATTCCAAACCAAGAAGGTGGTATTCCGGTTCGTAAAATCGTTCTCGGGGCCACCGGAACCCTCATCCCGATACGAGGGGCCGGGACCGGCCTCGCCCATCCAGCCGGCATCCGCCTGGGGTGGAACGGTATACCCGATGTGGGAAAGGGAGAAGAGAATATTCATGGCGCAGTGCTTTACCCCGTCCTCATTTCCGGTAATCAAGGTGGCGCCCACCTTTCCGTAATCCCGGTATTGCCCTTTTGCATTGAACTGATGGGTATAGCCGTACATACGTTCCAGGGTACGATTGCATACCGAGGATTTTTCGCCCAGCCATACGGAGGTACAAATGATCAAAATATCACAGGCATCGATTTGCTTTTGAATCTGGGGCCAATCGTCCCGATCCCATTCCGGGGTCTGGGACATATCCAGACCCAATCCGGCCGGAATTACATAGTCTACGGGGCGTATTACTTTTGTGGTTACCCCATTGGCCTCAAAGATACGTTGGGCCACTTGAATCAAGCCTTCGGTATGGGAAAGTACCGGGGTCCGGTTGAGCGTACAGTTTAGAAATAGGACGCTAAGGTCATCGTATTTCGCGGGCGGGTTTGCGCAGTGTTTTTGGGTGATTTCATTGAGTTGTTCTGTCATTGCGGTGTATTTATAAGGTTAGGTGAAGAAAGGGAAATCTTGTGCCCTATTTGGCTCGCTAACTTTGTTAAGAGTTGTTCCCGTGTTCTCCATTCTTGGGTCGATCCCCTATAGGTTTCATTACGGTAATGTATAAAAAAAAGAGCAATACAGGTATGCCATACATTCAGTCACTATAGCCCACAATTTCTCAAAGGGAACTGAAACTCATGTACATATAGGAGAAACCTCTCTGGATACCATAGAAGATTTCTTATCTTAGTTCGACATATAAAAGACATAAGGGTTATGTACCTAACGTTAGCAGCAATTAAAAACCAAACAATATGAATCATAATATTAGAATTAAAATTGGCTCAATAGAAATTGAGTATGAGGGAACCGAAGATTATTTAAAAAATGACTTACCATCATTAATAGACAAATTGGTTGCCTTAAAAGGAATACAATCTGAAGAGTCTGCATCCGAATCAACTAATGAGAATGCAGAAAATTCTAGTGACACAAAAGCTGAAAAAGGTAATGGTCAATTACAAATGTCAATAAATTCGATTTCAGCAAAACTAGATGTAAAGTCTGGTTCTGACTTAATAATTGCCTCTGCAGCTCATTTGACACTTGTTCAAAATAAAGAGACTTTTCAAAGACAAGACATTCTAAACGAGATGAAAAAAGCCTCTAACTACTATAAGAAGTCACATCGTGGAAATTTAACATCATTACTCAAAACACTCGTTACAAGCCATAAATTAATTGAGAGAAAGACTGGTACTTACGCAATTTCGGCAACTATTCTTAAATCACTCAAATCAACTTTGAATGCATAAATCTTTACAGGACTTATTAAGCAACTCTGAACTTAATCGTAAAGAGAAAATTTTAGTTCTTTTAGCTCATGATAGCTCATCAACAAAAAGAGTATCTGAAATAAAAAAATTAGCTGTTTTAAATGGCCTGAGAGAAATTGAAAAGTGGAATATTTCAATGGTTTTAAAATCTTTAAATGGATTAGCCATTAAAGTTAAAGATGGATGGTGCTTAACAACCAAAGGAGAAAATTATTTAGTTGACAAAAAATTTCAAACAAAAAGACCTAAAGTTTTCGAATACGAGAATCTAAAAAAGGAAGCCGATAAGATTAAATCAACTTATGTCAAGGAATTTGTAATCGAGGCAATTAATGCGCTTGAATATGATTTACTGAAATCTGCAGTTGTCTTTTCTTGGATTGGTGCTATCTCTGTTCTTTACGAGTATATTGTAAATAATCGACTTGCTGACTTCAATACAGAAGCGAAAAGGAGGTTTCCCAAATGGAAATCTGCAACTAATATTGATGGTTTAACTAGAATGAAAGAATATGATTTTCTACAGGTTTTGGAATCGATTTCAGTTTTTGGAAAAAACACTAAAAACGAATTAGAACAATGCTTAAAATTGAGAAATTCTTGTGGACATCCGAGTACGTTAAAAATTGGTGGAAATCGAGTTTCGGCGCATTTAGAAATATTAATATTAAACGTATATAAAAAATATTGACCGGATAAATAATAGCTGCTAACAGTGACTATAAGTACTTGCCTTGCAACTACTCATAGCCGAGAACGTTGTGAGTAATTTGACCAAACCGAAATGCAAGAATCAAAAAGACTGAATTTTTTAAAATCATATCTCAAATTATTCGGAGTTAAAAGAATTGAATTGGTTGACGAAACGGTTGACTCTACAAGCGGAATTGCAATTTATGATGAGAATGACCCAGAAGAACGACAGGAATTTATTTGGCATAAATCTGAACAAGAAGTTCCTTCGCTTGAATTAAACATTCTGATTGAAAAAATCGTGGCGGAAAAATGGCATAACGGAGACAAAATTTCTGATGAAATTGAGGAATTGGAATTTGAGGAATTTGACAACACGACCAAAGAAAAAATATTGAATGAACTATTCGACGTCCAAATTAGAATGATTGATGATGGAGAGGAAACAGACTCATATTGGGTGCATTACTGATTGAAAAGCTCTGAATATGAAAAATGAAAAACTACCCACAGCAATGTATAACCGCAACTGACGGTTATACGAGACCGTTAGGTGCAATTCCAAACCATGCAAGAGACCCTAAAAATAAAGATTGGTAGTTTAACTTTTGACTGTCGGACCCATGGTGATACAGAGAATGAACTCGTGATCTTTTTACATGGCTGGCCTGAAACTTCATATATGTGGAAAAGGTTAATGTCCAGTCTTTCAGAAAAGGAATTTTACTGTGTAGCACCTAATCTAAGAGGGTATAGCAAAGAGGCTTGTCCATTGGCGATAGAAGAATATAGCCTGGATAAATTGGCCAAGGATGTTTTAGGAGTCTTTAAGTTTTTCAATAAACCCAATTTTCATCTTGTGGGACATGATTGGGGAGCACTTATTGGTTGGAAATTAGCCCATGACCATCAAGACAAAATCCTAAGTTGGACAGGAATTTCCGTGCCTCACCCCCAAGCTTTTGGAAAAGCAATGGTTATGGACGAGGAACAAATTAAATTGAGCCGATATGTAAAGAATTTTCAGACCCCAAATCTTCCAGAAGAACAAATTAGAAAAGACGATTTTAAAATAGTAAGAAAGTTATGGGAAAATTGCACTGCCGACGAAATTGAAGATTATTTAAAAGTCTTTAGTAACCCAAAACAATTGACCGCAACGCTAAATTATTACCGAAGTAATTATAAACTTTTAAAGACTGCGGCCAAAAATAGAATACTCGGCGATATACATGTTCCTACTTTATTTATTTGGGGAAACAAGGATATTGCAATCGGTTCCTATTCGGTTGGCGAACATCACCAATATATGAAAAACGAATATGAATTTTTGGAATTGAATTCCGGACATTGGCTCATACAAACCAATTACCAGGAATTAAAAAAATCCATTATGAATCACGTTACAAGGAATAAGAACAGCGCCTAACAATGGCTCCCGTAAAAAGCCCTAAGGAAGTTTCTCAAACCCACCAAACCCGGATATGCTCTATTTACCGATGCGGCGGAGGCGGTCCACCTTTAGGGCCATGAGGTCTTAACGCTCCGCGAACGATACGCTTGAGCTTTCTTTTTTGTTCGGTATCGCACATACGCTCCAGTTTGTTGAAAAAAGAAAAGATTTCCTTTTCCCTTTCTTGGCTCAAATTACCAAGAGTAGAGGTTATGGAATCCAGCTCCTGATTTGAAAAATCATCGGAACCCAAATTGGAAAAAAGCAATTCTTTCAATTCCCGGGTACGCTCATCAATGGTCCGCATTTTACGATGGTGTTCCGCATTGACCTCCTGAAATTCCATCCGCTGTTCTTCGGTAAAATTTAATTCCTTGAAAATAAAATCCCGGGGCGGCCTGGGTTTTCTGTCTGGTTCCTTTACCGTCATATACAGCAACACACCGTTCATGACCATCAAGAAAATCAACAAAATGCTAAGGAGTAGATTTTTCTTCATAACGGTCAATTTAATAGGGATTCGTCCTGGGCCGATGACAGGCCATAGGCCTCGGCAAAGGTCTGGATTTCTTCTTCCCGGTTGGAATCGCTATACGTATAGAGCACGAGCGCGTTCAAAAGGACAAAAAGGAAGAAGGCCGCCATCTGATATTTGGGTGCAAACCAGGGGAGCCAGCCTAACTGCGGTTGGGAATCCCGAGTTTGGGAAAGCCTGTTGAGCACCTTTTCCTTAAAGAAAGGAGGTGTATTGACCGGCTCGATGCGCGAGGCCGAGTCAATTAGTTCATCAATTCGTTGGGAAGTATTCTTTTTCACATTCATGGGTATTGGTTTCCTAGATTTAGATGCCGATTTGCAACAAAACTTGCGTTACCGACCCTCTTTTTTATAATATGTTGTTAAAATTTTTCTTAGGTTCCTTTTCGCCCGAAACAACAGGGACTCCACGGAGGAGATACTTTTTTGGGAAATGGCACTGACCTCCTTATAGCTTAATCCGTCTATATTGTGCAAGGTAAACACAATTCTTTGGGCTTCGGGCAATCGGTCTATGGCCCGGAACAGGATTTCCTTCTTTTCCTTTTCCTCCAACTGTACCCCGGGATGGTTGAACTCTGTAAAATACCGCGATTTGTCCAAAGGAACCGTATTTCCGGTAAGCGACTGTATAAAGCCAAATCTTTTTTGGGTGTTTTTCCTCCGGATAAATTCCAAGCTTTTGTTTACCGAAATCCTATAGATCCATGTAGAAAGTGTGGAATTCCCCCTAAACTTTCCAACGGAATTGTAGACCTCAACAAATACGTCCTGGGCAATATCCTCGGCATCTTCCACATTGGGTACAAAAGAGAGACAGGTATTAAAGACCTTCTTTTGATACAAGTCCAAAAGCCGGGCATAGGCGGATTGCCTTTGCCCTTTTAATTCCGATAGAAATTGACTTTCGTCCAAATGCAAATGGGTGCGTTAGTATGTCTACAAAGTAACGGGATTTAAAAATAATGAGCCCAAGCGCAAGTTTTTTTGGGATTCCTCATCTAAACCTAAAAACAAACAAATACAATATGAAACGTAAAACTGTAACACTGGGAACGGTACTGGTCGCTTTGGGACTTTTCAGTTCCCATATCGTAACGGCCCAGTCTACGGATGGCAGGCGGCAAAATAGATCCCGGCCCACAATAGCACAAGTATTCAAGGATTTGGATGCCGATGAGGACGGGAAACTTTCCGCAAAGGAGGTAAAGGGGCCCTTAAAAAGGGATTTTGCCAAAATAGATGCCAATGAAGACGGCTACCTCTCCCGGGAGGAATTGGAGAAAGCCCCCAAACCGGAAAGAAACGGACCGCCACGAGGCGAGTAAACCCTAAAAAAACAGATCATGAAAAGAAATCCCATTGTATTAGGTACAGTATTGTTGTTTATTGTCTTTATCGCCTGTAGTTCGGACAACGATACCCTTATGGACGATGAAGGCATAGACTTGACGGACGATAATGGTTTTACCAGTGAAGTAACTTTAAGCGCGGCATTCGCCGAATTTGATGAAGATGAGACCGATATCTATTTGGACGGTTCCAATGTGGTCATTGAAACCACGGGCTTTCCCAACCATAGTACGGTATATTGGGGAGAGGGACATCCCCTGTACCAAGAGGAGCCAGGTGTAGCCCTTACCCCAAGCATTATCCCCAATTTTGATGGTTCGGCCACCTTAACGGTACCGGCGAATCCGGAGTTGGCGGCACGTAGTACCTCTACCAATTTAGGTGCCATCGGTATTGCCGTAAGCGGTGCGGCCATTTTTAACGATCAGGAAGGTAACGGGCCCTTGGACGGTGCCGCGGCCAGTTTGGATTATACCGGTGGTCATATCGGCCCTTCGGTATACCACTATCATCTGGAGCCTACTGCTTGGTCCGAGGATGATGACACATTGATCGGTATTTTGGCCGATGGTTTCTTTATTTATGGGAGAAAATGTAATGCCACCGGAGACTATCCCACGGATTTGGATACCTCGGGTGGCCATACCACAACAACACAGCATTCGGAGGAGGCCTTGTACCACTATCATATTGAAAACGAGCTCTATTTGAATACCTACTACATTATTTTTCCGGGAGATTATCAAGGAACGCCCAATGCCATCAATTAAGGTTTTTGGTTGGGCGGCACTGCTTTTTATTTCCTTCTTGGGGTACAAGGTGGAAAATGATGGGGAGGTCATCAGGATTCCCGATAAAGAAGTACATAAAAGCGAACTGCACTTATACCCCAATACCGGGCAATGGTTGTATCAGGGCCTTCCCTTTAACGGATTTGCCCTGACCTGTCATCCCAATGGTGCCGTAGCCGAAAAAATCGGTTTCCATAATGGGAAAAAGCAGGGTATCGCCCTAAAATGGTATGCCGATGGTACCTTGGCGGGCAAAAAAAACTATGTGGAAAACCGTTTGGAAGGGGTCGCCAGAGCTTGGTGGCCCAATGGCGTATTGAGCTCAGAATCCCACTACGTAAACCGCCAGCGCCACGGAAAGCAGAAAAAATGGTATCCGAACGGAAAAATGGCCCGGTTGATGCATTTTGACCGGGGGAAGGAAGAAGGCCTTCAGCAGGCCTGGTTGCGGACCGGAAAATTGTACGCCAATTATGAGGCCAAGAACGGGCGTTTTTTTGGCCTTAAACGATCCAACTTATGTTATCAGCTAGAAGATGAAACGATTCAAAGATAAACTGGTTTTGCTTTTGACATTAATCTTTGTTGCACTGGGATGCCGAACGGAAACCAAAAAAGAGGTCGTAAGCCGGGTAGATACCCTACCCTATTATGACGGCCCCTCGTTTACGCCCCAATGGTTGCCCCGAAATAGTGACTCCATTTTTGGCCTGCATCAAGTGGCCCCTTTTCAACTGGTCAACCAATTGGGGGATACCGTTACCCAAAAGACCTTTGAAAACAAAATCTATGTGGCGGACTTCTTTTTTACCTCCTGCCCCGGTATCTGTCCCAAAATGACTGAGAACATGGCCCTGGTACAGGAGGCATTTAAAGAAGATAAAAGCGTTTTGTTATTGTCCCATTCCGTTACGCCGGAATATGATTCGGTTCCTGTTTTAAGAACCTATGCGGATATCAAAGGGGTTATCCCCAATAAGTGGCATTTGGTGACCGGGGAACGCAAGATCATTTATGATTTGGGACGCTACGCCTATTTTGTGGAGGAAGATCTGGGCGTTCCCAAGGGCGATGATGATTTCTTACATACGGAAAACTTTATCCTTGTGGACAAAAACAGGCATATCCGTGGAATTTATAATGGGTTGAACAAAACGGCCATAGCCCAATTGATTGCGGATATCGAAACATTGAAGAAAGAAGGGTGACCGTGTTCTTGCCCCTAAAAAGCCCATTCTTCATTGGTTCCGGGTCTTATCACCCACTTCCCAGAAACATGCAGGCGAACGTGCGTTAGCAAAAAACGCTTCTCAAAGTAGTTCCCCACGGGCAGGATATCCCGATTGTATGATGTAATCGACCGCCTTTACAAAAGAGGGCAAATACGGTCTTCCCCAGGGATTGGAGTTTATGGCCGAATAATACACCTGATTCTTGGCATCGATCAAAAACAAGCCCGGTTCGCTAAATTTATCCGGTTCCCCTTCCTTTATGCCCGCGCTTAAGTACAACGACCATTGTCTTGCGGTTACCTCATCCAAATCATAACCTAAGGAGAGATTTGGAATTTCCCATTTTTGGCGGGATAATCTGGCTCTTTTTTCCGTATCCATACTTACGGCGATCACATGTACCCCGCTTCGGTCAAATTCCGGCAAGAGTCCCTGTAATTGTTGCAAATACTTTTTGCATATGGGGCAATGTAGGCCGCGATAAAATACGATCAATGTAAAATTATCCGGATTTTGATCGCCCAAGTTCCAATCGTTACCTCCCAATAACGGAAATTTTAAATTAGGTGCAGTGTGTTTTGGTGTAGGTCTGTTCATCGTATACCGTATTAAAAATTATGGGTTAAATGTTTATCAAAGCGTCTAAAGTCGTTCGCTATTTACAGGTTTTTACTACATTCGTTTCGTAAAGAAACCAATTATAGTTTATTTTAGAAACCATTTTGTTTTACAAGGGACAAAATAGTGGTAACCGAAAAGTAACCAGTGGCTCGAAAATACATTGAGAATCCAAATGCATGCACACTTGTGCACACCATGAACATCATTGGAAACAAATGGAAGCCCATTATCATTTACTTATTGTCCAATGGTTCCATGCGATTTGGGAAATTAAACGCCTTGATTCCGACAATTTCAAAGAAAGTGTTGACCAACCAACTCAAGGAACTGGAAAACGATGGATTGCTTTTTAGGGAATCCTTTGCGGAGATTCCGCCAAGGGTGGAATATTCCCTGACAGAAAAATCGATCGGACTTTTACCGGCTCTAAAACAATTAAGTGAGTGGGCCGACAAGGCCTATCCCGAAATAAATTTTGAAGAATGCAAAATCATCGAGATCCATAATATACCCGCTTACAAAGACCTCTACCATGAAACAAGAACAAAGAGCAATGAATAGGATACTGATTTCCATGACCGTTAGGAAAAGGATAAAAACTATTTTTTGTTTAGGAAATCAATCCTGAAGAATACCAGAATGATACGAATAATCTATAGTTGGCGGGTAGAGCCGGAAAATTTGGAGCTTTTCATTAAGACCTGGAAACGAACGACGGATGCCATTCATAAAGAGGTCACTGGGGCAAGGGGTAGTTTTATGCTACAGAATGATAAGGATACCCGAGCTATAAAGACCATAGCCAAATGGGATTCCCTCAATGACTGGAAAGAATTTTGGCAGGGCGACAATCCTGCCCAAATGCAATCCATGCACGAATTGGGAGAACGGGTTTCCGTAGAGATCTTTAGGGAAGTAGATGATTTTACCAAATAGAACGGAGGACAAGTAAGCTGTTCTTCAAAATTGCGAATGCCCATAAAAAAATGTGATATGCCAAAAATAGCTAGGATTGAACCGGTCCACATCGCCAAGGAAAAATGGATCAAAGTCCAAGATCCACCAAAAGGTGTTCTTGAGGGACACCATTATGGGGTAAATTGTGTAGTCATACGATATTCCACCGACGAAATCGGGGAAGGACCTAATCTGCACGTTCATCCCTATGATGAAGTTTTCCATATTCTTGAAGGTCGGGCGGAATTTACGGTCGGGAAAAAGAAGTTCATCGCAGAGGAAGGTGCCCTGGTCATTGGGCCGGCCAATGTGCCCCATGCGTACAAGAACCTTGGCCCGGGCCGATTGGACTCCTTGGATGTACACTTAAACGATGAGTGGATCCAATATGACCTGCCCCGTGAGGGGGAAAAACTTAGTGCTCCCGAGTTGTCTTAAATTCCAAAGCAATCAACAAGGCCTTATGTCGATTTTCAAGAAACATATGGCTTTGACACCCATTATTCCATCCAAAGTATCGGATTCTGAAGCTATCTGGGCTTGTCATATAGTTCGATGCGATACTTGGGGCAATCTTGATAAATAATCGTATTCCTGTTTGATCTTAGAGGCGTATTTTGCAGGTACAAAAACAAGTAGAACAACGTGCGAATAAAAAACTACCTTAGGATTCTGTTTTGGTCCTTGTTCACCATCTTTGCTTGGAGCTAGCCAACAAGCAGGGTATGAAAATCAATGCCTTTCATTTTGATTTTCCCGGTCTCGGGTTTGCCGAAAGAAATGGGAAAAATGGAAGTGGGTTTACGATAGATAAAGGCGTACAACTGCAATATATAATTGATTGCGTTTAAATTCCTCAAACGGAATCCCAGCAATCCATTATCTTTGAAGCACATCGGAAAAATCCAGCTGGATTTTCCACAACTTATCATGCAGAAAGCCGTTAGGCACCGAGATAATCCATGACCGAAAGCGTTTTAACAGACCATATCAAAACGTATATCACCCTTTCAGAGGAAGAGTTATCTAAAATCGTACGCTTTTTTGATTGCCATTCCTACCCTAAAAAGGAAACCTTGCTTTTTGCCGAAAAACGATGTGACACCTTGTTTTTTGTGGAAAAAGGGTGTTTGCAATTGTACTTTATCGATAATCTGGGCAACCCAAAAACCTCACAATTTGCCATAGAAAATTGGTGGTTGACGGATTTTTTGGCATTTCAAAATCAAGAACCTTCCAATTTCTATATTGAAACCGTGGAGCGCTCAGAGGTCTTATCGATCTCTTTTTCAAAGTATCGGGAGCTTTTGGATAAATTCCCCAAAATGGAAAAATACTTTAGGGCCATTTATGAGACGGCGTATGGAGCAGCGTTAATGCGCTTAAAATATGTACACAGCCTTTCCAAGGAAGAAATGTTCTTTAGGTTTCGGAATAACTTTCCGGAATTTGTACAACGCGTACCACAATACCTTTTGGCCAGCTTTCTGGGCCTCACTCCCGAATATCTAAGCGAAATTAAGGGAAAACAGCTTTCTTAAACCAGCTTAATTTTTACTACAATTCATTTGACCATCTTTGTTCAATAATAAACAAAGGGCAGGTTTAACCACGATTTGATTCAATAACAACACTATATAAATACGGGCAAAAACCAATTGAAATAAATAAAACATGACCATGAAAAAATTAAGGATTTTAGCAACGCTTTTCTTGGCAACCCTTCTTGTGAATTGTACTACCGAGAAATCAAAAACCGATCCCAAAACCGGGAATACCGATTACGTAGCGTCGCAATCCGATACCCTGACCAAACACCTAAAACCGTTTAGACCGGAACTGCCAACGATAGGCCTTTTGATGTTCCATGGCGTTCTGCAAGGAGAGGTTGTAGCTACATCCGATGTCTTCGGGAAACCGGATAAAAACTTGGAACAGCTTTTTAATGTAATCACCATAGCCGAAACGGAAAACCCGATCACGACCGAAGAAGGGATGCGTTTTGTCCCTGATCATACTTTCGAAAATTGTCCCAAATTGACCGCTTTGTTCGTTCCGAGCGGTTATGATATGTATGCCCAGGTCCATAATGAAAAAATGGTAGCATTCATTAAAAGGAAAAACCGGGAAACCGAGTTTATCGTGAGCAATTGTGCCGGGGCACAGCTTATCGGGAAGTCGGGAATCGCGGATGGCCATAAAATCGTTACCTATATTGGCGGTGGAAAACAACTACAAGAGGATTATCCCAATTTAAAGGTTCAAGATGACAGTTTGGTAACCTTTGTAGAGGACGGAAAATTTAGTTCATCCAACGGAAACTTAACGAGCTACATTTCGGCCCTCAATCTATTGGAAAAAATGACGAACACCGAACACAGGAAATTTGTTGAGAGCTATTTATACTTAGACAGACTTCAAAATTGGGAAAATTAAATGCCGGGGGCAACCACGGAAATTAAGTAACTTGCTTTATGAAAAGTCAGGATACCTAACGGCTACTTTTCACTTATGGATCTTTGTCTACCGTTTGTATAGGCTCGGATGAACTATCAAGAAAAACATACAGAAGGATTTATATCGAACTTCGTGAAAGGTTTTTGGGAGTTTGAGACCTCTAATAAGGAATGCATCCATGAAATACTTCCCGATGGACTTTTCGACCTGATTTTTGAAATTAAAAACGACCGGGTTTCGGAAATATCGCTCACCGGGGTCTGGATCCAACAAATCCAAGTATCGATACCAAAAAACACCAAATTAATCGGGGTTCGGTTCAAACTGATTTCGGCCGAATACATCTTTAAGCAATCCATCAGGGAATTGAACAACACCAAGACCAAACTCCCCAAAGCGTTTCTCGGGGCTGAAAATCTTCCATTTCGGAACTTTGAGGATTTTTCCAGTTCCCTGATCCAAAAAATACAGTACGGTCTCAAAAACCTCAAGGAAATAGACGACAGGAAATTTGAACTTTTTAAAATTTTATACGAACAAAAAGGTGAGATTACGGTAAAGGAATTATCCGAAAGGATTTTTTGGAGCAGTAGGCAAATCAATAGGTATTTCAATGACCGCTTTGGATTTCCGCTAAAGACCTTTTGTAACATCCTCAAGTGCCATTCGTCGTTTCCCCATATTGCGAACGGACAGCTATTTCCGGAAAAAGCGTATTATGACCAGGCTCATTTTATCAAAGAAGTAAGACGGTTTACCGGAGCTACGCCGAAAGACCTGTTTCATAACAAAAACGACCGATTTTTACAATTATCCACCTTGTCCGAATACTAGATTTGTCTTCCTAATCAAAAATTTCGAACACAATGAAGGCAAAGAAACTAACCCCAAATTTTGAGGTAAACAACATCAGAAGCACCGTGGAGTTTTATGAATCCGTCTTAGGTTTTTCACTGGTAATGGCAGTTCCCGAAACACAGGATGGAATCGAACAGGTGCTAGCCAACGGCAAGGAATATGTTTACGCACTGCTACATAAGGACCACGTGGAGATGATGTTTCAAAGAACCGACAGCTTTAAGGAAGATGTAACCCTTGCAAAGGATATGGCACCGGGAGCAAGCGTTTCATTTTATATGGAAATTGATGGAATCGAAGATTTCTACGAAGAAATACTGGATAGGGGCATAGAGCCTACCGAACTAAAAACGGCTTGGTACGGTATGCGGGAGTTTTATATGACGGACATTAATGGCTACATTTTAGGATTCGCCGAAAAAAAAGAATAAAAACGGTACGTAGTATGGTGTAAATGCGATGGCGGTTCAGATGCAAATTTGAACTGTTTTTGGTTGTAATTCAGTATCTTGAAGCCCTATAAATAACAGTTTAAACTGACTACATTTATTCGATACGGCTATGTGCGATGAGAAAGGGATTTCGGCATTGGATTTGGAAATCGACCTTCATAAAAATTCCGAAAGACAGGGGCCAGGCAGCCCGGAGGATACCCTCAGGGCATTGGAATTGATAGGGATAGCCAAGAACAAAGGTTTAAAGCTTGCGGATATCGGTTGTGGTTCCGGAGGCCAGACCATTACCCTTGCCCAGCATATCGATGGCCGCATAACGGCAGTCGATTTTGCCGCCGTTTTTTTGGATGAATTAAACGAAAAATCAAAAGCATTTGGAATCCATGACCAAATAAGTACCCTTGAAAGACCCATGGAGGATCTTCCCTTTAAGGAGAAGTCCTTTGACATCATTTGGTCAGAAGGCGCGATATACAATATGGGTTTTGAAACAGGTATCAAAAAGTGGCGGGAGTATCTAAAACCAGGGGGATATTTAAGTGTAAGTGAAATCACTTGGATAACCCATACGCGGCCTAAGGAAATCGAAGACTTTTGGCGTTTGGAATGCCCGGAGATCAATACCGCTTCCCATAATATAAAAATCCTGGAAGATAATGGGTATGCACTTCGAGGTTACTTCTGTTTAAAGGAAGATAGTTGGATTACGAATTATTATCAGCCTCTAGAAGCTCGATTTTCTTCCTTTCTCCAACGCTATAATAATTCCGAACCGGCGAGGGAAATTGTAAAGGCGTACAAAGCAGAAATCGATTTGTATCGAAGATACAAGGAATATTTTAGCTATGGCTTTTACATCGCCAAAAAGAATGGTTAATGGGATACTTGAAAAAACAGGAGCGACTGCATAACATATGAATTATCCGATCATAAAAAGAAAAAATTAGATTCTTGTCCAATTTCCAGGTTTCTAATCATTAGGTATATGAACGTTTACTATTTATCCATTAAAAACAAAAAACATGAAAGATTTTATGATGCTGTTCCACAGCGAACCCGATCCCGATTTTAACCCTACTCCCGATCAAATACAGGAGGAGGTCAAAGCCTGGCAAGATTGGATGGAAGGAATTGGTGCACAGGGCAAACTCAAAAATCCGGGAGAAGCCCTGGGCTTTGAAGGAAAGACCATGCATGCGGATGGATCCGTTACGGATGGCCCATATGCGGAAATTAAGGAGATTGTAGGAGGTTTTATCATCGTCTCGGCAAATTCCATTGAAGAAGCCATTCAATTGGGCAAGGGTTGTCCCGTATTGAATAGCGGGGGCAAAGTAGAAGTGCGGGACGTCATGATCTTGGATGGTATGTAACCTTCCGTTTAGCCGGAAAATGCAGTAGTATGGACCACAAGCAACTTTCCGAGATATTTAAATCGGAGTACAGCAACTTGATTGCTGTACTCTGCAATTATTATGGATTGACCGATCTGCAATTGGCAGAGGACATTGTATCCGATACTTTTTTAAGGGCCATGAAGGCTTGGTCCCATAAGGGCATTCCCAAATTTCCCAAAGCTTGGCTCCGGAAAGTGGCCCAAAATCTCTTATACGAACATCACAGAAGAAAAAAGATCTATGAGGAAAAAATCGCCCCTGAATTAAGGTTTGGAAATCAGCAAACAGATGTCGTAGAAATTACGGATAAAATAATAGAGGATAGTCAGCTCCGGATGATATTTGTACTCTGCGACCCAGAACTTAACAGAGAGTCCCAGCTTTGTATTGCTTTAAGGGTTTTATGTGGTTTTAGTATCGAAGAGATTGCCAGGGCACTTTTGTCCCATAAGGAAACCATTAACAAAAGATTATATAGAGCTAAAAAAGCGATAAAGGAACGTCATAAAGTCGAAACGAACCTTACAGCGAGCCAGTACGCTTCAAGGCTCGACAATGTACTACGAGTCATCTACTTAATGTTCAACGAGGGGTATTATAGCAGTGTCAACGAGGAAAATATCCGCTATGAAATCTGTTGGGAAGCCATGCGTCTTGGCCTTTTCCTATCCGGGCAAAAAATCTTTCCAAGACAAAAGATTCATGCCCTGATAGCCTTAATGTGTTTCCATGCCTCCAGATTGGATGCCAGGACGTCGGGGGAAAACGGTAATCTTTTGTACTACGAACAGGATAAAGGAAAATGGAACAAAGATCTGATTCAAAAAGGCAGAAAATACCTCAACCGCTCCGCTGTAGGAAACGAGGTTTCCAAGTACCATCTCGAAGCTGCCATCGCCTACTGGCATACGGTGGAAACCCAAGGAAAGTGGGATACCATATTGCAGTTATATAATAGATTGCTTCTATTGGAATATTCATCGAGCATAGCTATGAATCGAACCTATGCCTTGGCCCGGGCGAGTTCCATTGATAAGGCCATTGAAGAGGCCCATAAATTGGAATTAAAGGATAACCACCATTATTTCTGTTTGTTGGCCGAGCTCTATCGTATGAACGAGACTATTGATAAGGAAATAGAATACTTGGGCAAGGCGATTAAATTTGCAAACAAGGAAAATGAAAAAGAATTGATCAAGGACAAATTGGAAAAGGCATATCAATATCACGTTCAAAAAACTGGGCGAAAACTACCGATACCATAAAAAAAGTAGTCATTCGCATTTACAAAATGGACGTGGTCTTCTTCTATGATGCTGGTTATCGATTAAAAATGGCTACATCAAACAAGCGATAGCTTCAAATTCAAGGGTTGTGGCCCGGTTCAAGGTTTTCTAGCTTGATTAGGTCTGAAGTCCTTAATCGTCTATTTTGTATACATTACCTTTGGTCCATAACAGGGAGTAAACAACGTAACCAAATGAAGGACTTTGAAAGCCGACTTAAGGGTGGACATCCCAACTCATTGGGAAACACGGTAGAAGTCGTTGAAGCGGTATTAGCGGATAACGACCTTTTTGACGAATTGTACCATTGCTATTTTAGTACCGATGAAGTAGTGCGATTGCGGACTTCAAATGCCATGAAACGAATCTGTAAGGCGAAAAAGCCAATTCTAGTTCCCTACATGGATAGATTTCTAACCGATATTGCCAAAATCGACCAGGCATCGACCCAATGGACCTTGGCCCAACTGTTCGGAATGCTAGAGCAGGAAATGTCCGAAAGACAAATCGAACAGGCGAAAAAAATCATGAAAAATAATCTTGCTCATCACAGCGATTGGATCGTACTAAACCAGGCCATGGATACCTTAACAAATTGGTCAAAAAAAGATACGGATTTGAAAACATGGATTTTACCGCATTTGGAACGATTATCTTCGGACGAAAGAAAATCGGTTTCAGGTCGGGCGAAAAAGATGATCGATAAGTTAACCTAATGAAATAGCTATGCCGACCACGGATGATCACTACCCACAGGGACTACCTTATTAGACTATTCGAAATTTTCAAAAAGCGGTTACCGAAACGAAGAATTCGCCTAGTGCGGGCCGTAAATGAATAGTATACAAAACCCTTGGCAATAATTCCCAAAAATGAAGAAAACCCAATAATTTCTCAAGTTAAAGAACGTATTTTTACAGGAGTTTTTATTGAAAAAATAACCCCGATCCGAAATTGAAAAATAAACCGAACATGAAGACTTTGTTATTTGTTTTTTTCTCCATCCTGGTTTTTAGTAATTCGCTATTTGCACAGTTGACGGATAACACAAAACGTGAAGGAGACAAAACGGATCCCGCCATTAATCCTATTTATGAATATTATGAATGGGAAAACAGTATTCCTGACGATTGTCCATTTGAACGGTCCAAAGACCTTTCAAAGGTGGTATTCACAGGCAGGTATGCAAACTACACCGGTGCCGATACCTGGTATTTACAATCAGGGGGCGATGGCAACCTGTATTCCTGCTGGACCGATGGGGAAATGGATGGTTTCGCCACCAATTCCAATATTCGATCAAACGCTGTAGGACAAGCGAGAATAACGGGGCACGATCCCATCAATTTAAAATTTGAGAATATCGGTAGAATGTGGTCCGGTGGTGCCAACTACTACCCTTGCGTGAGTCTTGTTGTTGATAGTACCTTCTACATAGGTACATACAATGCCTTTAACCACGAGGGTTATTTTAATGGGTTTAGATACTCCAAAAACTGGAATCATTTTACGGCCAATACGGAGCCCAATTGGACAAACCCGTATTGGACAAATGCAATCGATGAAGATGGCAACTTTTTTAATGAAACAGGTAAGGCCAAATTCCGAACGATCCATACCGTAAATTTTGCAAAAAACAACAAAGCAAAAGATGGGCGGATCTACTTGAGTGCGCATGGCTATAGCTCGGGAAATGGTCAAAACAATTGGGATAAGGGAGATGCCATTTATTTATGTAGAACTTATGCCGTTACCGATAGCATAATTCAATCGGATAGTTACGAGTTTTTCGCCGGGCATGCTCAAAATGGTAAACCTATTTGGATCAAGGAAGTAGAGAACGCTAAACCAATTTTAGATTGGCCCAATCATCTTGGCAGTGAGGGAATAACCTATTTTCCCAAGTTGGACAAGTTTATTTTGGTGACTTGCAGACTAATGGAAAATGAAGAAAACCTACCCTATAATGTCACCATATTTTGGGAAGCGGATGCTATAACAGGGCCCTATAAAATCGTTCATTATATGAAGAATTGGGGTGCCCAGACGTATTTCCCCAATATATCGTCCCAGTTTATCAATGAAGATGGCACAAGTGCATGGATGACCGTTGCCAGTAATTACAGTGTACAGAACATCAATCCCCATCAATGCCGTTACGCGGCATCAATGCATGAACTTGCTTTTGTGCAAAAGGATAAACCTTTTAATGAAGTAAAGCCAAATCAGAAAAACATTGCTCCGTTGGCAAAAGTGTGGGCTACCTCAAATGAGACCAATAGTACGCCTGAGGCCGCGATCGATGGAGTCATTGACGTTAAAAACAAACGTGAGGAGTCGGAATGGATTTCTCATGAAGGGGAAGGAGCAATGCTCAAATTGGAATGGGATAACGAAGTGGTTATCGATAAAATAAGGATTTACGATAGTCCGGCCGGGGACAGATGGACAAAAGAAGGGTACTTTGTGTTCAGCGATGGTTCAATGGAGTGGATGTATGCCGCACCTGCAAACAGCGCTACGACACCTACAGAGATTAACTTCCCTGCAAAAAAGGTAAAATGGGTGAAGTTTACCATTACCAAAGGAAGTGCTGAAATATCTACTGCAACTACCCTTGTTCCCGGCAAAAGATTGGGAATCTCGGAAATTGAAGTATTCGAGGCTGAACAGTAAACAGCCAACACTTTGTAAGCCTCAATAACATGGGGCCTATACCTAAAATTGGCCGTAATCTGAATGGACGAAAATCAAATCATAGCATGGTTGCTCAAGGGTGATGCTGCGCTACAGTATCAGGTCCACCGTGATTTGTTGGGAGATGACCGCAAAGATCTACAGCAGCGCATAGTACGAACGGGATGGGGCAAACAGTTTTTGTCCAAACGTAAACCAAATGGCCATTGGGGGGATCGGTTCTATCAGCCCAAGTGGATTTCTACCCATTACACGCTACTTGATCTCCGTAATCTGAATCCCGACCCGGAAAATGAAACGATAAAAGAGGCAATTGAATTGGTATTGGATATGGGAAAGGCCGAGGACGGGGGTATTCCCTTGGGACCTTCCACATTTAAACATAGCGACGTTTGCGTAAATGGCATGTTCCTGAATTACGCTTCATACTTCAATACCGCAGAAAAGAAATTGTGCTCCATTGTGGATAGTATCCTCAATGAGCGAATGCCCGATGGCGGTTTTAACTGCAGAACAACGCGAAGTGGTGCTAAACATAGTTCCTTACACTCCACCATTTCTGTGCTCGAAGGGTTGCACGAATTCCGGAAATCGGCATATAACTATCGCATAAACGATGTTTTAAATGCCAAGGAGAGTGCCGAGGAATTTATTTTGCTACATCGGTTGTTCCTATCGGACCGAACCGGGAAAATCATCAACAAGGACTTTTTAAAACTGTCCTACCCAAGCCGGTGGCGATATGATGTTCTTCGCGCATTGGACTATTTTCAATATGCCGGAAGCAATTGGGATGATAGAATGAAGGAGGCTTTTGGTGTAATCCTGGAAAAGAGAAATAAGAATGGTACATGGAATATGCAGGCGGCACATCCGGGGCAAGTACATTTTATAATGGAAAAGGCCGGCAAACCAAGCCGATGGAACACACTTAGGGCAATGCGGGCGATAAAACATTTTAAAATAGAAAACGCCTACCGACAAAAACGATAACACATGAAAACATGCCTTGGTCAATAGTTTTGTTTGCTATTTATCAGAAGACCCAAATAAAAACTTAACTTATAAGGAATTCATTGAGGTTTATGAAAACTAAAAAACTTAAGGTAGGGACCTTTATGGGGCATACCCAAAAAATGAGAACCTTAAATGGTTTTACGCTTTCTAAAACGGGTCATAACCAAAATATGAAAGTCCCAAGGCATGAACACGAAAATCCCTATATAAGTTTACTGCTCTTTGGCGTGTATCACGAAGAGTCTAGCATTTCGGAATACGATCTTAAACCAGGAAGCTCATTATTCCGGCCCAAAGGATTTGAACATAAAAATGAAATCGGGACAGAAAATAGCTTTTGCTTCAATATTGAAATTGAAAAAGAACTACCGGACAAAAAACATTATTCAAAAGTATCGAATCATATCCAGTTTGAATGGAACAACCTTGAGGTCTTAAAGATCTTCTACGCCTTTCAGAACGACTTTTCAGAGGAACTTTTGACCCTTATGGTCGAGGAAAATTTGTATCATCTGTTTAAACAGCAACATTCCGAAAATACAATAGGCAGGGCATTCTGGGTAGAAAAGATCAAAAAGGAAATTAGGTTGAATCCCGAAAAAATGTATCGTCTGGATGAAGTTGCTTGGTCATTGCATGTACACCCTAATTATTTTGTCCGAAAATTTAAGGAGAAGACGGGCTTTACGTTTGGTGAATTTTTATTGAGACAACGTGTTTCCAGGGGAATAGACCTGATGTTGCATTCTTCCAAACCCCTGACGGAAATAGCCAGCGAGTGCGGGTTTTATGATCAAAGCCATTTTATACGACATTTTAAGCGGTTTTTTGGTACTACCCCCTACCGCTACAGGGAAATTGTAAAAGGTTAATCCTGTACAATTTATTGTCCTGCGCCCGCTTTTTCTTTGTGCCTTAGTATTAAATTCCTTGTTTATGAAGCTACTATGGTCTTTTTTATTGGGAGGTATCTGTTTTGTCGCAATAGCCCAAAATAAAATACCTCCCCATACCAAAATCGACAGCAGTAATTTCGATAAATTATACCCTTACGCCTTGAGAGGTGATATGCGCGCCGTTTTCGAAATTTTGGAAATGGCCCATGACAGTTCCCTTACCCAGGATCAAAAGAATACAAAGAAGGGGTATTACCAACGTTTTTTGTACAGAACGGAAGATTTTAATTATAACACCGATGATCCCGTAGTAATGGACCTGTTCAAGCGCTTTCAAAACTACTGGCGATCTATAATCATTGAAAATGTGACTCAAAAACTAGCTGATAGCCTGTTCAGGGGCGAGATGACCTATTTTTTAAAAAAATACGTCGCACCTGACCTCAGTATCGAAAGAATAGACAAAGAATACTATACCTTGTTTCAAGATTTTTTTAAATCCAAAGATATGCATGGAATTGCAATGGGAAAGACCGGCCACCTATTTGACCTATATCTTTGGAAAGATCAGGAAAGAAAAGAATATAGCATAGACCTTCCGGAGGGGCAGACCGTTGAAGTTCCGATAGTCTTTATGCGAAATTTCATCAGTAATGGATGGTCCCATTATACAACTTTCGGCCATAGCTTTAGCGGTGGATGGGCCACTTCAAAGGAATTGTTCTGTGTGGAGGAATCCTATGGGCCCAAAGATGGGGAAGAATTCTTAATTAGTTATGTATCGCACGAAGGGCAGCACTTTGCGGATTATAAAATATTTCCAAAACTAAAACAGGCAGATTTGGAATTCAGGGCAAAGTTAACGGAGCTTTCCCTAGCAAGGGAGACTACCTATGAAATACTTAAAAAGTTCATTACCAACGCCAAAAATGACACCTCTTATGCACATCCCTATGCAAATTATAGGGTGATTGAATTTTTATCCCAGAAAATAATGAAATCCGATTTTGAACCTGATCTTGAAAAATGGAAGCGTATTTCAACAAAGGAGATCAACAGGGTTGCGTTGAAGTTATTGAAAGAGCACTCCAAAAAGCTGAAATCCATGGGAGCCGAGTCTGTAGAAGCATACATCACTACTATATAGGGACAACCCCAAAATCATATCTGTTTTTCCAAATACGGAAATCAAAGAAATATATCTTGACCTCCATATTCCACTTCAAGATCCCCTTAGACCCTATCCGGAATATCCATATTCAAAAGAAACGGCTCCATAAATGAAAAAGAAAGTAGCTCTTAATGCAGATCGGGCAATAGGGGCATCCGCCATACTCATTAGCTTGCTGACCTTGTTTATTTTTCTATATCAAACTCATTTGTTAAAGGAGCAAAGTAGATTGTCGGTACGACCTAGATTAAGTTTCAGCAAGAATATTACCCAATCCATGACCGTCGTTGATTCGGATTCAATCCAGTCTACGCTTATCAATATAAGCTTAGCATTAAGAAACAATGGGTTGGGTCCTGCAATAATCGAGTCCAATCGCTTCGTGGATAGGGGTAATCCATATGACATTCTTACCTTCTTTGATACGGTTTATCCAAAATTGAGGAAGTACGGGGTTTTCACCCAGATTACGGAACTAAAAATTGGAGAAGCCCTTCCCGCATCCAAAACAATAGATATTTTTACCTATCAATATCAGCGCATTGACGAAGACAAAATCAATGACTACTTAAACATTTCGGAGCCCTACGAATTGCCCTTCGAGGTACATATCGAATATTCGTCCCTGTACGAGGAAAAATGGATCATCCAATCCAATTCAGAAGGGCATCCTATAAAACTGGATTGAAGCATCCCATGCACATTCATGGTCAAAATTAGTCGCCTGTGGATTTGATGGTCAAAAACCCTTGAAAAGAGTTATCTTATGGGCTCGGCAGGACGATTCTGTGAACATATCATAGCACCGAACCTTGCACTCGGCACATGCTTAACTGAAAAATATTTTGAATGAAAAAAATGGTATTTTCCCTAGCATTGATTCTAGCTTTTAGCACCTATGCGCAAGATGCAAAGGTTACGGACGAACAAAAAATCAAGCATATAATCCATCAATTTTTTGAATCCCTTGAAAAAAAGGACGCTGTACTTATGCAAGAGACCACAATGGACGACGCTCAAATTTGGCGTAGGTATAACCATAAAAAGCCTATTGAAATGGACATGCGCTTTTCTAAGGACGACCTTCCAAAAATGCATACCTTACCTGATGTAAAGGAGGTTGCGCTGGACTTTGAGATTTCCGTAGGCAATGGAATTGCCATGGCGTGGGTACCCTATGAATTCTGGGTAGGGGACACATTTTCGCATTGCGGCGTCGATGCCTTTACCCTCTTTGAAGTGGAGGGAAAATGGAAAATCATCAGTGCGGCCTATACTGTGGAAAAGGAGAAATGTAAAAGGTTAACCGAGAAAAGATAGAGCCCTTCAAAAAGAAATGAAAATAATATCCGTTAGGGAAAACCCGAACTACAAAGACAAGGCCATAGCCTATTTTCAAAAAAACTGGAAAAGTGTCCTGCCCGTGATATATGAAGATTGCATCACACACAGTATAGGTGCAAGGAACCCCCTCCCTCAGTGGTACGTTTTGGAAAAAAACGGTAAAATCATAGGTTGTGCCGGACTTATCACCAATGATTTTATAAGCAGGGGAGATCTATATCCGTGGGTTTGTGCACTATTTATCGAGGAAAGGCATCGAGGCCACGCCTACGGTGCGCTACTATTGGAACAGGCAAAGCGGGATACCAAAAAAGCAGGATTCGAATATTTATACCTATGTACGGAGCATATCGGATATTATGAAAAATATGGGTTTCACTACATTGGCCAAGGATACCATCCTTGGGGAGAGGAATCCAGGATTTACGAATTGGAATTAAAATAAATGAAGGTAGTCGTAATTGGGGGTACCGGTCATATTGGCACCTATTTGGTTCCACGGTTGGTTGAGGTAGGGCATGAGGTTATCTGCGTAAGTCGTAAAAAGGGCAGTCCCTATACCGCCCATGAATCTTGGAAACGGGTGAAGCATGTTGGTATTGACAGACAGAAGTCCGAACAAAACGGAGATTTTGGAACTCAGATTGTGTCTTTGGGCGGAGATATCGTCATTGATTTAATTTGCTTTACACCGCAGAGTGCCCAAATGCTTGCAGAAGCTCTTAAGGGAAGGGTACAACACTTCCTCCACTGTGGCACTATGTGGATCCATGGTCATAGCGAACAAGTTCCAACTTCCGAAAATCAAAGGCGAAACCCATTTGGTTCATACGGTATTAATAAGGCCAAGATCGAAGCATATCTACATACTTTTTATCAAGAAAACGAATTTCCGATCACTATGCTACATCCTGGGCATATTACAGGTCCAGGTTGGTTACCCATCAATCCCGTTGGGAATCTTAATCCAGAAATATTTGTACGACTGTCCAAAGGAGAAGAAATTACTTTGCCCAATCTTGGAATGGAAACGGTTCATCATGTCCATGCCGATGATGTCGCACAGGCCTTTATCAAAGCTATTGAAAACCCAAAAAATTCCGTTGGTGAAAGCTTTCATGTAGTTTCGGAACAGGCACTTACCCTAAGGGGTTATGCGGAAGAAATGGCAAGGTGGTTTGGAAGGGAGCCCAAATTAAGTTTTCTTCCCTGGGAAGAATGGCGAAAGAACGTTAGCCAAAGAGACCGGGAATTAACTTGGGACCATATATCGCATAGCCCCTGTGGAAGTATCGCAAAAGCAAAGCAGTTATTGAATTATAGCCCAAGATATAGCTCCTTACAAGCTGTACAGGAATCCATTGAGCACTATTTCGAAAAGAAGGGAATACCAACCAATCGTTAATAATGCGCATATTGATAGCTCAGTCCCTATCGGCGGATAGTTCTTACATCCGTTTTTCTATCTTACTTTTCAATACATCAAATACGCCAAACAGAACTGATTCTACATAAGACCCATTTGTTTGTCCGGAAAATAGAATCCCAGTCGTTCTTTACCTGCCTTGAAAAAAGGAGAACGATGCTTCTATTATCTTCGTACTGTTACGAAAGGATTATCAAGAATAGTGAGCGGTATGCACGAACGTGCACGCAACTCCCCCACTCATACATAAAGCTTCCGAGCTATCAGGATTTTTGAAATAAGGACATTAACCAGATCTTTTCCTAATTTCCTTTCGATGGGCCAAGCCCCAATCCGCAAGATTACTGATTACGGGAACCAGTTTTTCACAATAATCGGTCAACTCGTATTGCACCGTAATAGGTCTGGTATCCATAATCGTACGGTTTACCAGCAGGTTTGTTTCCATTTCCTTTAGTTCCCTACTCAACATCTTACCGGAAATTCCCTCGATATCCTCCAACAGATCGGAATATCGTTTGGCACCAAAGTAGAGCGCCACCAATATATGCATCTTCCACTTGCCGCCCAATACATACATGGTGTCCGATATGGCCCTAATCTTATGTTTGCAAGCTTTCATTTGTTCTTTATCACTTCCCATAGTATGTCACTTTGTTACCTAGATGTAACTGTTACTTTTTGTAACAATGTGACAAATGTATATATATTTGACAAAAATTCACAATCCGAAAATCAAACAGACCAAATGGACTTAATCGAAGTTTTAAACTGGCGGTATGCCGTAAAAAAGTATAATGGGCAAAAAGTGTCGGACGACAAATTACATCGAATATTGAAGGCGATAGCCTTGTCCGCTTCCTCATCTGGCATACAGCCCTACCGGGTTTTTGTAATCAATGATAATAGGGTGCGGCAAGAACTGGCAAAGGATTCCTTTAATTCGCAAATCAAGGAAGCCCCCCATTTAATCGCCTTTGCAGCCTTTAACTTGATTACCAAAGAACATATAGCGGATTTCATACGCTTTATGGCCAAGGAAAGGGGACTTCCAGAATCCCATTTAGAGGATTATAAAAACAAACTTGAACTTCATCTTTTGACAAGAACAAATGAGGAAAACTTCATTTGGTCGTCCCAACAAGCTTATATCGCACTGGGAACCGGATTGATCGCTGCCGCCGATGCCAAGGTAGACGCAACCCCGATGGAGGGTTTTAATCGGGAGAAATTGGATGAACTCTTGGGCCTAAGGAAGAAAGGGTTAAAAAGTGTTTTGCTGCTGGCCTTGGGGTATCGTGATACCGAGAAGGATTTCCTGGCAAATCAAAAGAAAGTCAGGTTACCCCTGAACGAACTGGTAACCGAGATTAATTAAACACCGACCCAATGTAAAGAAAGGTGGTTTGCTTTAAAACTGCCATTTGAAAGGCCATATCGATTTAGGTCGAAGTAACCCACCAAGCCAAAATTTACAATACAGTACACTTAAATTATTCATTATGGAAAAAAGAAATAAAATAATCTATTGGGTCGCTACGGCACTACTGTCGGCTTTGATGATTACATCCGCCACAAGATACTTGATGGACATAGGGGAATTTCGCCAATATTTTGTCGCTTTTGGGTACAATGCCCGTATAGTCATTCCTCTGGCCATTGCCAAATTGCTCGCCGTAGTGGTCATTTTAAGTAACAAGTCCGTAATTCTTAAGGAGTGGGCCTACGCAGGATTGCTCTTCAATTTTTTGTTGGCATTGGAGGCGCACATCGCCATAAATGATGGTCAATATATTGGGCCTATCATCGCACTGATCCTATGGGCCGTCTCCTATATTTTCTATCACAAAGTCTATAGGGACGTTTCTTCCTACTTGAACCATACCTAACCTGAATTCAAAATCATAGATTATCTTCCTCAATTGATCTATTGAGCCATAAATAGATATATGTATAGCCTTGGCTCTATCTTGAATACCGTTTTAATCTGCGATTACTATGGATTGTATAATTAATGGGCTAAACTCAATGAGCTATTTGGGTTATGCATAATTATCGACACGAAATAGTACATTTGGAAACAAGAAGGACGGAGATGCGATGGAAAATAGGCAGCTTCAGGAAGAACTGATAGATTAAAAGGGAGGCGGGTATCCTCTGTTACAAAAACTTCATTGAAGGGTTTGAATATAAGCAAATCGATTTGTAATGAACCCATTACTCAACATCTTAGGACAGCAACATAAAATTTTTGTTGGATTTTCCCATTGCCCAGCATATTTCAACCCTTAGGAAAAAGTCTTATCTTTCAACAAAATCATTAAATCCCAATAAAATGAAAATCAAAATTATCGCCTTGATCCTTGGGGCCGTATTCGTCCTCACCGCTTTCCGGCAGAATACCTCGGCCGACACCAAAACCAAAAAAGGAATGATAAAAGTGACCATCCTCTATCCCAACGGTGACGGGAAAACATTTGACATGGACTACTATTCCAATAAGCATATGCCTATGCTCAAGACCTTAATGGGTGACTCCTTAAAACTGTTGGAAATCGATAAGGGCATCTCGGGCCGGACACCCGATGAACCCGTTCCCTATTTGGCAATCGGATATTTATACTTTGACAAGCTTTCCGCCTACCAAAATTCCTTTGGGCCCAATGCGGAAAAAATCGTTGGGGATATTCCAAACTATACCAATACTCAACCTGTTGTTCAAATTAGCGAGGTATTGCAGTAACCATCCAAAGGTTCGTAGCGTATAGACGAGACGGCATACCGGTCAATAGTACGTCCGAAACATGGATCTCTCTATTTATGCAAGTCAAAATGAATCATTTCAAATGAAATATTGTGTCCCCTTGATCTTGCTATTGCTATTCTCGTGCACTACCAAGAAGAATCCTGAGAATCCAAGGCTCAACTATTTAGGGCAGGAAACTCCAGATACCATTCCCCAAATTTTTGGGGAAGGCATCGTGTCGGTCAAGGGCAGATTCGATATGGGTCTTACCATTTCCCCGGACGGTAAAAGCATGGCCTTTGGAACGATACATGAATCCGAACCTAAGGAAACCTGCATATACCTTATGAATTACGTGGACGGAAAATGGAGTTCCCCGGACAGATCCTTTCTTCCCGACAATAGCAATACCTTCTTTCCGATGTTCGGTCCTAAGGGAAATGAATTTTATTTTGCCAAATCAACGGACAGTTCGGAAACAGATTTGTGGGTCGGGCACTATTCAGACCATAAAGTCATGGACCCTAAGCCTTTAGATTCCATAATTAATTCCAGATCCAGGGAAGCCGGGCATGGTAAATCAAAAAGCGGAACTTTGTATTTTACCTCCAACCGAGACGACCAAAACCAGTGTTGCGGCGACATCTATTACTCGAAATCTGGACCGGAAGGTTATGCAAAAATTCAAAAGGTGGATGGGCTAAATTCCAATTCGGATGAAGAAAGTCTGTTTTTGTCTCCCAACGAGGATTATATCCTTGTTCAAGCATGGAAAAATGAATTTGGATCCAAACATGACCTCTATATCAGTTACAGGACTAAAGATGACTCTTGGACTACTCCAGAAAGGCTGGACTCCAGCATCAACGGTAAAGAAATTGAACAGCGGCCATTTGTATCTCCGGACAACAGCTTCCTGTTTTTTAGTAGAATGCGCATAACACAGGAGAATGGACGAGATATATATGATTCCGATATCTATTGGGTAAGTACCAAGTTGGTCTTTGAACCCTATCCCTATAATACTGAAATTAAAGCTCGGATAGGCTACAATGAAGAGTTTGAATTGAACTTTCCACCAGACTTGTTCAGGGACATCGATGGCGAAGTATTATCATATCAAGTGGCGATGGAAGATGATTCCGAATTACCGAAATGGATCAAATTCGACTCGTACGATCTATCCCTAAATGGGATCTGGAAATCCAAAGCTCCCCTGACCCTAAAGGTGACCGCAACCGATAGTTCGGGAAATTTGGGAGAATTCAAATATAAACTCGAGGGAAAAAGCAACTAATACCGTTTTGTATATAGCCCGCCAAGAGGTTATATCGTATCTGTGAACCAGTAGGTTTCCTCTAAAAAAGACGGAGCATATCCCTATGGCTCCGCCTTTTCCAGCCATATTTTCAGTGGTTTAAAGCTCTTTGAAATCCAAAAACTCCCGGTGCAAAAGTGGTGCTAAGGCCCATTCCAATTGCCGCTTGCTTCATCTCTTCCGGGACCTCGCCACAAAACAGGAACTCCCCAGGCGTAGCTATTTCCAATAAATCCTGAAAATGTCCTGCAGCCGTTGTTCCCAAATGGAATCCGACCGCACCGGCATCCACAAAAAGGTCCATAACTACCAGTTTAGAGGATGTCTCATCAAAATAACACTGCACTTTTAAGGCTCCCGGTTCATTGGAACGCATTTGATTTTCGACTTCTCGATAGATTGCTTTTAACTCTTCTGATTTCCCTTCTTTGGCCGTCCATGTATACACCACCATTACTTCTTGATTTTCCATACTATTTATTTTTCGTTATTGATTACATTTCAAATTTATGACGTAATTTGGGTATTAAAATGTGTCTTTTACGACTATTTAAAGGGTTGTTTTCGACATTTGAATGAATTATCTTTGTAGTTAATTTGTTGATTGTGAAACACATTAGCATCATTGTTCCATCAGGTAACAGTATTGTGGATACCATCATTGCACCCTTTAACCTGCTTAATATGGCAAATGCTCATTATAAACGGTTATATGAGCAAAAAGAGAGTCTTTTCAAACTCGATCTGGTAGGGCTATCAAAGGAGGCGATACTATATCAGGGCCTTTTTAGTATTCAACCGACCGCCACTATCCATGAGATATCCAAAACCGATTTAATACTCATTTCTCCCATAAGCGGGGATTTGGAAAAGGAAATCCGAAATAATATGGATTTTGTAAAATGGATCAAAATCCAAAGAATTGAAAACGGTTCCGATATTGCAAGTTTATGTAAGGGTGCATTTATCCTGGCCGAAACAGGTTTGGTCAATGGGAAGTCCTGTGCTACCCATTGGACTGCCCACAATCTCTTTCGAAGTAAATACCCCGAGGTACAACTTGTTCCTGAAAAGATTATCTGCGAAGACAATGGTATCTACTCAAGTGGTGGGGCCTATTCCATCTTAAACTTCACGCTTTACTTGATAGAGCGATATTTTGGTAGGGAAACCGCTATATGGTGCTCAAAGGTTTCCGAAATAGAATTCGATAGGTTAAGTCAAAGTGAATTCATTATTTTTAGTGGACAAAAGGATCATTCGGATGAACTGATCAAAAAAGCTCAACTCTACATTGAAAACAACTATCAGAACAAATTGAACGTGGACGAGATTGCGCGAATGATAAATCTGAATGGTCGGAGTTTTTTGAGGAGATTTAAAAAAGCTACCCATAATACACCGTTGGAGTATATACAGCGGGTGAAAATCGAGGCTGCAAAAAAGAAATTGGAATCTACCGCAAAAACCGTCCAGGAGATAATGTATGGTATTGGATACAATGATGAAAAGGCATTCAGGGCCACTTTCCGAAAATATTCGGGATTGTCCCCCAAGGAATATCAAAGAAAGTACAACCGCGAAATGGCAATTGCACAGTTTTAGCTTATGTAAAAGAAACCTAATAGATACCACGAAACATTGGTTTCCAATGGCGTACAAATAGCTGACAATCAGAATACAAAGCCACATGGCAAAAAATCGCAAAAATTAAAATGAGATCATTTGAACTGATACTGCTTGTATTAGCGTATACGACTTTAGTTCTTACGATTTTCGTTGGTTTTCTTTGTTACAAAAGAAACTTGGAGAAATGGGAAACCCTTGCTCTGGCTATTTCCTTGTTATTATTAATAGTTTCATTAACAATATCCCCTTTATTGGAGCGGACAAAAGCTATTGAAACGACCAACGTATTTACCCTGCTTGCGATGGTTTTGGTGGGTATGGCAACCCCATTAAATGTGCTATCGGAAAGAAAACATAAAATACCAAAGTATTCCAAAAATGTGCTCTATGTTATCGTGTTGATTTTGCTTCCGCTGATAGTCGTCGGGCATTTTTTTGACTTTCTAAAGTATTTGGAATATCCCGTAATCTTCTTTTTGGGGATTTCGGTTGTGCTGTCGATGGTATTGATCCGAGTTACGAAACCCAAGCGGATTATCGCACATCGCGAAAAAGCGGAGCAGATTTTCGCCATTGCCTTTTTAATCCTTGTACCCATTTCCCTGTTTGCAAATTATGCGCTTTCCGAGAGTGGATATTCCTTAAATATTGGGTTCACCTTACCCCTAATCTTCATTCTTTTATCGGCCAACAAACTTTTGGATGATTTGGAACGGCTGGCCCTGTTTAAATCCAAGATTGAACCCATTGAGCAACACTTTAAAAATTATTCTTTGACTGAACGGGAAAAGGAAATAGCCACACATTTGCTCAAGGGGAAAACCTACAAAAACATTTCGGAAGAACTATTTATCTCCCTACCTACAGTAAAAACGCATACAAGTAATATCTACAGAAAATGCGGTGTAAAGAATAGATATGAGCTTACAGTTCTGATAATCAAATAATTAATTTGGAATAGAGTAATCATACTTTTGTATGATTTTTGGGTCTTTTCTTCATTTCATACCATTTCCCGATTGTCGGCTGGGTTTTAATACGTCATCTTTACGGGAACGATTCTTCAATCAAAAAAATGATAAAGTCCCTTTTAATCCCCCTACTATGGCTATCCGCCATCAGTATAATGGCTCAAACCGATACCCCGGTCAAAGTAAAAAAAGAAAGGCTGGATTTTGCCAAAGGTTATTTTGAACTGGGCGGAACCTATTTTCCTTCGTTCACGGGGAAACGGCTGGATAACGATCAAACGGTAAGCTTCAAAAATTCCGAATCCCTGCACTCCACACTGTACTGGGGAGCCTTTCATTTTTGGGGGAAGGCTGAGTTCTATGTTTCCTTTCCTTTGGGAAAGTTAAATCTGCAAAAATCGGATATTACGGATGCCGATTTTAAGCATTTTGCCGTTACGGGAGCCCGTTTCTACCCATGGGCCATTGAAGAAAAAAAAGTAAGGCCCTTTGTAGGTCTCAGCTGGTCCGCCCTGGAATTTACGCAAATTATTACTGATAATGATATCCTGCCACAGTTCGAAAAAAATATTGAGCTCGGTTTTGATGCAGGTCTAGTATATAACTATAAGGACTTCGCTTTAAGACTTAGCGTTAATTACTTGCCGAACAACGAATGGAGCTATCCCATTTCCAAGACACGTTTTGAAACCATAAAAACACCGGACTATGGTATAAATCTTGGGCTTCTTTACACCACCGATTTCTCAAAACAAAATGGTAATCCGCGGTTAAATGAAAAATGGAACGAATATCCTACCGTATCAAGTCTTGGATATGATTCCGTGACCTTTGGGGATGTTTTTGTCGGTATCGGGCCTTCCATTTCCTTTTCCCTGGAAAGTGCGAAATACAACAGGAACAACTTCGCCTACCTAAATGATAAGGAAGCTTCACAATCGTACTTTGATATTGCTTTGGGCTATCAGTTCAACAATTGGAACATGTTTTCGACCATATCGTTTAGAAACCCCAGATTTATCAGGGAGGGTTTTGAAACCAAGCAAACCGTACGCAAAACCTCCTTTGTTTTGGAAGTCAACAAGTTTCTAACAGATTATTCGGGTTTTGCGCCCTATGTGGGTGCAAACCTAGCTTACGATACCATTAACTATGAAGAAAAAGAAAGGGATATCATACAAAAAAAATTGACCTTTAGGAGTTTGGAACCTGGTCTCACCATTGGGTGGGATATTGTGCCTGGAAAAACAAGTGAAGCGTTAATTTTAAGAACAAATCTGAGGTGGTATCCCTTCTCTTCTTTTGAGGTAGAAGGACAAAAGTTCAATTTTAGCCAATTGGAATACAATTTAATTCAAGTGCTTTTTTATCCAGAAAGGCTTTTAAGGTCTAAAAAGGGTAAACTATTCTGACTTTCCTAAAACGAAAACCAAGGACTCCGTATAACTTCCTGCGTTGTTCGGAATATATGTCCATTTAGATCTAGCCATACACAACCGTAAAGGTTTTCCCATCCATCGATCCAAGATTAGAATATTTTAGTCATTAGATATTCTGCATTCTTTTCGGACACATTTTAAAGATGAAAATTCATTTCCTTCTTGCATTAGTAGTACAGACCATGGTACTAGGCACATGTTCCAAGTCCAACAAAGATTCCATGGTTCAAAAAAACAAGGTCGATCTACTTATGGATAGCCTTGTCAATACCGATTTACCTAAAAGTGACAAGATTCGCTCTATCAGGAACGCAGGTTTCTCCTATTACTATAATGGTGATATCCATTCAGCCGATACCTTGTTCACGTATACCTATGGGCAAGATTCTACCGATATTGAAAACATCTATGCCGTAGCCTTGGTCAATTCCATCCAGGGTAATTATGACCGGTCCTTAGCGCTTTTAAACCAAATTATACACAGGGACTCCCTGGCCAAGTTGAGTGCCTATGGATCTATGGCATCAATCTATTGTTTTATAGGCGAGGAGGAAAAAGCCAAAACCCTTGTCCGTACGATGCTAAAAAGTAAACGTGACCAAATCCGAAGAGAAGCCTATTCCATTGCATCGGTTTTATCCATTAAAAAGGACTCCATAGCCCAAGCCATCAATTTCATGAGATTAAGGATCCCCATATCCAAAAAACTATATACCCCATTTTCCCCAAGATTGGAACATCCGTATTGGGATTATCACTTAATAGGCAATATTTACCTTACGGCGCACCTACCAGACTCGGCAGCACGGTACTTTGATGAAGGCCTCGCGTTTCTGAATCCGACCGACAATCCAAAGACCATCAGTGTCATCAAGGATGACTATACTTATTTCAGAAGCATGTACCTTTTTAAAAAGGGCCTTTATAATGAATCCTATACCAATTTTGAGGCCGACTTTGAGAGCAACAAAAATGGATTTGGGGGAATTTGGGCAAGAATCTTAATAGAGAAAGGCCTTCCGGACAGCGCTTTGACCATATTGCATACCTATAGCCGTAACGGGTATTATAAAACGTTTTTGCGTGGTAAAGCGCATTTCAAATCCGGTAGATTCAAAGACGCGAATAGCCTTTTTAGAGAGGTTCTTGAATTCCATCAAGTGGGTGAATGGTATTGGCAGCATGAATACGCCTTGATTTGTAAAGAAATCCAGGATATCTATTCCGATTCCCAAATAAAACGTAACGGTTCGCAGAATTAACAAGGATTTGAATATTATCGATTCCTTGAACCCATAAGATGAAGCAATAAATCCGTTCAATATGGTTCAATTAATATTCCAACTTTAATACACTGCCCATGGCAAAGTATTATGCACTGATTATCCTGGTATGGGCACCGGTACTCTTGGGATTCAGCAATGTACATACTCAAACAACTCCCGAAGTATTCGATAGCCGTCCGGCATGGTCGCCTAATGGGGAAAAAATTGCTTTTGTCTCACGTGATGGGCTCGATATTAAGGTCAATGAACTGTATGTTATGAACACAGATGGCACGGATGTACAACAATTGACCAGCGACGGGTATTACAAAAAAGGGGTCAGTTGGTCGCCGGACGGTAGTCGTTTGGCCTATGCGGGAGGTAAGGATGACCAATGGCACTTATTCATGATACGGTCCAATGGATCAAACAAGACACAGCTTACCACTTTTGATGGCCACGAACCTAGTTGGTCCCCTGATGGCAAAAAGATCGTGTATAATTCTTCGCGCAACGGAGATGCGGAATTGTTTATGTATGACCTGAAAACCGAAACGGAGTCGAAATTTGAAACCGGTAGGCCCAATTCATGGGAGCCCACATGGACCAAGGACAACCAAATTCTCTTCATCTCCCCATTGTTTACCGATACACAGGAGTTCTACCTCATCGACTTGCGGAATAAGGAGGCAGAACAAATAACCCGTAACGAGATAAGGGAATTCGGGGGAACTTTCTCCCCCGATCAAAGCCAATTGGCCTATGCTGCCCAAAAAAATGACAACTGGGACATTTATATACTGGATTTAGAAACCAGGAAAGAATATAGACTGACTTTCCATAAGGACAATGACCTTTTCCCAGATTGGTCGCCAAACGGGAAAAGACTAATCTTTCAATCGGATAGAGGTCCCGGAAGAAGTATTTTCTCCATCAACGTGGATGGTACGGATCTAAGAAAAATCGAGCACTAAACTCCCATCGGTACGCTGAAGTTGTTAAATCGTTGTTTCGTAACCTATTGCGATAAATTTTCAAAACATCCGAGCCGCTAAATCCGACACAAAAAGCTATCTTAGTACTATCTCGGAATAGGCCATTGGTGCCATTGTAAAAAGCATTACCATGAAAACATTGAAATTAGTTACCGTTTTTTTATTCATATTGATAACATTGGGGTGGAAAACCAATAATCCCAATTGCAAAAACAGTGTCTATATACTAAGTCAAGTAAAAGAAAAATACGATAGTAACCAAGTTTGGGCAACATCGGAGATTAAGTTACACATCCAGGAACCAAGGGTAAACAACCCGCAAAGATATACCAAATTGAGCCTTAACAATTCCGATGATTATTTTGAAATGGAAAGGTTCCGAGAAGACGGAGTTGTTAAAAGAATACTTACCGGAGATGGGGAAAGTAAAATATTCCTTAACGGAGAATCCGAGCTACCAAAAATCATTATTGAGCAATACAGGCTAAACGTGGAGAGGAGTAGGGGTCATAAAAAATTTTACAAGTTAATGTATGGCCTTCCTATGTCCCTATCGGATAACCTTTGGGAGCAGATAAGACCGGCCCAAAAAGCGGAATATGAAGGTATGGAAGTGTACAGGGTCGCCATGGAATTAAAGGATGAAATGATAAGCAAGCATTGGACATTGCTCATTGAAGTGGAGACCTATACTTTGTTGGCAATCGAGTTTAATCATCCGGAAGATCCGGGAAGGGAAGAAGAGATCATCAAATTTGAAAGTGAATTTGAAATTGATGGAATAAAGATTCCCAGAATTAGAAACTGGTATATAAAAGGAACCAATGAATATCTCGGGACGGATATCATTGTGGAAGAATTGAAATAAATACCACTGTGAACAGGGGCCAAAACTTCAATGGCCTCCAATCGTTGACTACCATGTCTGGACATACCGTTATACTTGGTTTAAAGGTTGGCAGAAATTATGGAACACGGTAAAAATCACGATTACTTCCTAAAAACGACGGCCGTTTGCTCTTTCCTCGGAGCCCTGACCACGGCCTTACTTATCTTTCTTCCCAATCCGGATGCAACTGATTTTGAAACCAGATTATCCCTTTACACCAACGGTCTTTACCTCAGCAAGCTTTGGATTCTTTTTATCCACCCACAGGTAAACCTATTGGCCAGCCTTGGAGTGGCCTATTTGTTATTCAAAAAATACCCGTTGCAGATAGTTTTCGGGACGCTTTTTCTATTGATCTGGGCCTATACGGAAATGGCCCAACAATCGCTCTTGATCGATGCGCTGAACCAAATTTGGCGACCTGGATATGTCGGTGCGGATGACGAGGTTTCAAAGAATATGTTTGCAACCTTGATCAAGGCCGCCAATGGTATCTCCGATAGCCAGTATTTTTTGGTCATTTATGGTTTTAGCCTTGGTTCCCTATTTTATGGGGCAGCTTTGATATGGGAAAACGGACTGGGAAAATGGATCGGGATTGCCCTTTTGTTTATCGGCATTCTTAGTTTGTCCTCATTCGCCAGATACTACCTGGGTGTAACATCCCTAAATGAAATGGTCAATTGGTGCTACAAATGGGTCTACGCTTATTTACAACCTTTGGTCAGAATAGCTATCGGGGTCTGGATATTCATGGAGATCAAAAAAAGGTACGGCACTACATAGCATTCCATAACAACATATCAATACGCTATACCCGAATAAGTAGATTGTTGTATACATTCTTCCATTCGAACATCTCAAACTGAATTCAAGCCAATAAAAGAATTACTTTGGCGAAAATCCAAATCCATGGTCAGTGTCAAAATCAATCAAATCTTTTTGGTCATCTTTTTGGTAACCGGATTACCGACATCGGGACAGGAATGTGATCTTGGCCAAAAATCCTTTTTTTCTCCAAAGTGGTCCAAAGACGGAAAGTGGATAGCATTTCACAGTAACATATCCGGGAATCGGGAAATTTATCGGTTTGATTATGTGAAATCCAAAGCTGAAAGACTTACGATCACACCACATCAAGAACGCGTACCGGTAATTTCACCCGATGGAAAAAGCGTTCTTTTCTTTCGCACCGAAAAGGACAAAAAATACTCGGCTTTGTTTTCTATGAATCTGGACAATCGAAAGGAAGTGCCCTTAACAGATTTACAGGGCAAAAATTTAGATCCGGATTGGTCCCCGGACATGGATCGATTGACGTATGTTGCAACTTCGGACGGAAACTGGGAAATTTATGTTATGGACCCAAATGGTACAAACAATACCAGGCTTACGTATAACAATGTGTTGGATTATTCTCCACATTGGTCTCCCAATGGGGAGCAAATAGCCTTTATTTCAGGGGAGTCCGGTCAGGAGGATATTTGGCTCATGAATTCCGATGGAACGGAAAAAAGGAATCTTACCCCGGATAGTCGTGAGGAAATTTCCTTTAGCTGGTCCCCGAAAGGAGATCGAATCGTGTTTTCGTCCAGAAAATCCAAAGCCTCATTTTCAAAGGAAACCGAAAAGTCTAAAAAGTCCACTAACAGTTCCGAAATATTCATTTTAGATTTAAAATCGGGCCAAACGAGCCAAATCACATCCAATATGTATTTGGATGTATATCCCAGCTGGTCTCCGGATGGAAGTAAAATTGTATTCTGTAGCTGTAAAAATGGCCATTTGGAACTTTATACCATGAAGGTGGATGGAAGTTCCCAAACGAAGTTGAACCTAAACTAGTTTTCGCTATTAGGAGGGTACAAATTGCCAACCAAGCGAATACTTCACACCCTTTTGAAAACCGGAATTTAATTTCCTTTAAACCCTGCTATTTCCTATCTTGAACGTATGTCTTTAAATTTGGGACAAAACTTGGCTCTGTCCTTTGGTGTTCTGATAAAAAAGTCCATTGACCAAATGAAATTAATCTTTGAAAATCGAATAATACAATGAAGGCCTTTACCAAAAACAGCTACGGGGGGCCGGAAATTCTGCAGCTGGAAGAGGTCGAAAAACCTGCCCTGAAGGAAAATCACATTTTGGTCAAGGTAATGGCAAATTCAGCGAATCCGGCCGACTGGCATATTCTTCGTGGAAAGCCTTTTTTTGCACGATTCTCCTCGGGTTTGTTTAAACCCAAAGACAAAATTCTGGGAGGTGATTTTGCGGGCATTGTGGAAGAAACGGGAAACAACGTAGCCCACTTTAAGGTTGGGGACCGGGTTTTTGGCGAGACACTTATGGGAGGTTCTTTTGCAGAATACATTTCTGCACCGGCAAGTGTTTGTGCCATCATGCCCAAAGAAACTAATTTTCCTATAATGGCAAGTGTCCCCATTGCCGGATTAACGGCACTGCAGGCACTTGTGGAACATGGACGACTTAAAAAGGGAGAATCGGTTTTAATCAACGGTTCCTCAGGAGGTGTCGGCCATTTCGCCGTCCAAATTGCAAAGGCATATGGTGCCAAGGTAACCGCTGTCTGTTCTGCTAGAAACATCAATTTCGTAAAAGGTTTGGATGCCGATAAGGTTATTGCCTACGACAAAGAGAGTATTCATAAACATGATGACAAATACGACCTTGTTGTGGACACGAACGATAACCTTTTTTTACAGGATTTTAAACGTATGGGAAAACGAGGGGTGCTCGTAGGTTTTACCACTTTGAAACATATGTTGTGGTTGCTCATAAAAGCAGGTTTTAGCAAATTCCCCTTGGTTCAGTTCACGGCCGAAGCCAATACCAAAGACTTGGAGACATTGGCAACTCTGATACAGAACGGAAAAATTAAGGTCCATATTGACAAGACCTACCCATTTCATAAAATTCCGGATGCCATAGCATATATTGAAGCAATGCGAACCAGAGGAAAAGTGGCCATGGTTTGGAAAAGTATTGATGGAAAAGAAAATGGCAATTAAAAGGACAAACGATAAATAGTATTGGTTTAAACAAAATGGGGAACAATCATTAAATAGTATTGTTCTACAATCCCAAAAAATCTCCCAGGGATTTTCCCGATCGGTAAACCTCTTTGACCGCTTCTTCGTGAAGAAAACTATCGAGAATAAAAAAATCGTCTATCCTTCCTTTGAATCCGAGACCAATACGGATTTCCCAGTCATCTATGTTCCAGTCCAACGTGTGATCGAAGCCCTTGATTTCACCGACAAGGACACCATCAAAATACACATGGATTACTCCCCTTTTACCGGAACTGTTCAGGTTTGTCCATGTACCTACAACATGATGCCAGCTATCGCCACTGAAATCGATATGCGGAACAGTTACCACATATTTTTTGTTTGGACTACCCTTACTCCCGGGCAAGTCGCGACGTCCAGTGGTGCCAAACCGGAAAATTGGGGTGTCCGGCAGCTCGCTGGTTACAAAATCCATCCAAATTTTACCATTGTCACGATCGCTCTCCGCAAGCAAATGGACCGGATCTAGCCAGATGAGCGAACGTTCCTTTAGACTTTCCATATCAATTTGTAGCCACATTCCAATGGTACCGTCAAATGCTTCCCCATGGTTATAGGGGAAATTCCCCTTTGCCCGATAGCGCGCAACATCCTTTGTCCAAATCGTTTCCAATTTGTCCTCATAAACAAATTCTGCCGCTTCCCCGAATTTGCCATTGTTCCCAGAGGTGATGAACGGCTCATATTGGTCCACTTCTATTTGGGCCTTCCCATTTCCTACACTGAAAGTTGCATCGAACGACTCGTCAAAATCTGCATAAAATAGAAGGGAGGCAAGAATAAGTCCAATTTCAACGGATGAATTCATCATGATATACTTTTCCTTGGTTTGAGTCGCACTCTCCTTGGAGCCATCAGGCTATTGTAGAAAGTGGGATTCTTTAACCCAATATACCGAAAATTGGATTCATACTAAAGAGGACAAGCAAATGGCCGGGAAAGAGAAAACCCATGTATTTGGATTTATGCAGGTTTACCAATGGACTTCACAAGAATAACCAGAGGTTTCTATAAAAATATCCTTATTTTCAAGCATGGAAGAAAATGTATGGGCCGGAGTGTTTCAAGTATTGGGTCGGCTACATCCTTTAATCGTTCACTTTCCCATAGGGTTATTGGTCGTTGCGCTTTTTTTGGAATGGCTTACCCTAAAAGGAAGGCGCCCCGGGCTTCGGGAGGGAATCAATTGGATGATATTTATCGGGGCGTTTTTTGCCGTATTGGCCACGATCCTTGGATGGTTGCTCCGTATGTTCGATGATTACTCCGGAGAGCTGGTGCAGATCCATCAGAATTTGGGCATACTAACAGCAGTACTAAGTGTTATTGCCGCCTTCCTCTTGCGGCAGACGGTATCGGGAAAACTTAAGAGTTATCTGGCCTATAGATTCGTTTTAACACTATCGGTTATTTTCCTTTCCGTTACCGGTCATTTGGGTGCCAGTCTTACACATGGCGAGGATTTTTTGTCCAGTGCCCTCCCTGGAAACCGGGATTCCTACGACAACAGCAAAGCGGAGGCCTTATTGGCCCAATTGCACCAATTGGATTCCTTGTCGGAAACCGATTTGGACGACCTTAACTTGGAAGTACGGGCCATTTTTGCCCACAACTGCTATCAATGCCACAGTGAGAACAAACAAAAGGGAGAACTGATCCTGGAAAACAAAAGAGGGGTTTTTAAAGGAGGGGAATCCGGAAAAGTAATTATTGCGGGGAAACCCGAGGAAAGTGAAATCTACAGGAGAATAACCCTACCTCCCAATGCAGATGGGGTAATGCCAAAAAAAGGAAAGGTATTGAGGGACAACGAAATTGCCTTGATCCGATTATGGATCGAAAAAGGGGCGCACTGGTCCGATCGTGCACTCAAAGTATTTCCGGAAGCACCACTTGCCCTGACCAAACCGGATTTACCAAAATCGACCAGGGAAGAACACCCTGTAGATAAGTTAGTAGGCGCGTATTTTGAAAAAAATGCCGTTGACTGGCCACAAGTAGTAGATGACAAAACTTTCATACGGAGATCCTATTTGGACATTGTTGGCCTACTCCCCCAGCCTGATCTAATTGAGCGATTTGCAAGCAATTCAGACCCGAACAAACGAAACAGACTGATCGACAGTTTATTGAACGACACCCATAATTACACCCAACACTGGCTAAGCTTTTGGAACGATTTACTTCGAAACGATTATTCGGGTACCGGTTTTATTACCGGTGGAAGGAAACAAATTACGGATTGGTTATACAAATCCTTATTGGAAAACAAACCGTATGACAGTATGATTCGTGAGCTGGTAAATCCATCTCCCGAATCTGAAGGGTTTATCAAAGGTATACAATGGCGTGGAGCAATCAATTCCAGTCAACGTACCGAGATGCAGGCTGCCCAAAATATCGGCCAATCCTTGATGGGGGTCAATGTTAAATGTGCTTCTTGTCACAATAGTTTTGTAAGTAACCTTACCCTAGATCAGGCCTATGGCTTTGCTTCTATATTTGCCGATTCTGTACTGGAACTCAACCGATGTGACAAGCCTATCGGAAAGATGGCCAAGGTGAATTTCCTATATCCAGAATTGGGATCGGTGGAAGCGGATAGCTTAGGGGAACGTTTGTCCAAACTTTCGGACCTCATGGTAAAACCCGAGAACGGGAGGTTATACCGGACCATTACCAATAGAATTTGGGAAAGATTGATGGGAAGGGGCATCATAGAGCCTGTGGATGAGATGGACAATATGCCTTGGGACGGGGCTTTGCTTGACTGGTTGGCCTCGGATTTCATTGATTCCGGACATGACCTAAAACGGTTGATAAAGACCATCATGACTTCAAAAACCTATCAGCTCCCAGCGGCCGGCTATAAAAAATTGGAACAAATAAAATCGGCCCAATACGTATTTAACGGCCCGGTAATCCGGCGTATGAGCGCCGAACAGTTTGCAGATGCCGTTAGCCAAATCATAGCCCCGGTGTACTATGCTGCGGCTTATGACCCTTCCGGAATGGACCGATCCCCCAACAGAATTTGGCATAGGGAAATAAAATCGGATCGGGATGTACTCCCGAATCCGGGAAAACGGTATTTCCGCCACACATTCGCTTTGACCGGCAAAGAAATCATTAGGGCCGATGCCCTGATCTCGGTAGATCATTCCTACGTATTTTATTTAAATGGCCATAAGGTTTCCACGGGCACGGATTGGAGAAAAGTAGATAAACTGGATGTAACCAAATTCCTGAATCCCAGAAAAAATATAATTGCCATTGAGGGGACCAATGAAGGGAATATAGCCAACCCCGCCGGAATCTTGTTCCGGATGAAAGTCCATCAAGAGGATAGCCTGGAAACCATCGTGGAATCCGGTAATGGCCAAGGATGGAAAAGTACTGACGTAACTTCGGATAAGGATTGGCGGGATGTATCATTCGATGATAGACATTGGAAAGCGGTACGGAATTACGGTTCCAAACATTGGGATAGGCTTTTGGATTTCAAATTCGGGGACAGTATCCCCCCATTTGCCCGTGCCAGTCTGGTGAGGCAACATCCCTTTATGAAAGCCCTGGGACGCCCGAGCAGGGAAAATGTGACCACCTCACGGGATGATCAGGCCACCTTATTGCAAGCCCTTGAACTCACTAATGGGGCATATTTTAACCAGGTATTGGAAGAAGGGGCCAGCATTTGGTTGAGGGAACATGATAGTAATGCAGAAAATATGGTAACTTCCTTATTTCTAAAATCCCTAGGACGAAAGCCCACAAAAAAGGAAAAAGATGTTACCGTTGCCGCTTTGGGGAGTTCACCGGATAAGGAAGGTGTACAAGATCTGTTTTGGGCTACCTTGCTTTTACCTGAATTTCAGTTCATCTATTAAGAATAGTTATGGAAGAGTATTTGCAGAATTCACGTAGGGAGTTTATGAAGAAAATGGGGGCGGCCAGCCTTGCCGCGGCGACCACTACCATTCCTACGGTCAGTTTCTTAAATTCATGTTCCTCGGCACCTAAGATTACGTCCAAGGCAGATACCGTAATCCTTTTGTGGATGGCCGGTGGTATGGCCCATACCGAAACATTCGACCCTAAAGCCTATGAACCGTACAAAAAGGGAGTGGAGAGCAAACGGGTCTTAAGCACATTTCCCAAAGTGCCGACTGTTGTGGATGGTCTGGATTTTTCCGAAGGGCTTGAGTCCATCGGTAGCGTTATGGACAAAGGGGCTATTATCCGATCCTACAAATCGGCCGATCTGGGGCATATCCTTCATACGAGGCATCAGTATCACTGGCATACCTGTTATGAACCACCACAATCCGTACAAGCCCCGCACATCGGAGCTTGGATTGCAAAGGAATTAGGCCCCAAAAACCCTGTGATCCCTCCTTTTATTGCCATGGGCCAACGTTTTACCGTCGGGGAAGGTGAGGAATTAAAGGCTTTTCATTCTGCCGGTTTTCTCGGTAGCGAATATGGTCCGTTTTTGATTCCGGATCCATCGACCGGACTTGATAGCGTAAGACCTCCGCAAGGAATGTCCCTCAAAAGGTTCGAGGCAAGATACAAACTGTATACCGAATTGACCAACCGGAGCAAACTAATGGAACAAGGTAGTGACTACCAAAGGGAGTCCTTGATACGGTCCATGGAGCAGTCCTACCGCCTCTTGAATTCGCCCGAGTCCCAAGTATTTGATTTAACACAAGAGCCCAAAGAGAAGTATGCTATTTATAATACTGGAAGATTTGGATTGGGATGTTTGACCGCCAAAAGGTTGGCCATGAACGGTGCGCGGTTCGTGAGCGTTTCAACCGAATATGAACCGTTCCTAGGATGGGACACCCATGAGAATGGACATACCCGTGTAGTTAAAATGAAGGAACTGATAGACGGTCCCGTGGCCCAACTCGTTAAGGATCTGGACGAATCGGGACATTTGGAAAGAACCCTCATTGTGCTGGCAAGTGAATTTAGTCGGGATGCCTTGCTCGAAGGTCGCCCAGGGAAAAAGGTAAAAGATCAGGTGAATCAACCGGACATCATCGAAGACGAAAAATTCTACGGAATGCACAGGCATTTTACGGACGGTAGTTCCATATTATTGTGGGGAGGCGGAATAAAGAAAGGATTGGTCTACGGAAAAACGGCGGATGAAAGACCCTGCTCGTCCATTGAAAATACCGTAGTGATAGACCAAGTACATCAGACACTATATCATGCTTTGGGTATTCATCCCGAAACAAACTATGTTATTGAGGGGAGACCTTTCTATACCACACCGGATGGACAAGGAAAACCTATTTTGGATTTGTTCGCCTAAAATAGACCCAATCCGGTGCAGAAACTAGTACCATCAGTACCGTTTGTCAAAATTGTCAAATGAAACAACGGCCCTTGCCAATACGCTGAAGGATGGATGAAAATCGGGATTTGCTTATAAACTTCATTCTGGGCATTGTTCCCATTTCACGGGAAGATGCCTTAGAGATTGCCGACTCCTTCCACTCTTTGCAGCTTAAAAAAGGGGGATTTCTAGTGAGGGAAAATCAAATCAGCGATGATTATTTCTACCTCCAAAAAGGCTTTATGCGCACTTTTTTATACGATTTAAAAGGTGACGAAATAACCACGGATTTTTTTACGGAGGACAATGTGGTCTTTGAGGTCACTTCTTTTTTCAACCGTGTCCGGTCAGAAGCAAACATTCAAGCGATTACGGATTGTTTTGGATTCAGGATTTCGTATAAGGAACTCAATGCACTTTTTCACAACAAAGTTGCTTTTCGGGATTTTGGACGGGCCATCCTCGTAAAGGAATTCATCTCCTCAAAAAAAAGAAACTATGGGATGATCAACCGAACCGCCGAACAACGCTATCAAGATCTATTGCTTTTAAGACCCAAGATTTTGCAACACGCACCGTTAAAATATGTAGCCTCTTATCTAGGTATTACGGACAGTACGCTAAGCAGGTTGCGAAAAAAATTGTGACCTTTTCCATTTCTTGCCTTTTGTCAAGTAACGGCTGTGAATTTCATGGGAACTTTGCCATAAAATCAAAAAAATGGCAGAAGTATCGGTTTGCACCACAATCGGATTTATCCTTACCACAATAGCTACCATTTGGTTATTTTTCAAGGCTTCAGGAAATAGAAGGGTGATACTATTTATCCTCATATGGAGTAGTATCGTCGGCATCTTAGGGTTCAATGGTTTTTATCAAAAACCGGATGCCTTGCCTCCCCGGTTTATTTTCCTACTAGGGCCGGTACTTCTTTTTGTGCTGTTACTTCCCCTAACCAAAAAAGGCAAAAGGTTTATGGACAACCTGGATTTAAAGTGGTTAACACTGTTACACTGCATCAGGGTACCGGTTGAATTGGTGCTCTATTTTGTATTCCTAAAAGGTCTGGTACCGGATTTGATGACATTTGAAGGCTACAATTTTGATATTCTTTCCGGACTCTCGGCACCCATACTGTATAATTTGGTCTTTGTAAACAAGAAGGTGGGGCTCAATGGGCTTTTGCTTTGGAATATTGTTTGTCTGGGGCTACTGCTTAATATCCTGACCATTGCCGTTTTAAGTGCACAAACACCATTTCAGAAAATGGCCTTTGACCAACCGAACATTGGGGTGACCTATTTCCCGTTGGTCTGGCTTCCAACGGTCATTGTTCCCATTGTATTTCTTTCGCATTTGGCCAGTATTGGGCAAATTCTATCTTTACGAAAGAAAACCTAATTAAACGATTGAAACCCAGAATGCAAAGGATTCCGAAATAAGGATGGGAGGGGAATATTACAAAACCAAAGAATCCGTTGAAGAATACATCCGTTTGGCAAAGGATGTCAACGGAAAACAACTTATTGAAAAACTTCAACATATTTTGGCACCAGAATCCACTTTACTCGAAATAGGTTCAGGTCCGGGAACGGACTGGAAAATTTTGAACAGATCCTACCACGTTATCGGGTCGGATAACTCTACTGGGTTTTTGAACCACTTACGAACCGAAAACCCAGGTGGAACGTTCCTTGAGTTAGATGCAATTAGCTTACGGACCTTGGAAAGGTTTGATGGAATATATTCGAACAAAGTCTTGCACCATCTAAAAAATCATGAACTGGCCGACTCTGTCAAAAGGCAGTATGAAGTTCTTAATACCAGAGGTGTAATCTGTCATTCCTTTTGGAAAGGGGAAGGTTCAGAAATATTCAAGGGCCTCTTTGTAAAGTATCACACTAAAGAAAGTCTTGAAGAATTCTTTGGGCGGTACTTTAAGATTCTTTCCATTGAAAGTTATGCTGAATTTGAGCAAGGAGATTCCCTGCTGTTGCTTGGTATAAAAAATTGATATTGGCAACTACACTTCCAAAAGGGTAAATAATACCCAAGAAATTATACACAGTAAGAACCGGACATAATTTCGACCAAGTTTTCAATTTGCAAAGGTTTTTGAACAAACCCCTTTACAAACTGTGGGTATTGTTCCGACAAGATTCTATCTGCCGGTTCAGTTGAAGAAGTCACGATAATGACATCGATGTTCACTGGAAATTCCTCCAGGACCATAAATTCCAAAAATTCAAAACCGTTCATTTCGGGCATACAAATGTCCAAAAGGACCAATTTCGGTTCGGCACTGTCCTTGTCCATACGTAAGTCGTCCAAGGCTTCTTCAGGATTGGTATAGGACTTTATCCTGTCCTCCATTCCCAATTGCCGAAACAGTACCTGATGCATTACATTTGTCATTTCCAAATCGTCTACCAAATAGATTTCCGTGTACATCGCTATATAATTTTATGAATTAGGATTACAATGTAAAAGCGCAAAGGGTTTTGGAAAAATACTTGTTGCAAACCCCTTACTTTTAATTGTAAAACAAAAAAAACATGTGGTTTTTAGTTTCTCTTTTGAAAGAATCCTCTTAATTTAAACGTACTATATTAATCGTTCAGTATATATAATTTCTTAATTTTTCAAGTATTTTAGACTATAGACCTTAAATAGTAAGGCATAGGAGTTCTTTGCAAGTACCTGGCTCTCCCCAACCTCCGTAGTAGGGTTTATCAAAAAATCTATTTGAAGAAAGGAAGTGATTCCCTAGTCGTCCATGTCCTCGAACTTGGTATCCGCAGTACGGATTTCCTCCATGTTTAGACTAAAGCGTTTGAAATCCCTTTTTTTGTAGTCTTGGCCGTTTCCATCAAAATCAAAAAGGGCCAAATGCTCGGACATTGTATGGATATCCCCAAGATCAAAGGTATCCAAAAAATTATGTTGAAGCTGTAGTTGCGCAAGCTGTGGTAAGGACAATATACCTTTGGGTAGCTTGCCCGTAAACTCGTTCTCGGAAAGAACCAAAGTATTCAGATTTTTAAGCTTGGCCATGTCTTCCGGAATACCTCCTTTTATATGGTTGCCGGACAGTTCCAAACGTTCCAAAGATTCCATGTTCCCTAATTCTCCGGGAAGTGAACCTCTGAATTCGTTGTTCGAGAGATAGAGCCATTTCACTTTTTTCAACTCGCCCAAGCCCTTGGGTATTTCGCCGGAAAGCATATTGTCAAACATATCCAATACTTCCAAATTTGAAAGATTTCCAATAGCCTCGGGGATAGTACCCGTAAAGTGGTTCTTTCCCAATCGCAGCACTTTTAATTCCTTTAAACGCACAATGTTCTCGGGAATAGTTCCGCCTATATGGTTAAAGGCCAGGTTCAATACTTCCAAATGCCTTAACTTGCCCAAGGAAAAGGGCAAGGTTCCTCCTAGATTATTATTGAAGAGTGAAAGGGATACCACTTTACCGTTCTTCACTTCTATACCATGCCATGTGGAAACCGGTTTGGAGAAATCCCAGTTGATCATCCAATTTTCGCCTTGGGTACTCTTGTAAAAATCGATAAGTATTTCCCTTTCCTTTTTGGAGACCCCGGCAAAAAGTGTTGTAGAGATACAAATCAAAACTAGTACGAGGTAGAAACGTTTTTGCATAGGCTAAAAAGTATAGGTTCCAATACTATGGATAGAACCTAATTTTGTACAGAATTTACTTACAAAAAAGTTATGTTTTCGGAAAAAGTACAAAATTAATCGATGAAATGCAGTTCAAAAGTCCCCTTTTGTTGTGAAACCAAAAGATATTGTGGTGTGGAAACAGCTACTGTATCTTGGGTATTCCTACGTCTTCAAAACTACGTAAGAAAGAAACCTATTGGATTTCAGAAGCTTTATTTGCTTTTCCCGACCAAAAATAGTTATGTCCGACCTTATCTCGATTTGTGATTCTTTAGTACTTTATACCTCCAAAGTATTTTCCGGATGATGCAACACTTTTCAACATTAGAGGCCTATTGTAAGGGCATAGGTATCCCCGCACCAAAGTGGGATTCCTTTGATATCCGCAGTTTTGAGGAGAATATGGGTACAGTAAAGCCACAAATGCATCCTTTTAAGCACGAATTTTATGCCCTGGCCCTTAAACTGGACGGCGGTGGGTACGCCAAATCGGGAAACTATACGACGGAAAACAAAAAGGCCACACTATTTTTCAACTCGCCCTATCAAATCATACAATGGGATATAGCGCCCAACTGGGAAGGTTTCTATATCATTTTCTCCGAAGACTTCTATCGGGGAACCCTTTCGCGAAAGCGTATAACGGAAACGTTTCCCTTTCTGCTTATAGATAATACCATTCCCATGGAAATAAGCGAGGGGGACGCGCATTTGTTTGTGGACCTTTTTGAGGATATGTACAAGGAGCATCGTTCCGATAAGGCCAATGCCGAGAAAATCATTAGACACTACGTTCACATTGCATTACACAAAGTAGCGCGATTATATGACTATTCGGTGGACAAATCCTCGGTGACAACGGCGCAGCGCTCCCAGGATCTGGCGGTGGTCAGTCGTTTTAAGACGCAACTGGACCTCGCCTTTCATCCCGGACAGCACTATCCCAACGCTTTGCCCAACCAAGTACAGTATTATGCCGAGCAATTGAATTTGCACCCCAATCACTTTAATGCAATTGTGAAACGAATTACGGATCGATCGGCATCGGATATTATTTACGCCCATGTTTTAAACCTTGCCAAATCCAAGCTTTCCCATACCGATATGAGTGTAAAGGAAATTGCCTTTGATCTGTATTACAACTATCCCAATCATTTTGCCAACTTCTTTAAAAGCAGAATGAAAATGACCCCTTCACAATATAGAAAGACCTTGAAATAGGGATAAATACTACTCTTTTACGGTTCATTTGAATTCCGTACTTCTTGCTTCGAATTCCGTAGTACATCAGGTTCCCAGTGCCCATAGCTTTGTGATATCAAATTAAAAAATAAGAAATACTATGAAAACATGGATACTCGCAGGAATGATAGTCGGATTATCGGCCTGCACGAACGGCAATCAAAAAAGTAAAAATCAAAATGAAAAAGTTATGAATACCTCCGAGACACAACAAATGGAAATGGCAACCGAAAGGACAAACATCCAAACCGTAGCGGAACGTCTTTTTAGTGCCACGGACCAAAGGGATTGGGAAACCGTAAAATCCACTATGACGGATTCCGTATACGTGGATTATACCTCTTTGGGCGGCGACGCCGGATTTAAAACTCCGGAAACCATCGTTTACGGATGGCAACAGGTATTGCCCGGTTTTGACAGAACCGTACACCAGATACACAATTTTGCGATTTGGATCGCAGGAAATCGGGCCACGGCCACCTTTGATGGTATTGCAACACATTATTTGGAAAACAGGGATTGGACCGTTTTTGTGGGCTATGATACCGAATACATCAAGGAAAATGGGGAATGGAAATTGGCACGTATCGATGCTTCGCTTTATGATCAGGCCGGTGATACCTCCTTACCGCAATTGGCCATTCAGCACGTTCAGGAAGGGAACAGCATTGCCTTTGCCAAGACAGATTCCCAGAAGACAGCTGCAATCCAAAACTTCTTTGAAGCGCTTGAAGCCCGTAAATTGGAAAATGTCCTATCTTCCTTTATGACCGATGCCACACAGATCATGCCCTTTGCCCCCGGGAATTTTCCAAAACAACTCAAGGGAATGGCCGCCATCAAAAATCAGTATACCGGCGTAATGGGTTATGAGCAGTCCTATGAGATCGAGTATTTCACCACTCAAAATCCCGATGTATACATAGCCAAGTACCAGGGTACGATCACCACCAACGAAGGCAAACCCTACAATAATAGCTACATAGGGATATTCACCCTGAAAGATGATAAAATCGAGAACTTTGTGGAATACTTTAATCCCAATGTTCTCCTCAATGGATGGCCCGGATTAGAGCCTGCACATTATTCGGTACATCAAGCGGGCGCCGCTACGGACAGCGGGGTAAGCTTGAAAGAAATTACCTTTAATAGTAATGGTGCAAACCTGAAAGGACACCTATTCCTACCCCCTAACTTTGATGCCGCCCAAAAGTATCCAGCGGCCATCGTTACCGGAAGTTGGACAAGCATTAAGGAGCAGATGCCCGACGAATATGCCAGTGTAATGGCCAAGGATGGTTTTATTACTATGACCTTTGATTTCACCGGGTTTGGAGAAAGTGAGGGGCAGCCCAGACAAGTCGAGGACTACCGTCTAAAAATAGCGGATATCAAAGCGGCCGTGGATTACTTGGAGACACATCCCAATATTGCTATGGACGAACTATCCGCCCTTGGTGTCTGTGCCAGTTCCGGATATATGGCCCATGCCACCGCCCAAGATACGCGTATTAAAAAATTGGTTCTGGTAGCCCCCTGGTTGCACAACCCTGCCATAGCAAAAAGTATCTACGACATGCGTCCCGGGGGCACCGAAGGTCTACTGGAAGCTTCCAAAAAGGCAAAGCGGAAATACGCGGAAACCGGTACAATGGAATATGTGCTGGCTGCCAGCGAACTGGATCCATTAAGCGCCATGTACGTTCCACAGGGTGTCTTTGATTACTACTTGAGCCCCGCCAAGGCCGCCGGACCAAAATACGATAACCGTTTTGCGGTAAGCAGTTGGGAACCTTGGTTGACCTTTGACGGTATCTCCGTAGGCAAGGACATTGCACAACCGGTGTTCATCGTACATAGTGAGAGTGGTGCCGTACCCCAGGGAACCAAGGAGTTCTATGCATTGATCAAAGGCGAAAAGGACATTAAATGGCTGAACGAATACAACCAACAACAACTTTACTTTGAGGAAGATGCGGTGCAAGCCGCCATGACCGAAGTGGTAAATTATTTACAATAAAAATGGGTAACCTTAAAAACTAAAAAAGATGAACTATAGATTATTAGGAAATACAGGATTGCGCGTATCGGAAATCGCCTTGGGAACCATGACCTTCGGCACCGAGGCGGGCTGGGGCGCGGACAAGGCAACCAGTCAACAGATGTACGATGCCTTTATAAAGGCGGGTGGAAACTTTATCGATACTGCCAACGAAATATACACTGGGGGAACCAGCGAGAAATTTGTAGGCGAGTTTATTAAAAGTGAGCGGGATTCCATTGTATTGGGCACCAAGTATACGGATGCCATGCCGGGAACAGACCCCAATAGGGCCGGCAACAGCAGAAAAAGCATGATGCAGTCCTTACATAGAAGCCTTAGACGTTTGGATACGGAATATATCGATATCTTTTGGCTTCACTCCTGGGACTTTATGTCGCCGGTGGAAGAGGTTATGCGATCCCTGGACGATATGATACGACAAGGTAAGGTATTGTACTTGGGAATTTCGGACGCTCCGGCCTGGGTTATCAGCAAGGCCAATATGTATGCGCGACAAAATGGATTGACCCCATTCGAGGCTTCCCAAATCGAATACAGTTTGATACAGCGTACCGGGGAACGCGAATTGTTGCCCATGGCAAAAGATGAAGGGATGACCACCCTGGCCTGGTCTCCCCTGTCCTCTGGAATCTTGACCGGAAAGTACAATACGGATGATGAGAAGGGGAACCGGAGGTTGGATGTATCCGAATTTGCCGCGCTCTCGGAGCGAAACTTGGGCATAGCCGCCAAGGTGATAGAAATCGCCAAAAAAAATGAGGTAAGCCCGGCAACGGTGGCCATCAGTTTTGTAAAACAACAAGGACTGATTCCTATACTTGGAGGTACCAAACTACGTCATATTGAATCCAATTTAAAGAGCATCGACTTTGAACTGAATCCTGGGGACATGGCCCTACTTCAAGGGGAAAGCGCCATTGAAATGGGATTCCCCCACGACTTTCTAAAAGCAACCCAGGCCGTGACCTATGGAGGCCAATTGGAAAACATAATCCATACTCGGCCGAATATCTATTAAACTTTTAGACTCTTTTAAGTAAATAGGACTGTTTATTATAGTCCTATTTTTTTATTGCTAGTTCTAAAGGGGCTCCTTAACGAGGTTGGAAAGTGACCTTAACCCCCAAACTTCCCGACAACGACCCATGACATAGGATAAAAGTGTAAATTGGGGTGGTATAGCATGTTTAGCACCAACCTTAAAATTAAGCAGTAGCCGACTGATTTCTCTTGGGAACAATCTTACTGATGACCGGATTGTCCAAGGGGATACTGTCCGTCAGAATGGTTTCCCAACCTGGTGTTACGTAATACTGGGAATCGCAATGGAAATTATAACAGCTATTTAAAAAATGAACTCTAAAAATATAATACTCCTAACGCTCTTACTGACCGGTTTTACCGCTACGGCCCAAAATATATTCTGGACAGCGTGCCGAGGAGACCTAGACAAGTTGGATTCTCTGCTTACCCAGCAAGATATCAACCTACGGGATGACAGGGGCAGGTCACTATTACACTGGGCCATAGGTTGCCAAAAAAAAGAGGTTTTTGACTTTTTAATCGAAAGGGGAATCGAGATTAACCTGGAGGATAATGAAAAACGGACGCCTATGACCGTGGCAGTTAACTTTAATGATGAATACTCCTTTGATCGGCTTCAAAAAATGCAGATAGATAATTCCTGGGTCGAAAACTATGGAACGGCACTCTTGGAAAGTGCCTTGTTGAATAAAAGTACAGGGTTTGTTGAAAAATTAGTGAAATTAGGTGTTAGTAGCAATACCAAGAATGAACGGGGAAGTACCCCATTGGAAATAGCAAAACGAGTCGATGCCAAGGAAATCTATGAATTGCTCCTGTTCCTGGGTGCCGATGAAAGCCAAGTCCGTAATTTTAATATGAAGGGTGAATATATGGGACAAAAACCTCCGGGGCATATCCCCAAATTATTTGCCCCAAATTTTATCTCGACCGAAGAATCCGAATTTGGCTCTATTTTTAATGCCCAGGGTACTGAATTTTACTTTGGGGTGGATGTAAACGGGAAAAGTGAGATTCGGTATTCCAAAATGACAAAAGATCAATGGAGCAAACCTGAAACCATTTTCTCGCATACCCAATATGGTTATAACGACCCCTTTCTTTCCAATGATGAAAACAGATTGTACTTTATTTCCAAAAGGGCCTTGGACGGCGTGGGGGAACCAAAGGACGTCGATATCTGGTACGCTGAAAAAGAGAAGCAAGGATGGTCGGAACCCATTAATGCCGGCACTAATATCAACACAAAAGGAAACGAATACTATATTTCCTTTACCAAGGACGGTTCTATGTATTTTTCATCAAACGGCCACAATCCGATTAAAACGGACTACGATATCTATTATTCCAGGAATGTAAACGGCACCTATCAAAAACCGGTTGTATTAAACGATAAGATCAATACGGCCGATTATGAAGCGGATGTGTTTGTTTCACCGGACGAGTCCTACATCATTTTCTGTTCCACACGAAATAATGGTTTTGGCCGGGGTGATTTGTATATAAGCTTTAAGGACGAAGATGGTACTTGGACAAAGGCCGTAAATATGGGTAAGGCGATAAACACCAAAAATTATGAATATTGTCCCTTTGTGACCAAGGACGGAAAATATCTATTTTATACCAGTAATCAGGATATTTATTGGGTGAGTACCAAAGTAATACACGAAATCAAGCAAAATAGCCAGTGATATACCCTAGGCGCAATACAACTTTTGCCTGTAATTTGTACGATTGCATAGAAATAACGACCTAAGTCATCACACGTACAATACACACATGATGAAGAAGAATTATGAAAGCTACCTTACTTCCTACCTAAAAAATTTGGATCATTCAACCCCGCAGGAAATCGATTCCATTAAGCCTGGCCTTAAAATCAAGTCATATGGCAAAGGGGACTTTTTCCTAAAACGGGGAGAGGTACAAAAGGCAATGGGATTCATTTCCAAAGGTTTGGTTCGCCGATACTACATCAATGAGAAAGGCAATCAAATAACAACCGGTTTTGCCAAGGAGAACGAATACCTTACAGATTATCCGGCCTTTATACAACAAAGGCCGACCAAATACTTTCTGCAATGTATCGAACCTTGTGTAATCATTGGTGTACCCTATACCATTATTCAGTTAAGCTACGAGAAATTTACGAACGGGCAGTTATACGGTAGATTGATGGCCGAACAGACCCTCACGATCCTCAACGATCGTATTGAGGGCTTTCTATTTCTTACTGCAGAGGAAAGGTATTTGAAATTCATTAAGGAACATCCGGAATTGATGAATCGCGTAAGCTTGACCCATTTGTCTTCTTTCCTGGGAATTGAAAGGCAGTCCTTGAGTAGGATTAGAAAAAGAATTGCCAAAAAATGATTTTGTCACAAAGGTGTCAGGTTTTGGCCAACTTAAAAAATCATCTTCGCATTATCGTCTTACGTACTTAAAAATGCACGGTATGAAAAGGAAAAAAATAGGGAAATATATTCTTCTGTTGCTTACCCTAGGATTCGTATTCCTTTGGTATTTTTCGGAACGCAAAATACAAATGATATATGGAGATCTTACGGAGAAAGTTGCCGCGGATAAATTCCTTCTTGATGCACATCCTGTACTGATCAAAAATATCAGCGTCCTATCCGAAGATGGGAAACGGTTTATACCCCATCAATCGGTATTGATTAAAGAGGGTACCATTGCGTCCATCGACTCGATTATTGACAATCCCCCAGATGCAAAAATCATCGACGGCACGGATAAATTCTTGATTCCCGGCCTTATTGACTCCCATGTGCACTTGCTAAAGAGCCCTAACGACCTACTGCTGTATATCGCCAATGGGGTTACGGAGATTCGGGAAATGATGGGTGATGAAGTTCATTTACAATGGAGACAGGAGATCGGGCAAGGGAAACGGATCGGGCCGGACATGTACATTGCCTCCCCAAGAATAGCAAGTTTTGGAAGAGTTAAGGGCTGGTTTATGAATTGGACCCAAGGATTTGAATCGGTCAGCAATGAAGAGGAGGCAAAACGGCTTATCGAAAAAACGGTAGAAAAAGGCTATGACGGCATCAAAATTTATACTCTATTAAATACGGACGGTTATACCTCCTTAAATGAGCTCGCTCCAAAAAACGGCCTGGATGTTATAGGGCATATTCCCTATGGTGTCGGACATGAGGGCTTTTTAATGTCCAACCAAGAGGAGGTAGCCCACTTAGAGGAACTCATGAAACCGATACTGTGGGACAATGGGGGATTTGATGGCATAAAGAACCAAACGGATGCCGATGATTTTCTAGGCATTGTGGACAAAAAGACCAAGGAATTAGCGCCAAGGTTGGCCGAAAAGGATATCGTCGTAACCACCACCCTTTGGCTTATGGAGAGCTTTGTACAACAAAAATTCAATATAGACCAGATATTAAGCGAAGTGGAACTCGTCTATGTAAACCCCGGTTTAAGTGAGTGGGACGAGAATATACCCGGCCTGGGATGGTTACCCACCGTGAATCGGTATCGAATTTTAGATGCCGAAACCCTTACGCCCTCCGAGCTGGAACGGATAAAAATCTTTTGGGCCACTTATGCCGAGGCATGTAGGATTACGTTACGAAACCTAAATGACGAGGGCGTAAAAATACTGGCAGGAACCGATGCCAATGTGCCTTGTGCCGTACCCGGCTTTTCGCTGCACGACGAATTAGCGAGTTTAAGGGAGGCGGGCATGTCCCCAACCGAGGTATTGCAATCCGTTACAAGATTACCCGGGGAATGGCTCGGTAAGAATACCGGTATACTCAAGGAGGGGGCCAAGGCCAACTTGGTTATACTGGAGGAGAATCCCCTAATGGACATCGCCAACACCCGGAGCATAAACTCGGTTATGGTCAATGGGCGGTTTTATGAAAAATCGGTGCTCAATGATATGCTCAATGCCGTTAAAAACAGTAACGAAGCAAGCCGGACGGTCGATATTGCACAATACACGAAAAAATAATTTAGGGCGCATCAAAGTGCATGAATTAATTATAGCCGGATTTTCTCCTCGAAAATCCGGCTATCGATTATCTTTACGAGGGCCTTAAAATCGGCCGACATTTTTCCAAAAACCAAATGAAGTCTTCAATTCAGCTTGCAAATCGATTCAGGGAGGTAATCCTGAATGGAAAATGGATTGCAAATACAAACGTGCAAGACCAACTGGGTGATGTTACCCTGGAACAAGCCGTGACCCAGATCGCCAACCTGAATACCATAGCCAAACTGACATTTCACCTAAACTATTATATTTCCGGGGTATTGAACGTTCTTGAAGGGGGTGAATTGGAAATTCGGGATAAATTTAGCTTTGACCTCCCCAAAATAAATTCGGAACAAGAATGGAACGCCCTTAAAGCCGATCTTTTTTTAAATGCAGAAAAGTTTGCAAATCATATTGAACAGATGACGGAAGAAAGACTTAATTCGGAATTTGTAAAGAAGGATTACGGCGATTTCCGAAGAAATATTGAAGGCATGATCGAACACTCCTATTATCATCTAGGACAAATTGTAGTCTTAAGGAAAATGATTGACCAATAAAATGCCGCACACAACACGGTGTATCCTTAATCGCGCCTAGACGGCCGAAATCCATACCCACATGGCAAGAACCTAGTTCAAAGGGATCCAAGATCTCTTATCTTAGTTCCACATATAAAAGATATATAGATTAGTAATGATCTATACTCCTACGTTGGGCATAATTTAAACGAAATCCTAAATTCAATGAATGATGGCGAATTAAGTGAATATTTGGCGACAGTTTTTCTTTCTCGAAAAACGCATCAAGGTTATTTATTCAGAACCGTCCTAATAGCTGGAAAATGGCCTTCAATAGATATTTATGCGGAAATTATTGGGACTAACTCACCAAAAAATTATTGTTTTATACAAGTTAAATCAACTGTCCTTGGGTATACTGCAAGAGAGAAGAAATTAAAAGTAAAAATTCCAAAAAGTAAATTGAACAAATTAGCCAATTTTAATGGTCCAAGCTACTTAATAGGTATTGATTATATTGAAAGTAATCCATTTAAGTCCAAAGCATATATATCAGCGATAAGAGGAACTTATTCCAATGGACTTTCGAGCATGCCAACAGACAATTTATTGGACGAAAATAACCTTGTCCAATTGCGAGACGAAGTTGAGAACTTTTGGAATGGAACAAACACTTTTAATAACAAGAATAATACTGCATCAATATTTGATTTATGAGAAACGAAAAACAATTTCAGGGATGGCGTTCTGAGCAAATTGTAAAAGTCTTTTTACTGAATTCAGGACTATTTGATGTAGCCGAAAATTACTCGCCATCAGATAGAGGAATCGATTTTATAGCTATTCATAAGGAAAAAAATAGGAAATTTAATATTGATGTTAAGGCAACAAAATACTCACGTTCTGAAATTTTACGAAAGTATTCAAATCATATTGACGATTTTCGTTCCCCAATGATTCAATTCTATGTAGATTATGATAAAGAAACAGGTTACTTCAGATTGACAACCAATCATTACAAATCGAATTTAAATAAAATGATTCGAAATGAATTTATCTCTGAAATAAAAAACTATGCCCAACATTGGCTATAATTCATCCCTGCCTTACTTCTCCGTTAAAATAAATTCCTACTTTAGAATAAAAGAAAACAAAAGGTTCGATTTCACCTCTACCGGGCGAAATCATAGCCGAACCGTTGGCAGCCATATAAAAATGATAGAAATAGACGATAAAGAATTAGCTAAAAGAATAAGGCAAAACGTCATGAGTATTTTGGACTTGTGGTCTTCGAAAGAAGAGCAATTAGAATATCAAAAAAATGTCCCGATTACCCAGGTTTCAGCTGAACTGTTCTGTCAATGGGCAGATGACTTCTATCATCCCGAATCGACTCAATTCAAAATGGCGTTTGATAAAAAAGAAAGAGAAATACTTGCTGACTTTGACAAAACGTTCAACCATATAAGTGACAAGATGACGAACAATTTACCATACATTGATGACTTTGTGAAAACAAAGGAATGGGAAGTTGTCAATCGAGCGGCAATTGAGACGTTAGAAAAAATAAAAAATACGGCTGCCAACAATGGCTAAAAATCATAGACCTAACCAACCAAACCGTTTCTACGCTTTTTAGGCGGAACGTTACCTGCAAGCTGAAATGAAAAACGCCGAAGAAAATATCAAAACGCCATTTAACGAGGAATTCTGTAATCAACTAGAATATCGAATTTGTCACGAATTCGAAAAATCAAATGACCCTAAATTAAAAGGATTTTGGTGCGACGGAGTTTCTTGGTCAACAAGTGAAAACCAGTTGACTAAAAAATACGTGAATGATAAACGGAAAATAGAAACAAAAGCTTGGATTGGAAAAACTGGACAAACTGAATTCAAAGCGATCGTTCATTTTGGGAAAAAAGCATTAAGTAAATATGCAAAAGGAATGGATTTGACAGAATGTATTCCTAATTCAGAATCTCAGGCCGAATGGATTGAGATTGATTTAAAAAACAAAATCGTTGAAATAAGAATAGAGTAATAAATGCTAATAGGTTATTTTGACTATGCGGTTATTGGAATTTTAATCATCCTCAATATAAAATATTGGAAGACGAATATTGAGAAAAAAGCAGGTTGCATTTTAGGCGGACTAATGTTCGGCTTTTTTCTTCCATTTATTTCGATGATAATTGAATTGCAAATGGTTGGGGAATGGATGGATAGTTTTACTGTAGCCTATACATTTTTAAGATTTCCTACTTATTGGATAATTGGAGTTATTCAAATAATAATTATCGGAATTAAATTGAGCATAAAACCCAACGAGGAGAAAGACCCTGAAATAATAGAATAAAATAAAAAAAAGCCAGCAGGTAACAAAGTATAACCGCAATTTATTCACGGTATACTATTTAATTTTTGGTGTTCATCGGTCATCGGTCGCTTTGCTCGGTCGGCGGATTCGACTATGCTTTGACAAGCTCAGCACAGGCTAGAATCCACCCCGCCCGTACCGAACAGCACGTTCGGGCGCGGTCGGAATTGCTAAAGTCAGTGCCAAACCGAAAATTAACGCATATTAACCCGTAACTGACGGTTATACGAAACCATTGACGGTAATTCCCCATATAAAGAAACTCTGTCAATTTCTTAAGCTAACGCATCAAATTTCGTATAGGAAAATTGTACTAAATTTAACCGTTAGTCAGAATTTGAAAAATGATATCGATATATAAAATAAAACCTGCTTTTCAGAAACTCCTAACACCAATTCTGAAAATACTTCATAAAATGGGAGTGACTGCAAACCAGATAACATGGTCTTCTATCATTTTGTCGTTACTTATTGGCATTGCTTTTTGGTATGCAGAAACATACACACTACTATTCCTCGCTCTACCCATTGGATTGTTAATTAGAATGGCATTGAATGCCCTTGACGGTATGATGGCAAGAACTTACAATCAACAGACTAAAAAAGGTGAACTGTTAAATGAACTTGGTGATATCATTTCTGACCTTTTTATCTTCTTCCCTTTACTATTCTTTGAAAGACACATCACTTATGTAATTGTGGCTTTTATAAGCTTAAGCATTATCAATGAGTTTGCCGGACTTCTTGGAAAAATAATTTCAGGAGAACGCAGATACGATGGGCCAATGGGAAAAAGCGACAGAGCTTTTGCTATGGGGCTTTACGGCATCCTTTCGCTTTTAGCTATTGACTTTAAGGCCTATTCCGTATGGATTTTCTCAGCAATTATTTTATTGCTTACTATTAGCACAGCCATACGGATTAACAAAGCGTTGAAAGCAGCATGAAAGATATATTCCACTTAAAGTTTCTTGACAACAACGACCTACTCATTGTAGTAGCCTTGATTTTCGGAATTTTGACTTTTGCATCACTCTTGTTTTATGTTATTGGTAAGATAAATCCCAATGCCAAGCTGCAAGAATTAAAAGCTCGGACAAAATCATGGTGGGTTATGGCATCAATCTTTATCGGAGCGACTATTTTTAACACCAACATATCTTATATCGCAATAGCGTTTTTATCATTCGTTGCCTTCCGTGAGCTATATTCATTACTTGGGTTTAGACAATCTGACAGAAGGGCAATTTTTTGGGCTTTTGTTTCTATTCCAGTTCAATACTACTTAGCATATATTGGTTGGTACGGAGCATTCATCATCTTCATTCCAGTGGTAATGTTTCTTCTACTTCCACTTCGACTTGTTCTAAAAGGAGACACATCGGGCATTACCAAATCCATGTCTTTACTTCAATGGACACTTATGCTCACCGTTTTCGGACTAAGCCACATGGCTTATTTGCTTTCACTACCCGACATCGAAGGTTTTAATGCAGGAGGTAGGGGATTATTATTGTTTCTGGTTTTCCTGACTGAAATAAATGATGTTATGCAATTCACCTGGGGTAAGCTGTTTGGAAAATACAAGGTCATTCCCAAAGTAAGTCCAAACAAAACTTGGGAAGGTTTAATCGGTGGATTAATTTGTACAACTGGAATTGGTTTCTTACTTGCTTTCCTAACACCACTTAATACTTATCAGGTATTATTTGTCAGTTTCATGGTTGCTCTTGCTGGTTTCATTGGAGACATCGTAATGTCATCTATAAAGCGAGACATTGGTGTAAAAGACACTAGCTCAATAATTCCTGGACATGGTGGAGTGTTAGACCGTATAGATTCATTAGCTTACACAGCACCGACTTTTTTTCATCTTGTTTACTATATCGCTTACTAAATGCAAAAGTTGATACTTCAATTAATATATAGCATTTTCATTCGTGGTTTTCTAAAATTAATCGTTGGAGTAAAATTTGGTGATTCAAAGTTTCTGCTAAATGAGGAACAGTTTATTATCGTTGCAAACCACAATAGTCATTTGGACACTATGAGCTTAATGGCTTCTGTGCCAAGACAATTAATTCACAAAATAAAACCGGTAGCTGCCCAAGATCACTTTGGCAAGACAAAACTTCAAGAGAAATTCAGTAATTTTTTTATCAATTCATTGCTAATTCCAAGAAAACGGGATAAAGAAAATCCGGATAATGACCCTATCAATAAAATGGTAAGAGCTTTGGAAAATGGTTCTTCTTTGATACTTTTTCCCGAGGGAACAAGAGGGGAACCAGAAAAGGAACAGCCATTAAAACCGGGCATAGGACTTGTTCTTTCACAACGGCCTGACATTAAGTATGTACCTGCATACATGACAGGTATGGGAAAAGCAATGCCAAAGGGCGATAATCTGATTGTCCCTACAAGTGCTACACTGATATATGGACAACTGGCGAAAATTAAAACGACTGAAGTTGATGGGATATTAAAACAAATTGAAAACGATTTTATAGAATTAAAAAAGAAAAACAATGCATACCATTAAAGTTCTTATTTTTTTCCAATTGGTAAGTACAAGCTTACTATCCCAACAAGTTGAAATCCCGAATGATTTAAAACTTGAAAATGCTGACGATTACCAAAAAACGGAACAATTGGTTCTGAATTCTACTGATTGGTTGTTAGAAACACCAATTTCTGAATATCCCAAAAAACGAAAAGAAATCAATGCCTTTTTAATGAAATGGATGAGTGGAAGTCCGACTGTTTCAATAGAATTGGTTTCTGGAATCGTACCCTTGGATTGTGCCGATTGCTTAATGTCTTTTATGAGTGGTTGGACCAAGTATAGTTTAGAAAATAATTATTCGAAAAATAAAGTAGCATGTGCCGTAGCAGGAGCTGAGAATGCAATTGAATTTTATGAGAAGAATAAATCTGGACTTGGTAGGAATTCGGATATGGAAAAACTCAAAAAACAGCAGAATAAGGAAAATCTTAAAAAGTATATTGAATCAAAATTCTAAAAAACTATTAGCCGCAGCGGCTATAGTTCAGTACGGCGGAAAGATACCGTGTACCTTTCCGTAAAGAAACTGTAATTGGACCATTGGCAATAATTTAAGGAATTCATAATTTTCAAAGGGTTCTGGCAACTATTTTGACTATTTTTTCGTCTTTACCATAGGAAAGTGCGCAAAAGATCTGAATTATGAAAAGTGAAGTTCAAAAAGCAGGATTAATCTCGGGAATTGGAATTCTTATCATGGTGCTTACCGTGCCGATAGCGGAATTCGTTATTTTTCCCAAACTTGTGGATTATGGAAATGCCAAGATTACTTTCAACAACATAACAGAAAATGGATCATTATTTACTTTAGGAATATTTCTTCATCTGATTACCTTGATTTGCGATGTGTTGGTGGCATGGTCCTTATACCTATTTCTGAAGCCAGTAAATAAAAATCTTTCCCTGCTAACTGGTCTTTTCCGTATTGTATTTTCAGTAATCACTTTGGCAGCGTTATTAAATCTGGTAAGTGTGCTAAACCTGACCCAAAAATTAGATTATCTCACTGCATTTGACAGCGTACTTCATTCCGAAGTTTTACTTTGTGTAAAAAACTTCCATCTTCAATGGAGTTTTGCTTTCGTCTTTTTTGGCATGTACCTGATTTTGCTGGGCGTTTTGGTGTATGAGGCCTCTTATATACCCAAAGTTTTTGGAATTCTTTTAATTATAGCCGGGACAGGCTATTTATTGGATACCTTAAGGGCTTTCTTTTTTCCCATGCTTAAAATGGACTATATTATGGTTACCTTTTTTGGTGAGTTACTATTTATGTTTTGGCTGCTTATCAAGGGTTGGAGGGTAAAAGTGTTGGACGATTAATTCACTCCAAAAATGGAACTCAACCAAAGATAAATTCCAGATATGACCTAAAAGTATCGATGCCCTTGGCAGGTAGGCGGGCAGGTTGCGGTTTTCTTGCTAACTTTAATTACCGCGATTGCTATCGGGAGGCAGGAATCATACCGAGACCTTTAGCCACCGGTTCATTACGCTCTGATAGGAAAAACGGATAAAGGATTAAATAATAGTAAGGAAAAATATAATCTTTAAAAACAATCGACCTACAAAACAATGAAGCATAGATTTCCCTTTTTTATTAGCATAGGTATTTTATTAGGTTCATGTGTGGTTGAAATAAAAAAAGAAACCGCTTCAACACCACCAACCAAGAACACCAAAACAATAGAATTGGACATCAAAGAGGCCAACCGGCTTACGGAATTACCGCTTGGCTGTATTCAAAATCCACTTCCCTACAAATCGGGATTGGTAGTCGCCAAGGAAAGTGATTTGGCCATGCCTGTAGATCACCATCCCGCTTTCTACGGCTGCTTTGACTGGCATTCCGCGGTACATGGCCATTGGTCATTGGTCTATTTGTTAAAAACCTTCCCGGACTTGGCCAAAAAAGACGAAGCGATCCGGATGCTTGATGAAAATCTTACCGCCCAAAATATCGAGAAAGAAGTGGCCTATTTTTCATTGAATCGGGAAAGTAAGTCTTTCGAAAGATTATATGGCTGGGCTTGGTTACTCAAACTTCAAGAGGAGCTGTTCACTTGGGACAATCCCTTGGCCCAAAAGTGGTACCATAACCTAAAACCGTTAACAGCTTATATTTCAAACGCCTACATGGAGTATCTTCCAAAATTAGTGTACCCTATTCGCGTAGGTACGCACACCAATACCGCCTTTGGGATTAGTTTTGCCTATGACTATGCACAAACCGTTGGAAACAACGATTTGGCCAACGCAATAAAGAAAGCCGCGATTCGATTCTATAGCAATGACAAAGATTGCCCGATTGATTGGGAACCCAGCGGACATGATTTTCTCTCCCCTTGTTTGCAGGAAATTGACATTATGCGCAAAGTGCTCTCCGAGGAAGAATTTAAAACCTGGTCCAAAGCCTTTTTACCTGCTTTATTCGATCAAAAATTATCGTTACCTCCTGGGCAAGTAAAAGATCGTTCCGATGGTCATCTGGTTCATTTGGATGGCGTGAATTTCTCAAGGGCTTGGTGTCTCTACCCCTTGAAGGACAATATTAATGCCTATAATTTGGCCAACGAACATTTGGAGTATTCCCTTTCCAAAATCACGGATGGAGATTATGCAGGACAACATTGGCTAGGCTCATTTGCCTTGTATGCCTTCAAAACAAAAATCGAGGCACAGCAATGAAACTAAGGAAATACAAGGATTCACAAATTATGTATAAAGAAAACCGTGGCCAACAAAGGCCAAACTGCATTGAAATGCAGCTTAGCCAAACGTTAGCGTACATTAAGGTATCATTGATTCCAATTCAGGATTAATTCGTTATGAAAAATAGAATTTCTTACCCGGTACTATCCTTGGTTTTGTTTTTCACAAAAAATACTAGGCAACCCCTGCTAATCATCTGTATCTCCGCTTGCATTTCCATCTCTTGTAAATTTTCAAAAGAAAAGGAAAAAATTGATGATACTTCAAAAAAAACTACGGCTTTACAAATAGTGGAAAACGCAATAGATTCGGCCGGGACACTAGAAAAATGGAAAGGGATAGCTTCCTTGAAATATACGAAAACGGCAAGGTTACTTTTAGAGAATGGCCAAATTGAGTCGGAAACAACGCAACGGCACCACTATGTATTAAGACCTAATAAAAGCATAAAAATAGCATGGATCGTTGATAAGGATAGCTTTTTAATTATACATAATGATTCCATTTCCCAAAAATTCAAAAATGATAGCCTTATCGAGCAGGGCGATACCGTAAAATCTGCAGTGAACAGCTCATTGTATGTTGTAGGAATGCCTTTCAAACTTTTGGATAAAGGTACGGTCCTTACCTATGAAGGGCTAAAATCCCTTAACGCTATTGACACCGTACACGCCGTTAGAGCCACCTATGAACCAAAGAAGCACTCAAATCATTCTACTAAAGACGAGTGGTGGTATCATTTCGACAAAAATAATGGTGCCTTTTTAAGTTCTATGGTTTATCACGAACCAACATATGCTTTAATAGAAAATCTCTCCGTCGTTAAGAAAGAAGGGCTGATCTTTCCGGGAAGGAGAAAAAGCTACAGATGTAATAAATTTGGAAAAAAGCGCTACCTAAGGGCGGAATTCTGGTATGAAGATTATTCTATTAAATTTCTAAATTAAGATGTCTTTACTAAGCTCTAGTTAAACCATGGATTAACCTACTTCAACAAGGGCTATAATTTACCTGCTTGATAAGCGACAATTGGTTAACTTGAAACCTAGAAACTATCAACGGCCGGATTTATTACGGCCAAGTCTGGCAGGAAGCAGGTGAAAATCCAACGATTTCTTGGGCGCCTTTCTTTCGCCGCCGGTAGGCGGTTTGTCGGAGGCGAGAACGACCCGTCCGAACGGAACGGGCAGGGGCGGGAATTAATAGCCAAGGTGTTGACCACAACTATTAGAAATGAAAGATTGTATATATCTCTTAATTTTTCTGTTGTCAATTTCCTGTCAGAGGAATAAAGAAAGTGTCGATCTGGAGCAACATGTTCAAAAACTCAATGAACAGGGTCTCTTCAATGGAGCAATCATAGTTACTGAAAATGATAGTGTTTTACTGTCAAAAGGATTTGGCTATGCGGACTTTGAACGGCAAATTCCGTTTGAAACCGACACATCCATGGACACCGGTTCAATTACTAAAACTTTCACTGCCTTAGCCATGCTAATGTTGGCTGATTCCAATGAAATCGATTTAAATACCCCTATACATGTTTTCATTCAGGATTTTCCATATCGATCCATAACAATTCGTCACTTATTGGAACAAACCTCTGGAATTGTATCGGACGATTATGTTTTTGATGGGGCGGAAAAAGGTATTCCCATAACGAACAGAACATTTCTGGATTTTCTAATCAATACTAAACCAAAATTAGAATTCGCACCGGGGAGTCAGTTTATGTACAATGGATTTAATCACCGTCTTCTTGCCATTATAATTGAGAGCATTAGTGAAGTTTCCTATGAGGAATTCATTAAAAGAAAAATTGCCGGGCCCCTTGGCCTGGAAGATTGGTTTCTTAGGCCTGCTCGATCAAAGGACTTATCAAAAAATCGCGCATTGGGTTATACAAAGGAAGGAGGTACTTTACAAACCTATGATTCTGAAGATTTCGAAGCATTCTATGGCGATTGCAATTTGTTTTTTTCAGCCGAGGACTTATCAAAGTGGAGTAGATCTTTCCTAGCAAACTCTCTATATCAAAGTCACAAATTTACAATGGCCCTAAAAACAAAAAGTCCATTAAGTGAATTCAATGTTCTTCATTGGTATAATCTGGACAATCAAAGAAGATATCATTTTACAGGGGATTGGAAAGGATTTTACACCATGGTCTATTTTGACATTGACAGAAAAAGGTCGATCGTCCATTTGACCAATACTAAAATGGCGCATTGGCTTAGACCTATGATGGTAAGAAATATAAATCATTACTTAAATGATGGTAGTATCCCTGATTGGGAACATCCACAGCCGTTGGAACTTAAGAATAAGGAAATAGCAGGTAGCTATTATTTGAACGAAAACCGAATTGCTCGTGTTAACAACGATAACGGCACCCTTAAAATTGATATAAATGATAAATCCATTAATCTCTTCAGGTTAGACTCCGATTTTTACTATGCTCCAGGAATTGATTTGTGGGTTTGGTTTTCAAAAGACAATGGAAAAAGCTTAACCATTCATTGTTCATCAATTTATGAACTAAAAAAGGGATTCAAGGATAGCAGGCACCAAGGGCTATAATTTATCCTGATCCCGAGTACTCGGGAGGGGCGAAATTACAGTCGAGACCGTTCTGCTTCGTACCAAAAAAAGAACTAATAAAAATGAGACCAAAAGACGTAATCAAAAATTGGGTGGAAACTTTTAACGAAGGTAACGCTGAAAGGATTTCGGAATTTTATCATGACAACGCTATTAATCATCAAGTGACCGATCAACCGTTTGTTGGAAAAGCTGCAATCCGGGAAATGTTTGAAAATGAGTTTAACCAAGTGGACATGACTTGCATAATTGAGAACATTTTTGAGGATAACGATTGGGGAATTTTGGAATGGAAAGACCCTTTGGGACTACGTGGCTGTGGGTTCTTTCAAATTGAGGACGGGAAAATTAAATTTCAAAGGGGATATTGGGATAAACTATCATTTTTAAGGCAACACAAATTACCGATCCCGACGGAATAAAAAGTATTGAAGCCCAACGATTGCCATAGCCCATCCTAATCCCAAGTACTCGGGAGGGACAAAATCAGGGTCGAGTCTGTTATTGGGCATTTAAAAAATGAGGATTTGCGCAAATAGAAACGAATAATGTAACTCTTTTAGGGAGAATTGTAAAAAATGATGGTAACAGAAATAGTTTCATTGGCCGAGAAACCGAGCCTTTACAGTAAAGGGACTTCTTTTATGTGGACCGACCCACATATCTCAAAACAATTGCTTCAGATTCATCTAAACCCGGACGTGGACCTGGCAAGCCGTAAAAAATCAACGATAGAAAAAACCGTCAAATGGATTTTGGAAACCCTGGGCAAGGGTCAAAAACTAAGTATTTTGGATCTCGGTTGCGGACCAGGTCTGTACACGGAACTTTTTGCAAAAAGTGGGCATAAAGTTACGGGGATCGATATTTCGCAAACTTCGATTGACTACGCGACTCAATCAGCAAAAGAAAAAGGATTGAGCATTGACTATAAGAAGGCAAGTTATTTAGATGTTGATTTGGGACAGGAGAAATTTGAATTGGTTTTGCTCATTTATGCGGATTTAGGTGTATTGTTGCCCATTGAGCGAGAAAAACTTTTGGCCAATATTTTTAAGGCGTTAAAGAAAGGTGGAGTTTTCATTTTTGATGTTTTGAAGGATAGTGGGTTGAAGGATAAACTATCCCCTAAAACGTGGGAAGCAAGCCATGCCGGTTTTTGGAAGGAAACACCATACCTGGCTTTGTCGAAATCGTTCTTATATGAAAAGGAAAAAGTAATTCTGTTTCAGCATACCGTAATCGATACTGGTGGAACTATTGATAATTACCGTTTTTGGACGCATTTCTTCTCTCAGAATGATCTATCCGTAATGTTGAAGCAACAGAATTTTAGAAACATTGAATTCCGAGAAGACATTTTGCCCGAAAGTGATTTATGGAATGGGGACAATGTAATATTCACAAGATGTGAGAAGTAGAAAAAAAGGAAAAAACATTACCAACGTAATGATTTTTCCGCTTGCAGTGACCGCGGGAGGATTTTCTTCACTTCGTTTGAACGTCCTAATAAAGCTCCGCTTTGAAAATCAACAAAGGAAATTTGCGCTTCATCCAAAATAAAAAGCAAGCTCTTTATTTTGAACTTGCTTCATTTCAACTCTTTGTTGATTTATTCGTGACCGCGGGAGGATTCGAACCCCCAACCCTCAGAGCCGAAATCTGATATTCTATCCAGTTGAACTACGCGGCCAAAAAAATTTTAGAGCATCTTTAAAAGCGCGCTAAGATAACTTATTTTTTACTATAGTAGAAATAGTTTTTCCATCGGCCTGTCCGGCCAATTCCTTGGAAACGATTCCCATGACCTTACCCATATCCTTCATCCCTGAGGCACCGGTGGCATCTATAGTCTGTACCACTACTTTTTCAATTTCTTCCTCGGTCAGTTGTTCCGGAAGGAACTGTTCAATAACGGCAGCCTGTGCCAATTCCGGTTCCGCCAAATCGGCCCTGCCTTGCTCCGTATAAATGGATGCACTGTCCTTACGTTGTTTGACTAATTTCTGCACCAACTTTATTTCATCGGCCTCGGAAAGATTGCCCCCTGCACCACTTTCGGTCTGTGCCAATAGCAAGGCCGACTTAATGGCCCGAAGGGATTCCAAAGCTACGGAATCCTTGGATTTCATAGCCACTTTCATTTGTTCCATTACCTGCTGTTGTAGACCCATAATTTCTGATTTTTCGGACTGCAAAGATAAAAAATAAACCCGAAAATAATCGTTATTCTCGGGTTTGACTGTTTGGGGAAAAGGGCAGCTAATCCACGTTATCATTTAAAAATGAATTGTTGGAACGTAATTGGATCTCTCCATTACTATCTTCACTTAGGCTGGTTCTGGAAACCTTGGCCTGTCTTGGGTTTTCGTTCAAATTCACGCCTTGGCGCTTGTAGGCCGGTTCTTTCTCTATTTCATCTATGTTGTTTAAACTATTCTGAAACTTGTAGTTGAAATCCTTTAATTTTCTTCTGCGTTCATCGGCCCTTTCGCGCAACAATTCCTCGATAGGGATTTCCATGGGATCGACTTCCTTGGAAGGGCTCTGAGATCTCAAGTCTTCATCGTTACCGGCTATGGTCTTTTTCTCGAAAATCAGCTCGTCCTCTATTATTTTAGGATCGTACTCCTCCGCTTTGGATTTGGCTCCGGTAAGTTTATTTTCCAATTCCATATAATCGTCCAGACTGTAGCGGGTTTCACCATCTTTATTGTATTCCAACACGGGCACCACATCAATATAATCCTTAACGTCCATATCCTTTACTTCCTCATCCAGGTTAAAGGTGATTACATTTTCCTTTTCTTCCTCATCTTCCTGGGACAATGGCATATCAAAACTCATGGTAAACTGTTCCTTTTTGGACGAGACTACCTCCGGGTCTACTACTTCAATATCGTTAAGGGTATCCTTGGAGTCGATAATAATGAAGTCATCTTCAGAGACTTCCCCCTCTACTATACCTTCAATCACCTCTTCATAGAAAACATTGAAATTCTTGATATAGCTGGTCGTAGGAATCAAATCCATTCCCAACTCTTCCTCTTCCGGAAGTTGATACACTTTTTGGGGCTCTTCGCTCTCCTCTTCCTGTAGTTGATGTACAATGGGCTTAGGGGTCAAGTCCTGTTCAGCTTTCTGCCCTTCCTCCAGGTTATGGATGATTTTTTTGGATTCCGTATTTACGATATCATCTTGCTGATCCACATTAAACCCCGTGGCGATAACGGTAACGGCAATGGCTTCACCTAAATTTTCATCCTCACCTACACCCATGATAATATTGGCGCCATAACCTGCCTCCACTTGGATATGGTCATTGATCTCACCTATTTCGTCTATGGTAATCTCTTGGGAACCGGAAACGATCAATAGCAGCACATTTTTGGCTCCTGTAATTTTGTTATCGTTCAATAGGGGGGAATCCAAGGCCTTTACAATGGCTTCATGGGCCCTTGAGGAACCGGATGCCATGGCGGATCCCATAATGGCCGTGCCACTATTGGAAAGTACGGTTTTGGCGTCCCTAAGGTCAATGTTCTGCGTATAGTGATGAGTGATGACCTCGGCAATACCCCGGGCCGCAGTGGCCAGGACTTCGTCCGCTTTGGAAAAACCGGCCTTGAAGCCCAAATTTCCATACACCTCACGTAACTTATTGTTATTGATAACTATAAGGGAATCTACATTGGAGCGTAATTTTTCAATCCCCGCATGAGCTTGTTGGCAACGCATTTTACCTTCGAACTGAAAGGGCATGGTGACTATGCCCACGGTAAGCACATCCATTTCCTTCGCCTGTTTTGCAATCACGGGAGCGGCACCAGTACCCGTTCCCCCGCCCATACCGGCAGTAATGAAAATCATTTTTGTTGTGGTATCCAGCATACCCTTAATTTCCTCCATACTCTCCAGTGCGGCCTGTTCGCCGATTTCCGGATTGGCCCCGGCACCGAGTCCTTCCGTTAAGGAAACCCCCAATTGGATCTTATTCGGTACTGGACTGTTCTGCAATGCCTGTTGATCGGTATTGCAGATAACAAAGTCCACTCCGTTTATGCCGGCCTGGAACATATGGTTAATGGCATTGCTCCCGCCACCTCCTACACCAATGACCTTTATGACATTACTTTGATTTTTGGGCAGATCAAAGGATATGTTTTCAAATTCCGTGTTCTTGCTCATATTCTTTTTATTACTGGTTATTATATTCTTTTACTATTATTCTGCATTATCCAAAAAATCCTTAAGCTTTTCCGACCATTTGTCAAAAACGGATTTTCTCTCTTTTTTTGCCTTGGCTCCTCCAACGGTCTCCTGTTCATGGGTGGCAAAGGCCATTTCTTCTTCATGTTCCTGACTTTGCGCTACCGATTTCTCCTTACTTTGATTTTTCAGGGCATTCATCAAAAGACCCACTGCGGTAGCGTACAAAGGACTGGCAATGGTTTCCTCAGAATCCCCGGCAAGATGTTCATTGGGATAACCGATGCGGGTGTCCATACCGGTAATGTACTCCACCAATTGCTTCAAGTGTTTTAACTGGCTCCCTCCTCCTGTGAGTACGATACCTGCTATGAGTTTCTTTTTTTGCTCCTCATGCCCATAGTTCTTTATCTCAACATATACCTGCTCCACGATTTCCACCACCCTGGCATGAATGATCTTGGAAAGGTTCTTTAGCGTAATTTCCTTGGGTTCCCTACCACGAAGCCCAGGAATGGATACAATTTCGTTGTCCCGATTCTCCCCGGGCCATGCCGAGCCAAACTTGATTTTCAGCAATTCCGCCTGCTTTTCTATGATGGAACACCCTTCTTTGATATCTTCGGTAATGACACCTCCCCCAAATGGAATCACCGCAGTATGCCGAATAATGCCGTCCTTGAAAATGGCTAAATCCGTAGTGCCTCCACCGATATCGATCAAAGCGACCCCTGCTTCCTTCTCTTCCTGGCTCAATACCGCATCCGAAGAGGCCAAAGGCTCCAAAGTAATATTGCCTAAATCCAGGCCGGCACTCTTTATACACCTTCCTACATTTTTTATGGACGAAACCTGCCCAACCACCACATGGAAATTGGCTTCCAAGCGTCCACCGTACATTCCAATGGGCTGCTTGATCTCGGCCTGGCCATCGACCTTATATTCTTGTGGCAACACATGGATAATTTCCTCCCCCGGGAGCATAACCAGTTTGTACACTTGATTGCACAATTGATCCAGGTCATCTTCATTGATCACCTCTTCCGAATCCGAGCGTGTAATGTAATCGCTATGCTGAAGACTTCTGATATGCTGACCCGCTATGCCCACAACGACCGAGCCGATTTTTAATCCGGAATTGGCCTCGGCCTCCTCCACAGCCTGTTGAATAGATTTAATGGTCTGGGTAATATTGTTTACAACACCCCGGTGTACCCCCAAACTTTTGGACCGTCCAATACCGAGAACCTCAATTTTTCCATATTCGTTTTCCCTGCCAATTATGGCCACGATCTTGGTTGTCCCAATGTCCAACCCAACTGAATATTTACCTTGTTCCATTGTTATCCCTATATTTTGGTGCATACTACCTGATTATTAAATTCCAAGTTTACCATGGCATACTCCTCCAACGTTTTATCCCGATTTGCCTTGGCATAAAACGCCTTAAAATTGTTAAACTTTTCTTCCAGATTGTCTATACCGCCCAAATGGACTACAAACTGTTCCATTCGAAACTTTAATTGGTAGCTTTCCTCTTCCTCAATGTGGATACCAATTACATTTTTGCGGAGAAAATCGTCCTGGTTTATATACTTCAGAATTTCATAAACATCCTCTAGGCCTTTGCCCGTAATCTTACCGGTGATTATAGGAACCCTTGCTGAATGACTCGTGGACAACGGCATACGTTTCCCTTCATCATCCAGATAAAACTTTGAATTCCCCTCTATGCGTCCGATTGGTTTGCGTTGAACAATTTTAGACGTAAGTTCACCATTTACAGTAAGATAAACCTGGGCACTTTTCACCATTTCATCGGCCTCGATGACCTTCTCTATAGTATTCAAAACTAATTTTTCTTTAGGCATATTTATGACAGGCCCATAATTTTGTATTAACAATTTATTAACCATGCTTTGCGTAATATAGAGGTTTTGATCCCCGACAAATTCAATGTTGATCCCGTCTACTTTTTTCTTTTCGCTTCTATGGTTGGAAAATGCGTAAAGCCCCATTATTACTAGGCTAAGCACACTAATTTTGATATAGTTCCAATTAATTCGCATACTCCAATTCACTTTTGATCTTAGCTACTTCCAATCCTATGTCCCCTGCTCCAAGGGTTACAAGGATCTCTGGATTTCGCTTTTTTATTTCTTGTGTTAAATCCGATTTTTTAATTAATTTTTTATTTGGATTTTTAATTTTTTCCAATAGCCATTCCGAAGAAATTCCTGACATGGGTTTTTCCCGGGCCGGATAAATATCCAAGAGGAGAATGGCATCAAATTTTGATAGGCTTTCGGCAAAACCATCTGCAAAATCCTTTGTCCTCGAAAATAGGTGAGGTTGAAAAACCACCATAACATTTTTTCCGGGATGCATTTCGGTAATCGCATCATAAACCGCTTCGATTTCCGTGGGATGATGTGCATAATCATCGATAAAAATGAAATCCTTCGATTTAATCTGGTAGGAGAACCTTCGTTGTACACCCTTAAAAGTGGCCAGGGCCAACGCCAGTTCATCCAAAGGGTTTCCCGATTGTTCCGCCATGGCAAAAGCTGCCAATCCATTCAGTAAATTATGTCTACCCGGTTTGTTGAACCTAACCTCGGTAATCGTGGTACGCGGCGTTACGATATCAAAAATATAGGCCCCTTGATCTATCCTTAGGTTATGGATACAATAATCCGACCCATCCTCAATTCCATAGGTCGTCCCCTGTAAGGGCAGGCCATTCCGCACAAACAACTGTCCTCCGGGCTTTAAACGTTCCGTAAACTCTTGAAAGGATTTCCGTAATTCGGCACTGTCCCCATAAATATCAAGATGATCGGCATCCATAGAGGTCACGCAGGCCACATTCGGATACAACTTAAGGAAGGAGCGATCAAATTCGTCCGCTTCCACTACAGAATATTGCGCTCCCCGAAACAGAAAATTACTGTCAAAATCCTCGGATATCCCACCGAGAAATGCCGTAAGCGGCGTTCGTGTTTCATTGAGCAAATGTGCCAAAATACATGATGTAGTGGTCTTGCCATGTGTGCCGGCCACTGCAAAACAAAAAGTATCCTTGGTAATGAGACCCAAGACTTCGGAGCGTTTTTTTATTTCAAAACCCTGATCTAAAAAATATCGATACTCCAAATGTTCCTTAGGAACCGCAGGTGTATATACGACAAGGGTCTTTTCCTTCTCAAAAAATCCTTTGGGAATTTTGCTTGAATTGTCCTCATAATGTACCGATATCCCCAAATTCTCCAGTTCCATGGTCAATGGCGTTTTCGTTCTGTCATATCCGGCCACATTCTTATGGATGAACTTGAAGTAACGCGCCAAGGCCGACATACCAATACCTCCGATTCCAATGAAATACACGTTATGTATGTTTGTCAGGTTCAAAACTATATCGAGGGTTTTACATTATGTTTTCAATGTGTTCAACAATTTTTCTATTTCGTCCACAATGTGCTTCGTTGCATGGGGCATGGCCCTGTTTTTTAGGTTTGCACCTAACTCTTCCTGCTTTTCCTTAGATCGATGCAAGTCCGAAAAAACGGTCTCGAACTTTTCGTCTAGCTCCGTTTCCCGTAACATCAAGGCTGCATTTTGAGCTACCAAGGCCATTGCATTCTTGGTCTGGTGATCCTCCGCCACGTTGGGCGAGGGAATAAATAACGTAGGCTTGCCTACGATGCACAATTCGGATACCGAACTGGCACCCGATCTTGAAATGATATAGTCCGCCGCGGCATAGGCCAAATCCATTTTGTTCAAAAAATCGAAAACCTTGACGTTTTCGGCTGCGTATTTTTTGTACTGCTCAAAATACAGCTTGCCACATTGCCATAGCACCTGTAAATCTTTAGATGCAAGGTAACCCAGTTCCTTTTCGATCAATTCATTGATGCGCCTTGCTCCCAAACTTCCGCCTAAAATCAGAACTACCTCTTTTTTGGGATCTAGCTTAAAAAAGACCTTTGCTTCAGATTCCGTCACCTTCATATTCACCAAATCCTTCCGTACCGGATTACCGGTCCTTACAATTTTTTCAGCCGGAAAAAACCTTTCCATACCCTCATAGGCCACACAGATTTTGGCCACCTTGTCCTTGAGCAGCTTGTTGGTAATCCCCGCATAGGAATTCTGCTCCTGAAGCACACAGGGAATACCCCGTCCGGAGGCCACCTGTAACAAGGGACCACTGGCAAACCCGCCTGTTCCTATGACCACATCGGGCTTAAATTGGGATACTATTTTTCGCGATTTCAACAAACTACTTATCAATTTAGAGGGAAACATCAAGTTTTTAAGGGTCAGTTTCCGCTGTAACCCGGTAATCCACAGTCCTTCAATTTTGTACCCCGCCTGGGGTACTTTCTCCATTTCCATCCGATCTTTTGCCCCTACGAACAAAAAATCGGCATCCGGATATCTATTTTTCAATTCATTGGCTATAGCAATAGCCGGATATATATGTCCTCCGGTACCTCCCCCGGAAAGTATGAACCTATAATTGCCCACTCAACACTTGTAAAGGGTTTGATTCATCAATATCCACCACCTTTTGCTCCATTTCACTGTCCTTCCTACTTGCACTCAATATGATGCCAATGGCCAAACAGGTCATCCAACTGGAGGTTCCACCACTACTTATCAAGGGCAAGGTCTGTCCGGTTACGGGAAATAGTTCCACGGCTACCGCCATATTGATCAAAGCCTGAAAAACAATCGGTAGACCAACTCCCAAAACCAGCAATTTTCCAAAAATGGTTCCATTACCATTGGCCACTACCACAATCCGGAACAACAAAAACAGATAAAAGAACATCAAAACAAAGCCGCCCAAAAGGCCATATTCTTCAACAATTATGGCATAAATAAAATCCGAGGAACTCTGGGGCAGAAAATTCTTCTGTACACTCTTGCCAGCTCCCTTACCCACGATTCCTCCAGAGGCAATAGCTATTTTGGCCTTCTCTATCTGATAATCCGCTTCGGTGTCCTCCGGATTCCAAAAGCTTTCCACCCTGCTTATCCAGGTATCCACGCGATTGGGGAAAAGATCGGGTGCGGCCTTTGCCGTAAGGACAAAAAGGGTAAGGCATAGTATTCCCGTACCTACTATTGCAATCAAATACTTTAAGGGATATCCACCTAAAAAACAAAGCAAAAGCACCATGGAAAACAAGATGGCGGCCGTAGAAAAATTGGCAGGCAATATCAATACGACGACCAAAAAAACAGGTACCCATAAGGGTAGGATACTTTCCTTAAACGTAATGCTTTTATCCTTGATCTTGCTCAGATATCGGGCAACATAAATCATAAGAACCACGGCAGCAAGATTTGAAGTCTGGAACGTTATTCCCACGAACGGGATTCGGATCCACCTACTGGCATTGGCTCCTGCAATAGTATCGCCCTGTGCCAGTGTAAATGCCAATAGGACCAGCACAATAGGCATCGCAATTATGGATAGCCCCTTAAAAAAATGGGAAGGTATCCTATGCACCCCATAAATAATACCAAAACCCAAAAACAGAAGTAAGGCGTGTTTGACCAAATGCCCGGTAGTAGTGCCATTGCCCACAACATAAACAAGGTTACTGCTGGCACTATAGACCGGTAGAAACGAAAATACGGCCAACAGGGCCACCACGGCCCAAATGGCTTTATCTCCCTTAATGTTTTTTAGCAACCTTAACATATATATTATAAATTCTTTATAGCCTCCTTGAATTGATCGCCCCTGTCCTCGTAATTCTTGAAAAGATCAAAACTGGCACAGGCCGGGGACAGCAAGACCGAATCCCCACGCTCTGCAATCTTGTAGGCTACCTTTACCGCTTCCTCCATGGCAAAGGTCTCCACCATTAAATCCACTACGTTGCCAAAAGCCTCCTTAATTTTTGTATTATCCAAGCCTAGACAAATAATGGCCTTTACCTTTTCGCGGACCAAGGGCATCAAAGCCTTATAATCGTTTCCCTTGTCAATACCCCCAACGATCCATACGGTAGGGGCACTCATACTGTCCAAGGCGAAATACGTGGCATTTACATTGGTAGCCTTGGAATCGTTAATGTACTGTACGTGATGTATTTTCAATACCTTTTCCAACCGATGGGGCGCCCCTTGAAAATTGGCTATGCTCTTCCGAATGGTCTCCTTTCGGATGCCTACCAATTTTGCCGCCATGGCAGCGGCCATGGTGTTTTTAAGGTTGTGCTTCCCTTCCAGTGCCAAAGTGTCCTTTTTCATTGCAATTGCATTGTTTTGTGTACGAATTTGTATTTCGTCGTTTTTTATATACGCCCCCTCTTCCAACTCCTTCTGAATTGAAAAGGGCAGTAATCGGGATTTGATAGGGTGCTTGGACAAACCATCCATTATGGTTTCATCGTCCATATCATAAATGAAATGGTCCTCTTTATGCTGGTTCTTGGTAATCCTGAATTTTGAAGCGACATAATTCTCAAACTTATAATCGTATCGGTCCAAATGATCTGGCGTTATATTGGTAATCATTGCAATTTCCGGTCTAAAATTCACTATGCCATCCAGTTGAAAACTGCTGATTTCCAAAACGTAATATTCAAAATCATGTTCGGCCACCATCCTTGCGAAACTATCCCCAATGTTACCGGCCATACCTACATTTAGGCCATCTTCCTTAAGAATATGGTAGGTTAACATAGTGGTCGTAGTCTTTCCATTGCTTCCGGTAATACCAATGATTTTAGCATCCGTATAGCGTGCGGCAAATTCGATTTCCGAAATTACCGGGATGCCCTTGCCCCTCAACTTTACGACCAAGGGTACGGTATCCGGAATACCCGGACTTTTCATGACCAAATCCGCGTTTAGGATAGCCGCTTCGGAGTGTTTTTCTTCCTCCCAATCAATCCCAAAATGTTCAAGAACGTTTCTATATTTGGTCTGTATTTTTCCTAAATCGGATACAAACACCTCATATCCCTTCTGTTTTCCTAAAATAGCCGTCCCTACACCGCTTTCACCACCGCCCAACACCACCAATCGCTTCATGCTAACGCACCTTTAATGTCACAAAGCTTATAATGGCCAACAATATTCCTATAATCCAAAAACGTGTGACTATCTTGCTTTCATGGTATCCCTTCTTTTGATAATGGTGGTGCAGGGGAGCCATTAAAAAAATGCGCCTCCCTTCGCCCAATCTCTTTTTCGTGTATTTGAAATAACCGACCTGTAGCATTACAGAAATCGACTCGGCAAAGAATATTCCGCAGAGTACCGGGATCAACAGTTCTTTTCGTACAATAATCGCGATAACGGCAATGACCCCGCCGATCGTTAAACTTCCCGTATCTCCCATAAATACCTGAGCCGGATAGGCATTGTACCACAAGAAACCTACCAATGCCCCAACGAAGGCGGTTATGAATATCAAAAGTTCGCCTGCTTTGGGGATGTAGAAAATATCCAGATAATCGGAAAAAATGATGTTCCCTGAAACCCATGCAAAAATACCTAGGGTCATAACGATGATTGCCGACGTACCGGCTGCCAAACCATCAATGCCATCCGTAAGATTGGCCCCATTGGATACTGCTGTTATGATAAAGATCACTATGGGAATAAAAAGCAACCAGGCATACTTTTCCGCACCATCACCTATCCAGGACACAAAATCCGTATAGTCCAGTTCGTTATTCTTAAAGAAGGGGATATTGGTCTTAATGGATTTTATCTCCTTGCCCTCTACCTCCATAACTTCATATTCTTGCGTTATTATGGTATTGTTCTTTTCCTTCATGGTGACCTCTGGATGAAAATAGAGCGTCGCGCCCACGATAAGGCCCAACACCACCTGACCCAAAACCTTAAATCTGCCCTTTAATCCTTTTTTGTCCTTTTTGAATATCTTGATGTAGTCATCTATAAAACCGATGATACCCATCCAAATAATGGTGACTATCAATAAAATGATATAAATGTTCAATACATCCGCGAACAACAACACGGGAATTAAAGTGGACATGATAATGATCAATCCACCCATAGTAGGGGTTCCCGCCTTCTGCTCCTGTCCCTCCAGACCCAGATCGCGAATGGTCTCCCCTATCTGTTTGCGTCTTAGAAACTGTATAATGCGCTTCCCATAGGTAGTAGCGAGAATTAGGGAAAGCAAAACCGCCATGGCCGCCCTAAAAGTCTGGAACTGGAAAAGGCTGGCACCGGGTACCTGATATTCCCTCTCCAAATATTCAAACAAATAGTATAACATGGTTAGGTTTTGGGTTTTACGCTATTTATTCATACTGTTCAAAGCTTCCTTTACCACTTTAAAATCATCAAAATCTATACGCTTTCCTTTGGTTTCCTGATACGTTTCATGCCCTTTCCCGGCAACTAAAATGATATCGTCCTTAACGGCCAGCTTGCAAGCCGTCTTGATTGCCTGCTCCCTATTCTCTATGGATAAGGTTTTTTTTTTGTTCTGAGGCTCCACGCCCGCTTCCATTTCCTTGATAATCGTCTCCGGTGGTTCCGATCGGGGATTGTCAGAAGTGAAAATAGCGGTGTTGCTCATGGCCGATGCGATATAGCCCATTACCGGACGCTTAGACTTGTCTCTGTCGCCACCACACCCCACAATAGTGATGACGTTTTCATTTCCAGTCCTCAACGTGTTGATGGTATCAAGCACGTTTTTTAATGCGTCCGGCGTATGGGCATAATCAACAATGGCCGTTATATTTTTTTTTGATTTATAATATTGGAACCTGCCATTTACATTTTCCAATTCGCTCAATAGACGAAGTGTTTCCAATTTCTCCAGCCCCAAAAGATCCGCCGTGGCGTAAATGGCCAGCATGTTGTAGGCATTAAAATCACCTATAAGTTTGGACCATACTTCGTTATCCTCAATTTTTAACAATTGCCCATCAAACTGATTCTCCAAAATCTGGGCCCTGTAATCCGCATAGGTCTTTAAGGCATAGGTGTGTTTTCCGGCCTTTGTGTTCTGCAACATATATATACCATTTTTATCATCGATATTGGTCAGGGCAAATGCCTTTTTGGGCAGGTCATCGAACAACTTTTTCTTGGTATCCCGGTATTCCGCAAAAGTCTTGTGATAATCCAAATGGTCATGGGATAGGTTAGTGAATAGAGCACCTTTAAAAACCAGTCCCTCGGATCTTTTTTGATGAATGCCATGTGAACTGACCTCCATAAAACAAAACTCCACCCCTACATCGTTCATAAGGGCCAAATGCCTGTTGATCGTAAGGGCATCCGGTGTGGTGAGGGATGTAGGATATTCCTCGTCATCCACCATAATCTTAATGGTAGATATCAATCCCACCTTATACCCCGCCTTCTTGAACAATTGATAGAGAAGGCTGCTTACCGTAGTTTTTCCATTGGTTCCGGTAATTCCCACCAATTTCAGGTTCTTCGATGGATTTTCGTAGTAATTGGCCGCCATTATGGCCAGGGCGCTGTTCCCGTTTTTTACTTCTACATAGGTTACTTCATTGACGATATTCTCGGGAAGCTCCTCACAGATTATGGCTCGGGCCCCTGCGGCCAAGGCTTTATCAATGAACCGGTGACCATCCACAACGGAGCCCCTGATGGCAACAAAAACATCATCCTTGTCCACCTTTCTGGAATCGAAGCAAATGGCATTGACCTTAACGTGGGTACTTCCACTTACCGCCGTTAGCCCAACCCCATACAATATGTCCTTCAGTAATTTCATGAAAGTTCCAGTACTATTTTGTCCACTTTGTTTAAATCCGTTCCTTGGGAAACAGATTGCCTCTTTACCTTTCCATTCCCCTTTACCTCAACCTTTATTCCCAGGTTTTCCAAAATAGATACGGCGTCCATGCCGCACATCCCTTTTACATCGGGTACTTTATTATATTTTTTCTGCGCCTCCGCAAAGTATTTTTGATAGGAACTCTCCAATGTTTGATCTTCTACCTTTTGCATATTCACCTCGTGGATCAAGGGGGAGGAAGCGTATACCTTTTGGGCAATGGATTTGAATACAGGCCCCGAAACATCTGCACCATAGTAGCCTACACTTTTATCCGGCTCGTGTATTACCACAATACAGGAATATTTAGGGTTCTCCGCCGGGAAATAGCCGGCAAAGGAAGAGATGTACCGGAGTTTATCCGGATCTTTGGATGCGTAATTCTTTTGGGCCGTACCCGTTTTTCCGGCCATGGAAAAATTAGGGGAATACAATCTATGGCCCGTGCCATGGTCTTTTGATACCACATTGGCCAATAAATGCTGTACCTTTTCAACAGTTTCCCGGGAACATATGGTGGGATTTATGACCTCCTTTTCAAACTTTTGAATGGTCGTATTCCACTCCTTCACCTCTTTGATCAATCGTGGTTTTACCATTTCCCCATCATTGGCAATGGCATTGTAAAATGAAAGTATCTGTAATGGAGTCATCGAGACTTCATAGCCATAAGCCATCTGTGCCAGGGAAAGGCCGGACCAACCTTTTTCATCGGGATACCGAATTACAGGTGTACCTTCCCCCTTTATAGGTAGCCCCAGTTCTTGATCCAGTTGCATGCTGTACAGCCGATCTACATATTTTTCAGGATTTTCCTTATAGCTATTGTGAACCATTTTGGCAAAGGCCGTATTGGAAGAGACTTCAAAGGCCTTTGCCAAGGAAATCTTACCATAGCCTCCTCTTTTGGAGTCTCTTATCCTATGCCTATAAATACGCCAGGATCCTTTTTCGGTATCATAGACGTCGCTGGTATCTATAACCTTGTCCTCAAGTGCCGCAACCAAGTTCATTAATTTAAAGGTCGAACCCGGTTCGTGGGATTCCCCAATGGCATAGTTCAATCGCTCATAATATTTCCCGGCCTCCGTTCTCCCCAAATTGGAGATAGCCTTCACTTCGCCCGTTGCCGTCTCCATAACTATGACACATCCATGATCGGCCTTGTATTTTTCCAATTGACCCAAAAGGGCATGATGGGCAATATCCTGTATGTTGATATCAATGGTGGAAACCACATCATAACCATCCTTGGGCTCTACGATGTTATCAAAGCCAATGGGCTTCCATTGTCCTTTTGCTATTTTCTGCTTTAAGCGTTTCCCTTCTACCCCGCGGAGGTATTGCCCAAAGGCGCCTTCCAGCCCTACACGGGTGTAATAACCGTTTTCATCCACACGCTCATAACCCACACTACGTTCGGCGATTTTCCCCAAGGGATGTTCCCGCACGGTTTTCTGTTCTATGATCAGCCCCCCTTTATAGGGGCCTTTCCGAAACAATGGAAATTCCTTTACGGCCATATATTCGGAGTAATCCAAATTGCGGGCTACTAGCGCGTATCTATTCTTGTTAGCCTTTGCCTTTCGCAATAGCTGTTGATAGTGGGACGAGGTCTCCCCCAACAATTGGGCAAGGGCATCGGACAATGGTTTTACATTCTCTTTAAAGTCGGTATCCTTTACGGTTAGGGCGTCAAAGCGAATGGTGTACTTGGATACCGATGTGGCCAACAAACTCCCATCATCGGAATAAAGATTGCCCCTATTGGGTTCTATAGTGAATAGTTTTTCGGTACGTTTATGGGCCAGCTTCCTATACTTTTCGCCTTGCACAACTTGTATGTTCACCAATTTGAACAATACCGCCCCTGCAAACAGAAAGAGAAATCCTGTCACAAAATATAGTCGCTTAAGTATGGTTTTGTCGGTTACGGCCACTAATCTTCTTTATGGGAGGTTACCTTTATTTTTTTGGGCGGAACTTCGGATGGATAGAGCTCTTTTTCCTCTACGATGTTCATTACCGTAGACTCCAATTTTAAGCGCTGCACATCAGATCGAACATCCACAAACTCACTTCGCAATTCCTTAACCTCTTCATTAAGCGCTGCAATCTGATGCACTTTTTTATCCGCACTATGTGAGCTTCCGATCATTACAGTGGCCAGAAAGGAAGCAAAAATGATAAAGAGCCAATTCTTTGGTGCATCGCCACTCACCAAAAACTTCCCTTTTAATATGTCCAGTATTCCTTTTTTCATCGGTGTTCTAAAATTGATTCTATATGTCAAATTCTTTCCGCTATTCGCAACTTGGCACTACGAGCCCTATTGTTCAACCTAATTTCTTCTTGGGATGGAACTACCAGCCTACCCACTTTTTTAAACGGTACATTTACATTGCCATAAAAATCCTTTTCAGGCTCTCCCTCAAACTGTCCGGTACGTATAAACCGTTTCACCAGACGATCCTCCAGGGAATGGTAACTTATGATACTTAGCCTTCCCCCTTTTTCCAATAGTTCCGGCGTTTGCGTTAAAAATTCCTTGATCGCCTCTATCTCTTGGTTCACCTCGATCCGAATGGCCTGATAAATCTGAGCCAGAATCTTGTGCTCCTTGTGTTTGGGCAGGAATCGCTGTAGGGCATTTTTTAATTGTGCCGTCGTTTGGATCGGCTCCCTTTGCCGGAAAGCCATTATTGCACTTGCCAGGGCCTTGGCGTTTCGCAAATCACCATATTGCAACAATATCCTCTGCAACTCCGACGAATCATAGGTGTTGACCACATCATAGGCCGTAAACTGGTTCCGCATGCTCATCCGCATGTCCAAATCCGAATCGAAGCGTGTTGAAAACCCACGCTCGGCCTGATCAAATTGATGTGAGGAAACTCCAAAATCCCCAAGAATTCCATCTACTTTCCGAATGCCATAGAACTTTAAAAACTGCTTGATGTATCGAAAATTCTCATTGATCAAGACACATCTTTCGTCATCGATCCTATTCTCCAAAGCGTCCTCGTCCTGATCAAATGCATACAGCTTTCCCTCATCCCCCAACCTCTTCAATATTTCTTTGGAATGCCCTCCGCCACCGAAGGTCACATCCACATATACACCATTTTTTTTAATGTTGAGCCCATCAATGGACTCCCTCAATAGAACCGGGTTATGATACATCGTCCTTGGGCTTTTCATTGCCCATGACCTTTCTGGCCAATTTTGCATTCTCCTCCGCAGGTGCTTTTATGGAATCCTCGTATAACGCCTTGTCCCATATTTCCAAGTTCTTGTTAATGGAGGCGAGCACCACCTCCTTGGTAATCCCAACGGTGGTAATCAAATTTTTAGGTATCAATAACCTTCCGGCACTATCTATTTCAACTGGCCTTAACCCCGCCGTATATTTTCGTATAAACTCCAAATTTTCCGGTTCGTACCTGCTCTTGGTATTTAATTCCTTCATGACCGTATTCCATTCTCCCATAGGGTATAATTCCAAACAATTATCATACATGGAACGCTTAATGACAAAGCCCTCGTTTCGTATGGGTGTCATCTGGTTCAATAGGGTAACAGGTAGTTTTACCCTACCCTTGGCATCAGCCTTACAGTCGTATGTCCCAAAAAAATAAATATCCAAAGTATGGCCGGTTCTACTTTTAATAACTCAAATATATAGAAATTATTACCACAATTTACCACAAAAAACCACTTTGTTAATAAAAATGGCATTTTTTGAAGCAAATTGACGTCATTTGGTAGCAATTCATTGTAAAAAAGAGCAATAGAATTTGAGTACACCGTGTGAAAAATGGATACCTCATTTATTTGGGAAAGCCGTATTTGAAGATTTTATTCTAAAAATCTATTTGGATTTTGAAGGGGCGACCGCTGTTTTTGTTAAGCTACACTTTTTGTGATGTGCTTATGAATAAATAGTCTATATTTAAAAGACAAATCACGAGCAATCTTAGTCTTGCGATTTCTATTTTTAATAAAAAATGTGTTTCCTCCTTTGCAATCAAGATTACCTCTATATTCCGTTGATGAAAAATGGCGATTTCGTGGTAATTTACCTTCTTGCCGTTCTAATTCTATTTCCCATTGCTGGTAAGGCACAGGCCAAAGAAGATCTAAGTCCCTATTATAACTGGTTCGATACTACCATAGGCATTGAAAACCAGGAAATACACTATGGAGCCGTTTACGTCGAAAAGCATAGGGCAAAAAGCAAAAAATCGAAATTTTTTCCTTCCCCAAATTTCACATCAGGCGAGGTCGTTATTGATAATCTCCCTTATTATTCGCTCAATCTCAAATACAACGTCTATGAAGATGAGTTGCTAATGAAAGTCGCCAACAAATTAGGAGGGGGAATACTACAGCTGTACAAGGATAAAATCGACAGCTTTTCTATTGGCGAACATAAGTTTACAAAAATCGATAGTCTCAAAGCCGGCAATAAAAAAATCGATGCCGGTTTTTATGAGATCCTTTTAGAAAAACCCGCATTCACGTTATTAAAAAAACATCGTAAACTATTGATCGAAAAGTTAGGCGAAAACTTGGTTTTCTATGAATTTAAAGAATTAAGTCCCGAATTTGTGATCCATTACACTAATGGATACCACCTGCTCAAAAAAATGGGCCATGTAAAAGCGTTGTTTCCAGAACATACGTTACAACTGAACAGTTTCTTGGAAACGCAGTTGAATGTACGTTTTGAGAATCAATTGATATCGGTATTTACATATATGGATACCTTATTGACCTCAAAAAAGGATGAAGCCATGAACCAATGAGGCTTTTAATCTTTTCCATATGTGTATTCCTCTCTTTTAACAGGTCCGTGGCGCAGAGCGATACCACAAAAATAGACCTTGTTTTTACCGAAGCGTCCCGATTAGAGGTCTTGGAAAAATTAGAGGAAGTTTCCGGATATCATTTTTACTTTGTAGAACAATGGTTGGGCACCGATTTAATTTCCGGTATGTATCAAAACGCTTCCTTGACCGCCATCCTCCAGGATGTTTTTAAGGAAACCGTTATCAATTTTTTCATTCTGGACGACCGTACCATTATATTGACCCGAAATACTGTAATACGGGATGAACTCCACCCTAGTTTTTATGAAAGCACCACAGCGGTAACTGAGGACACCACGGAAATAAGCGAGGCTCCCTCCTACTTTTATCTGGAAGAGAAACAAGATACAGGGCGGGATATAGAAATCGTACGTATTGGAAGGGAGCGAAAAAATATTGGTCGGCGAATTTTTACCCTATCCGGCCGTGTGAGGGACAAGGTTACTGGAAAACCTATTCAAAACTTGGCCATTGTGGTCAAAGGAGGCTCCAAGGGGGTAAGCACGGATGCCAATGGCTTTTATGAAATAGAGCTTCCCGCAGGGGTAAACGTACTCCAAACCAAAGGCATTGGTATAGAAACCTTGGAAAAACGGGTGATTATGTACAATAACGGCCAGCTGGATTTTGACCCCGGAGAAAGTGCAGAGCAATTGGATGAGGTAGTCGTTGAAAGCAACCGGTTGAGAAATGTAGAAAAGGTAGTTACCGGAGTAGTGGAAATTGATATTGCCGAAATAAAGAGTATTCCCCTGGTGTTGGGGGAACGCGATATTCTTAAAACGGCAATAACATTGCCGGGAATCACCAATGCCGGGGAAGGTGCCGCAGGATATAATGTAAGGGGCGGGGCTACCGATCAAAACCTGATATTGTTGGATAATGCCGTACTCTATAATCCAGCCCATTTTTTTGGCATTTTTTCCGCCTTGAATCCTTTTACCACAGGTGCAATCACCATTTATAAGGGAAGTATTCCCGCGGAATATGGTGGGCGTTTATCCTCGGTCTTTGACATTACCACCAAGGACGCCAATACCAAAAAATTCTCCGGGGAAGCCTCTCTTGGGCCGGTTACGAGTAACCTCACCCTAGAAATGCCCCTTGTAAAGGATAAGTCTGGTATTTTGGTCGGGGGAAGAACCACTTACTCCAATTGGATATTGAGATCCCTGGACGATGAATCACTGAGAAACAGCCAGGCCTCATTTTATGATGTCATTGCGAAATACAACGATCGCATCGATGAAAGGAACAACATTTCGGCCACCGCATATTTTAGCAGGGATGCCTTTAGTATTACGTCGGATTCCATATTCAGCTATAGCAATCGATTGATATCCCTAAAATGGAATCATCAAATCAACGAAAAAAACTCCGCCAACGTATCGCTTTCCAATAGCGAATATGGTTTCGGGATTGATTTTGAGGCCAATTCCGATAGGGATTTCGATTTGGGATATCGCATCAACGAGACGGAGCTCAAATTGAACATGCTAAAGCTTCTAGGGAAATCGCATAAGATCAACTATGGCCTGTCCAGCAAATTATATTTTGTAGATCCTGGGGATATTGAGCCTGTCGGCAGCCAATCCATTATTGAACCGCTCAGTTTGCAAAGGGAAAAGGGATTGGAATCCGCCTTGTTCATTTCGGATAATTTTACGGTAAGCCCAAAATTATCGTTTGATATAGGTCTACGCTATTCTTTCTATGCCGCACTTGGAGCATCGTCCCAAAGGATATATGAAGTTGGGTTGCCCAGAAGCGAAGGAACCCTGTTGGAAGTTCGGGAATTTGGGAATAATGAGATTATCGAGACCTATGGCGGCCCGGAAGGTAGGGTGTCCGGTCGTTACTTTTTAACCCCTGATTTTTCCATAAAGGCCAGCTACAACAATACGCTTCAGTACATACATACCTTATCCAGTAATACCACAGTATCGCCTACCGATACCTGGAAGCTATCGGACATCAATATTGAGCCCCAAAGGGCCAATCAGATTTCGTTGGGGCTGTTCAAGAATTTTGATGATGATAGTTACGAGCTAAGCTTGGAGAGTTACTATAAAAGATCCAAAAACATTCTTGATTATAAGGTCGGGTCCCAATTACTGCTAAATGAAAACATTGAGACCGAAGTATTACAGGGCGAAGGAAAGGCCTACGGGGTGGAATTCCTTTTGAAGAAAAAAGAAGGACGCTTAAATGGATGGCTGGGCTACACCTATTCCCGTTCCTTTATAAAGTTGGATAGTGAATTTCCCGAGGAACGGATCAACAATGGCGAGTACTTCCCCGCTAATTTTGACAAACCCCATGACATCAGTTTAGTGACCAATTATAAACTGACCAAGCGTTTTAGTTTCTCGGCCAATTTTGTATACCAAACGGGAAGACCGGTTACCTTTCCCATAGGTTCTTATTTCCTGGATGGTGCGGAATATGCACTGTTCAGTGACCGAAATAAGTTTCGGATCCCGGACTTCTATAGGTTAGACCTGAGTTTCAATGTGGAAGGGAACCACAAGATCAAGAAATTTGCCCATAGCTTTTGGAATATTTCGGTGTACAACGTACTGGGTAGAAACAATCCATTTTCGGTCTTTTTTGTCACCGAGGATGGGTCGTTACAGGCTTTTAAAAGTTCCATTTTTGCTATTCCGGTGCCTACCATAACCTATAATTTTAAATTTTGAATCTAATATATCCATGAACGTGAAGCTCTCAAAATATAGACAAATGATTTTTACCTTTTTTTTGGTGTACATCATTTTGTGGGGCTGCACGGAACCTTTCTTACCGGAAATACCTCCTTCGGACAGTCTTTTGGTCGTTGATGCCACGATTACTAATGAACTAAAAAACCATGAGATTTTTCTAAGCCGATCCACCCAAGGGGAAGAGGAGCCCAAGGTAGAATCCAATGCCACGGTCCGTATTGTTGATGATGACCAACAACAATATCCATTTACCGAAACGGAACCGGGAAGATATACTTCAGATGCAGCCTTTGCCCCGGAGCCTGGCATAGCATATCGATTATTTGTAACACTCGCTAATGGTAGGTCGTATACTTCCAGAGCAGTAGAACTACCGCAGACCACCCAAATAGATGCTGTATACTCCCAAAGAACGAATAGTTCTAGTGGTCTTGATGGTGTGGGAATCTTTGTAGATAGTTTTGACCCGACCGGAAATTCAATCTACTATAAGTATGAATTCGAAGAGACTTATAGAGTTGTGGTACCGAAATGGAGTCCTGGAGAATTCGTTCTGGTTTCCGAAAATAGGGTTGAGGTTCGCCAACGAACAACGGATAAAAGAACGTGTTATGCCACCAATATTTCCAACAGCATAATTCTGACTAAAACCACAGGGATAACAGAAGATAGGGTAATAGGCTTTAACATAAGGTTTTTAAGGAAGGACAATTTTATTATCTCACACCGGTATAGTATTTTGGTCAGACAATATGTACTGTCAAAACAAGCTTATGACTTTTATGAAAAACTTAGGGAATTCTCGGAATCTGAAAGTTTGTTTTCAGAAAGCCAGCCCGGTTTTATTAACGGAAATATTCTTTCCGAGGACAATGAAGATGAAAGGGTCATAGGTATTTTTGAACTTTCCTCCGTTTCCGAGAAAAGAGCATTCTTTAACTATACTGATTTTTTTCCCGATTCGGATTTACCCCCTTTTATAGATGAATGCAGGCAATTTGTGACTACTCCGGCAGAAGTGGTACCATTAGTAAAAGCGGATAGGGTGAGCTTTTTTAATTTCGTGGAGGGCTCACCGGACTATGTTGCACAACCTAAAATATGTGGGGACTGTACAGTGTTCGGCCCTGAAGAAGTGCCTGATTTTTGGGAAGAATGAATACTAAAAGGAACATACAACGATCGGTTCTTATTTATACGTTACTGTCTGCAGTGTCGTATTTTAGTCACGGACAATATCGAACAAGTTCCAAAGAAGAAATTGAAGGCTTCAAAAGCATTCCAAGGGAAGCCATTTTTGTGCATTACAATGATCCTTTATTGCTCGTAGGCGAGTATTTGTATTATAAAATGTATTGCCTCCAAGGCAGCGACTTGACCCCTAGCCCTATTAGTAAAATCGGCTATGTAGAATTAGTGGGCAAGGACAAAAACTTGGTTTTTAGGCATAAGATACCTCTTAGATCAGGTATGGGCCAGGGAGATTTCTTTATCCCCACTACCGTTCCCTCAGGAAGTTATAAATTGATAGGTTATACCCAATGGATGTTCAATTCCAAAGGCCAGGATTTGTTTACGGCCGATATTAATATCATAAATCCATATCAGGAACTTCCCAAAACCGAATCTTCCCAAGTAAAAAATAGGGAGCAACCTGCTCAAAATCTAGATAAGCCCAACACCTCGGATTCCACGGTAACATCCGAGAATTCTCCTTTTTTAAGGATTGAATCGGACAAAGCAAAATATGGCAAGCGGGAAGAGGTGTCCTTAACGATCGGCACCGAATCGGACGATCAAGTCCGTGGAAATTACTCGCTTTCCGTACGCAAAAAGTATAGGGAAATGCCCGACTCCAAAACTACTGCAACCCATTTTTCCAGAAACTCCGATAGCAAAGAATCGTATAAAGTAGCGATAAATGACAGTGTTTACTTACCGGAACTACGCGGGGAGCTTCTATCAGGAAAGGTAGTTTCCAGAGCGGACAACACCCCTATGGCCCACGGCAAAGTAAGTCTTTCTTTTTTTGGGGACAATCCAATCATACATATTGTAAATACCGATAGGGAAGGTGCATTTCGTTCCAATCTTGCCCTGTCCGATCGAAATAACAAGGCCGCTCTACAGGTGTTGGGAGACACTAAAGATCAATGGCACATTCTGCTGGATTCCCTTCCCCGGCCCAACTATGACAATCTCGATTTTCAAGAATTATCCGTTGCCCCAAACCTAAACCCCTTGATTCTTGAGCGTAGCATTTACAATCAAGTAGAAAACGCCTATTTTGAACAAAAGCCGGATAGTACGGTAGGTATCGATTCAGAATTGCCAGTTTACCATAAATTGGAGGATACCTATATTTTGGATGATTATACACGCTTTTCGACTTTAAGGGAAACCGTAGTTGAATTGATCAATGGTGTAATGTTCAGAAGGATCAAGGGTCAATACAAATTTTTGGTGCGGAGCGACGATACGTATCTTTTAGGGCACTACGATACACCATTGGTTTTAGTGGATGGTCTGCCATTGGAAGATCTTTCCAGTTTGGTCGCCTATGATGTTAAAGGAATTGAAAGTATCGGAATATCCAGGAAAGAGTACTACTTTGGTCCGCAAAGGTACAAGGGCATTGTGTCCATCAAGACCAAAGAAGGTGATTTCCTATCCAAAACGAAACTTGATTATGTACAGCAAGTCAAAATAGACAATCCTATTTCCTTAAAACGATATTATTTTCAGGATTATGGCGAACAACCTAAGACGACAAGATTACCCGATTATCGGCACCAACTGTTATGGAAACCCAACTTGAAATTAGGAGAAGACCAAACCTGCTTGATTTTCTATACCTCCGACAATAGTGGTGAATATGAAATATCGCTCGAAGGGTTTACCCAAGAGGGAAAACCTGTATCCATTTCCGAGTCCTTTCTAGTAGAATAAGCATTGGGACTCGGAATACTTTTTGTTCTTTTTAAAAATCCTTATTTTACCAAAAAAGTGCTCCCCCATTTTTTATATTTGATAGAAAATAGGTTAGGGTGCCCAAAAAATAAAGTTTGGAATGTTAAATCTCTGGCCCCAATACGAATCCATACCTATTTTATGGAAATGTCTATATTTGCCAGCAAGCACCCGAAGTATCCTGGATGGAAGAACAGCTTACAACAGAAGGAAAATACCGGTATATTGAAGTGGGGGAAGGTGCCCCTATTATTATATTACACGGTCTTATGGGAGGATTAAGTAATTTCCATGGTGTTACCGACCATTTTCCCCAGAAAGGATATAAGGTACTGGTTCCAGAACTGCCCATTTACGATATGCCGCTTCTAAAGACCAATGTAAAGCAGTTTGCTAAATTTTTGGAGGGGTTCATACAGTTCAAGGGACTAAAGGACGTCATTCTTTTGGGAAACTCCTTGGGTGGGCATATAGGTCTTTTGTACACCAAACTGTATCCGGAAAGGATAAAGGCACTTGTAATCACCGGAAGTTCGGGGCTTTATGAGAGTGCCATGGGGGATGGTTACCCGAGACGTGGGGACTATGAATTCATTAAAAAGAAGGCCCAAAATGTCTTCTACGACCCAAAAGTGGCCACCAAGGAAATCGTGGATGAAGTCTTCGCCACGGTCAACGACCGAAATAAGATCGTAAAGACTTTGGCCATTGCCAAAAGTGCCATACGCCACAATATGGCAAAGGACCTCCCAAAAATGCACACCCCTACCTGCATTATATGGGGAGAGGACGATAACGTTACACCACCAAACGTGGCCGAGGATTTCCATGAGCTCTTGCCGGATTCCGAATTGTTCTGGATTAAGAAATGTGGCCACGCCCCAATGATGGAGCATCCGGAAGAATTCAACAAAATCCTGGATGCCTGGCTGGAGAAACGCAATTTCTAAAAGGTTTATTCCATGAAAATAAAGTCGGCCCATTTTGTGATGAGCAACTCCAAGGTGGCCCAATGTCCCAATGAACCCTTGCCAGAGTACGCCTTTATTGGTCGATCCAATGTCGGTAAATCGTCCCTGATCAATATGCTCGTACAACGGAAAAGCCTGGCCAAGACTTCCGGACGACCCGGAAAGACCCAACTGATCAATCACTTTAAAATCAATGACAACTGGTTTTTGGTGGATCTTCCCGGTTATGGTTATGCCCGCGTTTCAAAAAAGGAAAAGAAAACATTTCAGAAGTACATCACGGACTATTTCCGTAAACGCAGGCAATTGGTCTGCGCCTTTATATTGATCGATATTCGCCATGACCCCCAAAAGATAGACTTGGAATTTATGCAATGGATGGGGGAACATGCCATCCCCTTTGCCATCATTTTTACCAAAGCGGATAAATTGAAACCCCAGGATCTCGAGTCTCGCGCCGATGCATATATCCAAAAACTATTGGAGGGTGTCTGGGAGGAAGCGCCTACCCATTTTATCACTTCGTCCACCAAGGGAATTGGACGGGAAGCGGTCTTAACCTATATTCATGATATCAATGAAGAATTTCGCAAACAATTAAAGTAGAAGAAGTGTTGAGTTTTGGAATTTGAATTTTGGGATTTGGCGCTTCGACTTCCTGTCCGACGATGTCTTTCAGGCGAGCGCTCAGCGTCACATCTTTGGCTAATTACTTATTACTGAATGTCGATCACTGCCCATGGTTTATTGGTAATTGAGATTTTACAAAAACACATTTTTTCGCTCTTCAATCAAGCCAATTAATGCCCTTGCATCCTCCAACGCATTCAATTCCTCTGTCTTTATAAAAACCTCCAGATTTTGGTCTACCAAAGCCAGGACAATGGGGAACGTAAACTTGTAGCCGAATTTTGATCGATACACCTTGGCAAATTCGTCCCGATGCAAAAACTCCAGTTCTAGATCGGAATTTTTTCGAAACGCTTTCCACAGCTTATTCTCGGTAAAGGCACCATAGGTGATATCGCAAAGGTGGCACTCGTAGGTGGCCGGACTTAAAATCTTATGGGCCCCGTCAATCAAGAGGTTCCGTAGTCCGGAATCGGCATTATAAATAAAGATGAGTTTTTCAAGTTTCATAGCATTCGAATTGAAGGGTAAAGATCTATATTTATAGGATATAAATTCTTCTTCTAATGTACAAGAAAACCTTTTATGGGCTTTTGGTCGTTGTTATGATGTTTGTCCATGGTAGGTCACAAAAAACAACCGCGGCTTACAGTTCCGAAAATTTAAAAATAGTCCCTTTAACGGAACACTGCTTTATCCATATTTCATATCTGGAGGTACCCGAATATGGTCGGGTGGCCTGCAACGGGGCAATCTACATGGACTCCGGGGAAGCCGTTGTCTTTGACACCCCTATTGATGATGCCGTCTCCCGGGAACTGATCCAATGGATTACAGAAACCAAAAAACATCGGGTGACCGCCGTGGTCATCAATCATTTTCACAACGATTGTGTTGGTGGCCTGGCGGCATTCCACAAATTGGGTATTCCGTCCTATGCGAACCAACAAACTTTGGTTTTGGCAAAGCAAGAGGGCCATACGGTTCCAAAAATCGGTTTTAAGGGCAAGATGGAACTCAAGGTAGGTCATCAGATTGTAATAAACCGATTTTTTGGGGAAGCCCATACCCAAGATAACATCGCAAGTTACATCCCTAGCGAAGCCCTTCTATTTGGAGGCTGTGCCGTAAAGTCCATGGGTGCGGGCAAGGGAAACCTCGAAGATGCCAATATAACGGAATGGAGTGCTACCATGGAAAAAATAAAAAAGGCCTATCCCAATATACAAACGGTGATTCCGGGACATGGAGATTCCGGTGGGATAGAACTCCTAGAGTATACCCAAGAATTATTCAACACCCAATAAATCAAAAAACAAAGACCAATGTATAAATTACTCGTTAGCCTTACCCTAGCCTGCTTGGTACTTTCCTGTGCCGAGAAATCCAAAGAACAAGTCCCGCCGGTAAAGGCACCCTTTTCCGATCTGGACACCCTGGCCATCAACGATTGGTGGAATCGGGAGAAGAATCCTATAATTGATCTTAAGGTAGATCGGGACAGTGTGGTCGCCTTTGGCATCTATACCGTCCATGATGGGATTTTAAAACTATCGGCCCAGTTATACCCGCTGTATCCCGATGAGACCCGGGAGGTACGCCTGGAAATCCAAAAAGACGGCAAATGGACGGAAATCCAGAAACAGCAAATAAACGATATCGGTTGGTCCGCCCTGTTTCGGGTAGCCGATTGGGACGATACCCAGGATACCCCATATCGGATCCGTCACGGGGAAAAAGCCTTTTTTGAGGGATTGGTCCGCAAGAATCCAACAGACAAAACAGAGATCAGTATCGCCGCCTTTTCCTGTAACTCCAACAAGGATCGAGGCATGCGCGAGAATTATGTACGGAACGTCAATCACCAAGATCCCGACATCCTATTTTTTGCAGGGGATCAGTCCTATGACCACACCGAACATACGGCGGCCTGGTTAAAATTCGGCCTACAGTTCAGGGAACTATTCCGGAACCGGCCCTGTATTGCCATTCCCGATGATCACGATGTGGGGCAGGGCAACCTATGGGGCGAAAATGGTAAGGTCTCCACCTCCGCTGGAGGCCCGGATGGTGGGTATACCTATCACCCGGAATACGTAAAAATGGTAGAGCGCTGCCAAACGGCCCATTTACCGGATCCCTATGACGCCACGCCCATTGAACAGGGAATCGGGGTGTATTATACGAATTTAGAACTCGGAGGCGTAGATTTTGCCATTATTGAGGATCGTAAGTTCAAATCGGGGCCCGAGGGGAAAATCCCGCAACAAGGTCCACGGCCCGATCATATCCGTAATCCGGACTATGACCCCACCTCTATAGATCTCCCCGGACTTACCCTTTTGGGCGATCGCCAGCTACAATTTTTGGACGAATGGGGCGACCAAAACCCGGAGGCGTTAAAGGTAGTGCTTTCCCAAACCGGTTTCTGTGGTGGGGCCCATATCCATGGTTCTCTGGACAATCGCCTCCATGCCGATCTGGACAGTAACGGCTGGCCCCAGACCGGACGTAACAAGGCCTTACGATTGATCAAAAAAGCCAGGGCCGTACATATTGCAGGTGACCAGCATTTGGCCACGGTAATCCAACAAGGCATAGACGAATTTGGGGATGGCCCTTGGGCCTTTGTAGTGCCAGCAATTGTTAATGACTACTATAGCCGCTGGTGGTGGCCGGAGGACGAAAAGCCCGGTGCCAATCCCAACCCGGATACTTCCCTCCCCTGGACCGGCAACTATCTGGATGGGTTTCACAACAAGATACGGATGATGGCCTATGTAAACCCCGAAAGCTCCTCTAGGGGTGGGGGTTATGGCCTGATCCGTTTCAATAAGACCGATCGGACGGCCACCTTTGAATGCTGGCCCCGCTATGTGGACGTAACCCACGCGGACGCGGCCCAGTTTGAGGGCTGGCCTATTACGGTTCCTATGGACTAGGGGGGATACACAAAAAGAATTTCAGTTATTAAATGGATATTGCCAAGTCTATACAGATTTAAGAAAACACATATTTAAAAACTTATTTGCTGGATTATTCCGGCAGATTTTCCATTTGGAGAATATGAATCTGTAAAGTGTGCTCTTCTTAAAATAAATCATCAAAATCTCCGCTACCAAAAGAGCTATGAAAACACTACTACAACTAGTATGGGTTCTTGCCCTAGGTATTTCCTCCTGTACGGAACCCCCTAAAAAACCCAATATCATCTTGGTCATGACCGATGACCTGGGCTGGTATGATGTAGGATTTAATAGGAGCGTTAAAGTAAAAACCCCTTGGTTGGATTCCCTAGCTTCCCAAGGGATAATTTTGAATCGGTTTTATTCCGCTTCCCCTGTCTGCTCGCCTACCCGAGCCAGCGTACTTACGGGAAGAAATCCGTTGCGAATGCACATTCCCACAGCGAATTCCGGGCATATGAAGAACGAAGAAATCACCCTTCCCGAATTGCTCAAGAAAGCAGGCTATGCAACAGGGCATTTTGGCAAATGGCATCTGGGTACCTTGACCCAATCCGTCCCCGATGCCAACCGGGGCGGCCAGGAAAAGTTCCGTGTGGATTACAGCATCCCCACCCAACATGGTTATGATAGCTACTTCTGTACCGAATCCAAGGTACCTACCTTTGATCCTATGGTCTATCCCCGAGCCTTTGAAGCCGGGGAAAGCAAACGCTATGGTTGGAAAGCGATCCAACATCCGGATTCCGCCCAAGCCTATGGTACCGCCTATTGGACTGGGGAAAACCAAAGAGAGACCCGGAATCTAAAGGGCGATGATTCCCGTATTATCATGGATAGGGTACTTCCGTTTATGGAAAATGCCCTCCAGGAAAACAAGCCGTTCTTTACCACCCTATGGTTCCATACCCCCCACTTGCCCGTGGTCAGCGATAGTGTACACCGAGCCTATTATCCCCAAAGGAATCTGGCCGAACAATTGTATTATGGCACGATTTCCGCCCTGGACGAACAAATGGGACGATTATGGCAAGCCTTGGAAGCCTCGGGTGTGGAAAAGGAAACCATTCTATTCTTCTGTAGCGATAATGGCCCCGAACGGGGAACGCCCGGCAGTGCCGGTATTTTCCGGGAACGCAAAAGAAGCCTCCATGAAGGGGGTGTACGAGTGCCTGCCTTTGTCGTTTGGAAAAACGGTTTGGAAGGCGGGAGACGCGTGGACTTTCCCATGGTCACCAGTGACTATTTGCCCACCCTTTTAGATATTCTGGATATTCCCTTTCCCGATCAACGGCCCCTGGATGGTACAAGCGTTTTAAAGGCACTGAAAGGCAAGGAGTCCCAAAGGCCCAAACCTATTGGATTTATCTATGGCCAGCAAATATCCTGGGTAACGGACCGATATAAACTTATCGGTGATGAACATTTGAAACATCTGGAATTGTACGATTTAATCCGGGATCCATCTGAAAGGGAAAATGTCATTCAGGAAAATCCGAAAATTGCTGAACAGTTAAAGTCGGATTTATTAGTCTGGTTAAATTCCGTAGAAAACAGCAAAAAAGGAATGGATTACACTCCGGCCAAATAATGCTCTAACATTTCATGGAATTGCCTAAATTAATAGCATGATATGTTCGCTAATCCGCTTTTTTCTAGTTTTTCTAATGGCCCATAACTTGTTTTGTCAGAACAAAACGACTGCACCCTCTTCCATAAAAAAAATACTGCTGGATACCGATATGGGATCGGACTGCGATGATGTCGGGGCGCTGGCTCTGTTGAACGAATATGCAAATTCCGGGCAGGCGGAAATTTTGGGCGTGGTCTATAGCTCCGGAGCGGTTCCTTATGGTGTTGGAATTATCGATGCCATAAACCGGTATTACGGCAATGACAGCATCCCTATCGGTGCCAATTATGACCTTGAATTTGGGGATCCCGTGGACAAAATGCAAGCCAAAAAATTGGCCCAGGATACCATAGCGTTTAGGAACCGGGTAATCCGCAATACCGATGTCCCGGAACAGACCCTATTTCTCCGTAAGCTATTGGCGGAACAAAAGGATAACAGTGTGCTATATGTTACTATTGGCCATACCCAGGCCCTGTACGATCTGCTCGTTTCCAAACCGGACAGTATTTCCAATCTGTCCGGAATGGCATTGGCCGAGAAGAAAATAAAGCGGTGGGTCGCCCTTGGGGCTCTTAACGCAAAAAATCCCGACGGCCATTACACCAAGGACTGGAATTTCTTTTTTAATGGTACGGCTCCCCATACCCAGTATGTGGTGAAACATTTCCCAAAACCAGTTTTCTTTATTTCCGGTGGATCCCAAGTGATGACCGGAAAATCATTGATACATACGCCCAGCGGCAACATCGTTCGAACGGCCTATCGTGACTGGCTCTGGAATGTGGAACAGAAAACATTGGCCGATCAACGACCCAGTTGGGATCTGGTGGCCGTTTGTTTTGCGGTGGAAACTTCCAAAAAATATTTCAACGTTACGGCTCAGGGATACTTGGATTTCGATGTTGACAAAGGATGCGGATGGATCGAAACCGATACTGCCACAAACCATAATTTTGTAACCCTAAAAAATGGGATCGACACCCTTTTTTCCGATAAGCTGAATACCCTGATTTCCAAACGGGGAAACAACCCATGAATTAAAATCGCAGAAAATGAAAAAATCCTTCCAATTCCGTATTCTTACCCTTTGCTCTTTCCTACTTTTGGCGCAGATGGTTTCCTGCCAAACGCCAAGAACGGCAGAAGAACTGACTCAGGCCATAATTAAAAGAACGGGTTCCGAAGAGGTACCTAATACCGTTGACGTAATTATAGAAGGAAATCCCGAAACTCCGGTGACAGGAGTGGTCTCCTGTATGTTCGCTACCATGGAGGTCTTGCAAAAGGCCGTGGAAAAAAACTGCAATCTTATCATCACCCATGAACCGACCTATTACAATCATCTGGACGAAACCGAGTCATTTCAACAGGATTCCGTATTCCTGGAAAAACAACAATTCATTAAAGACCATAAATTGGTCATCTGGCGGTTCCATGATTATATCCATCGCATCCAACCCGATGGTATCGTTACCGGGATGGCCGAAAAGTTAGGGTGGCAAGAACAAAGGGATACAGATGATCCGTACAAATTTACATTTCCTCAAATCACTCTAAAGGAGCTGCTAAAGGACATCAAACGGACATTTCCGGAAAACGGTTTTCATGTAGTAGGGAACCCGGAAATGCAACTGTCAACGGTGATGTACGTCCCCGGGGCATCCGGTAGTTCGGCTCACATTCGGCAGCTGCGGAAAGCGGAGGTTGATATGGTGGTCGCCGGCGAAGTGCCCCAATGGGAGACCTATGAGTATGTACGGGATGCCGTTACTCAAGGGAGAAAAAAAGCGATTGTGTTCATCGGGCATATTTACTCCGAAGCAAGCGGGATGAAATTTTGTGCCGATTGGATGCGCGAATTTGTTACGGATATCCCGATACATTACATCGATTGTGGTTCTTCCTACTGGACCTACTGATCCGAAAGGGAATACATCTCCTCTTTGCATTGAGGATAGGATGGTGCATATTCAACTAGGAAGTTTTAATTTTGCCGGATGTCTATGGAATTGGACTACATACAAAGCGCCATCAAACAGTTTGAATACTATAAGTCCGTTGGGGAACGTACGTTTGCTCAACTCGATGAGGAGCACCTCTTTTGGCAATTCAATGCCGAATCCAATTCCATTGCCATCATCGTCAACCACCTATGGGGCAATATGAAATCGCGTTGGACCGACTTTCTGACCTCCGATGGGGAAAAGGAATGGCGGAATCGGGATTTGGAGTTCGAGTCCGTTATTCGTACCAAGGCGGAAATGATGACCAAGTGGGAGGACGGTTGGGAGTGCCTGTTCACCGCATTGCATTCGGTAAACGCGGAAAACTTCAATACCGAGATTTTTATAAGAAATCAGGCACATACCCTAATTGAGGCCGTAAATCGGCAAATGGCCCACTATGCCTATCATATCGGACAAATTGCCTATATAGGGCGAATGGCCAAAGGGAGCACATGGAAAAGCCTCACCATCCCCAAGGGAAAATCATCCGATTTCAATAAAGCCAAGTTCTCCAAGGGCAAGCACGGTGGTCATTTCTCGGACGATGTTAAATAGCTACTAAAATGAGATTTCAAAAATTATGAGAAAGAAACTGTTCGTTCCAATACTTTTTGTCAGCGTTGTATTTTCCTGTACAAGAGAACCTGATTTTTCGAAGACGCTACAAGAGTATTACGACTTTGGATTGCCAAAAATCGAAAGAAAATGGTCCTATGACGAATTGGAGGGTTCGGCCAAACTCTTGGGAAGGTTAAAGGAAAAGGATTCCCTGCCACTTCCCAAACTGAACAGCAAAAAGTCCGGGAAGTATTTCCAAAGAATCATCTCCGCATTGCCACGGCTTGCCAATGGAGATTCCCTAAGCTACAAGCGCAAGACTCGGGATTTCTTTTTCTTTCAAAAAATTGTAAAGCGGCTGGTCTTAATTTACGGTACTACCGAAAAAGAACAGGAATATTATAGTAATGAACTGATAGAATTGAATAAGCTTACCTTGGAGGAGGTAGCAAATATGACCCTACTCTATTACGATACTATCGAACAGGGATCCGTAGATTATGCGTACCATCTGGAGAACAACAGTAGACAGTTTCAAAGAGGTGTTCTTACCATTTTGGAAGCTTCACTCCAAAACCATGAAAGTCATGTCAAATACAAACCTGGGGACAAGATAGAATTGGCAAGGGCCTTCTCAGAAAATGTGGCGAAGATTTGGCATCTTATCGATAGCGATTCCAAGGAAAAACTTTTGACACAAATACGGAGTATAGCCGGGCAAAATGAAATAGGCAAAGTACAGAGCATCTATTCGGATTTCTTGGAAACCATTGAATCCAAAGACCAATGACCTTAAAACCCGTACTCCTTTCTTTCATTTCGGCACTGCTACCAAGATTTGGCATATGGCTGCTTTTCCTTGGACTTTTGACCACAACTGCTTGTCGTGAGGCAAAGCTGAACGAAGCCAAAAAAACCATCCCAACGGTAAACGGGCCCATCCCCATTGAGCAGTTAGGGTTTGCTTTGACGCATGAGCATATCATGTCCAATTTTGGAAAGGATAAGGGCGAAACCTCCCAATATAACGAAGAAGCACTATTTAAACAGGTGGTTCCTTACTTAAGGAAACTGAAGTCGTTAGGCGTTAACTCTATTTTTGATTGTACTACGGCCTATTTTGGAAGGCGCGTAGACCTGTTACAAAGGATAAGTGATTCCACGGGGATTCAACTGATTACCAATACCGGTTTCTATGGTGCGGCCAATGATCGCTATATTCCGCCATTTGCCTTTGAATCCGATGCCATGGAAATTTCAAAAATATGGATAGAAGAATTTCGGAAAGGTATTGACGGTACGGATATAAGGCCCGGTTTTATAAAGCTTGCGTTCGATGAGGGGATACCTTCCCCAATAGACATCAAACTCTTTACGGCAGGCCTGTTGACCCATTTAAGCACGGGACTTACCCTGGCCGTCCATACCGGGGATAATCCTGAAGCCGTTAATCAACAACTTCAGTTACTCGAGGAATATAAGGTAAGTTCAAGTGCTTGGATTTGGGTACATGCTAACAAGGTATCGGATATTGACATATTGTTGAAAACCGCTTCAAAAGGTGCCTGGATATCCCTTGATGGGGTAAATACTTCCAATATTGATACGTTTTTGCAGATTATCGACCAATTTAAATCCCGAAATCTACTCCATAGGATCTTGCTTTCCCACGATGGCAATGGTTTCCCCCGGGGAGGGCCCATCCGGGAATTTGAGGCAGTCCCCAAGGAATTGATTCCGGCCATGCGCATCCATGGGTTTACCGAAAGGGAAATTGATCAAATCATGATCGAAAACCCCAAAAACGCGTTTCGGATAGTGGTTAGAAAAGAAGATTGACCATAAGGAAAATAGGCTATATTGGTCTTTATCCCAACTACGGTTAGTGTAAATTTCCGCTCCTACTTGGATATATCCAGGCCCAGTAAAATGGGTTATGGGCTGCGATGAGCATTAACTTTTTGTAAATAAATTGGGTAGAATAGTTTATCCACCTATTTTTGCGGCAAAAAAGAAATCTATGGTAGCGACAGAAACCCTTTCGAAATATAGTACTTGGCACCATCCCTATACCCCTGCCAAGGAATTCAATAAAAGAACGGCCTACTTCAGCATGGAGTTTGCCATCCATCAAGGTTTAAAGATATATTCAGGGGGACTTGGCTTTTTGGCCGGCTCCCACATGCGGTCCGCGCATGATCTAAAGCAGAATATCATTGGTATCGGCATGTTGTGGAAATATGGGTACTATGATCAGGGTAGAAATAAGGACCAGACTTTACAGACCAATTCCATTGAGAAGAATTACCATTTTCTGGAAGACAGCGGATTAGAGGTTGAAGTAGCAATCAATGGCAATACCTCTGTAAAGGTAAGGGCCATGGTTTTAAGGCCTGATACGTTCCGATCCGCCCCTATATATCTTTTGACCACCGATGTGGAAGGCAACGATTATCTATCCAGGACCATAACGGATTATTTGTATGATGCCAATGAACTGACTCGTGTTGCCCAAAGTATCGTTTTAGGTATCGGTGGTGCTAAGATAGTGGAGCTTTTAGGGGGCGCGGATGTCTATCATCTCAATGAGGGCCATGCCCTTCCAGCTTTCTATTATTTAAGGGATCGTGGAGTAAAAAAATCACAAATGGTCTTTACGACCCATACTCCGGAAAAAGGAGGCAATGAGGAACGCGATGGATACCATTTGAACCGTTTCGGGTTCTTTGGACGAACACTTTCCGAACCAGAGCTTCAAAAAGAAATGGTGAACGGGAATACGATCAGCTATACCGTGTCCGCGTTGCGGATGGCCAAAAAGGCGAACGCGGTATCCAAATTACACGCCAAGGTATCCAAGGCCATGTGGAACGGGTATGGAGGTGCAAATAAGATCATTCCCATAACCAATGCCCAGAACTTGGAATTTTGGCAGGACAAGGATTTCCAAAAGGCCTGGAAAAAGAAAGATGCCAAAGCCTTTGTAAAAAGAAAAACGGCCCTTAAAAAGGAGTTGTTCGAACTTGTTCTGGACCAAACGGGAAAACTTTTTGATCCTAAAATATTGACCATTGTTTGGGCCAGGCGCTTTGCAGGTTATAAGCGGGCCGATTTGCTATTGCACGATATGCAACGGTTTCAAGGTATCTTGAAAAATCAGAAGTACCCCGTACAGATTATTTGGGCAGGGAAACCGTATCCCATGGACTTTCCTGCTATCGACACTTTTAATTATTTGGTAAGTTTCAGCAAAAATGAGGCTAACTTGGCCGTATTGACCGGGTATGAGATAGAGTTGTCCAAAAAGCTAAAGACGGGATCCGATGTTTGGCTGAACACCCCTAGGATTACCCGGGAAGCTTCGGGTACCAGTGGAATGACTGCAGCAATGAACGGCTCCGTTAACTTAACGACCAATGATGGGTGGATTCCGGAATTTGCCAAGGATGGGAAAAACAGCTTTGTGCTGCCCGAACTGGCACACACACTGCCCATAGAGGAACAGGACAAATTGGACAGTGAGCATCTGTATACGGTTTTGGAAGATAAGGTACTTCCCATTTACTATGACCAATCGGAAGTTTGGCAGGAAATCGTTTTCCAGGCGATTACCGACGTGGTTCCCGAATTTACAAGCGAACGGATGGCTCGCCAGTACTACAAAGAGCTGTATTAGAACTATTTAAAACGAAGAATGGGAAAAAAATTTCAAAAATAGTATATTTAGTTAGTTTAACTTACTATATTTGTCCCGGCAATAATGCCTTAACCAAAATTTACAAAAATGAAAAGAGTAACATTTTATCACGCAGGCTGTCCCGTTTGTATCAATGCGGAACAAGAATTTCTAAACTTGATAGACTCCGCGAAGGTACAGGTGGACATTGTGCACCTGGGCGAACGAAAGAACCAAATTTCCATAGCCGAAAATGCCGGTGTTCGATCGGTTCCCGCGCTGGTGTTGGACAACGGCAACGTATTGCACATTAACCATGGGGCTACCTTGGAAGAGGTGCGATCCTAAAAAATTTAATCTATATTGTTAGTTTAACTAATTATTTAAGCAAATGAAACATATGTTATTCATGGTGTACGGCTTTCTTTTTGGTGCACTGGTCTGTAAGGGACAAACGCTTAACGAGTCGGCCGATTTCAAGGATTCGGAAAATTTGATGATCCAAAGCACATCCGTTATCCATGATACCGAACTGCAACAGTTGGTATTTACGATAAGGGTAAAGGGTCTTGCAGGGGCTAGTGTTCCTGAAAAAGTCGGACAGATGGACGGTGCCCCGGTCTTGGGGTACGTCTTTCCGACCAACCTCTCCTCTACCGATGTTGGATTTTCCGAAACCGATGGAATCGTGGCACTGGCGTTGACTTCCCATCCCGATTTTGACGATACGCCCCTTTGGGATGAAAACACAAATACCATTTATGACGACGATGGGGTGGTTTGGCACCCCCATTGGGTCGTCTTAAACGAGGACAAGCGTGTTCCCGGCGGATTAAGTGTAAAACAATTCCCCAAAGGAGATACCAAGGTAAAGTTGCCGCCTACCAATCCAGGTATGCCCATGTACATGGATTCTCCGGGTTTTGCCGTGATTGCCCATGGGCCGACCATAAAAGTGGTAGTTCCCCTATACCGGATGAACCACCGTAAACAATTTAATTTTGACGCGGTAACCGCTTATATGCAGGTTAATACCTCAAATAAGGATGCTCCTTTGCTAGGAGTCTATTCCGTATATAGTATAGCTTCGGGAGACCTATCCTTGCCCTATACAGTATCCGACAACTAGTTTTTGCCCCAAGTAGTTAGGTAAACTAATTTCTTGGGGCTATTTTTGTTTTATGGAGACCTTTGATCCAAAATATCAGAACCAGCATATAGAAAGTAAAATTGTAGTGGCCTTGGAGCGCGTCTCCGAGGCCTTTAAGGTCTTGCTTTGGCAAAAAGGTAAGGAAAATGCACTTACACCCATTCAATTACAAATCCTGTTGTTTGTCCATTTCCACCTGCCGGAGAAATGTAAGGTCAACTATTTGGCCAAGGAATTCAATGTAACCAAGGCCACAATCAGTGAATCCATACGATTATTGTTGAAAAAGAATCTCATTCTTAAGGAGACCGACCCTTCCGATACCCGAAGTTTCTTTATATACCTTACCGAAAAAGGGAAGACCACGGTGCAACGGACAAGTTCCTTTGCCCATCCTATTGAAAAACCTATTCATTCCTTCTCTGAGGAGCAAAAAAGGATACTCTTCCAAAGCCTATTGGAGTTGATCGAAAAGTTGAATAAAGCCGGCATCGTCAATGTACAACGTATGTGTACCTCATGCCGCTTTTATGAATCCGGGTCGGAAAACGATTATTGCAGACTATTGGAGAAGCGCCTATACCAAAAGGATTTGCGCATCGATTGTCCCGAACATCAAATGGCATCTTAGCTAATTGTGTAATCCGTTCCCTAAATTTAGGTGTCTTTAAAAAAAAGTCAACTCATTAGAAAAGGCTGGCCCGTACTTTCCAATACAGCAAACCAAAACTCTCCCTCCAAGTCTATCTTCTTACGCCTATTGGTAACCTCGGATATGGGCAAATACACAAATTTGTTGTTCAACCTGCCTACTACGAATTTGGTCTTTCCCGCCATGGCCCCATGAATGGCATAATGGGCCAACCTGCTACAAAAAATACTGTCACCTGCGTTGGCCGGAGCACTACGGATTATGTAACTGGGGTCTATATACTTAATGGTAACCTCCTTGTCCATGGCCTTAAAGTAGTTTCCGATTTCGGATTTTAAGAACGGTCCGATATCCTTGTGTTTTACATTGCCCGAGGCGTCCTTGGTCTCCGTGCTATCTTGCGTAAAAAGATGCTGGCCCGCACCTTCCGCCACGACAATGACCGCATGGTGTTTTGTTTCCAAACGATTTTTTAGGTTTTCCAAAAACCCGTTTTCGCCGTATAATTCGAATTCCATTTCAGGTACCAGTACAAAATTCACTACGGGCATGGACATCGCGGCACATGCCGCAATGAAGCCGCTATCCCGCCCCATCAACTTTACGATTGAAACTCCATTGTAGGCACCCGTAGCCTCGTTATGGGCATCCCGTATAATGGGACTGGCCATATCAAACGCCGTCTCAAATCCAAAGGACTTGTCTATTAAATTAATATCATTGTCAATAGTCTTGGGAATGCCGACCACCGAAATTTTCAGGCCACGTCTCTGAATTTCCTCACCTATGGCATTGGCCCCTTTTAAGGTTCCGTCCCCGCCAATGGCAAAAAGCATATCCACCTGATTATCCTCCAGGGTGTCCACCATACCCGAAACACTCTGGCCCCCACGTGAGGAGCCCAAAACCGTCCCCCCGAATTCATGGATGTCCTTTACGATATCCGGTGTTAAATGTTTTAGTTTATGCCCATAGGTCGGGATAAGTCCCTCGTAACCGTAAGGTACGCCCAAAATGTTCTTTACCCCATAAAAGTAATAGAGCCCCATAACCAAGCTACGAATAACGTTGTTGATCCCGGGACAGAGTCCGCCACAGGTAACGATGGCTGCCGTGGTCTTTGTGGGGTCGAACAGGAGTTTTTCCCGTGGACCTGCCTTCTCCAAGCAAAGGGGTTCCTCGTCTTCGGTCACACACCGATTAAATTCACTTAAGGAAATATCATAGAGCAGTCTATCCTTGTCCTGCACAAAATTGAAAACTTTATCACCCTTTGTCTTGCTCAAATGGAGCGGGGACGGAAAGGTGGGTATGCCCAAGTTTTCAATATCAAATTTTTTAGTGGAAGCCATAAAAAGTCTTGCTTTAGTCGTATTTAGGACGTTAAATTTAAGGCTAAATCGATGAGATAAACAATGAAATTTGGGTGAAATGCCAAATGTTCATAAACCTACCGTATCAAATGACAATACACCAAAAAATGAAGCTTATTTTTTTAATTCCAGTTTCTCCGCAAAGTAGTCGCAAAAATCCTTCATGGTAGCTGTCATTTTTTCATCCTGTGTGGCTTTCATAAAAGTGTCCGATAGGGAAACCAAAGTTTGATGAAAGAAAATCTTCATCTCATCCACTGGCATATCCTTGGTCCAAAGATCGATCTTTAGGGATTCCTTGTTCTTACTGTCCCAAACCGACAGTAACATGGCCTTAGCCTCCTCATTATGGACACCCCCATCCTGTGCGGACCAGGAGAGTTCCTCTGGAACGCGGTTTTCATCCAACCCTACCTTTAGGGTAATTTCCGAAGTATGGAGTTTAGCCATAGTTTATTTTTTGGGTTTGTAATTACTCTTTTTGAATATTTCCTCTGCGGGCAGACCGAGCATCTGTTGCATGGAAACCGCGTTCCGTTCCATAAAGGCCCTTACAATCTGCCAACCTAAATAGCGCCCTATACGTCCCGGGGATTCGTTGTCCAATTCCAGCCCAAACTTGGAGAAGGGTGCGGGGTCCAAAAAACGTGGACCTAGTTTAGCATCCGTATCATACAGGAGCTCACGTTCAATAAAATAACGCCACATAGGTTCTTCATTAAGGTGGGCCCATTCCAAATCTTCCTGGGAATAGCCAATGCGCTGGGCCTCCGATAAAAATGGGGTCAGCTTGTCCTTTACATATAATTCCTTGCCATAATAGACAACTTGGGCCAAAAAGGTTCGGTCATTTGCCCTGGGCACCACTCGCTTGGCAAAGGCGCTGGCCACATCACTGACCAAATATTGTTTGTCCATACCTGCTGCAATGTAATTGGATATTCGCTCGTAGAACTTATGTTCGGGGCCCAGATAGTTATCAAGCCCTATTAAAAGTAGACTATCCGTAAGGATTACGCGATTTTCATAATCTACATCGGAAGTGACCGTAACAATTTTGGGGACATCAAACCGGGGAAAGTAATACTTAATATGTTTAAAAAGCAATTGCAAATCGGTTTCTTCCTGTTCGAAATTGGAAAATTCATCACCAACTTCCCTTAAAAGTTCAACCTGAACGATATCCTTTAATTTGACCACCCAAACACTATCCGGGTATTGGGCGGGAAAAAGATAAGGGTATTCTTTTTTGAGCGAGGGCAAGTCCGACGGTTCCGCCTTGGCAAATTCTCGGTCAAAACGGAAGACCTGTAGGCTTAAATCCATTTTACCGATTGCCTCGGCAACCTTATCATTGTCATTACAGCCTAAAAGCAGGAAAGAAACTAAGAAAAAAGTAAAAATGTACTTTACTGTATAAAGTAATCCCGTTTCCATTTTATTTTTAGACATCAAGGCTTTATTTTTATCGGGCAAAGTTAATCGTTTCGTCAATAAAGAGCAGTATGCAGACCGAAAAGGTAGTAGACCATATTGTAAAGTGGTTAAAGGATTATACTACGAATGCCAAAATGAAGGGATTTGTGGTGGGTGTATCCGGGGGTATCGATTCCGCAGTAACTTCCACCTTATGTGCACGGACCGGTTTGGATGTACTTTGTCTGGAAATGCCCATTCACCAGTCCGTAAAACAGGTAAACAGGGCGGCCAACCATATTGATTGGTTACAGGAACATTACCCGAATGTAAAAAGACAGCCGGTAAACCTTACCTCGGTATTCGACAGTCTTATTGAAGTACTTCCCGACGTAGCCGATGAGGAAAGCCGTTTTATGTCATTGGCCAATACCCGCGCACGCCTACGAATGACCACTTTATATTATTTTGCCGCCTTAAAGGGTTATTTGGTGGCCGGTACGGGCAATAAGGTCGAGGATTTTGGTGTGGGTTTCTATACCAAATATGGGGATGGTGGAGTGGACTTGAGCCCTATTGCCGACTTATTGAAAACCGAAGTCTATGAAATTGCAGATTACTTGGGCGTTAACGAGGAAATCATCCAAGCGGCCCCCACGGATGGTCTTTGGGGCGATAACAGAACCGATGAAGATCAGATTGGCGCTTCCTATCCAGAATTGGAATGGGCCATGAAAATGGATGATGAGGGAAAGACCGTTTCAGACTTTTCTGGTCGGGAAAAGGAAGTTTTTACTATATTTAAGCAATTAAACTCGGCCAATCAACATAAAATGAAGCCGATACCCGTATGCGAGATTCCCGAAATGTTAAAATAGACCACTCAACTAAGAATCAAGTAGATAAATCGAATAATATTCAAAAAATAAGGCTTTTTAATAAAAAAAAACCATTTTTGTTTACGAATTCAGATAATTAAACCTTACATTGCATGTCAGTTTTTTTGGACTTCTGCAAATTTGGGTATATTTTTAGACTAAAACTAGCGAAATGATCAAAGTATTAATTGCTGATAACCACCCTATCATCCGGATGGGTGTAAAACATGTATTGGAATCTGCCTCTGGTTTTGAGGTAGTGGAAGACGTTTCCACTACATCCGAGCTTTTTGAAAAACTGGAACGAATTACCCCTGATGTCGTTATGTTGGAAATGGATATTCCAGAGATAAACGGTATCGCCACCTTGCGAAAGATTAAAAAAGAGTATCCTGATGTTAAAGTGTTGATGTACAGCGGACAATCCGAAGATGTATATGCACTGAGCAGCATTAGGGCAGGTGCATTCGGTTATTTGTCCAAAGCCTCGGATATAGATTACATTATTTCCGCAGTGCGAAAAGTAAGCGAGGGCAATATGTTCATCACCAATGAACTTGCCCAAAGACTGGCATTTGACGAAGGAACCCAAAGACCAAGAAGGTTCTTCAGGAAACTTTCTACGCGAGAGGTTGAAGTGCTTAAACTATTGGCCAGCGGAAAACGAAACAAGGATGTTGCCATTGGTCTTAACTTGAACGAAAAGACCGTCAGTACCTATAAGGCACGTTTAATGAAAAAGTTGAACGTGGACAATATGGTAGATCTTTTACAACAAGCCAAAGCATTGGAATTGTATTAGAGCGGTAATCATCTATTACAGAGGCCCCAAAAGTTACACTTTTGGGGCCTCTGTTTTTTTATGAAAGTACCCGATTCAGTTTTTTATTCAACAATTTGTTCAATTGGAGATAGTTCATAATCTCCTCCAGGGTCTCCGTATTGTTCCCATGATTTTCTTGGGTATTGTTCTGAAGGGCCTCCATGCGCTTTTTGATCAAATAGCAACGTAAGGTCAAAATGGTCTCGCTTACCAATTGCCCCACGCCGGTCTTTTTATCCCTGGGATAAATATCCTTTCGCTCCCAATTATGCAACGCATACTTTTCTTCTTCCATGAGAATGGATGAAATCTCCTCTACCATTTTTTGGTCAAGATCTGAGATAAAAGTGCTTATGGAAAAATCCTCATCCGCATTTAATTGCTCTATCAATTTATAGTAGATACTTCGAAACTGTTCGTTCGTTAGCTCTATCTCATCTTCCTGAAGATCCAAATAAATTTTTTCATAGACCTTGGCTTCCAGGGACTCTGGTTCCAAGATCAAATCGCCATCATCGTTTTCCTTTAGAACAAGGTCTTCGAATTCCTGCCTTTCATTTCCGTACAGTAAAAGCACCTCAATAATCTTTCGCTCCAATTCGTATTGCACATCTACCTTTTCAACGGCAACCTGATTTTTTACAACATCAAAGGCCTTTTGTTCCGGTTTGGCTTTTTTTACGGCATCCGCTATCTCCTTTTTACCGATTTGGGCCAACGTGCTGAACAGAACGTTTTCGGAAACATTCATAATCTGTGCACATTCCTGTATATAGATTTCGCGCTTAATGGCATCGGGAATCTTGGCTATGCTATTTACAATATCACGAACCGTCTCCGCCCTTTTTATAGGGTCATTGGAAGCTTCTTCTGCCAGTAAATTTGCCTTAAACTGAATGAAGTCCTTTGCATTCTCCTCCAAGTAAAGCTGAACATCCTCCAACTCGTTATTCTTGGCAAAACTATCCGGATCCTCACCTTCCGGAAAAGGACAGACCCTAACGTTCATGCCCTGTTCCAAGATCAGATCGATACCCCTTAGGGACGCCCTTAATCCCGCGGCATCCCCATCGAACAGAACGGTAATGTTTTTCGTAAGCCTATTGATCAAACGTATCTGTTCCGGGGTAAGGGCGGTACCACTGGAGGATACTACATTGCGGATGCCCCTTTGATAAAATTGGATGACGTCCGTATATCCTTCTACCAGATAGCAATTATCTTCCTTGGCGATGTCCTGTTTTGCAAAGTAAATACCGTAGAGTACTTTACTCTTATGGTAAATTTCGCTCTCCGGGGAATTCAGGTATTTGGCCGCTTTTTTATCATTGGTCAAAATACGTCCCCCAAAACCAAGAACCCTACCGCTCATGGAGTGAATAGGGAACATGACCCGTCCCTTGAATCGATCGAATTTCTTGGTATTATCGGGATTTTGGGTATCTTCTTTAACGATAGTCAATCCCGTTTTTTCCAAATACACCAACTTATACCCATTTTCAAGGGCGGCTTTGGTAAATCCGTCCCATTGATCCAAGCAATAGCCCAAACCAAATTTTTTGATGGTCTCATCAGTAAAACCACGTTCCTTGAAATAGCTTAAACCTATGGCCTTGCCCAACTCCGTTTCCCAGAGCATTTCCGAAAAGTGTTTCTGGGCAAATTCGGAAACCAGGTACATGCTTTCGCGCTCATTGGCCTCGGCCTTCTGTTCATCGGTGCGCTCGGTTTCCTCGACTTCGATATTGTATTTTTTGGCCAGGTATTTTATGGCCTCGGGATAGGTAAAATGCTCATGCTCCATCAAAAAGGCCACCACATTGCCCCCTTTTCCACTGCTAAAGTCCTTCCAAATCTGTTTTACCGGTGAAACCATAAAACTTGGTGTACGCTCATCGGTAAAAGGGCTCAGCCCCTTAAAGTTGGATCCTGATTTCTTTAATTGTACAAAATCACCGATAACCTCTTCCAAACGGGCGGTTTCATATACTTGATCTATGGTGGATTTTGAAATCAAAACAAACGAAATCTGGCAGGCAAATATAACCTGTATCCATAAATATAAGCCAAAATGTAGCTTTTTAAAAGCAGGTCTTATGATTTAACCTTGCGGAGCTTTAACCACCTTTATCCCGATGGTCAGAAGCCAAAGGCAAATCCCGATTTCCCCTATGGCAGCGGGAATACCTACAAGGGTAGCCCCCAAAGTTTGTCCATAGTCTTCGCAAAGGAAATACCCCAGAAAGTCCAAGAGGTATCCAAAGCAACCCAGCATTAACATGATTCCTAAAAATTTATGGAGAAAGCCCGATTTGTACACCAAATATCCAAAAGGAAACAACCATAGTCCCCAAAATATGTGGGCCACCAAACTTCCGTTGTTACTGGATTTAAGAAGCAGCATCGCCTTTGCCTGTAGCTCGTCCGAAGTAAAAGTTTTTAAGGACTCGGAATCATTGATTAAGGTGAGTAGGTCTATTTGATATGTTATGCCAATATAGGATATAGGAACACTAACTATGGCAAGAACCACCATGAGCACGGCTTGGCCCTCATTGACTCCTTTAAGTAATCTGTACAACGTTAGTGGTAAGAATATGAAGCAGGCGAAGCATAGTAAACCACTTAGTATGCCCAGCCGAAACAGGTGTTCCGAAGCTTTGATATTTTCAACGGTCATTCCAGGGTCTTCCCAGACGATAAGCTCGGAGGGTACATAGAGCAAACTAAACATGCCACTCAATATGAGAATGAGATAAAATGTCCCGGCAATTCTTGCGGTTCTTTTCGTAGGTTCCATTGGTTACTGTTTTTATTTCTTTTATTACATTAATTTGAATGTTTCTTCCGATATCTTTGTGCTATGATACTCTTCCTTGGTACCCGTCCCGGAAAAACCGAAATAAAGCGCCTATCCGGTGTTCGCTGCCCTTTTTGCAATCAGACCGGAACTCTGACCGTTTCCAGGACATCCAACTACTTTCATTTGTTTTGGGTCAAGCTATTTAAAATTTCCACCTCAAAGCTTGCGGAATGTTCCCATTGCAAACGTGTTTATTACCAGAATGAATTTACCCCGGAGATGGAAAATGCCATAGGAATAGATTAAGAATAAAGGTTTAAGATCCGCCTCAAGTTAAAGAGGCGAACCTTATTCCACCTCGTCACAAGTCGCACCGAAGGCCCAAAGAAATATTCCGTTGCTCTACCAAAGCGTCCTTAAAAATCGGATTCAGATCATATTTTATATAGAGTAGTATGCCATCGAACCCGGCATATGCGCTAAGTCCATATACAAAATTTGTCGTATTATAGCCCCTTTTCAGCTTGTCCTTAACGTTTTCCCCGGCCCGGTCGTACTTCAACTTCTGGCGGGTGCTCAGGTTAAATCCGCCATACCCGCCGATACCCAGTCGAAATTGGTTTTGGATGGAGTATCGAATGGTATTTTCCGTTTGTCTAAATCTTGAGGGGCCAAATTCAAAATGAATCGGGAAAACGAGATTGTCCATACGGAATTTGGATTTGCTCAGCTCGAATTCGAATTCCTGTAATTCCGCCTGACCTTCATCGTTGATTACAAAATATTGATTGTCCTTGGGTTTTAGGCCGTTGAATTGAAAGGAAAACCCATACGTAAAGCGCATAAAATTGGAGTTGTCAAAAACTCTGGTGCGCCATACCCACCCCAATTCAAAAAATCGGCTTCCCCCAATTTTATAGGGCGAATCATCCAGGGATTGACCCTCGATAATGGCATTGTTAAAGCCTATGGCGACAACCGGATCGGAATACGTACGACGGTCATATTTTGGAGGCTTATCACTTCTTTCGAAAACATGCCACGGTTTCCCATCCACATTAATACTAATTCCCGTTCCATCATCGATAATGGAAAACCCTTTTTCCTCCTCGAGCATAGTTCCCTGGTTACGTTCCAACAACGCTATCTTATTATCGATGATAGCGTGTTTGTTCTCAATGTTCAATGCCCTTAGTTTGGCTGCATTTTCCTTGAGAATCCTTGCTTCTTCAGCGTTTAGGTCACCATCATCCAATCTTCTGTTGATGTGCTCTATTTCCAATTTTAATGCCTCTTTCTCCTGCTCCGTAATCTTGATCTTTTGCTCCCTTAGGGCCTCAATTTTTTCTTTGTTCCGCTCTTGTGCAACGGCATGGTTCATAATCAAGGAAATTAAAATCAAGGTTAAATAAAAAACAATGGTCCTCATACTTGTTTGTTTTTGAAATGTTCCCTCCCTATCTCCCCGACGGTCGCGGGGAGAGAAGAAGGAAATCCATTAATGATTGATGAATTAATTATTTCGATCCGCCACGGCCGTGCGTACCCTCATAAAACCGGTTTTTAACTTTTCGAAAATTTGATCCCTAAAGGATTGATCTAGTTCATCCTCTACCTCCATTAACAAAGCCATGGCATCTACCTTTCCGTTCTCCAGGAAAAGTTTTTCCGCAATTATTTCCCTTTGCGCTTTTAGTAAAAGGGAGTCCACCTCCGCATCGGAGACCGTTCTATTTTCCTGCTCCAGAACATCGACCTGCGCCATAATTTCCGCTATTTTGGTATTGATGATAGCTTCCGAATCCTCGCTTGAAGTTTCATTTTCAATTTCTGTATCTCCCGTTGTATCCGTGGAAGCAATGATCGTCCCCATGTCTTCCAAGGTGTCTTCCTCGATTATTCTCTTTTCGTTCGGAAAATGTATCGGTTCTTCCAAGGGTTTTTCTATATCCAAACCTCTATTTGTTCCGACCACTTGAGGCTGTTCTTGAAATATTTTTTCATCCGTTCCTTTTTTTAACGTATCCCCAACTTTGGTATTTTCACTATCCGTATCCACGATTTCAATATCAGGATTCACTACAGGCCCTTGAGAGTCCAAATACACCAAAGAGATTACCAAAAGACCTGCAAAGCCCGCCGCAATGCCATACCACAAAAAACGATTCGATTTTGGTCTTGGAGTAACGTCCAAACGGCCTACCACCTTCTGCCAAGCCTCGGGAGAAGGCCGTATTTCCCTTGTCTCCAATTGTTTTTTGATATGCTTTTCAAAACTATTCGGTTCCATATCCTATAATATTTTGTTTCTTTAAACTTTGCTGCAACAACTTTCTGGCCTTGAACAATTGCGATTTTGAGGTACTCTCCGATATGGCCAGCATTTCGGCAATTTCTTGATGTTTATACCCTTCCACGGCATACAATACGAATACGGTCCTATAGCCTTCAGGCAAGGCATCGATCATGGTCTGTATGTATTCGGTGTCCAATTTGGCAGAGGTATCCGAAACGAATTTTTCCCCGTGCCTTTCGTATACCGTATCATCATAGACTACAAATTGTTGTTTTCGTAAATAGGAAATACTTTCCCTCACCATGATTTTTTTTATCCATCCCTCAAAACTGCCCTGATGACGAAAAGTTTCAAGTCCCTGAAAAACTTTTACAAAACCATTGACCATAACGTCTTCCGCAAATTGCAAATCTTTGATGTACCTTCTACAAACCCCGAGCATTTTGGGAGCAAATTTTTCGTAAAGGCGTTGCTGCGCATCCCGATTGCCAGAAGTCGCTCTTTCTATAAGCTGCTTTTCGTTTTTATAAAAAGAAATAATTTTCAATTTTATAAAAGTGGTTTTGGTTACTCCTTATTTCTATAGACGATTCAGTACAAGAAAACGTTGCCTGGAAAGTTGATTTTTTTTTTCTGAAGTTTTAGGAAAGGCAGAAATATGTCATTTTGCTATAAGGACGATGCCATCCGACTTCATTTTTTTCTGTCCACTACATAATTTACCATAAGCTCAAGGGAGCTTTTGTACTCCGAAGGCGGATACGTCTCCAGAAGTTTCAGGGCCTCTTCCTTAAAATCGAGCATTTTCTGTATGGCATAGTCCAACCCTCCCTTTTCCTTTACGAAAGCTATTACCTGTTTTACCCTGGTCCTGTCCTTATTGTGATTTTTTACGGAATTGATCAACCATCCTTTTTCCGATTTGGAGCAGTTATTAAGGGCATAGATAAGGGGCAGGGTCATCTTCTGTTCCTTGATATCTATACCCGTAGGCTTCCCGATTTTCTCTTCCCCATAGTCAAAGAGATCATCTTTTATTTGAAAGGCCATACCGCAGAGCTCCCCGAATTTTCGGAAGGTCTCCACATCCTGCGAATCGGGTTTTACGGAGCAGGCGCCCAAGCTGCAACATGCGGCAATCAAAGTAGCTGTCTTTTGACGAATGATATCGTAATATACCTCCTCCGTAATGTCCAATCGCCTTGCCTTTTCGATCTGCAACAGTTCCCCCTCGCTCATTTCACGGACAGCCACCGAAATGATCCGAAGTAGATCAAAATCGCCATTGTCTATGGATAACAATAATCCTTTTGATAAGAGATAATCACCTACTAAAACGGCTATCTTATTTTTCCATAATGCATTGATGGAAAAAAATCCGCGGCGCTTGTTGCTTTCGTCCACTACATCATCATGAACCAAAGTAGCCGTGTGAATAAGTTCAATGACCGAGGCCCCACGATACGTACGTTCGTTTACCTCCCCGTTGTTCAGCAGCTTAGCGGTCAAAAAAACAAACATAGGTCGCATTTGTTTGCCTTTTCGATTTACAATATAGTAGGTAATGCGATTGAGGAGCGCGACCTTGGAGGACATGGCATTTAAGAACTTTTTCTCAAAAAGTTCCATTTCATGTTCTATAGGTTCCTTTATTTGGGATACTGTTTTCAAGAAGTTTGGTTTTCTATCGCGTTGGATTTGGAAAGATAAAAATAAAATAAGGAAAAGAAGGGGTAATCGGCGCGCGGTATTGGTTGGAAAGCACTATAGAATGCTACTTGCTTTCGTTAATGCTTATTTGCCAATTGACCACAGGCCGCATCGATATCCTTGCCCCTGGAACGCCTAACGGTAACTACAATCCCGTTTTCCTCTAATGTGCCTACATATCGATCCAATGCCGTTTTTGAGGCTTGCTGAAACTGACCGTCATCAATCGGGTTATACTCGATAAGATTTACTTTGGAGGGTGCAAATTTGCAGAAGTCCACCAAGGCATCCACATCCCTTTGTGTATCGTTGATCCCTTCCCAGACTACATACTCATAGGTGATTCTACTTTTGGTCCTATTGTACCAATATTGAAGGGCCTCCCGTAGGTCGGTCAAGGTAAACGTGGCATTAAAGGGCATTATGGACGTACGTATCTCATCTATGGCCGAATGAAGGGATACCGCCAATTTGAATTTGACCCCGTCGTCCGCCATTTTTTTAATCATTTTGGGCACCCCGGATGTGGAGACCGTAATGCGTTTTGGGGACATTCCAAGCCCTGCTGGGGAAGTAATCTTATCGATAGCCTTTAGCACATTGTTATAGTTCATCAAAGGTTCGCCCATTCCCATAAATACGATATTGCTCAAAGGCCGATCAAAATAGAGCCTACTTTCATTATCAATGGCCACTACCTGATCGTAGATTTCATCTGGGTTCAGATTACGCATCCGTTTCAAACGGGCGGTAGCACAGAACTTGCAGTCCAGACTACATCCTACTTGGCTGGAAACACAGGCGGTGGTCCGATTGGCCGTTGGTATCAAAACAGATTCCACCACCAACCCATCATGCAATCGTACGGCATTTTTTATGGTACCGTCCGCACTGCGCTGCATTTGATCTACGCGAATGTGATTGATAACAAAATTCGCTTCCAATAGCCCTCGCGTTTCCTTGGAAAGATTTGTCATTACATCAAAGGAATGCGCGGATTTCTGCCAAAGCCATTCATAGACCTGATTGCCACGAAAAGCCCTATCGCCCTGGTCTACAAAAAACCCACGCAGTTGTTCCCTGGTAAGGGCCCTTATGTCCTTCTTTTTTGTTTCCAATACGTAAAAAGATAAAAAATCCTGCCGAACCGTTGACTTGGCAGGCAGGATTTCCAAAATCTGTTTTAGCCTTCCTATATAATCAACATGGCATCGCCATAGGAATAAAAGCGATATCCTTCCAAAATAGCTTCTTTGTATGCCCTTTTCATAAGATCATGGCCTATAAAGGCAGATACCATCATAAGCAGGGTAGATTTGGGCAAATGAAAATTGGTAATCATACAATTGGCAATACTAAAATCATAGGGCGGGAAAATGAACTTATTGGTCCATCCGTCAAAGGTATTCAACGTCTGTTCGGAAGAAACCGCGCTTTCCAATCCCCGCATTGCCGTAGTGCCCACCGCACATACTTTTTTTCTGGTTTCCTTGGCCCGGTTTACCACCTCCGTTGCCTTTTCGTCAATAATCAATTCCTCACTATCCATTTTATGTTTGGAAAGGTCTTCTACCTCTACCGGATTGAAAGTTCCTAAGCCAACATGCAAGGTCAATTCCGCGAAATTCACTCCTTTTATTTCCAAACGCTTCAATAAATGCTTGGAAAAGTGAAGCCCGGCAGTTGGAGCTGCCACAGCTCCCTCATGCTTGGCATAAATGGTCTGATAGCGTTCCTCATCCTCTGGTTCCACATTTCGCTTTATGTATTTTGGTAAAGGAGTCTCTCCCAATTCCCTTAGCTTCCTTCTAAAGTCGATATAGGCCCCATCATACAAAAAACGTAACGTCCTTCCTCTGGACGTGGTGTTGTCAATGACTTCCGCCACTAGGCTTTCATCATCCCCAAAATATAGTTTATTGCCAATTCGGATTTTCCGTGCCGGATCTACCAGAACATCCCATAGTCTTTGTTCCTCGTTCAGTTCCCTTAGTAAAAAGACCTCGATACGGGCTCCGGTCTTTTCCTTGTTTCCATATAATCTTGCCGGAAAGACCTTTGTATTGTTCAGGACCATAACATCGCCTTCGTCAAAATAATCGATAAGGTCCTTGAACATCCTATGTTCTATTTTACCAGAATCCCGATGAATAACCATTAATTTGGACTCATCTCTATTTTCAGTTGGGTACTCTGCCAATAAATTCTTGGGAAGTTCAAAGTTAAAATGCGATAATTTCATAAGTAAATTGAGTTAGCGATTTTTGCGGCTGCAAATATACAATGTGGCCATAGGGGTTGTCAAGTAAAACAGGGATTAAATACGAATTATGGTTTTTGTATCCCAAAACCGAGTATTTTAAGGTCTTTCCAAAAGTCGGGGTAGGATTTTGAGACCACTTCGGCATCGTTGACATATAGTGAGGTCTTCATGGCCATGGGAGCAAAGGCCATAGCCATTCTATGATCGTTATAGGTATCGATGGCCACCTCCTTGTTGATCCGATTTGACGGACGCAGTATCAGGTCCTTATCCGATACGGTTATATCGGCACCCAATTTGGAGAGCTCCGTGTTCAAGGCTTCCAATCGATCCGTTTCTTTAATTTTTAGGGTATGCAATCCGGTAAGATGGCATCCGACACCCAGTCCAAAGCACGTAACCGCAATAGTCTGGGCGGTGTCCGGAGCGTTCGAAAGATCTAGATCCAAACTTTCGGGTCTTAGGTCCGCCGTTTTTCTCAGGCTTATTTCGTTTTCCCCGAAATCGGTCTCTACTCCCCAGTTTTTGTAAATTCCCGTAAGCACGCTGTCACCCTGCAAACTATTCTTTTTATAGGATGAAAGCACCACTTTGGAACCTACATCGCCAAGGGCAACAATGCTATAAAAATAGGAGGCGGAGCTCCAATCGGATTCTACCACCACTGTTTTTGAATCCACAAACTGTTTGGGATATACCTTAATAGTATTCCCTTCAAAAGTAGTTCGTATACCCATTTGTTCCAGTAGGGACAAGGTCATCCTTATATATGGGACGGAGGTAATCTTACCTTTTAGTTCCAATTCCAGTCCATTTTCCAGACTAGCTGCGATAAGCAGCAATGAGGAAATATATTGGCTGCTGATATTGGCGGGAAGGCTTACCTCATTTTTGGTAAGTATATTCCCTTTAATTCGTATAGGGGGATATCCCTCGTTCTTTTCATATTCGATTTCGGCCCCTAGGTTACGTAGTGCATCCACTAAAACTTTTATGGGCCGTTCGGTCATACGCTGTGAACCTGTGAGCAGAACTTCCTTGCCTTCCTGTGAGGCAAAATAGCTGGTTAGGAAGCGCATAGCGGTACCGGCATGATGGATATCCACGACTCCCTTGCTTGTACCCAATCCTTTTTGCATGACCTCGGCATCATCGGAATTGGAAAGGTTTTCAATCGCGATATTCGGATACAAGGCCTGTAGCAATAGCAAACGATTGGACTCACTTTTTGAGCCCGTAATGCGGATGTTCGACTTTAGTAGTTTAGTTGACGGAGGCGACAGATGTAGTTTCAATCCAATCCAGTTCTAATGGTAAAGCCCAAAGATAGCACTATTTAAGCTTTTTGTTGTTTTGGTGCCTATTATGATCACGTTGGGTCTTCAACACCAATTTTTGATCAAAGGCTTCCTGCAAATCCACGCCTGTCTGGTTGGCCAAACAAAGGACAACAAAGAGCACATCGGCCAACTCCTCGCCCAGATCTCTTTCCTTATCGGATTCCTTTTCGCTCTGCTCACCATATCTCCGAGCAATAATACGGGCCACCTCCCCTACCTCCTCGGTGAGTTGGGCCATATTTGTAAGCTCATTAAAATAGCGTACGCCGTGCTGCTTTATCCAATTATCTACTTCCTGCTGGAGCTTCCTGAGGGCCATCTGCGGTAATTTTGGATAAAACTACCTTTTCTGCCTCTTTTTCCACTATTTTTTTGTAGAATTCTTTCAAATTAGGATAATCTACGGCAGGAATAATGGCCGCCTTCATCTTCAAATCGGCCAAAACCTGGATCTGATTGCCCTTGGCCACCACTTTATAGATAAAGCTTGCCATTTTATTGGGTAAGCCCAACTTTATATCTTCCGGCAATGTCTCAATTTCATATCCTTCAGGAAGGGAAATATTGATTACCATTTTTTCTTCCCAAGGATAGGCATAGTCTATAGGATAATTTCTTTCTTCTAATTTAAAGGGGTTTTCAGTCATTGTGCTATTGAACAATGGATTGAAGTACATCTTATCCCCAACTTTTGCTATCTGGCCGTCTAGGGTAAAATCCATATTTTCCATAATCGGCTTGCCTACCGCCTTGTTGTTTTTTACTTCATATTCCCCGATTTCCATTCCTATTTGGGAGGATTCCAATTTTTCCAAATACGAATCTTCCTGTACACCATTGAACTTGTTTCTAAATTCGTATGCCCTAAAATCAGTGTACGTTTTCCGCATCTTACCACTAACCAGGCCATTTTGATCCAGGGATACGGTACAATTGGAATTCTCCTTGGAAACTCTTTTGGGCATCACGGAAACACTATTGAAGCTTCCATCTTTTTTTATCAATTTTCCATACCAATTCAGTGCATGTATGGGCAATACATTGGGTTTGGTATATTTATTGGAAGCATCCAAAAGAATAATAGCATCGTTCAAGGAGATAGAAGCCACTACGTAGTTAAACCCTTTTCGTGTGGGAAATAGTGGTACTCCGTGATCCCTAGTGCTTATAAGTACCGGATTGGCTTCCAAACCAGCCTCACTTAGCATTGCGGTCAACATTAGATTGATGTCCGCTATGTTACCACTACGATCGTCATAGGCCTTTTTAACACCTTTGTCGGTATAAAACCCAGCCATGCCGTTCCAATTCATATGGTTTTGAACATATTGAAAAATAACAGCTGCCTTCTCCGCCTCATCGGTTTTATCCGCTATTAGGGTTTGAAGCGCTTCCCTGAAATATTTTTTCTGGGTAAGCTGACCTCCAAAACTACGATTTTCATAGATTGCCTTGATTACCTTCTCCCATGTAGTAGTATAGCTTTTTATAGGGGATTGGGGAAACTTTGTGTATTGTAATTCATATAAAACGGCACTTCTATAGTTATTCATGTTGTTAACATGGGGTTCCTCCTTTAAGGCCGGTACATCTTGCATTGTATAGTTGGTGACATGAACAATATAGTTAAGGTTGGAATTGCTATACGTGGTGGTCGTGTTATATTTCCCTGTTCTCTGCTTATCGGTAAAGGTTATAGTTCCGCCTTCCGTGCCTGTTTGAGGGTTAAGGGGGAGATATCCTTTCATAGTGGGCTTAAAGACGAAATATTCCGGAGACTTTATTGAAATTTGCTGATATTTAATTGGTATGTCATATTGCATTTCTATTTCATCGATAAGCCAATAAAAAGGGGAATAAATCTGATATTCATATTCAATAACACTCCCGACCTTTACGTTGGGCATGGTAAATTTTTCTTCACTATAATAATCGTTCAATTTAGTTTTGAACTCACCCTCCTTGGACAATTTATGTTTTTTGACCTGTCCGTTTTCCAGATTATAGGTAAATGCCTTCAAACCACTTATGGTTTCCTTATCACTGTCCTCCTTGTACAGTTTTTCAGCTACCGTCGCATACTCAAAGCCTTCCGGCTTATAAATCTTCACCCGCTCATGGATAGAAGTAACCAATTGAAAACCTATGGATTGCTTATATTCAAAACGAATATTTTTGTACCGATACAATACGGCGGCAACGGCGGAGGAATCCTTTTCATACACTTCTTGCCTAAGCTCAGCTTCGGATACCTTTCCGAATTTGACTTCCTGTCCCGAGATTTCCCGGGCAATGGCACAGATAAACAGGCATAAAATAATTTTGAGGTTTTTCATGGTTAAGTTGTTTATGAAATTTGGGTCTAAAGATCGGCTTTGATAATTACTGCTTGGGCTTTGTCCGCTGAAGCGATCTTTTTTCTAAAATTGCGGTAGTTGGCATATTCCTCCTTGGGATAAGTCCCTTTTTTAAGGAAAAAACTGCGTTTATAAGTTAAGGTATTGCTTTCTGTATTATAATCAAGTTCTGCGGCGTATGTGCCAAATTGAGTTTCAAGTTTTACATTCTCCGGAAGAGCTTCAACTTCATATCCATTGGGCATTGCTATTTCAAATACATCCTCATCCAAAAAACCTCGTTGTATTTCCAAGGGTAATCTCCGATTTCTATGACGTTGGGGCACATAACTGTTTTTGTTGAACGCGTTGGGAGCAAACAGGATTCTTTCACCGCTTAGCGAGGCATAATTTTTGGCAGAAACCTCCACAACCTCGGTAAATAGAATTTCCTCACGATTATTATCAAATTCGTAGCTCTGAAGATTAATATTATTCACTTCGCTCCAATAATCCTTATAATGTTCGCTAATCTTATCCTTTGATTTTTCTTCAAGGGTAAAACGATTATCGTATTGCACTCCTTTGGTAGCAATAACCACTTTACCGGATATTTCACCATCTTCCAAAAGGTTAAATTGTGCCTTGGTCAATTGATGGTTCTTTTCGTTGTTGTACGCTACCGTGGATACGAGTTCGCCCCCTTCGGGTTTTACCACAAGTACTTTACGATCATCGGTGAAATCGCCAACAAAACCAAAAGGATGGATTTGTGAAGTGCAGTCTATCCAATAGTACTTGTCTTGGTATGGAATGGCCAAAATAACATGGTTCCCTTGCCGAAGATCCGCAAAGTCTTCCTCAAAATCCACTTTTCTGGGCCCTGCTTCCACAACTGTATAATAAGATTCTACGTTCACTGCCTCCAACAGGGCCTTTGTATAATTGGAAAGCCCTTTACAATCCCCATATTTAACACGGTCTACCTCTACGGCACTTATGGGCCTAAAGCCGCCTATACCTATCTGAACACTTATATATCTTGTATTGTCCTGTACGTACTTATAGATTACTTTCGCCTTTTCCAAATCATCCTCAATACCCTTCACTAGGTTTCTCGCCATAGTTTGGGTCGCTTCTGAAAGTTCCGTACGCCCTTTCAGAAGGGAGTTGTTGACCCATGATCCCAATTGATCCCAATCATCCACGTCACCATCAAAACCTTTATAGTGAAAATGTTCCAATCGTACCGAAAGTTTTGGTGCCAAGCTACTATAATCCGGACTGTGCGCCTCACTTTTTACAGCGGGAAGGTTGTGGGCGGTATATACAATACTACCGGTGCGTTCCTCCTTTTCAATCGAAAAGCCTTCTAGATTGTACTCCTTAATGACCGGTTTTAGATTGCTTGAGGCATACGTAATCTCATAATGGCTCTTTTCCACACTGGCCAAATACCCTGATAAAAAATACCAAGGAGGGAAAAGGCCCGTATCACTGGTTTCCACTTCATAGGAAAATTCCATGGTGTACGGATATTGTACGGGAGTATAGGAATAGGTGAGTAATCTATCATCTATGTAAAGGGATATACCGTCCGCTGCACTGACATCCTGAAAATCCCTTTTCCTTATGTGTTCAATTTCCTTCCCCATTTTATCGTACACATAAGCTTCTATGTGTTTTATCTTTTTATCGCTATCATAAAAAACCCGAGGTCTGGCATACCGGTTACCCAACTTGTTTAAAACCGTTACCACTTGCTTTACAGTATACACCATCTTGTTTCTGGCCTCCACGTGTATACGCATTTCATCCAGTCGAACCACTGCATTGGCATTTTCGACAAGATCTTTGTTCAATAAAAGGGCTTGATAATTGGGTTCTTGGGCAGAACTGATAAATACAAAAAAAAGTGCGGTAAAAAGTAGGAGTAGGCGCATTGGTTTAGGTCGGGGTTGAAACTTACAACGTAAAGTACTAAAATTTCTTACATTTTGCGGTTATAAAATCGATGAATACACCTTATTCCCTGTTCTTTGTATCCATAACGATGGTCACCGGACCATCATTCAATAACTCTACTTTCATATCGGCACCAAAAACTCCCGTCCCTACCCTTTTTCCCGAGTCGATTTCCAATTGTCGTACAAATTCTTCATACAAGGGAATGGAAAAATCGGGTTTTGCTGCTTTTATGTAGGAGGGCCTATTTCCTTTTTTGGTAGAGGCATGTAGGGTAAACTGACTGACCACAAGGGCGGTACCATCGATGTCCAATAACGAACGATTCATTACGCCGTCCAGGTCATTAAAAATCCTTAGGTTTACGATTTTTCGTGAGAGCCATTCGATATCTTCTTTCCCATCGGCATCCTCTATCCCCAATAAAATGAGAAGACCTTCACGGATTTCGGAGACCACTTTTCCCTCTATCGTTACACTTGCCTTTGATACTCTTTGAATCACTGCCCGCATAATCCAATACCTAACCCTCTATGGGAGAAGAAATATTATTTTTAGTCCGTTTTACCATAGTTATCCATTCTGTACGTATCTTCCTGGCCTGTTACCATTTGTACATAACTTCGATATCTGCTCCAAGATACCTCATCCTTTTCCAAGGCCTCCTTAACCGCACATTTGGGTTCATCCAAATGTAGGCAGTTGTTGAATTTACAATTCTTCTTCAGCCTAAAAAACTCGGGAAAATAATCCCCTATTTCGTCCTTATCCATATCCACCATACCAAAGCCTTTTATCCCCGGCGTATCTATAATCCGTGCGTCAAAGCTCAAATCGAACATCTCGGCAAATGTAGTGGTATGCTGTCCTTGTAGATGTTGTTCGGATATTTCTGCGGTCTTAATGTCCAAAAAAGGTTCCAATTTATTGATTAAGGTGGATTTGCCCACGCCTGAATGGCCTGAAAACATACTGGTTTTATGGAGCATCAATTCCTTTACCCGGTCTACGTTCCTTCCAGTTTTTGCGGATATGCCCATGCAGGTGTATCCTACATCCGTATAAAGGTCAATCAAACGTTTTACCTCGTTAAACTCTCCCTCCCCATAGGTGTCCATTTTATTGAACAACAAAACCGTTGGAATGTCATAGGCTTCCGCAGTGGCCAAAAAGCGGTCTATGAAAATGGTGTGGGTCACGGGGTTGTTCAGCGTAATTATCAAAAAAACCTGATCTAGGTTAGCAGCAATGATATGGGTCTGTTTGGAGAGGTTTACCGATTTCCGAATAATGTAATTCTTGCGATCTTCTATTTCCGAGATAACTCCAATGGTTTCGTCACCAATCTGTTCTATCTCGAATTTCACCTTGTCCCCGACCGCAACAGGATTTGTACTTTTGATACCCTTAATACGAAATTTTCCCTTAATCCTACATTCGTAGAATTCTCCGTTATCCGTTTTAACGGTATACCAACTCCCTGTAGATTTATATACGACTCCGGTCATTACGTTTAAAAATTCACCGTAGATTAGGTCGACGCAAAAATACCCATTTTTCTTTTTAAGAATCGCGGTATCTTTGGGCCAATTCTAACAAGTAAATCGTGAAAACAATGAAAAAAATTCTATTTATTATCTGTCTTGCCATCGCAGCCACCTTTGAAATCCATGCCCAACAGTTTAAGGTAATAACCAGTGTGGAGTCCATTGTACCCAGTGGAATTGGTAGGTCTCGGATTATAGATGCCCAAGAGGACAAGGATTTTGCGGAATACACTTCACAGCAGACGGAAGAGGACAATACAAGGAACAAGTCCAAGCGAGGGGATATCCGGGTAAAGAACTTTGAGGAAACCAAGCTCTTGAACTTTTACAATATTGGTGGAATCCGTTTTCAGAACATTGCGGCCAACGATGCCGTCGTTTCCTCTAAATTGACCGCGATGGCGGCGGAAGGATGGGAACTGGTCTTTGTGACCAGTGCCGTGGAATCCGATGCGGGGGATAAGGACGGTCAGGGTATATTTATTACGCGTTATGTCTTTAAGAAAGATTAGCGAAGTCCTTTACCTTCCACAGGCAATTGCATTTTAAGTTGATACAAGAAGTCATCATAACGAAACGATCCGTCTATTTGGATAGACGGATCGTTGTTTCAATTACCTTTTCCCGTTCAGGCGTTGATAATCTTTTCCTGATGGTTAATGGATTCTTGATGGATGGCCTTGAACATTTTTAATACGAATTCTTCGCTCAATCCCTTGGACTCGCCTTCCAAGATCATCTTTCCTAAAATGGCGTTCCACCGATTGGTCTGAAGCACGGCTACGTTACGTTGCTTTTTAAGCTCCCCAATACCATCGGAGACTTTCATACGTTTCCCGAGCAAATCTATTAATTGATTGTCGATAATATCTATTTGGGCCCTTAGGTTGTTCAACTTGCTGTTGTACTCTGCCTCCTTGTCCGTCTCCTTTCTAATTCGTAGATCTTCCATAATTTGTACCAATCGTTTGGGTGTTACTTGCTGTGCTGCATCGCTCCATGCATTGTCCGGGTCATGGTGCGTCTCGATCATCAGTCCATCAAAATTCAGATCTAGGGCCGTTTGGGACACATCAAAGATCATGTCCCTTTTTCCGGTGATGTGCGATGGATCGTTGATAATGGGCAAGTCCGGAAATTTGGTCTGTAGCTCAATGGCCAACTGCCACTCCGGAATATTTCGATATTTGGATTTTTCATAGGTCGAAAAACCACGATGGATAACCCCCAATTTTTTGATGTCGGCGGTATGCAACCGTTCCACCGCCCCCAACCATAAGGAAAGATCAGGATTTACCGGATTCTTTATCAAAACAATCTTGTCCGTACCCTCCAGGGCATCGGCAATGTCCTGTACAATAAATGGGCTTACGGTTGAACGGGCACCGATCCATAACAAGTCTATATCATGTTCCAAGGCCAGCTCCACATGGTTTCTATTGGCCACTTCCGTAGCGGTCTTCAAACCGGTCTCCTCCTTTACTTTCTGCAACCATTTTAGACCCAATGCCCCGACACCCTCAAAATTTCCTGGACGGGTACGTGGTTTCCATATACCGGCACGATAATAATTTACATCCGTGTCCTTTAGATCATGGGCTATCCTCAGTACCTGCTTCTCGGTTTCCGCACTACAGGGTCCGGCTATCACCAATGGGTGGGGCAAGTCCATATCATCCAACCATTTTCTCAATTCCTTTGTATTCTCCATTTTATTGTTTGTTAAGTGGTATTCCTTTTAAGATTTCCTTTATTTTATTCGTATTGTCCATTTCACTGTAAATGCCACCATAGTCATTCTCCAAAAGAAGCGCTTTAAATGCTTCCAAGTTTTGGATATAATCCTCCAATATCTCGACTACATTTTCTTTGTTCTGTTCAAAAATGGGGGTCCACATGGCCGGAGAGCTTTTGGCCAAACGGACCGTACTTTCAAAGCCACTACCGGCCATATCAAAAATATCCCTTTCGTTTTTTTCTTTTTCAATGACCGTTTTTCCCAACATAAACGAGCTGATATGCGATAAGTGGGATACATAGGCAATATGTCTATCGTGCGCCAACGGATTCATATAGCGAATTCGCATGCCTATTTCCTGAAAAAGTCCCAAAGCCCGTTCCTGCAATTTAAAGGCGGTCTTTTCCACTTCACAGATGATGTTGGTCTTGCCATTATACAAACCTTCAATAGCCGCCGAAGGGCCGGAAAACTCTGTCCCGGCAATGGGATGACAAGCCAAAAAATTCCTGCGCTTAGGATGATCCGCCAAACTTTTGCAAATCAGGTTCTTGGTAGATCCGCCATCAAAGACCACACAATCATCGTTAACGGCGTTCAAGATTTTGGGCAGTTCCGTAACTAGAACATCCACCGGAATGGTTACAATGACCATATCCGCAAGCGATAAATCCTGATAGCCGGATTTTTCGTCAATAATGTTCAAGGATAGTGCCTCATCCAAATGGGACGAATTGGTATCCACCCCGAATAGTTTCGAGTCGGGACGCAACCTTTTTATATCCTTTGCAAAGGAGCCTCCAATTAGACCTACACCTATGACGAATATGTTCATTTTATGGATGTTAAATAATAGATTTTCGATGTTTAATTTTTCAAACTCATAAAACGTATTGCTAAAACCTATCTATTGCTTCCCTGATCTTATCCTCTTTTACGCAAAGCGAAAACCGGATGTAACCTTCCCCATTACTCCCGAAAATGGTACCCGGCGCTATAAAAACATCCTTGTCATATAGTACCTCATCAATGAATTCTTCAGAAGACTTGCTTCTTTCCGGTAATTTGGCCCAAACGAACATGCCTGCGGCATTTCTATCGTAGGTACAGTTTAACTTGTCCACCAAGGTAAACATCAATTGACGTCTTGATGCATATACGGCATCCAGTTTTTTGAACCATTCCCCTCCACTTCGCAATGCGGTAACGGCCCCCTGTTGTATCCCATAGAACATTCCCGAGTCCATATTGCTCTTTATCTTCAACACCGCATTGATGTGATTTTCATTGCCCATGACCATTCCCACACGCCAACCTGCCATATTAAAGGTTTTACTCAGCGAATTGAGTTCAAGGGCAACTTCTTTGGCACCTTCCACCTGTAAAATACTTGTGGGATGTTCGTTCAGTACAAAACTATATGGATTGTCGTTGACCAATAGAACTTGATTCTCCTTGGCAAACGACACCAGTTCCTGCATTTTTTGATGTGTGATGGTAGCCCCGGTAGGCATGTTCGGATAGCTTATCCACATTAATTTGACCTTGGAAAGATCATGACTTGAGAGAGCCTTCAAGTCGGGCAACCATTCGCCGGCTTCGGTTAAGTCGTATTTTATGGGAACGGCACCTACCAATTTAGTGACCGAAGTATAGGTAGGATATCCGGGATCTGGAATCAGCACACTGTCCCCAGCGTTCAAAAAAGCAAGACTGATGTGCATTATTCCTTCTTTGGAACCCATCAAAGGTAAAATCTCATTTAGTCCGTCCAAGGCAACTCCAAATTTGGATCGGTAGAAATCCGCCATGGCATGCCGTAATTCCGGTAGGCCCTGGTAACTTTGATATTGATGTGCCCCGGACTCCCCGAGCACATTCTGCAGTGTGCCCACCACCTCGGGGGATGGATCCAAATCGGGACTCCCAATACCCATATTGATAATGGGTCTGCCTTCCGCAACAAGTTGACGTACCTCCCTTAACTTTTTGGAGAAGTAATATTCCTGGACTGTATTAAGTCTTTCCGCCGTTTGTATCATAACATGGCATTTTTGTATTCCCCTATGACCTTAAAATTTTCGGACATAATCTCCAGAAGCGATTTGGCCTTGGCAAAATTATCATATTGTTCAAAAGTAACATCCACAAAAAAGGCGTATTTCCAGGGGGTTTCTATAATAGGCAACGACTGAATTTTGGTCAGATTCAAATTACAATCGCTCATTACATTGAGTACCGTCGCCAAACTACCTCTTTTATGATCCGTTTCAAATCGCAAGGATGCCTTGTTAATCTCGTCCTTGGGGAGTTCCTTATTTTTGGTTTTTATGACAATAAATCTCGTGGCATTGTTCTTTATGGTCTGTATTTCCTTGGCAATGATCTCCAAACCATATAGTTCGGCGGCTACCTGGGGCGCAATGGCCGCAATACCCTTTAATTGATGCTCCTGGATCTGTTTGGCCGTTTCTGCCGTATCCACGTCCTCCACCATTTTAATGTGCGGTTGGGTCTTCAAAAATTCCCTACACTGTAACAGGGCCATAGGATGGGTACGTACCTCGGCAATATCTTCGATATGCTGCCCTTTTAATGCCATTAAATGGTGATGGATATTCAAATAGTGCTCCCCTATAATATGCAGGCCATTGTCATATACCAGGGCGTAATTGGGAATAATAGATCCCGCTATGGAGTTCTCAATGGCCATAACACCCTTGTCGGCAGAACCATCCAACAAACGATCCACCAATCCGTGAAAGGATAGACATTCCACTAAATCCACCTTATCATCAAAATACTCCCTAACGACCTGATGATGGTTAGATCCCTTTATTCCCTGTATGGCTATTTTTAAATCCATTGGACTCTATCTGGCGATGCGCTTAATCCGTTTTAGGTTTTCCACATTTTCAAGAAAGGACAAATAAAAAAGTCCCGTTTTTCACGGGACTTCATATGATATCTTGTTTCCAATATACTACAACAGTCCCGTTCTTCCCTTAAAAAAGAAGTAAAAATAAAAACCGTTGAAGAAAAATTGTTTTGTCATCATGTTCTAAAACTTTGGCTAAAGTACTAATTAAATTTATAAATCAAGTTTTAGGGTTCACTTTTTTCGATTTTCTAAGAATTAACGCCAATCCTTGCCCATTTATTTTTCAAAATCCGGTTTTAATAGGAATTATGCACATGGTACGTGCTTCGGGAATGGGGTAATGTTCCCTGTTTTAAAACTCAAGAAAATGTTTTTTTAATAATCCTCGGAGATATATGGGTCTTTATGGTATTTGCCATATTTTTGAAAAAAATCATCGGAACCCGTGTCCATTGCCGTAAAAAATATTACCAAAGCGTTCGGAAACCAAAAGGCTCTAAACGATGTCTCCTTCGATGTGAAAAAAGGTGAAATCGTTGGTTTTTTAGGGCCTAACGGTGCAGGTAAATCTACTTTGATGAAGATTTTGACCACCTATCACCAAGCGGATGAGGGGGAAGCAATGGTTAATGATTTTAATGTACGTACAGATAAGAAATCCGTCCAAAAGAGTATTGGGTATCTCCCTGAGCACAACCCTTTGTATTTGGATCTATATGTAAAGGAATATCTGGCCTTTAATGCCAATATCCACAAAGTTGATAAAAATCGTATAGAAGAAATCATCGAGCGGACAGGGCTGCAGCCCGAGGCCCATAAAAAGATCGGGCAGCTTTCCAAGGGATACCGTCAGCGGGTAGGACTGGCGACGGCCCTGTTGCATAATCCGGAGGTACTTATTTTGGATGAGCCCACTACAGGTCTGGATCCTAATCAATTGTTGGAAATTCGAAGACTCATCAAGGAAATTGGAAAAGAGAAGACCATATTGCTATCTACCCACATCATGAAGGAGGTAGAGGCCGTTTGTGATCGGGTATTGATCCTGAACAAAGGGGTTTTGGTCGCGGATAAAAAGCTGAACGATTTGCGGGACGAGGAAGAACAGATAATCGAGGTAGAGTTCGATTATCGGGTGGAAGAAGCTTTTTTACAAAAACTTCCCCATGTTTCCCGGGTAAAAAACACGGGGGGTTTTGTGTATGAGGTTACTTTTGACACCACCAAGGATATGCGACCGGCCATTTTCGACTTCGCCCATGACAATCAGCTCAAAACGTTACAGTTAAGCCGAAAGAACAGGAATTTGGAGAGCTTGTTCGCGGAGTTGACCGCCTAATCTCCAATCGGATTTTCCATAATTAACGGAAAAGATCTAAAATTTTAGAGCCAATCCCAATCCGTTTTCGTTACTGGTAGGGGTTAGGTAGAATGATGTTTTTTTGCCCAGACTATCATTGTATTCCAAAATTGCCATCTTTTTGTTTTTCGTTGCCGAATGGAAAAATATGGAACTGATAATACCTGTTCCTGCAACCGCAATAATTGGGCCTGTAAGCGGTTCGTTATCGTCCAAATTCGAAATCAACCAGATAGCGGAGCCAAAATTGGCGGTACCGGCAATCAAAGCGCCTACCATGTTCTTTTTGGATTTTTGCCAGTGCAGGGCCGAAGCCTGATTTTCTTTCATAATGGCATCGATTTCCTTCCAGGTAAGCGGCTCCTTGTCCTGGTAAAATTTTTCGCCCCACATTCCTGGAAAGGAAGTTATTTCCTGGGCGGATAGGTTTGTGCCACAAATACCCAATATGAATAGGGAAAGTACTAGTCCAAAATTTTTCATTATCTTTTTTGTTTAAAGATAGATAATTTAAGTTAAACAAAAAATGAATTAACCTTGATCTAACAAATCCTGAAGCCTATTCACATACCCATTGAATTCCAGCGTTTCATTTTCGTGGATTATGGAATCCCCGTTTTGTTCAAGAATGTCAAGAAGCCTTTGATAGGCTTGCAGATCCATAAGTATTTCTTCCAAATTATCATACTCTTCTACGGAGGGCAATGCACTATAATACTGCAATCTTTCTTGATAGACCTGTTTTAGTTGGTTATATAGCTTTTGAGCTTTTTGGGTATCCCCTACCTTGTATAGTCCATCCAAAAATGGTTCTACAAAGGTGTAATATCCAAAATGTTCTACAGGAATATGGGTCAAGGCCATATCAATGATTTCCCCGGCCTTTTCCAATTTATCCTCCTTTAACAGCTTTTCCAACAAGCGGGCGAGTACGATACGGTGGGTTACCCCAAATTGTTTTCGGGTCTGGGGGTCATGATAGATGTCGGGGCTTCCTGAATTGCCCCATTCCCACTTCTTAACAATATCGTACATCAGTTCCGAATCTACTCGACCTTTATCAAAGATACTTTCATTTTCGGTCTTTATTGGTACCAGTTTGTAGACCAGTCCGTCCAACTGAAGATAGTCGCTCATCCATATATACTCCTCCTCATCAAAACTTCCCCCTGAAAAATAAATAGGTCGTTGCCAATTGTTATTGGCCAAGATATCCAACATAATCAAATTGCTTTTTCTAATGCCTGTTTCCGGAAGGTCAATATCTATATAATCCACTATTTTTGAAGAGTCCCTTGCATTGACCAATCCGGTAGCCAAAACCATTTCCTTGTTTACTGGGACGCGTATTTTGTTTGTAGGATAATACACGGCATCCAAATATGACTCTGAAAAATCGCCGATATCCCTTCCTTGTTTTTCAAGTAAACTTTTTACTTTGGTACGGGGATGGTCACTGGCCACCCATTTCAAAAAATCCTTAACAGGCCATCTTTTGTCGGTCATCGGGGCATAATACAGGGCTTCCCTGGAACCGTATGTATACTTTTCATGTGATAGTTGGGAAGGGATGGGCTCACTTTCGTACGCCTTACGTTTCATTTGGTCTATATACCACGAAAAATTCAAATACCCCGATATAATCGTTCGGGTATCCGTTCGGTAGTTCTCTATTTCCTGGGCATACCACAGCGGAAAGGTATCCATATCCCCGATGGTGAATAAAATGGCCCCAGTATTTTCTTGTGTGGAATCCAGATAGGCCTTGGCCATGGCCAAGGCCGTATACCGATCGGAACGGTTGTGATCGTCCCAGTTCTGTTGGGCCATGAGTACGGGAACTGCCATGAGACAAATGCCGAGGACTAAGGGTAGGCTAATTTTGGGACGGACAAACTTTCCAATTTCCTCAAAAAGTCCGTACACCCCAAGACCTATCCATGTCGCAAAAATGTAAAAAGATCCTACGAGTGAATAATCCCGTTCCCGGGGTTGAAAAATTGGAGGATTGGTGTAAAACTGTATGGCTATTCCGGTGAACATAAAAAAAACGAATAACACCCAAAATTGCTTGGGATTTCTGGAAATCTGGACCACAAGGCCAATGATTCCCAAAAGCAATGGCAAAAAGAAGTAGGTGTTTCGGCCTTTATTCGATGTAGTTTCCGAAGGCAAGTTTTCTTGACTGCCCAGACGGAAGCTATCAATTATGTTAATTCCACTTAACCATTCCCCGTTACCATCAAAACGGCCCTGTTCATCGTTCTGCCTTCCTACAAAATTCCACATAAAATAACGCCAGTACATATAACCCAACTGAAAATGAAATAAATACTTGACATTTTGCCATAAGGTAGGAGGTCTTACAATAATCCAATCGTTCATTTCCCTTAGAAAACGTAAGTACTGGTCCGCTTCTATGGCTCCTTTAGCATTTTTTTCCCGAAAATCCCGGACGACATCCTGTAACTCAACATTCGCCTGGAACTCGGGCTTTATCGTAAAATCCAATGCACCATAGTACCGTATATAATTCTCGGCATTCTGTTGACTCCACATTCGGGGCAAAAAACCGGTGTGCCGGGGACTTGAACCTTGTGAGGCACCTTTGTAACGATTAACAACTTCATATTTCCGCAGCTTCTCGTTACGTTCATATTTTGGACTATCATCTTCAGGAGGATGGTTATCAGCGAACATGTCCGAATAGTATGCGCCATAAAACGGGCTATCCGTACTCGGGTATTGTTCCCTATTGTAATAGGCCAGCAGGGAACGGGCATCCGAGGGGTCGTTTTCATTGATTACCACGTTGGCACTTGCCCTTATCGGCAATAGAAACCAGGAAGAAAAACCAAGTACCAAAAAGAGAATGGATAGTATAATTGTATTTGCAGACCGATAGTTCCTCCTTTGAGTATACCTAAGGGTCATATAGAAAAAGAGCATCAAAAAAATTCCCATGCCAATGCTTCCCGAGTTAAAGGGCAAGCCCAATGAATTAACAAAAAATACCTCGCTCCAACCAAAGAGTTTCAACATATAGGTCAATGAGAACTTAAAGACCAATAACAATATGGCTACGGCCACGATATTCGCCAGGACAAAGTTTTTAATCGTAATGAGCTTACATCGTTTAAAATAAAATAGCAATATAATAGAGGGGATGGCCAAAAAACCCATAAATTGAATCCCGAAGGTAAGGCCCGTTACAAAGGAAATCAGGATAAGCCACCTGTTGCCCCTCGGGGTATGTAAACTGTCAGTCCATCGAATTCCCAACCATAATAACAGGGCCATAATCAGACTGGCCATGGAATAGACCTCGGTCTCGGTCGCATTGAACCAAAAACTATCCGAGAAGGTAAAGGCCAGCGATCCTATAGCACCAGAGCCCAAAATGCCAATATATCCGTATTGGGCGATGATGCCTGAATTCAAAACCAGTTTTTGGGCAAGATTCGTAATGGTCCAAAAGAGAAATAGGATAGTAAACGCACTGGATACAACGGACACATAATTCACCATAAGCGCTACTTGATCGGGCGCCGTTGCAAATAATGCGAAAAAGGATCCTATCATCTGAAGGAGGGGCGCACCCGGAGGATGGGCAATTTGTAGTTTGGCCGAAGTAGCCACATATTCGCCAGAATCCCAAAAGCTTACGGTAGGCTCAACGGTAAGTCCATAAACTACCAGGGCTACCCCGAAAACAGTCCAACCCAAAAGGACGTTCCATGTTTCAAATTGCTTTGCGGTCATCCAAAAGTTTCCTACAAAGAACTTTTAGATAAGCGCAAAATGGTCTTAAAAGTGGTCGGATTTTGGTACTAGTACCCGTGCTAATTCCGCATTTTTTGCAGCAACTCCTCACGACTGGATATGTGTAACTTACTGTAGATATTGGTAATGTGTGTTTTTACGGTACTAAGGCTAATAAAAAGCTCATTGGCAATTTCCTTATTGCTCTTGCCCTGTAGGATAAGGCCCTGTATATTTTTTTCCTGTCTGCTTAGGCCTACCTTGGGCAAACCGTTTCTTTTACGTCGCATCCCGAGGACAAATAACACCAACCCGACAACAACGAACCCCAGTAGCCCAATGACCAACTTACTGGTCTTGTATTTGCTTTCCGCCACTTCTGTGGTCAAAAAGGCCAGTTTGTTCTCCAAAAAAAGGTATTCCGAACGGTTGATATCGCTTTTCTTAAGTTTTATGAGAAGTCCCATATAGTAATCGGGGTTTTCGGTAATATCCAGCTCGAGTAGGTCTTTATTGTCCAAAATCTTGATAGCCAACAATTTTACCCTCAATATTTGGATCGAATCCCGGGTGTAATCCCTAAATTCGGATTCTTGCCCATCCTGAGTAGATGTTGACGTATTTAGTTTTGTTTCGAAGTACTTCAGTTTCTTCCATTCCCCGATTTCAAAATCGCCATAAGCATCTCCAATTCCTTGGGCATGGTTATCCAAATTCATAGTATCTGTTTGGGCATGTACATTTCCTATCACCCAAAAGCAGAAGACCAGACTATATATGGCTAGAAACCTCAAACCTTAAATTGATTTATCTAAATTTCTATAAAATCGGGGAGGCATGCAAATTTGATAAAATATCCACCACCTCGTCCAGCTCCGTCTGAACCTTGGGGTCGGTGCAGTTTATCAAAATGGCAAACACCATCTGCAACTCTGGATAGACAAAAAAATTGGAATAGCCCCCTATCCCATTACCGATGTGGCCATAAAAAGGCCTACCTCTTTTATCTCTACTTACCTCCCAACCCAAACCATAATAGGTGGGATTGTCCTTAATCTTTCCCGAGGTCAAAAATTGCGATACTACTTCCTTGTCCACAATTTTGCCATCCAAATACGCCTGACCCAGCTTGGCAATATCCTCTGTAGTTGAGAGATAACCCCCTCCCGCTATTTTATAATAGTTGTTCACCGGGATAGACTTTCGAAACCCATGGCGATTTTTGGAGTAGAAAGTAGTACGATTGAAATTGCCTGAAATCCCCGCCTCCTCCATCGCCCAAAAATCATGATCCGGTGGATATTCCGCAAAAGTTCTATCCATTCCCAAAGGTAAAAGCACCTTTTGCCGTACATAATCCTCAAACGCCATACCACTAGCCTCCTGCATGGCCAACGAAATCATTACCCAATCAAAGCTGTTATAGTGATAGGCGGTACCGGGTTGGAAGAGTAAATCGTCATCCTTAAAAATTGTAATACTTTCCTTTATGGAATACGGTTCATTGAGTCCGTATTCCTTTCCGCGATATCCGCGAATACCCGCGGTGTGGCCAGCCAGTTGCCGAATGCTAAAGTCCCATCGTTTCTTAGGGAAATAGGGTACATACTTATAAAAGGAAGCATCCAAATCCATAACGCCCGCCTTGACCATCTGGGCCAAGGCCGTGGCGGCAATAGGTTTGGAAACACTGGCAATACGGAAAATGGTCTTTTTGGGCTCCACACGGGTTTTTAGATCTAAATCAGTATACCCATATCCTTTTTGCAGCAATACTTCTCCCTGCCCTAAAACGGTAATAGAAATACCCGGCACTCTGCGTTCATTTATCAAAGTGGCCAAAATGGCATCCACTTTGGCCAGACCCTCCAATTCAGTGGCATTTCCGACTATCCTTTTTTGTGCCAAGAAGTTTTTTAGAAATGTGAGAATGGGTTTCATTCAATCGTCATTGAAAAATCAACCTTCCATTAAAAATTTCCTCTACAGCTACCTCAGTAGGTCTATTAAAACTAATAACATCGCCCGTACCACGAATCAACCCGGTCAAGGACAACTGTGGATTGATCAGCATATCATTGGAACCTCTATGGTTTAAAACGACGTTCTCCGCAATCAGGTTTTCCGCCTCGATCCTCGAATCCCCCGCCGCTATCGTAAGATTCAGATTCTCCACGGTACCTCCCAATTTAAAATAAGCAATACCGTTAACCACTATACTTACGTTTCCCGAATCCAACTCCAAGTTAAATTCGCCATCCGTGGTTTCGGTCTCGGGATTTGTAAAACTTTCGGAAAACAAGGTAAGACTCGGATAGGCCAGTACCCCATCACTTTGAATGGGAAAACCGGTACTACTTCGAATTTCGTTGATATTGGGCGAAGTGACATAGACCGTGGTCAATCCATATTCCCGAAAAAGGTTACAGCCATTCGTATTGCGCAATAGTAGCCGGTCGCCCTCCAAGGTAGCCGTTACCTCCTCTCGAAGAAATTCACCGGTCTCTATTTCCACTTTTTGGGTATCGCCTTGTTTTATTACCAAACTTACGTTTTCGAAAACAGTAATCTTGGAAAAGTTGGGAAGCGTAACTTCTTCACGGATAATATCACCTGCATTTTGAAGGCAATCCGGGGCGTTCTCACTATTGCAACCCAAAATTAGAATATAACATAATACCAGTATTCGTGCCTGCAGATACGCTCGTAGTCGATTGAAAAAATTTAACTTCCAAATCCCAAATTCCAAAATTCCCACCTTTTCTATTGTGTATTTCGTACTTCCATCCTCGTACTTTGTATTTTACAATCTAATCCCCACACCAAATTCCAATGCCTCGGCCTTGGCACCATGTGATTTTAAGGTCAATGCACCAAAGACTTTTTTCCCGAAATAGCGCTTTAGACCTATTCGGTTGTATATACGCCCTTCAAAATCGAATGGGTAATAAACATAGTATCCCAATTGAGTGACGACCGATATTTTATTAATGAACAGTTCATGCCCCAGAAATACACCTACCCTTTTATAATCGGTACCTTCCCCGACTTCCATTTCTGGAAAGGAAGTACTCTGAAATCGAATCAATTCCTTTAGAAAATTGGAAAAGAAAACATCGGCTCCCAATTGGATGGCGCTTTTTCTTCCCAAACGCTTATCGGCATAACCCGAAATAATAAAGAATCCATATTGGCCCAAATCGATTACATCACTTTCATTCAATCCCATGCGAAGTGCAATGTTGTATCGGACAGGTTCGGTGACCTTTTCCTTTTCCCTTCGGATGTATTCCACTTCTCCTATCCCACCTAAAGTATAGGTAAGTCCGGCATTAAAAGCAAAAGTATTGGTGGACGTATTCGGTGCCTTGAAATTGGCATTGGAATAGTGCACAAGCGAAATTCCTGCCTTGAAACCCAAGCGTTTAAATATGTTCTCCTTGTGATAGTTTAACATGAGATAGGTAGAACTCAGCAAATGGGATCCATAGGCATTGTTCCTGAAATTTTGAGTTTTGTCATAGGGATTGGTATTATAGGCCACCCCCTGACCTATTCGAAACTGCAGATTCCGTTTAAAAAAATGGAAGTTATAGTGGGCATACAGACCAAAATTTTCTCCCAATGAGCTATTGTTCATATTCTGGTATACAAAGGAATATCCGATATCCGGATAGTTGTACAGCTGCTGCCATTCTTTATCGCCAAAGGTTTTTTGATTGTATCCGAGAATGAAACCTGAGGGATGTTCGGTTATTAGATGGGTTATATCCGGATTATGAAGGAGAATAGAACCGTAAAACGGACTGATATCCAAGGTAAATCTGTTGGTGCCATCCGCGTTTTGGGCGAATGAAAATGAGGCCAAAAACAAAAAAATGGGGAATAATCTTCGGTTCATGGAATGTAAAGGTAAGTACGAAATGGGAAATACGGAATTGGAAGTAGGAAATCCACTCCACAAACGACAAAGTACGAAGTTGGAAGTACTAAAACGAGATCAAAACTAGTACAAGACTAAAGAGGTAGGCAGTGAGCAATAACAATATTAACTTTCAAAACTTCTTGTCAAATCCAACATCCAACATCCAACATCCAACATCCAACATCCAACATCCAACATCTAACAAACCTAAAACACCGCTTTGGCAATTGCCTTGATATTGTCGGATTTACCCATGGAGTAATAGTGCAATACAGGGACTCCGGCAGCTTTTAGTTCCTTAGACTGTTCTATAGCCCATTCTATACCCACTTGCCGTACTGCTTTGTTGTCCTTGCATGCTTCCACGGCATCAATGAGGTCTTGTGGTAGATCTATGCGGAATATTGGAGGTAATAGCTGCAGATGCCTTTTTACCGCAATAGGTTTAATTCCTGGAATTATAGGAACATCAATACCTATTGCCCTGGCTTCCTTTACAAATTCAAAATACTTTTTGTTGTCAAAGAACATCTGAGTAACCACATAGTCCCCTCCGGCATCTACCTTTTCCCTTAAACGCTTCAAGTCTGTTTTTAGGGAGGGTGCTTCCAGATGCTTTTCCGGATATCCGGCCACACCAACACAGAAATCGGCACAGTTATCCGTCTCCACTACTTCGTGCAGATATTCCCCACAGTTTAAATTTTGTATCTGCTTGATCAAGTCAATGGCGTAGGGATGACCTCCTTTGGTCGGTTCAAAATATTTTTCCTCTTTCATGGCGTCCCCACGTAATGCCATTACATTGTCTATGCCCAAGTAGTGACAATCCACCAAGAGATATTCCGTTTCCTCTTTGGTGAATCCTCCACAAAGCACATGGGGAACGGTATCTACATCGTATTTGTGCTTTATCGATGCGCAAATACCTACGGTACCCGGCCGCATACGCGTGAGTTTCTTGTCCAATAGTCCATCACGGTCAATGTACACATATTCCTCCCTAGATGTGGTTACGTCAATAAAAGGGGGCTCAAACTCCATCAATGGGCCAATGTTGTTGTACAGTTCTTGGATGCTCCTTCCTTTTACCGGCGGTATGATTTCAAAGGAAAATAAGGTATTTCCTTTGGCTGCCTTAATATGATCGGTTACTTTCATTTGGTTTTGTTATCTTCCAGAACGTTCACCTGATTAAATCTGTTATTCAGGTGGTTGAAAGATTATTTTGGTTTTAGTTCTATTTAATTTCTTTTGGTCACTCATCATCAAAAGACAGGGTCGAAAATCCAACGCCATGCTTTTAAGGACATTTCTCGATGGTATTGTTTTACATCAATCTTCTACAATGCTCGGTGCCAACCATTTTGTCGCTTCTTCCAAGGGAATACCCTTCCTTTTGGCAAAATCGCCTACCTGATCTTCCTTTATTTTTCCAACCCCAAAATATCTGGCTTCCGGATGTGCAAAGTAATATCCGCTGACCGATGCCGCCGGCCACATGGCCAAGCTCTCCGTTAATTTTACGCCTATTTTTTCCTCAACGCCCAATAGGTCCCAAATGGTCAGTTTTTCCAAATGATCTGGACATGCCGGATAGCCCGGTGCCGGACGTATACCCTTATATGACTCCTTGATCAATTCTTCATTGCTCAAATCTTCGTTATACGCATATCCCCAATGGGTAGTCCGTATTTCCTTATGCAAATATTCCGCAAAAGCCTCTGCAAACCGATCGGCCAGTGCCTTAACCATAATCGAATTATAATCATCATGTTCTATTTCATAAGCCGCTGCCAATTCCGATGTGCCAAAGCCGGTGCTTACACAAAAACACCCTATATAGTCTTGTTTCCCGGTTTCTTTGGGAGCTATAAAATCGGATAACGCAAAATTGGGCACGCCATCCCGTTTTTTTAATTGTTGCCGCAGTGTTCTAAAAACAAACTTTCTATCCTGCGCCAATACTTCAATATCATCATGATTTATAGTGTTCGCCGGAAACAGTCCAAAAATGGCCTTTGCCTCCAGTAGCTTTTCATCCACGATTTTCCCCAACATTTTCTGGGCATCTTCAAATAGTTCCATGGCCTGTTTGCCAACAACATCGTCAGTCAAGATATTTGGGTATTTTCCATGTAAATCCCAACTTCTGAAAAAAGGTGTCCAATCGATATAGTTCATCAAAAGGTACAAATCCAAGTTCTCAATCACTTGTGCCCCCATATGGTTAGGTTCGATCAACTCAGTTTTGGACCAATCGATTTGAAATTTATTGGTCCGTGCTTGCTTTAGGGTCAAATACTCCTTTTGCTTGGTGCGTTTTAGAAATTTATTTCGGAATTGTTCATAATCTTCCTTAATACCGTTTATATAGGTTTCCGATGTTTCTTTCTGCAGCAAATCACCTACTACCGTTACTGCACGGGATGCGTCGTTGACGTGTACCACCGCGTTTTTGTATTGCGGATCAATTTTAACCGCTGTATGCGCCTTGCTGGTCGTGGCACCACCTATCAGCAGGGGAACCTTAAAATCCTTGCGCTCCATTTCCTTGGCGAGATGTACCATTTCATCCAATGATGGTGTTATCAATCCGCTTAGCCCAATGGCGTCTACCCTTTCATCGATAGCGGTCTGAATTATTTTCTCCGGCGGGACCATAACACCCAAATCCACGATTTCATAGTTGTTACAGGCCAAGACTACGCTTACAATGTTCTTTCCAATGTCGTGTACGTCACCCTTAACGGTTGCCATCAATATTTTGCCGGCAGCATTGGAGTTCCCGATTTGAGGGTTTTTCAGTTTCTCCTCCTCAATAAAGGGAAGAAGGTAAGCGACCGCTTTTTTCATGACCCTCGCGGATTTTACTACCTGGGGCAAGAACATCTTTCCGCTCCCGAAGAGATCGCCCACCACGTTCATTCCGGTCATTAAATGACCTTCGATTACTTCAATGGGTTTATCGACACTCTGCCGGGCCTCCTCTACATCGGTCTCTATATATTGATCGATACCTTTTACCAACGCCCGTGTAATCCTTTCCTGTAAGGGTTCTTCACGCCAAGACAAATCTAACTTACTCTCCTTGGCCTTGCCGACAACGGTTTCGGCAAAATCCAACAGGCGCTCCGTAGCATCATCCCTTCGGTTTAAGATGACATCTTCCACGTACTCCAATAAGTCCTTGGGAATATCGTCATAGACCTCAAGCATGGTCGGATTTACAATACCCATGTTCATCCCGGATTTTATGGCATGATAGAGAAACACGGAGTGCATAGCTTCACGGACCGGATTATTGCCCCGAAACGAAAACGAAACGTTGCTCACCCCTCCACTAACACTACAATGAGGGAGGTTCTCACGCACCCATTGGGTCGCTTCGATGAAATCCAATGCATTGCGTTTGTGTTCATCCATTCCCGTAGCGACAGGGAATATATTGAGGTCAAAAATGATGTCCTCCGGGGGAAACGCCACCTCGTTTACCAAAATATCGTACGATCGCTTGGAAATTTCTATACGGCGATCGTAATTATCCGCTTGTCCCACTTCATCAAAGGCCATAACTATAACGGCGGCCCCATATCGTTTTATCAACTTCGCATGATGAATAAACTCTGCCTCGCCTTCCTTTAGGCTGATGGAATTCACCACACATTTTCCCTGGACGACCTGCAACCCGGCTTCTATAATATCCCATTTGGAACTATCTATCATAATGGGTACACGGGCAATATCAGGTTCGGCAACTATTAAATTGAGGAATTTTACCATGGCCTCTTTCCCATCGATAAGACCATCATCCATATTGATATCTATAATCTGGGCACCGCCTTCTACCTGGTCCCTGGCCACTTCCAAGGCCTCTTCATATTTTTCCTCCTTTATCAACCGGAGAAACTTCCTGGAACCTGCCACATTGGTACGTTCTCCCACATTGATGAAATTGCTTTCCGGGGTCACCACCAAAGGTTCAAGACCTGATAGTTTAAGATATTTTGGTTTCGTTTCGGTCATCAATAATAATGTAATACCTCTGGAAAAGGTTCATAAAAATGGTGCAAAAGTTTTTTCCATTCTTGGTAATGCGGAGATTGTCGAAAGTCGACTTCATGATTTTCCAAAGTTTCCCAATTCACCAATAAAATATACTGGTTCTCTCTTTCAATACATTTTTTGAGTTCATGCGAGCCGTACCCTTTAGCTTGAGAAATTATCTGAACTGCTCGAGCAAAACTTTTTTCAAATTCTTTCGATAAACCTTGTTTTATGTTCAAAATGGCCACTTCTAAAATCATGCGGTCATGGATTCTATTTTCAGTTTTCTAGGGCTATATTCTTTTACCAACTCGGCAATTGCCGATATATGCTCCGGAGTTGTCCCGCAACATCCACCTACAATGTTTACAAGTCCCTTCTCTACATATTCCTTAATCTGGACGGCCATTTGTTCTGGGGATTCATCATACTCACCAAAAGCATTGGGCAGGCCGGCATTGGGGTGGGCGGAAATGAAATGCTCCGACCTACCGGAAATAACTTCAAGATGGGGCACCAATTGACTGGCTCCCAAGGCACAATTGAACCCAACGGATAAAATGGGGATGTGCGAAACGGAAATCAAGAAAGCCTCCGCGGTTTGCCCCGACAGTGTTCTGCCAGAAGCATCGGTAATCGTCCCACTGACCATTATGGGAACTTCTATTTTCCGTTCTTCCTTTACTTCCTCTATGGCAAACAGGGCGGCCTTGGCGTTTAGCGTATCAAAAATAGTTTCCACCAATAGAATATCGGCTCCACCGTCCAACAAAGCCTCTATTTGTTCTTTATAGGCAAGGCGAAGTTCGTCAAAGGAAATGGCGCGAAATCCGGGATCGTTCACATCCGGAGACATACTGGCTGTCTTATTAGTGGGACCAATACTCCCTGCCACGAATCGGGGTTTGTGTGGTTCCAAGCTGGTAAATTCTTCCGCCACCTTTTTGGCAATTTTGGCCGATTCATAATTAAGCTCATAAACCAATTCTTCCATGTGATAATCCGCCATGGCAATGGAAGTACCCGAAAATGTGTTGGTCTCCACGATATCGGCCCCAGCCGCAAAGTATTTTCTATGCACCTCTGCAATGGCCTCTGGTTGCGTTATGGACAATAAATCATTATTGCCCTGTAATGGATGTTCCCAATCTTTAAAGCGTTCCCCACGAAAATCCGATTCGGTAAACTTGTAGCGTTGGAGCATTGTACCCATAGCTCCATCCAATACCAGAATACGCTCCTGAAGTATGTCTTGAATTTTTTTCATATTAATCCTTTAGTACGATATATAAAGTCGTACCTATTAAAAAGTTAGCAAGGAAAGGGAAAAATATTGGACAAAAGCTATAGTCCTTGTTATCTGTCACGCCATTGTCGCGATAGAATGTAGCACCTTCTTTACAGGAAAGGGTTGCTAAGGTTTCATAGGGTCTAGTCCCTCCACCTTTCTTGATAACGATTTCAATTTTTTAATGAACTGGTACAAAGTAACGTTAAGGTACCCGTAAATGCAAACAATCCGATGTTTTTTTAGTATTAGATCCTCAGCAAAAAACCCTCTAACAAATTTTGCCAAAGGGTTAGAAATTCAAATAAGAACGAAAAACCGATATTATAGTATACTCTGAACCACTTCTCTTTTGGCCTCTTTTTTGGTACCGTCAAAACCTTGAACTCCACCAACGGTGGTATACTTCATAACATAGCGCTTATCCGGGTTTATTATCTGATATGCGTACTGGCACATGACCGCCGCCTCATGGAAGCCGGATAAGATCAACTTTAATTTGCCCTCATAGGTATTAACATCACCAATGGCAAAAACTCCAGGAATATTGGTCTGGTAGTCCTTGGCGTTGTTTACCTTAATGGCATTTTTTTCAATTTCAAGGCCCCAATCCCCAATGGGTCCTAATTTTGGCGAAAGACCAAACAGAGGGATAAAATTGTCGGTCTCCACGTAGGTCTCACCTTTGGATGCATCATTATGCTTTATAACCACAGCCTCCAAATGTTCGTCCCCATATAGTTTTTTTACCTCAGCCTCGGTGTAAAGTTTTATTTTTCCCAGTTTGGCCAATTCCGATGCTTTTTCAACTGAATCCAATGCTCCTCTAAATTCATTCCTACGATGGACTAGAGAGACTTCAGAGGCTACATCAGCCAAGAAAATAGCCCAATCCAGTGCTGAATCACCACCTCCGGCGATAACTACCTTTTTATTCCGATATACTTCAGGATCCTTAACCATATAGGCAACCCCCTTGTCTTCAAAATCCTCTATATTCTCAATAGGAGGTTTACGGGGCTCAAAAGATCCCAGTCCACCGGCAATTACTACTACAGGCGCCTGGTGTTTTGTCCCTTTATTCGTAGTTACGATAAATGAACCGTCTTCTTGCTTTTCCAAAGTATCCGCTCGCTCGCCTAAGGTAAATCCAGGGGCAAAAGGCTTTATCTGTTCCATAAGGTTATCCACCAATTCGCCCGCTAAAATTTCCGGAAAAGCCGGGATATCATAAATAGGCTTTTTGGGATAAATCTCCGAACATTGGCCTCCAGGTTGTGGCAAGGCGTCAATAAGATGGGTTTTAAGTTTTAACAATCCGGCTTCGAATACCGTAAACAACCCCGTGGGACCCGCTCCTATAATAATTATATCTGTTTTAATCATACTTCTGAACTTAATTCGTATATATTGCTTTCGACGACTTTTTGAATGGACGCCCTATGATTTACAACTTCACCAATGATAATAATGGCCGGATTGGCCAGTTTTTCTACTTGAACGACTTCCAAAATGGTATCGATCGTTCCTATGCCTATTTTTTCATCCTCTCTTGTACCATTTTGGATAATGGCCACAGGAATTTCCGATTTTCCCTCCTTTTTAAAGAGTGCAACAATTTCAGGGAGTTTGGACATTCCCATTAGAATAACCACCGTGGCACTGGATTTTGCGGCCAAATGCACATCTTGGGACAATTTATGCGCTTTGGTAGTCCCGGTTATGACCCAAAAACTCTCGGCTGAATTCCGCTTTGTTACCGGTATATTCTGAGCTGATGGTACCGCAATACAGGAGGAAATACCCGGTATCATTTTGGTCGGAATCCCGTGGTCCGCGGCATACTCCATCTCCTCCGCACCTCGTCCAAAAACAAAGGGGTCACCACCTTTTAATCGTACTACATGTCCGTGCGTTCTGGCCCTGTTAACAATCAATTCATTGATCTGTTCCTGTTGATAGGCATAACATCCCTTACGCTTGCCCACAAAAATATGCTCCGCATTTGGGGCATATTCCAACAATTCCGGATTTACCAAAGCATCATATAATACCACATCGGCCGTGCCCAGGGCTTTGATGGCCTTCAAAGTAATAAGTTCCAAATCTCCGGGACCTGCACCGATTACCGAAAAAAAAGGTGATTTTTTCCTTAAGGGGAAAACTTTGGTATGTACCTCTTTTGGTATGTTATTTTCTAAATTCATTTCCTTTATGATACTTGGGCCAATTCCAATTCCCTGAACTGCCCTACTTCCTTTAAGAAGCCTTCGGCATCTTCCAAATAACTTTTGGCAAATGATTCCGAAGGTTCATTCTGGTTCAATTGTAAGACCAGTTCCTCAAATCCCTTCCCTAAATCAATTCTTCCCGCTGCCACAAATTTTTCATCAAAATCCTTGATGATACCGGCATGGGTATTCACCTTGGCATTCTCCGCAGTGAGCAGGGCCTTGGCGGAGTTTACCATGGAGGTATAGGAATAATAGATACTGGCGGCCCATTTTCCCTCGTCCAAAGTCTCCTTTGCATTTTGAATTTTCTCCTCACTTTCAAAAAGCAAGGTTGCGACCAAATCGATTACAACTCCTGCACATTCCCCTACACCAATGGCCTTTTTGTAACGTTCCGTTGCTCCCCAATCAATGAAATCCTCCGGGGTAAGGTTATCAATTTCGGTCAAGGGTTTTAGAAAATCGTAGAAATATATCTGTCCCTTCTCTTGATAATAATCGGCATAAGCGACCCCATTGCCATTGGCATTATAATCATCCAGAATGAGTCGTAAGGCTTCTGGCCCCCTTTTACTAGGAATCTTGATTACCTTATCGGCAAAACGCCCATTGCCATTGCCATCGTTTCCGCCACCTAATAAAACTTGTAATGCAGGCGCAACCAATTTATCCTTGGTGCGGATACTCATCCCTTGGAATCCGATGTTGGCCATATTGTGTTGGCCACAGGCATTCATACAACCACTGATTTTTATAACCACATCGGGGTTCTGAATATAGTTGGAATACTCTGTTTTAATTACCCTTTCCAACTCTTCGGCTATCCCTGTACTACTTGCAATACCTAAATTACACGTATCCGTTCCCGGACAGGCGGTGATATCCGCCGCTTTATTGTATCCCGCCTCGGTAAATCCTAATTTTTCCAATTCAGTATAGAAAAATGGAATCGTCTCTTCTTTAACAAAAGGAATCAGGATATTCTGACGGAGCGATAACCGAATTTCGCTGGCGGCATAGTTTTCAACCAAATCTGCCAACAACCTTGCCTTATCCGTGTAAAAATCGCCTAACAATACCTTAATACCGATGGCCATATATCCTTCTTGCTTTTGAGGGACCAAGTTGGTGGATTTCCATCTTTCAAAGGCATCTTTATCCTCAATTGCTACTTGCGGTACCGGTTTTTCCGAAACTACGATTTTGGGATAGGATTTAGCATCAATGGGATACGATGTATGGGGAACTGCTTTTTGTTCCGATTGCAGTAATTCCTTAAATCCGTCCAGGCCAACATCCTTTAACAAGAATTTCATCCGGGCCTTGGCCCTACTCCTACGCTCGCCGTAACGATCAAAAACCCGGATCACACCGTCCATTAAAGGAATGATCCTATCCGAAGGAAGAAACTCGAACAATACATCACCATGTCTTGGTTGAGAACCCAATCCACCACCAATCAATACCTTAAAACCACTAACACCGTCTTGAACTTTCGCAATAAAACCAAGATCGTGCATATAGGAAAGCCCGGTATCCGCGTCGCTTGCCGAAAAGGAGACCTTGAACTTGCGCCCCATTTCCTGACCAATAGGATTTCGAAGAAAATATTCAAACAGGGCATGGGCGTATGGAGACACATCAAAAGGTTCATCCATATCTATTCCGGCAGTTTCACTGGCAGTAACGTTCCGAACCGTATTACCACAAGCCTCGCGCAACGTTACATCGTCCCTTTCCAACTCTGCCCAAAGTTCCGGGGTACGTTCCAAATCCACATAATGAATCTGGATATCCTGACGGGTGGTAATATGCAAACGGCCCCTGGAATACTCATCCGAAACATCGGATATCCTACGCAATTGATTGGAGGTTACTTTTCCGTAGGGTAGCTTAATACGTACCATCTGAACGCCTTGCTGCCTTTGGCCATAGACTCCCCGTGCCAATCGGAGACTTCGGAACTTCTCCTCATCCATGTTTCCTTCCTTGAACTCCCTAATCTTTCTTTCCAGTTCTATAATGTCCTTTTCTACTACTGGATTCTCTATTTCAGTTCTAAAGCTTTGCATATTTTCGAGTTCTGATGTTTGTTTATTCTAATCTAAATTTATTTCTATTTTGCCTATAGGATTTATAGGAATTAAAACTGTTTTAATTGCTGTTTTTCACTAAATCCTTCCCATAGAACTTTTCCCCTCCGGTCAGGAAAAATCAACTTCTTAATTAATAAATCCTACTCCGGCCGTATTATTGGTTCGAGTATCCAACAAAATAAACGAACCGTTTGTCCTATGCGCCTTAAAGGCATCATAAAAAATTGGTCTGTTTAATCTAAACTTCACTTGGGCAATATCATTCATCTCCAGTGCCGCCACTCCCTCTTCTATCCCGGAATAATCCGGAAGGATTTTATGCTCGATACTGTCAACTTTTGCCAATACCTTGTTTATGCCATGCTGTACAATATATTTTCCTCCGGCCGTTAACCTCTCGGAATCCATCCATGAAACCGTTGCGGTAAATTGCTTATCAATGGTTGGCAGATCACCGGCCTTTACCAACATATCTCCTCTACTTACATTTACTTCATCTTCCAATGTAATGGTCACCGAAGAGCGTCTTGGAGCGGTTTTATACTTTTTGTCATAGAAATAAATGCCCTTAATCCTGGATTTGGTCATCGAGGGTAAGATGACTACCTCATCACCAACATTGAGCTCGCCTCCGTAAACTTTACCTGCAAATCCCCGAAAATCGTGAAAATCATCCGTTTTGGGCCGAATAACATATTGTACCGGGAAACGCGGCGTCCCTATGTTATAGATATCCTGCAGATCCAGCTCCTCCAAATGTTCCAAAAGCGTCTGTCCGTCATACCATGGGGTATTCTCGGAATGATTCACGACATTATCACCCTTAAGGGCACTTACCGGAATAAAGGTTATTTTCTGATCTTCATAATCTCTTTTTTCCATCAGTCGCTCAAAATCGGACTTAATTTGATTGTATCTTTCTTCCGAAAAATTGACCAAATCCATTTTGTTTATGGCAACCACAACATCCTTTACCCGTAACAGGTTATTGATAAAGAAGTGTCGATTGGTCTGTTCTATGACCCCTTTACGTGCATCAATCAAAATAATGGCCGCCTGCGAAGTAGAAGCGCCCGTTACCATGTTCCGTGTATACTCCACATGTCCGGGTGTATCCGCAATGATATAACTCTTGGATGCCGTGGAAAAATAGATATGGGCCACATCTATGGTTATGCCTTGCTCACGTTCCGCCACGAGGCCATCGGTTGCCAGCGAGAAATCCAAGTAATCGTAACCTTTTAGTTTACTGGTTTTTTCTATGGCCTCCAGCTTATCGTCCGTTAAGGATTTGGTGTCGTACAGCAATCTTCCGATCAAGGTACTCTTACCGTCATCTACGCTTCCCGCCGTTGCTATTTTTAGTACTTCCATTTTCTAGTCGATGGTCAATAGTTACTTATTCATAAACACAATGAACTAACGACAATTTTAAAAATATCCCTGTTGTTTCCTTTTTTCCATGGCCGCTTCGGACCTCTTATCGTCTATCCGAGCCCCTCTTTCGGAAATCTTGGAATCCCGTATTTCCGATACCACTTTATCTATGGTGTCCGCATAGGATTCCACTGCTGCCGTACAACTCATGTCACCAACGGTCCTGAAACGAACCATACGTTCTTCTACCGTTTCGTCCTCGGCACGAAAGACCACGTCATCCTCGGCAGACCAAATAAGCCCGTCCCTTAGAAAAGTATTGCGCTTATGTGCAAAATAAATGGATGGAATTTCGATGTTCTCCTTTTGGATATAGCTCCAAACATCCAGTTCGGTCCAGTTGCTTATAGGAAATACCCGAACGTTTTGCCCCATTTCAATCTCACCATTCAGCATGTCGAACAATTCAGGACGTTGGTTTTTTTCATCCCATTGGCCAAAATCGTCACGAACGGAAAAAATACGTTCCTTGGCACGAGCCTTTTCCTCATCCCTTCGGGCACCCCCAATACAGGCATCGAACTTAAATTCCTCAATTGCATCCAAAAGTGTAGTGGTCTGTAAAATATTGCGACTGGCGTACTTACCGGTCTCCTCAACCACTTTACCTTGATCGATGGAGTCCTGCACATTACGAACAATCAATTCCACTCCTAATTCCTTGACCAATCTATCGCGAAATTCAATAGTTTCGGGAAAATTATGTCCTGTGTCTATGTGCATCAACGGAAAAGGAATCTTTGCAGGCCAGAAAGCTTTCTGTGCCAAACGCACCAAGGTTATGGAGTCCTTCCCACCTGAAAATAACAGTACAGGGCGTTCAAATTGAGCGGCCACTTCCCGAATAATATATATGGCCTCGTGTTCCAGGGCATTTGCATTGGGTATATCCCCAGTCTCAAATGTTCCTGTCGATTGTATTTTTTCCAGTACTGTTTCCAAATTAGTTTTTTTAGAGACCTCCTAGTGTATTAAGAGGTGGCATTTGTATATTTTTAGGTATGCAATCCACATTCCCGGTTTTCCAAAACCTTGGTCGGATCAAAATATTTATGTTCATTGGGTAAATCCCTTTCATCCAAATAGGCATCCAGTTGGGTGTCGCTCCAATAATAAAAGGGACTGACCTTCAAGACCCCATCTTTGCTCAAACTTAGAATGTCCAAACTATCCCTAAGTGTTGTTTGGCCCTTTCTTAAATTGGTAAACCACACATCTGGTTTATGCGTTTCCATAGCCCTACGGAACGGCTCCAATTTTACTTGCTCCGTGAATTCCCAGTGTTTTGGATCATCAATCTCAGGAATCCCCATAATGAAATCTCGATATGCGGATGTTTGTTTTGGAACGTACAAATCAATGTTAAGGCCAAGCCTTTGAATCAATTCTTCCGCATGCCTATAGGTATCCGGCGTGTTGTACCCTGTGTCGCACCAAATAACGGGGATACTATCCTTCACCTCGGTAACCGCATTAAGGATGGCAACTTCATAAGGGCGGAAATTAGTGGTTACTACGGGCTTTTCCGCATTCTTGATGGCCCAGGAAATGATTTCCTCTGGCGGAATGCCCTTAAATTGCACATTGAGATTTTTAATTTGTTGTTGCGTAAAAGCCATAAATCTTGAAAATTACTTTCCCCAACCGATTCGGTTCCAAATCCTTTCATGAAAAAAATACAAAACCATTTTGGTCACAAAATCGATGGAAGCAATGGATGCTGCCAAAACAACCTTTCCTGTTAAAAGATATGAAACTAAAAGAGTATCCAAAGTACCAATGATACGCCAACTTATGGCTTTGGCAATACTTCGAATCGGTTTATCCGATTTTCTGTCCTCCCTATAGTTGGCTTTAGTGGACTTTTTATCTAAAATCAATTGGTCTGCAATCATGAAAAAAACAATTTTCGAATTAGTCTAGTGAATTAATAGGAATTCAAAAATAATATTATTTCTTTAACTAAGACGTTAAAAGTTGCTAAATATTACTTTTACCCTATCGATTTAGTAGATTATTTGTGATTTATCCCATATTTTGAAAATATTCGAATCAAATCATGAAAGTTTTAAGAATTTAAAACAAAAAGATAAGTGGTCCTCCTTTTTAAACCAGAATATCCGCCAGGGTATTATTACGATATACTTCCAGATTGGCATCCCTTACCTGCAACATCAGCTTATTTACGGAGCAAGCATTCTCATCTGGGCAATCGGAACATTTTTCATAAAAATTAAGGCTTACACAGGGAACCATTGCAATGGGCCCCTCTAGAATACGCATTACATCGGTCATCAAAATTTCTGAAGGTTTTTTAATCAAATAATAGCCTCCTCCCTTGCCTTTTTTAGATCCAAGAAATCCCGTCTTTCGTAAAGTAAGCAAAATACTTTCCAAAAACTTTTGCGAAATATTCTCCTGTTTCGCTATTTCGGCAATCTGAACTGGACTATTGTCCTGCTGGGATGCCAAATAGGCCAACGCTTTTAATCCGTATTTTGTTTTTTTGGAGAGCATAGCACGAAGATAGGGAAATTTAACATTTCGGGATTCCCAAAACCTGATGAGTCAAGCCCAGGAGAGAAAACGATAAGTACCTGATTAGCCCAGTGCCCGACCAATATCGGAAATGATATCGTCTATATGCTCCAATCCAACGGATATCCGTACCATACCATCCGTAATTCCGGTTTCCAATCGTTCTTCACTAGAGAGCTTACTATGGGTAGTAGATGCGGGATGGGTAACTATACTCCTAGAATCTCCCAGATTTGCCGATAGGGAAAGTAATTCGATGGCATCGAAAAACCTTTGCCCTGCCCTTAAACCTCCCTTGACCTCAAAGGCGACTACACAGCCCCCTGCCTTCATTTGCTTTTTTGCCAGTTCATGGTTGGGGTGCGATTTTAGAAAGGGGTACTTCACCCAATTCACTTTTTCGTGCCCCTCCAAAAATTCTGCCAGTTGCAATGCGTTGGAACAATGGCGATCTACCCTTACGGCTAAGGTTTCCAAACTTTTAGACAAAACCCACGCATTGAACGGGGAAAGGGCCGGACCGGTTATTCTTGAGAATTGATAAATCTTATTCACAAGCTCTTTTTTTCCGACCGTTATCCCGGCCATTACCCTTCCTTGGCCATCCATAAGCTTGGTACCCGAATGAATGACCAGATCGGCCCCAAATTGAATAGGACATTGTAAATAAGGGGTGGCAAAACAGTTGTCCACAACAAAAATGAGGTTGTGTTTTTTTGCAATGGCGCCCAAAGCTTCTAAATCCAAGATGTCCACTCCCGGGTTGGTCGGTGATTCGGCATAAATCAATTTGGTCTTAGGGGTAATCAATTTTTCGATTTGATCCAGCGCATCAAACTTGAAATAACTATGGTAAATATTCCATCTTGGAAAAAAATTGGTGAAGAGGGAGTGCGTAGATCCAAAAATACTCCGGGCCGAAAGAATATGATCTCCACTATCCAATAAGGCGGCAAAAGTAGAAAAGACGGCTGCCATTCCGGAGGCAAAGGCAAAACCACCTTCGGCACCCTCCATTTGACAGACTTTGTCTATCAACTCCGAGGAATTGGGATTGGAATATCTAGAATAAATGTTCCTGTCCTTTTCCTCCGCAAAGGAAGCCCTCATATCTTCGGCATCTTCAAAAACAAAGCTTGAGGTCAAATATATGGGATTGGAATGTTCCAAAAATTGTGAACGTTCAACTTGTGTGCGAATAGCATTGGTCTCAAATTTTTTCTTCATCATTTTAACGACTATCGTTCGTTTGTTCACTGCGGGCCTATCCTTTCTCGGCAATTCGTAAAATATCACCAAAAACCCCTCTTGCGGTAACCGCGGCACCTGCTCCGGCACCTTGAATTACCAGTGGATGTTTGCCATAGGACTCCGTATAGATTTCAATTATGGAATCGGAACCCTTAACCTGGCCTAGGGCGCTCTCCTTGGAAACGGAGATCAGTTTTACATCCAAAATGCCTTTTTCTTTTTGTAAATCCCCATGTAGATCCCCTACATAACGGAGTACGTAGCCTTTTTTCTGATTTTTCTTTATTTCATTGAATTTGTCGTCTAGCACATCCAAATGCTTGAGGAACTCGTCAACGGTTCCTTTTTGTAATATTTCCGGAATTAAATTTTGAATCTTTATATCCGAGAATTCATTGCTTAATTCCAGTTCCCTAGCCAAAATCAGGAGTTTTCTTCCGACATCGTTTCCCGAAAGGTCCTCTCGTGGATCCGGTTCAGTGAACCCCTTGCGGATGGCATCCTTAAGGATGTTCGAAAAGGGAGCGTCCACATCTGAAAATGTATTGAAAATATAACTCAAGGAGCCGGAAAAGACACCTTTTATTCGAGTGATGTTCTCTCCGGAAAGGTGCAACAACTTTATGGTATCGATGAGTGGTAGACCGGCGCCTACATTGGTCTCGTATAAATACTGCTTTTGGTTCTTGGCCAGTTCCTCACGCAACAATTGATAATAATCGAATCCCAGGGTATTCGCTATTTTATTGGATGAAACCAAATCGAACCCATTATCCACAAAATCGAAATAATTCGCTACAAAATCCTCACTTGCGGTATTGTCAACGGCTATCAAGTTTTCCAAATGATTTCTTTTGGCGAATTCAAAAACATCGGACAACTCGTATTTCTCACCCTTTCCCTGCATGGCAGTTTTCCAACTTTTTGGCACCCCATCCTTGTTTAAAAGAATCTTTCGGGAGTTGGCTACGGCAAAGACATTTAAGTCGATACCTTTTCGTTTTTCAATGTTCTTGGCGGACTTTAGAATTTGATCGATCAAAGTTCCCCCGACATTACCATGACCAAAAATGGCCAGATTAACTTTTTTGCTGATGCCAAAAACTTGACCGTGCATTACATTCAACGCCTTGTTCAAATCCGATTTTTTCACAACCAGACTTACATTCTTTCCGGAAATAGTGTTGTTGAACAGAATTGGGACAATTTGATTTTTGATCAGTGCGTTGTACGGCTTGTGGAATGTACTCAGATCCTGACCCACGATAGAGACCACGGAAACGTCATCGACCACGGTTATTGTATTGATATCCTTTGACCTGTAATCACTTTTAAATTCCTCGTCCAGGGCTCTTTTTGCCCTTTGTGCCTTATTACTTTTAACCACCAGACCAATTCCTCTCTCAGAAGACCCCTGGGAAATAATACTTACATTGACATTATGTTGTTCCAAGGTTCTAAAGATTCGGGCATCTATTCCTATTTTCCCTAAAAGGCCCCTGCCTTCCAAATTGATCAGTGAAACATCTTCTATCACCGAAAGCGACTTAATACCTTCCTTGCTGGATTTGGCACTGATCAATGTGCCTTCATTGTCGTGATTATAGGTATTGACGATACGTAACGGAATATTTTTTTCAATCAACGGAATGATGGTCTTGGCGTGCAAAATGGTAGCTCCAAAATTGGCCAGTTCATTGGCCTCGGAATAGGAAAGGTTGGCAATTCGTCTGGCTTCCGGAACCAAGTCGGGGTTAGCGGTAAAAATCCCATCAACATGTGTATAGTTCTGAAGTTCCTCAGCATCCAAAAAATTGGCCAGCAAAGCTGCCGTATAATTGCTTCCGTTCCTGCCCAAAGTAGTAGTCTGCCCATCAACCGTTGAAGCAATGAATCCCGTAATAACCGGTACATTTTCCCTATTCAATTCCGAAAACCGAAGAAGCACGTTTTCCCTGGAGACGTCTTCCAAAAGTTTGGCATCCCCAAAGGTATCATCTGTCTTTATTAGGGTTCTGGAATCCAGTAACTGCGCTGCCACGCCCTTGCCAATAAGTAGCTTGGTTATCAATTTGGCCGAGATCAATTCCCCATAGGCCAATACCTCGTCCTTGATTTTGGCACTATAATCCCCTAGAAGCGAAACTCCTTCGAACAACTTGGCCAATTCCTTAAATTCCGAGGACAGATTTACGTTGGCAAACGTATGTTTTTGGTATTTTTCAAATGCTTCGAAATCTTCCTGATAATCGGTATTACCAGCCGCTTTCTCCAGAATGGTCTCAAGCTGGTCGGTAGCTTTTTCCCTTGCAGAAAGTACAACGGCAATATTTTCACCGGCCTTTACCTTGGACGAGATAATCTCCAGCACACGTCCCAAACCTTCACCATTACTGAGGGACTTGCCTCCAAACTTGAGGATTTTGATTTTTTTTGATTTTCCGTTCTTGCTAAAGATTCCGTTGAGCAATTTTTGCATTTGCTCAAACTCTATTAAAAAGGCATCATGACCATGCAATGACTGTACCTCCCCGTAGGTAACATTACTATTGGCCTGCGCCAAACGCTTGAACGTTTCCTTATTCTCTTTGGCCGTGAAGAACAAATCGGAATCCACACCGATAATATGGATGTTGGTCTCACTGTTCTCCAGTTCCTTGAAGGCCTTGTCATCGTTACGGGTGATATCTATGGTCTTCAACAACTGGTTCATCAACTTATAGGCCGATAATTGAAACCGTTCCTGCAATTTCTTACCATGGTGCATCAACCAGCTTTCCACGTTAAAAACCTGAAGCTCTTCATTGGTGCTCCGTTGAAACCGTTCCTTAAAGGACTCCGGGGTACGATAACAAAGCATGGCATGCATACGGGCGTCGTGTACGGGCTGTTTGGAGTTTACCAAAAATTGCTCCTGTATTTGACAATTGGCAATAAGCCAATCGGTCGATTTCCAGTCGGAAGCCACTGGAATCAAATGTTCGGTAATTCCAGGGTCGATCGCCGCCATCTCCCAAGCGATACCACCACCTAAAGAGCCACCGATAATTGCGTACAATTTCTTGACTTCAAGTTGTTCCAGCCCCAATAAAAACATTCGGGCGACATCTCCGGCCACGAAATCCTTATAATTGTCTATTACAAATCCATCATACCCATTCCCCGGAATGTTGAATGAAAGTATGGTATAGTTAAGCGTATCTATGCACTTCCCTTCGCCGATAAGGGCCGACCACCAACCGCTATCCCCGGTTACATTGGAATTTCCGGTCAATGCATGGTTGACGAGGACAACAGGTGCATCGTGCAGTGGTTTTCCGAACAACTGATAGGACAATTGGATATCTTGCGAAACACCACTAAGAGTAGTGAATGTATTTAACTTTAAATGCTTTAGCATATGAAAGCCTTGGTAGTTAGTTACTGTTTGGGTCTCTATTTTGGAATTTTGGAAACTCCTTCATAATAAATTGTAGCACCCCCACTACATTATGAAGGTGCTACAATCCTTTTCTATTTTAAGCCAAGACCGATTCGTCAATTGTGGCAAAGGCCTGTTCCAAATCTGCCTTTAAATCGTCCAAATCCTCCAATCCAACGGACAAACGTATTAAATCCTTGGTTACACCGGTGGACTCCTGGGCGGCATCATCCAATTGTTGATGTGTTGTACTTGCCGGATGGATAACCAGGGACTTGGTGTCCCCGATATTGGCCAACAAAGAGAATAATTTTGTCTCATCGACCACTTTTTTAGCCGATTCGAACCCGCCTTTTACACCAAATGTTACTATCCCACTTTGGCCATTGGGCAAGTAATCCGTCGCCAGGGAATGGTATTTGCTCGACTTAAGCCCTGGATAGTTTACCCAACTTACTTCCTTCCTGCCCTCTAACCATTCGGCCAGGGCCAAGGCATTTTCACTATGCTTTTCCATCCTCACAGTCAGTGTTTCCAATCCCTGCAATATTTGAAAGGCATTGAATGGACTCAGGGCCCCGCCATAGTCGCGCAGTCCTTCTATCCGAGCCTTAATAATAAATGCAATGGGGCCTACGGCATCATGATAAATTAAGCCGTGATATCCCGGAGAAGGTTCCGTGAACTCCGGAAATTTACCATTGGCCCAATCAAACGTACCGGCATCGATGATTGCACCGCCCAAGGCCGTTCCATTTCCGTTGATGTATTTTGTCAATGAGTGGATTACGATATTGGCCCCGTGTTCAATGGGTTTTAATAGGGCCGGTGTTGCCACGGTATTATCAACGATAAAGGGAATTTTTGCCTTTTTTGCCTCGGAGGAAATCGCCTTTAAATCCAACACATCCAGTTTTGGATTTCCAAGCGATTCCACAAAAATGGCCCTTGTATTATCTTGAACAGCCTTTCCAAAATTGGTCGGGTCATACGGATCCACAAAGGTAGTGGTGATGCCCAATCGCGGCAAGGTTACGTTTAGTAGATTGTAGGTGCCTCCGTATAGGCTGTTGGAAGCCACAATATGATCTCCGGATTTTAATAGGACCAGAAGGGTATTGGCCAGAGCGGCCGTACCCGATGCCGTTACCAAGCCCGCAACCCCACCTTCCAACGCGGCAAGTCGCTGTTCCAAAATATCGTTGGTCGGATTATTTATCCTTGTATAAATGTTCCCGAATTCCGCCAGGCCAAAAAGGTTGGCTGCATGGTCGGTATCGTTGAATACGTAGGCCGTACTTTGATAGATGGGAATAGCTCTGGTACCGCCATTGATAGTTGTGTCATGTCCGGCATGTAAGGCATTGGTAGAAAACTTTTGATCGCTCATGATTCTAATTTTTTAGTTATTAATAAGAACAAATTACAACACGAAAATCCATTGCCAATTTTGCAATCGAATACAATCAAAGAGTTAAGAAGAAAGAAAATTACGGAAGTAATCGTTCGAGTTATCTGCCAAGATGCCGAAACGGGTTCTGCACAGGTAGAATTTAGCACCTTCTTTGTTGGATATAGCAATCGGGGAACAAAGGGTTGCTAAGGCTTCAAAGGGTCTATTCCCTCCACCTTTCTTGATAACTTTTCAATACGTGTTTGAACTTTTGAAACACAAATATAAGGAGGGACGTTTGGATTTTCCTAATATTTAAATAAAAATTACAAATTGAAAGCTGATTTTATCTCCTTAATCATATCTAGCTTTTCCCATGTAAAGAGCTCCACCTCCTTTTCTATCCTACCATTATAAGGCGATTCAAAGACTTTGGTTACTGTTTTGGGTTGTTTTCCCATATGTCCATAAGCTGCAGACTCCAAATAAATCGGGTTCCTTAGTTTTAAGCGGTCTTCTATGGCAAAAGGACGCATGTCGAACAATTGGGATACCTTTTCCGCGATTTCGCCATCCGTAAGATCAACATTTGCGGTACCATACGTATCCACAAATATTGAAGTAGGTTCCACTACTCCGATGGCATAGCTTACCTGCACCAAAATTTCATCGGCCACACCGGCAGCGACCAAATTTTTTGCAGCATGCCTAGCGGCATAGGCGGCACTTCGATCTACTTTGCTAGGATCCTTCCCACTAAATGCACCTCCCCCGTGGGCTCCTTTTCCCCCATAGGTATCCACAATTATTTTTCTCCCCGTTAAACCGGTATCCCCATGTGGTCCGCCGATGACAAACTTTCCGGTTGGGTTGATATGATATTGTATTTGTCCATCGAACAGCGACTGTATCTCTTCCGGCAATTGTTCAATGACCTTGGGCAACACAATTTGGATGATATCATCCTTTATTTTCGCCAACATCTTATCGTCATCGGTATCAAAGGCATCATGTTGGGTGGAAACAACAATAGTATCTATCCGTTGCGGCACGTTTTCATCCGAATATTCAATGGTCACCTGCGCCTTGGCATCGGGACGTAGATACGTAATTTCTTTGTTCTCCCTACGAAAATTGGCCAGTACCTGGAGTATTTTATGTGAAATGTCCAAGGCGAGGGGCATATAATTTTCGGTTTCCTTTGTCGCATAGCCGAACATCATCCCCTGGTCTCCAGCACCCTGCTCTTCCTTCGCTCCTCTATCAACCCCTTGGTTAATTTCTTGCGATTGCTCGTGGATAAGGGAAATAACACCACATGAATCCCCACTGAACTGGTATTCTCCTTTGGTATAACCAATTGTGTTGATTACCTCACGCGCAATATTCTGCATATCCAAATAGGTATGACTTTTTACTTCTCCCGCCAAAATTACCTGGCCAGTGGTGACCAGTGTTTCACAAGCCACCTTGCTTTCCGGGTCAAAAGCCAAAAAATGATCCAACAATGCATCACTAATTTGATCTGCAACCTTATCGGGATGACCTTCGCTAACGGACTCTGAGGTAAATAGGTATGGCATTATAAATTGGGTTAAACGAGAAAGGATTTAACGTAAACCACGTTTAAGATGCTATAGGGTACGGAAAAAGTACTTCTGTTTTAGCATTTTTACCCCTAAAACAAGTTTGGGATTTGGAGGTTGCAATCAGTCAAATCTTTCCTCTTTGTTAGAAACCGCAAAAATAGCAAAATTGTTTTGTTGAAATAGCAATCTAATATGGAATTGTATAAAAACATCAGAAAGATCATTAAACTGGGGATAGGAAGACCTATACAGAACTACGACACTAGCAGTATGGCCAATTTCAATAGGCATTTCAACAACGATTTCTTTTGCAAACCTTTTATACTTTGTATATTGTGAGGCGTTACTTTTTAAAAAAGCCTAACCGAAATCGCAATTTAAATGCACATTGCCGTAGCAGGAAACATAGGTGCCGGGAAGACTACCTTGACCAAATTATTGGCCAAACATTATAAATGGGAAGCCCATTTTGAGGATGTTGTGGACAATCCATATCTGGACGATTTTTATACTCAAATGGAACGGTGGAGCTTCAATCTCCAAATCTATTTTTTGAATCATAGGTACAGGCAAATTCTAAAAATCAGGGAAAGTGGTAAAAAAGTAATCCAAGATCGTACCATTTATGAAGACGCCTATATTTTTGCGCCCAACCTTCACGCAATGGGCTTAATGACCAATCGCGATTTCACCAACTATCAAAGTCTTTTCGAGTTGATGGAAAGTCTGGTACAACCTCCGGAGCTCCTTATTTACCTACGTAGTTCCATTCCCAATTTGGTGGAACAGATACATAAAAGGGGGCGTGAATATGAGAACTCCATTTCTATTGACTACCTCAGCCGACTTAATGAAAGATATGAGGCATGGGTTCATGGCTATGAGAAAGGAAATATGCTCATCATAAATGTGGACCAGCTTAATTTTGTTGATAAGCCAGAGGACTTGGGGCAAGTGATCCATAAAATAGATGCAGAAATCAACGGATTGTTCTAGAATCACCTATTGCGGCAATCCTTTCCGACGTGCGTATATTATAGCCTCCTCATTTTTATGCCACACCTGTGGTATCCCTATGTTTTTTGAATAATTCATTACCCTTTAGCATTCATTTTCTGTTGGGTATGCTTCGAAGATAAATCGTGGCTGTAACGGTTCGGATTGTTTTGGGCGATATTGATATAAACATCGGCATCACGTTCTCCACTATCCCGATCAGGATAAATCGGATATCTGGATATGTTTCGAGGATATTTACGATTTCCTTTTGTTTTTTGGGGCTTACGATATTTCGATTTCCTATGACCAAAACTGTTCATCCCATTCAAAAATAGTAAGGTCATAGCCCATCTCTCCAATCAAAACCTTAATATACTCAGGGGAATGGATCAGGTATCATTTTTTCGGATTAAATCCCTCTAGGTTCGAAACAATGATTCATTTTACTCAATCAAAGGTCGCTTTCACTCATTAGTCCTTTTGAGGGCGATTCTTGGGCAATAGATTTATGGAAACTTTAAATGGCAACATGATGAAACCAAAAAAGAACCCAAAAATCGATTTGAACAAAAACAGGGCAATGTTTTTTGTAGCCGGTCTTACCCTCATTTTACTATTGACCTATATCGCTTTGGAATGGAAGAGTTATGATAAAACCGACTATGACTTGGAGGGAATGAACGTAGAAGATGAGCTAATCGAAGAAGTTCCCTTAACAATACATTTTACACCTCCACCCCCTCCTCCACCAGTGGCTCCCCCGTTAATTGAAATAGCCGACAACAAAGTGGATATCATCGAAACGGAAATCATGTCCGATAACACAACCCAGGACACCCCGGTGATGCAAGTACAGGAGATTGAAGTGGCCGAAGTTGAAGAAGATGTTTCGGTTCCCTTTATTTTAATTGAAGATGTTCCTGTTTTTCCTGGATGCGAAAACGCATCCGATAAAAGGGCCTGTTTTCAAAAAATGATGCAAAAACATATAAATAAAGTCTTTCAATATCCAAAATTAGCCCAAGAAATGGGAATTGAAGGAAAAGTCCATACCATGTTCGTTATTCAGAAAGATGGTAGTATAGGAGACTTAAAAATGAGAGGGCCGGACAAAATTCTAGAGACAGAGGCTGCCAGAATTATTGGTAAACTTCCCAAAATGACTCCTGGTAAACAACGGGGTACACCTGTAAAGGTTCCCTTTGTGATACCTATAACCTTTAAGTTGCGATGACGGCAAACAAAAAAGGCAAACCGTAATGGTTTGCCTTTTTTTATTTTGAAAAGTTATTTTTACTTTCCGACATCGCCTTTTTCCTGAGTGGCATCGACATTTGTTGCTCGTGTTTCCACTATATCATTTTCCGAATCTCCCGATTGCGCCTTAACCTCGGTCTGGGTTCCCGTAAACGTTTTTTCCTCCAAAACCTCTTCACCATTTACAACAGTAGTGAAAGCAATAGTTGTTTCTGCCACATCCGCACTTTCTGTATCCATTTCCAATTTTATTTCCTGGGCATCCGTATTGCTGGCCATTCCACTAACATTCAAAGCAATACTTGGCGCAATGACCAGGGCCACAACGGACATCAACTTTAAAAGAATGTTCAGGGAGGGTCCGGAAGTATCCTTAAAAGGGTCACCGACCGTATCCCCAACAACGGCCGCTTTATGGGCATCGGTTCCCTTGCGTCCTTGCTCTTCGATCATTTTCTTGGCGTTGTCCCAAGCGCCCCCGGCATTCGATTGAAAAATGGCCATCAACACCCCGGCTGTAGTAACACCGGCCAAGAGGCCGCCTAACATTTCGGCCCCACCAATGAACCCTACGGCAACAGGAACCGCAATAGCCAAAAGACCGGGCAATACCATTTCCTTAATGGAAGCGGTCGTAGAAATAGCGACACACTTTTCGTATTCGGCAAGGCCGTCGGCTTTGTCAAAAACATCACGCTGCTCCGAAGTAGCTTTGGACATATCGGAATTTACGGCGCGCATTACTTCCAAGGCGGCTTTTAATTGAGGGATATCCCTAAACTGGCGGCGTACCTCTTCAATCATCGCCATAGCGGCACGACCAACGGCATTCATGGACAAAGCAGAGAATACAAAAGGTAGCATCCCTCCTACCAACAGACCAGCCATGATGTTCGGTTTTGAAACATCGATCGCGGTTACATTCGCCGTTTGCATAAAGGCCGCGAACAGGGCTAATGCCGTCAATGCAGCTGATGCGATTGCGAAACCCTTACCAATAGCGGCTGTTGTATTTCCAACAGCATCCAATTTATCGGTACGCTCACGGACTTCACTCGGTAATTCGGCCATTTCGGCAATTCCTCCGGCATTATCGGAAATTGGTCCATAAGCGTCAACGGCCAATTGGATTCCCGTATTGGCCAACATTCCAACAGCAGCTATTGCGATACCGTACAATCCGGCAAAATGATGTGATATCAAAATGGCTCCCGCAATCAACAAAATGGGAAACATGGTAGACATCATGCCCACACCCAGACCGGAAATAATATTGGTGGCCGCTCCCGTATCGGATTGTCTTACAATGGCGCTTACGGGCTTTGTTCCCGTCCCGGTGTAATACTCCGTTACCTTGCCTACAGCAAGACCTGCAATTAATCCCGAAAGAACTGCCAGGAAAACACCTAAGGATGTATATTCGGCCCCTCCGAAAGTCCAACTTTCGGGAAGCATTTGTGTAATAATAAAATAGGAAGCCACCAACATAAGGCCGGCCGAACCAAATTCCCCGATGTTCAAGGCCGTTTGTGGATTTCCACCGTCCTTTACCTTCACAAAAAACGAACCAACAATGGACATTATAATTCCTACCGCGGCCAGGACCAATGGGAGATATACAGCTCCCAAACCATCAAAAGCATTGGTAAAAGCGGGAATCTGCGTAAATGCGGCCCCTAATACCATGGTACCGATAATTGAACCTACATAGGATTCAAAAAGATCCGCGCCCATTCCTGCAACGTCACCAACATTATCCCCTACGTTATCCGCAATAGTTGCAGGGTTAAGCGGGTGGTCCTCCGGGATTCCGGCTTCCACTTTTCCTACCAAATCGGCGCCAACGTCCGCGGCCTTGGTATAAATACCGCCACCCACACGGGCGAACAGGGCAATTGAAGAGGCTCCCAAAGAGAATCCTGAAAGTACGTTCAAGACTTCACCAATTTCCCAGCCTTGTCCACTATAAATCATAAACAAGGCACTAAGGCCCAAAACACCCAAACCAACGACTCCCAATCCCATGACAGATCCCCCGGCAAAAGCGACCTCCAAGGCCTTTCCCAAAGAAGTACGGGCGGCCTGTGTAGTTCTTACATTTGCTTTTGTCGCGACCCGCATGCCTATAAATCCTGCCAAAGCTGAACAGATGGCACCGACTATAAAGGATACGGCGACCATTCCGTTGGAACCTTCCTCGGTGCTACCTTTAAAGAAAAGAAGTACGGCAACGGCTATAACGAAAATCGAAAGAATTTTGTACTCCGCCTTTAAGAAGGACATAGCTCCGTCGGCAATATTTTTAGCGATCCGCGCCATTTTGGCATCGCCGACTTCTTGTTTGGACACCCACATATTTTTAATGAATACGAACAATAGGGCCAGTACTCCAAAAACAGGTAAAAACTTTACGATTAATTCCATTTTGTTTAGTTGTTTATAATTTTTTTAGAACGGGGGCAAAAGTAGTAAAATAGAACAGAATAAAAAAGCAATATCTCCTACCGGATATTGCTATTATTTAAGGAGTTATAAAGTGTAGTTTTCATTTGATGCTGACCTCCTTTGTAGGAACATCGCTTTTTGTAAATCTATTGATGCATTTGGCCACGATATCCTTGGCTTCATCCACATTGCCCCAGCCACCCACATCTACTTTTTTCTTCTCCAAATCTTTATAGACCTTAAAAAAATGTTCTATTTCCTTTATTAAGTGGGGGTTCAAATCACTGAGATCCTTGGTCTTGTTCCCGATAGGGTCGGAAATGGGGACACAAATAACTTTTTCATCGGGGCCCTTCTCATCGGTCATGTGGAATACTCCAATGGGTTTTACCTCCATGACACATCCGGGAAAAGTAGGTTCGGTAACCAAAACCAAGACATCCAAAGGATCCCCGTCCAAAGCCAGGGTTTCCGGAATAAAGCCATAATCCGCAGGATACATCATTGAAGAAAATATCATTCGGTCATATCGAATTTTTTTAAGCTCAAAATCATATTCATATTTATTTCGGCTTCCCTTGGGAATTTCGATCAATACATCAAAAGAGGATACTTCTTCGGCTTTCATAGTAACATTATTTTTGATTTACAAAGCTACGAAAATGGATTTCCCTGTAGCGGGCAATACTGAAGTTAGGGAATCAGAAATTAAACCCAAAAGTCCCTGTAACGCTAAAAGGTCGCGCATTGGGGTTGTCCAAATAATTTCCCCGAAAATTAAAGTCGATCCGAAATATTTTGAAGATATTCCCTATTCCCACGGAATACTCATAGTAAATTCTTTCATCGGGTGCCAGCAGGGGGATGTTCGTTGGGGCGCTCAGGGCTATATTTTCATCGGAAAGCTCCCCCCAGACTCCGCGTAGCCCTACAATTTCCCTTAAGTTCCATTTTCTCAATAAGGGTATTCTGGAAAACAGCCGTCCATTAAAATTATGCTCCAAATGAACAGATGCATAGGTATCGGTCACAAACTCGTAAAAATCCAAATTGGGAAAGGTATTATATATGGAGAACAAAGTCTGGTTACCAGGCACTACGTTTAATAACCCTAAGGGAACCTCTCCAAAGGTCTTCCCTATCTCAATGGTGCTGAACAATCTTCCAAACCCTCCCAATTGCCAGGGCTGGGTATACGAAAATTGAATTTTACTGTAATTGAAGTCGCTCTCCAAAAAACCATCGATTCCCCGGGTATAGTTCAAAAGCAAGGTGCTATAGTTATCATTGATGTCCTTGCGCTCCACCCCATAGCCTATGGTCCTTTTCCCAGGGGTGTAAATAAGCAGGGTACTTAGATCAAATTGTTTTATTTCCGATGAAATTCCTGTTGGCGATTCGTTATCCACGTATTCCAAGCTAAAGGCATCAGGCAATGCGGAACTCAATGTCCTAAAAGAGCTACCCAGACGTATCCTAAAATTGGTCAATGGTTCCATCTCCAGATTAAAGGTGCTCAGGTTAATATTCGTCAACCTATCATTGGCTCCTACCGTAAAAATAGCTGACGACGCCACACTTCTACCTAAAACATCGTTGGTAGAGGTAAGGCTAATGCCCAGTTGTTCAATATCCCTTCTATTTCCCCCCGAAATTATCAATCTACTCTTCTTGTCCAATAAAAACTTGGCCGAGAATCCATGCTTTACCTTTTTGTCCGTAAAACCATAAGCCATATACCCTTCCAAGCGCCATGGATCGTTCTGTCCAAAATAGGTACGGGCACCTCCCCTTAACCGTACCCCTTCCGCATCGTTAAAACCAAAAATGCTATATACGTCCCCGATATCCAGATTCCATTTATCAATTTCGATATAACCCGATCCCAGCACACTCACCAGATTATAATAGGTCTTAAACTTGGGAACCGTCTTCAACGTATCCAATAATTGATAGATGCCTTTTTCATCCTTATTAAGGGCCTCAAGCCTGTTATTCTTCCAAAATATGCTGTCGCGATCCAAAATCTGAGGGTCGAAAGGATTCCCCTCTGCCTTATAGAAATTTTTTGGTTTTGGAATATCGAATTCATAATTGTCATAAACCGTTGTCCGTTTTCCATAGATTCCCCGAGATTCCTCTTTTTTCTGAAAGCTGAAGTCGCTTAACATATAATCCCGTTTCAATAAGAATACGGAATCGTTTACAACATCAAAATCCTGTTCAATGTAAATTTCCTTCACCCAATTGATATTGGCACTTTTAGTGACCTCCAGATTGATGTTCTTTATGGCATAGGTAGAATCGTTCACCCAAAAATCTCCCTTAAAGGTGAGTTCGTTCTTCCTTCGGGGATAGTATACTATATTGTAACACCATTTCCCTTCTATAAAGGCACTGTCCCGAAGAACATAATTATAGGTATCCACCCCAGTTCTTGATAGGGGGCTGGTAAAGCTCTTATCAAAAAACTTGAGGTAGTTATCATATATATCATAGTTCTGGTATAGGTCTTTTACAAATGCGATGATGGCCTGATTGTTATCAAAACCCGAATTTTTATTTCCCAGCACCACTTCCTTTTCCTCGTTCAAAAGATTATCGCCATGAACCTTGGAAAATGTTTCGTTCAAAAAAATAGGGAGATAGGTTTTACCAGTGATGCGAGAGGTATCCAAATCTTTAAAGACAAATTCCAGCCCCCTAAAAATTTTACTCTTCATAAGGGCACTATCTATGGTATTAAGGTCGAATTCTACCTTTTCATATTTATCATATTGATATTGCTTAAACTTTCGAACACCATTTTCCCTTTTTTTGGCCCAAATCTTCTTTAGAATCTCTACGGCGGGATTATTTTTTTTCGACTGTTTCCCGGAATAGACCACCACTTCATCCAATTGTTCGGTGGATTCCTTTAATACCACCTCCATATTGTAACTGACGCTGGAAGTCAATGGAATTTCCTGTGTATCGTAGCCGATAAAGGATACGGTCAAAATTTCGTGATTGCCATCGGATTCCATATAAAAACGACCATTGTCATTGGTAATGGTACCTTCCATAGAGTTTTTAAACAGCACGTTAGCAAATGCAACAGGTTTTCCGGATTCGTCCAGAACAACACCCCCGACCTTGGTTTGTGAAATAGCGATAAAGGAAAAAAGAAAGAGTAGTAGGAAAAGGATTTTTTTCATGCAGTGGAATATTCGCAACTGTTCCTTGATCAAATAGCGTACCAATAAAAAAGCTTCGCCGATTTTAGTCGAGGAAGCTAATATACCTTTACAATATGGTTTACCTTATTTATATAACACTTTTTTAACGGCCTGGACGACGTCCTTGTAATTAGGAAGCCATTCTTCCAATAAAACGGGAGAGTACGGTGCCGGAGTGTCCGCTGTATTGATCTTTACAATAGGAGCGTCCAAGTAATCAAAAATGTTGGATTGCACCTGATAGGTAATTTCCGTGGCCACATTGCCAAAAGGCCAAGCCTCTTCGAGAACTACCAATCTATTGGTCTTTTTTACGGATTTAAAAATGGCTTCGGAATCCATGGGTTTAACGGTCCTCAAATCAATGATTTCACAACTGATGTTCTCTTTGGCAAGCTCATCAGCAGCCTTATCCGCTTCTTTTATGATTTTCCCAAAAGAGACGATGGTGACATCGGTTCCTTCCCTCCGAATATCCGCAACCCCCAGGGGAATGGTATATTCGCCTTCCGGAACTTCCCCTTTGTCCCCGTACATCTGTTCCGACTCCATAAAAATAACAGGGTCATCGTCCCGTATGGCCGATTTCAGCAATCCTTTCGCGTCATTAGGGTTGGAAGGGACTACCACCTTAAGGCCGGGACAGTTGGCGTACCAGCTTTCAAAAGCCTGGGAATGTGTAGCCGCCAATTGGCCCGCAGAGGCCGTAGGCCCCCTAAAAACAATGGGGCAGTTAAACTGTCCACCGGACATTTGCCTTATTTTTGCGGCATTATTGACGATTTGGTCTATTCCCACCAATGCAAAATTGAACGTCATGAATTCAATGATCGGTCGGTTACCATTCATGGCAGATCCGACTCCCACTCCGGCAAAGCCCAACTCCGAAATAGGGGTATCTATAACCCGCTCAGGGCCAAACTCATCCAACATCCCCTTGGATGCCTTATAAGCACCATTGTATTCCGCAACTTCCTCGCCCATTAAGTAAATGGTTTCATCCCTGCGCATCTCCTCGGACATGGCCTCGGCAATAGCTTCCCTAAACTGTAATGTTTTCATCAAGTCAAATTTCAAATGCAAGCAAAAATAGGAAAATATATGGCAAACCAAGGAACGATGGAATCAAAAAAAGAAGCAAAAATTTACTATGCGCGCATAGTAAATTTGGAAATTAATACGTATCTTCGTGCCCACATTTAAAATGCCCTTTACGAATGAAAATTTTAGTCTGTATAAGTAATGTTCCCGATACTACTTCCAAGATAAACTTCACGGAAGATGACACCAAATTTGATACCAATGGGGTTCAATTTGTAATTAATCCGAATGATGAATTTGGGTTAACACGTGCCATGTGGTTCAAGGAAAAACAAGGAGCAACGGTTCATGTTGCCACTGTTGGGGAAGTCTCCGTAGAGCCTACCCTAAGGAAGGCGTTGGCCATAGGTGCGGACGAAGCAATACGCGTAAATGCCATTCCTACGGATGGGCTTTTCGTGGCGCAACAATTGGTGGAGGTAGTTAAAAATGGACAATATGACCTAATTATAGCCGGTAGGGAATCCATCGACTACAATGGAGGCATGGTCCCAGGTATCCTCGCCACCTTGCTGGATATAAACTTTGTAAATACCTGTATCGGTTTGGAAATTGAGGGAGAGACCGTCACCGCTATCCGGGAAATAGATGGCGGAAAAGAAACGTTGGCGACAAGCCTACCTTTGGTAGTGGGAGGACAAAAGGGATTGGTGGAGGAAAGCGAACTTAGGATTCCTAACATGCGGGGTATTATGATGGCTAGAAAAAAGGTTTTGAACGTGGTAGAACCGATAGATGCCATTCAAGGTACGGATGATGCCAAATTCGAAAGACCTGCCCCCAAGGGTGCCGTGAAACTGGTGGATTCCGATAAAATTGAGGAATTGATAGATTTATTGCACAATGAGGCCAAAGTAATCTAAATGGCGAACCTCACTAATTAGATTTATAATTTGAGAATTGAAATTCGATAAAAAATATGTCAGTCTTAGTATATACCGAGTCCGAAAACGGAAAGTTCAAAAAAAATGCCTTTGAAGTGGCTTCTTACGCAAAAGAGGTAGCAGGTCAACTAGGCACCTCGGCAATAGCCGTTACATTCAATGCCCAGGATGATGATCGTTTGGGGGAATATGGAATTTCCAAGGTATTGAAGGTCTCCAATGACCAGCTCCACACATTCAATGCAAAGGCATTTGCGAACGTTATTGCCCAAGCTGTTGAAAAGGAAGAGGCCAAGGTGCTAATTGTTAGCTCCAGTGCAGATACCAAGTTTATGGCCCCCATATTGGCGGCCAAACTTAAAGCAGGGTATGTCCCCAATGTGGTGGCCGCCCCTGAAAATATGGAGCCTTTTACCGTAAAAAGGACAGCCTTTAGCAACAAAGGCTTTGCCCATACTGAAATCAAGACCGATATCAAAATAGTTGGCGTATCCAATAATGCCTTCGGTCAGCATGAAAATAAAATGGCCATTGAAATAGAGAATTTTGATCCCAATCTGGACGACTCAAGCTTTTCGGTAAAACCCATCGAAGTGGATAAGGTAGTTGGAAAAGCAACTATAGCGGATGCGGATATTGTGGTTTCCGGTGGTAGGGGGCTAAAAGGTCCCGAAAATTGGGGAATGATAGAGGAATTGGCCGAAGTTCTTGGCGCCGCAACGGCGTGCTCCAAACCCGTGTCCGACTTGGGATGGAGGCCCCATAGCGAACATGTGGGACAAACAGGCAAGCCGGTAGCCAGCAATTTATACATTGCCATCGGAATTTCGGGGGCCATTCAACATTTGGCAGGAGTTAGTGCCTCCAAGACCAAAGTGGTCATCAATACGGATCCAGAAGCTCCATTTTTTAGGGCCGCGGACTATGGAATAGTCGGGGATGCCTTTGAGGTAGTTCCCAAACTCATCGAAAAATTAAAGGATTTTAAGGCGCTAAACACTTAATTTTTGTTAATTTGTGACCCTTAAAGGGCTGTTCAAAACTAGGTTGTCCCTTTGTTTGAACAGCCTTTTATGGCTTAATGACGATTATGAGTCTAGTTCGTTTAAAAATAAAGGGAATATCCTATAGCCAAACACAAAACGGGGCCTACGCCCTCATTTTGAACGAGGTTGAAGGCGATCGCAAACTGCCCATTGTCATCGGTGCCTTTGAGGCACAATCCATAGCCATAGCCTTGGAAAAGGAAATAAAACCCCCAAGACCCCTTACACATGATCTTTTCAAAAATTTTGCCGATCGATTTGATATTGTAGTCAAACAGGTCATAATACACAAGTTGGTTGACGGTGTATTCTACTCCAGTATTATTTGTGAGCGCGATAAAATCGAGGAAATCATAGATGCGCGTACCAGTGATGCCATTGCACTTGCACTACGATTCAATGCGCCCATATTTACCTATAAGACCATTTTGGATAAAGCGGGTATTTTCTTGAAATTCTCATCCAAGGACAAGGATAAGGATGAGAATGATGACAGCATTATGGTAGATGAAATCCTTCAGGAAGGAGAGACCGTGGAGATTGACTCGGGAGCCTCCGAGGCCTATAAAGAACTCAGCTTGGAAGAACTGCATAAAGAGCTGGACAAGGCAGTAGCCAACGAGGACTATGAAAAGGCCGCCAAGCTACGGGACGAAATTTCCAAACGGAACAGATAAATCCCTTCTATGAGAAAAAGTCGTTGGGTACTTCTGTTTATTTGTCTTTTTATTTTCCCTTTTCTCACCCAACACCTCACTGCTCAAGATACCATCGTTCCGATTCTGGATACAACCCTTTTAAATGATACAATATCCGGGGAAACCGTAGATATTATTCCCAGTCAGGGATTCACATTTGCTGGTTTTTTACGGGGAATCCTGGGGATGCTGGCACTTGTACTCATTGCCTTTCTATTTAGTTCCAATAAAAAGGCGATTAATTGGAAAACGGTAGGTCTTGGATTATTGGCACAGTTTCTCATTGGTATCGGAATATTAAAAGTACCCCTTATACGAGCTATTTTTACTTTCTTGGGAAAGGCCTTTAATAAGGTTTTGACTTTTACCGAAGCCGGAACTAGATTTCTATTCAGTTCGTTTACAACAAATGAAATTGAAAGTCCGTTGGTCACTTTTGCCATTATGATCTTACCTACCATTATTTTCTTTTCGGCACTCACCTCGGTCTTGTTTTATCTCGGGATTATTCAAAAAGTGGTGAAAGGGTTGGCATGGGCACTTACCAAACTCTTAAAAATTTCTGGGGCTGAAAGCCTTAGTGTTGCTGGCAATATTTTTTTAGGGCAAACCGAATCGCCTTTAATGATCAAGGCGTATCTGGAAAAAATGAACCGCTCGGAAATCCTGCTGGTGATGGTTGGCGGAATGGCAACCGTTGCCGGAGGCGTTTTGGCAGCCTACATCGGTTTTTTAGGGGGTACGGATGAAGTGTTGCGTCTGGAATTCGCCAGACATCTGCTCGCCGCATCGGTAATGGCCGCCCCAGGAGCCATTGTAATCTCCAAAATACTGGTGCCCCAAACCGAACCCATTAACATGGATGTAAAGATTTCCAAGCAAAAAATAGGTTCCAATATCCTGGATGCCATGGCTACAGGAACCACCGAAGGATTGCGACTTGCCGCCAATGTTGCCGCCATGTTACTGGTTTTCGTTGCGTTCATTGCCATGATCAACTATGGCCTTTTAAAATTGGGCACCATCAGTGACCTTAATGGCCGGATCGCTCGAAGCACCCCCTATGAAAACCTTTCCTTAGAGCTGGTATTGGGCTATCTTTTCGCCCCATTAATGTGGCTTATAGGGGTGGCCAAGGAAGATCTTGCCCTGATGGGACAATTGTTGGGCGTAAAATTGGCTGCCAGTGAATTTGTGGGCTACATACAATTGGCCGAACTAAAAAACCCAAATAACCCACTACATTTCACCTATAATAAATCCATCATCATGGCCACCTATATGTTATGTGGGTTTGCCAATTTTGCTTCAATAGGCATCCAGATAGGCGGAATTGGATCCTTGGCACCCGGACAGCGCAAAACACTTTCGGAATTTGGGATGAAAGCGCTTATAGGAGGTACCATAGCCTCGTTGCTTTCCGCTACAATTGCCGGAATGATTTTGGGATAGAGAAGGTGAAGGGTGTTCCAAATATCCCCAAAAAGATTTCATCCGTTTTCCACAAGTAAGCTTAGGTTCTTTGTTCGAATTGGAAACCCATATAATCCTTTGTAGAGATTTACAATTTGCTGGGGAAAAGGAATCAATCTAGATCATTGAAAAAATTCAAATATTGCAGGGACGAATTGCATCGTTGATAAAATATAATAAAACCTGAACCTCAGCGCTTGACCCTTTTTCCTTTACCCTTTATCTTTATCCCGTTATGAAACAATACCACGATTTACTAAAGTACGTTCTGGAGAACGGCAACCAAAAACAGGATAGAACAGGAACTGGCACTCTAAGTGTATTTGGTTATCAGATGCGATTTGACCTTGGCGAAGGTTTTCCCATGGTTACTACCAAAAAATTGCATTTGAAATCGATTGTCCACGAACTTCTTTGGTTTCTTAAGGGCGATACCAATATTGGATATCTCCAAGAGAACGGGGTACGTATCTGGAACGAATGGGCCGATGAAAATGGAGACTTGGGACCCGTCTACGGCCACCAATGGCGCAATTGGAACAATGAGGAAATTGACCAGATCAAGGAGGTTGTCCATTCCTTAAAAAACAACCCGGACAGCCGGCGAATGTTGGTCTCGGCCTGGAATCCCAGTGTATTGCCGGATACTTCAAAATCGTTCTCGGAAAATGTGGCCCGTGGTAAGGCCGCCCTGCCCCCATGTCATGCTTTCTTCCAATTCTATGTAGCGGATGGAAAATTATCCTGTCAGCTCTATCAACGCAGTGCCGATATTTTTTTGGGGGTTCCCTTCAATATTGCTTCCTATGCCCTATTCACCCTTATGATGGCCCAAGTTTGCGGTTACGGACCCGGCGAATTCGTCCATACGTTTGGGGACGCCCATATTTATACCAATCATATGGAACAGGTGGCACTCCAATTAAGTCGGGAACCGCGCCCCTTGCCCAAAATGCTATTGAATCCCGAGGTTAAGGACATCTTTGATTTTACCTTTGAGGATTTCACATTGCTGGATTACGATCCACATCCCCATATTAAGGGAGCTGTAGCGGTTTAAAAATCAAGATGAAAAAAAATCACCTTCTAATTTGTGCATTGGTTATATCCCATTCCGTCGTTTCTCAAAATAATAACGGTTTGGACTATTTTCCGCAGGAGCAGTTGATATACCCAGACTGTGTCTCAAACACCGATAAGAACGAGTGTTTGAAAAACATAGTAGAGGATAAAATAGTTGCACTTTTAAATAAAAAGGCCAAATCCGTCGTTTTAGGAATCGATACGCTAAAAATAACTTTAGGTTTCGGTACCGATGAAGAGGGCATTGTAAACCCCAAGTATTTCCAAAATAGTATAAGCCATAAAAAGGTCAGGAAAAAAATAAAAGATGATTTTAGTGCTGTTTTGCTAAAGCTACCTCAATTTGACGTACTAAATAGGAAACCCGATCCCTACAGATCTGTACATTTTTTGAACTATTCTTTTTTAAAAAAAACGAAGAAAGCATCGTTTTTATCTATTGAAAACCCAGAAGATGAGTATGAGGGAGGCATTATACAAGAGTTCCCCAGATATCCGGGATGTCCGGAAATGGAGAACCTCCAAACACCCAAATGCTTCAACGAAAGAATCCAAGCTCACGTACGCAATCATTTCACATATCCACAAAAAGCATATAATTCCGGTATCCAAGGTAGGGTAGATATTATGTTTATTATAAATAAGAATGGAATCATCGAAAATGTCCGGACCAAAGGCCCCCATAAACTTTTGGAACAAGAAGCCAGAAGAATTGTAAGCTTTCTACCCGTTTTGATCCCGGGAAAATTGAACGGGGAACCCGTCAAATTCCCTTTCTCATTTCCGATTACATTCAGAATCGAATGACTCCAAACTAAATTCCCTTTTAATTAATCGGGAGTATGTATTTTCTGTATCTTTAGGGGTATTTTAAATGCTATGCTACTTACCGATTCCCTCCTGGATTTTTTTCTGGAAACCCGAAAGTATACCGAAACCCTCTGTGCACCTCTTGAAATCGAGGATTACGTGGTACAACCCGTTGTGGACGTCTCCCCGCCTAAATGGCATTTGGGGCACTCTACCTGGTTCTTTGAGGAGTTTATCCTAAAACCTTATGCCAAGGATTACCAGATTTTTGATGAAGATTTCGCGTTTGTCTTCAATAGCTACTATGAAACCGTGGGAAAACGGGTAGTCCGCTCGGACAGGGGCAACCTTTCAAGGCCGTCCGTGGAGAAAGTATATACCTATCGCAGTTATGTGACCAAGGCCATAAAAAATCTATTCGAAGAAAATCAGGGTCAGGAATTATATAATTTACTTGAAATCGGAATCCACCATGAAAAACAACATCAAGAACTCCTATTGACCGATATCAAATACATTTTGGGAAACAACCCACTGCTTCCGGTATACTCGGCCCATTTGAAAGAACATGTGGCAGAGGCACACCCAAGGGAATGGATTTCCATTGAAGAGGGAATTTACGAAATAGGCCACAATTCAGATGAATTCTGCTATGACAATGAATTGGGGAGGCACAAGGTATACTTGCATCCGTTCCAGATATCCAACGTATTGACCTCCAATTCCGAGTACTTGGAATTCATGGAGGCCGGGGGATATAAAAAATTTGACCTCTGGCATGCGGAAGGCTGGGACTGGGTAAACCAGAATACTATTTCCGCCCCCCTGTATTGGCATAAAGTAGATGATGAATGGCATCAGTATACCCTTAATGGGCTACAAAAAGTAGATCCGAATGCCCCTTTGACCCATATATCCTATTTTGAGGCCTTTGCCTTTGCTCAATTCAAGGGCTGCAGACTGCCCACGGAGTTTGAATGGGAAGTTGCCCAGGAATATTTTCCCTGGGGTAGCCGTTGGGAATGGACGGAAAGTGCCTATCTCCCCTACCCAAATTATAAGAAAGCAGACGGTGCCTTGGGCGAGTACAACGGTAAATTCATGGTGAACCAAAAGGTGCTTCGTGGAGGTTCGATTGCTACTCCAAAAAAACATACGCGACCTACATATCGCAATTTTTTCCATCCGCAACTACGGTGGCAATTTACCGGTCTACGGTTGGCAAAATAATCTTTTAACTTCAATGTAGGGTATTCCCTATTATTTCGACTTAGGCTACATGCAAGAACGAACGGGTACTATTTTTGAGACATTATTTGAAGAGGAGGTCCATCAAGGTCTTACCGATTTCCCAAAACACTTATCTTCCAAATATTTTTACGATGCCCGGGGAGATAAGTTGTTCCAGGATATCATGAACCTGCCCGAATATTATTTGACGAACTCCGAATTTGAAATTCTGGATAATTATAAGGATAAAATTGCGCAATGGTTTTCTTCGGGAAAAGGTAAGTTTAGCCTTATTGAACTGGGAGCCGGTGACGGGAAAAAGACCAAGATCCTGCTAAAGCATTTGGTTTCGGAAAACGTTAGTTTCACCTACAAGCCTATTGATATTAGCCAAAACGCTCTGGACCAGCTTGAAAAATCTTTGCATGAGGAACTGCCCGATCTTCATATAGAGCCGAGGCAAGGAACTTATTTCGAGACCTTGGCGGACATACATTCCGATAACGGGGCAAGGAAGGTCATTCTTTTTTTAGGTTCCAATATTGGTAATCTCTTGCATCCCCAAGCCGTCGATTTTTTAAAAAGTATCCAGGATTTGATGAATGGTGATGATCTTTTTTTTGTCGGTTTTGACCAAAAAAAGAACCCGCAAACCGTCCTGGACGCCTATAACGACAAGACTGGAATTACAGAAGCCTTTAACAAGAATATTTTGGCCCGTATAAACCGGGAGTTAAAGGCAGACTTTGATTTGGAGAAGTTTTTGCATTGGGAAGTGTACGACCCGGAGACAGGTACTGCCAAGAGTTATTTGGTCTCCAAAGAACAGCAATCCGTATGTATTGAAAAATTGGACTTAAAAGTCGATTTCAGGCCTTGGGAAACCATCCATACGGAGATATCGCAAAAATATGATGACGAGGTCGTTCAATGGCTGGCCAAAAAGGCAGGGCTACAAATCGTAACACAATTCAGCGACCAGGGCAATCTTTATAAAGACTATTTATTTAAAAAGGAACTATCGTGAAAGCTATTTGGAATGATACCGTAATCGCGGAAAGTGATGATACCATTGTAGTGGAGAATAATCACTATTTCCCTCCACAAAGTATAAAAAAGGAATTCTTTATGGAAAGCGAAACCCATACCACTTGTCCCTGGAAAGGCCAAGCTTCCTACTATACCATAGAGGTTGATGGATCGGAAAACAAAGATGCCGCTTGGTACTACCCCGAAGTAAGCGAACTGGCCAAATCCATAAAAGGTCATGTGGCCTTTTGGAAAGGTGTCACCGTTACAGAATAAAAAAGGCAGGGAAAAGCAAAATGTCTTCCCTGCCCTTCGTAACTCATTTTCCTACTAAACTTCCAATACGGGATTCTCAGATCCGGCAAAGTCGTTCCATTGGTAACGATCAGCCTCGGTTTCGTTTACGTAATTGCCATCTACCAAATATTTAAATTCATAAGAGTTTTCCTTTGGTAAATCAAAAGTACCCTTAAAGGTACCGTTTTTCAATTTTTTTAATGTACTCCCTTTAGGGTTCCAGTTGTTGAAATCTCCAACAACAGCTACTTTTTTAGCATCTTCCGCCGGTACGGTAAAGGTAACCTTACATACAGGCTTAGTCTTTAGGTATTGTTTTGCAATTGCCATGATAATCTGTTTTTAAATTTGGCGCAAAACTAAAGCAATAAAATGCTCATTTACAATGATCAAAATCATTTTTATCATTTTCTTAATATTTTAATATTTTTTAACTAGGTTCTATAAAAAAGGACAACGAATTTTTAGAAGAACAAATCCTATACTCTTGTTTTTAAGACATTTATGAGCGTATCTATATCGTTTTCGTTGTTGTAATAGTGAAAGCTCAAACGGATTCCGTTTCCTCTTTGTGCACAAACGATATTGTTATTCGTCAATTCTTGAAAGCACTTTTCATCCCCTGAAATGTTAAGGATATTCCCATGATCTTTCCTCTGAAGTACAAATTCCTTTAGCAATCCCAAACTACCAAGTTCCAGCATTGCCTTTTTTCGAAGTTGTAGATTCCGATCTTCAATAGTATCCCCTCCAATGTTCTTCATGGATTCTAAGGAAAACTTTAAACTCCCAAAATTGAAGGTATCCAAATGACCAGGTTCCAGATGTTTTACAAATTTTATGTTTTGCTTCTTGGATAGATCACCATTCACGGAATTGAATCCTATGGAACTCACTGAAAACCGTTCCTTGGCCGCATCCTTGAACAGGAAGAAACCGTTTCCATATCCCGATAACAACCACTTATAGGTACTTGTGCCCAATACATCGATTGCCGATGCTTCAAAATCGAAATCCCTTATGCCCAAAAACTGTGTGCCATCGGCAATGATATAGAGGTCGGGGAATTTCTTTTTTAGGTCTTTCAAAAAATCCAAATCGATTTGAATTCCATTTAACCATTGAACAATACTTAAGGCCAGTACCGAAATCTTTTTGGATTTTACCTCTGTATAGATCCTCTCTTCCAAATGCTCATCTATCTTAACATAATCAATGGGGAATCCTCTTTGTTCAAAAGGCCAGTTTACAGAGGGATAGTCCTCTTTCAAAAGCAACACTTTATGCTTTTTATCCAATCCATCCAAAAGCAAGTTCATCCCCAAAGAAAAACTAGGTGTCAATGCGACATTGCCCATCTTACAATTGAAAAAACGTGCAACCGTATTGCGCGTTTCCGGAAGAAGGTCCATTATGGCCCTTATCTTCATTCCACTTCCTTCCTCAAAAAAAGCCCGGTCATGTTGTTGTCTCCAATCCAGCAGGCTCCTGGATAACAGCCCAGATGTGGCCGTATTTAGGTAAACACAAGTATCCAATATGGGAAATTCCTTCCGTATGTTCTCCATAGCCAATAACTTCAGATACACGACAATTACCGTATCTTTGCCTTTAAAGATAGCTATTCGCATGTTCTCCAAAAATAAAAAAGATGGACGTTTGGACCAGGAACAGCACGAGCTTTTGGAAACGGCACAGAGACGTATAAAACAAAAGAAGCGGTTGTATACCCATTTTGTGGTTTTTTTGATCGGAAGTGTTTTTTTGATCCTGATCAATAAGATCCTAAAATATTGGGAGGAATATGATTGGTTTTTATGGGCCATCACCCTTTGGGCATTTTTGTTTGCCCTACATGTTTTCAATGTCTTTGTGACCCAAAGGTTTATGGGAAGGGATTGGGAGCGAAAACAACGGGAAAAATTAGTCGCCAAACAGAAAGAACGGATAGCGGAACTACAAAGGGAAATTGAAACAGATTTTCCACTTTCCAAAATCAATAAAAAAAAAGAATTGTGAATACCATTGCCATGATTGCAGCGATGGGTGAAAATAGGGCCCTGGGAAAGGACAACGACTTGTTATGGCACCTTCCGGATGATTTTAAGCGCTTCAAGAACCTTACTTCCGGACATAAGATAATTATGGGGCGAAAGACTTTTGAGAGTTTTCCCAAACCCCTGCCCAATCGATTGCATATCATTGTCACTAGGGACAAAGATTACAAGATACCGCACGAGGATTGTATTACGGCACATAGTATGGAGGAGGCCATAAATATGGTAAAAGATGACACGCTATCCTTCATTATTGGGGGAGGGGAAATCTATAAACAGGGGGAACAATTTGCTAACAAGATAGAATTGACCCTGATCCACACCGCTTTTCCCGAGGCAGACACTTTTTTCCCGGAAATCGATGAAGGTACTTGGAAATTGATCGGGGAGGAATATCATCCCAAGGATACCAAACACAAGTTTGATTTTACGTATTTAACTTATGTTAGGACTCTTTAGTTTGCAGTATTCCCAATTATGAGACTGTCATTTTTTAAGCTTTTGATAAAAAACAGGTTCAGTATCGATTTTCCAATAGGAGGTTAATTGGCGAGAAAACTAGTAGAGGCCAGGGGTTGGGTTATCTACTATATTATGCCTTGGAAAAGGTGTTTTTTAGCAGTTCCTTATTCAAGGACCTATCTATTGTGTCATCCCCAACCCATTGTGGGTTTCAATACATACAAAAGGGGTTACCTTTACTCATATTGGCTATCACAAAATAGTCTGTAATACGGACCGTGCTTTTTGAAACTGTACCCTAACATACGAGATCTTCTTTTGGATTGGGGCATCACCCCAAAACTGAACAATGAGAATATCTTCATTTTCCGGATCGAGGACCACTTCGAGAACAAGCCCCTCTCTTTTGGCCCCTATCAACAGGATTTTTTCGAATTAACCTTTGGTATCGGACATGATGCGGACATAAAAATAGGTGTTTCCCAATTCAAACCAATAAAGGCATCCATTTCCTTTACTTCCCCTTATCAGATCACTTCATGGAGTATTAACCGTTTCCAAGAAGACTCATTGGGCTACATGATTCTTTTTAAGCCTCAAATCATGGGTGGCAGCTTGAACAAGATTGACTTTTACAAACGGTATCCCTTCCTTAATCTGCACACCTCACCTATGTTGTTTTTGAACGATGAACAACAAAATACCATTGTTCATTTGATGCAAACACTTCATAAGGAGTACAATGATGGAGGGCAGAAAGGTCATCAGACCATTATCGCAGCATACTTGACCATTATTCTTGAGAAAATAAGAGAGTTTTTTCAGACCCCTGATAATTTGGGATTTACCAGCAGAGCCCAAGAAATTGCCTTCAGATTCGAGGATCTTTTGAAGCACCAAGCCAGATATGATCTAAAAATCCCTCACTTTGCGGAACAATTACATATCAGCACCGCATATCTTTCTGAGGCCGTAAAACAGGCCACGGGTAAAACCGCCCATGGTATTATAAAGGAATATGTGATATTGAAGGCCAAGAGTCTCCTAACACAGACCGATAGCTCCATTGGAACGATTGCAGACTCCCTAGGTTTTACAGAGGCCACCAATTTCAATAAATACTTTAAGAAAAACACAGGTATTACTCCCAAGACCTATCGCAAATTACCTTAATATTTACCCTTTTTACCAAAAATATGATATAAAAATAGGCTTAATGGTCATTTATTTTTGTCTCGACAAACTAAAATACCATGAAACGCACCTTTTGTGTTTTTGCCTTACCCGTTATAGCCATTATAACAAACAGCACTGCTCAAACGACCATCGAAACCTTTGCCGGTACCGATGAACTGATTATTGAGGCATGGTTCTTCAAGCCCCTTTCCCGGGATTACAAGTTTACCATATTCAGTCTGAACGATGCGGTCATAGAATATGATACCGAGGAAGCTGAATTCGTTTCATATACAATTATTGGCTATGATGTCTGGAAGGGTTTTGGACCGGTCTCGGGCGGTCGTGTTTTTGATGGTCGTGCCAGTGCCCTTGCCGGAATCCAATGGGCCAATACCGGGGAGCGCTTTCTAATCACAACGAATATTACGACAGAGATTCGGGATGCCCCGTTCTATGAATGGTATTTGTTGGCCCAATACAGGTTTCCCCTGAACGAAAAACTGAACTTCTTCGGCCAGTTACAGAACTCGACCAATTTTAATAGTGATTCACACCTGTTTACATTCCAACGCCTTAGGGTTGGAGCTGGCCTAAAAAAGTTCCAGTTTGGCCTTGGGTTGAATACCTATCAATTTGGTAATGGTTGGGATTTTGAAATTGACCCAGGAGTTTTTTTACGACTAGAATTTTGATTCCAGGTAACCTTCAAATGATAAACCTTGCTAGCGGTTCTTTTGAAGTTATAGTTCTAAAAGAAAGGAAAATTGTATTAACCCTAAAAAAACCAAGATGAAAAAACTATTATTCAATACAGATAACAACCCGGCATCATCGATTATGCGTGTGGCTTTGGGTATCATTATCATTACCCACGGAACCTCTAAATTGGGGAGCGGATTTCCAGAATTCAACGACTTTATCACAGGATATATGGGTTTACCTGTCATTGTGGCCTATGCAACGGTTTTTATTGAGACCGCTAGTGCGGCGATGCTCATCCTTGGGTTTGCCACCAGACTCAATGCAATTGCCATATTCGGTCTGTTCGTGGGTATGATTGTCACGGTACACGGTGCCGTTGGGTTCCAAATGAACTGGAATGGACAGTATGATGCGGGCATGGAAGGTTATGAGTACCATTTACTGGTTCTCATTATATGTGCAGGATTAATAGTACTTGGTGGAGGTAGGTTTTCTATGGACCGCATTTTACAACAATCCAATCGACCTGGGTCATTAAAAAGGCCAAAGTCTTTTCAAAAATCCAAATAGGAAACCTCAATTTCAGCATTCACGTTATAGAGCAAATCTTTTAGGATAGTTTCGTCCGTATTACTGTAAAATTGATGCTTTGCCCGGCCAATTTCGGGATTTAGTAAGTTATGTTCCAATAAAATGGACTTGGTCTGCCGGGCCACAGCCTCCCCGGAATCGATTATCCTCACCTGTTGTGGAAGCAATTCCTTTAAAAGCGGAATCAGATAGGGGTAGTGGCTACAACCTAGCACCAAATAATCGATTCCCTTGGTCAACATAGGATCGAGGTATTTCTTGAGCAAACCCCTGGTTTTCTCAGATTCAAGTTCTCCCTTTTCTATCAGCTCCACCAATCCGGTACCCTCTTGTTCCATTACCTGTATACCATAGGCATGGTTCTCCGAAGTACTATGGAAAAGACTACTGGCCAATGTTCCTTTTGTGGCCAAAACACCCACTGTTTTGGATTTTGAGTTCAAGGCCGCCGGTTTTATGGCCGGTTCAATACCGATAAACGGAACGTTGTAATTTTCCCTTAAATCGGTAATCGCATTTGTAGTAGCCGTATTGCAAGCTACCACAATCAATTTACATCCCCTTTGCAACAAGAATTCCGTATTTTTTTGGCTTAAGCGAACGATTTCTTCCCTGGACTTTTCTCCGTAGGGGGCATTTTTACTGTCGGCCAGGTAGAGGGTATCCTCATTGGAGAGCAGTTTTTGAATTTCTTTCCAAATGGAAGTCCCCCCGACCCCAGAATCAAAAATACCTATTGGACTATCCTTCATTTTTAAGACCGATTACTCTAAAACCTCAACGATAGGTTTTCCTGTACTGCCATTAGGGAAGGCGATTCCAAGTAAAACGGACAAAGTGGGCGCTATATCGGAGATTTCCGTTCGTTTTACAGTACTGCCCTTTTTAATTCCCTTGCCGTAGAACAACAAAGGTACATGGGTATCGTAAATCTGTGGGGAACCATGGGTAGAGCCCTTTCTTGGGGAACCGATGTGTCCTGGCTTTAATACTATGAGGATATCCCCTGATCGTTTTTGATGATACCCATTTTGCAAAATATAGGGAATCCCCAAGGTATATTCATTCTGCCACATTTGATAGCCGGTGTATACCCGGTCAATAGGTGTATATCCCAATAATTCCTGGGCAATGCTCTCTTGAACCTCCTTCAGATCCAAATCCAAATTGGCAATAATTTTATGGTCCAAAAAAAACTGATTGTTGGAAAAGTTTTTTATGATGTCCTTAGTTCCATAGTTAAACTCTAAAAATTGCTCAAAGTCCGCTCTTAAACTCTCCCATCCCAAATAACCGGCAGGAATCCTTTGATCTATCAAATAGGAAGGCACATCGATGGCCCCGTGATCTGCCGTTAAAAAAATGGTATATTCGCCTATCCCTACATTCTCGTCCAAAGCGTTAAAAAGTCGGATCAAATCCTGATCCAACCGTAAATAGGTGTCCTGTACCTCCTTGGAATTCACTCCATATTTGTGTCCCACATAATCGGTACTGGAAAAACTGATCGCCAAAAAATCCGTGATAGTATCCCCTCCCAAATTCTCTTGTACCATGGCTTCTATGGCAAAATCTGTCGTAATGCTATTGCCATAGGGCGTAGACTTTATAATTTCAAAATCCTTGTTCTTATCCAATAGATTTGGTGTACTATGCGGGAAAATAGGGGCAGTTTCATCCTCAAATAAGCCTTCGTGATTCGTATTATCCGGACCACTTTCCAAGTATAGATTTATGTCCTTTAAAGTGGTCCAAGCCCTTTTGTAGTCTTGTGCCTTCCCGGACGCATTGAAATCATTTACCCATTTTGGAAGTTGAGACATATAATATGAACTACTGATCCATTTGCCCTCATCGCCACCGTGAAACCAATAAGCGGCACTTGCCGTATGGCCACCGGGGAGTACGGCACCCCTATCCTTTAAGGCAACGGCAATGGTCTTTCCGCGCATTTGGGTATGTAAACGCAGTTCATCCGTTATCGTACTGACGTTCATTCGGTGAGGGGACATTTGTCCAGCATCGGATGTGGTCCCAACGGAAGCATAATTGGCATCGCCCGCACAATATACATATGATCCGGATTCCTTATTGTACCAATCATTTCCTATAATACCATGGGTCGAGGGAGTAGTTCCTGTATAAACCGATGTATGCCCTGGTCCGGTACTCGTTGGTGCATAGTTGAAATGGTTGTTCTTACAGTTGAACCCTTCCCCTATCATTCGTTTAAAACCACCTTCCTCAAAATGGTTCCAAAATCGGGTAAGATAATCGTAGCGCATCTGATCCACCACGATACCCACTACAAGTCTTGGGGAAGTCCGCAACTCCAACTGTTGTTTTTGCTTAGGAGCTACTTTGGATCTTCTTTGGCCCAGAGCAGTAGTAGATATAAAAATTACCAAAAGGATACATAAAAAGGGAAGGTTTTTTTTCAGAAGCATACCCGTATTTTTCAAAAAGCAAAAGTATGTAAAATACCCCTTAAAACTTTAAATACAGGTGAAATGAACTCCTTTATTGTTATTTTTACCGCGAGAAGTCTATTTTTAATCCATGAATTATATAGCATCGATCGGCAGTTATGCGATTATGGTAAAGGAGGTTTTTAAAAAGCCGACAAAGTGGAGCATAATGAAGTCGTTGATCTTAAAGGAAATAGACGAACTTATCTATGGATCTTTGGGTATCCTTATTTTTATCTCGTTTTTTATTGGTGGGGTTGTCGCCATACAAACGGCCTTGAACATTACAAGTGAGATTATTCCCAAGTACTTGGTGGGTTTTGCTACCAGACAGTCCATTATCTTGGAATTTGCCCCTACTTTCTGCTCCATAATCATGGCCGGGAAAGTGGGCTCCTATATCACCTCAAGTATTGGTACGATGCGGGTAACCGAACAGATCGATGCTTTGGAGGTAATGGGTGTCAATGCACTGAATTATCTGGTATTTCCCAAGATTATTGCCATGTTGTTTTATCCATTTATCATAGCCATATCCATGTACATAGGGATTTTAGGGGGTTGGGTAGCCGGAGTTTTCGGAGGGTTTAGTACCAGTGCGGATTTCGTGGAAGGTCTCCAACTGGATTTTAGACCCTTCCATGTTACCTATTCCTTTATCAAAACCTTGGTGTTTGCCTTTATATTGGCTACGATACCCTCATTCCATGGATTTTACATGAAAGGCGGTGCCTTGGAAGTGGGTAAAGCGGCCACCACCTCCTTCGTATGGACCAGTGTGGTCATCATAATCCTGAATTATATCCTAACACAACTCTTACTGGGCTAATGATTGAAGTGGACAATATATATAAGTCATTTGGCGACGCCCATGTGCTGAAGGGGATTACCACATGCTTTGATAAGGGAAAGACCAATCTTATTATAGGCCAAAGTGGTTCCGGTAAAACCGTTTTTATTAAATGTCTGTTGGGGCTGTTCGTCCCCGAGGAAGGTACCATAAGCTATGACGGTAAGATATATTCCGAATTATCGATCAGTGAACAACGGAATCTAAGGCAGGAAATGGGGATGGTATTCCAGGGAAGTGCCCTTTTTGATTCCATGACCGTGGAAGGTAATGTACGGTTTCCTTTGGAAATGTTTACGAAACAGTCCGTTTCCGAAATGCAAGATCGTGTGGATTTTGTGCTAAAGCGGGTGAATCTCATCGATGCCCATCAAAAATATCCTTCCGAAATTTCGGGTGGAATGCAAAAAAGGGTAGCTATTGCCCGAGCCATTGTCATGAATCCCAAATACCTATTCTGTGACGAGCCCAATTCCGGTCTTGATCCCAAAACGGCAATATTGATCGATAATCTTATCCAAGAGATTACCCAAGAATACAATATTACCACCGTAATAAACTCCCATGATATGAATTCCGTTATGGAAATTGGGGAGAAAATAATCTTCCTGAAAAATGGCATTAAGGAATGGGAAGGTACCAATAAGGAGATTTTTAAGACGGATAATGAAGCGGTAACCAATTTTGTATACTCCTCGGAACTTTTTAAGAAAGTGCGGCAGATGTATATCGAGGAACGTAATTGATCTTTTACAGATTTTTGCAAGAAGAGGGATCCATCTTTTCGAAAACCGTAAAAATCAATTTTGGGCGGCTTCCCTTAACTGAATATTCGTATTGTTCAATCGAAGTTTCAACCAATCCGTTAACTTTTTTGTGTCCTTCGTTTTTTGGCCGGAAGAAACCCCTTGTTTCCATTTTACTTCAAAAATGGGGATAGTATCCGTTTTACTAAAGTCTGTTGTTATCAGGTACGAAAAGCCCATGGTGGACAGGTTCTCATAGTTGGTTTTTGCCTCTGCACTGATCTCGCGAAAGGGAACCTGCTGCGTAGCCGACTGTTTTAATCGGTTGACTTCCGATTCCAACAACTGTATCTTTTCGTCCTTACCCAATAAGGCTTCCTTTTGGGATTCATAAAGCTCATTTACATATTTCAATTGATCGAATTCATCATTTTTGGAACCTTGGATAATGCGTAGTTCACAGTTCTGCAATTTTGAAAATTCGTTCTTTTGGGAATTCCAAGTCGCTATGATATTGTCCGGCACGGTTTCATTGCCCATAAATACCAGCTCTATGGAAGGGTTTTCACCATGGTTGAATTCTATATCGGAGAAATCTTCCAAGAAACGGCCTTCGCCTGAAAATTGGTACGGCGCTATTTTTTCGCTGATAAACTGGTTGGCCTGATTCCGAAATAATGATTCCTGGAAGACATCATAAAAGGTGAACCCTGCTGGTACCATAACCAAGATGGCAATAATGGAGGCAACCCGGGCAACCAATCTCCGTCTTTTGGAATTTACATAACGAACCATAGGAAAACGCAACAGTTTAAGTACCAAAAAAGTGGCCAGGGCAATAAAAATTGTATTGATGATAAACAGGTACATAGCGCCCCAGGCATATTGCCAATTGCCAATGGCCAAACCAAAACCGACAGTACATAAAGGAGGCATCAAAGCCGTGGCTATGGCAACCCCAAAAATAACCGAGGCAATAGTTCCTTTCTTTGCCCGGGCAATCACTAAAGCAAGACCTCCAAAAAAAGCAATCAGAACGTCCCTGATATCAGGAGCAGTTCGGGCCAGAAGTTCAGAGGATTCATCGCGAAGTGGAAAAAATCTAAAAAAAAGATATGCAGTAAGGACACTCAGAACCACCATAACCGCAAAATTCTTGAGCGAACGCCTCAAAGTGTCAATATCGTTGATGGCAACGGACATTCCAATACCCAAAATAGGGCCCATTAAAGGGGAGATTAACATAGCTCCAATGACCACAGCAGTGGAATTGGCGTTAAGGCCCACCGAAGCAATGAAAATGGAACAGATCAAAATCCATGAAGTGTGCCCTTTAAAAGGTATATCCGCAATAATTGCCTCCTTTGTAGCACTCTGATCCGTATTGCTACGGATGTCCAATAATTCGAGAAGGAATTTTTTGGTACTCCCCAGCAATCCTTGAAAATTCTTTTTTACGTCGTCACCACTGTCCTGTGGTTTTTCTATTGGGGTACTATTTTCCTGATTCAGGTTCTCGTTCATTTTTATGCATATTTATCCCCGAAAGTATCCTTTACTCTAGACAACACCTTTTTGATGTCCTGTTCCTTGGATTTGGGATAAATTAACAGCACTTCCTCTTTATCTACAATAATATACTCCTTTAATCCGTCAACTACCACTATCTTTCCCTTTGGGGAGCGGATCATATTCCCCGAGGCGTCCTCACATATCACTTGGCAATTTACAAGGGCATTATTGTTTTCGTCCTTATCCAGTTTGTCGAACAGGGAACCCCAAGTACCTAAGTCATTCCAATCAAATGAGGCCGGCAATACATAAATAGCTTTGGAACGCTCTAAAATAGCATAATCAATGGAGATATTTTCAGCTTTTACATAATTCTTGGCAATAAAACTCTTTTCATCGGTGGTGTTATAACAGGATATGCCTTCGGAAAACAGTTTATATTGTGTAGGTTGGTACTCCTGAAAAGCCTTGATTATGGTATCTACACTCCAGATAAAAATGCCTGCGTTCCATAGAAAATTCCCTTGGGCCAAGAATTCCTTAGCCGTTTTATAATCTGGTTTTTCCCGGAATTGATGGACTCTTTTTAATTTCCCTCCCGCTTCTTTTTCATATTCAATATAACCAAATCCCGTATTGGGAAAGGTAGGCACGATTCCAAGCGTACATAATACCGCTTCTTTTTCACACTTATCAAAACATGCAACTACATCCTCTGCGAAGGCCTCTTCATCCTCGATCCAATGATCACTGGGGGCTACCACCATTACGGCATCAGGATTCATCTTTTGAATCTTTAATGCGGCATACAATATACAAGGCGCCGTATTGCGCATAGCCGGTTCCAATACCACTTGCTCCTGCTTTACCAAGGGCAATTGCTCCAGTACTAGATCGTTATATGTTTCATTGGTAAGAACAAGGATATTCTCCTTGGGCACAAAAGTATTGAGACGTTTAAAGGTCTTTTGAATAAGGGTGTCCCCGGTACCCAACATATCATGGAATTGTTTGGGATAGGTAGACGTGCTCACCGGCCAAAACCGAGATCCCACACCTCCCGCCATCAGTACGGCGTAATAGTTTGTGTTCATAGTATCAATCAATGATCAGTTTAACTCTAGTGCTCGGCAACCATTTAATCGGTAATCAATTCCACCTCGGCATTGGGTTGAAATAGATATACCTTACCTGTACCTATTTCAACGCATTCATAGCGCTTTACACGTTTATTTCCCTTTTTGTACAATTTACCGTTATAAATGCGAAAAACGCTTCCCAAAGGTAATTGAAAAATGTAGGTTTTATCTGTATGTTTGTCATCAAACTGTTTTAGGGCCAAAGCTAGATGGGCATCCGTATCACTACTGGCCTTGGGGTTCTTAAAATGTTTGGCCAATAGCGGCAATAGCTTGGAGGGAAAAATCTCCGGGCGAATAAAGGGCAGCATCAAATATTGGAACGTTCGCTTCCATTCCGGGCCATGGGGCTTTATTCGTCTACCATATTTTTCAAAAGCTACCAAATGGGCAATCTCATGGATCAAAGTAATCAAAAAACGATAGGGGTTTAAGGTAGCGTTTACTGTAATTTGGTGCAACCCATTGGGCAGCCTCCTATAATCACCATGACGTGTAACACGATGGTTTACAATTTTAAGCTGTACCCCGTAGGTTTTAATGAGTTCAAAACAAGGTTCTACCGCACGTTCTGGTAGATATTTACTAAGGGGGTTGTCCATTGGGACAAAAATAGGAATTTTCTATGGGGTTCTCTTCAAAACAAAAATTCATCAAATTTTTCCTATCTTTAAAGTTCTCAGATGCAGAGCTTAGCAAGCAGTTCTCCCCGAAAAGGATTATACATCCAATTTACTACAGCAATTTCAATACAACCCTTACCATGAAAAAAGGACAAATCATGATTTTGGGGGCAATGGGCGTTTTAGCAATTACCACTTTCATCTTTTCAGAAACAAAGCAAGAAAACGAACCGGTTCCACAAATGGCTTCGATGAACTTTATAAAGTGTACCGTTGCCAAATTTATGTTGAGTGATGTGGACACTACTCAACAAATCGCCCCACTTTTTGAAAATTTAGGAAATCACAGTTTTGACATTTCCACCTCCGTAGAAAAGGCACAGGAATATTTTGACCAGGGTCTACGGCTAACTTATGCTTTTAACCATGCCGAGGCCCATCGTTCCTTCATGGAAGCTGCACGTTTAGATCCCAATGCGGCCATGGCCTTTTGGGGACAAGCCTATGCCCTTGGTCCTAATATCAATGATGCCCTACCTGATGATGAACGAAAGACGAAGGCTTTTGAGGCTTTGCAGCATGCACAAAGAGTAGCCGGCAGGGCAAGCTCAAAAGAACAGGAACTCATTTCGGCTTTGGCCTCCCGTTACAGTGCCGATTTAGAGGAAGATATCACCGGATTGAACAGGGACTACATGAACGCCATGGCCAAGGTAGCCGAGAGATTTCCCCTAGATGCCGATATCCAAACCTTATATGCGGCCTCCATTATGAACACCATGCCTTGGAACTATTGGGATGCCGATGGAAATCCTGCCCCAAATACCCTAAGGGGAAAAGCAGCCCTGGAAAAGGCCATCAACATTGATCCTAACCATCCGGGAGCACATCATTATTATATCCACATGGTAGAACTACCCCAACCTGACTTGGCGATTCCTAGCGCGGACAGACTGGGTGGACTCATGCCGGCGGCAGGACACCTTGTTCATATGCCCTCACATATTTACATTCGTGTTGGTCGGTATCTCGATGCCGTAAAATCAAACCAAAAGGCCATACTTGCAGATGAGGATTATATCTCCCAATGTTATTCACAAGGGATGTATCCATTGGGATATTATCCACACAACCTCCATTTTTTATGGTCTGCTGCCAGTTTGCTTGGGAATAGCGAAATGGCCATCGAAGCTGCCCAAAAAACTGCAGAGAAGGTTCCCATTTCGGAATTGCGGACCTTACCTTTCCTACAGGATTTTGCATCGACCCCGCTTCTGGCCTATACCCGATTTGGGAAATGGAATGAGGTATTGACCATTCCCAATCAGGGGGACGATTACAAACATCTAAAATTGATATGGCATTACGCACGTGGTATAGCCTTTCTAAGAAAGAACAACCTAAAAGAAGCCAAAGAGGAGCTACAGGCCATTGCCGTTATGAAGGATGACCCTGAACTTGAGAATGTAATCGCGAACTACACCAACCCAACTTCAAGTATTGCCAAGGTGGCCCATGCAGTAGTAGCCGGTGAAGTTGCCTTGTACGAGGGAAACGTTTCAAAGGCCATTGAACACCTGGAAAAGGCTGTAGCCCTGGAAGACCAACTGATATATAGTGAACCTTCCCCGTGGCATATTCCATCACGTCAGACCTTGGGGGCCGCTTTGATGAAGGCAGAAAAGTATGAAGAGGCCGAGAAAATCTACAAAGAGGATCTGAAGAAACTCAGGCAAAATGGGTGGTCATTGATGGGGCTATATCAAAGTCTAAAGGCCCAAGGCAAAATGGATGAGGCAGGCAAAATAAAAGAAGAATTTGAAAATGCCTGGAAATATGCCGATTTGGAAATTGAGAACTCTATTTTATAAAGTAAAAAACTCAAGGCGTACTATTGCTCACCTGTAATAATTTCCCATTGTAGAGCTTATGTCCGGTCAAGGCGAATTCCTTGATGTAGGTAGCCATTTCCAAAGCAGTCGTTGGGGCCTGATACCCTGGAAAAGCCTCTTCCAACATTTCCGTCTGTACCGCGCCCAGGGCTAAAACATTAAAGGAAGGACCGATTTCCTTGAATTCCTCGGCCCAAAGTTCCGTAAGGGTAATCAACGCCCCTTTACTGGAACTATAGGCGGAAAGCCCGGGAAACTTTACACTCCCTTGTACACCGCCCATAGAACTAATATTCACTACATGCCCATTTTTGGGCATCCGAGGGAGAACGGCTTTTACAATTTCCGTTACTCCAAATACATTCACCTTATACACTTCCTTGAATTCTTGGGCGGTAGTTTCCAAAAAGGGCTTATTCAATAACATCCCGGCATTATTGATAAGAACATCAACGGTATTCCATTCCTTTAAAAAATCATCCAGTTTTTGCAGATCGCCCGTGCTACATAAATCGAAGGAGAATGCGGAGATATTGGGATGGCCCAAATCAAGTATCGGGTTTGCATTCCGTGAAAGGGCCAAAACCCGATGCCCTTCATCCGCAAACAATCGTGCCAATTCAAAGCCGATACCCCGGCTACATCCGGTGATGATAACATTTGCCATTAGTTGTATTGTATTTCCTTTTGAGGTGCGTTGGCCACTCCTTCCACAACCGGTATGAATAGATTCACCAAATGGGCCATGTGCTGGAAGTCCATGAGATCGGCTTCGTCCCCAACTTTATGATATTGATCAAAATTGGTAAAATCAAAAGTACAAAAGGTATGTGCGGGTACATTGAACGCTTCATAAAAAGGATAGTTGTCCGATCGTTGGAACAAACCGAATTTTTGGGCCGTTGGCAAAAAACCGACCAATTCCTTTCCTGCATAGGTATTGCATACTTGGGCCAGGTTAGATTTCTCATACCCACTGGCATAGGTAAGATATTCTTTATCCACCAAAGGTACCCCTACCATTTCATAATTAAGGACCAGATATAGATTCAGATTTTGTTCCTTTAATTTTTTAGCCAAATGTTTTGATCCCAAAAGTCCTTTTTCCTCGGCAGTGAACAGTACAAAAATAAGACTGCGCTTGTTGGTTTGGGTATTTCCAAAGTAACGGGCCAATTCCAGGACCGTGGTAGTACCCGAAGCATTATCATTGGCTCCGTTGGCAATGGAATCCCCACCTTCCGGTTCAATTCTCCCAATGTGATCGTAATGTGCCCCTATGAGGATGAATTCATTTTTAAGTACGGGATCGTTCCCTTCAATCCAGCCCACCATATTGTATGAAGTGGGCGTAAAGTTGGTCAGCGTATCCCTATAGGAGTCAAAATAGGGAGCAAGCTTATTTTGGGTAAATATACCTTCAATAAATTGTGCCGCTTTTTCTATGCCCTCACTTCCGGAATCACGTCCTTCCAGTTCATCCGAGGCCAAAAAGTTCAATATCCCCCTTACTCGGGTATCATCCGAAAACAGAATTTCTGAGGTCGCCGTTTTGGAATTTGTTCTTTTTAGTGCTGTTGATTTTGTGTCTTCGGTTGGAACCGCAACACTTTCCTGCGATACTTCCGATGTTTTTGGAATAGAATCGACATCAATCTGTTGGAGTTTTGTGGTACCGCAACCCATTAAAATGGACAGGACTAATATTCGAAAGAAGTATTTCATATCAATTGATTTTGTTCCTAAAGATAAAAAAAGCACCCGCAAAAACGGGTGCCCAAATTTTTTGAAAACTTCCTCCCCACAAATAGGGTGTTCATATTAGGCCAACATGGTGACCGGATTCTCCAAATACGAGCGTAAGGTCAATAAATATTGTGCTCCCGTTGCCCCATCAACTGTTCTATGGTCACAGGCCAAAGTAACCTTCATCGTATTTCCTACTACAATTTCACCATTCTTGACCACCGGTTTTTGAACGATTGCGCCAACGGATAAGATAGCCGAATTGGGTTGATTGATAATGGAGGTAAATTCCACGATCCCGAACATTCCCAAATTGGAAACGGTAAATGTGCTACCTTCCATTTCTGCCGGGGTCAATTTTTTGTTTCTGGCCCTACCGGCCAAGTCCTTTACCGAGGCCCCAATTTGGGTAAGGCTCATTTGATCGGTAAATCTAAGCACAGGTACCACCAGACCTTCATCTACCGCAACGGCTACTCCAATATGCACATGATGCTTGTAAATCGTAGTATCCCCACCCCATGTGGTATTGACCTGTGGGTGCTTTTTCAATGCCATGGCACAGGCCTTGACTACCATATCATTGAAAGAGACCTTGGTATCCGGCAAATCATTGATCTGCTTTCGTGAGGCTATTGCATTATCCATATCCACCTCAATGGTCAAATAGTAGTGGGGTGCCGTAAATTTGGACTCACCTAAGCGTTTGGCAATAACCTTCCTCATCTGGGAGTTCTTGACCTCCTCGCTACTTTCCTCTCCGACCGGAAGATTAATTGGTGCTATGGCTTGTCTCGCCGGAACTTCTTCAGATATGCTGGTAGCTGGCTGTACCACAGGTTGTGGAGATTGGGAAGGCTTATAATTTTCAATATCCCGCTTAATTATTCGCCCGTGATCGCCACTTCCATTCACATCGCTCAGGTTTATTCCTTTTTCCTGGGCCATTTTTTTGGCCAAGGGCGATACGAAAATACGTTGACCATCTTTGACCGTTTTCATCTCAGTAGCGGCCTCAACCTTTGCTTCCGGAACCGTTTCCTCTTTTGTATCCGACTTTGCCTCGTCTTTTGCCACTCCCGTAGAAGGTTTGGCGTTTAAAACAGCATCCACATCGGTACCTTCAGGGCCAATAACGGCCAGTACTTCGTCAACCGGGGCAGAACCTCCTTCTTCGATTCCTATATGTAATAACGTACCGGAGTAAAACGATTCGAATTCCATGGTGGCCTTGTCCGTTTCAATTTCCGCCAAAATATCACCTTCTTCCACAGTGTCACCTACTTTTTTCAACCAAGTAGCAACAGTACCTTCCTCCATAGTATCACTTAAACGGGGCATTTTTACAATCTCTACCCCTTCCGGTATTTCCCCCGAAACCTCTGTAGTAGAGCTCACCTGTCCACTATCCTCTGAAATTTCATCCGTTGCGTCCCCCTTGGAAGCCTCGTCAGAAGAAGGGCTTTCCTCTACCGTGGCAGGGGAAGCGCCGTTCAAAAATCCTGAAATGTCCTCACCCTCATCACCGATAATGGCCAAAAGAGTATCCACAGGAGCTCCGTCTCCTTCCTGGATACCAATATGCAGTAATGTCCCCTCGTGAAACGATTCAAACTCCATAGTAGCCTTGTCGGTCTCTATCTCGGCAAGTATGTCACCTTCCTCTACCTTGTCACCTACTTTTTTTAACCATTTGGCCACGGTACCCTCTTCCATGGTATCGCTCAAACGGGGCATATTTATCACTTCTGCCATTTAACTATAGTTTATGTTGTACAAATGGATAATCTTCCTGCTCATAGACCATATCATATAATTGATTCACAGGTGGGTATTCCGATTCCTCTGCAAATTTTTCGCATTCCTTGACCTTGTCCTTTACCCGTTTATCAATCTCCTTGATCTGGTCTTCGGTTGCATATTTCTTTTCCATGATAACATCCAAAACTTGGGTAATGGGATCTATCTTTTTGTATTCCTCTACCTCATCCTTGGTTCGATAGTGCTGTGCGTCGGACATGGAATGTCCCCTATATCTATAGGTCTTCATTTCCAAGAAGGTAGGCCCACCGCCACTTCTAGCCCTTTCAATGGCCTTGTTCATTTCCTTTGCCACGGTAACGGGATCCATTCCATCCACAGGACCACAAGGCATCTCATAACCCAGTCCAAGTTTCCAAATTTCCGTACTGTGGGATGTACGTGCGACCGAGGTGCCCATAGCGTATCCATTGTTTTCGCATACAAAGACTACCGGGAGCTGCCAAAGCATGGCCAAATTAAAACTTTCATGTAAAGACCCCTGTCTTACGGCACCATCGCCCATATAGCATAGGGTTACGGCATCCCGTTTAAAATATTTGTCCGCAAATGCCAACCCTGCGCCCAAAGGTATCTGGCCGCCCACAATGCCATGACCGCCATAAAACCGGTGCTCCTTCGAAAAAATATGCATGGATCCCCCCATTCCCTTTGATGTGCCGGTTACCTTACCATAAAGTTCCGCCATGACCAATTTAGGGTCAACGCCCATTCCAATAGGCTGTACATGGTTTCGATAGGCGGTGATCATCTTATCCTTGGTAAGGTCCATAGCGTGCAATGCTCCGGCCAATACGGCCTCCTGTCCATTATATAAATGAAGAAACCCCCTGACTTTTTGTTGGATATAAACAGCTGCAAGTTTATCCTCAAATTTCCTCCAAAAAAGCATGTCCTCGTACCATTTCAGATAGGTTTCCTTAGTGATTTTTTCCATTAACTGATCTTTTTTATTGAAACTTCCATCAATCCCAACCCAATCTTCTTGGATAATATTGGGACATTGAAAGAAAAACAAAAATACACATATAAATGAATGGATAAAAAAAATTGAAGTAAAAGGCAAGCCCGGATGAAGACATAGGAATTTCCATGGCTCGAACACCATTTTATCGGAAAAAATGAATTCCTATAAAAAAGAGGTATCAAAAGCCAAGGGAAGAATATCGGCAATGGAGGCGCATCTTATAATTTGGCCTGTTTCGCCCATCAAAAAGAGTTCGATGGGGCTTTTCTGCCGAACCTCATATTCCGATATGGATTGCCTGCAATTACCACATGGGGCCGCAGGTTTATCCACAGTGTATCTTTTTGAGGCTGCCGAAATGGCTATGGACTTAATAGTCTCCCCGGGGTATCTGGCCCCAGCTTGAAATACCGCTACCCGCTCCGCACATAGGCCTGAGGGAAAAGAGGCGTTTTCCTGGTTGTTGCCGATCACCACTTCACCATTTTCCAAGAGAACTGCCGCACCGACCAGAAAATTGGAATACGGTGCATATGCATCTTTTCGGGCCGCTATGGCCTTTTGCATCAATTCTTGGCTTTCTTGGGAAAGTTCGTTAATGGAGTCGAACACCTGCAGTTCAAAACACACTTTTTGTTTCTTCATAGATTTGCGGTGGATAGACTTTTAATAAAAGTAACAAAACCTGCTTAAAGGCAGGTTTTGTCATAGTATTTTGTATCTGAAAATTAATCTCTAATCATTAAGGTACTCCTCCCCTAAATTGAACGTAAGTGAAAAACGTAGCGTATTTTCCACAGGATTACGTACTTGGGAAGTAGAGAACAAGTAAGAAAGATCGATTTGAGTTGCCTTGAATCGGAACCCGGCCCCTAAGGTGAAATACTTTCTGGAACCCTTTTCCTCACTTTCGTTAAAGTAACCTGTACGCACCATAAATGCATCCTGATATACATACTCCGCACCCAAGGCCCAAGTAAACTCTTTTAACTCTTCACTAAAACCGTCCGGGGCATCGCTAAACGACTCAAAGACACCATTAAAAAACCCAATATTCTGATACTCGGCGTTATCCTCCGCATCTATGTCGCCATCACCATCAAAATCCCGAGGTGTGGGTACCAACAGTTTATTGAATTCCGAGGTAAGGCCTATTACATTATCTTGGTCCAGTATAAAATCAAAACCAAAACCAAATTTTAGGTTGGTAGGTAAAAAGTTTTCCTGTCCGCCCTCATCATATTGTATCTTGCCTCCTAAATTGGAAATATTGAAACCGGCCCTCCAGCGTCCATCAAACTTGTCATAGGCAATTTCCCTAGATCGATAAAATCCGGCAATATCAACAGCAAATGAGCTTGCCGCTTGGGAGTCCACATTACCTTGTTGGGGAAATCTAAGATTGGAACGTATAAATCTACCTCCTACGGCCATGGAGAATGTGGGGCTCAATTTTAGGGAATATGAGCCATCCAAAGCCAATTCATTGGGCTTGGTCAAAGTTCCAGGGTCATCAATGCCTTGTCTCAACTCTATCTCTCCTAAAGTAAAATATCTTAGACTAACGGCAAATGCACTTTGCTCGTTTATTTTATTGTAGAAGCTGGCATTTAGAAGTGCGATATCAGTAATAATGCTTTCCAAATACGGGGTATAGCTAACACCGATTCCCATTTTCCGTTCTGCGAAGGCAAATTTTGCCGGGTTCCATTGTTGGGAAAAGGCATCGGTAGATGTGGCAACCCCAATATCCCCCATACCTGAGGATCGTGCATCGGCAGCAATAGTCAAAAAGGGGACTGCAGTAGTCATTACCCTTTGGTCTTCCTGAGCCGACACTTTATAAACCAATGCAAATAAAACGAGTAAGGCTAATTTCTTCATCTCTTAACAATCTGGATTTTATTAATACATGTGCCCCTACGCAAATAAACTTTTACACCTTATTCACACTTAAACGGGGTTTTTAAGAATATCTTGTATCGAGCAGTGAATAATTTTGAGATCGATTTTAAATAAAAAGGGATTTTCTTGAGGATACCCATACTGTAAGGATACCCTTACTGATTTCCATCAAACATTTCCAAATCACCTGAACTGCGAAAAAGAATGGGGAGGTTCATACTATAACAAACATTACTTCGTTATGGTTTTAGAAAACGCTTGCGGTTTACGGTTTACACATTCAAAAAATATTTTTTTAGGCGACAAAATATTATGTGCAAAACCTCGTTTTATTAGCCGAAAAGCAACCATTTTAATAAATCAAAAGACCTGTTAATAGTGCTTTGCGGCCATTTAACAATTTGAACTCAAGTCCTAATTATGATGAAAAAACAGTTTTTAAAAATTGTACTTTCCTTTGCGGTGATTGCAGGAGGTTTTACGGTTACGAGTTGTAAAAAATCCTTGTCTTCCTCCAAAAATGTATCCAGAGCTACAGGCTGGAAGATAAATGCCAAGGAAGGCGGTTTCCAATACAATACGGATTTTAAGGAGCAAGAAACCGCTCCGGGTCTTGTTTTTGTTGAAGGGGGTACTTTTACCAAAGGAAAGGTTCAGGATGACGTGATGCATGATTGGAACAACACTCCTACTGCCCAACACGTTCAGTCCTTTTATATGGATGAGACCGAAGTTACCAATGTCATGTACCTGGAATATTTGGACTATTTAAAGAGTGTTTATCCTCCTGAAAATCCAAAATATACCAATATATATACCGGAGCGTTACCAGATACCTTGGTATGGCGAAATAGGTTGGGATTCAATGAGACCATGACAAACAACTATTTAAGACATCCTGCTTATGCGGAATATCCTGTAGTTGGTGTTAACTGGATACAGGCCACACAGTTTGCGGAGTGGCGAACAGACCGCGTTAATGAAATTATGTTAGAAAGGGAGGGATATCTGGCAAAGGATGCAAAATATCAAGCCGTGACAGGCGAAGTGGAAGGCACGTTCAGTACCGAAGCTTATCTCAATAGACCGGAATCCGTTTACAATGGACAAATTGATTCATTGCAGGGAAGTAAGAAGAAAGACAGTGTACCCAACTACGCCAAAAGAAGCAGTGGCGTAATTATGCCGGAATACCGATTGCCTACCGAAACGGAATGGGAATATGCCGCACAAGCGAACCAAGGTTCCCGTGAATACAATAATTACAGGGGAAGAAAAAAATATCCTTGGGAAGGGGACTATACCCGAAATGGACAACGTGTGGGTCGTGGCGACCAGTTGGCAAATTTCAAACAAGGTAAGGGCGATTATGGTGGAATTGCCGGATGGTCGGACGATGGTGCCGATATCACGGCAGAAGTGAAGTCCTATAAACCCAACGACCTTGGTTTATATGATATGGCCGGTAATGTGGCGGAATGGGTTTCCGATGTCTATAGGCCTATTGTGGATGACGAAGTGAGCGACTTTAACTACTATAGGGGAAATATCTATATGAAAACCGCCATAGGCGAGGATGGGAAAGTAAACATTCTCCGAGATTCCATTGTTTATGATACATTGCCCAACGGTAAAATTGTGGCGGTGAATCTACCGGGAGAGATTGCCATGGTTCCTATTGATGAGAAAGAAACGTATTTAAGAACCAATTTCTCCAAGAGTGATAACAGAGGTTACCGCGACGGTGATCCAGGTTCTTCCCGATTCTTTGATCGTTTTAGTGACGAGGAACAGGAAGAGGATGGTAAAAAAATGTACAATTCTCCCAAACATAAAGTGGAAAGGGACTCTGCCGGAAACCTCATTCGTCAGTATGATACATCCAATAACAGGACTACATTGATCAACGATGAGGTACGTGTATACAAGGGTGGTTCTTGGAGAGATCGGGCCTATTGGTTGGATCCTGCACAACGAAGGTATTTGCCCCAGTATATGGCCACGGATTATATCGGTTTTAGATGTGCCATGTCCAGAGTCGGTTCAAAGTCCAAGACAAAGAACAAGACCCCGAGAGGCAAAAAAGTAAAATAAAACAGCATAGAAGTATGAAATTCATATAAAAGTCCCGGCAATTGTGCCGGGACTTTTTTTATCTTCGATTTATGCAAATAAAAGACCTACACCAACACTTTCTCGAGTTTCCCACTGTGTCAACGGATACACGAAAAATGAAGGACAATAGTATCTTCTTCGCCTTAAAAGGAGATAATTTTAATGGCAACAGTTATGCGGAAGGAGCCCTGAAAAAAGGTGCCTCCTATGCTGTGATCGATGAGAAGGAATATGCAGTTTCCGACAGATATATTTTGGTAGACGATGTATTGAAAACCTTGCAAGATCTGGCCACATACCATCGAAATTACTGTTCGGCCAAGGTTATAGGTTTAACAGGGAGTAACGGGAAAACCACTACCAAAGAGTTGATACATGCCGTGCTTTCCAAAAAATATAGCACCATAGCCACGCAAGGAAACCTCAACAACCATATTGGAGTGCCGTTGACCCTGCTTTCCATACAAGAAGATACCGAAATTGCCATAGTGGAGATGGGGGCCAACCATCAAAAGGAAATTGCCTTTTTAAGCGAAATCGCACAACCGGATTTTGGGTACATCACGAATTTTGGAAAAGCGCACCTGGAAGGCTTTGGTGGAGTGGAAGGCGTTATAAAAGGAAAAAGCGAACTATATGATTACCTACGCACGAACCATAAATCCGTTTTCTTGAATGCCGATGACCCAATTCAACTTAAAAAAATGGGAGATTATATTCAAAAATATGGTTTCAGTACCGATAAGCAAGCGTATTATAAAATCGAGTTCCTTGGCGCAGACCCCTTTGTACAACTAAGGGTAGAGAATATAGTAATCAATTCCCGATTAATAGGGGGCTACAACTTCACCAATTGTGCTGTTGCCATATGTATGGGCAAATACTTCAATGTAGACCTTTCGACCATAAAGATGGCTATTGAAGCATATATTCCTCAAAACAATCGTTCCCAGATAATGGAAAAGCGTGGATCTACTATCGTTTTGGATGCCTACAATGCCAATCCCACAAGCATGAAGGCAGCCCTTGAAAGTTTCGGGGCGACGGACAAAAATCCAAAAATCGCCCTTTTAGGGGATATGTTCGAACTTGGGGAAGCCGCCAGTGAGGAACATCAAAAAATTGTGGATATGGTTTCGGAAATGGATCTGGAAGATGCCTTTTTTATAGGGGAAAATTTTTATGCAACGCAAACCTCCTTCAAGAAATTCAATTCGGTCGATGAAATCGCGGCTTTCCTAAAGAGCAATCCATTGCCCAAAAACAGGACTCTTCTCATTAAGGGATCAAGAGGTATGGCGTTGGAGCGATTGTTGGAATTTATCTAATAGAAAGACAGGAACCCTGCTCGGTATAAAAAACTAAACTAAAACTGTGTGGGTCATATTGGATTCGAACCAATGACCTCTGCCCTGTCAAGGCAGCGCTCTAAACCAACTGAGCTAATGACCCATTGACCGCCCGCCAAAGGTAAAACTTATTTCGGATACCCAAAACCCAAAAAACCGTGCATTAACAGTACTAAATCTTAGTAAAATCATATTTTTAAGTATTCGTATAATATATGCACAAAATGACAAAAGATATGATCAACTCCTAGAAAATGCACAAAAATTCAATTAAAATAATGTATTTTTAGTGGTTGATATGAGAGGTGGCATGTTGATTTTGAGAATTCTCCCCCTATGTTTTGGATTGATCCTAACGTCTTGTTCCCTTGATGTTCCGGAAGATGTAGAAGAGGCGTATGCCCATCTCCCCGAAACCATTGACTTTAACTTTCATGTTAAACCGATTTTATCCGATCGCTGTTATGCGTGCCACGGTCCGGACGAAGCCTCCAGAAAGGCCGATTTAAGACTGGACTTGGAAGAGGAGGCGTTCCGTAAACTCAATAGTGGCAACTATGCATTTGTTTCCGGAAAACCGGGGAAAAGTGAAAGTATCGAAAGGATATTGAGCAATGACCCAGATATGGTAATGCCTCCCCCGGAATCCCATCTGTCCCTTTCGGCCAGTGAAAAGTCAATGATTATAAAATGGATAGAACAAGGTGCGGAGTGGAAGCCCCATTGGGCATTCGCCAAACCTGAAAAACCAAATTTACCGAATACCAATGGCGTTTCCTGGCCCAACCACAATGCTATTGATGCATTCGTACAACAAAAGTTGCGATTAAAGCATTTTGAACCTTCCCCCGAAACGGAAAAAGAACGTCTGTTGCGAAGGGTTACCATGGATTTGAGTGGACTGCCCCCTACGATACAGGAAATTGATGCCTTCCTTGAAGATACCGATCCAAAAGCTTATGAAAAAGTGGTCGATAGATTGCTCAATTCGGATGCCAATGCGGAACGTCTGGCCCTGGATTGGATGGATATTTCCCGTTATGCCGATTCCCATGGACTCCATGCCGATGGTTGGCGGTTAATGTGGCCTTGGCGCGATTGGGTCATCAACGCCTTTAAGGAGAATATGCCCTATGATCAGTTTGTTACCTGGCAATTGGCCGGTGATCTCCTCCCCAATGCAACCCGGGAACAAAAATTGGCAACCGCTTTTAATCGGAATCATCCCATGACCGCAGAAGGTGGGGCCATTGAGGAGGAATTTCGCCTCAACTACGTTTGGAACCGTACGGAAACGGTTGGTACTGCACTTTTGGGACTTACGGTGGCCTGTGCCCGGTGCCATGATCATAAATTCGATCCTATTTCCCAAAAGGATTATTTCCAAATGACGGCCTTTTTCAATAATGTAAAGGAATTGGGTATGACCGGTGATGACGGTAATTATGGCCCTATGCTTTCCCTACCCGATGCCGAAACGGAAAAAAAGTTGGCTTCTATTGAAAAATCCATACAGGAAAAAGAAAATCAACTAAAATTGACCAAAAAGGAATTGGCGGATTTGGATGTATATATGAAAAAGCTTCCCGTTAATTTCAAACAAAAAGGGGTTCTGGGATATTTTCCCTTTGAGAAATTGACAAAGAAAAGTGGAAACAAGAAAGGATATATTGTTGACGGAAATTCCAAGGTCACCACTCGGGAAGCTCCTAAAATTGCTATGGGCAAGAAAGGAAAAGCCTTTGAATTTACCGGGGAATATGACGAGGTACATTTAAACGACATTCCTAATTTTGAGTGGACCGATGAGTTTTCAGTGGGGCTCTGGCTTAACACCTCCAAGCGTGAGGCCGGAAAAACACAGACTTTATTGGGCACCTCAAGTGAAAAGAATAGTTTTTGGCGTGGTTGGGATTTTTATCTGGACAGTCTCAATCAACTCAATGTACGGCTTATACATTCCCTTCCCCATAATTATATTCATGTAAAATCAAAGGACTCTATCCAAAAAAATGAATGGCGGCATGTTGCCTTTACCTATGACGGTTCGGGTAAGGCAAAAGGCCTACAACTGTTCATGGATGGCAAAAAGGTTGAAGTCACGTACCCCTATGACCGTTTGTACAAATCCATTAAGACCGTACAATCGGCTACCCATGTGATATTCAATAGACCTGTGAGGGTGGCCAAAAGTTATCGATCCTTTACAGGGGAAAACGGAATCTTTAAAGGAAAGTTGGATGATATTTATATACACTCCAGACAACTCACCCCCCCGGAGATAGCCCAACTGGCTATGGAAGATGGCACTTCCGAAACACCGGATAAAGAATGGGCAACGGCATATTGGATTGATCAAACACCTGAAGTCGGAAAAATAGAAAAACAACTCAAAGCGCTTAGGGGCCAATGGCTTTCGCACATGATACCCGTAATGGAGGTTATGGTAATGGAAGAAATGCCCGAAGAAAGACCGGCATTTGTTTATAACCGCGGTGATTATACACAACCCCTATACCCGGTAAAGGCTAACACTCCTGAAGTTTTGCCCGGATTTTCCGAGGATTATCCAAAAAATCGATTGGGATTGGCTCAATGGATTTTTTCCAAAGACAATCCACTGACAGCACGGGTAGCGGTAAATCGATATTGGCAGATGCTATTTGGTAAGGGACTGGTCAGCACTCCAGAGGATTTTGGGGTACAGGGAGCTTTGCCCACCCATCCACAGCTATTGGATTGGCTGGCGACCACTTTTGTAGAAAGTAATTGGGATGTGAAAGCCTTATTGAAAACCATGGTCATGTCCCATACCTACAGACAGTCCTCGGAAGTTTCGTCCGAAATGCGGGAAAAGGATCCAAATAATAGCTATTTGGCACGAACCAATAGTTACCGCTTGCCTGCGGAAATGATCCGGGACAATGCCCTGGCCGCGAGTGGACTTTTGGTCCAACAAGTTGGCGGGAAAAGTGTAAAGCCGTACCAGCCGCCGGGTCTTTGGATCGAAAAGAACAGTTTTTCACATATTTTGTTGAACTATAAGGAATCAGAAGGGGACAGCCTATATCGTAGAGGCCTTTATACCTTTATTAGAAGGACTGCTCCGCACCCTGCAATGACCGCTTTTGATGCCCCTTCCAGGGAGGTCTGTACGGTAAAACGGGAAAATACAAATACACCCTTGCAAGCCCTGGTTTTGATGAACGATACCCAATTTGTAGAAGCTTCAAAAGTATTGGCGGCGCGGATGCAGAAAGAAGGCGGGGTCTCCTTGGACGATCAAATTGCCTATGGGTTTCGATTGGCGGTCAGTCGCTTTCCCAAAAAGGAAGAGACGTCAATTTTAAAGGAACTGTACGAAACCCAGTCTAAAAAATACAACGCCAATCCAAAAGAAGCCCTTGAGCTTTTATCTGTGGGGAAAAAGGAATTGGATAATACACTGGATAAAAATAAGACAGCAGCTTTGACCATGGTGGCCAATACCATTTTAAACCATGACGAGGCATATATGAAACGATAAAATACCTAGGTTAAGTATCGACCTTGAGCTTTAAAATTGTAAAACATGTGTACCCATAATCATAACAAAAATTACACACGAAGGGATTTCCTGACCAAGACCACTTTAGGAATGGGGGCGCTTTCCATGGCTTCCATGTTAAATCCTACAGGGATGTTTGCCAAAAACACCCCATTGGAACAACATTCCGGAAATGGCGGTGGAATTCTTGGTCGGCCCCATTTTCCACCCAAGGTAAAACGGGTCATTTATCTTTTTCAGAGTGGTGCACCCTCGCAATTGGATCTATTTGACTACAAGCCTTTGTTGAATAAAATGAACGGACAAGATCTGCCCGAAAGCGTACAACAGGGGCAACGGCTTACCGGAATGTCATCCGGCCAGGCGTCCCTACCCATTGCCGGAACCATCTTCGATTTCAAGCAACATGGGCAAAGTGGGGCTTGGATGAGCAATTTAATGCCGTATACCTCAAAAGTGGTGGATGACCTCTGCTTTATCAAATCGATGTACACTGAGGCTATAAATCATGATCCGGCCATTACTTTTTTACAAACCGGGTCACAATTGCCCGGACGACCCTCCATCGGTTCTTGGGTAAGCTATGGCCTTGGATCGGACAACAAAAACCTCCCAGAATTTGTGGTGCTGGTTACGAAAGATAAATATGGACAGCCACTATATTCCAGACTATGGGGCAATGGATTTTTGCCTTCCCAACATCAAGGGGTACAGTTTAGGGCCGGAAAGGATCCCGTACTTTATTTGACCAATCCTCCCGGTATTGATGGCAAGAGTAGACGGGAACAATTGGATCATCTCCAGAAATTGGAAAAAATAAACCATGAAGATGTCGGTGATCCCGAGATTCTAGCGCGTATGGCCCAATATGAAATGGCTTTCCGTATGCAGACATCGGTCCCGGAAATTATGGATACCAAGGATGAACCGGATTATATTTATGATATGTATGGTGAGGATAGCCGAAAGCCCGGTACTTTCGCCGCCAATTGCATTTTGGCAAGACGATTGGCCGAACGCGATGTAAAGTTCATCCAATTGTATCATCAAGGATGGGATCAACACGGTAATCTCCCTAATGCCATAAGGGTACAGTGCAAGGATACCGACCAAGCTACGGCAGCCCTGATCACCGATTTAAAACAGCGCGGCATGTTGGAGGACACCTTGGTTATCTGGGGTGGAGAATTTGGTCGTACCAATTATTCCCAGGGGCAATTAACGGCTACCAACTTCGGTAGGGACCATCATCCAAAATGCTTTACTATTTTTATGGCGGGTGCGGGAATAAAAAAAGGGATTACCTTAGGGGCAACGGATGAGTTTGGGTATAATGTAGTACAACGTCCCGTACATGTCCACGACTTTCAGGCCACTTTAATGCACTTATTGGGTGTAAATCATGAAAAGCTGACCTTCAAGTTTCAAGGAAGGAGATATCGATTGACGGACGTCCACGGGGAGGTCGTCAACGAAATACTGGCATAAAATAGTAGACGTAAACGAATGAAAATGAAAGCAACCAACACCAAACGAAGGGATTTTATCAAGAAAACGGCATTGGCCACCGGAGCTGGCCTAGTGGCCCCTAGTTTTACTTTTGGAATAACACATTCTGCCAAAAATTTGGGGGAAACCGTGGGACATGGGGATTTCAAGTATCGCGTGGATAAGGAATGGGGCGTTCAAGACCCTTCCAAAATACCGGTAAATGACTGCCATGAAATGGCAATGGACAGCAAGGGGCGCATTTTTATGACCACAACCGGTGCCAACAATAATAACGTTTTGATCTATGATACTTCCGGTAAAGTATTGGACTCCTGGGGAACCGATTTCCCTGGCGCCCACGGATTGTCCATAGCGGGTGAAGGGAGCAATCAGTTCCTTCTCATTACGGATCCGGAGACCCATAGTGTCCATAAGACGGATTTGAAGGGTAAAATCCTAATGACCTTGAAACGACCCAAAGAAGTTTCCGGGTATACCCAAGACGACCAATTTAAACCTACCGAGACTACTGTATTACCCAATGGGGACTTTTATGTGGCTGACGGATATGGTGAAAATTACATCGTTCAATATAACGCCAATGGGGAGTATATTAGACATTTTGGCGGAAAGGGGGAAGGAGATTTAAAATTCAATTGCTGTCATGGTATTACCGTAGATTCCAGACAGGCCGATAACCCCACCTTGTTGATTACGTCGCGCGCCAGTCAGGAATTCAAACGATTTTCGTTGGAAGGCAAACATTTGGAGACCATTTCATTACCGGGATGCTCTATTTGCCGACCGGTTATCCATGGTGAAAATATTTATTTTGCCGTAATCGTAACAAAAACTTGGGATAGCTATGATGGCATGCTTGCTGTATTGGATAAGGAGAACAAGGTGGTATCATTTCCAGGGGGAAGCATGCCCCAATATAATGGTGACACCTTAGTGAAACCGGAATATGATGACAAGACCTTCCGAAATCCACATGATGTTTTAGTAGATAATGATGGTAATCTCTATGTGCCCCAATGGGCCTCGGGAAAGACCTATCCCATCAAGCTGCATCATGTATAATAGCATATTACCAACACTAATTATTTCTTTATGATCGCATTGGAATTTTCTACGTTTTTAGGTCGTTTTCATCCCCTATTCGTGCATTTACCTATCGGTTTTCTGTTTTTGGCCATTTTATTGGAGTGGTATGAAAAGTTCACAAAAACGGAAAAACAAAGTCGACTTGTACCTATTGCCTGGTTTTTGGGGGGAGTAAGTGCCGCTGGGGCCGCTTTAAGTGGATGGCTCCTTGCAGATACCGGTTTATATGAAGAAGGTCAATTGTTTGCCCATAGATGGTTGGGCGTTGCCTTGGTAGTTGTTTCCTTCGTTGGTTGGTGGATCAAAAGCAGGCCCGAAAAGCATACCAAACTCATCCATAATGGATTCAACATTTTGCTTCTGGCCCTACTTTTCATAGAAGGGCATAAAGGAGGAAACCTTACCCATGGCGAGGAATATTTGGTAGAATACGCCCCGGAATCCATCCAAGGTATATTGGGTGTTTCAAACGCAAAGGACTCCCTTCCCGAATTGGGCAATCCCGATTCGGTATTGGTATACCATGATTTAATAGCCCCTATTTTCGAATCAAAGTGTGTGGCCTGTCATAGTGACAAGGTGCGAAGAGGCGGCCTCAACATGGCTTCTGCCGATTCATTACAGATTGGCGGTGACGACGGGCCGGTAATTGCCCAGGGTAATCCAGTTGAAAGCGAGCTCTTTAGGAGAATTACACTTCCGCAGAAGAATATAAAATTCATGCCACCTACTGAAAATGTACTGACCTATGATGAGATAAAGACAGTGGAATGGTGGATTGATCAAGGGGCTTCCTTTGAAGATCCGGTCTCCGCCTTGGAGGTATCCGAAAACATGAAACCCGTACTACTTAGGCGTTATGGTCTAAACACCGAACCTAGGCCATGGTATGAAACCGTACAATTGCCTCCTTTGGACAGTACGCAGATAGCTGCGCTTCAAAAAAGTGGATTTACGATAAAATCCCTTGGGGCCGAGAATCCTTTGTTGGATATAAAATACTCGGGCACGGACTTGACCCAAGAACAGTTGGCCGAGCTTGAAAAAGTGAAGGATTATGTTACCTGGCTTTCCTTGGCACGGACAAATGTGGAAAACGAATGGCTTTCCATTGTGTCCAAATTCCCAAATCTCACAAGGCTCCAATTGGAAAAGACAACCATTTCGGATGAAGGTGTAGCACATCTTTCAGGCTTAAAACATTTGGAAGCGCTTAATCTCTATGGAACCCAAGTAACCGATTCCTGTTTGGCCGATCTTCAAAAGTTGGAAGGTCTCAAAAGGGTATATCTATGGGGAACCAAGGTTACCAACGCCAACGCCAAATCTTTACAGGAGGGCAAGGAAACCTTGGAAGTAATCATTGGTGAAAGCTAGATCTCCCCATACATGGCGAAAAGCAAAAAAGAAATACGATACGACTCACGTTATCCATCAGTAGAAGATTTACGGATAAAGGCCCAAAAAAGAATTCCGCGTTTTGCCTTTGAATATCTGGATGGCGGTTGCAATGAGGACATTAATCTCCATAAAAATACCTCAGATATTCGAGAGGTGGAGCTCCTACCCTATTATCTTACCGCCCATACGGAATCCAAAATGAAGACCGAGCTTTTTGGTCATACCTACGATGCCCCTTTTGGTATTGCGCCGGTTGGACTTCAAGGACTTATGTGGCCCAATTCCCCTGAAGTATTGGCCAAGGCGGCCTTTGAACACAATATACCTTTTATATTGAGTACGGTCAGTACCAGCTGCATAGAACGAATTTCAGAGCTGACTGAGGGCCAAGCTTGGTTTCAATTATATCATCCTACGGAAACCTCCGTTCGCGATGACATATTAAAAAGAGCCGATACCGCCGGATGTCCCGTTTTGGTAATTTTATGTGATGTTCCCACCTTTGGCTTTCGACCCAGGGATATCCGGAATGGTCTGGCCATGCCACCCAAAATGTCCGTCGCCAATGTGCTTCAAATACTGGGTAAACCACGATGGGCCTATAATACCTTACGTTACGGACAACCTAATTTTGAAACCTTAAGACCCTATATGCCTAAAAATCTAAATTTGAAGCAATTGGGGAAATTTATGGATCAGACTTTTTCAGGCCGATTAAATGAAGAACGCATCAAACCTATTCGAGACATGTGGAAGGGTAAATTGGTCCTGAAAGGAGTAGCCAATGAAGCGGATACCGAAAAAGCAATCAAATTGGGGTTGGACGGAATTATTGTTTCCAACCATGGTGGAAGGCAACTGGATGCCGGGGAATCCACTATAAAACCATTGACCCGTATTGCCAAAGTTTATGGGGACAAGATAAAGGTTATGATGGACAGCGGCCTGCGCTCAGGTCCGGATATTGCGCGTACCTTGGCCAGTGGAGCGGAATTTACCTTTATGGGCCGTTCCTTTATGTATGGTGTAGCGGCTTTGGGAAAACACGGTGGCAACCATACCATTTCACTTCTAAAAACTCAGTTACAACAGGTTATGGAGCAAATTTGCTGCGAAGACGTTAAGGATTTTCCAAAGCATTTGATTTCCAAATCCTGATCTATCCTAGATACCGCATATTAGATACGTAAGTCATCAGGATTTTCATTATATTTAGGTTTATCGGTTTTATTTAAAATACGAATATGTCCAAGTATAATGTTGCCGTTTTGGGTCCCATTCCAAGGGACCATATCACCACACATCACGGAGAGGTTATTGAAAAATACGGTTGTGCTACGCACACGGCCATCGGTCTATCCAAATTATTAGGTGATAACGGCACGGTATTTCCCGTTTCCCATGTGCGCAAAAAAGACGAAAAAGCGATAAAGGAAATACTGGCGGAATACCCAAATATTAATGTGGACCATATTACCTCCGATCATGATCAAGGAGATGTCATAAGCTTAAAATTTGTGGACCAAAACAACCGTTTGGAAAGACAGACCGGGTTCATGAACCCGATAATCCCTAAAGACGTAGCGCACCTTTTGCATTGTGATGTTTTTGTATGTGTCCCCATTACCGATTATGAAGTTCCTTTGGAAACTTTAAAATATATAAAGGAAAACAGTAAGGGTACCCTAATATTCGATGCGCATGGCCCCACCAATACAGTTACTATTACCGGAGACAGATTGATCAAGTTTTGGGTAGATCGCGATCAGTGGCTACCCTATATCGATGTGCTCAAAATGAATCTAGAAGAATCAAAATGTTGTTGGTTCGAAAAGGAGTACCCTCCCGAAAGTCTGGTCCATATCAATGATGAAAACACAGATCATCTCCCCACCTTTGCACAACATGCGTTGAATCATGGTATAAAATCGTTGATAGTGACGTTGGATTCCAAAGGTGGGGCCGTATTCTTTAAGGAGAACGGGGAAGTAAAACAAGAGATTGTTAAATCCATACGTGTGGAACATGTGGTGGACACCACCGGTTGTGGAGATTCCTTTGCAGGGGGGCTTGGGTTTGGTCTTCTGGAAAATCCCACGGATTATGCAAAAGCTGCCAAATATGCCAATGCATTGGGAGCCCAACGTACCCAAGGTAGGGATTTCAGTGTTTTTAAGTCCAAAAAGGAAACCGACCAAATGATTCTGGATAATTACGGAAATATTTAGCAAATATCTCCAAAGACCATTTGGACTTCTCCCAAACTATGGGGTAAAACCAAAAGGTACCACACAAGTTGAACATCCGATTTTCCCTGCAATGTCATTGATTTGAAAAAATAGGTCGTTTATCGATTCTTTCACACCGTTTAACGATAGTCTTATACACAAAGTACTTATATTTCACAACATAAATAAGAATTAGACTACAATTATTTATAAAATTGTCACTGTTTTAATTATCAATCAAACAGGACCGATTCTATGAATTCCCCCGTTTTTAGGCTTTCCATTGAAAAGCTTACAACGACTCCGACCGCTGGCAAACCAAAACCGGCCCTTTTTCCGAATTCATATTTCCGTACACAGCCTCAATTTCTTGATAAAGGATATAAGGCACCGTATTGGCCAAACCCATAAATCAATCTTATTAAAAGCCCCTAGAACATACGACCATGACCGACCACAATTCTTTCCATTCAAAGACCTTTTTTTTGGTATGTCTTGCTTTCATCAGTTTCCTGAATCTCATCGCCCAAACACAACCCAACGGTACCGTAGATGACAATTCATCCGGAAGCACCGTATCCAGCAATTTGAATACCAATTTAAGGCTCTGGCTGGACGCCAATGACAAGACCACCTTGTACAGAACATCCACGGTAACCGGAGGAGAAAGTATTGCGGAACTGGAATCGGCCAATTCGGGAACGGATTATACGGGAACTGAAATTCGGCTATGGTTGGACAAGTCCAGTTTCAACTCCCATGTTTCCAATACGGATCCAACCAAATTCCCGATCTATGTTGCAAATGGAGGTTCGGTAAACAATAACCTACCTACCTTGGAATTTTTAAGGGCCCAACAAGATCACCTTAGGATCGCTTTGCCGGAAACCAACGCTGGCAATGGGGAAAGATGGGAAGGCGAGTACACCGTATTCATCGTTTTTGAGCAATTGACCGATGGCGGTATAGATCATTCCTTTTTTTCGAACGGGGATACCTTTGCCGATGATAACCATTTTCAAATCAGTGTTTCCGCGGCTACCGGAGACGATTTTGTTTTTAAATCCAATAATGCCGCCAACGTAAAGTTTCTTGACTTTGAACCCGAAAAACAAAACGAGCTCAAACTATACTCGCTTAGATCCGATGCCAATGGAACCGAGGCCCTGGTAGACGGCACCCGATCGGATTTTGATGCCACTCTTGACAATAATGGTAATAAATTTTGGGCCTACAACATCAATAGAAACCGGAACAACAACAGCTTTAACGATTCCCGCATCTCCGAGGTTATCATTTACGACCGTATTCTTACGGATTGCGAACTTAGTGAGGTCAACAAATACCTGGGCGATAAGTATGGCAAGGACTTTTCCTCCTCCTTCGCAGCATTATATGATGACAATTTGAATCCGGCCTATGATAATCTAACCGCTGGCATTGGTTTGAACGAAGCCATTTGTGGAGGCGTGACGGACAAAAGAAATACGGCCACTAGTAATGGTCTTACACTTTCCGTTGATGATGCGGACAATATAGTTAACCGAAACTACATCGCTTTCTCGGATAACGGTGGAACGGAGACCCGAAATAACAATGTGCCTACTGGAACCTTCTTTCAACGAATGGACAAATCTTGGTTGTTTCAGGAATATGGAAACAATGTTCTGGGAAATCAGGCGTTGGATTTTGAATTTGATATACCGGTCCTATGGGATGGATTACAGGCATCGAGCTTTGGTATACTCGTGGATGATGACGGTGACTTTTCCAATGCGGAGTTTATAGGCGAAGGGTCGCTTTCATTAGGCAAGATACTTTTTGAGAATGTAGTTCTAGGTACGGACACCACTCTTGACCTTCAAACTGATACCCCCGTGTATATAGCCTTGGCCATACATCCTTCACCAGGTGGTATTTCATCCGGATTGGAACTTTGGCATAAGGCTGACGCCGGCTTCACCTACAACAGTGCCACCGATGCCGAATGGTTAGGCCAATCCACTAATGGCACGGTGCTAAACGCCAATCTGGTTCAGGGGCCAGATACAGATTCCGCACCTCAATTGAATTCAAATGTATTGAACTTTAATCCTGGAGTAGATTTCGATGGTGTAGATAATGGCCTTGCCACCGCCATAAATGCCGCCAACTTCAACTTTTCGGAAACTACTGTATTCTCCTTGCAGCAAGTTATTGCCGAAAGTACCGTGGGCAACAATACTATTTGGCACTACGGAACCGATGGACATAACGACCTGGCCCTTTTCATCGATCCCGATTCCCATGGCTTCAACATAGTGTTTAACAGAAGTTCGGAAATCAAGGTCAACGACCCAATATTGGCCGATCATCTTCCACATTTGACGGGTTTCATTGGTAACTCGTCAACTACTAAAATACACATGAACTCCAAGGAATTAGCCTCTTCATCTGGTATGAGTGCCCTGCCCGGAAGCGGGGCATTCCTAGTAGGCTTGGATGCCGACGTCTCGGAGGCATATGACGGTGATAACCATCTTGAAGGGCTGGTCGGGGAAATACTGATATATGGAAGAGAGCTAACATCGGTGGAACTCCAAAAGGTCTGGTCCTACTTGGCCTTAAAATACGGAATTACCTTAGATCAGACCGCCCCTATTGATTACATGGCCTCAAATGGATCTACTTTTTGGGACGCCTCCGAAAATACAGGCTACGATAACCATATCTTCGGTATTGTTAGGGACGATGGCAGTGGCCTGGATCAAAAAGTATCCCAGTCCGTAAATTCGACGACCGGCCCTATTTTGGCTACAAACCAAGATTTTTTAACCTCCAATCAGGACAGTGGACGGACCAGCCTGGATGACCGCAGTTCTTTGATACTCGCCCATAACAATGGCACGGACAATTCGTTTACTTCCAGTTTTGATGGAGGTACCAACAACCGTTTGGACAGGGTATGGAAAGTGGAAGAGACCGGTACCGTAGGCGATATCTATTTTGCCATACCCGAAGCGGCCGTATCCAACAGGCCGACAAATGGGTACTTAAGCCTGACCCTTTCATCGGATGAGGTTTTTGATGGAACGGACAACATGATCCGAATGAATTTTGATGGAACTCTCAATCTCTTCTCAGCCCAGATTAATCCGAATGACGGGGATTATTTGGCATTGGTCATTGATGAAACGAGTTATACACTAAGCGAAACCGCATTGACCATTGACGAAAATGGTGGTACCGGCACCTTCACGGTGGTACTCGGAACGGAACCAACAAGTGATGTAGTATTGGACGTTACAAGCGATGATACGGCTGAAGCCACTGTGGACAAAGCCCAACTTACTTTTACCGCTACCGATTGGGATACGCCCCAAACGGTTACGGTGACCGGGGTAGATGATAATGTGGTTCGGGACGATTCTGCGACCATCACCATAGCTATAAACGATGCTGGTTCCGATGACATCTTTGATGCCTTGGCGAATCAAGAAGTAGCTATTACCTTGACCAATGAGGACGTTAATTTACCCGTATTTACCGCTCCCCAGGCAGCTTATAACGTTTCTAGCGCCAACTATACGAACAACTTCCTAAACGTGCCTCCAAACCTAAATTATACGTATGGCATTACATTTAATCAGGATGGCAGTAAGCTTTTTGTAAGCACCTTTGATCGGGAAATAGTAAGTTACGATTTGAGCGTCCCCTTTGATGTGTCAACGGCGACTTATAACACAGACCTCAACCTCAGCCATAGGTCACAAGGGATTACCTTTAGCATAGATGGCACAAAACTATATCATACAGGCAACTCAAGCGCTGGTATAAGTGAATATCATCTTTCTACACCCTACGACCTTTCTACGGCAACATTTAATTCTCGTATTACCCCTAGCGAAGGACTGAACTATGATGGAATAGAGCTTAATTCGGATGGTACTAAAATGTTCCTACTCGAATATAATGGATCGGACATCTTGGAGTATGCACTCGGTTCGCCCTTTGATATTACCTCAGCTATTTATACAGACATCCATACAATCGCTGGAGAAACCGATCCAAATGATTTCACCTTCAATGGCGACGGTTCACAACTTTTTGTACTTGGGTTTAGCGAAGGCATATCCGTCCATAATCTTTCTACCCCTTTCGATGTTTCTACCGCGGTATTTTCCGGTGAAAGTGCGAGTTTTGACACCGACGCCCAAGAGAACAACCCTTATGGAATTGCCTTTAGTACAGGTGGGAACAAAGTATTCCTTGTAGGTTCGGATAACAGGGTTTATGAATATGAAATGAAGGTAGAATTGGAATACTCCGAAAATGACACAGCTACCGTTGTGGACGTACAGGCCAACGATGGGGATGGCGATGCCAGCGATTCGGGCATCACCTATGTTTTGACCTCGGGCGGCGATAATGATTTGTTCAGCATAGATGCTGATACCGGAGCGCTGACCTTTCTGGCTTCCCCGGATTTTGAAAACCCTAGCGATAATGGCGCAGATAATACGTATGATATTGAGGTCATTGCAACGGATGTGGATGGAAGTGCCGCGTTGGAGATAAGCATTGTGGTCAATGATGTGAACGAAACTCCCGAGATTACAAGTACGGCAACGGCCAGCTTCGCGGAAAATGCCTCGGGAACGATATTGGATGTTGAAGCTTCGGATGAAGAGGGGGAAACCGAAGGTTCAGGGCTTAGTTATATATTTAGTACCGATTCTGGAGGTGGTGTGGACAATGGATCTTTTGATATCGATCCGAATACCGGTGTCATTACATTCGCAGCATCACCGGATTTTGAGAATCCCGGCGATAACGATACTAACAATGATTACGAGGTACAGGTAACCGTAAGTGATTCCGGCGGAGAACAGGATATTCAGGATATAATGATTAGTGTAACCGATGTAGACGACACCCCTCCAAGCGGTTATTCCGTAGCCATCGACATGGATCCAATCAATGATACGAACCATACCGCCGTAAGTTTCACCTTTGTAGCAGCAGAAATCGGTGCCACTTATAACTATTCCTTTAGTAGTAGCAATGGAGGGGTCAACGTTACTGGAAACGGAACGATTGTTACGGCCACGGATCAAATTACGGGCATAGACCTCAGTGGTTTAGGCGATGGTACGATTACCTTATCCGTAACCCTAACGGATACCGAAGGCAATGAAGGTACACCGGCCACAGATACCAGTACTAAGGATTCCGTAGCTCCAAGCGGTTATACGGTAGAAATCGATCAAGATCCGATCAATAGCTCAAACCAGGATGCAGCAAGTTTTACTTTTTCCGGAGCGGAGGTAGGTACCACCTATAACTATTCCTTTAGTAGTAGTGGTGGAGGGGCCAACGTTAGCGGAGGCGGAACGATCGTAACGACCACGGACCAGATCATGGGGATAGACCTTAGTGGATTGAGCGATGGCACAATTACCTTATCCGTAACCCTTACCGACGTCGCGGGCAATGGAGGTACACCGGCCACAGATACCAGTACTAAGGATGCCACGGCTCCGATTGGTTATGCCGTGACTATCGACCAAGCCGTCATCAATAATTCCAATCAGAATTCAATAAGCTTCACCTTTTCCGGGGCGGAGATAGGAACCACCTACAACTATACCTTCTTCAGTAATAATGGAGGTACCGATGCAACCGGAAGTGGGGTGATTGTATCGGCTATGGATCAAATTGAAACTATTAGTCTCATTACTTTGAACGACGGTAACGTCACCCTCAATGTTACCTTAACCGATCCCGCAGGGAACGAAGGGACAACGGCTTCGGATAATATAACCAAGGATGCCGTAGCGCCAAATAGTTATACGGTGTCCATAGATCAAAATCCAATCGATACTTCCAACCAAAATATAATAAGTTTCACCTTCGCCGGTGCAGAGGTAGGTACTACTTACAACTATAGGTTTAGTAGTGACGGAGGTGGAACCGATGTTACCGACAGTGGAACCATTACAACGGCTACAGATCAGGTTTCCGGTATTGACCTCAGTGGATTGGGCGACGGTACGATTACCCTCTCGGTGGCGCTCACGGATACGTCGGGTAACGAGGGCACTGCGGCTACCGATTCGGCTACCAAGAACACGGATGACGATAATGACGGTGTAAAGGACGATGTCGATAATTGCCCGACCATCGCCAATGCGGATCAGACCGACACCAATAACGACAGCGAGGGAGACGCCTGTGATGACGATGACGATGGCGACGGAACCTTGGACATCAACGATGATTTCCCATTGGATGATACGGAGGATACGGATACGGATGGGGATGGAATAGGGAATAATGCCGATACCGATGACGATAATGATGGTTTGTTGGATGTAGAGGATCCCAACCCCTTAGTGGATACCCAAACTACCCAACCACAACTCAATGGACCGATTGGGAATACCACCTCATATGACCAATTATCCATTGAATACGTAATCCCAGAAGCACCTTTGGCTGGTAGTGTAACCTTGACATTTACCTCAAATGATAATCCCAATAGTCCAATTGTTCTTCAACTGGATGATGGCGCAATTGTCCCGGGACTAACGGATAGCTTCATTTGGGATCCCCAGGTGGACGCAGCCTCACTCCCGCAAATAGTATCGGCTACCTACCCCACCCTTTCCGATGGAACATATGACATCACCTTGTCCTATCAAGATGCGTTGGGCAACCCGGCCGCAACGGTTACCAATAGCGATCATACTATTATTACGGATTTGTTGGTCACTTCCCTATCAATTAGTTCCAACAATTCGTCGCCTGAATGGGCCAAGGAAGGCGATAGGGTTATTTTTGACTTTTCCTTTAATCGTCCCGTAGATAATGTCTTTTTACAATATTTTGGTACGGCCCTGGCCTTTACCGGTACACCAAACAATGGAAGTGCCTACCAGGGCTGGATAGAGGTAGGTCCGGGCACCCCGGAAGGAACGGTAAGCTTTACATTAACCGCAAATAGTGGAACCCACAATCTTGTTGCCAACACGACCATGAATGGAAGTTCGGTAACAGTGGATACCACGCCACCTGTGCCTAGTTTGGTCATTGCCAGGTCACTTCATTTCGATCCTTTTGATATGGAACTTCGGTTTTCCGAGCCTGTTGAAAATGTGGCCCCCTCACCCATAGGAGTAGTCCCTGATAATACACAACCTACTGCTGAATTAGGCGCAATGGAAACTATAACCCCTGGCTTGGTATATCGCATTCCCGTAACTCCACTGATTCCAGGTGAGATGGTCTTCTTCAATGATCTTACCGATATTGCCCGGGATCGGGCTGGTAACCCATCAGTGCCCCTGGGTTTTGTGAACGGTACCTTCTATGATCTGGACTCGGATGGTGATGGTATAGGTAACACAGCGGACAGCGATGATGACGGGGACGGCACGCCCGATACAGACGACGCTTTCCCATTGGACGCCAATGAAGACACGGATACGGATGGAGATGGAACTGGTGACAATGCCGATACCGATGATGATGGCGATGGCACGCCCGATATCGACGACGCTTTCCCCACAGATCCAAATGAGGATACCGATACTGATGGTGATGGAGAAGGTGACAATGCAGACACGGATGACGACAACGATGGGATTCCGGACTCCGAGGATGAGAATCCAAATGAACCGTTGGACAGCGACGGTGATGGCACCCCTGACTTCGAGGATAATGACGACGATAACGACGGTGTTCCGGACGTTGAGGACGACTTCCCCAACGACCCGAACGAACATACCGATACTGACGGGGATGGGGAAGGTGACAATTCGGATATGGATGATGATAATGATGGTATCCCGGATAACGAGGATGCCGATGTGGACGGAGATGGAATAATCGACAATGGAACGGATAGCGATGGTGATGGGATAAATGATGAAAATGACGATCTAGATGATAATATCGATACGGATGGAGACGGAATTCCCGATGTAAATGATGATTTCCCAAACGACCCCGATGAAAGTGTAGATCAGGACGGAGATGGCATAGGTGCTAACGCGGATATCGATGACAATGATGCCAATGTCGGACAAGAGCAAGCCGTTACCTCGGCGCAGGCGTTTACACCTAATGGCGATAATATCAATGATACTTGGATCGTACAGGGTATTGAAAATTATCCAAACGCCATGGTCACCGTTTACAACCGGTATGGGCACGAAGTTTTTAAGGCGTTAGGTTATAAAAACAATTGGGATGGTAGATATGGTTCCAGATCGGAAAATCTACCCGCAGGATCCTACTATTATGTGATTGACCTAAGAAATGGTTCGGCTCCTATGGATGGGTGGCTATTTATCAATTACTAATGCTAAAAATCACTCGGTAAAACAAATCGCAACAACATACCCCTTAGTTTGTTCGCCAAACTGGATAGGGAGTATCGAAGACCCAGCTCTATTCATGAGGATATGGCATGGGTTTTCGTCAATCCAAATGTTCAACAAAAAAGTCGTTGAGCGGAATTCCTTTGATGTCCTGGCCTAAAATCATGTAGAGTACGATCTTCCAAACGTATATTTTCCGAAACTACCAATTGAGTTCCAGGTCCATTCAGTATCACGCAATAAACTGAACCAAATTTTGCATTATTCTACTTTTATTTGTCAATAAACTACGTGTTAATTTTTTTATAAAAAAATGAATCCCTATATTCGGTAACGTTAACGAAAAACTTGTGTACGTTAACGATTGTACGAAAAATCATATGGTTTTGGGTTTTTCGTGATTAGATATGCCTTTAAATAGGCTTGAAAAGATGGACAAATCTTAGTGCAACAAAAACAACCGAACAACAATCACCATGGTATACAGAAACAAAAGCCCTTAAAAAATCCACCTACTTGGAACGACTTTCTTAACCGGAGCGTTTGATTTGAACAAATTCAAAAGAAAAAACTAAAATCTCTTCAACTAACAAAGAAATAACTAACAATAAATATGATATGAAAAAACTACTCTCAAAAAAACCTTTGCTCAAGGCAAGAAGCTTTTTGTCCTTCTTTATATGTTGTCTTATGGGTTCATATTCAATGTCCGCCAGTGACGACCCTGGCAAAATGGGCAATTCGATTGAAATTCTCCAATCCACCGTAACCGGTGTAATCTCCGATGAAAACGGGATACCGCTATCAGGGGCCAGTGTGGTGGTAAAGGGAACAACCGTTGGTGCCGTTGCCGACTTCGATGGAAATTATTCAATAAATGTGGAATCGGACGGTGTTTTGGTATTCAGCTACGTAGGCTACACCCCTCAAGAAGTTCCAGTTAACGGCAGGTCAACCATCAACATTTCTATGGAGCCGGACGCGGCAGCTTTGGATGAGGTGGTATTGGTAGGGTACGGTACCCAAAAAAGAGGAGAGGTAACAGGGGCAATAGAAACCGTTACCGCCGAGCAATTAAGTATCGTACAAGTAGCAAGCTCCATTGATGCCATCAAGGGGCAGATAGCGGGTGTAGATGTTCAAGCTACTGGTGGTAGGCCGGGACAAAACCCAACGGTAAGAATACGGGGTAGACGCTCAATTAGTGCGGATAACGACCCTCTGTATGTAGTCGATGGTATACCGCTGATCGATGGCCCTGAATCCATGGCCGATATCAATCCGGATGACATTTCCTCCATGCAGGTGTTAAAGGATGCCGCCGCTACCGCCATTTACGGCTCCAGAGGTGCCAATGGTGTTATCTTGGTCTCCACGAACCGAGGCCAGGTAGGAAAGACCAAGATTACCTACAGCAGTCGTTATGGGGTTACATCGGCGACGCGTTTGGTGGATATGATGAACGGAGAAGAATTTGCGGCCTTAAAACGGGAATCAAGACGGATTGGATGGAATGGGACTATTCCAGCGGATACCGAAGTGTTTTTAGATCCCGTTGAACTGGAATCCATTGCGCAAGGAAGATCTACGGACTGGCAAGATTTGGTCGTTGGCGAAGGGTGGCAGACCAACCACCAACTTGCCGTAAGCGGTGGATCCGAGAATACTACGTTCAGCACGTCAATAGGATATTTTAAGGAACAGGGCATTATTAGCAGCCAAGATTTTGAACGTTTTTCGGCTAGGGTAAACGTAGACCATAGAATTAACGATATCTTTAAGATTGGTGCATCTTTCTTGGTAGCTAGGACAGAACAGAACTGGGGCAATAACGCTACCATGCAGGAGGCCTTGGCCAACAACCCTTTGGGCGTGCCCTTTGACGAGAACGGGGAACTCTTATTCCTGCCCACCAACGATGGTATCCGCACCAATCCGTTAAGTGAACTGGTGGATGGTGCCTTTGTAGATGAACGCCGACAAACCCGAATATTTGCCCCTGTATATTTGGATATCAATATTTCGCAGGGACTAAAATGGACCACTACCTTCGGCCCGGATGTCCGTATCGGTAGAAATGGTCGTTTCGCGGCAAGTTTAACGAACACCAATCGTGGAGCACCGGCAACAGCGGGAATTACCAATGTAGATGACTTCGGATACACGTTGGAAAACTTGTTGACCTATACTAAAGCCCTTAATGATGGACAAAACCTTAAGGTTACCCTACTCCAAAGTATCCAAAAATCTAGACTTGAGGGAAGTGCCGGAAATGTTACGGGAATTCCCTATGAGTCCCAATCGTTTTACAATTTGGGTTCGGCCACCGAAGGAGGTGTACTTGAATCCGTCTTAACGGAATGGGCCTTGGCCTCTTTTATGGGTAGGGTCAATTACGATTTGGACGGTAAATATTTATTTCAGGCTTCCTTACGTGCGGATGGGTCTTCCAGGTTGGCACCCGGAAATCAATGGAACTATTTTCCAGGCATTTCCGCAGGTTGGCGCATAGACCAGGAGGACTTTATGGCCGGCACCTCCGTTTCCGAACTAAAGTTAAGGGCCTCCTATGGGGAGGTGGGAAACACCTCGGTTGCACCATACCAGACCGCCGGTAGGTTGGGCAGCACGGTTTATGCTTTCGGTGAGCAATCGGCATTGGGATTTGGGCTTAATGAGATACCCAACGAGGATTTGACCTGGGAGGTCTCCAAAACCTTGGATATTGGATTGGATTATGGGCTTTTGAACAATCGTTTGGTGGGTTCTTTTGACTTCTTCCGTACCAATACCGAGGATCTCTTGTTGGAAAGGGCCATCCCTACCACATCAGGCTATGAACAGGTACTTCAAAATGTGGGCTCTACCCGAACCCAGGGTTTTGAATTCACGGTCAGCGCTGGTATCATAGACAATGATGGTGACGGCTTTAACTGGGACGTGGATCTCAATATATCTACCTACAAAGAGGAAATTACGGAACTCGCACAAAAAGACGCCGATGGAAATCCCATAGATGATACCGGTAATGAGCGATTTATAGGGGAACCGCTCCGAGTGTTTTTTGATTATGAAAAAATAGGTATCTGGCAGGCCGATGAAGTGGCCGAGGCCCTTGCGGCCGATAATAAAGTACCGGGCGAAATCAAGTTAAGGGACTTGAATGGGGATGGCGTAATTACACCGGAGGACCGTAAGATTTTAGGGGATGATGTCCCCGATTATTATGGAGGTTTTAATAATAAATTTGCCTACAAAGGATTCGACTTGGGTATTTTCTTCGTTTTTAGACAAGGGCAAATGATACAATCTAATTTTAACGCCAACAATAACTCCCTTTTTGGAAGATATAATAATCTGGATGTCGATTATTGGACCATTGACAACCCCACCAATGCCAACCCAAGACCCAACGAAAACCAGGAAAGCCCTAGAAACGGTTCTACATTGACCTATTTTGACGGGAGTTTTATAAAGCTTAGAAACATTACCCTGGGATACAACCTGCCGGAATCGATAACCGAAAGACTGGGTATGGAAAAATTGCGCTTATCGGTATCCGGTCAGAATTTGTTTTTTATTACGGATTTTCCAACGTTCGATCCCGAGATTGGCGAAACGTTTGATGAGGATGGTGATAGAGAGGATGCCTTGAACAGTGGTGTTGTCCCAAGTAGCAAAATGTGGTCCTTGACCTTGAATGCTACCTTTTAAATAAAAAAGATTGTTAGTCGAAATTGAATAATTAAAATATTATGAACAGAAAAAATAGTTACATCATCTTAGTTTTAGCACTGGCTTTCTTAACAAAGTCATGTGATGAATTCTTGGAGGAAGAGCTGATAACCGATGTTTCGGCGGCTTCCTATTATACTACCGAAGAGGGGTTTGAGGATGCGGTTAAAGCTACCTATGCTACTCTAAAACCCTTTTACGGTCAAGAAATTGGAGCTGCCCTGACCACCTTTGGTACCGATATTTGGACCAATGGTTCCGATGGGGGCCACAAGTTTTTCAACTTTTACGATGGTCAATTAAATGCAGAGGCCAATTTTGTGCGGGATTCCTGGGACAATTGGTATAGGGGTATCAATCAGGCCAACGGAGTCATCAATCGTTCTGAAGCCGTAGAAATGGATGAGACCACAAAGACTTTGCAAATTGCGGAAGTACGTTTCTTGAGAGCATTTTATTATTTTCATATCGTAACTACTTTTGGCGATGCCCACCTTAGCCTTGAGGAGACCGAAGGTGTTGAAGTAGAGGCGAATAAGACTCCGCAATCGGAGATTTATGCCCAAGCCATAATACCGGATTTGGAATTTGCCATTGCCAATCTACCGGATGAACAATCCGAATATGGTCGCGCTACAAGACCTGCCGCCGAGTTTCTGCTAGGTAAGGTGTTGTTAACCCGCAGCTATAGGGATTTTGCAGAAAGTACAGATGCTTCAAGGGCGGAAACACTTTTTGGCAATGTCATTGACAATTACGGCTTTTCGTTGTTACCCAATTTTGCGAACCTATGGGATATCAACAACCAAGAGAACAGTGAAATGGTCTTTGTACAGCCCAATTCAAAATCACAGGTAGATACGGGTATTGATGATTTTGGACATCGATGGCACCTCTATTTCTTGATGGAATATGACGTACGTAGGGGAATGGTTAGGGACATTGCGAATGGCAGACCTTGGAAAAGACATCGTCCCACGGAATTTATGTTGACACTTTGGGATAGGGACGTAGATACCCGTTACGATGTTACATTCAAGCATGTTTGGTTCGCCAATAAGGATGAACCGGCTACCGAAGCCGTGGGAGAAGAACCGGCAAGGGCAGCTTTAGCTATCGGAGATACTGCAATTTATATCCCAGGACCCGGTAGGGATATCGATTGGCCGCAATCACGTCAGGATGCGGTACCTTACTTGGTGATTACGAACGACGAATACACGGAAAGGTTGTTCCCTACGATGAACAAATGGATTGACCCGACACGACCCGGTCGTCAGCATGTACAGGGACAGCGGGATTTCATCTTAATGCGTTTGGGAGATGCCTATCTGTTACGGGCAGAGGCAAGATTGGCCCAAAACAATACTTCTGGCGCAGCGGAGGATATCAATGTTATCCGAATGCGTTCAGCGGTACCCGGTCAAGAAGCCGCTAGCCAAATAACCCCGGCAGATGTAAATCTTGATTTTTTGCTCGATGAAAGAGCAAGGGAACTAGTAGGTGAAGGTCATCGCTGGTGGGATCTGGTACGTACCGGTAAGCTAGTGGAACGTACAAGATTACACAATCCTTTTGCCGCGCCCAATATTCAGGATTTTCACACTGTGAGGCCTATACCGCAGAATCAAATAGACAGAACATTAGGCGGTTATCCGCAAAATCCGGGTTATCCACAATAACTATTTTACTTGTTTGGTTTAGTTTGAGTTAGTTTAAGTTAGTAAAGGCTCCTGTTGTTTGTGGCAGGAGCTTTTCTATTATTCCAAAAGGCAATTACTTAAATCTTTGACATAGGACTCATATCGATTTGATTCGTTTAAATTAAATATGAGGGGTTCATCACTAAACAAAGGTCTTTCAGAACTATAAGATCCCGGAGTTAGGAAAAGACAGAATTTAGTAATAAAACAGGCTATTGCATCAAACAAGAACCTAAGGGAAATTCTTAACCAACCTCGATGATTTGTGGTAGGTGTGATGTTTTTTTAGATAGCATATCCCTTATCCACGACGGAAATCCTTGTCGCTCGTATAGGTCTTTGAAAACAGCCTTTAGCACAGGGTTATTAAAATGGACATGGCATTTCGTATATGGTTTCATAGTGTTAAAAATAGCTATGACCCTTTTTAGTTCCGTTATATAAATATCAGATTTTGCACCTAAATTGGCGAAATCCTTTTTATACTTACGAAAGTAGGGTAAAGGTGTGCCCAAAGTTAAGAACAATTCAGAATCGTTGTCCAGCTTAATAGAATTTTCATGTGTAAAATAAAGTAAGGTCCAGTAGTACTGATTGCTCCAAAAATATTTCTTATCATATACTTCAACAACTTTAGGTGCTACCTTGTACTTGTTGGTAAGGACTTTACTAGCGGGTTCATTATATCGATTCAAAAGTTTCAATATGTGGGAAACACGACCCATAAATGCCCCACTGTTAAGAAAGCGGGTTTCGGAATCTATTTTATGATAAATATCTATTAACCCTTGTTCGGGCCAACAGTTGATTTCAGCGGAAAATACTATGGGGGCATTAAAATTCATAAATTTCGCCAACAATGATTTAGGCGTATTCAATAATAAGGTATCATAGGCATCCGTAAACAGTACAATTTCATCGGAATCAAGAGATTCCAGATAGGGAATCAGAATTTGATCTTTCAATCTATGGCTGGACCAAGTGGAACCAAAGTATAAAATGATTAGCTTATAACCCAAGAAATCACAGCAAGGCATCAAAAAAGTACGCAAATTGTAGTTTCTTAAATCGGTAGCGACGGTGATTACTTTCACATTGATTTTTTTAGTTTTTTTCTGGCAGCTTGGCCAACAGCCCTTTTTCTTTTCCATTGCTTTTCTCCAAATAGATGATGGCCTTTTGGAAAAGATAATAGTTGGCCAGGGTATTCCTTATATTTAATGCCCTTGACAGTTCGTCAAAGATTTGATCAAAGAAAATACTTCGGTCCATTGAAGGACTGCTTGATGCCGTCCTAAAGGCCATGTTAACAATTTGAACCCATTCGTTCTCCCACGAGGTATCGTATCTTTTAAAGGTATTATTCCTAAAAACGGACAGGTAACCATGTAGGGCTTGCTTGTTAACTTCGAAAGCCTTTTGATTGGCCTCTAGAAAAGATTCCCACTTATCAATATCCAAGACCAAACGTTTTTTTTCAAGAATTTCTTCCAATAATGAAATGATATCCCTGTTCGAATAGTTCAAGGTGTTGAAGTATAGGTTCAGCAATTGTAGGAAAACTTCATTTAGATGGCTCAAGGTGTCTTTCCCCAATTCTTTAAAAATTAGGATGATTAAACGACTTGTACTTTGAAAAAATAGCTCATAGCCAAAGAGCAGGTCGGGGGAATCGAAGTCATAAACACCATAGTAAACCGCATTGTTTTCAAAGTCCATATGGTAGCCTATATTTCTCTTTATTTGGCTCTTCCCCAGAGAAGAAGGGAATTTTATAAAAAAGGCTTTAAAATGACCATCTATTTTTTCCGCGATGCTTCTAGCCTTATGTTTTTCAGTTCTAAGGACCAATCGGATATGGTCTCCCCGATTCTCGTTTAAACAGATAAAATATAGGAGAGGGACTTCCATGTTATGGATAAAGGGATCTATCCCTTGAATAACTAGAGTGTCCCAATCCAAACGATTATAAAAAAGGGAAACACATAAATCAATCTTTGACGGTTTCATATCTTTAAATCTTTTGTTGGACGAGAATATTTTTATAAATGTACGGTCGAATCCCCTAGCCCTATTTTTTCAATTTTGACTTCCCCGAAGGTTTCATGATTTACCCTCCATAATTTATTGGCCTTATTCTGTTCCATTCTCACCCTATTGGTAATCTGGGAGTAAAACATGGTCATGGAGAAAAAAATTTCCCGGTTTGATATTTCGTAATATCCTTCCGATATTTCCAATGCCTGTCCATTAATAAAAACACCTTCCTGAAGCGAATGAGTTCCAGAATCCCATTTGTTATCCAAAAGCTCATAAGTATACTCGTGATTTCTGTTTTCCGGGAAAAGATTTTCAATGGACTTTGCATTCACCGTTCGGTTCTCAATAACTTTTCCCAAATATGCGCTACCATTGCCGAAAAGAAATAAGAGTGTTGAAATTGAAAGGGTCTCATAGCGTATGTAAATTTTTTGGATTACAGTATTATTGAATCGATTTATCAGTCGTTCTTCGTTACTATGAAGCACGGCTTTTAAAAATTTCTTGTTTTCTATGCGCTCTTTCTTTACACCGCTAAGTTCCAATCGGTACATTAGGTCAAAATCCTCATACCCATAGAAATCCATGGCTTCATCATAACCTCTCACCTTTAAGAAATCGCTTTTTTTTGCACATATTCGGCCATAACAGTCCCTTATTGTACTTCCCTTGTCCACTGCCAAAAAAATTTGTTCGTTTTTTTGAAATTGGTTATTTATGTAAGTGGCGAATCCCTGGCCTGTAAAATTATCAGCATCTAGATTACAGATAATCTCTCCGCTGGCTTGAAGGGCCACCACGTTCTTGGAATGACTCCATCGAAAATATTGGGGCTCCAGGGTACGTACATATCGGATTAGACCCGAATCAATATGATGGCTCATTTCCTTGGTAATCCATTCGTGCATGCCGTCCGTTGAATTATAATTAAGAATTACAAATTCAATGTTTCCATAGGCAAGGTTGTACTCAATATTTTTAGGTAAGGTCTGCTTTAAAAAAGAGGTACGGTTCATACAGACTGTACAAAATGATATTTTCTTTTTTTTCATGATTTACCGATGGTTTTCTTTGCATTGTCATGAGGTTAAGTTCCACTTAGGATGTGGGAATCCAGAAGTATATAAGGCGAATTCGAAGTAATCGAATATTCTTTGAATTCTTTTGCGGGTGTCGTGATTTATAGATTTGAAATTCTTTTCCAGTTGTTTATGAGGGTCTCTAACATATCCCCCTCGAAAATCCGATGAACTGGGTTTTCGGATATCCACAAATCTATCAATGTTGTCAGGTACGTTTTCGACCCCAAGATTCTCAAAAACCCTTGACATTTCGGCATTGGTATTTAACACAAGGTTTTCATAGAATACAACCACCACCTCATCATTTATACATTGATGATTCAATGTTGGTATGTTATTCATACACCATAGTGCAATTTTGCGTTCCAATGGTGTGGACAAATTATCAATAAAAGCTTTATGATCTAAAAAAAGCTCTTTGTTTACGTAATCGGGCACTTCATATGTAGAATCATGCCGTGAACTAAAGTTCCTTATCTGGGAAATACAGGTATCTATCGGATGCCGCACTATGAGAATTGGCTTTCTAAATAATCCCATATTCTTCAGTATCCATGGAAGTAACAGATTCGCATGTACCAGTTTTGTTATCACTACGGAATCACCACTTAATTCATGCCACAATTCTTGTTGTCTAGTCCAATCATTTCCGACTTGGAGACTAAATACATCTTCCATAAACTTAACATACGAAACATCTGTATTATCTTCTGTGAGAAACGGTCTGTACCCCCACTTGAAAGAGATAGGTACCACGCCCCTGTTTGGATGTAGCGGTTCCCAGTTAACGATAGTTCCTTGAATTAGGCATAACATTTCTGTAAGCCAGGTTGTTCCACTCCTGGGCTCCCCAAAAATGACAATACCATTTTTATAATTATAACTTAGTTTATTACAATCTCCATTCATTTAAACTATACTTGACTGTAACATTTCAAAAATCTTTTTTACCGATTCCACGGGTTCTTCTGATTCGGAATCTATGACCAACATCCCATTCAAAATAGGTGGCTCGAAGGAATCGGACACCCCCGTGAAACTGGGTACGACTCCCTTTCTAGCCAAAACGTAAAGGCCTTTAGGGTCCCGTAGCTCGCAAACCTGCAAAGAACATTTGACATATATCCATGAAATCTTTTTGCGTCCGATTATGCTCTCTATCAACCTACGGTCATTTTGATACGGGGTTATTGCAGCTACGATAGGCATAACACCTACTTGCATCAATAATTTACAGACCTCCGCAATCCTTCGGACGTTTTCCCTTCTATCTTCTTTGCTAAACCCCAAATTGCTGTTGATGCCCCTTCTAAGCCGGTCTCCGTCCAAGAGAATTACATTTCTTTGACCCTCCATTTCTTTTAGTAGGGAGACGGCAAGTGTTGTTTTGCCTGCTCCGGAAAGCCCAAATAACCACACTGTCTTTTCCATCATATTCATGAATTAAATTATAGAATATCCACGCTATCATATAGATAAGGACTTAGAACCTATCGCCTCTGGTAAATCGCTCAACTTGAGCGGGTCTCTCCCCACCTCGGTAATATCAAAAAAACCCTGGAATCTCCTGCAAAAAAATCAGCAAACCATAAAACTTGGCAATGATTCGTAAACAGGCAGAGCCACAGTTCTTGGTATTCTGTTGTTTGTAAAAAGGCAATGTTTTTGTTCTCAAGTTAAAAATGTGGGAAAATGATTTTGTTAAGAGTCATCAGATTATAGTTCAAAAGACAAAATAGGGGCAAGGCTATATTTAAACTTGCCCCAAAATTTCAAACCCAAAGGATTTGCGCAAAGGCATTGATAATTACTTCAAAAACCTTAAGGAATGTTAAATTAGACCTTATCAGTATAAGGTCTAATTTAACATTCTTCAATCAATCAGTACCAACAATCATATTCTGTACAATGGATACCTCCACCATTGGGGTTAGTACCCCATCCAATGCAGTTACAGTTGTCAGTGCCACCAAAAACGGTCTTTAAATGTTTTTCTCCTAGAATCTGATCGGCGGCAAGATTTAGGTTTTTTAGACTCAATTTTTTCATAATAGAAAAATTTAAAATATTAGATTTGCCCTGAACATTTAAGGACCATCAAGGTTTTGGTCCATGCTTCGCGAAAGCAATAGGTTCACTCGGCTAAGGAAAATCCTTAGCCGTTTTTTGTTTTTCTGTTAGAAAGCATCCCTAAATCTTCAATACTATATTCTTTTGCCAATTCTTGTCTGTTGATACAATTTTAGGAATACACTATACGCACTACATCATATAATTGGTAAATTGGATTATTGTTCCGTACATAATTTTGCTATAACATTTTCCACCATCTTCTAAGCAAGGAGAAAAGTCATGAATTCCACCACAACTTTTCTCCCTTCTTCATTCACTTTAAAGTAATCCCATTATGGAAATGGGGTTAGCTTAACAGTAAAATAGTATAAGAATTAGAAAAACTACTTTGACAGAACTATTAGAAGAACATACCTTCCCCGATTCCGCGGTAATAGACTAGATTAAACGTATACACACTCGCCGCTCCAACCTCCGGCATTACGACATCTAGTGTGACAATTATCACAAGGCCCTCCAAGTAGCCCTTGGTGATTGCATAAACACCTGGCATCGCCTGAGCCATAACCACCAAAAATAGTTTTTTGCTGTTCTTTTTCAAGAATCTTGCCTTCTACAAGATTCATCTTTTTTAGACTCAATTTTTTCATAATAGAAAAATTTAAAATATTAGATTTGCCCTGAACGTTTAGGGGCCATCAAGGTTTCGGCCCATGCTTCGCGAAAGCAATATCGTTTATTCGGTCAGGGATTTTCCTTGGCCGTTTTTGCTCTTTCTATGTCAAAACCTCTCTTAAGTCTTCCACACTATATTCCCTTGGTAGTTCATGCCCATTGATAAAAATTGTCGGAGTATGACTTATTTGCTCTATATCGCACCATTGGCGCATCGAATCTATTTTTTGGTCTTGAAATTCCAATTCACCGTTCATAGGATATTTTAGGCAAAAGAGTTCATAATCCTTTGTTTCCGAGAGGTACCAATCGTTAAGAGCTTTTAGAATGCTATTTTCGCGGTCGTCTAAGGCAAGAAAATGCCTGACAGGCTTTAGCTGTGGGTCATTTTTGTCAGTACCCGAAACAAATAGTATTTGCAGATTAATCAAGCCCTTTTCACGAAGTTCTTCCAAGATAGGATGTGCCTTGGCACAAGGGCCGCAATATGGGTGGCATACTTTGACAACATTAAATTTCGCGGTAGTATTGGTAAATGAGATTCCCAGTCCTTCCGTGCTATTTTGAATCTTTCTGGTCTTAGACAAAAGACCCTGTAAAACAGTAGGGTTGTTTTTGATTTTTTTGAGACTTCTTTGAACTAAAAGGGTTTCCTTTTCTTTATTCAATAAAGGCTTGAGCCATTGCCATACCGGAATTGGCAAAAGTAATAAGGCCATCAACGGCAGGAGGGAAACGAGCTCTGTTCTGACCAAATGCAAGTCCCAGAAAAAAGCGGTCGCCATTTCCAGTACCAATACAGATTGTACTACAATACAGAACTTGCACCATTGCTTAACAACAAAGCCTTGGTAATAAGCTGATAGGGCCACCACCGGAAAGGTAGCAAAGCTCAGATAGGATAAAGGTGTCAATGAAGACTGGTGAAACCCATTGATAAGTAAAAAGGACAACGTCCCGAAAAAATAGGAAAAACCCAACAAGCCCAAGCTTAGCCTTCCATTGAACAATGTTGCATGTTTGGATCTCAAAACGGAGTCGCAATTCAACTTTTTACCTCCTGAACAAAACTTCTGTAAGGTCGGGTTGTACCTGTCCACTTCATACCAAAGCAATAATACTCCCACCGAGAGCCCTATCAATTTCAATCCAAAATACAGGACGAAGGGAAGAGCTGTTTCTGTATAACCAATTGAATACAAAGGATCTATAAGCACCCACACCCCGAAGAGAAGCACGCATGCCCATTTCAAAATGGAATAAGTCCGTTTCTCGTTGCGTTTCTTTCTAATGTCAGGTTCTCCTGAATTCTCGGACACTTCTGCCAATAGACAAACCCCCGTCCATCTATTAAGGAACTCTGCTTTTGAAGTCTCAACAGCCTTTCCTTTATCATCTAGATAACTCACGACATTATCCGTAAGGTCAACAAGTACCTTGAACATACCTCCCCTGTCGGAAACCTCTACGATACAGGGAAGGGGCAGTTCGAGCAGTTTTTCTCCATTTACCTTGACGGCTAGATTTTCGATAGCGTATTTGTCCAAAGTGTCAGAAATACAAAGCATACTAGGATGTTCCGGATGGGCCAATATGGCATCTTCCAAGAATTGTTGCGTAAAATCGATTTGTAGGGATTTTAACAATTGTTTTGTGATATTCAGGCAGTTATCCATAAATGCGATATAATACTTAGGAAGGAGTTAAATCTTTTGATAAAAGTACTATTCTTGTAGAACCACCATGACAATAGTCCTCTCAACTATTGAGGGGTTAAGCCTCAATTTTTGGTATTTGCACAGGTTGAATATGAAAAATAGTATTTATGTTTTTTCTTACATTTTTTAATGTATTATATTATTATTTAATGCCGTTTTTTCGTATTTTCATATTAAAAGAGGATAGTTATTGTATTAACTTAAAACTTTCAAATCTTGGCATCGTTTTGCTTTAGTAGCTCAGTTATAAATTTTGGAAGACAACCTTTGTTTTTCATTTCTGATACAGATTTTTAATGATGTATAACTGTATGAAGACCCGCTCACATGTTTTAGGCTTTGCAATAGTTTTTATTAAGCTTGCCCAAATCATATAAACATGATTCCAAAAATCAATTTGCTTGTTATAGATGATCATCCTATTGTTGTCCGCGGTTATAAGACCGTGTTGGAAAATTTCAAAAATTCTTATCTTGAGGTTGATGAAGCCCACAACATTGATGATGCACTTTTCTTGTTAAACAATGAATCTTCCGTCCGTCCTTATGACGTGATTATTTTGGATATTCGCTTACCTCCTTCAAAAAAATATCCCTCCTTGATTTCAGGAGAGGATCTTGGCAGGAAAATTAAAAAAACCCATAAAGCAACCAAGATTATTGTTATTACCGCACTTAACGATAATTACCGTATAAGCTGCTTGTTGAAGTATTTGGATCCCGATGGTCTATTGATCAAATGCGACCTAAGTGAGGAAGTGCTCCACAATGCCGTAACAGCAGTAGTTCAGGGAAATACCTATTATAGTAGACAAGTAAGCAAGTTGATAAGAAAGCGGAATACTACGGACATTTATTTGGACGACATGGATAGGCGAATTTTGTTTTTGCTATCGAACGGTGAAAAAACCAAAGATATGCCAAATTTGTTACCACTTTCTCTAGCTTCAATCCAAAGGAAGAAAAAAAGGTTAAAAATGTGTTTTGAAGTAGATGGTAGCGGCGGTAACAGGGAACTTTTGCTAAAAGCTAAGGAAATGGGTTTTATTTAATGTTTCCCTCGGGATAGTGATATTTAGGGATAAAAGGCATGGATTTCCCTGGGTTGAAAAAATACCACACGATTCCCTGTCATGTTTCTTCAGGTTGAAAACCCTTATAAGTTATCGCTAGGGAACGGCCCGGGATATACTGCCTAATCAAATACGAAAAAGCACAATCTAGAGTTGGCGAGAGGAGATTCCCGTCAACATCTGGCCGTATTTTCCAAAAACGAGGTTTCATTATAACAAGCTATGGATTAGCGCAATGAAAATCAATAAGTTAGACTAGTCTAAATATTCTTGATTAATTCAAGTATTCTCCTTGACTATGATTTCTACGGGAATATCAAGGTTTAGTTCAGAACCATCCTGCTTGGTAATAAAATTGAAAAGACTCTTTATAGCAGCATACCCCTGGTATTTGGGTTGTTGGTTGATCAAAAAACTAATCTTGCCCTCCTTTAAATATTCCAAATTTTGCCTGTTCAGATCAAAACCCACAATAAAGGTGTTTTTCACTTGGTATTGCTCCAATATTTTAGGTAATAAATGCGATTTTGAGTTTGTTACGAACATTCCTTTCGGATTGTCCTTGCCGAACCAAGCCTCCATTTCGGTCGTTACTTTGAATTCATCGTTCAAAGAATAGTTAATCGTATGAATGGTTACCTTCTCGTTAATCGTCTTAAAAAACTCCCTAAACCCTTGCTCACGCTGTATATTATTGGCATGAATACCGCGGTCATTCAACATATTGACCACAAAATAATCGCCCTTTACGCCCATGAGACCATGAAGTAACCTTCCGGCAACCCTACCTGCTTTATGGGAATCCTGACGGATAAAACAGGCAGGACCTTCAAGTTCTACCTCAGTATCCAGAAATACTACAGGTATTTTCTTTCTTTTTGCGCGTTCAAGTAATGAATTGCTTTCTTTTTTAAAGAATGGTACCGTTACTATGGCATCATAGTTCTTTAGGAAAATCTGTTTTGCCAGATTGTTGAAGGATGACGAATCCAGAAACAGATAATTGTCCACCGCTACGCCAAGTTCCTTCAATTCCTTTACTGCCTGCTCGATACCTTTTTTGGGGAGTTTCCAATAATTCCACTTGCTTTTTGCTTCCGGAATCAATACGGCAAATTTTATCTTTTTAACCGAGGCCAATTTCAATCGGCTGGCCGTAGTATTCTTTGTATAGCCGATTTCCTTGATAACCTCGCGTACCCTTTTTTCGGTTTCTTTGGAAACACCTTTTCTATTGTGCAATACACGATCCACAGTGCCTATCGACACCTTTGCAAGTTCCGCTATTTTCTTTATGCCCATGCCTCCCTAAGGAATTAGTTGGTTTGGTAAACTTCTAATATACAACACTTTATAAAGAAGAAGAAAATGGCAATAGTAAAATAATCACAATTCGGCTATTGCAATATTCCTGAACTGTATGGTCATATCCCTTCCTGGATGCAATTGAAGGCCCACGGGGCCTTTTAAGTTGGCTTTTTCCAAGGTATAGTTCATTACTTCTTGTCCGTTAAGCCATACCCTATAGGTATTGCCAACGGTCATCGCTTTTATGGTGTTCCATCGATCCATTTTCAAAAGTTCGTTTACGCCATCGGCCTCTACCGGATATCCCGATTTGGGCACATAGGGCGAAGCCGTCATATCCCTTTTTAATGAGCCCGATATCCCGATTTGAATTTGTACGTTCCGCTCATCCTCGCCCCGCATAAAAATACCCGAATCAATAGTGCCTTTACCGAATTTAAAATCCAATTGAACAACAAAGTCATCGTATTCCTTCTTCGTCCATAATATGGAACCCTTTTGATCGGGGTCACTTTTTGCCCAGAGCGCATCACCCTCAATGATCCACCAAACATTATTATTGGGTACTTGCCACTGCTTTAGGTCCCTACCATCAAATAGGGTCTCCATTTTGTAGTCGGTCCCTTGTCCGAAAGCCATGGCTACGAGCATCAATGTACAAATCAGGGAATACGTAGACTTCATTTCTCTAAATTTTAAAATGTTAACCTTACTTCGCATTGAACTCTTCAAATGAAAGATCCAGGGCATCCTTGGTCAGCTTGGAACCGTTATGGATTAAAATACGGTACTTAAAAGTTACCGATTCATTTTCGTTCAACTTGAAATTTAAAACTTCCTTTCCCTCGGAAAAAATAGCCTGTCCCAAAGGATTTGCGGCAAAAAGTCCATAACCCCTGGCATGCCAATAGGTGGGGTATCCTATATTTTTCTTATGATCCAATATGGTGATGGACACGGTCTCACCCTCAATAGTACTTTCCAATTTAACCCATTTATTACGCGTACCCCAGACATCATTTCCCGTTAGACCTTCGCTGCTAAAATAGTTGCCGTTTACACCTTCATTATTCAAGGCCTCCACTTCCGTCACATTTCCCGCAGCATCCGTATAGAGTGCCGGTTTATCCGAAACCAATTCCAGTTCGCGGGCCACTCGGACGGCGATCATTCCTTCCTTGTTATCCTTAAAGGAAACATCCTCCAGGGCATTAAGGGTCGTTATACGGTCTATGATCCTGGTATCTCCCTTTTCGGAAAATGTAAACTCCGTTATCTCCTCCATCAAATCAACATTATCGGGAGAACGCCAAATTGCCCTTATTTTTAAGATGCCACTATCATCATCACTCTGTAGAATCTCCTGATGGTAAATTGTACCATATTCTTGTTTTTTCTCCTCTGGGATTGCGTAGGAATTATTCCAAAAATCCAATCCGTTTACATCCCCATAGTTTAACCAATGCCCTGCGTGATGCGGATGGTCAACACGCTCATTGGGTCTGGGGTCATAGGGAAAACCCCGGGTAACCGTTTTGCCGCTTTTGGTAATAAGCGGATACAAAATCGGCTTGGGCGTCTGTCCGTCATATATATAGCTTGTGAACTTCTTGCCATTAATAGTAATATCAACTTTCTTGTTGGTATCATCCTTGGAAAATTTCACCTTGGACAATACGGGCATACCCGCCTCGGATGTCGTATTACCTGTAGTAGCTGTATTTTTTACCTCCTTACAGGAAACCAGTAAAAAAGCAAAGACTATGTAACGATAAAATGTCTTCTTAAATAAATTCAACATGCGCATCATCAATATTTGAACACTTTTCCGCCAGCCAGAACATCTTGATTCTTTTCGTCGAAAGTAGCTTTTAAACCGGTTCGCAAGGCAGCCGTGGTCATGATATTGGCAATGGAATGATTGTAGCCCGCCTCTACCGGACCATTGGTGGTCTTACGGCTTCGGACACATTCCATCCAGTTTAACATATGCAATGAAGTCATATTATCCGCTCCGGTGTTGGCCGATGTCACTACTTTTGGGGCATTCTCGGAAAGATTGAAGCCCTTTAACTTATTCGGCTTCATTCCCATAGCGCTCGCATGCCTCTCGGACAACCCACCGTTATCACTTACTTTGTTCGTATCCAGGTTCAATTCCCCCGCATTGGAGTAATAGATTTCCTTGGTACCACCGGCCGAATTTGTAAAGCGGGAGGAATAGGTAACCTGGAATCCTGAATTTGGATCGTTGGAGGGACCATAATCAAAGACGGCCGACATGGTATCGAAGTTTTTCCGCCCATCCTTCCACAAATAAATACCCCCATTGGCAGCAACACTTCTCGGATGGTTTAACCCGGAGAACCAATGTACCGTATCGATCTGGTGGGACATCCATTGACCGGGAATTCCAGAGGAATACGGCCAGAACAAGCGATACTCCAAATACTTTCTCGGATCCCAATCCGCTGGTGGCCGATTCATTTGATAGCGTTTCCAGTCCGTATCGGACTCCTTAATTTCACTGGTCAATTTCGGTAAACGCCACCTCCCGGGCTGATTTACGTTCCAGGTCATTTCCACCATGACGATATCCCCGAACTTTCCGGATTTAATGAAATCCTCGGCAGCGTGATAATTGGCACCGCTACGTCTTTGTGAACCTATTTGAAAAACGATTCCGGAATCCTTTACCGCTTTCATACCAATACGGGCATCCGCCATGGTCTCCGCAAAGGGCTTTTCACAGTATACATCCTTTTTGGCCTTGGCCGCCTCAACGGTGTGAAGTGCATGCTGAAAATCGGCAGTGGAAATAATCACCGCATCGATTTTGTTCTTATCATACATCTCCTCATTATTACGCCATTGTGTTATTTTGTTGCCCGTCTTTTCTTTTATAAAGGCGGCCCCCTCATCGCGTCTTCTGTTCCATATATCGGATACCCCGACAATTTCAAAATTCTGCGCCTTGCTATGCCCGTTAAAAGCTGGTATCAAAGCGCCCTTGGCCCTGTTCGAAAATCCCACAATGCCCACGCGGACACGGTCGTTGGCACCAATTATTTTTTTATAGCTCTTGGCACTCATAGCACCCGTACCCAGAATAATTCCGCTAGAGGCCAATGTTGTTTTCTGCATAAAATTTCGTCTTGTCCTATTCATGATCAGTTGATTTTGTTTGTTAAAATTCTCGTATTTTGATGCTCCTAAAGGAAACCTCATCCCCATGGTCCTGTAGTAAAATAAGCCCTTCGGGAATACGACCGAAATTATCCCATTTTTCGTATTTGCTTTTTTCCACCAGAGCCTTGAACATTTGGCTAAAGCGATCGAACTCCACCACCTTAATCTGGTTCAACCAATGTTCAACATGGCCTCCCTTGACCACAATCCGGGCATTGTTCCATTTCCCGACACCCTTGAAATTTTTGCCCCGGGAACTGTCCGTATTCTCGGCGCGTATCAAATCGTATAACGAACCCACGGTCCTATTTCCGTTCTTGCCCTGTTTGGCATCGGGATGTACCTTGTCATCCAATACCTGAAATTCCATGCCGATAGCCGAGCCTTCCCCCTTGTTGAGCTCGGAATCCACAAAATATTTAATACCGCTATTGGCCCCCTCGGAAATTTTAAAATCGACACTCAGTTCGAAATCCTTGTAGGAATCCAGGGTCACAATGTCACCGCCATTCCTGGATTCCGCGCCACCCGAGGCAAGTACGGTAAGGGTACCCTCCTTCATTTCCCATCCCTTATCAGGGAATTTATCGAGCTTGGCACCCCTCCATCCCTCTGTTGTCCGTCCGTCCCATAATAAACGCCAGCCTTTGCGTTTTTCACTTTCAGATAGTTGGTTGGCCAAGTAACTAATCTCCGGTACGGTAGGATCCATTTCTTTCCTTGAATTGGCCAAATCGGTCGTCTTGATCCTTATGTTTTTCCACTTCACGATTTTACCTTCCAAACTTTCATCCCGGATACTATGAACTTGAAAAGCGATAAATCCTTCGGCGGTTGTGTCATCCACCAAATTGGCACATTGGATATCATTGACCCATGTACGAATGGTATTGCCAATAGCCTCTATCCTATAATGGTTCCATTGACCGGGAACAAAAGCATTCCGTCCTTTTTGATTTCTCGAGAGCGGATAAAGCCATCCATTCCTTGCCTCATCATAGACTCCCCCTGCCCATTTTCTTGAGCTTGTTTCAATTTCGCACTGATAGCCGTGTACCCTACCGTTATTATAATCTGGCAAGCTTAGACTTCGAAATTGAACCCCTGAGTTCAATCCATTTTCAACAAATACGTCGAACTCCAAGATAAAATCCCCATATGTTTTTTTTGTCGCCATAAAACTATTGGGGGTGCCCAGTTTGGAAGTTCCGATAAGCTGTCCGTCCTTAATCTCATATTTGGCATTTCCATTAAGTTGTTCGAAATTTTTCAGGTCTTTCCCATTGAATAACATTTCCCAATTCTCTTGGGCGGAAAGGGAAATTCCTGTTAATAGTAGAATTGATAGCACTACATTACTTGCTTTTTTCATATGTGTTTCTTTTTGAGCTTTGGATTAGTTGTTAAGCTAGTTATCCGTTTAAATTAACGACCGTTAACGTTAACGAATGTAAAAAATATTTTAACGTTTAGCAAGATTAATCCGTATTCTTTGATCAAACACAATCCAGAAGGTGTCTTGTGCTAATCATCACTCAAAACCACTCGTTAAGACCAATAACAAGAGAATGCCATCACAACCTTTTTCAACTCGAACTTTGATAAGTGAATCCCAACGATTAACCGCTTTTTGGAAAATAAAAAACCTATGCGAATTCGCATGGGTTTTCTACTTGATGTGGGCCCTACTGGATTCGAACCAGTGACCCCCTGCTTGTAAGGCTTATACTTTTGGATATTTTATATGTTTTGATGTCATTTGGTTCGGTTCGATATCAAAAAAAGTATGCAAAAAGTTTACAATTTTTATTAGTTACTTAAATAGTCAAGCCTTAAAAATAATGCCTTAGCCACTTACTATCTCAGCCGTGAATAGCTCATCTTCCCATATAATCCATCACTTCCTGTATTTTTTTATCAATTTCCGTTCCCTCGTATAACCAGAGTACCCCCTCAAGTGATACCGTCTCCCCCGGTGGACAATCCGGAAATTTAGGATCGGCATGCAAGCAAGGACAAGCTTCATTGCCCCAAGGATGTGAACAGCCTTCCCAGCCTGTGATAATCCAGTGTTTTTCATCCTCGGATTCTACGGCTACTACAGGACAGGACAGTTTTTTGTTGGCATTGGTCTGCTTATCGAAGAGCTTGGCTTGCCCCAGCATAACGCATATTTGGGTCTGAAGGCCACTAAGGATCGTGTCCTTGGTATGATTGGTCAACCAGAGTTTCATTTTCAGATGGTCTGACCTGCTAGTGACCGAGGCTCCGATATCTATGTTGTTCGGCAATTTCCAAAGATTGCTCCATTGCCCATTTTTATCCTTTTGCCATTCAGAGTTATAAATTGGGATTTTTGCATAATCGAAAACCGTGGGAATGTGTTTATGCCCTAGAAAGGTAATTCCAAACTGAGACATCACGGCCTCGGGCAGATCCAAAACGACATATTCTTCCGGAGACCAAGGGAGAAAGACACTCAGTTTAGTTCCTCGTCGAGGACTGGCCATGCCGTCCTTAAAATCAATGCGCGGATGTCGACCTCCGGGATAGGGCAAGACCTCTAATTTTTTTTTCGGAACTGCACCAACAGAAATGTCTTTGAGTAAAGTCCTCACTTTTTCTTGGGGCAGACCAAGTACTTTTCCCATCTCAACCGGTGAGTACCGATGTCGCTTCATCACTTGAAGCCAAAAGTCCTGCTTGGCCCGGGAGTCAATTACTTCGCTCGGCCATTCCAACTCATCAGCGGCAATATCGGGATATCGCCTAGTCAGAAGTGGATCATCTGGCAGTTCGTTGGGAACAAACTTCTGCAGGTCCCTTAGTGCAATTACCTTATAATTCTCCGCCTTCAAATAATCCATATACTCCCGGAAGTCCTTCGGATCCGTATGTACCCAGGGATGTTTGACATCCGGCACACCATGAAATTGGAGAACGACAATCTCATTTTCCGGAATTTGGTCCAGATTTTTTTTGAACACTTCCAATGTCATATCAGGATAGAAATCCATCGTACTCGGAATAAGGAGGGGATGATGTCGCTTGGGATCATATCCAGGCCCTGCTTCCAATTTGCCATTTTCAATCTCGGGTTGTTTGCCCCGACGTGCATATTTATATCCCAGATTTTGAAGTGTTTCGATTACTTCTGGGCCAAAGAAATTTCCCGTGTGGGCATAGCTTATGGGTTTCGGTACTCCCAACTGGTCCAGCTTCCAATCCAACATGATAATTTCTCCCTCCAGTTCAAAAGCAGCGGCGGGATGCGCATAATTTGCATGTGTCCATGAGTGGTTGCCTATCTCAAATCCCATCTCATGAAGCTCAACGATTTCCTCCCAACTCATGAAATTGGCCTTATCGTCCATCCACTTGTACGTTACAAAGAAAGTTGCATCAAATCCATACTCCTGTAGTAAAGGAGCTACAACGGTGCGATGTGATTTGACCGCATCGTCAAAGGTGAGTACAACAATCTTGTTAAGCGTATTGTCCGATTGAGAGCATACCACCTGAGGTAAGCACCAAAGTAGGATCAGACACAATAGCAATTCCAAGGTCCTATCGATTTTCATATACAAGTCAATTTGAGGAACATACCTGTCCAAAACGTTTAAAAAAAATATGATGATTGCAACACTATCCTATTACAACCTTGATTCATGGCCGGGATTCTGTATAAATAAAAGGCAAAAGGCCTTAAGTGTTCTTTTCATTTTTCTTTTGAATTGGCAAGACCTTAAAAAGCCGATTCTCGAGCTAACTTGTATAAAAATAATACTCGTGACAAGTTTGGCCATCCTGTACGATACTGCTTCACCGGATTTGATTTAAGGAGATCCCTATGCTTGCCACAAACTATACCGGCTGAAATCGTTGCCATGGTAAAGAGCATCATGGCCCGTAAGGTCTTTCAAGAGGTGTCCCGAGGTTAAAAAGCAACTTTGTGGCAGGGGATGGAACAAAGAATTTAATATAGGATATTGAAAAGAACCATCAGTTGAAATTATTTTAATGCCTCGTGGGCTTGCCCTGAGAATTATATACTAGTCTCCATTCCGTTCGGAATATCTTTTCTTACTGAACATTAAAAAGAGTACTCCGCAAAGCAACCATGCTGGTAAGGTCACAAATGATAGAAACACATCGAACTGAAGTGATATAAAATAAAATAGCCCAAAGCTAATAATCCAAGCAAAAAGAACGGCCTTGTTAAATTTGACATTCGCTACCTCTGCATAATTCTTAATGATACCCGTTTGCTTATGGAAGAAATGTTCAAAGACAATTACGGCGCCGAAGGGTGCAAGAATAAAACCATACAGGGCCACAAAACCCAGTAATTTCATGGCAAACGCAGGAAATAGACCGGCTATGGTGGCAACGGTACCGGCAATAATCGTTACCCAGAAGGTTGAAACCTTGGGCATTATTGCCTGAAAGGCCAATCCAGCCCTATAGATGGTAGGGTTGGCCGTTGTCCAACCTGCAAGAACCACTGCTATAATACCAAAGATCCCAATCGCATTATGTGCCAACGGGCCCGGTGCTACTGGAGGGGCTTCCCCATTCAACAATAAAGCCTGTGCTTCAGGAGATTTTAAATATACCGCATACAGCAATGCTGCTGCTATCCACGCCATATAATGGCCTACATACATTCCGGCTGCGGTCGTCCAACCTGAATTGGCATTTTTGGCAAACCGGAATACGGATAGGTCGGACATGCCAATATGCATTGCAGCATTGGCAAACCAAGACCAGATAACCACATGCCAAAAAGTGTATTTTATTTGCCCCGGGAACGGCTCCGACCCCTCTCCCCAAATATTCCAAAAATCGGTGAAGCTAGTAACTCCCAATTGGTTAAGGGCGACTATACCGCAAGCTATAAATGCCAAAACGATGGCCGGAGACATCCAATTCGCCGCTTTGGATACCGTATCATATCCCTTTGATGCTATTAACGAAATGACCGACCCGATCAATGTAACGATAATGACCCAAGTCATGCCATTGGGGACGGTATCGGTCAGTTTCGGCATTTCCATATCAAAGGGAATTCCTACTGCCGTGGCCGAAACCGTAATCATAGCTCCCGCCAGGAAACAAAATAGGATTCCATTGGCTAGATTATAACCGATTACCAGTTTTTTCCCGCAGATTTTTTCCAACTGATAATAGAGTGTCAACCTGTTCTTAACGGCAATTTCAGCAGTTAAAAAACGCCAGCTCAATACGGCCAAAAGATTGCCCAATAATAGTCCAATAATCAAGTCAAAGGCACTTACCCCGGCGGTTAAAAACAAAGGCCCGATCATAAATTCGGTTCCCGCCGCATGTTCTCCCGCGTACATGCCCAAAAAACTCTTCCAACTCTTCAAATTTGACCGTGGTACGGGCTCCCTCTCGAATTCCCCTCCAGATACCTTTTCTGTAATTTCTTCCTCTATACTTCTTCGACTCATCTTATCGGTTTTGGTGGTTATTGCACTAAATGTTGCGGTAAATCCGTTACTTTCTTGCAACATAGTTGCTCCATAATTTGTTGCAGTTGCGTTTTTAATATGGCGATAGTGTGGTCGCCTCCCCTTTTGCCTAAAGCTGCAGCACCGTACATGAAGGAACGCCCCATAAAGGTAAATTTAGCGCCACAGGCCATTGCCCGGGCAATGTCCGGGCCGGAACGAAGTCCACTATCCATCATAACCTCTATCTTGTCCCCATAGGTCGATGCAATAGTTTTCAATGGTTTTATGGTTGACTCCCCGGCATCCAACTGCCTTCCACCATGGTTGGAGACAATGATACCATCCAGACCAAGCCTGATTGCCTCTTCGGTATCTGTTTCCGAAGCCACTCCCTTTAAGACCAATTTACCCTTCCACATATCCCGGATGGGCTTGATCTTCTCTTCGTTCAACCTTCCGGAAAAGGTCTGGTCCATAAACTTCCCCAATTGTTTTAAATCCAACCCCTTCGGCATATAAGGTTTTAGCGTCTCGAAATTGGGCTGCCCATATTTCAAGGTGTTAAAGGCCCAATGGGGCCTACCCAAAACCTGAAGTATGTTCCTTAATGACATCTTTGGTGGCATTGCCAAGCCATTTCTTATATCCCTTGGTCTGTAGCCAAATGTCGGTACATCACAGAGGATGACCAATACCGGACATTCAGCGGCTGCAGCTCTTTTTATAATATCATCACGTAATGAATTTTCGGTTGGATGATACAACTGAAACCATGCCCTACCCTCGGTAAGTTCGCTTGCTCGTTCTATACTTGTTGTAGTAACCGTACTTAGGACAAAAGGAATATTATGCCGAAAAGCCGCCTCGGCAAGAATCTCGGGGGAGTTGGGCCACATTAACCCTTGTAAGCCAACCGGGGCTATGCCAAAAGGGGCATCATACTCCATCCCCAAGATTTCGGCCTTCATCTTTGCCCCGTTAAAATCCCTTAAATACCGGGGCTTCAGCTGTACTTCCCTAAGCTCTGAAGTATTTCTGTAAAGGTTTACATCCTCATTACACCCGCCATCCAAATATTCAAAGGCGAACCGGGGTATTTTATTTTGGGCCTTCGTTCTCAAATCATCGACCGATGGGTACCTTGTATCAAAATTTATGGCCATTTCATTTGTATTAGGATAAAAACTTTTCCCTTAAAGCTTCAACTTCCTCATCATTTATTGGAACCATATTTCCCAAGGAATTGCTTAATATTATCGATTTGGCACTAAATTCCGCAACTTCGAGATAATCAAATGTCTGTAATAGTTTGTCACCGGTAATTATCACAGAATCATTTTCAATAATCAAAGCAGTTTTACACTTCTCAAGAATTTCCGTGCAATCATTGGTTTTGAAATGCTTGCCATATTCTATCGCAGGAATATCCTGAAGGAAAATCCAACTTTCTGGAATGGTGCGCACATTAAGATAACTGCCACTTATCCCAAAAGCCATTAAATAAGGGGATTGGGTCATGATAATGGAGTTTACATCCGGGTTGCGTTTGTAAATCTCTTGATGGATCCAGGTTGCCTTACTAGGGATTTTATCCTTTTCCCTGTTACCGTCCTTTATTTGAACAATATCATCAATATCTATTTCCCAACGATTTACATTGGTCGGGGTAATCAAAAAGTCATCGCCTTTCCATCGCAGGGAAACCGTACCATAAGAACTGATCATTAATCCTTGCTCACAAGAGCGTTGTACAATTTTGCAGATTTCTGAACGCTTTTCCAGTTCATCGGGTGGAAACTCCGTAGTTTTCATTTCTGGAATTGTAGAATACAATTGTGCTTGAAAAGCATCGATTTGTGCATCCGTCAGGTATTTCGGCACACCTATTAGAGATCCAAACAAAATGGTACGCGCACAAAATTCCAAGGTTTCAAATCGATCAAAGGCATCGGTCAAATCACTTCCACCTAAGACAACACCATGGTTTTCCATGATAACCGCTTTGAATCCCTTTTTAAATTCATCAGCAATAACATCGCCTAAATCATCACTACCCGGTATTCTATATTTTGCATAACCGATCGGGCCACAAACATGTTTGGCCTGCGAAATGACATTCGTGTTCGGTATTTGACGCACAATGCTAAAGGAAACCAGTGCCGGCGGATGGGCATGAATGACAGATTTAATATCCGGCCGAGCCCTATAAATGGCTTTGTGGAATGGAAACTCTGAGGAAGGCTTGTGTTTGCCCTCAATTGTTCCATCTTTTTTGACACACATGATGTCGGAAGCTCTTAAAGAGCCCTTATCAATGGCCGAAGGTGTTACCCATACATCACCATTATCATCTATTATTGAAATATTGCCTCCAGAGGTTGTCGTAAATCCTCTTCTATAAATCCTACTGATTATGGAGGTTATCCGATCCCTTGGATGAACTAAATTTATTTTCTTTTGCATTGTAATTGTATGTTAAGAATTCTAATGCCAAATGGGCGACCTGTCACAACAACTCATTGGACTAGCTAAATGGGACATGCCTTTTAGTCGCATAATTCTCCTTTAGAAACTTAGGCTCTAATTTTGAGCCGGAAATTACTATGGCTGCCCCCAGGGCAGAGCCTAACGAAGAATCCGTAGTCATTAATTGCACATTCCTCTGATAGTGGGACAATAATTGTATATATACGTCATTATCGCTAAAGCCGCCATCAACGAAAAGCTTTTCAACCTTATCGCCAGCCGATGCAATTTCAATACTCTTTGTTTGTAGCAATACCAATTCGACCATTAGCTGATGATAGGCATGTTCAAACTTATGAAAGGGTATTTGGGTTCTCTCGGGCATATTCTTATCCGAAAAACTTTCCCAGCGAAAGAGATGTTCAAAATCCTTTATTATTTCGAAATAGGTGTCTTGATCAAAACGGACCTTTTTATGGTAATCATCGGGAACCTTAAAATATTTGGACAGTTTTGCAATTTGAATCCTATACTCGTTCCCTAGAAAAAGACGGGCGGATTTTACAGGTTTCCCATCGATGCGCATATAGTTGATACAGTTATTGCGTATATCATCTTTGGTCAGCAACTGATCTGATAAAGGATTCATCGCTATACTCCAAGTACCGGTGGAAACTAAAATAAATTTCTTTTTAACACTACGTACGTAAGGCAAAAGCGCCGATGAACTATCATGGATACCTATACCCATACCAAGCATTTTACCTTTATATTTCACGTCGATGATTTTTTCGGCAGCTGCTATGGGAGGGAATTTTTTATCAATTCCCTCTTGGTATACCCAAGGATGATAATCCTTTTTCCCATAGTCCCAAAGCATAGTATGGCAACCAATACTGGTGTATTCGCTTACCGGAACCCCAGTAAAGACATAGCTGAGATATTGGGGTAGGTGTAGCGAATACTTTATCCTCTTAAAAGCTTCGGGCCTGGTATATTTAAGCCAATACATTTGCATGCCTGTATTCAACATGCCCAATTGTAATGACCCCGTCACCCTTGAAAGTTCGTCTTCAGGTCCGTATTGATCATAAAATGAAGCATATATTTCCTTGGGTAGTGGCTTCGTGTAATTATACACCGGTGTAAGCACCTTTCCGTTTTCATCGATGTGTACCAAGGTTGCCCCATAACATGAAAAATTTAGGGCTTCGATATCATAATACGGGGCATCGAGCATTTTATCAAAGACTTCTTTCGCCCATCTTACCAGAGCTTCGATATCCTCGGTGGGGTATCCATCTTCATCTACGATTTCCTCGAGACGAATGTATTCCCGATACACCTCTTGATAGTTCTTATCAAAAAGGAAGAACTTCTTGTTGGTCTTTCCGATATCGAAAACTGCAGTAACTTTTTTTTTCATTGAATTTTATAATCCCGAAGCAACCGAATCGGCCCCTCTTTCCTTTATGAGGTTTTTTCGAATGTTCAACGAGCGATAGGTTTCCAAAGGACGTAGGGCTCCGTCACGGTCGAGACGGGCTTTTTGAATCAGGGGTCTTACATCGGTTCTATATGCATCTTGAAGTAGTTCCTGACACTTGACTACATCATGATTTAATTGAGCTTCCCGTAACAGGTTTTGGTCAACTAGAAGGGCTTTGGCATAGGCCTCCTGAATGGCCTCCAACGACTGCATGAGGTCTTCAAGCGGGTCTTTGGTATTATGACTGGCATCGATCATCCATGCAGGATATGGATTTTGGGGATTGTTTTCCATCCCATAGACCAATTCATTGAAAATGAGGAATAGTGCATAAGGTTTTATACTGCCAGCCGTTAGGTCATCATCGCCATATTTGCTGTCATTGAAGTGAAAACCTCCCAATCTGCCCTTTAACATCAAAGTGGAAACAATTTGTTCAATATTCGTATTCGGCAGATGGTGCCCCAAATCTACCAGGGTATAGGCCTTATCGCCACATTCGTTGGCCAGCATTAACGAGGTGCCCCAATCCTGGATGACCGTGCTATAAAAATTGGGTTCGTACGGCTTGTATTCGATAAAAAGTTTCCAATCATCGGGAAGCTCATTATAGATATTTTTAAGGCTATTCTGTGTATTCAACAAAGCGGTCTGAAAATTAGCTTGGCCCGGAAAATTGGTTCCATCGGCCAGCCAAACGGTCAAGCTTTTTGAACCGAGCTTATCCCCTATTTTTATTACATCGATGTTATGAGTTATGGCGTGTTCCCTAACCGCTTTGTTCGTATTGCTCAAAGATCCGAACTTATAACTCTCCTTGGCATTTTTTTGATCTTGAAAGGTATTGGAATTTACGGCATCGAATACAAGGTTATGAGAGGTAGCCCGTTCCTTTATTGCGGTATAGTCTTCTGGAACGTCCCAGGGAATATGCAATGAAATGGCTCCGGCAGTTTGGGTAAGCGCATGCAATAGGCCAACATCATCTATTTTTTGATTTAGGTTCGAGGGCTCTCCTTGAAAGCTGAAACGGCCGAACCGTGTACCCCCGGCCCCTAATGCCCAACTAGGAATGGCGACTTGGAAATCCGACAATTTTTTGATTATGGAATCAACTCCATATCCCTTACTCGAAAGTAGGCTTGACAAAAAGCCAAAATGCTTGTTATGTTCCGCAATATATTTTTGATTGGTATCTTGAATTTGGTTTTTGTCTATTCTCATCGGACTGATCTTTAGGCTGCAAAATAAACTTCCACGGGCCAAGAAGCCCGCAGAAGTCATAAAAAACTAACTCAAACAACTATCGTACAAATGCATTGGCCATTCCGCCATCCACATTGATTATATTTCCTGTAGTCTTGCTTAAAATACCGACACAGGCAAAGACTCCGTTGGCGATATCTTCGGGATAAATAATTTCATTGAGCAGATTTCGCTTGGCATAATGTGCCGGAAGTTCATCGACCTTAATTCCATAAGCCTTAGCGCGGCCCTCGGCCCAATCACCTTCCCATATCTTGCTCCCTACGATGACCCCATCGGGATTCACGATATTCACACGAATTTTATCGCCTCCCAGCTCTGCCGCCAACAAACGGGCCATATGCTGCTGTGCGGCTTTCGCTGTGCCGTAACCTAGGTTATTCGGGCCAGAGACCAGTCCATTTTTGCTGGCTATACTTATAAAATCACCACCCAATCCTTGTTTGCGCATAATGGCCACGGCTTGTTTTGCCAATTCAAATTGGCCCTTGACCAATACGTCCTGCAGAATATCCCAGTCTTTTTCAGTGGTTTCTTCAAGAGGTTTTGAAATCGCCAAGCCAGCACTATGGACCACAATGTCTACACCGCCAAATTCCAGACATGCTTTCTTATAGGCATCCCTAATCGAATCGCTCTCGGTTACATCACATATTGCGTAACTTGCGGTATCCCTGGAATAGGTATCCAAAGCCTCCTTGAGCCTCTCTTCCGCTATATCGGTCAACACTACATTGGCCCCTTCTTCGGCCAGCTTATCGGCTATTGCCTTCCCTATGCCACCACCCGCTCCAGTAACCAAAGCAACTTTTCCGGACAAAGGTTTTTCTTTGGGCATACGTTGTAATTTGGCCTCTTCCAAAAGCCAATATTCAATATCAAAGGCTTCTTGTCTCGGTAGTGATGTATATTCGGAAATTGCTTCCGCCCCTCGCATCACGTTAATAGCATTTACATAAAACTCATTGGCCACACGGGAGGTCTGTTTATTCTTTGCGAAACTGAAAATCCCCACTCCCGGGTAGATGATAATAACGGGATTGGCATCGCGAACCGAAGGACTATTGTCGCGTTTGTGTTTGTCATAGTATTCTTGATACTCCCTTCTATAGGCTTCGAAATCCGGTTCAATCTTTTTGAGAACTGCTTCGGTATCGGAAAGGTCTTCCTTGGCATCCAGTTGGAGTACCAACGGCTGGATCTTAGTCCTTAAAAAGTGATCGGGACATGAAGTACCCATTGGCGCCAAACGTTGTAGGTCATTACTGTTGATATACTCCAGTACTACATCGCTATCGTTAAAATGACCGATCATTCCACGCTCCGATGAGCAGAGACCACGTAATATGGGAATAAGCTGTGCGGCCTTTTCCATGCGTTCCTCCTTGGGAAGGCTTTTAATCTTCTGCCCGCCAAAAACGCTGCCTTTCTCCTTGGTTTTATTCTCAATATATTCGGAGGCCATTTCGATAACTTCCAAACTATTTATATAGCATTCGTAAGAAGTGTCGCCCCAGGTAAACAGACCATGGCTTCCCAAAACTATCCCGCGGATTCCGGGATTGTCGTTCAAACATTTTTCCAATTGAAGTCCAAGATCAAAACCCGGTCTTTGCCAGGGTACCCAGCCTATGGTATCGCCCCATATCTCCTTGGTTACTTTTTCACTGTCCTTTGCCGCGGCTACGGCAATAAGAGCATCCGGATGTAGGTGATTGATATGTTTAAAAGGAAGCAATCCGTGTAGGGGCGTATCGATCGAGGGAGCCTTGCTTTCCAAATCATATAAACAATGGTTAAAAAGACCTACCATACGATCCTCATCCGAAAGGCCTCTATATACATTTTTAAGGTTTCTTAAGCGCTCGGAATATAATCCGGCAATTCCGGCCTTGGTCAATGTGCCAATATCACCTCCCGAACCTTTTATCCACATCACCTCTACCTCTTCATCGGTCAATGGGTCTTTTTCGATTGTTTTGCAACTTGTATTTCCCCCTCCATAGTTTGTGATTCGAAGATCGGCCCCTAAAATATTAGATCGGTATAGGAAAAGTTGGACTTCGTCATCACCCAATTTATCTGCTTTTTTCTCGTCCCATAGATAGTCCACAAATTTGAAATCCTTGGTCAAGTTATTCATATATAATAAACGTTAATATTTAACTGCGGCTAAATTAAAATAGAGAATCAATGTTGCCATCCTGTACTGTACTGTTTTCAATATCCGAAACTCCCCGGTCTACAATATACTTTTAAATATCAATTTAAATGTTTTAATTTAATTCCCTAATTAGTGCTAAAATAATTAAATGTAGAACTACGCATTTTATGGATATGTTCAATTATATAAAGATTGATGAAAATTCCAGGATTCCAAAATATAGACAGATAGTTGATGCCATTATCGACAATATTTCAAACGGAAACCTCAAAATCGATGATAAGATTCCGTCGATCAACAGTTTTAGTGAAGAATTCTTGCTTTCAAGGGATACCGTGGAAAAAGCGTATCAGATACTAAAGGATAGAAAAGTAATTACTTCTATTAGGGGAAAGGGATATTACATCACCCGGACCAAATTGATATCCAAAGTAAACATTCTGTTTTTAATCAATAAGTTGAGTGCCTATAAAATGCGCATTTACAATTCATTTATAAATACGATCGGGGGCAATTCGCATACAGATCTGTACATCTACCATTGCGATAATTCGCTTTTTCTAAATTTACTCGAAAAGAACAGCAACGCCTATGATTATTATATAATCATGCCCCATTTTAAGACAGAAGACCTTAAACATGTAAGCTATACGGAAGAGGCGGTAAAAGCCATATGCAAGATACCCAGGGAAAAACTTATCCTAATGGACAACAACAAGCTCCAAATAGATGGCGAGTTTGTTGAAATTTATCAAGATTTTGAGAACGACATTTACAACGCGCTTAAAGAAGGGTTGGCCAAAGTTTCAAGATATAATAAGTTGATATTGGTATATCCGGAAAATTCGGTGTATCCGTACCCTAAACGGATTCTACATGGATTTAAAAAGTTCTGTATAGAGCACGATATCTCCTTTGAAGTGCTGGACGAAATATTCGACGATATCATTCTAAAAAAAGGAGATCTTTTTATTACCATAGAAGAAACGGATCTGGTTAGTCTAGTCAATCAAATTAGGGAAAAAGAGTTTATTCTAGGCGTTGAGATAGGGGTCATATCCTATAACGACACGCCTTTAAAAGAGCTCTTGGGGATTACCGTTATCTCTACGGATTTCAAGGCCATGGGCGAAACGGCTTCACGCATGATCCTGAACAAGGAAAAAGGAAAGATAAAGAATCCGTTTAATTTTATCGACCGAAACTCGATTTAAAGCCTAAAGGGAGTTTAATTGAACTTTTATAAAACGGTTTTTGCCCTTTTCGGGAATTAGTAGAATCCCTTTTTTGGAATCGATACCCAAATCGGCCATCTGTACAAAACCAGTCGACACTTCATTTACCTCACCGCTATCCGAAATTTTCAAAAGTCTTACTCCGATCCAGTCAGTTGCATAGCAGAAATCTCCATATTTAATGACAAACGTAACGGCCTTTATAACCTAATTCGGTGAATGGTTTTGAGCGCTCGTGCATGGAAATCTATCCATCTTGAAATCAAAAGTAAACAAAGATCTAGCTATGCCCTTAGCACTTGGCAGCAATGATGTCAATATGAACAATATGGTGAAACTAATTTTTTAAACCCTTTTACTTATTTTGAAAATAATGATCGTACCATCTTTTCTCACGTCTGATCTCTGTTTCGGAAATTCCCTTTACATGGAGTTCACTCGCCCAGTCCAATAGTTTCTTCTTCATTTGCATTGCTTTGTCCGGATAGTCGACTATCAAATTTTTGGTTTCATGTTCGGCGGTGGTCACATCAAATAAAAACTCGCGATTGCCGGCTTTTAAAAATTTTAGGTTGCCCATTCGAATGGCCGATTGATCCCAAAACCTCCAATACAAAGCCTTGTGTGGTGCGTCCTTTTTTACACCGGTCAGATAAGGAATTAGATTTACCCCATCAATTTTTTTTGGCAAATCGACTCCGGCAAGAGAAAGACAGGTCGCTGCAACGTCCAAACTTATGACGGATTCCTCGTACACCAACCCCTTTTTGATTCCTGCCGGCCAATTCATCACAAATGGAACGCGAATACCCCCCTCCGATAACATCCCTTTTTCGCCAACAAAAGGAGTGTTCAATGATCCGTCCCAAGCCCCGCCTTTAAAGGCCAATGTTTTGTCTTCTTTGTGAATTTTTAAAGGGGCACCGTTATCACTAATGAAGAATATTACCGTATTGTCTTCTATTCCATACGATTTTAAAGTCGCTTTTATTTTACCAACCCCATCGTCTATTGCCGATAACATTGCCAGACAATATCGCCTTCTTTCGGGCATGTCACCGGGAAATCTGCTCAAGTACTTTTCGGTAGCCTCCAAGGGAACATGGGGAGCGTAATATGGTAAATAAAAAAAGAAAGGCTTGTCATGGTTTCTCTCGATGAAGATAGTAGCCGCCTTGGTCTGATTGTCCAACCGATATCCGGTTTCCTCGATCCACCGTTGTTCGATAGCATTGCCGCAAAGGTCATAATTTGCAAGAATATTGTACATGGGGCCATAGTAATACTCGTCAAAACCTTTGGATGGTGGATAGTACGGCATCTTCATTTTCCTCGGTATATCCGAGGGGGTGTAAGAATTGCGATTAGCAATCTCCGGCAAGTTCTTGTTTATCCATTCATGTTGGACATGATTTGGTTCCAAATGCCATTTTCCGGTCATACCGGTAACATAGCCCGCTTCTTGAAGATAGGCCGGGAATAGCTTTTCCTCCAAAGGCATCGGGATGGTACCGTTGTGATCCACACCAAAACGCTGTTGGTATCGCCCGGTAAGTAATCCTGCCCGGGAAGGAATACATTGGGGTGCCGTAATGTAACCTGAAGTAAAACGCACCCCGTTCGTTGCCAAAGCATCAATGTTCGGGGTTTTAACATCCGATACCTGGCCATTTACACCGATGTCGGCATAGCCATGATCATCTGTAAAGATTACAATGAAATTTGGTTTTTCCTGGGCAAAGGAAAATGAAAAAAAAACTAAAAAAACTAAAAAGGTTGTGGTCTTGATTCCCATAGCACGATACTATTCTTGTAATGATTTGCATCAAATGTATCCAGATTCGATCCAAATACCGTCATGCACTGTCCTGATACCAAAAAGCAAACAGCATACAACAGGATAGTTTATAGAAAAACCTAAGGTAGTTTTAGGACTTAATGAGAACACACTTTTTATGCGAAAAACCCTATTTCTTTTTTTAGTTGTGCCTTTGGGTATCATTGCCCAAAATGCACAAATGTCCTTATCCATAAATCCGAAAGAGTTCAATGATGTTGAATTGGAGGTTTTGAATGGAGAAATATACGGTCTGGAAACAACAGGAAAAGATCCCTATATATTTACATATGGTCTTCCATCAAACGTGGACAACTCTTACAATAGGCTTGCCTTTGAATACTTTTGTCCGACCGGGGTCGATTTTATCGAAGTCCGTTTTTATCCCGAACGGGAAGGGTTAAAGCCCAAAATAGTGAGGGATGTAGGTTCAACGGAAGGTTGGGTGGAGTTTAAAATAGACTTGAGCGAAGAATTGAGGGAGTGGGGCAAAAAAGGGGATTATCTCCGTTTGGATTTTGGTGCCGCCCCGGCATTGAGTATTCAGATAAAAAATTTAAAACTCAGGCCCCAGACAGTAAGAGAAGCTGAAATTGAAGCTAAAAAGGAAGCTCGGAAAAAAAGGGAGGCTATCCTTGAGAAAAACTTGATGTCCTATTTAAACGGGAACTATCGCAATAAGGTTACCAATGTTCTGGTAAAGGACAATAAGCTGCAAATACAGGGCATAACCAGAGGTGGCAAGAATTTGTTCTTGGCCGAGGTCGGTCCGTACGAACACGCCACGGAATTGAAGAACTTTGAATTCATGGCGCCCATAAAGCCCAAGGAGGGAAAATTCGATATGTCCCTTGAACGGATCATACAACGCCATGGTTTCAAGCAAGACCGCGTACTTTCCAAATGGATGATCGTAGAAAAAAAAGGGGACAGCTACAGGCCGGTTTCCCATGCACGCTATGCTGATTCCATCGTTCCTAAATACACCTATCCTTTTACAAAACCTTCCACTAAAAAAGGGTTGGGCGGGTACAGTGCCAACCGCGATGCACCGGTTTCCGATCTTGATGATCTGGGGATTACCAGTGTTACGGTAAACATTTGGGTCACCCATTTTTTTAGGTCCGGGCCTTCTTCTGAAAATATGCCTTTTGAATATATGGGCAAGACCTATTATGTGGATAAAAAGCAAATTGAAAATTATGATAAGACCCTGCTCACGACGGCAGAGCGCGATATCGAAGTTTCGGCCATCCTCCTGGTCGACAAGGCATCAAAAGCCAAAGATCCCGAAATTGGCCGTATACTACAGCACCCCGATTGTGATCCGGCCGGAATCTATAGTATGCCCAACCTTACTACTCCGAAGGGAGTACAATATTATGCCGCCGTTCTCGATTTTTTAGCGGATAGGTACAGCAGGCCGGATAAAAAATTTGGAAGGATACACCATTACATCATTCATAATGAAGTGGATGCAGGATGGGTATGGACCAATGCGGGGGACAAAACGGCATTGGTATTTATGGATCTCTATCATAAGTCGATGCGTATGTCGCACAACATCGCTAGAAAATACAATCCGAGCTCAAAAGTATTCATATCATTGACCCATTATTGGAACTGGACATCCAATCCTAAATTTTATCATTCCAAGGAATTGTTGGAACAGCTTTTACAGTTTAGCAAGTCTGAAGGGGATTTTGAATGGGCCATTGCGCACCATCCCTATCCCGAATCCCTTCGTGAACCCAAAACGTGGTTGGACAAAAAGGTCAGCTTCGATTTCGATACCCAACTCATTACGTTTAAGAATGTAGAAGTCCTTGATGCTTGGGTAAAACAACCCAAAGTGCTGTTCAAGGGAAAAACAAAAAGATTGGTCTATCTTTCGGAAAATGGTACCAACTCACCGACCTACAGCGAACAGGATTTGAAAGAACAGGCAGCAGGCATGGCCTATGCGATGAAAAAAATCAAATATTTGGACGGTATCGACGGATTTCAATACCACAACTGGCAAGACAATCGCAGGGAAGGCGGTTTACGTATCGGCCTACGCCGTTTTCCCGACGCTACGGAAAATCCCGGGGGTATAAAACCAGTCTGGAAAGTCTACCAAGCCTTCGGAACCGATCAAGAGGACAAAGTATACGATCAATACAAAGAAATGATCGGTATCCAAAATTGGAACGAAATTCGCCATAAAGGCAAAATCGGAAAAAAAAACTGAAATCGTCAACGAACATTGCGAATCAAAATTGGGTCGCAACCGATGGGTTGGGTAGGGCATTGCCCGAATATAATGAGGTGGGGCCTCCCAAAGGAAATCGTTATGTGGGCATGTTCTACTTCATAACCCACAACGATGCCAATGCCCACGGGCCTTTTAACGTCTCTGAAATATTGAAGAAAAACCCCGATAAGCCTCGGTGGGGAAATGGAAGCCACTATTGGGGCGAGCCCGAAATCGGGTACTATCTCAACCATGAAGATTGGGCGATACGTAGACACGTGTATCAATTGGTAGATGCAGGTGTGGATGTTATCATTTTGGATGTGACCAATAACAAAACCTATACGGATACTTATTTGAAGATTTGTGAGGTCTTTGCCAAAATGCGGAATGATGGAGAACGAACCCCCTACATCGCCTTCTTGGGAAGCGAGATTTCGGTCAACACCCTTTGGGAGGAGTTCTATTCAAGGGAACTGTATAAAGATTTGTGGTTTTATTGGAAGGGAAAACCGCTACTGCTCTACGGGCAACACGAAATGCCGGGAAGGAATAAAGTAAACGACATTCTTTTTTCCAAGGAAATACAATCATTTTTCAATCTAAAACAAAGTTGGGCATGGACGTCGTTACCTTGGTATGACCAAAAAGGGAAAGACGAATGGCCCTGGATCGATCACTTTCCACAGGCCATAGCGTGGCATGAAAACCCTATTGAAAAGGAAATGATGCCTGTTGCGGTTGCGCAGCATCCCCTTTCGAACATAGGGCGGAGTTTTCATAATTTCCACCAACCCAAAACCAATGAATACGATGTAACCCCAAATACCGCTAAAGGACTCTTTTTTCAGGAGCAATGGGACAGGGCCATTGAGATGAATCCCGAATTCGTTTTTGTAACGGGATGGAACGAATGGTCGGCCGGCAGACAGCTAATGGGCAAAAATATCAGTAAAGAACTCCAAAAATGGAACTTTTATCCCGGAGCGCATTTAGGAAAAGTAGGAAAGGAACTTAAGGAGGGCGACGTCTACTTCATCGACCAGTACAATCAAGAATATAGCCGTGATATTGAACCCATGAAAGGAGGTCATACCGATAATTACTACTATCAATTGATGGCAAACGTACGCAGGTTTAAAGGAATACCCAAGCCAGTAATCCCCGGCGAAAAAAGAAGCATAGACATATCCGGCAGCTTTGACCAATGGAGCGCCATTGAAACGACTTACTACGACCATAGCGGCGATACCGCACATAGAAATAGTCAAAAGCAGGGTATGGCAGGGCCTTATGTACATACCAACGGAAGGAACGATATTATTGAAACGAAAGTGGCAAGGAATGCCGATAACGTCTTCTTTTTCGTAAAAACAAAGGATGCGATAACGACACCCGAAAATCAAAACTGGATGCTTTTATTTATCGATTCGGACAAAAATAAGGCAACGGGCTGGCAAGGCTATGATTATGTGATCAATCACGAAATTTTAGGGAACGGCACCAGTACCTTAAAAAAATGGTATTCCAAAAAGGGATGGAAAGTCCTGGCCGAAATACCCTATAGCACCGAAGAAAACCAGTTGATGCTCTCCGTTCCTAGAAATTTAATCACCCAAAACGGTGTTTTGAATTTTGATTTCCATTGGGTAGATAATCCATCGAAATTGGAAAGTATTTACGATTTTTTCAATGCCGGCGACAATGCACCAAGTAGGAGGGCGAACTATACCTATTTAGAACGAAAGTAATATTCAAACCCGTGAGACACTTCTCCATTATTGTTTTATTCATCTCGATTTCAGTGGGTTGCAAACCCGAGACCAAAAAAGAGCCCGGGAATCCAACGGTACGACCGAATATTGTATTTATTCTCGCAGATGACTACGGTATCATGGATACACAGGCCTATGCATCAAAGGTGTTGGGCATTTCAATGGATAGTACCTTTTATGAAACCCCAAATATCAATAGATTAATGGCCGAGGGGGTGTCATTTTCCCAAGCCTATGCCAATCAACTGTGTTCTCCTACACGTGCCAGCATCATGACCGGAAAGTATGCTGGCCGGTTGGGCTTTACAACGGCAATGCCGCCCAGAGAGACCTATTACAACCAAAACATGGATATTCCGGATGGTTACTACGCGCATGATGTATTGGAGCACAAGGATAATATAAAAATTGAACAGGCCCTGATCAATGCAACATCCAATTCTGCTGTTCCCACCGGAACATCATATGACGTGGGCAGGGATGAACTCTCCGTAGCCGAAGCCTTGAAGGATTACCACTCCGCGTTTATTGGGAAATGGCATATCGGAGGTTTTGGTGCAGAGGGATACCAACCTGTTGACCAAGGTTTTGAGCCCCTTGCATGGTTTGATGCCGGTGGTTCCGTGTATTATGGTTGGCGGAAGCAGTGGGACAATAAGTCCAAGGAACGTTTTCCGAAAATGCCCCAGGAACAGTGGGAAATTGGAGATTCTGGAAATACGGCCACTGAAGCATATCTGACCGACGATCTCACAGTTCAAGCCCTCAATTACTTGGATAAACGCGCGAAAATAAAAGAAGAACCGTTCTTTTTGTATTTTTCCCATTTTGCGGTGCATTCCCCCTATCAGGGAAAAGAAGATGAAATAGCTTATTTTGAGCGTAAGGCTTCCAAAGGGTGGAACGGACATAAAGACCCCGTCTATGCATCGATGGTAAAAGGTTTGGACCGTTCGATAGGCCTGATTTTGGATAAGCTAAAACAAACAGGACTGGAAGAAAACACCCTAGTCGTTTTTATGTCGGACAATGGCGGTATCGATTCTAAAATAACCCCTAGGGGAGATGGTACCGAGAACGCTCCATTTTTAGGGGGGAAGGCTTGTTTGACTGAAGGCGGTATCCGGGTTCCGCTAATATTTAGATGGAAAGGAAAAATTAAGCAAGGGCAGTGGGTAGATATACCTGTGGACTGTACCGATATTTATCCTACCCTACTGGATATCGCAGGTTATGATAGCGAAGCTGTAACGAAAGAAAATTCCTTGGACGGACAAAGTATTGTCCCCTTACTTTCCGATTTTGAGAACCTACAGAATAGTTATAGCAAAAATGAGCATTACTGGCACTATCCTTTCAACGTAATTTATAATAGTCCGTATGAACCGTATCCGTTAACACCACACTCCGCCATTCGGGAGGGCGATTACAAGTTAATATTTGACTGGTACGGTCGATTACATCTATACAATATCGGGAAAGACCCTTTTGAGAAAGATGATCTTGCCGAGCAAATTCCCGATATAAGGGACGAGCTCTTTAAAAAACTAATGAACTGGCTTCGGATAAATGTGGATGAGCGTTATTGGCCAGCTCCAAATCCAAATTATAATCCGAATAAAGAATCACGGGATACACCATTTGTAGATTTGTTTTCAGAATTCAAAGCGAATATTGACAAAATCTAATTGTAGGAAAAAGAGTAGTATCTAGTTCGTCTTCCCAGGGTATAAACTATTGGGTTAGGTTTGTCTACTTCTTAAGTAAGAGAAAGAATCAGCACTTCAATTCTTATTGCAAACGACCTCTTTGTAACTTATTTAAAATCAGATATATATAGCTTTTTTACAGGACAGTACAGGATACCACCGGATACCACAGGATACTGGTAATAGAATACTGGAGTAGTTTTATCCGTATCTCGATAGAGAAGCATTTTTATTGGGGGACACTAGATAACTAACCACTTAAATTCATGATTATGAAAAAAAAATCTTACAGGATTTCTTGTAAATTCCTTTTTGTTTTCGGCCTCCTGTGGGGTATCACAATGCGGGGACAAGATGTAACGATTACCGGTACTGTAGTTTCCGAAAGTGACTCGCAACCCTTACCGGGGGTAAACGTTTTGGTAAAAGGTACGACCACAGGAGCAGTAACCGATTTTGATGGCAACTACAGTATTGTGGCTCCGGATGCCAACAGTACATTGATGTTCTCCTATATTGGTTTTACCTCTCAAGAAATTGCGATCAATGGTCAAAGCCAAGTGAACGTATCGATGACCGAGGATGCCACTAGTCTCGATGAGGTGGTACTTGTCGGTTATGGCACCCAAATCAAAAGAGAGATAACAGGCTCGGTTCAAACCGTGGATCTTACAGAATTAGCCGATATACCCGTAACACAGGTCACCCAAAAATTACAAGGGCAAGTGGCCGGCGTACAGATCAACCAGACTACTGGTAAACCTGGGGAAGGAATAAATGTACGTATTCGAGGTCAATTGTCGGTTTCTGGAGGAAGTGATCCTTTGTATGTGGTTGATGGTTTTCCGATAGCGGGCAATATCAACACATTAAATCCAGCCGAAATTGAAGATATTTCGGTGTTAAAAGATGCGGCCTCCACTTCTTTGTACGGTTCAAGAGCAGCCAATGGTGTAGTACTGATAACCACAAAACAGGGAAGGGCAGGACAAACCAATGTCAGTTTCAATGTTTCAACAGGTATTCAAAGCGTTCCGCAGCGAGGTAGAATCGAAATGATGAACGCCGTCGAGTTCGCACAATTTAAGAAGGAGTTTTATGAGGATCAAGGTGATCCGGTCCCGGAGATTTTTCAAGATCCATCACAGTATGAAGGTCAGACCAATGACTGGTATGATGCTTTGCTCCGCACCGCGCCAATGTCCATTTACAATCTTGCGGTCTCTTCGAGTACCGATAAATTCCGTAGTTCCATGATTGCAGGGTTTACCAATCGGGAAGGTGTTGTTCTGGGTAGTGATTGGCGGCAATATACCTTACGTGCCAATTTGGCCTATGACGTATCCGATAAAGTGCAAATAGGGTTGAACTTAGCCCCTAGCTGGGTAATAGATAGGACACCAAGGACTGATGGTTCAAGAGGCCAAGGTATTCTATTCAATGCCCTGCATACATGGCCCATTATGCCCATCTTCAATGAAGATGGTACTCGAACGGAGTTCAATAGATTTCCGGCGGATACGGGAAACATCTTTGCCTATGCGAACTGGCTTAACTCTGCAGAACGCATTAAGGATGAGACCCGTGACCTTAATTTGCTTTCCAATGCCTATATTGAGTGGAAGCCTATTGAAGGGCTTAGCATCAAGTCAACTTTGAATGCCGAGTTTTATCGAAATGATTACGAGTTTTTTAGCCCTACAAATGCTACTTTTCGAATTAACCGACCTATACCCACCAATAATGAAGCGATTTGGGACACAAGGAATACCTTCTCATGGTTAAATGAAAATATAGTTACCTATACCAAATCCATTGGGGAACATAATTTCTCCATATTGGGTGGTTTTACCTATCAACAATTTCGTTTGGATAGAAGTAGGATTCGAGCAACCGATTTTCCAGATGATCGTCTACCCGTACTTCAGGCCGCGGTTAATATTGATAGACGAGGAAACCAGACTTTTGATGAAGTACAGGAAAACACCTTGGTTTCCGCACTTTCCAGGCTTACCTATAACTATAAAGGTAAATACCTGTTTACTGCAGCCATACGTAGTGATGGTTCTTCGCGATTTGGTTCGGAAAATAGATGGGGTACCTTTCCTTCCTTATCTGCAGGTTGGATTGTTTCCGACGAAAGCTTCTTGGAAAATTCCGGGACCATATCCTTACTTAAGTTAAGGGGAAGTTGGGGAATTACAGGTAATAACAACATAGGCAATTATACCCAATATGCACTTATTGATAACAATGTACCGGCAGTTTTTGGCGATACCTTCGCACCGGGTTCGGCCGTAAATTCATTGTCAAATCCAAATCTAGGATGGGAAACTACGGAACAGTTCGATATCGGGCTTGATCTGAGCCTTTTTAACGATAGAGTTTCTTTTATCTACGATTACTTTACCAAGAATACGACCAATCTATTGTTCGAGATTGATGTGCCCAGGGAGTCGGGTTTTGAAGACTTTAGTGATAACATTGGGGAACTTCGCTTCTGGGGACATGAATTCTCCTTGAATACCGTAAACACCACAGGTAAATTCAAATGGACCACAAGTGCCAATATTTCGTTTAACCGAAATGAAGTAGTATCCCTGGCCGAAGGCATAGATCAGGTATTTGGCCCCGGTGGTTGGCACATAACCCAAGTAGGTCAACCGTTTGCCCAATTTTACGGTCATTTGTCTGATGGGGTTTATTTAAATCAGGCAGATTTGGATAGTTCACCACAGGTACCCGGGCGTTCTACCGTAGGCAGTATAAAATTAATTGATGTAAACGGTGATGGCGTAATTACAAGAGGCGGTCTTAATGATGATCGGGCCATAATGGGGAATCCATTTCCTGATTTCACCTATGGCATCACAAATAGGATAACCTATGGCAATTGGGATTTTTCAGTAATTGGAACAGGATCTCATGGCAACGAACTACTGGTTCGTCACTTGTTTAGCACAACCAACTTAGATGGGGTATTTAATCTTTTAAAGGACGTTGAAAACCGTTTTAGATCCGTGGACAATCCTGGTGCAGGGTTCTATGGGACCACCGTGGGTGGAGGTAGGGTAACTGGTATTGAAAGAGATTGGACCAACGATAGATTTGTGGCGGATGCTTCCTTTTTCAATATTAGAAATATCACTTTGGGATATACATTGCCCGGATTGGATAAATACTTTAAATCCGCTCGTATCTACGGTTCTATTCAAAACGTTCACATATTCACGAAATATTGGGGAGGGCCTAACCCGGAAATCAGTGTTCAGAATAATGGTCAGGGCGATGGTGGAAATCTAGCCCCTGGAGTGGATATTTCTGGATATCCCGTGCCGCGTATCGTAAACATTGGAGTAAATCTCAACTTCTAGGTAAAAGCATTACTCTATAAAATCACTCTTTTCGATAAATGAAAAAAAATGAAAAAAATGAAAAAAACAATCATACTATTTAGCCTATTGGGCTTCATGACAACAGGTTGTGAGGATGAGCTAACCGTGTTCCCTGAAGATTCATTAAGTGTACCTACCTTCTTCCAAACAGAAGATGATTTCATACAAGCGATAAACGCAACATATGCCCCATTGAGGACTATGTATAATAGAGCCAAACCATTTATGACCGAAATGAGTGCCGATAACACTTATTTTGCAAGAAACACGGCTTTTGGAGCAACAGAGAACAATCAAGATATCGCCGACCATTCCATGATTACGGAAGGGGGTATCACGCCGAATACCAATGTCAGGGATTTGTACCGCGAACTATATTCCATTATTGCCCGGGCCAATCAGGTTTTGATTGCAATAGATGATGCCGAAATTGATAATGCGGTCAAAACCAATGTTAAGGGCCAAGCGCTTTTCTTAAGAGCTTTCGCCTACTTTGATTTAGTACAATTGTACGGATCGGTACCTATGCATTTAGAACCGGTTTTAGACCGTGAAGGAGCGGCTTTGCCACTTTCTTCCGAAGACGTATTATATGCGCAAATTGTTGCGGATGCACAAGCGGCCATTCCATTATTGCCTCTTAAATCCGAACAAGAGTCTGGTAGGGTAACATCAGGTGCCGCACAAACGCTACTGGCCAATGTGCATATTGTGCTGCAGGAGTGGGCGGCGGCTGAAACCCTTTTGAAGGCTGTGGTAAACAGTGGGGAATATATGTTAATGCCCGACTACGAAGATGCCTTCTCTGGTAATAGCGACAACAAAAACAATATGGAGTCTGTTTTTGAAGTGCAATATAGAGAGGGTGCCGAGGGCGTTCAAGGAAATTTCATGTATGAGTTTCTTCCACGGCCCATTGAGGCTGATGAGGTTGAAGCACTTTTCAGCACGGCCGATGCACAGCCCATAAATGGACAGGGAAACAACATACCTACTCCTGATATCATTGCAGCCTATGAGGATGGGGATTTAAGGGAGGACGGTTCCATTATGTACATAGAGACGAGGGAAAGCTTTTGGAATGATGGTATATACCCCATTATTAAAAAATACGTAGAACCCCATGCACTGCATAATAACCATGGAATGAACTTTCCGGTTTATCGCTACGCCGAGGTACTATTATTCCTGGCCGAGGCCTTGGAAGAGCAGGGTAAGGACGGTGAGGCCGTAACTTACCTTAATCAGGTTCGTACGCGTGCAGGTTTGGGAGCGCACTCCGGGGATTTGGGAGAGGCTATTTTTAATGAAAGACGTGTTGAGCTGGCTTTTGAGAACAAACGCTGGTACGATTTATTGAGAACGGGTCAAGCAATTTCGGTAATGACCGAGTTTGGTAACCGGGTAATAAACAACCCCAATGATTATTATTTGCCCGAAGGGGTGCCAGCTGCAGGAAATGCCTTCACCAATATTAGAGAGCGCTATGCACTACCCTCATCGGAGTCGGAGTTAAGCCCTCATTTTTAGTTGTAGTGGATTCATTTTTATGAATTAAATCAAAGCTTATGAGGAAAACGTTCTTTGTAATGGTCAGCCTTATATTGACCATTGCTTGTAAAGAAGAAAAAGGACTTACGGATGTACAAATGACCAATCCAAAACTGGCAAAGCTAAAGTTGCAACCCGGGTTTAAGGCAGAACATCTCTACAGCCCGTCCGAAAATGACCAAGGTTCTTGGGTGGCCATGACTTTTGACCATAAAGGGAGGTTGATAACCTCTGATCAGTATGGGGCTTTGTATCGAATGAAATTGCCCCCCACTGGTTCCAATCCACTTAGGCCAAAGATTGAAAAACTTAGAATTCAAACTTCGGAAAAAGTTGCGGATTCCACAATTCAAATGGGCTATGCGCAAGGCTTGTTGTATGCCTTCAACAGTCTATACGTAATGGTTAACCACCGAGGTAATGAAGAGTTTGAAAAGACGAGTGGACTTTATCGCCTCCAAGATACGGACGGGGATGACCAGTATGACAAGATCACACTTTTAAAGGCTTTGGAAGGAGCTGGTGAGCATGGTCCGCATAGTATTGTAATGAGTCCTGATGGCGGGTCATTACATGTCATAGCTGGCAACTATACGGATATGCCCGAAATGGACTGGTATCGTTTGCCCAACGTCTGGAAAGATGATAATCTTCTACCGCAAATCAAAGACCCTAGAGGTCATGCCAACAGTCGAGGTGCCCCAGGTGGTTGGATCGCCAAGATCGATCCTGAGGGAAAGCACTGGGAACTGGTCAGTGCAGGGTTCAGAAATCCATTTGATATTGCGTTTAACGAAAATGGGGATTTGTTCACATACGATTCCGATATGGAATGGGATTTGGGTATGCCATGGTATAGACCAACCCGTATTTGTCATGTAACCAGTGGCAGTGAATTCGGGTGGCGAACGGGTAACGGAAAATGGTCGCCTGCTTATCCAGATAATTTGCCGCCGGTATTGAATATCGGGCAGGGATCGCCGACTAACGTTTCCCACGGAAAGGATGCAAAATTTCCAAAAAAATATCGTCGAAGCTTATTTGCCTTTGATTGGAGTTTCGGTATCATTTATGCCATTGAGCTTACCAATCAAGGAGCAACTTACACCGGTAAAAGGGAAGAATTTCTTTCGGGATTACCGCTTCCATTGACGGATGGTGTTATAGGCCCCGATGGGGCCTTGTACTTCATGACCGGTGGTCGAAGGTTGGATTCCGATCTTTACCGCGTATATTATGACGAAACAGTTGACGGAGCTAAGAAGGCCTTAGCCCATAAAAATACATCTACCGAAACGGAAGAAAACAAAATACGTAAACAGCTCGAGGCCTATCATGTGGGGCCAAGAGAAGGTGCTGTGGATTTTGCTTGGCCCTATTTGAACCATGGAGATCGTTTTATTCGCTATGCTGCACGTATTGCTATCGAACATCAGCCTGTATCCCAATGGCAAGAACGGGTGTTTCAAGAAAAAGATCCGGTTGCGCTTATTCAAGGAACCGTTGCGTTGTCCAGACATGCCGGCAAATCGCAACGTAATCAAATTCTCGATAAAATATTACAAATTGATTATACCGAACTTTCTGCCCAAACCAAGGTAGAATTTGTCCGAGCGATCGAATTGACCTTGTCACGTTTGGGCAAGCCCGGCACTACTTTGGAAAACAGAATAATTGCTTACTTGTCGCCACAATATCCAGCGGATACCGATGTGCTCAATCAGTTGTTAGGGAAGACGCTTGCCTATCTTGACGACCCTAAGGTTGCTTCAAAAACACTGGTATTATTGGAATCACAACGAGGCGAGAACGCTGATGTAATGGCAAACGCCGTCACAAATTCTTCGGATTTGATTTTAAGGAATCCTCAATACGGAATGGCCATTGCCGAAACCTTAAAAAATATGCCTCCTGCACAACATACTTATTATGGTTCTGTTTTAAGCGATGTTACCCAAGGATGGACGCCAGAACTTCGAGAACGTTATTTCAACTGGTTTTACAAAGCATTCTCATACAAGGCAGGGAGAAGTTACATCGGTTTCGTCGACAAGGCAAGAAAAACGGCCTTGTCCCATGTGCCCAAAGCAAAAATGGAATTCTACAATCAAATGTCGGGAGATTCTTTATTGACCCGTTCGGGCAATGATCTGGCAAATACCATAGTACAGCCCAAGGGCCCCAGGAAAAACTGGGTAGAAGAAGATATAGAACCATTATTGGCCGATGGTTTGCAAAACAGAAACTTTGAACAAGGAAAAAACATGTTCGCGGCTACCAGCTGTATTACCTGTCATGCTATGGGTGCTGAAGGTCAAAATATCGGTCCCGATTTGACACAATTAGGGACACGCTTTTCGCCCGAAGACATGTTGAAGGCTATTATAAATCCCAATGAGGTAATTTCGGATCAATATAATTCCACGGTATTTTCCCTTAAAAATGGACAATCCATTGTAGGTCGATTGTCGGACGAAAATCAAGAAAATTATATTATTTCGCAAAACCCATATGCGCCAGAAGTAACCCGTAAGATTCCGAAAAATGAGGTGGTCGATAAAAAACTTTCAACAGTTTCCTTAATGCCTCCCGGCACCATAAACAGACTAAACGCCGAGGAACTTAAGGATTTATTGGCATATCTAGTTTCTGGAGGCAATGCTGAAAACACAATGTTTAATTGAGCTTAAAATACGCTCTCATTTTTATTCGAACATGGTTAGGCGTTGTAGTTTTAGTAAAGTCGCAATTTTAAAGGAAAGTTTATGAACAAGAGAGCTTTTAGAGCGAAAAGTGGACTTTGGAAAGGTTTGGCCTGCATCGCGTTGTGCTGCTGTTTCCTGTCATGCAAAGAAAAGAAGACACAGCCTTCTGATGAAAAATCGACAGAAATTTTGAATGAAAATGATGGCTTCGTGAGGATATTCGATGGCAAGACCTTGGATGGTTGGGAAGGAGACCCCACCTATTGGCGGGTTGAAAATGGAAACCTTACAGGTAAAGTTACGCCCCAGACTCTTTTAAAGAACAATACGTTCATCATTTGGGAGGGAGGGGAACCGGATGATTTTGAGTTAAAATTGGAATATCGAATTACCGAAAACGGCAACAGCGGAATAAACTACAGAAGTAAACTTATGGATACTATACCCTTCGCTTTACGGGGTTATCAAGCTGATATAGATGGGAAAAACAGATATACCGGGCAGAATTACGAAGAAAAGAAAAGAACAACACTGGCCTATCGAGGCGAACAGGTCAGTATCAATAGTCAAGATAATGCCCATGAACCCGGATCTCTAAGCGCGAATGTTGAAAAAAACTGCTGGCAAAAAAGGGAAGTACTTAAATCACTAGGCCATAAGGATTCATTGGCGACCCATATAAAAAAGAACGACTGGAACAGGGTTCATCTGGTCGTTAACGGAAATAGGCTGAAACATTACGTCAATGATATCTTAATGAGCGATGTTACTGACAATGATACCATCAATCGTAGTATGTCGGGTAAACTAGGGGTGCAAGTACATGTTGGGCCCCCAATGACGGTCGAGTATCGCAATATTAGATTAAAGACCTATTGAGCCATTACTCATTGAGCAACCCATACGGGTTTTTGTCATAGTTATAGGACCAGCCATTTTCCGGTTCGATCCGTTTGAAATCCTCATAATTCAAAAAGGCGTCATTGTATTGGCGCATCCATTCATAGGTCAAGGTGGCAAGGCTGTCCTTTATCCTTTTATATTCCGGTTTTGTATAAAGATTATTCAATTGCCCTGGGTCATTTTTTCTATCGAACAATACCTCCACCAACGGATTAAATTCTTGCTCATTGTCCATGGCAAAGGTGAAATCCTTTGTAACCACACCTCTCCAATTTCTATTACCCGGGGCATTTCGCTGGTAGTTCCATATTGGGATATGGTCTTTTGGGTTTTTCTCATTATTCAAGATAGCCAATGACCTGTCGGCCCCATCAAAATCGCTCTCCGTTTTTATATTTAACAGCCCAAGAATAGTGGGCATATAATCCAAGGCACCTATTAAAAAATCGGTTTCCGAATCCGGTTTTATTTTAGGAGGAAATTTCATCAATAAAGGTACACGCAACGAATAGTCATGCGGGTACTGTTTGGGCAACTCGGCATCGAAGGACTCCAACATATCACCATGATCGGAGGTAAATACGGTCAAGGTGTTTGCTTCCGCGCCAATTTCTTTCAGTTTCTCCATTAGCATTCCAAAAGCTATATCCACTCCTGAAATCATGGCCATATGTCCATGGTACATTCGTCTTCTGTCAACCGTAGGTTCCAATCCAGGTCTCAAAAGAATAGAATCGTGATCATACATCGTCATAAGCTCCTCGATAGTATCATATCGATAATGTAGTTGGCCGTCTTCGCCGAGCTGTTTTCCCCAGTCATGCGGTGGATGCCAAGAAACGATTAAGGCAAATGGCCTATCTGGGTTCATGCGATCCAAATAGTTCAATGCCTGTTGGGTCTGGCCATATACCTCCCATTCCTTAAAATATTCTTTCTCGTCATTGTCGTTCCAAAAAAACGCCTTTCCCGGTCTAAAGTCAACATGGCAATTGTTGGTCAAAAGGGTATCAAAGCCGTAGCGCATTTCATCTTTGGGTATGGGTCTGTCCCTATCACCACCTAGTAAATGCCATTTCCCGATATAGGCAGTCTGATAACCATTCTCCTTTAAAATTTGTCCCAATAATTTGGATTTGTTGGGTAATAGGGGTGTGTCATTCACAAAAGCCCCATTTTTTAAAGGATGCATCCCGCTCATGATTATCCCACGAAAAGGCGTACAAACCGGCTGATTCGAAATTGCATTGTTGAATCGAATGCCTTCTTTTGCAAACTGATCCAGATTTGGTGTGATTACCTGATCATTTCCGTACGCGCCGAGCATATCGTAAGAATGTTGGTCCGAAAGAACTAGCAATAAATTTGGTTTTACAGGTAAAGGCTCTTTTTTTTCTACACATGCCATGCACGCAAGAGCAACGACCAGCGGCAGTATAATCCTTTGGATCAAAACCTGGAAAGAGAGGGATTTTTGTTCCATACCCATTAACTAAACTGAGGACAGCCCTTATTCATATGTTAAGATTACTTCATTTCAAAGACCTGTCTATCCTGTCGTGTCCTGCTTTTTAAGCTAAAATTCAATTATCGGGCTCCCTGCAAAACAGTATAGTACAGGATACTGTTTATCACCATTTTTTATTACTTACGATAAACCAAAACCAAGAAAGATGGCAATGCCGGAAGTGTTGACCAAATCCTCTATACTTATCATATCCGTTTTTTGCCTATCTCTTTATCCCCAGTCCCACCGAAAAACCAGTGTTGCAATACAGGGAAATCAATTTTATATTAATGGGGAATTGACCTACAAAGGACGATTTTGGGAAGACAACAAAATTGAGGGCCTGCTTATGAACTCGAGAATGGTCCAAGGTATATTTGATGATTTGAATCCTGATACGGTTGAAAATTTCAACTATCCGGATACGCAAAAATGGGATGCGGACCGGAATACCAATGAGTTTGTAGCAGCTATGGAAGATTGGCACAGATATGGTCTTTTGGCATTTTCATTGAATCTTCAGGGTGGAAGTCCATTGGGATATGGGAACAAGAATTGGATCAATTCAACCTTTGACGAAAAAGGGAATCTTCGCCCAGCCTATATGAAACGATTGGTGCGTATTTTGGATAAAGCGGACGACTTGGGCATGGTAGTCATCTTAGGGTATTTTTATTTTGGCCAAGATCAATATTTAGAGGATGAATCCGCTACTCTTAACGCGACCGACAATATGACCCATTGGATTCTTAAAAAAGGCTATCGAAATGTTTTGATCGAAATAAACAATGAATGCAACGGGCCATATGATCATGATATCCTTACCCCGGCACGAGTGCATGAGTTGATCCAAAGGGTAAAGAAAATCAGTCAGGGAAGACTGTTAGTAACCACAAGTTATGGTGGCGGGGTTATTCCACAGGAAAATGTGTTGAGGGTTTCGGACTATATTTTAATTCATGGCAACGGTGTTCATAAACCCTCTGGCATTACTGAAATGGTCAGAAGAACAAAGAATGTAAAAGGATTTGCAAACCAACCGATTCTATTCAATGAAGATGACCATTTTGATTTTGACGCTGAAAATTACAATTTCAAGGCCGCTATAGAATCCTATGCTTCATGGGGTTATTTTGACTACCGCATGAACGGGGAGAAATTCGAGGACGGTTTTCAAAGTGTACCTGTGGATTGGAGCATCAATTCATCAAGAAAGAAGGCCTTTTTCAAGAAGCTAAAGGAGATTACGGGTTTTTAAAAATGATTTGATGTAATGCCCTGATCATTTAAAAAAATCAAAACATGAAGGTCAATGCTATCTTATTCAAAATGCGAAAAAAAATAGAATTCATTTTGGTATTTGTGCTTCTATGCACTATCGGATCATGTAAACCCATTAGAAAATCGGAAAAAAACATTGATTCCAAAAGACCCAACGTATTATTCATCGCTATAGATGATTTAAACGATTGGATCGGTGTTTTGGGAGGACACCCTCAAGCCAAAACACCCCATATCGATGAGCTGGCGGGTCGTGGCGTGCTCTTTAGCAATGCCCATTGTCAGGCACCTGTATGCAATCCATCAAGGGCCAGTATCATGACCTCGCTATACCCAAGTACCTCGGGCATTTATTTTCTGAATCCAGATATCGTAGATTCCCCAATAACAAGTGAAAATGTGGTGATGCCCAAAAGGTTTCAACAGGAAGGGTATACCGTTTTTGCCGCGGGAAAACTGTTCCATAACGCAAAAGGAATCAATGAGGCCCATATTCCAAATTATGCCGGACAATTTGGAGGGTTTGGCCCCATGCCAGAGGAAAAAATAAGCACATATCCCGGTCATCCGTTGTGGGACTGGGGCGTTTACCCGGAACGTGATGGCCAAATGCCCGATTACCAACTTGCAAGCTGGGCCGAGGCACGATTGGCCGAAAACCAAGATCAGCCTTTTTGGATGGGCGTTGGGTTCTACCGTCCCCATGTACCCCAATTTGCCCCTCAAAAGTGGTTTGATTTGTATCCCTTGGAGTCGCTTCAACTGCCAAAGACCATAACGGATGATTTGCATGACATCCCGTCTTACGGGGTTGACATAACTAGATTAAAACATGTGTCGCCTACCCATGATTGGGTAATGGAAAACGACGAATGGAAACCTTTGGTACAATCCTATCTGGCGTGTGTCAGTTTTGTGGATGAACAAGTGGGCAGGGTAATCCATGCATTGGACAATGGGGATTATGGCAACAACACCTACGTTGTTTTGTTCAGTGATCATGGCTTCCATATCGGTGAAAAGGAACGCCATGCCAAACGGAGTTTATGGGAAGATGGCACAAGGGTTCCTTTGCTAATAATAGGGCCAGGTATTCCGGAAGGAAAAGTGTGCAACAAACCTGTCCAATTAATGGATATCTATCCCACTTTGCTGGAATTATGTAACCTTGAACCCGATTCAAAACATGAAGGAAATTCGCTGGTACCCCTGTTAAAAAATAAGGAACTTGAATGGCCACATTACGCCAGAACCAGTTTTGGCCCTGGAAATTATGCCATCGTTTCCGAGCGTTATCGCTTCATTCAATATAATGACGGATCTGAGGAGTTCTATGACCATATAAAAGACCCCAAGGAATGGTATAACGAAATTGAGAATCCGTACTATTCCGAGATCATTGCAAAACATCGTGCCCAAATACCTCAAAAGCAATATGAAATCTTAGGTAAAGGTTCTACTGGTCATCTATCCTATACAGCCTCCGAGAAGAATCGATAATCAGGAAAGACTAGGACAATAGATGGAAATACAGAGAGGAACATCGTGATTTCCCTTTTCAATAATTCGGTGGGTATGGTTTATTTTTGAATTTTGACGTTAAAGGAATAATTTCCAGATCCTATTTCCAAAATGGTTTCCCCTTCACCGGGTTCCAAAACTTGGATTTCCGGTATTTTGTCCAATCGCTTGTTACTCTCTTTAATATCCGAAATGTTCGCTGTAGGAATACACACTTTTGCTCTTGTGTTTGTAGGAATCCCAATGTTCATTACCACTTTATTTCCCTTCCAGTTCCAAGCCGAGGAAATCTTTCCATTGATACTCTCATAACTAGCCCTTATGAAATCCATCTCTTTGCTTATAGCCGGTTTTATGACGATGTTTCGATACCCCGAATCCTCGGTTCCTATACCGGCAGCATGCAAGAACATCCATTCCGCTACGGAGCCAAAGGCATAATGGCTAAAGGAATTCATTTTAGCATTTAAATCGGAGTTCTTGGCATCGTCCTTAGTGTAACTGTTCCAGCGCTCCCAAATAGAAGTGCTCCCATTTTCTACGGAATAACCCCAGCTAGGGTACTCCGTCTGTTTGAACAATTTATACACCAAATCATGGTAGCCATATTTGGACAGGGCCAACATTACATGTTTTGTACCCAAAAATCCGGTAGAAAATTTAAAGCCGTTATTCTCTATTTTTTCGGCTAACCGAGCGGCCCCTTTTTTCGCTAAACCTTCGGGGTACAAGTCAAAATACAAGGCCAGGGCATAGGTCGTTTGGGTATCCTCGGAAGTATGCCCATTTTCAAGAATGTATTTTTTGGCAAATGCTTTTTTTATGTTCTTAAAGAGCTCTCCATACTTCTCGGCATCTTCTTTTTTATTCAAGGCTTCGGCCATCTCGGCCATTAACTTGGCATCGTAACCGTAAAATGAAGCTCCTATAAAATCATGACTGGTCTCCTCGTTGACCGCTAACCAATCGCCCCAATTATCACCACCTCCTGGACGGATAAAATCGGTACTGGCATCTTCCTGAAAGCGCATGAATTTTTCCATTCCCGCGTACATATATTCCAGAATACGGGTATCGTTATATACCTTATACATGTTATAGGGAACTATAATGCCGGCATCCATCCAAGCAGGGGCATATTGGTTGGGCCTGGAATATGGAAATGGCGCAAAATTGGGATAGGCACCGTACCATCTTTGGGCATCATCGAGGTCAATAAGGAATTTGGTCATAAAAGCGGAAACATCCGCATTATAGGTGGCCGATCGCATGTAGGTTTGCGCATCGCCTGTCCAACCTAGGCGTTCGTCCCTTTGGGGGCAATCGGTAGGTACTTCAAAAAAGTTTGCACTTTGGGTGGTCTTTATATTTTCAAAAAGTATATTGTTCATGGTATTCGACGAATTGAACGTGCTCGCATCGGTCTCAATAGAACTCAATACAATCCCGGTGATGGCATCGGCCGTCGGTTGTCCGGGAAATCCCGTTACCTCCACATATTGAAATCCGTGATAGGTAAATTTTGGCTGCCATATTTCCACACCTTCGCCTTTTAAAATATAAGTATCGGTAGCCCGGGCCAAACGCAGATTTTCGGTCTGTATGTTACCATCGATCTTGAGTATTTCCCCAAAACGAAGCTGTACCTTGGTCCCCCTTGGCCCCTTTACTTTCAGTTCGGCAATACCCGCAAAATTCTTCCCAAGGTTAAAAACGTAGGTTCCCGGGCTGGGCTCGGTTATCTCAACAGGAATAAGACGTTCCCTGCTTTTCACCAAAGTTCCGGGATGCGCTTCAAGCTTTCCATCGGGATACGTATAAACTTTAGGCGCTTTCCAAGTACTGTCATCGTAACCCGCTGCATCCCAACCTCTGTTCTCCAATCGGGCATCGTAGGTCTCCCCCATTAGAATATCCGCTTCGCGAATGGCACCCTGGTTTGATTTCCAGGAAGTATCGGAAGCGATGGTCTCCACAGTCCCATCCTCATATTCGATTTGTATCTGACCCATAAATGAAGGATTCACTCCATAGAATTCCCTTACTTTGTCCAATCTTGTTAAAAGCGCATAGCCTATATAGCCGGCATACCAACCATCGGCGACAACCGCACCTATTACATTTTCTCCCTGTTTTATTTGATCCGTAATATCGAAGGTCTGATAGTAGAGTCTTTTGTCATAATCCGTCCACCCAGGCAAAAAAAAGGCATCGCTTACTTTCTTCCCATTAAGGCGCAGTTCATATATCCCTAGGGCAGTGGCGAATGCGGTAGCCCTTTTGACTTTTTTCTTAGGAGTGAAGGATTTACGAAGGTACCTGGCCGGTGGTAGATATAGGCTGTCATATTTATCCGTTTTATCATATCCCACATCATGACCAATGAACAAACCCTTCCAATCGGAAAAATTGAGAAGGCCCATGGAGAAACTGGCAGGTGCGCTCCATTCCGATTCTTGGCCTTTTTCATCCCAGACCTTTACTTTCCAAAAATAATTTGCTTTTGAGGCAAGGTCATTCCCCTTATATTCGATTTGGTTGGTAGCATTCGACGCAACCTTTCCGCTGTTCCAAATATCTCCCTGGTGTTGTCCCAATTTTTCCTCTGACGAAGAAATAAGTATTTGATAGGCAGTCTGCAAACGGTTTCTTCCTTCCCCTTTTAACATCCAGCTAAACCTAGGCTGTAGTACGGTTATTCCCAAGGGATTTTCAAGGTACTCAACCTTGGGTCGCTCTATGGTAAGTGATGGGGAAATCGATTGTTGGGCCTGTGTAATAACGATACAACAAAGTGTTACTACCAGCACAAAGAAAGGTGTCTTCATAATTTTTCTTTTAGAATTCCAAACCCAAAAGAGGCTACACCTGTTAAAGGTAGCCTCTTATGCAGTAAGATTACAAAAAATCTATTTCAAAAATTACCACCCAGGATTTTGTTCAAGGTTAGGATTGGCGTTAATTTCAGTAAAAGGTAAAGGCCATAAGTCAAAATTTGGATTATAGGGTGTATTGGCCGGTTGCCAGGTAATATTTTCTGGATGTATGGCCAAAACCTCCTCTACCTTGCCCAAACGTCTGATGTCGTATAATTCCTGGAATTCGAGTGAAAGCTCCCTGTATCGTTCCTCATAAACATATTCCGCAAATTCCTCTTGTGACATCCCTGCGGGTGCCTCGGTAGCATTGGCCCTTAATCTAACACGATTCAAGTAGCCATATGCCGTACCCGTAGGCCCGTTTAGGCTGTTCTCGATTTCAGCTGCCATCAACAAGGCATCGGCGTATCGATAGATGATCATATCCGGGTCGCCATCACAACAGGCTTGGTCAAAATCGACATACTTATTTTGGAAGAGCCCGTGGCGCGGATTCCAAGATGACCCATCACCCTCTTCTGCAGTACCAAAATAATCTTTAAAGACCCCATTTATATTTGTGTAGGAAGACAACATGGTAACATCCCTACGTTCATCGGTATCCTCAAACTCAAAATAAAAGTCTTCCGTGAATCCAAAATGAAATTGCCCGAGTCCACCACCGAATCTTTGTTGGGCACCCCATACATGCGAAAAAGCCGTCCCTTGGTCTGGTACCGCTTGGGTCTGTTGTACAGCAAATATGCGGCCAGCATTATTGTCAACACGTATGGCATCTTCATAACTATCGATTAACTGATAGCCCTGGTCACTACCTTCCAAACTGATGACTTCCTGAATTTTAGCCTGGGCTATGGACATTTTGGGAGCGTCTTGCAAGGGTAGTCCTGCCATGGTCAAATATACTTTTGCTAGCAAAAATGTAGCTGTTGCTTTAATGGGTCGTCCTATTTCAGATTCCGGACGCTTATCTGCCGGTAAATTGGCCTCAGCGGCCTCCAGATCAGCAATAATCTGGGCATATACTTCCGCTATGGGAGTTCTTGGCAATTGTGCATCTTCAATCGTAACGGCCGGAGCCAAAGGAAGCGGCACGGCCCCAAACAATTGTACCAAATTGAAATACGACCAAGCCCGTAGGAACTGAATCTCTGCAATATATTCAATACGTTTGTCGTCATCCTCCTCAAAAGTACGCCCCTCTAATTCGGAGAGTACCGTATTGGCCCTGAATATCCCCTGGTAAAATGAATTCCAAACCCGTGGCAAGGACAGACCATCGTTGCTGGATGTGGTGTAGTTGGCCCAAATTCTTCGCCATGGCACACGACCCTGAAGTTTTGGCGATGGACACGATACCATGGAAGATATGCCAAAGTCATATAGGCCAACGGTTCTATTAAAGGAATTGTAAATTGATGTCAGAGCCACATTGGCTTCCGTAACATCGCTGTAAAAATTGGATGGACTAATTTCGGAAAATACTTCCTCTTCCAAATCAGAGCAGGCCAGTATTCCAAAAATCAATAGTATGCACTTTAATTTTTTCATTTGTTTTTTCTTTGATGTTTAACAATTCTTTTTTACAAACCGATGTTTATACCCAGAGTGTACGTCTGTGCCCTGGGGTATGAAGCAAAATCAATGCCTTGGGCCAGGTTATTGCCCCCACGAATGTTTACTTCAGGGTCGAAACCGGTATAATCGGTTATCGTAATTAAGTTGGTAGCCGTGACATATACCCTGGCGGAATTGATGCCCAAAATATTTTTAGTTGGGATATTATACCCCAGGCTAACATTTTTCAATCGGATATAAGATCCATCTTCTACAATTGAAGAGTTGGGTTGTAAGAATTGATTTAGCTCAGTTCCCCTACTGCCATCTATATATCTAGGATTATTGGTAGGATTATCCGGAGTCCATCGGTTATCGTACCAATCCTGAAAGGCATTATTATTAGATCTACCAGAAGATAGAAATAAATTATTGATATTCATTAAATCATTACCGACCGCGCCTTGAATGAATACGCTAAGGGTAAAGTTCTTATATTGAAAATCATTGTTCCACCCAAAGATGTAATCGGGGTTTGGATTACCGATTATGGTCCTATCCTCTCCATTGATAGTACCGTCTCCATTTACATCCTCATATTTATAGATACCAGGAAAAGAGACCCCTAAAACGGGCACCAAGGGGTTACCATCGCTATCAAAATCACTTTCCTGTAATATACCGGTCACTTTGTACCCGAACAATGCTGAAAATTGTTCTCCGACCCGCATCACATTGGAGGGTTGGTTTACAATATTTGTGGCGGGACCGGGACCAAAAATATCAGCATCCCCCTCACCTAGACTCAACACGGTGGTTTGGTTATTGCTCCAGTTAAAGTTTGTGTTCCACTTAAAGTTTTTGGAGTTTGCAATATAACCGCCTACTACAACTTCAAATCCCTTATTCTCAATACTTCCCGCGTTGGCCGTTACGAAGCCAAAACCAGCCGAGGTTGGGAGTGGAAAATTCAACAACAAATCATCCGTGGTTTTTTCATAATAATCCACGGAAGCAAAAAAGCGGTCCTTTAAAAAGCCAAAATCCACCCCAACATTAAGCTGACTTGTTTTTTCCCATTCCAAATCCGGATTTCCAAGTCTGACGGGCGCCAAACCGGAATACAGGACATCTCCATATACCGCATTCGCCGTACCCAAAAGGGTCAAGGATTGTAATGGTTGAATGGATTGTGACCCAGTAATACCCCAACTTGCCCTTAATTTTAGATTGGACAAGGCATTGGAATCCTTTAAAAAGGACTCATTGGATATAGTCCAACCTGCACCTATCGATGGGAAATACGCCCATTTTTTATTTTCCGCGAACACACTGGAGCCATCGGCACGACCGGTCAATGAGAGGTAGTACCTCTGGTCATAGTTATAGTTAAATCTTGCATAATAAGATGCTATTGTCCGCTTTATTTTGGAACTTGTTGGTATAAAGGGGTTTAATCCCAAACCAACATTATCGGTTTGTAATATGTCTACAGGGAACTCGGTGACCAAAGCTTCCAAGCGCTTTTGAACATCGGTTTGCCAAGAATACCCTGCTGTAGCCCCAATATTATGGGCGTTGAATGTTTTATTATAGGTTAAATAGGATTCAATCAAGTAATTTCGGGAATTAGAGGTATTGTATATTGCCCGACCGTTCCACAAGCTTCCAAGTCTCGTAGTTCTTGGAAAATAGACCTCACGTTCGCTATCCAAGGTTGTGGTACCCGTGGTCAAATTAAAGTCTAGTCCATCGGCAATATTGTATTTGGATAGGATACTTAAAATCATGTTTTCATTTTGGGTCTCATCTTTTCTATCCCTTAATTCCACCAAAGGATCCACAAAGAAATTAGTGGTTCCATCACCCTCATCCAAGGGATCTCCCGGACTAGCGGTGGGGGCATTTTTATAAGCCGAAAACACCGCACCTGCATTGATGATGGCCCCTGTGCCCTCATTACCACGTCTGTTTAAGGTACGTACATAGTTTAAGGAAGTACTGACACTTAAGCGATCCGTCAATTTGTTGTCTATATTCAGTCTTATATTGCCTCTGGTAAAATCCGTGAATTTTAGAATTCCGCCATTTTTCAGATAGTTGGCCGATAAATAATATCTTGACTTATTTCCACCGCCGGATACGGTCAATTGGTATCTCCGGGTAATTCCCGTTCTTGTCACACGATCCAGCCAATCGGTAGTCGATGCATTTTCTGGCAACGGTCTTTCGTCTCCGTCAAAAAGAGGGTCAATTCCCTGTCGTTCCGCTATTTCATTCCTCCAAGTGGCATATGTAGGCCCGTCCAATACGGGTGGAAAATCGGATATTTCACTAAAACCCGTTTCCGCCGTAAAATTAATTTGGGTGGCCTGTTGGTAATTCCCCTTTTTTGTGGTCACCATGATAACCCCATTGGCACCCCTAGATCCATATATGGCCGTTGCCGAGGCGTCTTTCAAAATCTCGACGGACTCAATTTCAGTAGGGTTCAAATAGCTCAAAAGGTTGGATGACGTAAGGTTACCCTGTCCTGAGTTTGCAGCCGATGCTTCAGAACCATCGGGCATTGGATAACCATCAATGACCACTAACGGCTGATTATCTCCCAAAACAGAGTTGTTACCTCTAATCCTAATGGTCACTTCTCCACCAGGTTCGGCAGAGGTATTGGTAATTTGCAGCCCGGCTGTTCTACCCTGTAGGGCCAAATCAAAAGTCGGTACAGGCGTAACGGCAATATCTTCGGCTTTAACCGAGCCGACCGAGCCGACCAAATCAGCTCTTCTTTGCGTACCGTAACCCACCACAACAACCTCGTCCAGGTTTTCGGCATCTTCAGTCAGTACAACATTTATAACGGATTGCCCGGAAACTGAAACTTCTTTTTGACTATAGCCCAAATATGAGAAAACAAGTGTTTGCGCACCGGAAATCAATTTTATTTCATAGTTGCCATCAAAATCGGCAACCACCCCATTATTGGTTCCTTTTTGAACTATATTTACACCAGGTAGGGGTACTCCATCTTCAGCGGTTACCGTACCGGTAACACTATCTTGCGCATAGGTTCCAAAAGATAACAATATGCAGAAGAAAAATAATGTCTTTTTCAGGACATTTCCATAATTACTGTGCTTCATAATTGAATTTGTTAGGTAGTTTATTAAGTCTGATTTTAACAAAAGGTTTTGCTTTTCTTGGCTCAATATTAAAAGGACTATATTGAAAAGGCATCCTGTACTGTACTGTTCAAATGGAAAATTGCCAGTTTTTTTGTTAAAAAAATGAGGATTGTGCATCAAGGGTCTTGATGGATGTTTTTAATCCAAAGCGAGGTCTCAAAGTGGTTCTTTACAATGGAGGTTCAATTTTTATATGTAATCAAATCCGGGATTCGAACCGATAGCTTCCCGACCCAATTTCATATATTTTATAGGCCCCTTCTTGCCTTACAAATTGTATCTCTTCGAACTTAATGGCCCCGCCACCTTCCAACACTGTGCCATCTACGATCGAGGGCACATAAACCTGGGCCCGTGTATTTACCGGAATCTCGACTTCGAGGGTAAAGGCTGATTCCACAACCGACCAAGAAGAAAGGATTTTACCATTGATGGAACCATATTCGGCATGAACATTCGATAACGGACGATTGCCCAATTCGGGTTTTATGATAATATGTTTAAACCCGGAGTCTTCAGTATCGATTCCCGCCATATCGCTGAACAGAAACTGCGAAAAGGCGCCAAAGGCATAGTGGTTGAAAGAGTTCATTTTGGCGTTCATTTCGCCATTAAAACCATTTTCGGGGGTATAGCTGTTCCAGCGTTCCCAAATTGTTGTTGCACCATGCTTAACTTGAAATCCCCAGCTGGGATAGTCTTTTTTCAATACTATTTGATAGGCCAGGTCCGAACGGCCTATAGCGGATAATGCCGGTAATAGTTGCCGTATTCCCAAAATACCCGACGAAGGCAGATTATCGTTTTCCTCCAGAAGTTTTATCAAATGGCCACCTGCTTTTTCCTTCAAATCCTTTGGTAAAATATCGAAATAAATTGCCGTGGCATAGGCGGATTGTGTATGCCCGGTAAATCCCTTTTCACCTTCAAAATAGCCTGCTCCATCGCCATAGGCGGTCTCATCGATTCTGAATTTCCCATTCCCGTCCAGGTAATGGTCGATAAATGCGGAAACGGAAGTTTCATAAGTACTTCTATAATAGTCGGCCTTCTCTTTTTTTCCGATAGCCGCGCTCATCTCGGCCATAATCTTAAGGGCATATTGATAATACATGGATGCCATGATATCATGTGCAAGATTTTTATCGGTCATGGACAGCCAATCGCCAAAACCACCCTTTGGATTTACCTCGGTCCAAGAGTTTTCGGGATAGAACTTATGTTCACTACTTTTTTCGATATGATAGTCCATAAACCGTGTCATGGACTCATAGTGATCCTTAACGATCTTCGTGTCATTATAGAATTTATAGGTGTTGTAAGGTACCATTATGCCGGCCTCCATCCAGCCCGGGGAGTACCACACCAATTCCGGATAAGGTCTCGGAGCAAATGTGGAATACGGCCCAAAATCGTATTGTGCATCGCGCACATCGGCAAGCCATTTGGCATTAAATGCTCCAAGAGTGGCATTGTAAAGGGCGGATTTGGAAAATATCTGGACATCACCGAGCCATCCCAAACGTTCATCACGTTGAGGGCTATCAGTAGGTACTTCCATAAAATTGGAACGCTGCGTCCAAATCACATTCTCGAACATACGGTTCAGGGTTTCATCCGAAGAAGTAAAGGAACTGACCATGGGAATAGAAGAACCGAAAGCAATTCCGGTAATCGTGTTTTTGTCCGGTTTGTTTTTAAGTCCCGTGACCTCAACATATTGAAAACCGTGATAGGTGAATTTAGGCTCCCATTCTTCCATTCCCCCACCCTTGAGAATGTAGGTATCGGTTGCCCTTGCGAATCGCAAGTTCTCTGTCATCAAAGAGCCATCGGGATGGAGTCTTTCCCCATAACGCAAGACGATGGTATCATTTTTATCCCCATGAACCTTCAGTCGGGCATGTCCCGCAAAATTCTGTCCCAAATTAAAAACGTAAATGCCTTCTTTGGGTTCATTAATTTCCACAGGTTCCAATTCGTCATAGGGTCGAATACTGTTTCCTGGATAAGCCTGCAGCATACCTTCAGTGCCTTGGTGCAAATATACATGGGCCCAATTCCGGTCATCGTAGTCAACGGTGTTCCAGCCCGTTAGTTCCAAGTTGGCATTGTAACCGGCCCCCATAAGTAAATCGGCATAGACCCATGGGCCTTTACTGGCCTTCCAACTTTCATCGGAGACTATGGCCTCTTTTTTGCCATCTTCATATTCTATTTCCAACTGGCAGAGTAGGGCCGGATGCAACCCGTACAATTCCCGGTTCCTGGGATTGGACAGTTCTTTTGGGCCTACGTAACCGGCATACCACCCATCGCCCAAAATACCACCAAGTGCATTTTTGCCTTGGTCGAGGTGGTCGCTCACATCATAGGTTTTATAGTAGATGCGTTTGTTATAGTCGGACCATCCGGGGGCCAGTAGGTCATTTCCGATTCTTTTTCCGTTTAAGGACATTTCAAAGACGCCCAGTGAGGTCACATATAAGCTCGCTTTTTTGATTTTTCCCTGTACTGAAAATGGTTTTCTCAAATAAGGTGCCCCTGGTAGGTGCAATGGATCTTTAGGACTGTTGTCCTCTGTTTTGAAACTGATCCATTTAGCCTTCCAATCTTGTTCGTTCAGTAGTCCCATCGTCCAGAAACCTGTCTCGCTCCAATTCGATTCCGCTCCGTTTTCGTCCCAAACCTTGATTTTAAAATAACAGCTTTGTCCTGATTTCAGTAGAGTACCGGCATACCGGATCTGTGAATTTTGATCGGAAATCAATTTCCCGGAATCCCACAACAGAGCGCTTTCTGTTTCCAAAGCCTTTTCGGAATTGGCAACTTGGATTTGATAGGCCGATTGTTTTTTGTTTCTTCCCTTCGATGACATGACCCAACTTATTCTTGGGGCAGGATTATCAATACCCAGTGGATTATCCAAATATTCCACGGTTACCGTATCGATTGCTATACCCTGCGTCGGGTCTGTATACGTACAAGAAATTAGTAGTAGCAGGAAAATACTTGGCAAGAGGATTTTTAAAGTGGTGGTCTTAATTTGCATAATCAAAAATGTTGAGTTTTGGATGTTAACAAAAGAAAGGCCCCGCTTAAAAAAAAGCATCCTGTACTTCCCTGTCGGTTCGATGTATTTCCAAGGTATCCAAAGTAACCAGCACAGTGCAGGATGAACACATCCATTCTTTTGACTTTTTTTACGTTGGATAGGTCAAAACAAAGCCTGAAATCAAAAAATATAGAACAAAGCCCAATGAATAAAAAACCATTGCTATCATTTTTATTTTGCTGTGCCTTTGGCTTGCCTATCTTACAGGCGCGACAAAATGATAGGCCAAACATTATTTTAATCGTTGCGGATGATCTGGGATATAGTGACCTCGGCTGTTACGGTGGCGAAATCAAAACCCTGAATTTGGACAAGATGGCAAACAAGGGGCTACGCCTCCCCAATATGTACAATGCCGGTATGTGCGTAATTTCACGTAGTTCTCTTTTAACGGGAAGGTGGTGGCCCAAAACGGGATATGGCATTGAAAAAGACCCTAATATTGCCCAAAAACTAAAGGCTTCAGGTTATCGAACCGGTATTGTCGGTAAATGGCACCTCAATGGGGAGCCCAATGACAAGGGATTTGACTACTTTTTTGGATTTTTAGGGGGCTATTCAAGCTATTTTGAAGGAAGCAAGGATTATCGGTTGAACCAGCAGCCCTTTAACAATTTTGGTGAAGATTTTTATAGTACGGACGCATTTTCAGATCGTGCCGTCCAATTTGTCGAAAACAAGGGCAATACCGATAACCGACCTTTTTTTCTCTACTTGAGTTATCAAGCTCCGCACAATCCGTTACAGGCCTCCAAGGAGGAAATCATGGCCTACAGAGGAACCTATTTACAAGGATGGCAGGCCATTCGGGAGGCCCGTATCAAAAACCAGATTAAATTCGGAATTATCGACTCTGCTACGCCTTTGCCCAAATTCCCGGAAAACCTACCGGATTGGGATGCATTGACACCGGAACAAAAGGACTTGGAAGACCTGCGCATGTCGGTATACGCCGCAATGGTAGAACGTATGGATAAAGGCATCGGGAAACTTATGCAGGCCTTGGAAACAAACGACCAAGCCGAGAACACTTTAATCCTGTTCATGAGCGACAATGGTACCGATTCTTTTTCGGTCATGGACAATGTGATGTTGGAAAGGGGGCTTTTACCAGGAGATATCGGTTCCAACTACCAGCCCGGAACGGGATGGGCCTACGCCAGTGTGGCTCCTAACAGGCTTTATAAAATCAGCCAACACAATGGTGGTGTAAAGACCGGGGCTATTGCGTATTGGCCAAAAGGCATCACAATACCGGGAGGTCTCCGCAATGAAAAGCTCCATATGGTAGATGTAATGCCCACAATTTTGGATCTGGCAGATATCGTCCAAAATGAATCACGGTCTATGGAAAGACTGGCCGGAAAATCATTTGTTCCTTTATTAAAGGGAAATGTGTTCAAAAGAAAGTCGCCTTTGTATTTTCAGTTTATGGACAATCGTGCCATCCGAACAAAAAAATGGAGTTTGGTAGAAGTGGATGGAACTGGTTGGGAACTGTACAATATCAAAAAAGACCCCTTGGAAACCAATGACCTTTCACGAATATTGCCTAAAAAAGTGGACGAACTTGCTGGCGATTGGCTCCATTGGTGGATTACTGAAAGTGGTGAGACAACATACACCCCAAAAAGCACATCCACCAGTCCACATTATACGTCCCAAGGGGATAGAGGGACAGGTGATCCGTATACACCTTCGGCAATGCCCGAAAACCTTAAAGCGAAATATCAGAAAAAACCCTAGAATTTACTTGAGACAACATAATCAAAACAACACTATTTGCATGGAAATATCGAATATATTCAAAACATTTTTGTCGATACTCATCGCCGGGAGTATTTTGATACAGTGCGATTCATCCGAAAAAAAGCCACAACCCGACTTTGCGAAAATCAAAACAGATTTTGTAATCCCTTCGGATGATAATACCTTATGGTGCTATTGGTATTGGATCGGGGATGACATCTCAAAAGAAGGTATCACCAAAGATCTGGAGGCCATGAAGGAGGCCGGTATCGGTGGGGCGCTGATCGGTAATATAAATCCCGAGGAAAAAGATGGGAAAGTACCCATGCTAAGTGAAGCATGGTGGGACCATATGGTACATGCGGTAAATGAGGGCAAACGCATCGGGGTGGACATCGGCGCTTTTAATTGCCCGGGGTGGAGCCAGTCCGGCGGGCCATGGGTAGAACCCGAAATGGCCATGCGGTACATGACGTATTCCGAGACTAAAGTAAAAGGAGGCGAAGAGGTAATAGTAAAATTAGCCAAGCCCACCCAAGAGTTTCAAGATACCTATGTTTTGGCTTTCCCATCCATTGCGTCCGAAGAAAAAACGCTCTCCTTGCCTAATGCAAGGATCCATAGTACACCAAGTATTAAAAATGCAAACCAATTAATTGATAGGGATACCACAACGGTGGCCGGTTTTTCAAAATCGGTCGAAAACTATCAGATCGACTTTGTTGCAGACGAGCCCCTTACTGTAAGAAGTTTACGTATCGTTCCTGCAAAAGATGAGATTAAGATTGCATGTGAGGTTTTTGCAAATACAGATGGAACCTACAAATCCATAAAATCATTTACCATAGACCGAAGCAAGTTAAGCCCCAATGTAGGGCCTGATAAATATGCATCGATATTGGTCACATTACCGGAAACTGAATCCAAAAATTTTAGGTTGAAGTTGAAAGCTCTGGGCGGGGTATTTCAGTCCAACACCTTTCCAAACGCCAAACGGGAAGTCTGGAATTTATCTGAAATAGTACTATCAGAAGCAGTAGGTTTGGAAGACTATTCGGAGAAGACCCTCGGTAAAATGCACCCTACACCATTTCCTGCATGGGACAGTTATCTCTGGGAACAACAGGCAGCGATTACAGACAATTCCCTTACCGTAAAAAAAGCCGATGTTGTGGATATCAGTGATAAAATGGATTCCGATGGAACGCTTTTATGGAACGCACCTCCCGGGGAATGGACGATCCAACGTTTTGGCATGACCCCAACCGGAACCAAAAATGCTCCTTCGGCACCACAAGGAAAGGGTTATGAAATCGATAAGATGAGCGAGGAACTTATCCGGTTCCATTTTGAACAGTTTATCGGAAAATTCATCGATAGGATTCCAGAGGAAAACAGGAGTGCTTTCAAATATGTAATAGCCGATAGTTACGAAATGGGTTCTCAAAACTGGACCGATAATTTTCAAGAAGCCTTTAAGGAGACCTATGGGTATGATCCGAAACCTTTCTTGCCGACCTATACGGGTAGAGTGGTGCAGAGCGTTGAGGCATCGGATCGGTTTTTATGGGATGTTAGAAGATTGGTAGCCGATAAAGTTGCTTATGAATATGTAGGGGGGCTCCGAAAAATCAGCAATGAAAATAACCTAAATCTCTGGTTGGAGAATTATGGGCATTGGGGCTTCCCTTCGGAATTCTTGATGTATGGCGGGCAGTCGAACTTGGTTTCAGGAGAATTTTGGAACGAAGGATCTCTTGGGGACATTGAATGTAAATCGGCCTCATCTGCAGCCCATATTTATGGAAAATCCAGGGTATCGGCGGAAGCCTTTACAGCTGCCAGAAGAAGTTATGTAAGACATCCTGCCTTGCTGAAGAAAAGGGGAGATTGGTCATTTACTGAGGGTATTAACCATTTTGTACTCCATTTATACATACACCAACCTGACGATAACAGGGTTCCGGGGGTCAATGCCTGGTTCAGTACGGAATTCAATAGGCACAATACATGGTTCAAGAAATCCAAGGCTTATTTCGACTACTTAAGACGGTCGCAGCATTTATTGCAGCAGGGTACCTATGCTGCCGACATCTGCTACTTTATTGGTGAAAACGCACCTATAATGACGGGTGCCCGTAACCCAGAGATTCCTGATGGCTATTCCTACGACTACATCAACGCTGAGGTAATATTGGAACGCCTGTCGGTAAAAGATGGCAAGTTTGTACTACCCGATGGTATGTCGTATAGCCTAATGGTGCTCCCACCATTTGAGACCATGCGGCCCGAACTATTGACAAAAATCGAATCTTTGGTGGCCCAAGGAGGAAAAATATATGGTAAGGCTCCGCAAAAATCTCCTAGCCTTGAAGGTTATCCTAAAAGTGATGCCCGTGTAAAGGAAATGGCAGATACAATGTGGGGGCGGAATACGGATAAGATAAAAAATTATGGAAAAGGCTTCATTGTTGAAGGGATAAGCCTTCAAGAGGCCTTGGAGAAGCTAGAAATTGTAAAGGATGTAGATTTAGGCAAGGATGTTCCCGTGCTATGGACACATCGCAAGATGCCTGGAATGGAAACCTATTTTTTGACCAATCAAAGCGAAAAGAAAATCAACATTTCCCCTTCCTTTCGGGTAAAAGGATTAAAACCTCAATTATGGGATGCTGTGACCGGTGAAATAAGGATGCTGAACGAATTCACCGAAGACAATGAACGCACCACGGTTCCCATCACCATGGAGCCCCTTCAAAGTTGGTTCTTGGTTTTTACCAATTTTGAACCCAAGGGGATGGACAAGGGTCATGTGACGAACTTTCCAAATCACAAGCCCATATACACTCTTGAAAGTCCCTGGAAGGTGGATTTCCACCATAAGGGTATTGGCCCCGCCAAAACCATGGAGTTCGATACCCTGAAAGACTGGTCGTCCCATGAGAATGATAGCATTAAATACTACTCCGGTACTGCGACATATACTTCAACCTTCAACTATGAAAAAGATTCCGAAACCAAGGATGTATTCATAAATCTTGGCAACGTTGGTGTTATGGCCTCAGTAAAATTGAATGGTAAGAATTTAGGCACCACCTGGATCGCTCCCTATCGACTCAATGCAAACAAGGCCATTCAAGAAGGGGAGAACACCATTGAGGTCGAGGTGGTCAACGTTTGGCGTAATCGAATCACAGGCGACAAAACCATTCCAGAAGCAGCACGTACTACTTGGTTAAATGTTGATGATATCTCTCCCGATGAAGAGCTTATTCCTTCGGGTTTGCTCGGGCCAGTAACTATTCAAATCATTGAATGAGAATTAAATGGCGGTCATTTAAGAAAAATGATACTTCTTAATAACATCTTGAACAGTATTGTGCAGGATAGATAAATCTATTCCAAATTCTATTTTTATAAAAATTGCCCTATAGGCCAGTTATAAAACCATTGAACATGAAGCATATTATTTGGATCGCATTGGTATTTTTTGTCTCCCAATCCGTCAAGGCCCAGTTGCCTCCTTCCTTCGGAGAGGAATATGAAGGCAAAGCAACCACATCGGATATGGTAAAGACCTATCTAAAACCACAGCGTATTGTTTGGCAGTCCGATAATTCCGGAAAATCTATCAAGAATGTTGAGACATTCATAAAAAAAGGGAATGGCCAAGTTGCGGTAAACGACCAAAATCTATTTCGGTTTATCAGCACGGAAGCAGAAAGGCCGGGAATATTGTTGGATTATGGAAAGGAAATCAATGGGGGTGTAAAGATTTCCATGGGCATTAGGGAAAGTAAAACTCCCTTAAAATTGAGGCTCCGTTTCGGGGAATCTGTAGGTGAGGCCATGTCGAACATTGGTGGAAAACAGAATGCTACCAATGAACATTCATTGCGCGACTTTATTATTGAAGTGCCATGGCTGGGAAGCATCGAGGTCGGGGAAACCGGTTTTCGCTTCCTACGTATCGATGTCGTCGAGGCCAACGAAAATGCTCCGATAAAATCCATTGATGCAGCTTTCGTATACCGCGACATTCCCTATCTCGGATCCTTTGAAAGCAATGATGAACGACTCAATAAAATTTGGATGACAGGTGCCTATACGGTGCATCTCAACATGCAAAATTACCTTTGGGACGGTATCAAACGGGATCGTCTAGTATGGGTCGGTGATATGCATCCCGAAGTAATGACCATCAATACGGTTTTTGGCGACCATGAAATCGTTCGCAGGAGTTTGGATCTTGCCCGGGATCAACATCCCTTGCCTCAATGGATGAACGGTATTAGTTCGTATTCCATGTGGTGGTTGCTTATTCATAAAAATGTATATGACTATCACGGCGACCTCACCTATTTAAAGGAACAGGAAAACTATATGATCGGACTTTTGGATCAACTGAGCTCGTTCATCGATAAGAACAATAAAGAAATATTGGACGGCGGACGATTCATGGATTGGCCTACAAGCGAGATTCCGGAGGCAGTTCATGCTGGGCTACAGGCCATGATGGTCATGACCTTTGAGGCCGGAAGTGAAATCATGGGCATTTACCAAAAGAGTGAACTTCAGAAGAAATATTTAAAGGTAGCCGAAAGGCTCCATAAACATAAACCCAAGGGCAACACGACAAAACAGGCCGCAGCATTGATGGCTCTGGCAAACTTGGAAGATGCCAAAAAAATCAATGACCAAATCTTGACTAAAGATGGTGTACAACGCATGTCTACTTTTTACGGATACTACATTTTAGAGGCTATGGCCAAGGCCAGTGATTATAAGGGTGCCTTAAAGGCAATCCGCGATTACTGGGGTGGCATGCTCGATTTGGGCGCAACTACCTTTTGGGAAGATTTTGATATTCTCGATACCAAAAATACAGGAAGGATCGATGAACTGAGCCCTCCGAACAAGTTTGATATACATGGCGATTTCGGGGAATACTGTTACGTTGGCTATAGACATAGCCTTTGCCATGGTTGGGCCAGTGGGCCTACATCATGGTTGAGCCAACATGTATTGGGAATAACCCTTATGGACGCCGGTAAAAAAGCTAAAATCGCTCCAAACTTGGGCGATCTTGAATGGGCCAAAGGAAGTTTTCCTACCAAATATGGTCTACTAAAAGTGAGCCATACCAAGAATGTGAATGGTACCGTGAAAACAGAAATCGATGCCCCGGACGGACTAACCATAATCCAATAAAAAATGAAAACCGTTTTCAAGAGCAACCTATTTATTCTCCTTGTTTCACTACCCTTTCTAAATCTGGCATGCAAGGAAAACCAAGGAAACCAGGAAGTTGTACCGGAATTCAGAAAACCCAACATCATTTTCTTTATGGTCGACGATATGGGATGGATGGATTCCGAAGTCTATGGCAGTAAATATTATGACACTCCCAACATAACCCGATTGGCGAAAATGGGAAAACGGTTTACCCGGGCCTATGCGGCAAACGCCCTATGTTCCCCAACGCGTGCCAGTATCCTTTCAGGAAAAGATCCTGCCCGTTTTTCATTGACTACGCCTGCCGGGCATTTACCCCCAAACCCAGATGTTTCATTGGCCGCAAAAAAAGGCGCACCTTGGATGAAAATGGCATGTCCCCGTTCCCGAACATTTATGCCTTTGGAAGAATTTACAATAGCGGAGGCCTTAAAAACAAATGGCTATACGACCGCCCATATTGGAAAATGGCATTTGGGCCATGAAGCGTACTGGCCTAAAAAACAGGGCTTTGATATCAATATTGGTGGTGGGCATCACCCGGGGCCACCTAATTTCTTTTCGCCTTACAATATCAGCACATTACCCGACCAAGAAGACAAAGAGTACATTACCGATAGAATAACCGATGAGGCCCTGCTTTTCTTGGAAGACCATAAAGAGGAACCCTTCTTTTTGAATTTTTGGCAGTTTGCCGTTCATGCGCCCTATCAGGCACCACTTGATCTGATCGGGAAATACAAAAACAAAACCGATCCACGCGGTAAGCAGGCCAATCCGATTATGGGCGGTATGATGGAAAAAATGGATGAAAGTCTGGGCAGGATGCTGGATAAATTGGAAGAGCTTCAACTCATGGACAATACGATTATTGTTTTCTTCTCCGATAATGGTGGAAACATGTACGACGTGGTCAATGGGGAATTCCCGACCAATAATTATCCTCTTAGCTACGGAAAGGGAAATATTCATGAAGGCGGAATTCGAGTACCCTGCATCGTGGTCTGGAACGGAGAGATCAAACCGAACACGGTCTCGGATGAGATGATTCAAAGTGTGGATTTCTATCCTACCTTTTTGGAGGTTACAAAGACCGAAGCGAACCCTAATCAACTGCTGGACGGGGTAAGTCTAGTCGAAGTCCTAAAAAATGACATCCCTCTGGAACGCGATGCGATCTATAGTCATTTTCCGCATTACATGCCCGTGACCCATAACGTACCCTCTACGGCCATATGGTATAAAAACTATAAACTAATCAAGGAATATGGGGAAGGGGAGAATCGCTCCGATGCCCTCAAATTATACGATTTACAGGCAGATATCGGGGAGACGACCGATATCGGTTCGGAACGACCGGAATTGGTAGCAAAACTCTCAAAAATGGTGGAAGATTATGTTACCGAAGTCGGTGGTTTGCTACCTGTCAAAAATCCGGCCTACGATCCAAATGTGGAAACAAAACTGGGTAAGACCAATGATTTCCCTATAGACAAATATCCGAGTTATTAAAAGTAAAAACCTATGAAAATCGGAGAACACCACTACATCAAAGCATTAGTATCCCTTTTAACACTGATACTTTGTAGCTCAAATGCCCCTGCTCAAACGATTATCTTGACCAGCGACCAACAATTGACCGACTTGACAGATCCCAACAAAAAGATCGATATGTCGACCGGTTTTACAAAACGCCGTGCCAGTTTGCGTGATGTTTGCGAAGACGCAAAACAAAAGGGCCGCCATACACTGACCATTGCCTTCGACGAGTTTTTTAGACAATACCGAAATCAAGAAGCTACCGAAAGAAAACTCACGCCCGATATGGACGAGTATATCGATAAGATAAAGATTATAGCCGATTTTGCGGCAAAGTATGGCCTGGGCATGGGGCTTAGCTTGTTAAGTCCCCTGGAATTAGGGCCTGCTTTTAGGAACAAGACAGGGGAAAATGGTACCTGGTTACATTATAAAGTGGGGCTTCGCGATCCGATAACGGGCAAATTCAACGTACCGCTATGGCAACAAACCGTGTGGTCCAATAATAAAGGTAATTTTGAAATTCGGCTCAAGGGCCATAAGGCCTATGCATTCAAGGAAAGACAGATTCCCCAAAGCCCTTACATAGCGGTCAATCGTGATGATATCCTTCCGTTGAAAAATGTAAAACTTGATGTATGGAAACAACGCGTTGACGACAACAACGATAGGGAAATGGATACGGATTTATGGAGCAATCCCTCTACCCCCGACCCTGATCGCGCCAAAAGAGTAAGTATCTATTCGAACGGAAGCGATGAATTAAAGGGTTATGACCGAGTTCTGGTACTGCTGGAATACGAAGTGCCGGAAATGGAATATTTCAGTCCGGAGGCGCTTCCCTTTTTGAAAGACCTGCTGAAAAAATATGATGAAAGGGAAATCAAGATCCAACATTTCTATTCCGACGAGATGCACATTCAACAAGATTGGAAATATTTTTCCCATCATGATAACGGGCAATTCGCCGTTCGGTATTATGCCGCTTCCATGGGCTCCATGTATCAAAAAAAATACGGTGTCCCATTTGAGGAAAAAGACATTTTGTTCTTTGCCTACGGGCCTAAAATCTACAGCAATAATGCCACTGCTCCTTTAAATGTCCAGTATGTATTTGGCGATTCGGAAGAAGATATTCAGCGTACCTTTTTATTCCGGGACAGATATTATAAATTATTGAATAACCATGTGGTAAATTTATTCAATGAAGCCAAAACATATGCAAGTGGTCTGTTCGGCGTCGAGGATTTTGGCACTAGCGGACATTCATCTTGGGCCGAAAGCCCGACCGTGGATCTATGGAACACCGAAGATCTGGAACGCCACGCCTATAAATACGAGTATACCTCGAACTTTGTTTGGGGAAACACGGTACAACAGGCGGCTGCAGCCTGTTATGATTATTTTAAATGGGGCGAATATTTGGAGCCCACCCGGAACGATTTTGCCGAATTGGGCTGGAACGACCGGAATTACTATGGAGCGGCAATGTCCGCTTCCTTGGGTGTTTTAAATAGAATCCCAGCTGCCTATCCCGCTTTTTGGGGAATGCCCGAAGAAGTAAAGGAGCGAAAAGGGGCCGTCAACGATGCATACGGCGGGCGGACCAAATCGAAATCCATGGAGTTGATAACAGGACGCGTACACCGCAATGTGGATGTGCTCATACTTTATCCTATGAATTTAGTGGCCGCCGAAGAACGTTTCGGCAGTTGGATGACGCAATATGGTTATGGCAATTTCATTACGGCCGAAAAATTGTTGGAACTGGGTAAAATCAATGCCAAGGGAAAACTTCAGGTAAAAGAAAAGGAATACACCTCGCTCGTAGCACTCTTTGAGCCTTTACCACAGGCAGGGGTTCTGGAATTAATGAATGAACTGACAACCAAGGGAGGTAAAGTTTTCTGGTTCGGCCCCCCACCGATCTTAAATGGAAATGGGGAACACGTTTTGGATAAATGGGAAAACCTGTTCGGTGTAAAATATCATTCCTCTAAAGTACAAGGACAGTTGGCAGTAGGCAAGCGAATTGACTTCACCAACGACTTAAAAAATGTGCCGGCCCAATATATTCTGACCGACTTTTTGGTAGATCGTATCTATCCCGTCGAAGCGATCGAAGGAACTTCCAAACTGGCCTACTGTGATAATTCCCTGTTGGTAGGTACCGGAAAAGGGAACGCCCATTACTTTGGTTTTCGACCACGTGACGACCAATCGGCCAGTCTTGGGTACGAGACTAGAACCTTATTTGAAATATTGGATGGGTTGGGTGCCTATCCCTCCACAGGGATGTTTCCAAATACCAATGATAATACCGAACACCTATCACGTACCACCGATTATTTGACCACGCGTTTTCCAAACGGTACCAACGTTATTGTACGCCATTATAGAAATCATCGGGAAACTTGGCCCGGCGGATTTTCGAGAAATAGGGAGGAGGATCAACGTCATTTGGAAAAAAATCCGCTGCCCCCAGCCGATATCAACCTAAAGGATTTTAAAGTCAATGGCCATAAAGTGGATTACGAAGGCCGACTTACCATGGCTTTCAGGCTCGATGCGGAAGGTGAATTGATTGCCTTTGAAGGCCAACATACCTCGTCCATTAACATCAACGGAAAGGAATATCGATTTTCAGAAAAACCCCTGAAAAAAATTGCCTTTGTACCCTCTCAAAACCAAGATTTGAAAGAAGCTTTGATATGGGTCGAAGGCACCGATCAGGTTTCGATTCCATTGACCAAAGAAGTGGATATGGCCAAACCCAAGCTCACTGACAAAAAAGGGAAACGAATACGACATAAAGTAATCGACCAAACAATCCAGTTCAATGTGGATAAAAAAACGAATGGCAAATGGTTGACCTTGAAATGGTAAAATCAATGATTGCGGAAAATACACGGTCAATGAGAACAATTAGAAAGGCTTTTGTTGTACTGGTTTTGGCGTTCTCACCAATTCTAAATCTTGCACAGAACGACCCAAGCTTTAAACGTACGAGTTATGCGGGAGAATCAGTGGCATTGGAGAATGATTATATGCGCTTTAACTTTTATAAAAGAGTCTTAGGCTGGGGCTGGGGAGAAATTATGACACCCTCGGGTAAGATGATGGCAATACTGGAGCATTTTGGGGAAATAAAGCTACGGGATCAAGACATTCCCGTGCGTTTTGTTGCCGAGTCCTATTCAAGAAAAAAGACCGAAAAAGGAGAGGAACTAATTTTTGATGTTTCTTCGGTAGTGGTCAGGGAAGTTCTTGCCGGTACTTCTTTCGAGAATTGGATGGCCTATCCGTTTACAGAACCCGCTATAAAAGGGACGGTGACCTTTAAAATTGAAAAAGATTCGCAGTTTGCAACATTGCAATACCGATTAAAGTCCACCGGAAACTACAATGCCGAATATATCCGGGGACCATGGTTAAAGGTTGGGGAAGCTTCCTTTAAAACAAAAAAAACAGATGCGTTGCTGCCCGGCGTCGATTGGGCCATAAATGATGAATGGACTAGTGGCACGGATTTTTTTAAGGATCCCTGGGCACTAAGGGTGGTACCGCACCCAAACAAGGTATCGGTTCCGGTAATGGCCTTAAGCCATGAAGGTACCGGCATAGGCCTTTCTTGGGATCCAAAGCAAATAGCATCGCGATGGTTCAACTACAGAGGCCACAAACCACAAGCCGTTTTCGCATCCCCGAATTTCGTAGATCGAAAAAACAATCATCTTATGGGCCTAATGGTTCCCGATGCCACTATCGAGGGACATGAAAACGAGGTGGTGTCCAAAATACATTTGGAACTAAAAATTGATCAGACCATAAACTTTGATGCTGAGTTATGGTTGAGCAAGGGCAATAGCATTGATGTCCTGACCGATTGGGTAAAACGAAAAGGCCTACCAAAGCCTTTCGAACCTCGTTGGCCATACAACGAAACGCTAAATCGAATCGCCAATGCCTACAACACCAATTTTTGGCATAAGGAACAAGGTTTCGGAATCGTTCAACGACCCGAGAAATCCATTAAACCCAACGTGCCCAATTTTTTGTTACGGTTCATTAAAGAAAACAAAAGGAATAAAGTTGCAAAAGAACTCAAGGAAAAGATCAATTGGATTCTACAACAATTAGGTGATGATTCAAAAAGTAAAAGTGAACTCGTTAAGGAAGGGGAAAAGTTATTGGCCGAACAAAAACGAGATGGCTCTTTTGTGTTTGACCCCGATGTCATCGGCAAAGATGATTTTAAGGTAGCCACTACCTTTATAGAACCTATGGGACTTAGGGGCGAAACCGCTTTGGATGTCACCATAAGACCGGCCATGCATTTACTGCAAATTGGAAGGGAGACCAAAGACCAACGTTTTTTGAACGCCGCCAAAAAAGCTTTTGATTTTTGTATGCCCTACCAAAGGCCCGAAGCAGGCGATTTTTGGGAGACCCCTTTACATGCCGCGAACTTGTTGGCGGCAGGCCATGCAGCAGTGGGAAATTACCTCGCCTATCTAGAATTCAAAGAGGAAAAATACAAGGATAAGGCGATCTACTGGATGCGTACCCTTCTTGCCTTTACCCACCTATGGGAGCCTAACGATCTACCCATGTTGTACGATACAAAACCTGTACTTAGTTCTAGCGACTGGTACTTTGCCAATTGGGTACGCGATCATGTACAGTGGGAAGTGCTGGCTGTTTTTGCCGATGTGGCACGCCATAATCTGAAGTGGGATGAAATAGATCCTGAAATAGATTGGCTGAGCTTTCAGGAGGGTATCACCAATGCGGCAATCCGGTGGATGGCCGCCCAGACCATTGACAAAAATTGGCTGCCGCACAACTTACCGGAAACCTACGCCCGCTACCTCAGGGGAGAATATGAATATGCCTTTCCGGATACGCACAACAGTGTAAGCGGCAACTATGGGGGCATGATGATCATGCCAGCTCCCATAGCCGAAAATATATACTCCCTATTGGATAGAAAAGCGGAAAAGAAATGACCTTCATTCATCAAAAATCACGTTTAAAAAAACCATTTTTAATCGTACGGATTACTTTCTTGTCCATGTTTATTGTTTCTTTTTCAATTCCTGAACAGGAATATCGCATTTATCAATTTCCAAAAAACCAGATTCCCCGAATAGACGGCGAGTTTTCCGATTGGGCAATGGTGCCGGAATCGTATACCATAGGCCTAGACCAACTCATGGACACACGTTTTGGTAACGGCATTGATCTCGACCCCAAGGATTTTGATATTTCCGTAAAGGTGGGTTGGGTAAAAGATTTGAACAGGCTATACTTTTTTTTAGAAATGTACGATGATTTCTGGGATTTTAATGATTCAGCACTCAGTCAAGACATTTTTGAACTTGTGGTGGACGGAAATTTATCCGGTGGCCCTTTTATTAAACAGCATAATGGCAATAAAGAAAAAATTTCCCTGGAAGAGCTCCACTTTAAGGGTCATGGGGCGCATGCCCAGAACTACCATATTTTCACACCTGTACAACATAAAGAAGAGGTCATGATCTGGGGCAATACCCCATGGATAAAAGAATTTCCTCACTTCAATGCCGCATACGATTACAATTTCAAACATTCGGAAAGTGGAAAATTGAAAATGGAGTTTTGGATTACCCCCTTTGATCATGCAGCGGTCGAAGGTTTTCAAGAATCAACCGTGACCCAATTGAAAGAAAATGACGTCATCGGGCTTTCCTGGTGTTTCCTTGATTTCGATGGTAAAAAATGTGAATCGTTCATGAATTTGGCACATGACACGAAAATGGTTTACGATGCCTCCTACCTCAATATTTTTAGGTTGATGCCCTTGGAAAAGCAGTTTGTAAAAACCATTGATGCTGACTGGTCTTTTGTTGAGATGGACCGCGATCAACGTTGGTTTCAGTTTAAGGACGAGTCTGTTGGCAAGATTACCAAGTGGCATTGGGACTTCGGGGATGGAAATTCATCAAATGACCAACATCCATCACATAGGTATGACAAGGCCGGAGAATGGACCGTAATACTTACCGTAGAAAATCCTGAAGGAAAGTCCATACGTTCCAAGGTATGGGATGTGGTGACAAAATGAATAGTAATTGAGCAATCCTAAAAACCAAAAACAGCAATTGTGATTCGAAAAGCTTTTAAAATGAAGGTATATGCGGATAAAATCGATGAATATACCAAAAGACACAATCCGATATGGCCGGAACTTGAGGAAAAACTCAAGGAACATGGAGTTGAAAACTACAGTATTTTTTTGGATTCGGATACAAATTCTCTATTCGGATATGCCGAAGTTGAATCGGAGGAAAAATGGCGTAGCATAGCCGGAACAGCGGTCTGTAAAAAATGGTGGGCCTATATGACCGATTTAATGGAAACCAATGACGACAACAGTCCAGTATCAAAAGACTTGAAATCCTTATTTTATATGCCATAAAGTATGAAAACGAACCTATATTTCGTCCTATTTTCGGTTCTTGTGTTCGTAGTGTCCTGCAAGGAAAAAACGCCAAAGGAATCCGAGACCAAAAAGCCGCTTAATGTTGTACTGATCCTGACCGATGACCAAGGTGCCCATTTGTCGGCCCTTGGAACCAAGGGAATCACGACCCCAAATGTAGATACCCTGGCAAAAAACGGTATGTTGTTTACAAACTCTTTTGCCGTGGTGCCTTCCTGTTCGCCTAGTAGAAGTTCTATCATGACAGGAATGTACCCTCATGCAAACGGACATTGGCGCAATACGGTCACGCCAAAACTGACGGACGGGGACAAAGAATTTACCAGGGCCTCTTCCACAATCGATAAAGTCGGTATTCATGAATACATTCAAACACTTCCGGAGTTACTTCAGGAAAATGGTTACTTTACCGCAATTACGCAGAAGTTTCATATGAGTCCCCCATGGAAGTTTCCGTACAGCGCACGAAACGCAGTTCAGAATAGCCCGGAAGAATTCAAAAAGATAATTTCCGGTTTTGTTAGGGATGCCGGAGACCAACCGTTCTTTTTTCAGGCCAATATCGCCCCGCCACACCGTAATTTGGATAAACATATGGAAGATTTTCCTAACTTCCTTCCCAACAAAGACAGTATTGAAGTTCCCGAATATCTGGCGGACACCCCCGCCATGCGTGAAGATTTGGCAAAATATTATGGTTCCGTGCAACTGGCGGATGCCTGTGCAGGAAGCATTATGCAAGTTCTAATGGGAAAAGGATTGTTGGAAAACACTTTGGTAATTTTTACCAGCGATCAAGGCGAGCCGTATCATAGGGCAAAGGCATCACCCTATTATGCCGGCCTACATGTACCGTTTGTGGTAAGCGGCCCGATGATCGTAAAAGGTAAGATTTCGGAAGCTTTGATATCCCATATCGATATTATGCCGACCATTCTGGATTATCTTGATATTCCAATTCCCGAAACCATGCAAGGGCGTTCCTTAAAATCGATTTTTTCCGGGGAAAAAACCAAAATTGAAGGCAGAACCTATGTATTTGGTGAACACAATTCCCACGGGCCCATAAGGGCCGAACATTATCCGAGCAGGGTAATCTTTGATGGTCAATTTTACTACATCCAAAACTTGATGCATCAAAAAACCTATGAACTGCCAGCGGACCTTATGGTGGAAAAAGGCTGGGGCAACCGTAGCTACCAAGCGACCTTGGACGCCAAGGAAACGCACCCTATCCAATACGAACTGCTAAAACAATTGGAGTCCGGTCGAGCATTCGAAGAACTGTATGACGTGGAAAACGATCCAGGACAATTGGTGAACCTAGCCGGAAAAAAAGAGTATCTTGAAAAACAGGAAGAACTCAGAAACGCACTTTCAAAATGGAGAGCTAAAACCGGAGATTTAGTCGACGACCCTCAGCATATTAAGACCAGACAGTTAGAAAACTAAACTTTATGAAATATATTCCGTTCTATATCCTTTTAGTAATTGTTTTTTATGCTTGCAAGCCTAACCCTGAGCAATCAGAAGAATCTACATTAAAAAATAGACCCAATGTCTTGATTTTGTTTACAGATCAATGGCGGGCACAGGCCACGGGCTATGCCGGGGACCCCAATGTGCGAACTCCCTATCTGGACAGTCTTGCCTCAGTAAGCGTTAACTTCAAAAATGCAGTCTCAGGTATGCCGGTCTGTTCGCCTTTCAGGGCTTCCCTATTAACAGGGCAAAGACCCCTGACCCATGGGGTATTCATGAATGATGTGCAGTTGGATACCAATGCCGTAACCATGGGAAAGATTTTTTCAAATGCGGGGTATGATACAGGGTACATTGGTAAATGGCATTTGGACGGCCATGGCCGTTTACAGTTTATTCCACCAGGGGGGAGAAGACAAGGTTTTACCTTTTGGAAGGCCAACGAGTGCACCCATAACTATAACGAATCGGTGTATTATGAGAAAGACGACCCGGCTAGAAAAATCTGGGAAGACTATGACACTTTTGGGCAGACTGATGCTGCGATTCGTTATATGGCCCAAAAAAAGGAATCGGACAGCCCTTTTTTGATGGTCGTTTCCTATGGTACACCTCATGCCCCCTATCACACGGCACCGAAGGAATACAGAAATCGTTTTGACCCCAATAAAATCATCCTTCACGAAAACGTACCTGATAGCTTAAAAATGAGGGCCAAAAAGGATTTGGCAGGTTATTACGCCCATATTTCCGCACTGGACGATATGGTGGGAAAAGTAATAACGAATTTAAAGGAATCCGGTCAGTTGGAAAATACGATACTAGTGTTTACTTCGGATCATGGAGATCTTTTAGGATCCCATGGGGCCTATAAAAAACAACAACCTTATGAGGAATCCGCTCGGGTGCCTATGTTATTTCATTTACCAAAAAATCTAAGTATTACAGCTGGAGAAAAAGACGCTCTGATGAACTCGGAAGATATTTTACCAACTATTTTGGGTTTGTGCGACATCCCAATTCCCAACTCTGTAGAAGGTATCAATTATAGGCCTTATTTAGAAGGCAAAGAGCAGGTAGGGGACGCTACCTTGCTGACATGCATACAGCCGTTCGGCCAATGGAACAGGGTTGAACACGACGGAAGGGAATACAGGGCCATTAAGACCAGACGGTACACTTATGCCCGAGATTTGAAAGGCCCTTGGTTGCTATTCGACAATGAGAGCGATTCTTATCAAATGAACAACCTTATTGGCAATGTCCAATATGCTGCTTTACAAAACGACCTGGATGAACAACTTTCAGAACGATTGAGGGAAACAGGGGATGAATTTCTTCCAGGAATGGACTATATTAAAAAATGGGGGTATCCTGTTGATGAAACCGGTACCGTACCTTACACCCATTGAACAGGGATATCGCAATTTGCACTTCTTCGGGAAACAAAAAAACCCATGCGAATTGGCACGGGTTTTCTGCTTATTGTGGGCCCTACTGGATTCGAACCAGTGACCCCCTGCTTGTAAGGCAGGTGCTCTGAACCAACTGAGCTAAGAGCCCTTTTACGCTTGTTGCCAAAGCTTCAAAGGGCTTGCGCCCTCCGTAGCTCGAAGCTTCTCGATAGCGAAAGAGGGTGCAAATATACTATAGTTTTTTTGTCGGCCAAAAGAAAAAATACGAAAAAAAGACGGGACAAATTCCCAAATCCAGTACCCAGAATTTGCATCGGTTTGAACAAAACCCGTTTTAGCCGTATTTGTCGAACGCTACGCCCTCATTAAATCTTTTCGGCCAAAGTAGTAGATGGCAAACACTGAGATTGTCAAATAAAGAATTAACCACCAAAATGCGTCCATGCTTCCCGTAAACTCAAGTAAAATAGGCAAATAATTAAAAGCGGCATTGGCACTGATGTGGGCCAATATGGCCGTAAGTACACTACTGGTATAGTAGTAAATCCAACTTATAAAGAGCGCCCCCAAAATTACCCACACCAAAAATACCAGAAAGTTCATTTCTAGAGGAACACCAGTACCGATAAGATATGCAGGAAAATGCCAGAATCCCCAGATCAGACCCAGTACTAGGCTTGAATGGAATACACTTAACTTCTTCATCAGTCTGGGAAGTAGGTATCCCCGCCAGCCGTATTCCTCCCCAAATGCAATCAATACGATTACCACCACCTGTGGTAGCAATTGTGTGGTTCTTAAATGGAACTTGGAAACATTAAAGTGCAGGGAAGTAAGCATCGCCAACGAAATAATAATGGGAATTCCAATCAGGGAAACTACAAGCCATTTTAGGGCTGTTTTCCGAATTGTTTGTTGAACGAACAATTCAAAAACACCTTTGCTGCCACTTGCTATGGCAGTAAGTACCAGCGCTACCAGTGATGGCATAAATACCGTCAGTAAGGAGATACCCGGGTTGTCCAATTTGTATGAGATATAACATAGCAATGCACTCAGGGTTAACACCATAATCGAAAACACCACGATTTCCATGTTCTCTTTTGAATTCGTAATTTTCATCATTAGTCATAACATTTTACCAATTATTCCTTTCTAAGATCCAGGTCTGCATAAATTTCCTTGGGAACCTCATATTTTAAAGGATGATCGGCCGCAAAATAGCCTGCCATTATCGGGCCGAGTTGGTCATAGACCTCCCTGAATAGATCATGTGTTCCATATTTTACGTTCAACCATTTTATATTCTTGTGGTTCAACATGATTTCTTGCGCATTTCTAGGCGGCGTTCGCGCATCTTGGCTCCCTGATATCAGTAGTATGGGAATATCCGAAACAAAGTCAAATTCCAATTCTCCTTGGACATCCCTAAGGGGCAATTCATGGCAATCCGCAAAATTTATGTTATTGAGCGCATCCTCTAAAATGGCTTCTTTGCCCTCCCGAATCACTTGTTTCCATCTGTTCCCAGTTGCTCCCGATGCGCAATCCGTTAAAACAGCCATTAGATTTTTTCTTTGGTTTACCCGGATATAAATCGCAAAATTTGCCGCCCAGGAATAGTCCCCTGCCTTCATCTGTAGATACCGAAAAGGCAGTTCGCGATATCCCATTCTCCCCAGTTCCAAGGCGGTTATGAGTTGTAGGTCATATTTCCCTAGCACAATGGACACTTTTTCCTGGGTCACCGGATGAATTACCGTTTCCGTAACCGGATTTCTATCCAACTTCTGTAGCACTTCCTTCACCAAGCTTATGAAGGAAGGTATCTTTTTTGATAAAATGGAATCTTCTGTCACCAGTTCTGAGAGCTGGTATAAAATCCTATTTACCTCACTCGGTAACTTTACGGTGTGCTTTAGACCTTCCGGGCTGTCAAATACAGCCCTATCCACACGATCTGGATGTAATTTTAAATAGGCCAATCCATGATGACTTCCAAAACTACCCCCCAAGATCATTATTTTTTCATAGGACAACACCTCGCGCACCATCTCGATGTCCTCTACCATTTCCAAGACGTTATATCCTTTTAAATTTCGGTTTTGTTTTTGCCAGTATGAGCTACACTTTTTTATGTAAGCCACATACGTTTCGGAAAATTCTGATATATCCAAAGGTCTATCCAATGGCATTTCAAAAGTCCTTGGACAACTCAAATTAGGTTTAGACAATCCGTTGCCCCGTTGTTCCACAACAACCACATCACTGCGGAAACTGTAGGGAACCAAAATAGGTATGATATCCTCCAATTGTTGCAAAATGGACGGATCGTCCCCAGGTCCACCTGATAGGACAAATAGGGGCGGCAGCGGATTTTTATGCGTGGTTTTAATTCTATAGAACGGAATTTCAATGGATGGCGACCTTCCATCCGCATACAATTCCGGCACTTGTATGTAACCCATCTCGCCCGAATACTGGGTGCCATCTTGGGTCGTTACTTTTTTGGGTCTTATCTCAAATGAGGAATCCAAAGGGGATTGTGCAAAACAACGAACCGCACTCAGCAATACCATAAATCCGAATACATGATATTTTTTGATTTCCGGTAGCGGTTTCATGGTTACTCGTTTTTTAATGAACCCAACATCCCTGCAACCATCGATTCCTCTTTAGGGCCGAGCCCTTCTTTCTTTGCTATGATAAGATTCCCCTCTTGAATTTTAGCATCCAAACCGGCCATTTTTAAATAGGCATCTATGGGTATGCGTTCCGTTCCGAAAATGTAGTCGTCAAAAAAGGGGGTTTGGTCGGTACCATTTAAATCAGAGAGAATCTTTTGAATATCACGGATAGTATACGTATTGGAGGTTCCCCCAAATTCGGTATAGAGTGTTCGTAACAGGTCATCCACACTTTTCCGATTACCACTGTTTTTCCTAATCAACATATCCTGGGAAATACCAATGAACAGCCCCCCGCCATATATCAACCCCCAATGTGCATGTTTCTCCTCCCCTTGGGTCATGGATAACTTACCCAGCCCGTCATCGTTTTGGTAACGTTGAAAAAATAAATTATTCAACGTTCCAAAAAAGGCATTGTCATCCAAAAAGCCTACATGATGTAATGCCTTTAAGGTGTAATAGTTAGTAAAACCTTCCTTGAACCACTCCGTATCATCCGCGGCCGGCAAAAAAGATTTTCCGTTCCATAAATGAAAAAACTCATGGGCAAAAATAAAGGTCGAAAGCATTTGGGACATTTGGCCTCCATCCTTTTCTATCAGAATACTGATATTGTTCCCGATTACCTCTCCATCCGTTGTATCCGAGTTATTGATAACAACGATGGCCTTTTGAAATGGATTGTCCGGTGGTGGTTTCGGTAATCCTCCCATTAAACGGATATAGTAATCCATTACACCCTGGGCAAGGCTGGCATAATCGTCCTTTTTTGAGAGCACTTGATCGCCCCCTAGTGCAAAAACGAGCTCAAAATCCTCTCTTTTGAATGACATTTCTTTATGGGTTCCAGCAAAAATCATGGATTGGGATAAATCCGAATGATTCATGGCCAGGAATGAATTTTTTGCATGGGAAACTACCTCCCAAGGTGTGGTTACCTGCCAGTCATTTGGAACATCAAATACAACATTTACTTTTTCTGCATTGGCCCCATTAAAAAGCAACAGGGCCCGTCCCGTATAAAAGACCCCCCAATCCGTTGCATAGGCTACTCCATCCAGACCGCCCGACCATTGATGTTCTTCATGATTTAAAACAACCTCATAGGTTACGGTCACTTTTTTACCGATTTCATGGTTAACCTTCCATTGGGCATCTTCCAATTCCTTTATGGGAACTTCACCGCCATTTTCATCCCTTACTTTAAGGTTATGAACAAAGGTGGCCCATCTTTTGGGAAGTTGATTTGCACCGGGGGCCATATAGAGGATGTCATCTTCCAGAAATAGTGAAATCTTCACTCGTGCAATTTTATAATCTTCTTTGTCTATTTGTATGCTATATTGGGTCTGTCTTTGAATCACCATAGTTTCTGGATTGCTTAAAATGTCATTTGCTATGTCTAGAGTGATGTTTTTGGCCTTTACTTCTTGGTAACCGATTAAAATAAATACGCCCACCAATAATTGGGAAAAGAGTTTCATAGGATATGATTTTGATTGATGAAAATTTAAAATGTGCTACAATTATAGCGTTTAAAACATTTGGGAAAATGTAGGGTTTGTCCGTATTTGCAAATCAGAACATGTAAGATCCCAGAAACAGCACATCATTTGGTGGACAGGGATGGGTCTGGGATAAGGGCTAATTTTAGGTTGGTATTCCTTGTATCGGGAACTGGAAACTAAACCACCTCGGCCACGGTAAAGGTACTCCCTCCAACGAAGACAAAATCGGTATTGGAGGCCCGTTGCAACGCATTTTTGAAAGCCTCTGGGACAGAATCATAAACTTTGCCCTGTAGTCCAAATCGGGAAGCTTGGGTCTTTAAAACGGAAGCGTCCAACCCTCGTGGAATTTTGGGTCGGGCAAAATAATACCGAGCATTTTCGGGAAAAAGTGGAAGTAGGGCATCCAGATTTTTCTCTATTACAAAACCGAGCACAATATGCAGTATATCATATCCCTGTTCGGCTACCTGATCAAGCACCACAGAAAGTCCTTCTCGGTTATGGGCGGTATCACACACCACCATTGGATTTTCCCGTAGTACTTGCCACCTTCCCAATAATCCGGTATTCTCCACCACATGTGCAAGTCCTTTTTGAATATGTTCCTCTGTAACCTCAAAACCCATAAGTTCCCTTATGACGGCAACCACCCCTTTGGCATTTTTGGATTGATAGTTTCCTAAGAGGGATACTCCATAGGCTTCCCGTATTTCTTGATCTGCGAATATGATCCTTGCCTTACGTTCCAATGCAATCGATTTAAATACATCGGCAATTTCTTGCTGGTATTCACTGATTACCACAGGAACTTTTTCTTTAATGATACCAGCCTTTTCCCTAGCAATTTTTGGTAAGGTATCCCCCAATATGTCGGCATGGTCCATCCCAATATTGGTAATCAAGGAAACCTCGGGAACTATGATGTTGGTGGAATCCAACCGCCCTCCCAATCCGACTTCAACTATGGCGATGTCTACCTGTTTTTGGGCAAAATACTGGAAGGCCATGCCTACCGACATCTCAAAAAAAGAGAGTTGACGATTCTCAAAAAAAGGTTTGTTTTCGGTTATAAAATCGACCACAAATTGCTTACTAATGGTTTCCCCATTAATTTTGATTCGCTCTCCAAAGTCCTTGAGATGGGGTGATGTATATAATCCGACCGTATATCCCGCTTCCTGCAGAATAGACGCCAACATATGGCTACTGCTGCCTTTCCCATTGGTTCCGGCAACGTGGATACTCTTGAATTTTTTTTCGGGATGGTCTAGGTGAGCCGAAAGGGCCTTAATGTTGTCCAGTTTTCCATTAAAGGCCACCTTACCTTTTTGCTGGTACATGGGAAGTTGGGCAAACATCCAATCCAAGGTCTGCGCATAAGTCACTTATTCCCCCAATTTAAAATTGACTACCACAAAACCGATTTGTTGGCTTGGAGCATTGGAATCCAGGTTCCATTTGTGTTTAAAAGCAGTTTTTCTGGCTGGATCCAATAGGCAGGGATCGTTATTGGTAGTTCCTTTTACACCGGGAGTAGCACTGACAACATTACCATTTCTGTCCACAACAATTTTTACGACTACCCTTCCCTCCTGATTACAATTCTGTTTTTCCTTGCCCTTGCTTACCAAAGATCTTCCGTTAAGCCCGTAACCTCCGGTACCACTTCCGGAACCTGGGCTTCCGTAATAACTGGTAGCATAGGGGTCGCCCTCAGGTGAACCTTTGTCACCGGCCCTATTGTCATCCCCTTCCGAGCCGGAAGCATTACCATCGGATTTATTGATGCCGCCGATAAGCTCGTCCAATTTTTTCTTCTTGGCCTCCCGTTCTTTCTGTGCCCTTTCCTCTGCCTCACGTTTTTCACGGGCTATCCGCTCCGCTTCAGCCTTGGCCTTTTTGGCCGCTTCATCCGCCTTGCGCTTTGCTTCCTGTGCCTTCTTTATTCTAATGGATTCCTCATTTTCCTGGGTAAGGACTTCTTCGGCGGCCGGTTCCTTTTCCACTACTTCCTCTTCCTGAACTTCTTCGGGAACCGTAGTTTCCTGTACCTCTTCCGGCTCATTGGGAGGTTCTGGAATATCTACCGGTTCCGACCTGATTTTTTCCTTGGGCTGCTCATTGCCCATTCCAAAATCCATAGTCCCAAAATTTACGGAAATACCATTTTCAATGGGAGGATCCATATAGGTAAGGCCTATATAGAACAATATAAGCAGTAGCACACTTAACAGCAAAGTGGTAAGTGTGAATGATTTTTTCTTGTGTCTCGTATCTAAAAATGACATTAATTGGGTCGCACGGCCAGAATCACCTTATAGTTGTTTCGGTTTGCAATGTCCATAACATTCACCGCTTCCCGAATGGCTACACTTTCTTCCGCCCTAAGGATAATAGTCGGTTTCTCCTGTCCTTCCAGTGCCTTTTTTAATTCAATTTCAATATATTCTCCGTTAATTCTTTCGTTGTTCACAAAATACTGCAGGTTTTTGTCGATACTTACCGAAACATTTTGGGTATTCGTTGATTTCCCCTTGGCCTTCGGCAAAAGTAAATCCAGTGCGTTGGGCGAATTGGCGGTAAGCATAAAAAAGATAAGTAGGAGGAAAACGATATCCGTCATGGAGGACATGCTAAAATCTGGGCTCACCTTATTTCTTCCTTTCAATTTCATAACACCGGTTTAGAGCGGTTCGTTCAACAAATCCAAAAATTCTACGGCATTGGCCTCCATTTTATGGACTACCTTATCCGTCCTGTTCACCAAATGATTGTATCCTATGTAAGCAATAATCCCCACAATAAGTCCGGCCACCGTGGTCGTCATCGCCGTATAGATTCCAGAGGCCAAGGAGCCCATTTCGGCTTGGCCGCCACTACTGGCCATTTCATGGAATGCCAAAATCATACCAATTACCGTTCCCAAGAAACCTATCATTGGGGCCGCACCGGCCACTGTGGCCAAAATGCTTACGTTTTTTTCCAGTTTATACACCTCCAAGGTACCTGCATTCTCAATTGCTGTATTTATGTCGTCCAAAGGCTTTCCGATACGGGAAACCCCTTTCTCGGTAAGACGGGCAACCGGCGAATCGGTTTGGGCGCATAAAATCTTGGCCGCTTCCAATTTACCACTGGTAACGTGATCCCGAATCTGGTTCATGAAATTTTTATCGATTTTGGATGCCGCTTTTATAGCGAACAATCGTTCAAAATAAATATAGCATGCTACAAAAAGAAGTACAAAAAGTACAGAGATGATAACGACACTCCCCGTGCCCCCATTTAATATCAGGTCCATTACCGAAAGTGTCTTTTCCTCAGACACTACTTCGCCCATTTCCGGATCCTGAGCAATTTTCAGAAACAATAACATAAATTCCTTAAGTGTTTAGATTTGCCATAATAACGGCATTTTATCGATAAAATTATCCGTGAAGTACAAAATCACGCAATAAAATAAATGCGACGGCCCCGGCTAAAAATCCGGCCAGTGCCAACCATGCTATTTTCCGTAAATACCAGAAGAAATCTATTTTCTCCATACCCATGGCAACCACACCCGCTGCGGAGCCTATAATCAACATACTCCCCCCAGTTCCAGCGGAATAGGCGATGAAATGCCAAAGTGGATTGTCCAGCCCTTCGGAGAACATACCCATACTGGCCGCTACCAAAGGTACATTATCGATTACAGCCGATCCCACCCCTAACAACAATACAACGATGTCCGTATTGGGTATGGCTTGATTTAAACTTTCAGCATAATGAAACAGCATCCCTAGGGACTCCAGGGCGGCAACCGCCAACAATATTCCCAAAAAGAACAGAATACTGGGTAACTCTATTTTGGAAAGTGCCTTGTGAACCGGGCTATGATGGGCAGCCTCGTGGTGCCCTTCATCCGTGGCCGAACTGATACTGAACTTGGCATTGCTATAAATCTCGGCAAAGGTAGCGACAACGGCCAGGGAAAGCATCATACCTACATACGGGGGCAAATGGGTGATTGTTTTGAAAAAAGGCACAAAAACGATGGAACCCAACCCCAAATACAACATGGTGGGACCAAATTTTGATTTTGATGTCTCCATTTGATCTATATCCGTCTCGATATTTCCTTTAAAAGCCTTGAATCTTCCGGCAATCAGGGTGGGTACAAGCATACAAATAATGGAGGGCAAAAGCACATGAATGACCAATTGAGCGGCGGAAACCTTGTTCGCAATCCACAACATGGTAGTAGTTACGTCACCAATAGGCGACCATGCCCCTCCCGCATTTGCGTTGATGATGATTAAACCGGCGAACCAAAGGCGCGTCTCCCGATCCTTGATTACTTTTTGTAGGATAGTGACCAGCACAATCGTTGCGGTAAGATTATCGATTATAGCGGAAAGGATAAAGGCCAAAATGGAAAAGAGCCATAAAAGCTTTCGTTTACTGGTGGTCTTAATATAACCCTTTATAGTGGCAAAACCATCAAAATAATCAATGATTTCAACAATGGTCATGGCCCCTAGCAAGAAGACCAGTATTTCTGCGGTTTTCCCAAGATGATGGAGCAACATTTCGTCCAGATGACTGGGCTCCAATTCCTTGAGCTCGGCATTTACCTCGAATACAGGCATGTGCGCCAAAGCAATAATGGCCCATAAAATGGCCATCATGGCCAAGGCCGGTATTAACTTGTCAATCTTAAGGTTGTGTTCTAAGGTAATGGCCAGATAGCCTACAAGAAATACAATAATAATTATGGTCTCCATACTCGGTTGGTTTTAGTTATACTAGCTGTTTCAATGCAATTTCAAATCCCGTCCTACTCAAATTTGTTTTCGAAGGATTCTGCTTAAAGATATTCAAAATTGCCTTTCTAATGGTATTGGAGGTATCATTAAATATCAATTCATCCTCCATTCCCACTCTTTTCTCCATAAAGTAGGCAAAAACACGGGCCATACCGCAGTTGGATATAAAATCCGGAATAAGGCTTACCCTGCCATCGGTATATTCCATAATGGGTCCAAAGAAGATTTCTTTGTCCGCAAAAGGTACATTGGCTCCACAGGAAATGACTTCCAGACCGGTGTCCATCATTTTTGTTATCTGTTTTTGGGTAATTAACCTTGATGCCGCACAAGGCGCGAATATTTCGGTAGGCAATTCCCATATGCTTTCCTTCACCTCATCAAAAGGAATCATTTGGTTCGCCGGGGCCATAAGGTTATTCCCTTTCTTATTTAAAAAAAAATGCTTGATCTGGTCAAAGGTAAATCCACTTTCATTGATGATCCCCCCGGTCCGATCCAATATACCCACGATTTTTGCCCCCATTTGGGAAAGATAGAAGGCCGCTGCCCCTCCTACATTACCAAAACCCTGTACAACGGCTCGCTTTCCCATAACATTACCTCCAAAAATATCGTAATAGTGACGTACGGCTTCGGCCACACCAAAACCGGTAATCATATCCGCTACCGTATATTTTCGGGAAACATCCGGAGAATACCTATCACCTTCAATGGGTTTTATAACTCCCTGTCGCAACTGCCCTATCCTATTGATTTTATCCGCCTCAGTAGGTTTAAAATGACCATTAAAAACCCCTTCCTGCGGATGCCAAACACCGGCATCTTCAGTTATTGGGACTACTTCATGGGTTTCATCCACATTGAGGTCCCCGCCCGTACCGTAATAACTTTTAAGCAAGGGCGATACGGCATGGTACCACCTTTCCAACACCCCCTTTTTCCTTGGGTCATGGGGATTGAAGTTTATGCCCGACTTTGCACCGCCTATCGGCGGGCCGGAAATGGTAAATTTCACTTCCATGGTCTTGGCCAGGGAAAGGACTTCGTTCATATCAAGTCCCTCGCGCATGCGTGTTCCTCCCCCGGCGGCACCGCCCCTGAGCGAGTTTATGACCGTCCAACCCTCAGCCTCCGTCTCAGGATCTTTCCAGTTAAAAACGATTTCAGGTCGCTTGTTTTCATATTCCTGAAGTAATTCTTTCATTGTAATCGATTTAAAATTGTATGTGACTTAGAATACATTGGGTATGTAGTACTTTTCATTATTCTGTAGTTCCCTGGGATGGAGCTAATGTTGTCTCATACTATTTTGCTTAAATCGGTTTGAAGGATAAGTAGGGAACAAATATAGAGATTTGGCATTGCTTTTGGTAGGTTTTGCGATTCCTTATGACAAAATTTAACTATACGGAAAATAGCTGGTAAACCTGCTCTGGATTTAGTCCTGTAACCTTATCTTTGCGACAGAAAAATAAGTGAATTTTTATGGATTTTACCTTATCCGAAGAGCAATTGATGATACGGCAGGCCGCTCGGGATTTTGCCCAAAACGAACTACTTCCCGGTGTAATAGCCCGTGACGAGGAGCAAAAATTTCCAACGGCACAGATAAAAAAAATGGGGGAACTGGGATTTATGGGCATGATGGTAGATCCCCAATATGGTGGTAGCGGACTGGATACCTTATCCTATGCCATTGCCATGGAAGAATTCTCAAAAGTAGATTCGTCGGCGTCGGTTGTGGTTTCGGTCAATAATTCCTTGGTCTGTTGGGGACTGGAGACCTTTGGAAGCGAGGCCCAAAAAGAAAAATACCTAAAACGCTTGGCTACAGGTGAGATTATTGGGGCATTCTGTCTTTCCGAACCAGAGGCGGGCAGTGACGCTACCTCACAAAGGACCACGGCTCTGGACAAAGGTAATCATTACGTATTGAACGGGACCAAAAACTGGATAACCAACGGCAATACCGCGGAAGTTTATTTGGTCATCGCACAGACGAACAAGGAAAAGGGGCACAAAGGTATCAACGCGCTGATTGTGGAAAAGGGGATGGAAGGTTTTGAAATAGGCCCCAAGGAGAATAAATTGGGCATCCGGGGAAGCGATACCCATTCCCTGGTTTTCAATGATGTTATTGTACCCAAGGAAAACCGGATAGGCGAAGATGGTTTTGGCTTCAAATTTGCCATGAAAACCCTGGCCGGAGGTAGAATCGGAATCGCCGCACAGGCATTAGGTATTGCTGCGGGGGCCTATGAGATGGCATTGAAGTACTCCAAGGAACGTAAAGCGTTTGGGACGGAGATATCAAATCATCAGGCTATTGCCTTTAAATTGGCGGATATGCATACACAAATAGAGGCGGCCCGCCATTTGGTGTACAAGGCGGCCTGGGACAAAGATCAAGGGAACAACTATGACCTTTCAGGGGCAATGGCCAAACTGTACGCCTCCCAAGTGGCCATGGAAACCACGGTCGAAGCCGTTCAAATCCATGGTGGCAATGGTTTTGTAAAAGATTACCATGTGGAGCGGTTAATGCGCGATGCCAAGATTACACAGATTTATGAAGGTACTTCCGAAATTCAAAAAATCGTTATCTCAAGGGATATTTTAAGGGATTGATGAACCAACCCATCCGTACTCCGTTCGCATACCTCAACAAATAAGGGGTAGTTTTTATTTTTTGAACAATTCAAAGTGTTGCCCCTTTAAAAACATAGGGGGTATTTGTTATATATTTCCAAAACAGGGCGACTTACCCCATAAATTCTTTTTGAGACCTTTTCGGATTTCTTAAATTTATCATTCTAATAAATTAAACCGACCAAAAATTCGTTTTTGAATATTTTTAAGCATTTTATTCTAATTGTTGAATTTTATTTTGTCTTTTTTTTGATTTAATATAAATAATTCATCAATAATGCTATTTTTGAAGAAATACCATAATGTTTGAAGCACATTATTTCAAACACGTACATCTACTCAAAGGCATACCAAATTACAGAAGGCCTTTAACAAACAAACTAAATTGTACCTAATGGAATTGAAGAAGCAAGGGTTATACCTACCGGAATTTGAACATGATAACTGTGGCGCAGGTTTTATCTGTAGCCTTAAGGGGAAGAAATCCAATGACATTATTCATAAGGCCCTGGAGATACTGGATAAATTGGAGCATAGAGGTGCAGTAAGCGCGGATGGAAAAACAGGTGACGGGGCAGGTATCCTAATCGACATCCCCCATGATTTCTTTAAGGATGTTTGCAGTTTTGAGCTTCCGGAGCCAGGGGGATATGCCGTGAGCAATGTTTTTTTACCACAAAAAGAAAACCAGCGGAACTTCTGTATTTCGGTCCTTGAGGAAAATATTAAAAAACAAGGACTCAATTTGTTGGGTTGGCGCGATGTTCCGGTCAATAAGTCCGTGCCTGGTCGTATTGCCATGGAAACGGAGCCTTTTGTAAAACAAATCTTTGTCGGAAAGGAAACTACAGGACAAAGCTATTTTGACTTTAACATAAAGCTTTTCATAGCCCGTAAGGTTACCGAACATACCATAATTGAATCCAAACTTTCCGAGAGTAAATTCTTTTATATCCCGAGTCTCTCCACTAAAATCATCATTTTTAAGGGACTATTGATGCCCAAAGACATCAGTTTGTATTACAAGGACCTGATGAACCCCAAAGTGGTTACGAGATTGGCCTTGGTCCACCAAAGGTTTTCTACCAATACTTTCCCCACTTGGGATTTGGCACAACCTTTCCGCTATATGTGCCATAATGGTGAAATCAATACGCTGCGCGGTAATGTCTCAAGGATGCGTTCCAGGGAGGGCTTGCTTCATAGTGATTTGTTCGGTCCGCAAATAAAGGAAATACTCCCCATAATCCTTCCTGGAAAATCGGATTCTGCAACAATGGACATGGTGGTTGAGCTTTTGTTGATGACCGGTAGGTCATTGCCGGAGGTTATGATGATGTTGGTTCCCGAAGCTTGGGAAAAGAATTCCGAAATGTCCCAAGCCAAACGTGCCTTTTATGAATACAATTCCTGCGTTATGGAACCTTGGGACGGACCTGCTTCTATACCATTTACCGATGGAAACTATATAGGTGCGGTTTTAGACAGGAACGGATTGAGACCTTCCCGATATTCGGTGACCAAGGATGGATATGTAGTGATGTCCTCGGAAACCGGAGTCATGGAGTTGGAGCCTGAAAATATAGAATATCACGGCAGGTTGGAGCCTGGCAAAATGTTCCTGGTGAACATGGAAGAGGGAAGAATTGTGAACGATGAGGAAATAAAAGAGGAAATCGCACAAAGGCATCCCTATAAAAAATGGCTGGACAATAATTTGGTACATCTCCGGGATATTCCCTACAACGATTGCCCCTTATTCTTGGGAGAGGCAACATTGGAAAAGCGGAAATCCGCTTTTGGATATACCTTGGAGGACATCAATACCATAATCCTACCTATGGGCAAGAATGCCAAGGAACCTATCGGTTCCATGGGTTCGGATACGCCCATAGCAGTACTTTCAGAACGTCCCCAGTTGCTTTATAACTATTTTAAACAGCTTTTCGCGCAGGTTACCAATCCTCCCTTGGACGGTATTCGTGAGGAATTGATTACGGACATCAGCCTTACCTTGGGCATGGATCACAACATTTTCGACATTACGGAATACCACTGCAGAAAACTAAAAATCCAGAACCCGGTCATTTCCAAGGAGGATTTGGACAAAATAAAGAATTACGATTCCAGTCCGGATTATAAAGTGGTTTCCATACCCATTTTGTACGAGGTCCAAAAAGGTCATAATGGCCTTGAGGATGCACTGCAATCCATTTTGGATCAGGCTTCCAGGGCCATTGACGAAGGGGCCAACATCATTATTCTTTCCGATAGATATGTTAGTGCGGAAAATGCGCCAATTCCCGCCCTTCTAGCGTGTTCCTATGTGAATAGTGGACTCCAAAGGTTGGGCAAACGCTCAAAACTCAGTATGATCATTGAGTCCGCCGAGCCAAGGGAAGTACATCACTTTTGCCTTTTGTTCGGATTTGGGGCGAGTGCGATAAACCCGTATCTGGTAAATGAAATCATCAGGGAACAGATTGAAGAAAATGATATTACCGAATTCACTTTCGAAGAAGCCATTGAGAATTATAACAAGGCCATCGGCAAGGGAATCCTAAAAGTGATGAACAAAATAGGTATCTCTACCTTGAATTCGTACCGAGGCTCGCAATTGTTTGAATGTATTGGTATAAATACCAAAGTAGTTGACAAATATTTCCCCAACACACCCACTCGAATTCAGGGTATCGGGTTGTATGAGATTGAAAAGGAAATCGCAAAGCGACATAAAAAGGCATTTGGCAAAAAGGAATTGGCAGCTACTCTTGATTTGGAGATCGGTGGGGAATATCGTTGGAGAAGGGATGGGGAGAAGCATATGTTCAATCCCTTATCCATCGCCAAGCTACAAAAAGCTGTTCGTAACAACGAATCCGGCACCTATAAGGAATTCTCCGAAATGGTGAACGAACAGTCAAAAAATCTAATGACCATTAGGGGTTTATTTGAATTTTCCAATTTCGACCCTATTCCACTGGATGAAGTGGAACCATGGACCGAAATCGTTAAACGTTTCAAGACCGGGGCCATGTCCTACGGATCTATAAGCAAGGAAGCCCATGAAAACTTGGCCATAGCCATGAACCGTATAGGCGGAAAGAGCAATTCTGGCGAAGGCGGGGAAGATGCCGAACGATTTTATAGAAATGCAACGGGCGATTGGCGCAACAGTGCCATAAAACAAGTAGCTTCGGGAAGGTTTGGGGTAACTTCCAATTACCTTACAAACGCCCAGGAGATACAGATTAAAATGGCCCAGGGGGCCAAACCCGGTGAAGGTGGACAACTTCCTGGCCCAAAAGTAAATCCTGCGATAGCAAAGACGAGGAACTCCACTCCCTACGTAGGCTTGATTTCACCTCCTCCGCATCACGATATCTATTCTATTGAGGATTTGTCCCAATTGATCTTCGATTTAAAATCCGCCAATAGAAAAGCACGGGTCAACGTAAAATTGGTTTCCGAAGTCGGGGTGGGAACCGTAGCGGCCGGAGTCTCAAAGGCGAAGGCGGATGTAATATTGATTTCCGGATTCGATGGCGGCACAGGGGCCTCTCCCCTGACCTCCTTAAAACATGCCGGACTCCCTTGGGAGCTGGGAATTGCGGAAGCACAACAGACTTTGGTGCTCAATGATCTTAGGAACCGGGTCGTCCTTGAATGTGACGGGCAATTAAAAACGGGAAGGGATGTGGCCGTGGCCTGTCTTTTGGGTGCCGAGGAATTCGGATTTGCAACGGCCCCATTAGTGGCTTCCGGATGTATTATGATGCGTGTTTGCCATTTAAATACCTGTCCGGTAGGTATTGCGACCCAAAATCCGGAATTGCGCAAAAAGTTCGAGGGAAAACCTGAGCACGTAGTCAATTACATGTATTTTGTGGCCCAGGAGCTTAGGGAAATCATGGCCCAATTGGGCTTCAGGACCGTAAATGAAATGGTAGGACAAGTTCAAAAATTAGATCGAAAAAAGGCCATTGAACATTATAAGGCGGCGGGAATTGACCTTACCCCAATTTTGTACCAAGTAGATGTCCCTACGGGTACTAAATTCTACAACACCCAGAAGCAACAGCACGATGTGGACAAGTCCATTGAATTTGATATTATCGCGCAGGCGCATCCGGCCTTGTTCCGAAAGGAAAAATTGACCTTGGACTTCCCCATACACAATACGGATCGCGCGGTAGGGGCTATCATTAGCAACGAAATATCAAAAATATACGGTGCGGAAGGACTTCCGGAAAATACGTTAAAACTGAATTTTACCGGATCTGCAGGACAAAGTTTCGGAGCCTTTGCTACAAAGGGATTGACCATGGTGGTCAACGGAAATACCAATGACTATTTGGGCAAAGGGTTATCCGGTGCCAAATTGGTCATTAAAGTTCCGTACAAATCTACCTTACAACCTGAGGAAAATGTGATTACCGGTAATGTAACCTTATATGGGGCAACTTCCGGCGAAGCTTATATAAACGGAAAGGCAGGGGAACGTTTCTGTGTCAGAAACTCCGGTGCCAAAGCCGTCGTTGAGGGAATCGGCGATCACGGTTGCGAGTATATGACCGGTGGTATTGCGGTAATCCTAGGTGAAGTAGGAAGGAATTTTGGCGCGGGAATGAGCGGTGGTATCGCCTATGTTTTTGATGAAAAAAAGACATTTAGGCAAAAATGCAATACAGAAACCCTGAACCTCTTGGAGGTGGATGAGGACAATGATATAAAACAACTTAGGGAACTCATCGAGAATCATTATAATGCTACCCTTAGCCCATTGGCACAGCGCATCTTAGAGGATTGGGAGGAAAGTCTTCCTAAATTCGTCAAGGTGTTCCCTGAGGAGTATAAGCAAGCTTTGATCCGTTTGGAAAAAGAAAAATTGGAAACCATATAATTCGAGAAATGGGAAAGATAACAGGATTTTTGGAATTCGATAGAAAAGTAGAGGAGTATGCCCCTGTTGAGGAGCGCGTTAAAAACTTCAAGGAGTTTACCCTTCCTATGAAGGAAAAGGAACTCAAGGATCAAGGAGCTCGTTGTATGGACTGTGGGATTCCTTTTTGTCACAGTGGATGTCCATTGGGCAACTTGATCCCAGATTTTAATGATGCGGTGTACCGAGGTAAATGGGAAAAGGCGGCCAGCATTTTGCATGCCACCAACAACTTTCCCGAGTTCACGGGTCGGCTGTGCCCCGCACCCTGTGAAGAAGCGTGTGTGCTGGGTATCAATGAAGATCCCGTGTCCATAGAGAATATAGAAAAGAACATTGCGGAGACTGCCTTTAAAAAAGGATGGGTGGAAGCCAAACCCCCAAAAACAAGAACTGAAAAAAAGGTTGCGGTGGTTGGTTCCGGGCCAGCGGGATTGGCTGCGGCTCAGCAATTGAACCGTGCCGGACACTGGGTTACGGTATTTGAGCGGGATGAAAAACCTGGAGGCTTATTGCGCTATGGCATCCCCGACTTTAAAATGGAAAAACACATCATAGATCGAAGATTGAAGATTCTGGAGGAGGAAGGTATCGAATTCCTTTGTGGTGTCCATGTCGGAAAGGATATCGAAGCTACCCAACTGAAACAGGATTTTGATGCCATCGTTCTTTGTGGCGGCGCCACGGTCCGCAGAAATTTACCCATAAAAGGGGCCGATTTAAAAGGTGTTGTACAGGCCATGGATTTTCTCCCCCAGAACAACCGAAGGGTAGATGGCGTCAAAAAATTTGATGAGGAAATTTTGGCTACCGATAAAAACGTTATTGTTATAGGCGGTGGCGATACCGGATCGGATTGCATTGGTACTTCGTTCCGTCAGGGGGCAAAATCAGTGTCCAATTTCGAGATAATGCCCATGGCTACAACGGATAGGCCCGAGGGCCAGCCTTGGCCATTCTGGCCCATGCGACTACGTACCAGTTCCTCCCACAAAGAAGGGGCCGAACGTTTTTTCAGTATCTCCACCAAAGAATTTATTGGGGATAAAGAGGGTAATTTAAAAGGGTTGATCACTTCGGAGGTCGAGTGGATAAAACAACCTGGAAAACGCCCCATTTTGAAGGAGGTTGAGGGAACGGAAAAAGAATGGGAATGCGAATTGGCACTCTTGGCCCTAGGATTCACCGGATCTGAAATGACCATAGCCGAACAGCTGGGATTGGAGGCTGACCAAAGAACCAATATCAAGGCAACGGAAACGAATTATCAAACCAATGTACCGGGCGTCTTTGTGGCAGGTGACCAAAGAAGGGGGCAGTCGCTTATTGTTTGGGCCATTTCCGAAGGGAGACAGGCAGCACATCATGTAGATACTTATCTTATGGGAAGTTCGGAATTGCCGTTAAAAGGTGACGGGGACTTGCCCAGGGTATAATATTTAAAAAAAGGCTTTGATACTCTTTAGAATCAAAGCCTTTTTTCATCTTCTACAAAAACTGCGACGTGGCAAAAAAGCTTGTCTCAGATTTCCAACGCGTTTACTTTTATTCCAATAGTTCTATAACCATTGGACAGTTTTAGCTTGTATATACTTGTTTCAATTTTACCATTGCTGTAACTACTTCTATATGTGTTTTTAACAATTTTCCAACCACCATATTTTTTGCCTACCAACTCCCTGACCTTTTTTGAAAGAGGAACATTTTCAAATCGTTCCCAAGCGGTGATAATTTCCCCATTTTTATCATAGCTGACAGTTATGTGGCCATTTGTTGCTTTATGCACCACCACAAATGGATTGGATGCATTAGGTTCATATCCTTCAGCATTAAATACATCAAAGTTTGCGGCCTTCAATCGAAGCTCCTTAATAACACCGGAAGCTTCTTTAAGGTAAACTTTGGATAGATAAGTGAGGTTTGAAACGGCAGGAAAACCTACTCCCAAGGGTTCATTGTAATCTGCTTGGGACGAAACAATTTGAAAAGTCCCAAATACTACTACTAAGGTTAAAACGAATTTCTTCATGACATTGAATTTTAAATGTTACTGATTTTATTTGATGTCACAAAGATGTTGAAGCAAGCATGGCAACACCTAACAGCTATGTTTCGAAGTGTTTAAAACAAAACTGAATTCAATTAGAAAAAAAATTAAAGCATTCCAATTATGTTGCATATCGCCTAAAAACGAGCTTAATTCATGGAATGGGAACCGGAAATTGCATTTTGTAGTAAAGTTCAATATATCTGGAATCATCGCGATAAGGTGCCAGTAAAGGCTCGGCCCGTAGCCAAATCATCTCTACTTCATGTCGGTCAAATGATTTTTCAAGCCATCGAAATCCTTTATCAGGTTCATTGGAATGAAAATGATAGAGGGCCATAAACCATCCCGGACTTCCAGATTCCTGATTATCGAACTTGTCTCTTAAAATCGCATATTTTTTGTTGGCCTTTCCTAAATCTCCATCTATGTTTGCATGAATTGCCTGTAACCAAATTACGATGGGTGGAAAATTCTTGGACATTCCCACTAATTTATCCAGTTGTTCTTTTGATTTACTGTAATTCCCTAAATAGTAGTGCCATTTGGCGGATTCTCTAACATAAAACCCATCATCAAAGAGTACATCATGTTTTTTCAGTAAGGCCTCACATAAATCTTTTCTGCCCATTAAAAAAAGAACTTCTGCCTTTTTGCCGTAGGAAACTCCAATGGGATTATCCAGAATCAATGTATTGATGTGTTTCAACGCTTTTTCATATTCCCCTATCTTTATTCTAAAATCATACATCAAATCCTTGTCGGATTCAGGTAATCGGGATAATCTGTCGAAATCCCACTCGTAAAAAAAGTAAACATTCAATAGTTTTTCCCGTACCAGTTCATTTGAAGGATCCAGCAACTCCGCTTTTTTAAGCAATTCTTTGGCTTTTTTCCAAGATTGTTCCTCGCTTTCCATAGCCATTATCAAGCCTTGGAAAATGTAGACTTCAGCCAATGCGCCATAGGGGTCAACAAATGCCGAGTCCAAAGCGATCGCCTTTTTGTATAGAGGAATAGCTTTTTTAAACGCTTCATTTTGATATTGGTAACGTTGGTATTCCGCCAATAGGAAATAATTGTAAGCTTCATGATTGTCCGTTGGAATCCGGGTAAGCATTTTGGATTCTTTTTCAGTGATTACCACATTCAGGGCATTCAACACATTCTTGGTAACTTCTTCTTGTAGGGTAAAAATCTCGCTACTTTTCCATTTACTTGAGTATTCGTTAGACCATACCTGTTCACTACTTTGACCTTCGATAAGTTGTAAAGATATTTTTACCTGATTCCCGGATAGTTGAAAACTTCCCTGCAAAATGTGACTAACGTTTTGTTCTTTTGCTACCTCCTTTATTTTTTTTCCAGTTTCCTTGTAAGTCAACATAGTCGTAAAAGGGACCACCTTGGCCAGTGAACTAACATTGGCAATTTTCGATATTAAGGCGTCGGTCAGACCGTCACTGACATATTCCAGACCAGAATCCCCACTCCAGTTTTTTAAGGGAAGTACCGCAATGGATTTTTCGATTTTAGAAGCGGTGTTTTTTGCTGTTCCGTGTTGGAAATCGTTGTTGATCGTATCATTTGTAATGTTAAACCTATATAATCCATAAAGAGCAGCTATCAGTACCAGTAAACTCACCGAAAATATGATGGCCTTCCTGTTTGGATTGGGTTTAAAATCTCCATGTTCGGCATTGTCCAAACCCATATCATCTTGGATCTTGGCCCTCATTCTCGCCTCACCGGGAGGAAAACCAAAAAAATCCTTGAAACAAGTATTGAAATAGGTTGGGCTAGAGAATCCAACCTCATATGCCACCTCGGAAGCAGTAATAGTGTCATCGTTGTTCAATAACTCCAATGACTTCTCCAAACGAACCTCTTTGATGAACTGACTTATGGACTTGCCTTCACTCTTCTTTAGCTTCTTGTGCAACTGTGAACGGCTTAATCCATACGTACTTGCCAGCTCTTCTACACTAAACTGCTCATTTTTTAAGTTATCAAGAACTATTTCCCGTAATTTGAAAAGAAATGACTGCTGGGTATTTCCCTCGCTGCTTTCCATATAAAGCTGGTTTTCACTTAGGTTCTATGGAGGTACTCCCTAAAAATAGCTAAAATTCCGTTAAACCCATCTGCCAAAATCAATCATCTATTCACTTATTCGAAACGGATTCGTTCAAAAAATCAAAAGACTAGAATAGCCGAGGGCATAAATGCACCATGAATCCAAAAGATAGTACAAAACATCAACTAAACCGTTCTTATAGATCGAAAATGCTCAGGTACGAGCGCGCCATGAAATCGCCAAAATGATATTGGGATATTGAGTTTTAGGTTAGTATGACGCAGCACAACAATAACTTAGCAAATCAAGTAAACTGGCCAACTTTTTGAAATCGAGATATGTGGTAGAAATAAAAGTATCCTTATTTTTCCATTTCCCGTTTCCATTTACCCAACATCTTTTTGATGTCGGTTCCCCCACGCAAGGCTACGACAATGGTAACCACCAGGTACCAGACCAGTACCAAGAAACAGAGTATCGTCCAAAACCAATGTTCCATATCAGTTTGTTTTTTGGGTTGATGGCTTAAGTAAAGAACCGATAATCATGGCAAAAGCGGCTGCAAAATAGGTGACAGCCCCAAATTTATAGGGTCCAACCTTCAATATCCATTCCTGTGTAAGGGATATTTCCTGTAATATCAAATAACTTATGGGAATAGCACAACCAATGGCTATCGCAGCTATGGCCCCCCAATTGTTTGCTGGTTTCCAATAGCAAGCGGCTATCAATAGGACACTCATGCTTGAAAGATAAATGGTTCCGGTGACCTGAAGGTATACCCAAAGATCTCCTTTTAGAGGGTACCACAATCCGTAGAGCAATAAAAAAATCCCGATAAGGGCGATTAGGATACGGTTCCAACGAAGTCCTTTCGCATTCGACCACAGTCCCTTGTGAATCGGTTTCATGATATCATTGTAAATGACCGAACTCCAGGCAATCATATAGGAAGAATTTGTTGACATATCCGCGGCCAACATAGCCGCTACCACAATTCCGATCAATCCTACGGGTAAAAGTTGGGCGAACATAGTGGGCATGGCCAAAATCGCCTCGTTATCGGTAAATTTATCCGGACCAAAATAATGCAGGGCCGCTATACCCAATATGGCGGGAATCGCAAAACGAACCAGCATAAACGGTGATGTACCCACAAAGATATGTTTGGCCGTTTTGGTATCCTTTGCCGATAACACCCTTGAAATAATGGTCTGCCAGGTCAGAATCGAAGCGAAAGCCAATAGAACATCGAGAAGGATACGATCCAGGCCATAGGTATCATCCTCAAATGGATTGTAGGCCACCGGACCCCTAATCCGATCTAAGCTGGAGAGCATATCAATCCATCCAAACTGATAGACCACCAAAAATACCACAGCAATGAGACCAATGCTCATTACTACAAATTGTATGTAATCGGTTATAAAAACCGAAATCATGCCGCCCAGAATTGTATATGCGGCCACCCCCAATAGAATAAGAGTCATCACAATTTCCAGATAGGCCATATCAAAACCGCATACCGCCGTCAAAAAGTTCCCGGCCTGCCGCAGAAAAACACCCATATTCAGCAACCCTCCCAAAACAATGACCACCCCACTGGCCCAACGTACCCGTGGACCAAATTTATCCTCAAAAAGCTCAGGAAGGGTAATTACCTGTTTATCCCGTAATGGCTTAACACAAAACCCAGTATATCCCACAACGAACATGGCCAAGGCCAAGGCTATCCCAGGGGTAATACCGGCAAAACCATATTTGAAGCCCAGTTCCGCGTTGGCCATACAAGTGGCGATACCAAATTCGGTTGCCGCCAGGGAAGCAATACCTAAATAGAGATCCACGCTTCGCCCCGCTACCAAAAAGTCATTTACATTCCTTACATAGCGACGTACCCAAAGCCCCGAGGCAATTGTGCCTATAAGGTACAGCACAACAATTCCCCCATCGATACCAAAGTCGAAGTTGGTCATCTCGCGTCCTTTAAATCAAGGACAATCCGTTGTAGGTTTTCCAATACCAATTTCTTGATTTCCAATCCTTTGGCCTTAGAGGCGTAGGTTGGATCACCATATACCCCATTGGAAGTCATTTTCTTAATAGAGCGATAGAGTGCCACTTTTGGAGGATGTAACATATCCCCTTCGGCCCATTGAAAGGTTTTGGAATGTTTTCCCTTTTCATAGGCGTCCTTTCGTACCAAATGCGGTGCTATCAGTAACATCAGGGAAGTCTCGAACTCGCCGGCATGACCGGTACTCATGGCTCCACCTTCGTTTAACGATCCCAATTCAGCGCCTCCTAATTTCCACCATGTGGCCATTACTATTTGTACACCCGGATTGGCATTGCCCAACTTTTCCACCAAAACCTGATTTACCGCCTGATTTCCGCCATGACTATTCAGAAGTACGATATTGGTAAATCCATGGTGTATCACAGATCGTACCATGTCTTCAACCTGATTCATAAAGGTGCCATGACTTAAGGTCAACGATCCCAAAAAATCCATATGGTGATCGGAACAACCAACGGACATAACGGGTAAAATCAGTATGTCATCAGGTATTTTTTCATGCAACGAACGGGCAAAATGTTCACCTATTAATCGGTCCGTGGCCAAAGGTAAATGCGGACCATGTTGTTCGGTTGCCGATGTAACGAGAAGAACCGGAATGCTCCTATCGATTCTTTCAAAATCCAAAGTGGTCAATTCGTCCCAGATCATAGTACTATTTTTTTACCGCCCACATTTCTACTTCTACCCGTAAGGTCATCAACAAACCTGACTCCACCGCCGTACGTACCGGTTTTGGCTCTGTAAAGTAGTTCTTGTACACAGTGTTGAAACGAGGCCATTCCTTTAAATCCTTGATATAAACATTAACTTTAAAGACATCTTGAAACGTGCAACCGGCCGTTGCCAACTGCAGCGCACAATTGTCCAAGGTATAGGCGGTCTGTTCCTCAATGGTTTCCCCGATTACGTTGCCTTCCCTATCGATTGAAGCTTGACCCGAAATAACGACCAATTTCCCCGGATTCACTTCCAATACTGGTGCATAGGGCCCGGCAGTTTTATGCTGACTCGCATTTTTTGGCAAAAATTTACCGATATCCTTGGCCGTATCCGCAGATTTTGGAATCAAGGGCATATACCCGGTAAAACCCACTATTTTCCATTCATTCCCTACTTTCTTACAGCGATATAGGGTTTGCCAATCCGTCTCGATTTCGCCACCATCCTTTTTCTGCATCGGCCCAAAAAACTTCTTGTGCAAAAGCGCAAAATTACCTTGTATCTCAATATCCTGTAGGATGGTTACCCGATGAAAGGCATCTTCCTTATCTTCTACCAAATCCATTTTGGCAAATTCCTCCGCTTGGGACAGCCATTCCGTTTTGTAGGACTCCAAGCTAGGGTATTTTAGTGCCCATTTGTCTACATTATCCTGTTTTCCAGCATCGATGCCCATGAACCCTTCCGCTATAAAATCATCTTGTACCATAGACCAATCTTGGGAAACGAAAGCCTTGATATCCCTATTTACCAACATTTCCCAGAGATATCTCCGATCCAGATCGCTTGCGGGAAAAGGATTCTTTTTCATTTGTTTAAAATTTTTAAATGCTTGTAAATAAGCTTTATAAAAATTTAAGAACCCATGCAACCACTCGTTGCACTTGTTCTCTCATAAATTTATTTTAATCACTCCACTGGGCTTAGTTATTGATTAAAAAATTCATGTTCGTTTCATGCCTTGTATTCTTTTGTACTTACTTGATAATCAGTTATGGCATCCATATCCGGTTCCACTCCTAATCCCTTGTCATCTGGAAGATATGCAAATGGAGGTTCCATTTTCAAGGGTGCCTTAAGCAAATCGTGTTCCCTGATCAACCGACCGAATATATCACTGGGCCAAATGCATGATTCCGCCGCGGCCGCGGAATGAACGTACGTAGTCTCCAGAATTCCCAAATCTACTTCCGACCCATGCCAGCAAGGAAGTTCGGCGGCTGAAGCAATATGATCCAACCGTTGAAAGTTGGCTAATCCACAATTGAAATTAAACCCATCCACCGCTTGTTGTTGGATAGCCTGTATACTGTCCTTTATTCGTTGTCCATGCAGTATATAAGGCAAAGACACATGTAAAACAATTGGTATGGAACTATATGCCCGTAATTTTGAGTACTCGGATAATTGCCATCTTGGAATGGGATCTTCAAGACAGAGCACATTGCCAACTTCCTTTAGACCATCCAGGCGCTTTCTGACTTCATAAGCATGTTCCCAACGCTCATTGGGGTCAAGAATTACCTGCATCCCCGGAGCCGCCTCTGCTATTTTCCTACACCAACCCACCACGTCATCCTCCAGATCCGTTTTGAATTTTAGACAATCGTACCCTTGTTTCTGAAAATTGGAAGCCAACTCGCCAATATCATCCAAATTCCTATGGCTGGACCATGCCCCTATTTTAACCTTATCCCTAATCGCACCTCCCAAGAGATCTACGACCCTTACATCCTTTAATCTCGCATAGGCATCCCAAAGGGCACACTCAAATCCGTCGTACTCCCTGCAGAAAACAAAAGGTAATTTTTGAAGTACCAGATTTTCAATGTCCATTCCAATGAGAATATCACAGATATTATGGACCATGTTCCAATCATGACCTCTGTACAGCTCACCCCAGCCTACAGTACCATTACTTAGCTCCACTTGTACCAGTAATTTGGATATTGCATCGAATTGTACGCTCCATCCAGCTTTGGCACCAACGGGAAGTTTATGCAAAGGTTTGTCGATACCTTTACTGGCAATGGTTCCAGGATGCGTGGGTACTTTTACTTCGTATAGATTGATGTGGGTAATTCGCATAGTCATTAGGTTTTGGGAATAAAACTATTGGCGTACAACAAATTGGTAAAACCGGCATCCACGGTAAGCGTTTGCCCAGTTATTGAATTGGCCATATGGGATAACAAAAAAACCACCGCATTACCACAATCGCGGGCAGTTATCATATGTCTTAGGCTTTGATAGTCATTTTTTTGACCCTCT